>NZ_JBQFSK010000008.1:0-189296 GCF_056537925.1 Ruegeria sp. BI7
AAATACTGGTCCCCCGTCAACCGCGTCGACAACGCATATGGCGACCGAAACCTCGTCTGCACATGCCCACCAATGGACGCATACGAAGAAGCCGCAGAATAAATCACACCCCCCGCCAAAAGGCGGGGGGTACACCGACCAAAACAACGCAGCCAAATCAGGCAGGGGGAGGAGAAATGAAACACTATGTCCTCGGCAACAACCACGTACAGTTGGCCCGAACGGCCTCTGAACGGCTGCGAAGTATCGACGTTTTTCTAAACGATCCCGAGGCCGATGGTTCGGCCGAAATGGTTACCGAGTTTTTTCATGCTCTGAATGATCTTGTCGAAGATCACACCTATACCGTCACCATTCGGAATACATCCGAAGCCTTTACTGGCGACCCCCTGTATTGGGCGGGTCGCACTGCGATTTTCTGGGGCGACATTCACAAACCCTGGCACTGCGCCAGACAGGACAAGACCCGCGTTGCGCAGATACTGAATCTGGCGTCACGCTCCATTCTGGTCGGGGGGGCTGCTCTACTGCTGGCGCACAGCGCGAAGACTGATGAGCCCCTCGCCGCCATCCATCCGAATTTCTCGGCCGCAGCGCAGGAGATCGGACTTGCCGACTGTCATAAACCCACGCACAAATCACCCGATGGGCGGGTACACAGTGCCGCGACCAAACTGAGCGCCCTGCGCCTGCTGGCGGAATTCGTAGCATTGGACCACGGTGAACATCTAGCCGAAAGTCTACGCGGCTACATTGGCCTGACCGAACCAAAACGCGGCTGTGCAAGCCAGTTGGCCAACCGCCTGATCCAACGGTCCGGGGCTGATCCGATGGTCCGGCAGGTGATCGAAAAGATGCTGAACAATGTCGAAGACCCGCTGAAAATTTCGGACCTGTCGCAGGCGCTTGGGGCCTCGACCCGTCAATTGCAGCGACGTTTTCTGAACAAGACGGGTGTCAAATTGTTAACCACCTATCGCGAGCTGCGGCTTGAGCGCGCCTACAGCTTGCTGCGCTATACCGACATGCCACAGCTTGAGATTTCAACAGCAACCGGGTTTTCATCAGCTTCTGCCCTGGGGCGGGCTTTCAGGGCGCAGTATTCCACCACGCCCGAGGCCGTTCGCAGCTGCCGATTTGCCGGAGAACTTAGGGATCACGGCGCGCTGCACTAACCTGCCAGACACCCCTTGCCGGGTCCGTAGGTCCGGGCCAATCTGCACGAATTCTGCACAACTGCTGCAAAGGTTCTGCGATCTGCCCCTGCAATCTTGAGGAAACTCAAGCAGGAGGCTGATATGCCCAATGAACTTATAATCCGGGGGGTGCCCCGCTCACTTGCCCATGATGGCTGGTGGCTGGCCAGTGAAAGCGGCACGTCGGTTGACCCAACGCCCCCGCCTGCGACCCCGGGAAACGTGCTGGACGGCGTCCGAAGGTTTCCGCGGATTACTGCACTGATCCTGCTTGTTCTGCTGGGCGATCTACTGCTCTGGGGCCACAAACCCGGGCTCTCACTGGCCCTTTTCGCTTGGTGCATCTTTGCTGCCGTCTGGGTGAACAAGCCCACCCGCTCAAAACTACTGGCGCCCGCAGTTGTGTTGATGCTGGCCACCCTGCCTTTGGTAGAACATGTCCAGCTTTTGTCGGTGACCTTCCTGATCGCGGGGCTGCTCAGCGCGATCGTGTTGTTGCAAATCCCACCAGAGGTCAAATACCGCAAACTCCTTCCCTGGCTGGCCGGTGGAGTATTGCGCCTGATCAAAAGGGTTCCGACTGCCGGGCTGAAGGAATGCGCAGCGCACGTTCGGGGATGGCGCCGTAAACCGGTAGCACATGGCGAAACCGGCCGTTCAATAGTTCATGTATTCATCCGCAACTGGGCCTTTCCGTTGGGTGGCTTCTTCGTGCTTGGGGCGTTGCTGATCAGTGCTAATCCGGTGTTGGAACATGCTTTGGTCCGAGTGCTTAAGGTCGATTTCGACCTGTTTGTGCTGATCCGCCGGATCGCGTTCTGGGGCGGGCTGGCCTTGTTGATTTGGCCGTTCCTGACAGCCCCCGCGCCGGATGCGCCTATGGCAGCCCCCACCCTAAGCTGGAACATGTCACGCCTATTGAATGCCGGATCGGTTTTCAGGGCATTGGTTCTGTTCAACCTCATGTTGGCGGCGCAGAGCATCATGGACATCTCGATCCTGTTCGGCGCCGCCGCCCTGCCCGAAGGTATGAGCCACGCCACATATGCCCATCGCGGCGCTTACCCCCTGCTGATGACGGCCTTGCTGGCCGGGGCCTTCGCACTGGCGGCGCGCCCCTTTCTTGGGCAAAGCCCAGCGTTGAAACCCTTGTTGCTTGTATGGCTGGCACAGAACGTTTTGCTGACCTTGTCCGCAGCGTTCCGGTTGGACTTGTATATCGACGCGTTTGGCCTGACTTACCTACGGATCTACGCGCTGATCTGGATGGGATTGGTGGCAATTGGGTTGGCCATGGTGGCCTGGCAGGTGCAAAGGGGGCGTTCGTCTGTCTGGTTGATCCTGCGGGTCACTATGTTGAGCGTGGGAACCCTCTATATCTGTGCGTTCATAAATTTCGCTGCGCTGATTGCGGCGGATACATTGTCGCGTGCTGCAGATTCGGATACTGCGACCCGGACCGACTGGACCTATCTGTGTGGTTTGGGGCACTCGGCCTCCAAGGCAATTTCTACCCAGATTGCCAAACAGCCGATCATGCACATTCCCGACTGGGCCCAAAGCTGTGTGCATCCTGCCCCAACCCATCCGAACTGGCGCGAATGGGGCTTTCGCACCGCACGTGTGAATGGCTATCTTACGGCGAACCCCAAAGGCGAGGCGCAATGAAAATCCTGTTGGTTGACGATGATCCCCGCCTGCGCGATCTGGCTGGTCTGGCGTTGGAACGCGCCGGCTTTCAGGTGATCACCGCCAGCGATGGCCAGATGGCCGTGACCCACGCCGCCCGCGAAGCACCGGATCTGATCGTCCTGGATATTGGCCTGCCCGAGATGGACGGGTTCGAGGTCTGCCGCCGCATCCGCGCCCGATCCGAGGTTCCGATCCTGTTCCTGACCGCGCGCGATGATGAGATTGACCGGATACTGGGCCTGGAAATGGGCGCGGATGACTATGTCACCAAACCCTTCAGCCCGCGTGAGCTGGTGGCGCGGGTGCGCGCGATCCTGAAACGTGCATCCGGGTCGCAATCCAGTCCGACCTTGACCCATGGGCGGATCACGCTGGACCCAGGCGCGCATATCTGCAGGTTGGACGGAAACGCCATATCGCTGACCGCGACCGAGTTCACTTTGCTGGCCACGCTGGTCGAACGTCCCAGTCAGGTACACACCCGCGCGCAGCTGATACAGGCGGTCTGGGGGGCGTTGTCGCAAGTCTCGGACCGTACTCTGGACAGCCATCTACGCAACTTGCGGGGTAAGCTGGCGCAGGCCGGTTGCACTGGGGTGATCGAAACTGTGCATGGTGTCGGCATTCGCATTCAGGACACCGCGGCATGAGGCCCAAGTGGCGCCCCAGCCTTGCCTTCGTGCTGGGCGGCGCCCTATGCGGCACATTGCTGTTGTCCCTGACCGGGCTGGTTGCGTTTCGGTATCTGGGACCGGAACTGGGCTATCGCAATGCCGCCGTTTTGCTGGCGGTGATCATCACGGCGGCCACGGCTGTTCTAGGCTGGTTGTTGGTGCGGCTATTGCTGCGACCGATTTTTGCGCTGGAACGTTTTGCCACGCAGGTTGTTCGGTACCCCGCCGATCCCCTCTCGCCGCCCTCACGTTTTGGCACTCAGGAGCTCGGCACCACCGCCCAGCGCGTCATCGACATGGCCGAAACCCTGCGCAACCGTGAAACCACTATCCGCAGTTTCTCGGACCATGTCACGCATGAGCTGAAGACGCCTGTTGCAACACTTAGGGTAGCGACGGAATTACTGCGCGATGATGACACGCTATCGGCTGAAAACCTGAGGCTGGTGGACCAGATTGCCGGCGCGGGCGTGCAGATGGAACAGCAGATCGACGCCATGCGTCAGGTAGCCCGCGCGCGCGAGTCGCGTCATGAGGGGGTGACCTGTCTGAACGCGGTGCAAGACGCATTGTCCAGCGATTTTCCCACTCTCGAAATGCGTTTTGACGGCGGCGATCTAATTATCCCGATTGGTTACAATGGCTTGCTGGTCGTGTTACGCCAATTGCTCGGCAACGCGCAAGAACATCGTGCGCAGGTTGTGACCCTGTCGGCAACAGGAGACGATACCGAAGTGATCCTGCGCATTAGCGATGATGGGCCAGGAATTTCCTCCGGCAATGCAGCGCGGGTATTTGATCCGTTCTTTACCACCAAACGCGATCAGGGCGGGACTGGTATGGGGCTGTCCATCGTGCGCAATACACTGCGGGCACATGGTGCGGATATCTCGTTACTACCGACACATGACGGCGCTGCTTTTTCGATCTGTTTCTCGACCAAATAGGCGCAGATCATTCCCAGGATCAGTCAGTGTTCTCGACGGTGCGAGTCGATCCAATCTGATGTGCCTCTGAAGGTCACGCTCAGATAAGATTAGGTTTCAGTCTCGTTTTCTTCGTGGCGCGCACGCCGCAGATCATTGATCATCGCCTTGGCCAGCGAGACACACATCAGCAATAAGACCACGCTAAAAGGCAGCGCACCAATGATCATGGAATTGGTCAATGCCTCAAGCCCGCCGCCCCCGGCCATCAGCAGGGTTCCAATCACCAGCGTCAGCAATCCGCCCCACAAAACACGGTGCATGACCCCGGTTTTTTCGGCCCCGCCGGACATAATCGTGTTCATCACCAGAATGCCGGAATCCGCTGACGTGACCAGAAAGGTCATGGTCAGCACCACGCACATAAAACTGATGATTATCAGCAGATGTCCCGAGATCATCTCGCTGAGCGTCACAAACAGCGTCGCCGTAGTCGAGGCCGTGAGAATGGCGCCATCGGCGTCTCCGTTCAGTTCCAGATCAATGGCCGAGCCGCCCAGAATGGTCATCCAGGCAAAACAAACCAAAGACGGTGCAACCACTGCACCAAGGATGAATTCGCGCACTGTGCGCCCACGCGAGATGCGGGCCAGAAACAGACCGACAAAAGGGGAAAAGGCAATCCACCACGCCCAATAGAAGGTCGTCCAGCCCGATTGCCAGCCGAACAGCCGCCCCGGTGTACCTGCATCATAGGCGGCCTGCTTTGTCGTGTCAGGCAGGTCGGCCACGTCCCCGCTTAACCCTGCCAAAAAGCTGTCACGCGTGTCCCAGGCATCAGTAGCGCCGGGAAACAGCTCGGCCACGAAGGGAGCGGCTTCAGGTGGCAGGGCTGCGGCATACTCGGATTGGGACATCGGGGAATGGGCCTGAAGGCTGAGCGGTATAAAATTGACGATATAGTCCACCAATGCCTGCCCATAGATCCTGATCGCAAAAGAAAACGAGCCAAAGAAAATGAACACCGCCAGAAGAATCAGTGACAGGATCAGATTGAGGTTCGAAAGGTATTTCACCCCTCGCCCCACGCCGGACACCGCCGAAAGGGTCGACATCATCATGACTAACGCCAGCGCCGCAATCAGACCAGCGGTCGAGGGTTTCATGACCCCTTCCATCAACCACTGCGCACTGGTGATCAGGAAGGCGCCGTCGACAAGCTGCGACACTCCGTACCCGATGGTCACCGCCACCCCGAGGATGGTCGCCACCACCCCCAAAATGTCGATCACGTGGCCCGCAACCCCGTTGGAATACTCGCCCAGCAGCGGCGTCAGCGCCGTTCTGATCGTCAGAGGCATGTCACGGGTATAGGCGTAATAGGCTAAGCTCAACCCTGTCACCACGTAGATGGCCCAAGCGTGGAACCCTGTATGCAGAAAGGTATAGCGATAGGCACCCTGAATCGCCTCGGCGCTTTTCGGGGCGACCTCACCAGACATGGTAAGCGGATTTGATTCCCACAGGCCCAACGGTTCCGCCGTGGCATACACCATCAACCCAACGCCCAACCCGGCCCCGAACATCATCGAAAACCACGAGAAGTTGGTGAATTCAGGCCGTTCATCGTCGCCCCCCAATCGCATGCGCCCGGTGGCAGGAAGAATAGCAACCACAAAAAGAAAGAAGGCAAACAACGCGACTGAGAGATTGTAGAAGACGTTGAACTCGCTCAGCAGCCCGGATTTCCACGACCTCAGCGTGTCATTCGCATTCAGCGGCCAGACCAACGCCCACAGGACTAGCAACGACACAGCGATCTTGCTGACCAGCGCAATCGGCAGGTTGTAGCCCTTGTAAAACCCGCTGTCCTGCCGTTCGATTTTAAGATCCGTAAAGGGGTCTTGCAGCGACATTTTGCGTGGGCCCACCTCGGTTTCCGTGCCGTTCAGCATCCGAGAAACCCCGGAAGACTGCAACAATTTTCAGGTCTTGCGGGAACTACCCGGTGGCAGCTCGCAACCCAACCAGCCATTCCCGGACAGTCTGAAACGCCGCATACAGCACCGGGATCATCAGCAGGCCTAGCGTGCTGTCCAGGATCATGCCAAACAGAACCGGATACCCCACCGAGACCCGCGCTGCCGCCCCCGCCCCGCTGGACAGAACCAGAGGCATGACGCCCACGATGAAACACAGGCCCGTCATCGTCACCGGCCGGAACCGGATTTCAGCCGCCCTTAGGGCTGCGTCTCGGATACTGGCCCCGCTTTCACGTTGCTGATTGGCAAATTCGACCACCATGATCGCCTTTTTCGCGGCCAACCCAATTAGCAGCACCATCCCCACCTGCGCAAAGATATTGCTGGTCAGGAACGGTAATACCGCCAGCGGGATCAACGCGCCCAACAGGGCAAAGACCGCCGACGTGATGATCGACAGCGGCAGAATCCAGCTTTCATACAGCACCACAAGAAACAGATAAGCCAAGACCAGCGCGGACAGCATGATGAAGGGCACAAGCCCCTGTGCCTTCACCTCTTGCTGGGTGACACCCGACCAGTCGATCCGAAACCCGCCAGGCAGCGTCTTGTCGGCAATCGCCTGCATCGCGATGATTCCGTCGCCCGAACTGACCCCTTCGGCCAATTGCGCACTGACCGAGGCCGCCGTGAACAGGTTGTAGCGCGGGATCGTGTCCGGTGCGAGGACCGGTTCGCCGCTGACGAAATTGCGCACGGGCAGCGAGTCTCCGGCGCTGTTTTTGACATAGATGTTATCCACGTCATCCAGCGTCTGACGGAATTCGGCATCGGCTGAAATCACCACCCAATAGACGCGCTCGTCCAGTATGAAGTTGTCCACGAAGTACGAGCTAAGATTGGCCTGCAACGCGGTAAAGATATCCGCCACGCTGGCGCCCAGCGTCTCGGCACGGTCTCGGTCGATGGACAGCTTGTATTGCGGGCTTTGGGCCGAGAAATCGCCATGTGCACGCGAAAACTCGGGCGCGGCATTCAGGGCGGTTACAAAGCCGTTCATTACCGCATCCAATTGTGCCCCGTCGCCTTTGCCCAGATCCAGCAGTTGGACCGAGATACCCCCTGTCGAGCCCAACCCGTGAATGGTTGGAAAGGGAAACACGTATGAGACCCCCTCTGACAATGTCGCCAGCTGTCGTTCAAGCCCATGCATGATGGCGTACCACTGCAAATCCGGACTGGTGCGTTGATCCCATGGGGTGAGCGTAACAATGGCCATGCCCACATTCGAACGCCCCCCGGCCAGCATGGAATGACCCGAGACCGTTGTGACCGCTGCAACCCCTGGCGTCTGTTCGATCAGATTGCCCACCTGCGCCATGAAAGCCTGGGTACGCTGTAACGAGGCCCCGTCCGGCAGTTCCATCGACGCCATCAGAACGCCGTTGTCTTCCTGCGGAATCAGGCCGGTGGGCACAGTTTTGAACAGATATACCGTCACGCCGACGGCCCCGGCAAACACCAGCAGCGACACCGCCATATACCGCAGCATCAGCGCCACAAGGCGCAGGTATTGGCGCCGTAGCCAGACAATCACTGCCGGAACAATCGCCAGCGGACCGATGGGCTTGCTGTCAGTTTTCAGCATCATCGCGCACAAGACCGGTGCCAACGTCAGGGCGTTCACCGCAGACAGGACAAAGGCAAAGATGATCGTCAGCGCGAACTGGAAATAGATCGTCCCCGTCACGCCGGGAAAGAAGCACACCGGCACGAACACGGCCGCCAGAACAAAGGTCGTCGCCACGATCGGCCGGTTGACCTGAGACATCGCCTTCAGGGTCGCCGCACGCGGGTCCAGCCCCTCATCCCGTAAGATACGTTCGGCGTTCTCGATGATGATGATCGCGTCATCCACCACTAGGGTAATGGCCAGAACCAAAGCGAACAGCGTGATCATGTTGGCGCTGAACCCGATGGCATAAATCAGCGCCACAGCACCCAGCAGCGACACCGGGATGGCGATGGCCGGTACGATGGTTGCACGCAGGCTGGCCAGAAACAGAAAGGTCACCGCAATCACCAGCCCCGCCGTCAGGGCCAGCGTCGTCATGATATCGCGGATCGAAACACGCACCGCGTCAGTAACGTCATAGGTGATCTCATACGACACGCCCTTGGGAAATTTCGCCGACAGATCCTTCATCAAGGCGCGCAGCGAGTCTGAAATCTCAAGCGCGTTGGCGGCGCTTTCCTGATAGACGGCGATAGTGGCCGAGTCCTTGCCGTTCAGCTTGGTCGACCCGGAATATGTGGCCGCGCCCAGCTCGATCCGAGCGATGTCCTCAAGCCGCGTGACTGACCCGTCGGGGTTCGAGGCGACAATGATCCGCCCAAATTCCTCGGCATCTCGCAGCAGCCCCTCAGCCCGCAGCTTAAACTGGAAATCGGTTCGTCCCTCGGCAAATGGCGGAGCCCCGACCTGTCCGGCGGCGGCGATGACGTTCTGATCCTCGATGGCGTCGGCAACCTCGGACGCGGTGATATTCAACGCGGCCATACGCACCGGATTGATCCAGACCCGCATGCTGTATTCCAGCTGACCGAATTGCGACACCGTCCCTACCCCCGGCAATCGCTGCAACGGGTCGTGCAGGAAATCAGCACCGAAATTGCTGAGAAACAGCTCATCCCGCGATCCATCGGGCGAGGTCAGGTTGATCACCACAATCATGTTGCCTGACCGCTTGGTAACCTCGACCCCTTGCT
The DNA here is from genome assembly GCF_056537925.1 of Ruegeria sp. BI7. Lineage (NCBI taxonomy): Bacteria > Pseudomonadati > Pseudomonadota > Alphaproteobacteria > Rhodobacterales > Roseobacteraceae > Ruegeria > Ruegeria sp. BI7. The sequence continues at coordinate 9,240 of NZ_JBQFSK010000008.1, forward strand.
GCAATACGGCCGAGGGCAGTTCGGAACTGGCCAGCGCCACGCGGTTTTGCACCTCAACAGCCGCCACGTCGGGGTCAGTGCCTAGCTCAAAGGACACGTTCAGCATATAGGTGCCGTCATTCGAGCTTTTGGACGACAGCGATAACATGCCCGGAATGCCGTTCACACGCTCTTCGATGGGGGTGGCGACGGATTCAAGAATGACCTGCGCGTCCGCCCCCGGGTAAGACGTATCCACATAGATCTGCGGCGGCGTGATATGCGGGTATTCGGTAATCGGGATCAGGCGCACACAGACCGCGCCGAACAGAACCATCAGGATCGCAATCACGGCTGCAAAATGCGGCCTGTCGATGAAGTAGCGTGCGATCAAACCGGCCCCTAACCCTGACTGTCTACTGCTTTCACGACCAGCCCGTCATGTATCTTCTGAAGTCCCTGTACCACCACACGGTCGCCTTCGCTCAGCCCGGATACCACCTGAGTGCGGGTCGCTGTCTGAGTGCCGATCTCGATATTCTGCCGGTGGGTTTTGCCGTCACTGTCGACCGAAAACACAAAATAACCCTGCTTGTCGAACTGCACAGCGTTGCGCGGAACGGTCAGCACTTTGGGCTCCTCTGAACCGGCCAAACCCACGGTCACGAATTGACCGGGGATCAGCACGCCGTCAGGGTTGGCGAAACTGGCGCGTAGCTCAATCGTGTCGGTGTTCTGGCTGACGCTGTCGCCCACGAATATGACTTTGCCCGTGGAGGCATAGGTTTCCCCATCCGCCAGTTTGATGCTTGTGGTCAGTTTGATGTTGCCCGGCGTGATGCGCCCTTTGCGGCGTTCTTGCAGCAAGACCGGCTCGCTGATGTAAAAACTCACTAGCATCGGATCAACGCTGTTAACCGTTGCCAAAACCCCGGTATCGGAGCTTACCAAATTGCCCGCATCCACCGCTGACAACCCGATGCGCCCATCAATGGGACTGAGGATTTCCGTGTAATCCAAATCAATCTGCGCGATTTTCAGATCGGCCCTCGCCTCATCCACCGCAGCCTGCCCTGCGGCATAGGTTGCCAATGCCGTGTCCAAAACAGCCTGTGGGACATCTCCCTTGTCGAACAGAGCCTGCTGACGATCCAGCGCCGCCTTGTCGGTCTGCGCGCTGGCCAGCGCGCTTTTCAGCGCCGCCTGTGCGCTGTCCACACTGGCCGCGTATTTCTTCTTTTCGATGCGAAAAAGTACATCCCCTTTGGCGACTGTCCCGCCTTCGATAAAATTGACTTCTTCCAGAAACCCTTCGACACGGGCCTGCAGATCGACGCTTTGATCCGCCACGACCCGGCCAACAAACTGGGCCTTTTTCTGCAAATCCTCCAACGTCACCGGCGCGACGGTCACACTTGGCGGCGGCGCGTCGGACTGGGCCGCTGCCGGGCCCGGCAGAAACAGGGGGATCAATGCGCAAACAAACAGCTTGGTAGGGTTCATCAAGGATCCCCGGTAGTTTGTGATCCCTTCACTATCCCTGCATCCCCCAAACGGTGCAACGGTTTTCTGACTGTCACGGCGTACGCATTTCCCTGCTATATCAATCCCTTTGATACAGGGCTTGCCTGTCGCTGGTTCTTGGGATTTTCTGACGCCAACCACCAATTAAAAGGCCGGGCCTTCATGAAACTTGAATTCCATCACATCAACTTTGTCTCGGACGATGTTGAGCGGTTGCACCGTTTCTACACTCAGGTTCTGGGGTTGGCCGATATCCCGATCGAGAATTTCCCTCGGCCCGATGAGACCGACGACAAGGGCTATAGCGGCAAGATCCGCTTTGCCACCGACGGGGCCATGCAGATGCATCTGGCCGAAAAGAACCTCGACGTCGCGTTCAAACATGGTGAGACTATCAACCCTGTCGAACGCGGCCACATCGCGTTTCGCACCGATGATATCGAGGCGTTCAAAAAGCTGCTCGACGACAACGGCATTCCGTATTCGGACTATGGCACCGCATTCGCGAAAGAGTGGCACCAACTGTTCTTCTACGACCCCGAGGGCAATATCATCGAGGTTCATCAAGCGGTTTAGCCAGCATCGGAGGCATTGATTGAAACAGGCCGTATTGGTTGTCGACGTCCAACCCAGCTTTGACCCGCCTGATTGGCTGGTCGAACGCAGCCGTCTGTTGGCGACCAAATTCCCCTCGGTCGCTACCGTTGAACGCCATGACGAGGACAAAGTTCCTTTTTTTCGGCAAATTGGGTGGAAGCCACGTTCTGTCGACGAAAGCCTTGTTCAGGCAGATCATATTGTCCTGAAATACGGCTACAGTCCGCCCCTGGAAGTCATCGCACAATTTCAAAGCTGGAAAGTCGACCGTGTGCTGGTCTGTGGCATCCAGGCCGACACCTGCGTTCTTGCCGCAGGGTTCGCCCTATTTGACGCGGGCCTGCAACCGACCATAATTGCCGATACGGTTGTTGGGTCTTCGCTTGATCGCAGCGGTAAACTGGGCGTGGACCTGTGGCAGCATCATTTTGGCCAGGTGATTGATAGGCACTCGGATATTTTGTGACGTCGCAATCCCTGTCCGCATCGGAGAGGAGAGCTATTGTGACCTCGAACCCCATTTTAAGAAAAACAGCCTTTGCCATTTTTGCGGCCATCCCTTGTGCAGCATATGCAGAAGGCTTTTCACTGACCGGCCAATACGAAGGGCGCTATGCCTGTGACAGCACCACGGGTGGCGTGCCCTCAAGCTGGTCCGACCCCATGAGCGCCGGGATCGTTCAGGACGGAGACCGCATATCCATCGACCTGCGTTACACGGACAAACAAGAGCTTGGGGCTGAATACTCGCTTTATACCGGATCAGTTGTTCTGAACCCCGAGGGCACCTTGGTCAGCGGCTATTTCGAAGCCTGCGGCGGTACTTTCCCGTCGAAAGAACTTGCGCGGTTTTTTCCCGCTGCTGCAAACACGCCATTCAGTTTTTCGGTGACCAGTGTTTGGGCTTCGGATCAGGTGCCAAACCTGCCAGGCCTAACTGTTCAAACCTGCACCTGGAGCCTGCAGCGCGTGTCCACGGAAACACCCACAGTCAGGCCGTGCGAGACGGCGGCTCAATAAGCAAATATCCAATCTGGACCTATTTCTTAAGTCCAGATGTTTAAATTGGATCCAAAAGACCCATATAGCCGCAATCTTGTTAATTAACCGTGCCTGAACAGCGACAATTCCCATGTCAGGCCCCCAATCAAACTGGATGGTCCCGATGAATTTTATTCTACGCGGTAGCCTGGTTACGCAAATCATCATCGGTCTGGTAGCCGGTGCCCTTCTCGCCACCCTCTGGCCCGCTGCTGGTTCAGCCGTCGGTCTGCTGGGTGATTTCTTTGTCGACGCGCTAAAAGCCGTCGCCCCCGTTCTGGTGCTGATCCTTGTCTGCGCCGCAATCACCAACCACAAGAAAGACAGCCAGGCCCGCATGGGGCCGGTGGTGATGTTATACATTCTCGGCACGTTTGCCGCTGCACTGGTTGCAGTGGGCGCCAGTTTCCTGTTCCCCGTCTCTTTGCACCTGACTGGCACGCCCGAGCTTTTGGACGCCCCGGACGGGCTGGCAGAGGTGGTCAAGAACATCCTGTTGAAGATCGTGGACAATCCGGTGAACGCGCTGGCGCAGGCCAACTATATCGGCATTCTCGCCTGGGCCATCGGCCTTGGGCTGGTTTTCCGCCACGCCAGCGACTCAACCAAGACCCTGATGTCTGATCTGGATGGCGCGATCACCAAGATCGTGGCTGCCATCATCCGGGTTGCACCCATTGGTATCTTTGGCATCGTGGCCTCAACCATTGCTGAAACCGGCTTTGAAACGGTTGCCAGCTACGGCCAGCTGCTGTTGCTGCTGATTGGCTGCATGGCGTTCATGGCGCTGGTTGTGAACCCGCTAATCGTGTTCCTGCGCATTCGCAAGAACCCCTATCCGCTGGTCTTCACCTGCTTGAAGGAATCCGGGATCACCGCGTTCTTCATGCGCAGCTCGGCCGCCAATATTCCGGTCAACATGGAGCTGTGCCGCCGCATGAATCTGGATGAAGAGACCTATTCGGTCACCATCCCCATCGGCGCCACAATCAACATGGCCGGTGCCGCCATCACCATCACGGTGATGACACTGGCGACCGTGCACACCATGGGAATTCAGGTCGATTTCTTCTCGGCTCTGTTCCTAAGCATCATCGCTTCGGTTGCAGCCACCGGCGCGTCGGGCGTCGCGGGCGGGTCCCTGTTGCTGATCCCAATGGCCGCCAGCCTGTTCGGTATCGACAACGCAACGGCCATGCAGGTGGTCAGCATCGGGTTCATTATCGGTGTTCTTCAGGACTCGGCGGAAACCGGTCTGAACTCGTCCACCGATGTGCTGTTCACGGCGGCAGGATCGTACAAGCAAGGCGATCCCTATCCCCGCAAACTGCCGATGGAGCAGGTCGCCGCCTAAGCGGCCCTGATCCCACCCCACAACCGTCAGGTTTTACTCTGCGGTTGTGGGGTCTGCACTACCCCACCCGGCGGCGCGCATTGCCGAAGTCAGATCCCGTACAGGACCTGGATCGGCAAATACCCTAGTTTTCAACGCCTCCAAAGGAAAGTTTGGCCAGGTCCTGGCGTATAATTCGGCCAGTCTGCGTGCCTCACCCCGATCACCGTTTTTCCAATGCGCGGCCATCAGATAGGCTGTTGAAATTGGCCCGAATGGGCCGCCGCGCGCGATCGTATTCTCATAGGTTCGGATTGAGCCCGCATAGTCGCCGGTGTGAAACTGCGCCGCACCCAGCGCGTTTCCGGCCACCGACCCACCACCATCTTCAGCCAGCGCCTGATAATGCTGTGCCTGTGAAAGTACGCGTTCAAAGTCAGAAGTATAAAGCGATATCAAGGCGTCAAATTCCGCAATATGTGGATCATTGGGGGCCAGCTTGGTTGCCCTGTGAGTCAGACTGACGGCCTGATCGAAATTGCCGGCAGCGAACTCAGACCATGCTCTGGCCGACAAAGCCCAGGGCGCATCCGGGGCCAGTTCAAGTGCATGGGCGCTATTCTTATCGGCAGCGCCAAGCAACTCCTCTGCGACAGGATCGTAGAACTGCAAAATGGCAAGCATGGTTTCAACCTGCGCAGCCCCTGCATAGCCGCAGTAATACAGCGGGTCCCGCTGTATAGCCGTTTCAAACACCATCAGAGCCGGGCGGAGCCGTTGTAAATCCACAACCGGAAAAATCAGGTCCTGACCAGCGCTACACAGGTTCATCGCCTCGACCCGGGTCGGAGAAACATCGTAGATCGTGGATTGATCGCCGGTGATCGGTGGCGCATTTCGGCCGCTCAGATGCGTGGTTGCCACATAACCGCCAAGGCCCAGCAGAACCGCTCCGGTTACCGCTCCGACCAGCAGCAGGTTGCGCTTACCTCCAACCTCGGCCGCACCCGACCGAAACTCTGGCGCGTAGCTGCCGACGGGCAAGGTGATGACCACCGGGTCCGACGCGCCTTGCCCCCCGTAATACGCCTTAAGTTTGCGCCGAACGCGACCCGCGTCGACACGCACGACCCCTTCGCGTCGGGACAGGTCATCGGTGCTGTAACCATAGACGTCCATGGCAATCGTCTTGGCGCGGATTTCATCCGTGCGTCCGGCAAGCGCCTCGGTCACGACATAGGTCAGAAAGGACTGCATCCGCGCCGAACCCTTGAAATCCTTCGACGCAAGAACCCGATCAAGCGCCGACTGGATCTGTTCCTTTGGGAACGATCCTGCATCCCTCTGCGTGGTATCGTCGGTTGCGGCAGTCAAGAACTATCCTTTCAAGGTAAGGACTTGGCGGCATGCTGCTACGGTAGCATGCGGTTTAATACGTTCAAGACATATTCTTGGACAGGCATGTTTGAATGGCGAATCCAGCGGATGCCGTTACAATGACAGATGATGACTTCTTTGCAGAACAGTTTCCCGGCGCGGCACATCAATTGCAGGCTTTGCGCGCGCGAGACAAGGAGTTTGACCAAATCTGCGCCGATTACCACGAGGTACTCCGCGAGTTGGCGCTTGCCCCGCGATCCGCAGGTGGAACGCAGACCCGTTACCTCGCGGATCTGGCCGAAAGTGTCTCGGACCTGCGAAGCAGTATTGAAAAACGGCTGCACGCCCCTGACCGCACAAATGAGTGAAAGGTTGACCATGAAACTCTGTACCCTTCTGCCCCTGCTGATCCTGACCGCCAGCCCGGCCATTGCTCAGGACACCCCGATCATTCACGATGGTGAGTTCGAATACCTGCGCGCGCAGTTCGGCACTGCCTGGGACGCACAGGATGTTGAAATTGACGCCAAGCTTGCCGAAATCCGCGATGCGAATGGCGGCCAACCACCCAATTTCCTTTACATCCTGATTGATGACGTGAGCTTTGGTCAGATGGGCGACCGCAAGATGAACTACGTAATGGGGATCGAGACACCGAACATCAACCAGCTGGCAACCGAGGGTCTGTCGCTGATGCGGATGTATACTGAACCCTCCTGCACACCCACACGCACGGCAATGCTGACGGGCCGCCATCCGGTGCGAGCCGGGGTGGAAGAGGTCAAGGTGGCGCTGGTGGGCGAGGGTCTTCCGGCCTCAGAAGTAACCCTGCCAGAAATCCTGAAACAAGCGGGCTATAACACCGCTCATGTCGGCAAATGGCATCAGGGCGATATCGAACAATCCTACCCCCACAATCAGGGGTTCGACTGGGCCGCCTTCCCCCTGCACCAACAAGTACAGCTGAGCCTCATGACCCCCGAGGCGATGCGGTCCAATGCCATGCTCGGCTATGTTCCCGAAGGACAGAACAATCAGTTCCTTCTGGACGCGCGGTTCAAACCCTACGGTCTGGTCACAGGTGTCGAGGCCGAGGCGGGGGGCGTGGCCCGCGAAGTTGACATGGCGGCGGGCGAGGTTTGGACCCAGGCGAAATACGAAGACATGAACCTGCGCTATCAACAGCAAGCTCTGGAACAACTTCAGCGCGTTGCGGCTGAAGATGCGCCGTTCTTCCTGCAATACTGGCCGCTATACCCGCTAAATTTTGTCTATCCCGATCAGGCGATTTCACGGAATGGGGGCTTTCACGCGGACAAGCTGCAGCTGCTGGATGGTTGGATCGGTGATCTGTTGGACGCGCTGGAAGAAACCGGCGAAGCCGACAACACAATCGTGGTCCTGATGGCCGACAATGGCCTGATGTATCACTACGAGGGCACCTCAGGCCTGAACCAACTGATCTATCGCGGCGGCAAGACCCAGCATCTTGAGGGCGGCGTACGCACCGATGCCTTTATCCGCTGGCCCAATGTGATCGTAGCCAATAGTGCGGCGGGCGATATCTTTCACGTCTCTGATATCTACACCACAATGGCCCGGATCGCGGGGGCGACTGACTATATACCGCGCGACCGCGTAATTGACGGCATCGACCAGACCGCCCTTTTGCTGAACGGCGAAGGCCACGGACGGCGCGATTATGTCTATGTTTACGAGGGGCCGGTCCTACGGTCTGTGGTCAAGCAAGAGTTCAAGATGCACCTGCCTGCCCCCGGACAACCCGGCGCTGGCGCACCGACCTACAACATATATCGCGACCCGCGCGAACAACACCCGCTGGTGGGGTATTCCCTTTGGGCCGGGGCCTCGTTTCAGGACATGGTCAAACGCCATCAGAAAATGATCGCCAAATACCCGCATTCCGAGATTGGCACTGGCCTGCCCTATGAAGGGATCGAAAACCTGCGCCCAGAATCGGAACTGGCGCGCGAAACCTTCATGAGCTGGCAATGAGGTAAACCGTAGAAATTTAGAAATAAACATCATAATGTTTCAATGTGAGAATGCCTCGGCAGCCATAGGCCAAGAGAACATCTTGCATACAAGGGGAGTACGGAATGAAACTGGGATGGTTAATCACCTTGTCATCAGGTCTTGTGGCCACATCGGCATTGGCGCAGGAAAACCCCATTCAGCACGACGCAGAATTTTACGTTCTGCAAGCCCAGCACGCCGACCAATGGGCACAGGATGATGCTGCTGTAAACGAAGCATTGGCCGCGTTTAGGGACGGCAACGGTGGCAATCCTCCGAACATCATCAGCGTGTTGATCGATGATTTGGGCTTTGGCGACATGGGCATCCCCGAATTGAACGCAGTGCGGGGCTATGAGACGCCAAACATCAACGATTTCTCGGATCAAGCCATGCGAATGGTGCGTATGTACACCGAGCCATCATGCACGCCGACCCGTGTGGCACAGATGACTGGGCGTTTGCCGGTAAGGATGGGGATGGGCGACACCGCAGTGGATATAGCAGGGTTTGGCTTGCCCGGCGATGAGGTCACCCTACCGGAAGTTTTGAAACAGGCGGGCTATGCCACAAGCCATGTGGGAAAATGGCACATGGGGGACATCGCAGAAAGCTGGGCCATGAACCAAGGCTTTGACTACGCCCAAATGGCCGTACACCAGCAAGGACAACTAACCATTTTCAACGATGATGCCATAAAGGAACAGGTATCTGTCGCGATCCGCGATTATGACGACAAATATACTTTGGACAATTGGTTCAGACCTGATGCATCCGCGATGATGACAGTAATCGAAGGCGAGGCCGACGGACCGATCCGCGAAATCCGCATGGAAACAGGCGAACGTTGGAATGCCGCCAAATACGACGAGATGAACCAAGCCTTTCAGGACAAAACCCTGTCTGAACTTGAGCGTTTGGCCGGCGATGAAGAACCTTTCTTTCTCCAATATTGGCCAATGATTCCCCTGGATAACACGCGTGCTGGTCGTGACGGACCCGAAAGCGCCAACGGCGGGCTGTATGTCGACAAAATGCAGTTGCTGGATCAATGGCTTGGTGACTTATTCGCCAAAGTGGACGAGCTTGGGTTAACCGAGAATACCATCATTGTCGTAATGGGCGACAATGGCCATTTCACCAAATATTCTCCGCAATCAGGGTTCACCCCAATGATCTTCCGCGGTGGAAAAGCTGACACGACAGAAGGTGGTGTTCGTGTTGATGCCTTTATTCGCTGGCCGGGAATGATTGAAGAAGACGCATTGTTGAACAGCATTGTTCATGTCTCTGACATGTACACAACGTTTGCGCGGTTTGCTGGTGCGGAAGAGTTCATCCCTCGCGACCGGCTTGTCGATGGTGTGGACCAGTCGGCCGCACTTCTTTTTGCCGATGAATCCAAAGCGCGCCGGGATCACGTGATCATCTATTCGGTCGCCAAGCCCGAAGCTATCGTCAAGGATCAGCTCAAGCTCAAGCTACCGGGGCCTGGTGAAAGCCCGATTGTTGCCAAGTTCTTTGATCTCTATCGCGACACGCGTGAGGAGTATTCGGTGTCGACCGAAGTTGGTGCCTGGGGTGGACAGGAGTTCGTTCGGATTCTCGGGCGCCACAATGCGCGAAAGGAAAAATTCCCGGATACTCCTCCGGCCACGGGTGTTCCGTACGAGGGCATCGACAACATCCGCCCCGAGACACAGCAAGCGGTTGAAGCGTTCCTGGTCAAACGCCAATCGTCACAACAATAAGCTTAGACTGCCCGCAGTAATTCCGCGGGCGGCCTTTTCAACTGACAGCAGGTAAGGCGATGGCTGGAAACATAATCTTCGCACTTGGCATAGTGGTGTCGCTTGGCATTGGCTTTGTCTATTTCCGCGATCTGGGCGACATCTCGCAAATGCTGTTGAAGGTGAAGCGCGAGAATATGGTGCGGTTCATCCGGCATGAATACCGCCTGATCGGTATCGGGTTGAGCGCATTTGCCGTCTCCACGCTGACCTTTCTCTTTTTGGGTGGCGGGTCGTTCTGGTTGTGGGCTTTGTCTGCGTTGCTGGTGCTGTTCTTTTACGGCTTCCCTTTTGTCTGGGTACATCTGGGCCTGCGTAACCAGTTGAACGACGCGGCCTTCTTTCCGATCAGCGAGGCCCGCAAATATGTTGGCCCAACCGCGCCGGTCATCGTGATGGATCACAACGGCCATGCCCGCGCGCACCCGGATGCACAGATCATGCGACCTCATCTGGCCGGTGACGTCGATGGGTTGGGCGGTGAAGATGTGGTGATGACCTATTGCGCAATGGCCAACCTCGGCCAGGGATACACCCCACGGATCGAGGGCAAGCGGCTGGACCTTGAGGTGTTGGCCCAGCACGGCAACAACCTGATCCTACGCGACAATGAATCCGGCGAACCGATCCAGCATATCTATGGCTTCCGCGAGGCTGACCGCGACCCGAACGCAGATGGGCTCGCCTGCCCCCTGCGACCCGAGGCGCAGATGAAGCCCTGGCCGACATACCGGATGACGTTCCGAGGATTCCAAAAGGCCTTTCCCGACGGCGAAGTCTTTCTGAACAAACCCTCGTCCAATCCTCTGCTGCGGCTGCTGGACATGGTGACCGAGATCACCTTTGGATGGGGCATCGGCCGCCAGCATCAGGAAGAAGCACCCGTGATGGACAATATGGATCGTTCTGATGACCGGCTGCCCAACAAGACCTATGTCTGGGGGATCACAATCGGCAAGGATGCCGCCTGCTGGACGGATGATTTCGTCATCGACAACAACTGGATCGTCAACGCCACCGTCGGTGGCCGCGATGTCGTAGTCAGTTTGGACCCGAAATACGAAAGCTTGGGCGTGTGGTATAATGACAGTGGTCAGCCCGTTTCACATTGCGATTTCTGGGGTGTGTCGGACCAGGGTCAGTTGCAACGGGTAGAAACTCTGCGGGCCGGAATATTCTGGCACGTCTGGTCCGAGTTTTTCCCGGACACTGACGTAAATCGCGTCGGCTCGGGCGCAACGGACTCTGAGGACGTAGCGGCATAGGACCCATTTCGGAAACACATAATTTAAGACAGAAATAGTGAGGGACAGAATGGTACAAACCAAAAAAACAACGCTCGGCACCGTCGCAGCGGCCTTACTGACATCCGTGGCAGCACCCACCTCGGCGCAGCAGTCCGATTGGTCTTACGAGGCCACTATCTATCTGTTCATGCCCGAGACCGAGACCAGCATTGAAACCCCTCGGGGTACGCTTGACGCGACACTTAGCTTTACAGACGCGCTGGAAAACCTCGACTTTGCGTTCATGGGCGCGCTGGCGGCAACAAACGGGCAATGGAGCGTGCTGGCCGACTATAACTATACCAACTTGTCCTTTGGCGATACCGGGCCTGGCGGCGGCGACCTTGAAACTTCGGTCAAGACACAGTTCCTGACGGCCTTACTGGGTTACCGAGTGCGCAATGATCCAACCGTCAAGGTGGACCTTGCGGGCGGCTTCAGGTGGTACAGTACCGACACTGATTTCTCGCTGACACCTGTAGGAGGTCCCGCCTTTACCTCTACTGCCGACGAAAGTTGGGTCGACCCGGTGGTTGGGGTCCGGGCACGGTTTACGCTATCCGATTCATGGACCAGCACCGCTTATGTGGATTACGGAGGATTTCGCAGCGGCAGCCAGACCTGGTCGGTTCTGCTGACTGCAGACTACATCATCAACGACAGGTGGATGCTGCGGGGTGGATACCGTTACATATCTTTCGACCACGATATTGACGGCAATGATTACGAATTCGATCAATCCGGCCCGCTGATAGGTGCTACTTACCGGTTCTGAGTGCGCAATCTTTAACAACCGGGGTTACGACAGATGCGCTGTGGCCTCAATCTCAACCATGGCTTCGTCTTCGACCAAACCGGCAACGATGATCATCGACATGGCGGGGAAGTGTCTGCCAAACACCTCACGATAGGCTGCGCCGACTTCGGCCTGTTTTGCCAGGTATTCGCTTTTGTCGATGACAAACCAGGTCAAGCGGGTCACGTCGGTTACCTCACCACCTGCGGCTTCGACAATGTCCACGATATTTTGCAGGGCCTGTTTCATCTGGCCAATAAAGCCGCCGTTGACGAATTCCTTGTTCGCGTCCCATCCGATCTGGCCGCCAATATGCAAGGTTCCATCCTTGGTCAGAACGCCGTTCGCATAGCCTTTGGCCGGAAGCCAGCCGTCGGGCTGAATGATCTTATGGCTCATGTCGCGTCCTTTCTGAATGTTTCCAGCTTGCTGCGGATGGTATCTGGCCACGCCTCGGGGCGGCCATCGGCGTTGACGTGGACCAATGTCGCCAAAGTTGTCAACCGCACCTCGTCCCCACAACGGGCGGTCATCGTGTACCCCGCCGAGCTGTTGCCGATCTGTGTGATTTCAAGTTGGAAAACCAATTGGTCTCCATGGCGGCTGGGTGCGGGAAACTGGGTCTGGATCTGAACAGTTGGTACGGCACCTGCGCGATGCAGATCGTGGAACGGCGCGTTCAAGCCCTGATCAAAGAACGCCTCGACGCAATCATTGATAATCTCGAAGTAACGCGGAAAGAACACGATCCCGGCAGGGTCGCAATGTTTGAACAAGACTTTTTGATGAAACTCAAACGCCATCAGACCCCCACATATTTTTCGGAAATTTCAGGGGTCAGGTCAGTGATGGCACCGGTCCAGACGGTGCGGCCCCGCTCCAGAATGACCGCTTTGTCAGACACAGCCGCCAACTCCTTTAACGATTTGTCGATCAGCAGGATCGCCACGTTGGTCTCTTGCCGCAGGCGGTGCAGCGCTGCCCAGATTTCCTGCCGGACGATCGGGGCAAGCCCCTCAGTCGCCTCATCCAGGATTAGCAGTCGGGGGTTAGTCATCAGCGCACGGCCAATCGCCAGCATCTGCTGCTCTCCTCCCGACAGGGAAACCGCCCGTTGCCCCTGCCGTTCACCCAACCGGGGAAACAACTCGGTCACACCACGCAGGGTCCAATCCCCTGGGCGTGCCGCCGCAATCAAGTTTTCACGCACAGTCAGGTCGGCAAAACAGCGGCGGCCTTCGGGCACCAGCCCCACGCCTTTGCGCGCGACCTTGTGACTAGGCAGCGCATGCAGGTCCTGACCGTCCAGCGTCAGCGTGCCGTCTGACCGGATCATCCGGCAAATGGCCTTTACCGTGGTGGTCTTACCCATCCCGTTCCGCCCCATCAGGGCAGTGACCTCACCCTGCGCAATCTCAAGATCCACACCAAACAGGGCCTGACTGACACCGTAAGAGGCGCTGAGGTTTTCTATCCGCAGCAGGGTCATGCCTCATCTCCCAGATAAGCGTCGCGCACCTCGCGGCTGGTGCGGATTTGGTCTGCTGTACCGGTGGCGATGACCTTGCCATAGACCAGCACACTGATCCGGTCGGCCAGCGCAAAGACCGCGTCCATGTCATGTTCGACTAGCAAAATGGGCGCTTCCTGCCTCAGCCCGTCAAGAAAACCCGTCAGTCGTTTCGACCCTCCGGCACCAAGCCCGGCCATTGGCTCGTCCATCACAAAGGCTTTTGGGGACAAGGTCAAAGCAACTGCAACCTCCAATTGCCGCCGCTGACCATGGCTGAGGTTGGCACAGCGCGTATCGCGGTCATCGCTGAGGCCCACGCGCTCCAACGCTGCCTCGGCTCGCTCGCGCAGCGCGGGTCGTTTCAAGGCAGGTCGCCAGAACCGCCAAGCCACATGCTCGGCCCCCATCGCGCCCAGCACAGCGTTTTCCAGAACAGTATCTTCCATGCACAATTGGGAAATCTGAAAGGTGCGCCCCAGCCCGGCCCGCGCCCGCGCCTGCGTGCTATGCCCCGAGACATCTTGACCATTCAGCAGGACCCGTCCGGAATCTGGCTGCAACCCACCGCAAATCTGTTGGATCAGCGTCGATTTGCCCGCCCCGTTTGGGCCGATGATCGCATGGATTTCGCCGGGTATCAGGTCAATCGACACGTCGTCCGTGGCCTTGAGTGCGCCAAAGCTTTTGTTCAGGTTCAGCGTGGAAAGGACGGGATCAGACATGTGCCCCCTCTTTCCCGGTCAGCAGACCGATCAGCCCCCCGCGCCCGAACAGCACAATACACAGTAGCACCACGCCCAGATAGACGTGCCAGTAATCGGTCAGCTCGCCCAAGAAGTGTTCCAGCGCCACAAAGACACAGGCTCCGATCACTGGCCCCATCAGGCGCCCAACCCCGCCGATAATGATCAACACGATCAATTCACCCGACAATTGCCAACTGAACATCGTTGGCGAGACAAATCGGTTCAGGTCTGCAAACAACGCGCCCGCCAGCCCGGTGATGGCCCCAGAAAGGACAAAAGCCAGCAGCTTCAATCGCATCGGGTTCAGGCCCACGGTCTCAACCCGAGTGGGCGTCTGACGCGCCGCGTTCAGCGCCAATCCGAAGGGTGAGCCCTGAAGGCGGGCGAACAGAAACAGCACCACACAAAGCAGCGTGAAACAGATCCCATAGAACTGGATCGGCGCTAACGTGTTCAAACCAGGAAAGTCGTTGCGAACGTAAATCGACAGCCCATCTTCGCCACCGTATTGCGCCCAGGAGATCGCGAAGTAGAAAAACATCTGCCCAAAGGCGAGCGTAATCATGATGAAATACACACCAGAGGTGCGCAGCGACAGCAGCCCGATAAAGAACGCCACCATCCCTGAAAGGATCATCGCCACCAGCCAGATCACCGGCATAGCTTTGGTGCCATCGGTGGTGAAAAATCCCAGATCAAGCGCCGTGTAGGTCTGCGCGTGATAGGCAAGGATGCCCATCGCGTACCCTCCGATCCCAAAGAACACGGCATGCCCAAAGCTGACCATGCCACCGATCCCAAGGATGATGTTCAACCCCACCGCCGCCAGCGCAAGGATTACCGCCCGCGTCACCAATGTGATCGTAAAGGGCTGGTCTGCCATAACCGCCCAAAGCGGCAGTGCCAGCAGACCCGCGATCATCAAGGAGTTGAGGTATGTCTCATTCAGCCTCATACGCGCGCTCCGAACAACCCTGTGGGTCGCCAGATCAGCACCAGCCCCATCAGCACGTAAATCCCCATAGAGGCCAGCGCCGAGCCGCTTTTCTGTGCCGCGCCATTGTCCATGAACAGCTTGAACAATTCGGGCAGGAACACCCCGCCCAGCGTGTCGGTCAGCCCGACCAGCAGCGCGCCGATAAAGGCACCACGAACTGAACCGATCCCGCCGATGACAATGACCACAAAGGCCAGGATCAGCACCGGTTCTCCCATCCCGACCTGAACCGATTGAATCGCCCCGACCAAAGCGCCAGCCAATCCGGCCAGCGCCGCGCCCAACGCAAAAACCAACGTGTAGAGTTTCGAGATATCGACGCCCAGTGCCGCGATCATCTCACGATCATTCTCTCCCGCTCGTATTTGAATGCCTAGGCGGGTGCGTTCAATCAGTGCCCAAAGACCCACAGCCACGGCTAGCCCGATGCCAATCAGGGTCAGGCGATATAGGGGGTATTCGATCCCGCCCGGCAAAGTGACAGGTCCGGACAGCGCGTCGGGAATGTCCAGAAACAACGGAAAAGAGCCAAAGACCCAGCGTGTTCCTTCAGAAAAGATCAGGATCAGCGCGAATGTGGCCAGCACCTGATCCAGATGCGGCGCGTTATACAATCGCCGGATCACCACCATCTCAACAATCGCTCCGGCCAGCGCTGCGGCGGCCAGGGCGGCAACCAGCGCCAGCAGGAAAGACCCAGTTGCGCCCGCCACAGCCGCCGCCGCAAAAGCCCCCACCATGTAAAGGGACCCGTGCGCCAGATTGATCAGGCCCATCACGCCGAAAATCAGCGTCAGACCAGCCGCCATCAGGAACAGCATTACACCGAACTGCAGCCCGTTAAGGATCTGCTCGATAATCAGGATCGAGGACATGGGAACTCCGGTGGTCTGCCCGCCCCGCAATCGGGGGCAGGCAGAGGGTCAGTTACATTTTGCACTCGGCCGCATAAGCGTCAGAGTGGTTTTCCAGCGCAACGCCGAGGATCTTGTTGGTGAATACGTCACCTTCCTTGATCACTTCACGCGCATAGATGGTCTGAACCGGGTGATGGTTTGGGCCAAAGCTGAAATCGCCGCGGGTGCTGTCGAACTCGGCCGCTCGCAGCGCCTCACGGAAAGCATCGGCATCTGACGGGTCGGCCTTGTCCAGCGCCGACAGCAGCAGATTGGCGGTGTCAAACCCTTGACTTGCGTAGAGCGAAGGCAGACGTCCGTATTCCGCCTGAAAGCTTTCCACAAACGCCGCATTGGTCGGGTTGTCGATATCCTTGTTCCACTGGGAGGTGTTCACCACACCCATTGCCGCATCACCAACTGCCTGCAGGATGCCCTGATCAAAGCTGAAGGCCGGACCGACCACGGGCAGGTCGATCCCACTGTCGGCATATTGCTTGAGGAAGGAAATCCCCATACCGCCTGGCAGGAAGAAGAACACGCTATCCGCATCGCTGGCCCGGATCTGAGCAATCTCGGCGGCATAGTCGGTCTGTCCCAGTTCGGTATAAATTTCACCGGCCAGATCACCTTCGAAGAACCGTTTGTAGCCTGTCAGAGCATCCACACCAGCCGGATAGTTTGGGGCCAAGATAAAGCTGTTCTTGTAGCCCGCACCATTGGCATAGGCCCCGGCGGCCTCGTGCAGGTTGTCGTTCTGCCAGGCGACGTTGAAATAGTTCTGATGGCAACCTTTCCCGGCCAAGGGAGACGGGCCCGCATTGGGCGACAGATAGAATACGTTCTGGTTCACCGCCGCAGGCACAACCGCCATGGCAAGGTTGGACCAGATGATACCGGTCATCACATCGACCCGTTCGGATTGGATCATCTTGTCCGACAACTGCACGGCGATGTCGGGCTTGCGCTGGTCGTCTTCGATTACAACCTCAATATCGTCGCGGCCCGATTGCGCGATGGCCAGCATGAACCCGTCCCGCACATCGATGCCCAACCCGGCCCCGCCGCCAGACAGCGTGGTGATCATCCCGACCTTGACCTCGGCCACCGCACCGGTGGCGCACAGCGCGGAAACCGCAGCGGCCGCTAGAAACTTTTTCATCTTCATCTCCCTTCGTTGGTCTTTCGAACGCGCCTTTTGCCAATCTTCCCCGCGTTCAGCCTATGCCCCTGACAGGGCGTTCTTTTTTGTTATGCCGCTATTCACACTGATCACGCCCCGTTCGTCGAGGGGGATTTCAACCTGAACCGCTGAATTTTTCCCGTCGCAGTCTTTGGCAACGCGTCGCAGAACCGGATCGAGCGTGGGTATTTGTAGGGCGCAATGACGGATTTGACGTGTGTCTGCAGCGCCTCGCGCAGGGTATCCTCTGCCACAGCACCTTCGGTCAACACGACATGCGCTTCGACAATTTCGCCCCGATCCGGGTCTGGGGCACCGATCACGGCGCATTCCAGCACGGCCTCGTGCGCCAGCAGCGCGGCTTCGACCTCGGGGCCTGCGATGTTGTAACCGGCCGAGACGATCATATCGTCATTGCGTGCCGCGAAATGGAAATAGCCGCCCTCGTCCTGATAGAAACTGTCGCCGGTGATGTTCCAACCGTCGTGAACATAATCCTTTTGACGATCATCATTCAGATATCGGCAGCCGGTCGGGCCTCGCACCGCCAATCGGCCAATGTCGCCCGTTTTGGCCTCGGTCCCGTCGCGGTTCAAAACCTTCGCTTCGTACCCTTTGACCGGCCTTCCGGTGCAAGCGGGCCGGTGATCGTCGAACCGGTTTGAGATGAAGATATGCAGCAATTCCGTGGCCCCGATGCCATCGAGCATCGGCTTGCCTGTACGTGCAATCCAGTCGTCATAGACGGGTTTGGGCAACGTCTCGCCCGCCGAAACGGCAGCGCGCAGGCTGGACAGATCGGCCCCGTCCTCCATCGCTTGCAACATGACCCGATAGGCGGTTGGAGCTGTGAAACAGACGGTGGCTTTATACTTCTCGATGATCTCGATCATACCGGAGGGAGAGGCTTGTTCCAGCAAGGTCGCCGTTGCCCCAAATCGCAGTGGAAACACCGCCAGTCCACCCAGCCCGAAAGTGAATGCCAGTGGAGGGGACCCGACAAAGACGTCCTCAGGCTGCACGTTCAGAACCTCGCGCGCATAACCATCGGCAATGATCATCAGATCGCGGTGAAAATGCATCGTGGCCTTGGGCTCTCCGGTCGAACCTGAGGTGAATCCCAGAAGGGCAACGTCATCGCGACCCGTTTGCACGCATTCGAACTGAACCGGTTTTTCCAGCGCCAGACGATCAAGTTCGGCATCGTGGTTTGAGGTGCCGTCGAACCCCACGACGCACTCTAGGAACGGGCTATCCTGTGCGCAGGTTTCCATTTCCTCCATCAAACGTGTGTCGCAGAGGGCGAACTGGATCTCGGCCTTGTCCACATGTTTGGTCAACTCTCCCGCCCGCAGCATGGGCATGGTGTTGACGACTACGGCCCCAGCCTTGGTCGCGGCCAGCCAGCAGGCCACCATGGCCGGGTTATTTGCCGAACGGATTAACACCCGGTTACCGGGCTGTACCCCCAGATCTTCGACCAGCACGTGCGCCAGACGGTTGGTCCAGTCGGTCAGCTCTTTATAGGTCCTCTGCCGCCCGTTTCCGATCAGCGCGATATTGTCGCCAAACCCCTTGTCCACCATCGCATCGGTCAGCTCATACGCAGCATTCAGAAGGTCGGGATAGTCGAACCCGTCCAACAGAAAATCTGGCCACTGCTCCTCGGACGGCAAGCTATCGCGGCTGAACGTATCGATATGTGCGGACGGTCCCAACATCACTTCCCCTCCCTATGCGCGGCCATTGCCTGACGGGCGATGACCACTTTCTGAACGTCCGAGGCACCCTCGTAGATGCGCAACGCCCGGATTTCACGGTACAGCGCCTCGACCGGCATGCCCGATCGGACACCATCACCGCCGAACAGCTGTACCGCCTTGTCGATGACCTGCTGCGCGTGGTCGGTGGCAAAAAGCTTGGCCATTGCGGCCTCACGTGTGATCCGTGGTGCCCCACTGTCTTTGGTCCAGGCGGCGCGGTAGACCAGCAGCGCCGCCGCATCGACGTCCAGCGCCATATCGGCGATGTGACCTTGCACCATCTGCAGATCGAACAGCGGCGCGCCTTGCACATGCCGGGTACTGACCCGCGTCAACGCTTCATCCAACGCGCGCCGGGCGAACCCCAACGCCGCGGCCGCCACAGTCGAGCGAAACACATCCAGCACCGACATGGCGATCTTAAACCCGGCACCGGGCGCGCCGATCATCGCCGACTCTGGGATGCGCGTATCAGAAAACCGCAGTGTCGCCAGCGGATGCGGAGCGATGGTGTGCAGCTGTTCGGCAACCTCAAACCCCGGCAAGTCGGGTGTTACCACAAAGGCAGACAATCCCTTAGCACCCGGCGCCTCGCCGGTGCGGGCGAACAGGGTGTAAACGTCGGCAATGCCCCCGTTCGATATCCACGTCTTTTCGCCGTTCAGAACATAGTGATCGCCATCACATGTGGCGGTCATGGCAGAATTCGCCACATCGGATCCTGACTGCGGCTCGGTCAACGCAAAGGCCGAAATCGCCTGCCCGCTGCGCGTTTTAGGCAACCATTCGGCCTTTTGCTGGGGTGAGCCGAACAGGGAAATCGCACCGGTGCCAAGACCCTGCATCGCAAAGGAAAAATCAGCTAGCCCATCATGCCGGGCAAGGATTTCCCGGGTCAGACACAAAGTCCGCACATCCAACTGGCCGTGTTCGTCCGCAGTTGGCCGCAGCAGCCCCGCCGCGCCCAAGTCACGCGCCAGCGCGCGGCAGGCGGCATCCGTGTCCGCGTGGTCGACCTTTAGCTCCTGCACGACCTCTTCGACTCGCGCGGCCCAGTTGCGGTGGCGTGGCTCGAAAAATGGCCATGACAGGAAGCTGCGATCTGCCATCAATCCCCCTCGAACTCTGGTTTTTCTTTGGCGACAAAGGCGTTGTAGGCACGCTCAAAATCGCCGGACTGCATGCAGATGGCCTGCGCTTGTGCCTCGGCTTCGATGGCCTGTTCGATCGACATGGACCATTCCTGCGCCAACATGGTTTTGGTCATCATATGCGCGAAATTCGGTCCCGCAGAGATACGCCGGGCCATGTTCTGCGCCGCGCCCTCAAGCTGATCCGCCTCGACCACGCTGTTGTAGAACCCCCAGCCAAGCCCCTCCTCGGCGCTCATAGACCGCCCGGTATAGAGCAGCTCTGCCGCCCGCCCCTGCCCGATGATACGGGGCAAGACGGCACAGGCTCCCATGTCACAACCAGCCAGCCCAACCCGTGTGAACAGAAAGGCGCATTTCGCCTGTGGTGTGGCGATACGCAGATCGGATGCCATGGCGATGATCGCTCCAGCCCCAACGCAGATACCGTCCACCGCCGCAATCACCGGCTTACCGCAATTCACCATCGCCTTGACCAGATCGCCGGTCATGCGGGTAAAGGCCAACAACTCTCTCATATTCATGCGGGTCAGCGGGCCGATGATGTCATGCACATCGCCACCCGAGCTGAAATTGCCACCATTCGACGCAAAGACCACGGCGTCCACATCATCGACATAGACCAGATCGCGAAACCAGTCGCGCAGCTCGGCATAGCTGTCGAAGGTCAGCGGGTTTTTCCGCTCAGGCCGGTCCAAGCTGACCGTGGCAACGCGGTCTTGCACCTCACACTGGAAATGTTTGACGTCACGGATCATTAGGCTCCTCCGGCAGGCTGAATTCGGTGGTGAGCGTCCTTGCATCCTCGGCCGAGAATTGACCCAGCATATCGGCGATCCATGCCTCATGCGCGGCGGCCTGGCGGGCGAATTCCGCGCGGCCCTTTTGGGTCATACATACGCGATGTGCGCGGCGGTCTCCGGGCACAGGCACACGCACCAGCAGGCCATCGTCAGCCAGCCGGTCCACGATCCCGGTCACGTTGCCATTGGAGACGCGCAGCACGCCGGAAATCTCGCTCATTTTCAGGCCGCCCTCAAAGCGCGAGAGCGCTGCCATCACGTCGAACCGGGGCAAGGTCGTGTCGAACTCGGCCCGGAAATTCTCACGCAGTTTGGCCTCGATACCTCGGGTGGTTTTCAACAGACGCAACCACAGGCGTAGCCGTTCTTTCGAGGCATCCTCAAGCGGGGGGTGTGCAAGGGTCGGGGTCATATTTCACCTCCCGAAAGGCTGAGCGTGTGGCCGTTCACGGATTTCGCAGCGTCCGAGCACAGCCATTTCACTGCGCTGGAGACCTCATCCGTTTCGATAAACCGGCGTTGGGGGTTGCCCCGGTGAAGCGAGGCGGCGGCGTCCTCTGCGCTCATCCCCGTTTTTTCGACGATGGTTTCGATCGAACGTTCCAGCATCGGCGTGTCTACAAAACCGGGGCACACGGCGTTGACGGTGATCCCGGTCGGGGCCAGTTCAACTGCCAGCGCGCGGGTAAGGCCGATAACCCCGTGTTTCGCGGCGCAATAGCCAGAGACGTAAGGATAGCCTTTCAATCCCGCTGTCGAGGCGATGGCGACCAGACGCCCAGCGCCCGCCTTCTGCATGTCTGCCAGCCCGGCCTGCCAGATGTTGAATACACCGATCAAGTTGACCTCGGTCATGCCGCGCAGGTCATCCGCCGTCATTTTGGCAAACGGCACCGAATGCACCGCGCCTGCATTGGCGATGACCGCCGTGACCGGGCCGCGTTGGGCGCGGGCGGACTCGAAAGCGGCCTGTACTTGCACCGTGTCGGTCACATCGCAGACTTCGAAAGGTAGGCTCTGCTGTTGCAAGGTAGCCTCGGTCCGACCTAAAAGAGTGATCGCCACGCCATCCTCAGCAAACGTCTTCGCAATCGCTGCACCGACCCCGGTGCCACCGCCTGATATGACCACATGACTCATACCTTACCTGCCATTTCCGCGTCGCGGTCGGCCAGACGCCAGGCCTGATCGCGCCCAGCCTCATAGGGTTTTGGCCAGATCTCCTGCCGGTCGCCCAGCGCCGTGGCTGCGTGCAAGGTCCAATAAGGGTCATTCAGATGCGGTCTGGCCAGACAGACCAGATCGGCGCGCCCTGCCATCAAGATCGAATTGACGTGGTCGGCCTCGTAGATGTTGCCAACTGCCATTGTCTTGATGCCACGTTCATTGCGGATACGGTCCGAGAATGGGGTCTGGAACATCCGCCCATAAATCGGCTGCGCCTGTGTCGAGGTCTGGCCTGCGGACACATCCACGATATCCGCCCCCGCCGCATCGAACATCGCCGCGATCTCAACGGCCTCTTCCGGTGTGATGCCGTTTTCACCCGCCCAGTCACTGGCCGATATACGCACTGCCATCGGCTTGGCCTCGGGCCAGACCGCGCGCATGGCCGCGAACACCTCAAGCGGGTAACGCATGCGGTTTTCCAAACTGCCGCCATAGTCGTCGTCTCGTGTGTTTGAAAGCGGAGAGATGAAGGACGAGATCAGATACCCATGAGCCGCGTGCAGTTCTATCATGTCGAACCCGGCGCGATCACCCATTTGGGCGGCTGCTGCGAACTCAGCCATGACGCGATCCATATCCGACCGATCCATCGCTTTGGGTATGGCGTTGTCGTCTGACCACGCAATGGCCGAGGCGGAGATCAGGGGCCAGTTGCCTTCCTCCAACGGCTGATCCATGCCCTCCCACCCGATGCGCGTCGATCCTTTGCGCCCGGCATGACCGATTTGGCAGCAAATCTTGGCGTCGGTCTCGGTGTGGACGAAATCGGTCAGGCGGCGCCATGCCGCCTCATGCTCGGGCGCATACAGACCGGGACAACCTGGCGAGATGCGACCATCGGCACTGACACAAGTCATCTCGGTATAGACCAGCCCTGCCCCGCCCTTGGCGCGCTCGCCATAGTGGATCAGATGCCAGTCGGTCGGGCAGCCATCCACGGCCTTGTACTGTGCCATGGGTGAGACCACGATCCGGTTCTTCAACTCCATCCCACGCAGACGGAATGGCGCAAACATGGGCGCGCGGGCGGAAGCGTTGATCCCGACCCCGGCTTGCGCCATGAACCAGGCCTCGGCCCGGCCCAGCCACCCAGCATCGCGTTCGCGCAGGTTTTCATGGCTGATCCGTTGCGACCGGGTCAGCATGGAATAGTTCAGCTGCACGGAATCCAGATCCAGATAGCGTTCAACATCCTCGAACCACTCAACCGAGTTCCGCGCCGCCGATTGCAGTCGCAGTACTTCGAGCCGCCGTTCGTCTTCATAACGGGCAAAGGCAGCCTCAAGCGTGTCTTCGCTGTGGATATACTCGGCCAGCGCAATCGCGCTTTCCAGCGCCAATTTGGTTCCCGACCCGATCGAGAAATGCGCCGTAGCCGCAGCATCCCCCAGCAAAACGACGTTGTCGTGGCTCCATTTCTCACACAGCACGCGCGGAAACCGCAGCCAGGCTGAGCCACGGATATGGTTGGCATTGGTCATCAGAGCATGCCCGCCCAGATGATCCTTGAAGATGTCTTGGCAAACGGCAATCGAGTCCTGCTGGCTCATCTTGTCAAAGCCATAGGCATCGAATGTCTCTTGTGTGCATTCGACAATGAAAGTCGCGGTGTCTGGATCGAATTGATAGGCATGGGCCCAAACCCAGCCCTTATCGGTCTTCTCGAAGATAAAGGTAAATGCGTCGTCGAATTTCTGGTGCGTTCCCAGCCACACAAACTGACACAGGCGCTGGTCGATATCCGGTTTGAACACATCTGAAAACTCGGCGCGGGTTTTCGAATTCAGCCCGTCCGACGCAATGACGACGTCATAGTTGGCCATATAGTCCAAGGCGGATGCAGCCTCGGTTTCGAACCGCATCTTCACATCCAATTCGCGGGCGCGGGCCTGCAGGATCAGCAACAGCTGCTTGCGCCCGATGCCACAGAACCCATGCCCGCCAGACACAGTGCGCTGGCCTTTGTGAACCAGCGCGACATCGTCCCAATAGGCAAACTGTTCCCGAATTCTCTCAGCGCTGATCGGATCGTTGACCGCCAGATTGTCCAACGTTTCATCGGACAGAACGACGCCCCAGCCAAAGGTGTCATCGGGTCGGTTGCGCTCGATCACCTCAATCTCGGCCGCCGGACTTCGAAGCTTCATCGAAATCCCGAAATAAAGACCCGCCGGTCCGCCGCCAAGGCAAGCAATGCGCATCGCTAAACTTCCCTTCATCCGTCTGAATACCTTAAACGCTAGACCGAGTCGCTGATCCCTTCAAGTTAAAATATTTTATGCTTGAAGTTTTTTTGCGAGAAGTTACGCTTTCAGTTATTCTCCAAAACGTCGGGTGGCCGGATGGTGGTGCGTGTCGAAACAAAGGACGATTTGGCGGTTGTGACGATCGACAACCCGCCTGTGAACGCAGCCAGTCAGGCAGTGCGCGCGGGGCTGTTGGCAGCCATTGCCGAGACCGAAGCGAACACCTCTGCCAAGGCCGTCATACTGTGCGCTGAAGGTCGGACATTCACTGCTGGTGCGGATGTACGCGAGTTTGACAAGTCGCCAATGGAACCCCACCTGCCGGACGTCATCCAGGCGATTGAAGACACAATAAAGCCCTGGGTCGCGGCACTGCACGGTTCTGTCCTTGGCGGTGGACTTGAGATCGCGCTTGGGTGCAGTCACCGCGTGGCGCTGCGCAGCACCTGGTTTGGCCTGCCCGAGGTAACGCTGGGCCTGATCCCTGGCGCGGGCGGCACCGTTCGACTACCGCGCCTGATCGACCCGCTTGAGGCGCTGAACATGGTGACCAGCGGTAAGCCGATCTCTGCTACGACGGCGCTGAACCTAGGTCTGATTGACGATATCGCCGACGGTGACCTGATGGCCTGTGCCAGTGCGCTGGCCAGGTCGGCCGCAAACGCTCGGCCTAGAACTGCATTGCGGCACCGGAACGCCAAACCAGTTATGGACGCAACAGCTTGGGAAGCAGCAAAGACCGGCATCATCACAAAAGCGCGCGGCGCACATGCGCCTGCCGCAGCAGCAAGGGCCGTGCAAGCCGCGCTCGATCTGCCCGCGGATCAAGCTCTGATTCAAGAGCGTGAGACGTATTTGGCCCTGAAATCCGACCCGCAAAGCGCGGCCTTGCGATACATCTTCTTTGCTGAAAGATCAGCGTCGAAACTGTCCGAACTGAAGGACATGGAACCCCATCCGCTCACAAGCATCGGCGTGATTGGTGGGGGCACCATGGGGGCCGGAATCGCCGCCGCCTGCTTGTTGGCAGGGCTGCCAGTGACCTTGGTTGAACGGGACGAAGCTGCCCGTGCAGCCGGGCAAGATCGCATCGCAGCCATCCTAGACAACAGCAGAAAGCGCGGCCTGATTGACCAAGGCAAGCAGGAGGCTCTGACCGCCGCTTTATCAACCACGACCACATTCAAGGCTCTGACCGAAACCGATCTGATCATCGAGGCTGTATTCGAGGACATGGAACTGAAAGCGCAGGTGTTTCAGGAGCTTGATAAGCATATCCGGCGCGACGCCATTCTAGCCAGCAACACGTCTTATCTGAATGTCAGCGCCATGGCCGCCCAAACCAGACACCCCGAACGTGTGATCGGCCTGCACTTTTTCTCACCCGCCCACATCATGAAACTGGTTGAGGTCATCATCCCAGACAATGCCGCCTCATCCGTTGTGGCCACAGGGTTTGCGCTGTCGCGTAAGCTTGGAAAGATCGCCGTGCCCGCCGGAGTATGTGACGGATTTATCGGCAACCGCATCATGTCAGCCTATCGACGTGAATGCGAATACATGGTCGAAGACGGTGCCCTTCCATGGGACGTTGATCAAGCGATGCGCGATTTTGGTTTTCCCATGGGCGTGTTTGAGATGCAGGACCTTGCGGGCCTCGACATCAGATGGGCCAAGCGCAAAAGCCAAGCTGCGACTCGCGACCCCGCCCAGCGCTATGTTCACATCGCAGACAAGCTGTGCGAGGCAGGACGTTTCGGGCGCAAGACCGGTCAAGGCTGGTACGATTACGCGGGCGGCAAAACTACCCCGTCGCAATGGGTGGAAAACCTTGTTCTGGCCGAATCTGCGCGCAAGAAGATCGCGCGCACTCCGATATCCGACGCCGAGATCGTCCAGCGCATTCTATCCACCATGCAGGCCGAGGCGCAGGCCCTTTTGACGGAAGGCATAGCGCGGCGCCCCGAGGATATCGACGTGGTCATGGTCAACGGGTATGGCTTCTCACGCTGGCGCGGCGGCCCGATGTTCCTGAAACACCACCCTTAGGTGGATTAAACACCCTCAGAAACTCGGCGCGATCATGTTGGCATAGTTGTTGGCCAGCACCTCGGCATCAGTGCGGTTGAACTTGACCGAGGGCAGCGCCTGCATGTCGATCTGTGCCGCATTGTCGAATAGTTTCGCCAGATCGACGATCAGACGAACCTCTTGCTTTCCGTCTGCCAAAACCTCTGCCGGAACTGAAAATTCGACCTCGCGCGCGTTCTCGGAAAACCCCACGTGATAGACTAGGGGGGACACGTCCCCACCCACTTGCAGCGCCCCTTCGAATACGACAAATTTGTACCCTACCTCCCAATTCCAGGCCATCTGACTGTTGGGGTCCAGGTCCCCGCGCACCTCAATCGAGCTGTTCGCAGCCGGGTCGACACCGATCAAGAACCGCACAGTTTCAATCGATGGCAATGGCACGGCAGGCAAGGTGATCGAATGCGCGCTGTCCGCATTGTCAAAGCGCAGCAAATGATAACTTTCGGGTTCGGCATAGGTCTCATCCCCGTGCCCGAAAGACAGGTTGCTGAGGTAGAACCTGAAGTCGCGAACCCTGAACTGACCCTGCCCGCCCGGATTATCATAGATGAATTGATCATAGATCAGAGACTCATCCCCCATCTGGGCGTGGAATGTCAGCGTGATCGGCGTGGCTTTGTTTTGCCCCGGGTTCAGCACGAACCACCCCGCGATCAGAGCCACCATGACTGAAATTACAATGATCGGACGCATCACGACCCTCCCTCGAACGGGTTGGAAAACTGCGGGTTGGTCAGAAATGCCTCATCCGTCAGAGTGTGCAGGAAGGCGATGATGGCCTGAATTTCATCGGGCGTCATGCGCAGGCCCACCGTTTCCTGCCCGGCCTCGGGCGCGTTGTCGGCCTCAAGGATCAACGGGCTGAGTGTATCGCTGACCACGATACCATCGTTGTAATGGTCCATTACGTCTTCCAGCGTGTCGAACCGACCGTCATGCATGTAGGGAGCTGTGACGGCGATGTTGCGCAGGGTCGGGACTTTAAAAAACCCCTTATGCGCCGGGTTGCCCGTCACCGCCATCAGACCGTCGGGCAAGGTCCCATCTGGATCCAGCCCGTTGTTGGAAAACCCGTCCAGCGCATCGCGAAAGCCCGAGGTCAGGAACTGACTGTGGCAATCGATGCAATTGCCGCCCCGCAGGGACACCTTGGTATCGGGATGCGCCATGAACAGCTTGCGCCCATGTTCTTCCTGCGCGGTCAGCCGGACCTCACCCCGTAGGTATTGATCGTATTTCGAGTTTGACGAGATCAAAAGCCGCATGAAAGTCGCCAGCGCCTTGGCTGTATTTTCGGGCGTGACCGCACCATAGGCCTGACGAAACATCTTGCGATAAGACCCTGAGACCTGAAGCTCCTCCATCAGCGCATCGATATCCTGCCCCATCTCATCCGGATGTTGGATCGGCATCAAAGCCTGCTCTTCCAACGAGGTCGCACGGCCGTTCCAGAAAAACCTCTCCTGCCCCCAAAGCAAATTGGCGAGGCTCATCGAACTAAAGTCCAGCTCACCCCCGGACAATGTCGGCGACTTTGCCAGCCCATCGGTAAACGCCAATTCCTGCACGTGACAGGTTGCGCAGGACACCTCATTGTTGCCCGACAGGATGGGGTCATAGAACAGGTGCCGGCCCAACGTGAACGCCTCTTGCGTCAGCGGGTTGTCGGGCGGAACGGCAAACCGCCCGAACACGAAAGGGGCTGAGAAATCGGCAATGGGCGTTTCCGTCGGGCCGCGCATCCGATCCCAGACCATCCAACCAGCCACCGCAATCCCTGCGGCAGCCAGGATCAACACAACCCAACGCATTCCGCCCCCCAACGGCCGTCAGTGGTGGTGAACAAACCCCGAGCCGAACAGTCCTTCGAGGTTATCCACTCCCTTGTTGTAACGCTCTTTGAAATCAATCGTGGCCAGACGCTCTCCGGTCTCCAGATCATGAACCGAGATCGTATGGCTGGCCAGATCGGCGATGAAATCCACATCGGTCGGATCATCTTCAGCCCCGTTGCCCAGATTCAGCAGATTGTTCTGAACGGCAATCAAATCGCGCCCAGAAGCCGAGGTGAAAAAGATCATATGATGCGCCCCCGGATCGGCGACGATATCCGGCCCGCTGGGCACCAGCTCGGGCAACGCGGCCAATTCATAGCGTTTCACCACACCCGGCAGGGCATGCGAGATGAACAGCTCATCCTCGGTGCCGTAGAATTCCAGAGGTACAGCCGTTTCATTGGCAACACCGCTATAGATCACTTCGGCCTCACCAAAACTCTTGGAACTGGCGTCATAAGGTACTTTCCACGTCTCGAACCCGAACATTGTATTGGCCAGAATGGCCGGTTCGATATCTGGATGCATGCCTGGGCGGGCAAACAGCACCTCGACCGGAGAGGACGGAAAGTCCAGCGGCTTTTCTTTCTCAACCAAGATGTTTTCGATGGGTTCCAACGCGTTCAGATCAATGATCGTCAGCATGTTGCCAACGCCAGTGGCCAGATCCGGATGCACGGTCGAAGTCACGACCATTCGGTCCTCAAAAGCCGAGATGCCATGCGGATACATGATAAACGGGGCACCTTCGCCCACCTGACTTTTACGTGCTTCGATCACTTTGACGACTTCGTTCGTCTGTGGATCAAAAACGCCCACCGAACCGCCATCATCGCCGCCGGTTCCGCCCATGAAGGTCACGAACATGTATTCCTGACCGTTCGAATTGGCCCACATGATGTCTTCACCCACCATCTGTCCCTGCGTATCCAGACAGGTAAAGCCCGAAATTACCGGCGCACCGCCCGCATCGCGGGCCAACCCGACCTCGGCCAGGCTGCACGAGGGATCAAGCCCCGTGGCATAGAGCCTGCCATTCGGGCTGTAATACAGATGGTGCAAGGGATGCTCCATCTCAGGCTGTTCTACTT
Source organism: Ruegeria sp. BI7 (assembly GCF_056537925.1). Lineage (NCBI taxonomy): Bacteria > Pseudomonadati > Pseudomonadota > Alphaproteobacteria > Rhodobacterales > Roseobacteraceae > Ruegeria > Ruegeria sp. BI7. Next base: position 38,551 of record NZ_JBQFSK010000008.1, read on the forward strand.
CGCTGAGGATTTCTCCGAACCGATCCGACTCCGGGTCCAGCTCAATGATTGCGATACTGTGACTCGTATCCAGCGTCGGCAGCCCGCGCAGCAGCACCATGCCCTGGCTTTCTTCGCGGTCCTGCGACAATGCGGGCGACAGACCTGCCAGTATTAGGCCAGCACCGATCAGAACACTACGTGTAGTATGGCTGAATTTCATAACTTCCCCCCCTGAGATGAAATTTAGGAATACTTGTGAATAAGATGCACCTTACCCGACGTCATATCACAATATTGGAATGGAACCAAATTCATGGGGACCGAAAGATTTGTTGACGGATGGGGCATTCCTCACTCAATGTTCTAGGCATCAGAGGATAAGGAACCGAAGCTGTGACAGCCACCCTTCGACAACCGATGATGCGTCGCGACACCGGGTGCGATCTGGTCGTCTAACCCGCGGGGACAGACCGTTATCATCTGACCCGACTTCAGGTTTTTTCCACCTTTTCAGGCTGATACCCAAATGATCCAACCAGATGGATTGCGCATGGCAATCGATATCGGCGGTACGTTTACTGATACCGTCCTGCTGAACAGCGCATCGCAGGTGGTGGCAACCACCAAAACTCCCACCACTCCACATCGCCCCGCCCTTGGTGCCGTTGCGGGTGCCACGCATGTGCTTGAAGCCGTTGGTGCCGATTGGCATCGGGTAACCGGGTTCATTCATGGCACCACTCTGGCCACCAACGCGTTGATCGAACGACGCGGGGCCACGACCGCCACCATCACCACGCGTGGGTTCCGGGATATCCTCGAAATCGCTTATGAGCGGCGCTACAGCCAATATGCGATTGATCTGGTCAAACCCGACCTAATCGTGCCGCGCACCCATTCGCTGACCATCGGTGGGCGCATGGACGTCAACGGGCAGGAACTGGAACCGTTGGACGCGGCGGCCATCGCGCCTTTGGTGGACGAACTGACTGCGCTTGAGGTCGAGGCCGTCGCCATCTGCCTGCTGCACGCCTATGCCAACCCTGCACATGAACTGGCCCTGCGCGATCTGCTGGCGCTGCATATGCCCGATTTGGTCATCTCACTCAGCCACGAGGTCAGCCCCGAAGCGCGCGAGTTCGACCGGCTGTGTACCACCATTGCCAATGCCTACGTGCAGCCGCTCATGGCCGGATATCTGCAGGATTTTGAGGCGCGCTTTCGGCAGATGGGATTAACCTGCCCGATCCTGATGATGACGGCAGGCGGCGGCATGACCACGCTCGACACCGCTGCCCGGCTACCGATCCGTCTGGTCGAATCCGGCCCCGCCGGTGGCGCCGTTCTCGCCGCCCGCATCGCCGAGGCCACTGGAGAGGCGGACGTGCTGTCCTTTGACATGGGCGGCACCACGGCCAAGCTGTGCCTGATCGACGAATATCGCCCCCAGACCGCACGCAAATTCGAAATCTCGCGGGCTGAACGCTTTATCAAGGGGTCGGGTATGCCGGTCCGGATACCGGTGATCGAGATGATCGAGATCGGAGCCGGGGGCGGTTCCATCGCCAGTGTAGACCGCCTGGGCCGCATTCAGGTTGGCCCCCACAGTGCCGGATCAGATCCCGGGCCGGCAGCCTTTGGAAAGGGCGGGGAAAACCCGACGGTCACCGATTCCGATCTGACGCTGGGCTTGATCGAGCCTGGGCATTTTGCCGAAGGACGTCTGCAGATCGATCAGAGCGCAGCACAACAGGCGATGGCGAAGGATGTCGGCGAGCCGTTGGGTTTGAGCCCCGATCAGGCCGCCTTTGCCGTCAGTGAGATTGTCGACGAAAGCATGGCCAGCGCCGGTCGTATGCACGCCGTCGAATCCGGCAAAGACCTTGGCAACCGGCTGATGATCGCGTTTGGCGGCAACGGCCCCCTGCACGCAACCCGTGTTGCCCGTCGCGCCCAGATGCGGCGCGTGTTGATCCCACGTGATCCCGGCGTCGGCTCGGCCGTTGGGTTTCTGTTCGCGCCGGTTTCGTACGAGGTCATCCGGTCACGCTATGCCCGGTTGGACAGCTTGGATATCGACGGGTTGAACCGGTTCTTCGATGGTATGCAGGCCGAAGCGGAACAGGTTGTCCGCGCCGGTGCGCCCGACGGGGCACTGCTGCAACGCCGGATCGCCTATATGCGATATCACGGTCAGGGGCATGAGATCGAAATCCGCCTGCCCGAACGGGCTTTGGCGGCCTCAGATTTAGATGCGCTGAGGCAAGCGTTTGAGACGGAATACAGCCGACAGTTCAGCCGGATCGTGCCCGGCATGACGATCGAGATTCTGAACTGGGGGCTGTCTGTTTCATCGCCCGCACCTGCGCATGAACCTTATCCCGATAACCCGGTCCATCAACAGGCAGAAACCACCGAACAGCGCGAGATCCTGTGCGACATCACCGGAGAATGGCGCGCCGCAGGCGTCTACAACCGCACCGACCTGACGTCCGGAGCCGCGCTCAGCGGTCCGGCGCTGATTGTCGAGGCACAAACGACCACATTTGTTAGCGCAGATTTCAGCGCAACCGTGGATGGCCAGGGCAATATCTGGCTGACGCGGCAAGAGGAGGCACAGGGATGATCCAATCAGATACACGCCTGCAAGTGATGTGGAACCGACTTCTGGCCGTGGTCGAGGAACAGGGGCAGGCGCTGATCCGCGCCGCCTTCAGTCCGATCGTGCGCGAATGCGGCGATATCTCGGCCGGGATATTCGACATGCAGGGCCGGATGCTGGCACAAGCTGTCACCGGCACGCCCGGACATATCAACACCATGGCCGAGGCGGTCAAAACCCTGCGCGCCAGATTTGCCCAGACCGATATGAAACCCGGCGACATCTATATGACCAACGATCCGTGGATCGCTTCGGGTCACCTGAACGACTTTTTGCTGATGATGCCCGTGTTCTTCGGCGACACTGTTATCGGCTATACAGCCTGCACCTCGCATCTGGTCGATCTCGGCGGGTTGGGCATGGGGCCGGAAGGGTCGGATATCTATGACGAAGGGCTGCTGATCCCCCCCTGCAAACTGGTCAGCCAGGGTGAGGTCAATGCTCTGTTGCTTGAGATCGTCAAAGCCAACTCGCGCGAGCCCATCGCGAACGAAGGTGACATTTATGCCTTGATCGCCTGTTGCGAGGCCGGATCGACGAGGCTGGTTCAGATGATGCAGGAATTTGGCATCCCCGACCTGAGCGCGCTGTCCGATTACATCATCGAAACGTCACGTCGCGGCACGTTAGAGGCCATCGCCGGCCTGCCCAAGGGCACATGGCAACACGTGCTGAAAGTAGATGGTTACGACGAAGAGATCGAGCTGCACGCAGCGCTGACCATCGCCGATGATCACCTGTTGCTGGACTTCGACGGTACAGCGGCCTGTGTGGGTAAAGGGATCAACGTGCCACTGAACTATGCAACCGCCTATTCCGTCTTTGCCCTGCGTTGCATCATCGGGGCGGATATCCCGAACAATGCGGGTTCGCTCGATCCGTTTCGGGTGACGGGCCCCGAGGGTTGTATCCTGAACGCGCAACCTCCGGCACCGGTGGCGATGCGACATACGTTGGGGCAGATGACCCCCGACCTGGTCTATGGCTGCCTGTCGCAGGCCCTGCCCGACAAGGTTCCAGCCGAGGGGGCATCATGCATGTACGATCTGCCCCTGCGCCACGCGCCTGAAGCGATCGACCGGGGCGATGACCAGTTTGCGTTGGAATTGGTGTTCAATGGCGGCACAGGCGCACGCCCCGGGCTGGACGGTCTGTCGGCCACGGCCTTTCCCAGCGGCGTTTGGGGCAGTCAGGTCGAAACCACTGAGGCGGTTGCCCCTGTGCTGTTTCACCGTCGTGAACTGCGGCCCGATTCCGGTGGCGCCGGGCGTCTGCGCGGTGGTCTGGGGCAGCATATTGAACTCAGCGCGTCCAAGGATCAGGATTTGATGCTGTTCCTGTCGGTCGAGCGGATCAAGAACCCTGCCAACGGCCGAGAAGGTGGGTTGGACGGCGCGCCCGGTCGCATCACCGTGATGCCGGAAAACCGCCAACTGCCGGGCAAAGGTGAGGTTCGGATCAAGGCCGGTGAAACGCTGATCTTTGAAACTCCGGGTGGGGGTGGCTTTGGCTTGCCCGAGGAACGCCCGGAGGAAGCGGTGCAAAGCGACGTCCGCGCGGGTCTTGTCAGCGAGGCGATGGCCCAAACCCAGTATCGGAGGCAAACATGACCCAACCGCACCCGCATATTGCGTGCATGTCCCCCTATGCGCTGGCCAACCTTGACGCGCCCGAGGGCAAAACCCTGATCTCGCTGTCGCAAAATGAAAGCCTGCGCCCGCCCAGCCCCAAGGCGACCGAGGCGGCGGCGCAGGCGTTGGGCAGCTCGATGCTCTATCCCGATCCGGACTGGACGGACCTGCGGCACGCACTGTCCGAACTGCACGGGATAGATCCCGATGGTATTTTGTGCGGCAACGGATCGCTCGACCTGATCGGATGTCTGGCGCGCGTGTTCGCAGGGCCAGACCGGGCGGTGCTGGCGCCCGCCCATGCCTATCCGTTCTTTCAAACGGCGGCGCAGGTGACAAACGCGCGGTTCGACCCTGCCGCCGAAGTAGATGCCGTCGTCAGTGTCGATGCCATGCTTGCCGCGGTCCAACCGGATACCGGGATCGTCTTTGTCGCAAACCCCGGCAACCCGACCGGCACGCGCATTCCGAAAGCCGAACTTGTCCACCTGCGTCAGGGCCTGCGGCCTGACATTCTGTTGGTGATCGATGAAGCGTATGGCGAATTTTCTGATCACCTGGGCGAGCGGTGTTTCGATCTGGTTCAGGGCGGAAACACAGTCGTTTTACGCACGTTTTCAAAAGCCTACGGCATGGCGGGGTTTCGCGTCGGGTGGGGTCTGTTCCCACCTGCCATCGCCGGAGAGTTGCGTAAAGTGATGAACCCGAACAACGTCCCGGCCAGCGCCCAAATCGCTGCCGCGGCAGCCGTGCGGGACGATGCCTATATGCGCGAAACCTGCGCGATCACCGCAAGCTTGCGGGATCAGGCGAGGGCCCAGTTGAAACAGGCCGGGTTCGCGCCTTATCCCAGTTTCACCAACTTTGTGCTGCTCAACATGGGCAGCACCGAAGCCGCAGCAAGCGCGGACCAAAGGTTGCGGTCCGAGGGCGTATTCCTGCGCCCACAAGGCGGCGCGGGCTTGCCTCATTCCCTGCGCATGACCGTCGGTCCGCAGGCGGCGATGGTCAAAGCGATAGAAATCCTGACGCAATGGAAACAGGAGGGACAGATATGACAGCTTCCAGAGGGCGGGCCCGGTTCGGCCTGCTGGTGCCCTTCACCAACACCAATTTTGAGCCTGACCTGGCCCTGATGTCCCCTACAGGCGTTTCACTGCACGTAGCCCGATTGGGTGGGTATGACGAGGATGAAATCCCCGACGAATCCCAGATGCACGATCTAGGGGCCGCCGACTTGGATGAGCCTTTGCGCCTGTTGATGGGAACCAAGCCGGACGTAGTCTTTTACGGATGCACCTCGGCCACGCTGACTCATGGCCCAGAGTTCGACCGAGATCTGGCCAACCGCATCAGCGCCGATAGCGGGGCCAAGACGGTGACCGCAGCAGGGGCGTTGGTGCATGCGTTGTCCACCTTGGGGGCCAAGCGTATCGGTTTCGCCTCGCCCTATGTTCCGGCGATCAACGACATGGCGATTGCTTTTCTGGGCAAGCTGGGGGTGGACACGATCCAACGCTCGGAAGTGTCTGAACCGCTTGGCAATGAAGGCCAGGGGGCGTTAGAGCCGGATGCCGTATTCGAACTGGGCCGCGGGGCTGATCACCCCGAGGCCGACGCGCTGGTTCTGTCCTGCACCGACATGCGCAGCGTCGAGGTCATAGCCCGGCTGGAAGACGTGGTTGGGAAACCGGTGATCAGCTCGAACCAGGCGATGCTGTTTCAGGCGTTGCAACTGTTGAATATCGATGGACCCATCCCCGGGTACGGACAGCTATTGGAACGCGAAAGGTGATCCGAGCGGTCAATCCTTCAGTTCACCAACGGATGTCACTCCGATTTGGGCCATGGTGATGCTGAATTCTTCGCTCAACACATCCCAAAGCTGCTGCAGGCCCGCCTCGCCTGCGGCGGCCATGGCAAATTGCAGGATGCGGCCAAAGAACACATAATCCGCACCCGCGGATAGGGCCTTTATGGCGTCCTCACCGGACTGCAACCCGCTGTCATAGAACAACGGGTATTCTTCGCCCACGGCGGTGCGTATCTCTCGCAGCGCTTCAATCGCCGCCGGGGCGCTGTCCAGCTGCCGCGCGCCGTGGCTTGAGACCTGAAGTGCGTCCGCGCCCGCTGCTTTCACGGCCAGCGCGTCCTCTGGGTCCAGCACCCCTTTGACGACCAGCTTGCCCTCCCATTGATCGCGCAGACGGGCCAGCGTCTCCCATGTTGCCTTTGCGCGGCTTTCGGTGCGGTCGAACTCGTAACCCTCAGTCAGAAAGTTCGCCATCTGAGGTTTACCTGCCATCAGGGTTGAAAGGGACCACTTCGGATGCAGGGCAAAGTCCACGAATTGGCGTGGGCCGATCCGAAAGGGCATCTTGAACCCATGGCGCAGCTCACGTGGGCGTCGCCCGACCTCGGGAACATCCACGGTCAGCACCAGCGTCTCGTAACCTGCAGCGCGGGCGCGATCGACCAGCTTGAACGTGCCCGAGCCGTCGCCGCTGAAATAAAGCTGGAACCAGGCGTTGCCTTCGGCTTCGACAACAATCTCCTCCATCGACGTCGAAGCGACCGTGGACACGCCCAAGGGCACGGAATACCGCGCGGCCAGACGGGCCAGCATCAGATCAGCCCCGGGTGCGGACAGGTTACACATGCCCATTGGCGCGATGCCGAAAGGGCGTTGTGTGGGCTGGCCGAAGACTTCGGTCGCCAGAGACCGTTCGCTGACGTCCCGCAACACCCGCGGGCGTATTGTCATAGCGTCCAGGGCGGCACGGTTGCGGGCCGCGCCGGTTCCAAGCCCCGCCGCGCCGTCAATATAGTCGAATACCATCCACGGCAGACGCCGCCGCGAAATGCGGCGGGCGTCTTCTGCGCTGTGGATCGCGTTGCTTGGGATCAAGCCTGAACGGCCTTCATAAAGCGGTCACGGATGACTACCGGATCCATTGTGATGACAGGCATCTTGGCATTCCCGCTTTCGCATTTGCTGACAATGATGGTCATCTGTTTGGCATCCAGCGCCTCTTGCAGCACACGGCCTGTCTCTTCGGCCTGGCATTCGATCACACGTTCGCACCCGGCAGCCTCGGCCATTTTCGCCAGCGAGGTTTTCTGCCCCGCATAGGTCGGTTGATCCCCGGTCGAGCCATAAGAGCCATTATCGACGATCAGCAGGATATAGTTATCGGCCACGTTGTTGGCGATGGTCGGCAGCGTGCCGAGATTGGTCAGGATCGAACCATCCCCGTCAATCACGATCACCGGCTTCGGCTGCGACAGCGACAGCCCAAGACCGATGGATGAGGCCAGCCCCATCGTGCCCAGCATATAAAAATTGGTCGGCTGATCATCGATGGCGTGCAGTTCCTGGCTGGGGATACCGATGTTGCAGACAACCAGTTGATCACGCAGGATCGGGGCGATTTCTTTCAGAATCTCAGAACGGATCATTGGTCGCCGTAGCCTCCCCAGAAATTGGCATCGGTCAGGATTGCGACCGGCTTGTTGCACATGAAGGTGTATTTCAGGATTGCATCCAGTTCCTCGACATCCGCCTGATGGTGAAAGTGGTAGGTCGGGATGTTCATCTGCGCCAGCAAGGCTTTGGTGTGCACAGCCATCTCGACCTGGCAGGCCACGGGCTCGCGCAGCTCTCCACGATACGATATTAGCATAGGCAGCGGCATGCGATAATACTGGATCAGCGTTGCCAGCGTGTTGATGGTCACTCCAATCGCCGTGTTCTGCATGATGATGGCCGGGCGCTTACCGCCCATCCACGCGCCTGCGCACAGGCCCATCCCTTCGTCTTCCTTGTTTGACGGGATGTGGAAAATCTCGTCCCGCGCGTCGATCTCCTCGATCACGCCAGCAAGCTGCTTACACGGGACGGTGGTTACAAACGAAATATCGTTCGCCACCAGATCGTCAGTGATCTTCTTGTCTATGTTCATTTCCGGTCTGTCAGTCCTGTTTGGGGCGCCCGGGGCGCGATTGATGGTTCAGATGCTGCGATGCACATGCACCGCACATCCGGCATGACGGACGACGCGCGACGCGGTCGATCCCAGAAAATAGTCGCTGAGGCCCGGCTTGTGCGAACCGATGACGATGCAGTCAAAATTATTGCTGTTGGCGTAGTCAATGATGCTCCGGGCGGTGTGGCCCTTGACGATCTCGGGCTGGATGCCCTCAAGATCCTCAGTCTTTTCTTTCAATACTCTGGCAGCGGCCCGAAAGCCTTCCGCGACCATCTCTTTGTCCAGATAGGCACTGACCGAACCCTGTGGCATCTCATAGACGTGCAGCGCGACGATCTCGCCACCCTCGGCGGTCAGCGCGCGGGCGACCTCTAGCGTGTGTTGCGAAATATCGTGATCCAACGCCATTGGAACCAGAATTTTCTTATACATGAATCCCTCCGTTTCTTCCGGGCCTATGCCCACGGCATGAGGATGATTTTCGGTGCCGCAACGACCCCATTGCGCAAGTCACGAAACGCCTCGGCGCCTTCAGACAGGGCCCGTTCTTCAACCCAATCCAAACCACCCAATCGGCCATCAAAAATGGCCTGCGCGGTTTGCCGGAAATCCTCGGCCGTATATGTATAGGTGCCGATAAAAGTGATTTCCTGCAAGGTCATGCGACGTATATCCAGCCCTCCGGCGTCTTCTCCCAACCCGACATGGGCAATTACCCCGCCCGGCTGAACCATCGTTGAGGCCATGGACCTAGTGGCAGCAAAACCGACCGCGTCGATCACAAGGGAGAAGTCTTGCATCGTCTCTTTGACCACGTTGAACGCACCAGTGCTCTGCAAATATGCGCGCCGTCCGTCGCTGGGTTCGACGATAACCACATCATCAACATCCATCGCAGACAATGCCAGCGCTGCGGCCACACCGATGGCGCCGCCGCCAATCACCAACGCTTTGCGATCCATCGTGGGATGCAGCGCCTCAAGGCTCAGCCGGACCGCGTGCCAACTGACCGCCAGAGGCTCGGCCAGCGCAGCCATTGCAAAGCTCACGTGTGCCGGTACTTCGACCAGATTGCTGGCGGGCATGGCGACATATTGGGCAAAGGCCCCTTCACGCGGTGGCATTGAAATGATCTGACGGTCGGCGCACAGGTTCTCGCGCCCCGACTTGCACGCGCTGCACTTGCTACAACTCACCAGCGGGTTGATGGTGACGCGCGCGCCATCGCGTGGGCCGCCTACAATCGTGCCTGCGGCCTCGTGCCCAAGGATCAAGGGTGCCGGGCGGCGTGCATCGTGGCCCAGATAGGCGTGCATGTCCGATCCGCAGATACCAGCGGCCTCGATCCGAATAAGATGTTCGGCTTCCCGCGGCGCAGCATCCGGGACATCCCGAAAGGCCACTTGTTCTACACCTTCATAGACCAGAGCTTTCATTTCGCCGTAAACCCTCCGTCAACCATCAGCACCTGCCCGGTGACGTAATCCGAGGCTTTCGAGCACAAAAAAAGGATCGGCCCGTCGATATCCTCAACCCGCCCGTTGCGCTGGGTACAAGTCTGAGCCGCGTTGCGAGCGGCACGTTCGGGATCATCAAACACGGCTTGGGTCAGTTCGGTCGGGAAGAACCCCGGCCCGATGGCGTTGGCGGTGATCCCGTGCGGCGACCAGGCCTCGGCCATGGCGCGGGTCAGTTGCCCGATCCCGGCCTTGGTTGCACCATAAGCAATGCCCCCCGGAAAAGCCCGTGTGGTTTGCAGCGAGGCGAAATTCACAATCCGTCCCCAGCCGCGTTTCTTCATGGCAGGCACCATCGCCTGGCTCAGGAAAAACGGCGCGCTCAGATTCAGCGCGAGCGTCGCATCCCAACCTTCAGCGCTGACATCATCCGCTGCTTCACGCGTGTTTACCCCGGCCGCGTGAATAACAATGTCCGGCGCCCCGAATTTCGAGCCTATCTGTTCCACCAACGCCCCTGTCACCGACCGGTCCGCCACATCGGCAACCACGGTTTCGGCACGCTCACCGATTTCGCGTTTCAAATCTGACAGCGCCTCGGCCCGGCGGGCCACGCCAACCACCTGAGCACCGGCAGCAGCCAGAACAACCGCCACCCGGCGACCAAGCCCCGAACTGGCCCCGGTCACGCAGGCCACCCGCCCCGTCAGATCAAAGAGAGATCGGGGGTCATCCATCTGAGGTCAGATCAAACTGTTCATCAGGAAAATACTTGGCCAGACGAACATCTGCCGCCCGGGCGTGCCCCTCCATCCCTTCCAGGCGGGAAATCCGGGCAGTTGCCACAGCAATGGGCTTTGAACCTTCGCGCGTGGCCCTCTGCCAGGTGACGATTTTCATGTACTTGTGAACACTCAGCCCGCCGGTATAGCTGGCGGCACCCGATGTCGGCAGCACATGGTTGGTTCCGGTCGCCTTGTCGCCGTAAGAAACCGTCGTTTCCTCACCCAGAAACAACGAGCCATAGCAGGTCAGCCGGTTCAACCACCAATCCAGATCTTCGGCCTGAACGGTCAAATGCTCGGGCGCGTATTCGTCAGAACAGGCCGCCATTTCTTCACGATCCGAACAAACGATCACTTCGGCATAGTCACGCCACGCGGCTGAGGCGTTTTCGCGGTTCAGTTCCGGCAAGTCTTCAATAAGCGTTGGCACCAACTCCATCACTTTTTCGGCCAGGGCACGATCATCGGTGACCAGCCAAACCGGCGAGTTGTAGCCGTGTTCAGCCTGAGAGACCAAATCGGTCGCAACCACATGCGCATCGGATGAACTGTCGGCAAGGATCAGGCTGTCAGTAGGCCCCGCGATCATGTCGATGCCGACCTTGCCGTAAAGGATACGTTTGGCTTCGGCGACAAACTGATTGCCAGGACCAACCAGGATATTGGCGCGCGGCAATCCGAACAGGCCATAGGTCATCGCGGCCACACCCTGCACGCCGCCCATGGCCAGAATGCTGTCGGCCCCGCAGATATGCGCCGCATAAACAATCGCCGGGGCAACCCCTGCGCCGGGACGCGGAGGGGAACAGGCCGTGATATGGCGGCACCCGGCAACCTTGGCCGTCGTAACCGTCATGATCGCGCTTGCGATATGGCTGTACCGGCCACCAGGCACATAGCATCCCGCCGCATCCACCGGGATTGCCTTTTGACCAGCGACGAAACCCGGCACGATCTCCATCTGAACATCGGACACGGTTGCCTTTTGCGTTTCCGCAAAGCGGCGCACGTTGTCATGAGCAAATCGGATGTCAGCTTTCAGTTTTTCCGGCACCAGCGCTATGGCGGCGTCAATCTCGTCCTGAGTCATTAGGACATTGCCGTCGAATTTGTCGAACTTGGCGGCATATTCCATGGCCTTGGCGTCGCCACCTGCCTCGATATCGGCAAGGATGGTCTTGACCGTTTCATGCACTTCGGACGCATGAGATTCAGGGGTCAGCGTCGCCTTTTTCAGATAGTCACGAGGCATAGTCAGCAAGTCCTATTGGTAGATTTCAGGTAGCAAAGTGGTCGACACCGCCGGGACATACGCGATCAGCAAAACCACGATCAGCATCGTTAATACGAAAGGCACAGCACGTGCGGCAATCTTCAGAATGGACTCGCCTGTAATGCCAGATACGACAAACAGGTTCAGGCCCAGAGGCGGGGTAATGAAACCCACACCCAACGCGGTGATCATCATGATACAGAACTGAATTTCGTTCATGCCGATATTGTCCGCCAACGGCTTGAGGATGGGGGCAAGGATGACGATATTCGGTGTCGTTTCCATGACGCAGCCAGCGGCGATCAGGATGCCGATCATCAGCAGGATCAACAGATAGGGGTCATCGGTCAACGATGTGATCGAGGCCACGAAACCCTGCGGCACACCCATGATCGCCAGCGCCTCGGCTAAGGGGGCGGAGAAGGCGATGATGGGCAGGATAACGCCGTTCACCTTGGCGGAACTGACCAGCATTGAGGGGAAATCGGCCAGCGTCAGCGTACGCAGGATAAAGCCCATGATGATAGTGACAACAACGGCGGTGGCGCCGGCCTCGGTCGGAGTCAGACGCCCCGAGAAGATACCGTAAAAGATAATGCCTGGCACGATAAAGGCGTACCAGCCGGATTTCAGCGCTTTGCCTAGATTGGCCAGCCATTCGCCCATGGTCATCATGCCACCGCCCTCATAGGCATAGAGGCGATTCATGATGATGTTGGTGACCAGGATCGATACCAGAATGGCCAGACCGGGGATCAACGCCGCCAAGAACAGGGTCGAGGCAGAAATACCCAACACAAGACCGATGATGATATAGGCGATGGACGGCGGGATCAGGATACCAGTACAGGCACCGGCGGCCACCAGCGCGCAGGCATAGGGGCGCGGATAACCACTTTCGACCAGCCGGTTGATGGTCATGCGGCCCACTGCGGCAGCCCCCGCCGCGTCCGAGCCGGAAATGGCCGCGAACATGCCGCAGACCAAAACGGTGGCGGATCCGAAACCGCCCTTGGCGAAACAGGTCAGCGCCTCGGCTACATCCAGAAACTTGCGCGATAGCCCAGTGCGCACCAGCACGTCACCGGTCAGGATAAACAGCGGCACAGCGGTCAGGGCAAAAGCGTCGATGCCGGTGAACAGGCTTTCGCCAACAAGGCTGAGCGGCAGGTCGCCCGACATAATCAGCATGACAATCGCAGCCGTACCAATCGCGGCCCATACCGGAACCGCAAGCGCGATCAGGCCCACGAACATGATTACAGGCAGATAAAAATCCCAGCCCAGCTCAACGGTTTGATTGAGGGAATTCCAGAGCATCCTGTTTCTCCTCAGTCAAACAGCTTGTCGCCTTCGAACACGGGCGTGCCGTCACGAAGGGATTTCAAATCACGCAGGAAGGATTGGATCAGACGCCAGATCATCAGCGCGAATCCGGTGGGCACCGCCATCAGGAACCACACCTTGGACACTCGCAGCCCGTCCGTCACCGAGCCGAACTTGGCCGAAACGTGGACCGCCTCGAACGACCAGTAAAGTGCAATGATCGCCACGACGAACATCACCAGGTCGCCGAATATATACAACAGCGCTTTGGGTCGTTGCGGCAAGTAATGCATGATTACGTCGATGCGGATATGGGCGCGTTCCCGGACCGCAGCCGCAGCCCCGATCCAGGCAAGATAAATGAAGGAATAGCGAACGATTTCCTCACCCCAGATCGAAGAAAACGCGAAAATCTCTCGCCGCAGAACCTCGATGGCCATTGTAATCACCAGCATCACGTAGAACACCAGCAGCAGCCAGCGTTCGGCGTTGCGGTCTATGTTTTGAAGAACGGTCATCGTATCCCTCGACAAAAGAGCAGTCAGGCGTTGGCCTTCTGTTACGGGCCGGTTTCGGCCTGACTGCTAAGGATGATAGCGGGCACGTTGGCTGCGCCCGTCGGCTTGGTATTACGCGTCGTGGACGTAGTATTTGCCCTGCGTTCCGGCCGCTTCGACCAGCTTTTCAAAATTGTCCATTGATCCGGCCAACTCGGTCTTGAACGGATCCCATTCCGACCGCTGATAGCCACCGACATCTTTCCACTCGGCCAACTGATCATCTGTCAGCGACTGGAATTGCACACCGGCCTTGTTCAGTTCAGCCATGGCAAAGGCGCGGGCCGAGGGTACTTTGGACAGGTTCTGGTGGCTGGTCATTTCCGCCCCCCACATGATGCCTTCCTGCACATCCGCAGGCATCGAGTTGAACCATTCAAGGTTACAAGAATAGACCTGACTATCCGGCACCGCCTGCGTGAAGGTCACGTTGCTGAGAATGTCTTTAAACCCAAATACATAAAGCGCGCCGACCGACGGATCGAGCGCATCGGCCACGCCTTGTTTGATTGCCGAAGGTGTTTCACCCCAGGCCACCGGCGTCGGGTTCGCGCCAACCATCCGGTAGTATTGTTGCAGCATTTTTGAGCCCGGCACGCGGAACTTCACGCCGCTCATATCTGCTGGTGTGACAATGGGGTTCCCGCCCTGACGCACCGCAACGACACGCGGGTCGATCACCACATAGAACAGCGCCTTGAACCCGGCGGCCTCGACCTTGGGATGGACCTCATTCTTCCAAGTTTCGGAATGCACCAGGTTGGTGAAACGCTGGTTCGAGCCGCACAGATACGGCATGTTAATCAGGTCAACGGTGGACGCGAAAGGCGCAAAGTTCGACAGCGAATGTTGCGCGGCCTGAATGGTGCCACCTTGCACTTTCTGCACCAGCGAACCGCCTGCACCCAACTGACCACCCGGCGCCAGTTTCACATAAACTTTGCCGTTGGTGGCATTCTGGATGTTTTCCTTCAGATCCAGCTGCATGATCGGATAGCTGCGCGACGCGCCCAGCACATAGGCCGTGGCGATCGTCATCACATGATCCGCAGCGTTTTCACGCTCTTTTTCCTCTTTTGCGGTTTGCGCTGCAGCTTCGGATGACCACAGCACTCCGCCTGCTCCGGCCACGAGTGCAGCAGTGAATGCACCGCTAGCGCTGAGCTTCAGGAAATTGCGGCGCTCTGCCGAGGCCAGTTCTTTTCTGTCGTTGTTCATCAATTGCCCTCCCAAGCAAAAAAGTCAGCCGTCGCTTTCTGCGTCGCGGTCAGCTTCCCTTTTCAGAATTGCGACAACGAACAGGATCGACGCCGCGAACAGGACCAACATCTCTCCTACGTCCCCAAGAAACGCGCTGCCCGCAAATGCCCCCATGGCAACGTTCGCAAAATAGATGACGAACACGATGATGGATGCGGTCAGAAACATTTCTCAGGACTCCCTTTGGAATCGGTCCGGCCTCATTTGTAAGCGCTTACATGAAAAATGCAAGCGCTTACATAACAGCTTTCCTTGCGACCCGGTTAAGTTTAGACTTATTGGCAAAAGTGAATGGCGGATTTGAAAATGTCGAAACTTGGATCGGCGCCAACATTGGATGATGTGGCCAAACTGGCTGGCGTTTCGACCGCAACCGTATCACGTTGCCTCAATAACCCAGATCAGGTGGTCAAGGCGACGCGCCAGCGCGTTCAGTCAGCTGTAGACGCGCTGGGTTACGTGCCAAACTTTGCTGCGCGCGTGATGGCAGCCAAGCGGTCCTCGACGATTGGTGCGATTATTCCGACGATGGAGAACGCCATCTTCGCCCGTGGCCTGCAGGCGTTTCAGGAAGAATTGCACCAGCACGGATATACGCTGCTGGTCTCAAGTTCGGCCTACAAACCGGAGATCGAGGAAGAGCAGATCCGAACGCTGGTCGCGCGTGGCGCGGACGGCTTGCTGTTGATCGGACATGATCGCAAACCGCAGATTTACGAAAACCTTGAGCGATGGAAAATTCCAACTTTGGTCGCTTGGTCATACCTGCCCGATGGGCAGCTTCCCTGTATCGGCTTTGACAACCGTGCGGCAATGGCCGAACTGGCAAACCGTGTGATCGGTTTGGACCACAGAAGGATCGGCGTGATTTCAGGCATCAGCGCAGGCAATGATCGCGCTCGCCTGCGGATCGAAGGTGTACAGGATGCGATCAGACAGAATGATCTGACATTGTCAGACCTGACTATCATCGAAACCCCTTATGAGATTGAAAACGGGGCCGCGGCTTTCTCGGGCTTGATGGCGCAGGATATGCCGCCCACCGCGATCCTGTGCGGCAACGATGTTTTGGCCGTGGGCGCCCTGCATCGGGCGCAGGAAATGGGATTGAGTGTGCCCGGGGACGTCTCCATCACCGGATTTGACGATATCGAGCTGGCCCGGATTGTCACGCCCCGCCTGACAACCGTACACGTCCCGCACCGGGAAATGGGCCGCAGGGCAGCATCAGAGCTGATCGGAATGCTTGAAAACAAGGCAGGTGGCAGCGGTAAGCGGCTGGACACACATATCGTAGTGGGCCAATCCCTCGGGCCGCCTGCTGACAGCTAGGCGGCTTCGGCCTCCATGGTGCGGAAATCATCTTTTAGCCAGGCATGGCTCGCACTCATGGGGTCGGTGAAATGCTGCCGTATCAGCGTAGCCATTACCTTTTGGATAAGTTTCGAGGTTGTTTCGGGATACACCTCGGTTGTGAACAGCGACACGGTGCGCACAAAGTTCCGCCCCGGAAACGGGATCGCCCTAAGACTGTCGTGGAACCTCTGAGCGCGATGGAAACAGGCGGCGGTCGTAATTGCCCAGCCGCTACCCTCGGCAACCAGCCCGATGATCGAGTGATTGCATTCCAATTCGAACCGGTTGGGCAGGTTGTATTTGCTGCGGGTCAGCTGAATCTCGATCTGTTTGCCGATCATAAGGTCGCGTGAATAGCGCAGCAGAGGCAACTCAGCATCAGGCGTCAGCAGATCTTCGGGTGTACCCTGATATCCAATGGGCAGGATCACAATAAACGGATCGCGCATCAGCGGGTATTCGATCAGCCCTTCCGTCCGTTCCGAAGGCCGCGTCGCGACGCCAGCGTCCAGTTTATGCTCTTGCAGGTTGGCGATGATCTCGTGACTAGGGCGCGTATAATGGCGGAAACTGCATCGCGGCAGGGCCTGAGCCAGAAAGCGGAATAAATCAGGCGCGATCTGATTGTCGAAATCGTCGATCAGGGCCAGCCGCAGGTCTGTTGCATGCTGCCAGTTGCCGGATCGGATTTCAGCCTCGCCCCGTTTCAGCACAGTCAGCCCATCGCGAACATATCGCGCAAAAACCTCACCCGCAGGAGTCAGACCCATTGGGCGACGCCCGTGATCGACCAGATCGACGCCCAGCGCGCCCTCAAGGCTACGCAGGTGGTTCGAGACGGTGCTGATCGACAGCCCCGTCTCGGATGCGACCTGTTGGATCGACCCTGATTTGGCCACCAGCCGGAAGACTTCCAGCCAACGAAGGCTCAGAGATTTCGACACCGCAAACACCCATTGTTTCGATTTCTTCGAAACGAACCCAAGCAAAGTTTTGCGCTGGCGGCAATGGTGAAGTCGACTGACGGGCTGGAATTACTCTCGCATCCGCTCGAATCCCGGATCGTAAGGTGACGGCGGTATGACCGTAGCGCGCACGCGATGACCGCAGGAATCCAGCTCCATTTCAGCCCCGAAATCGGCCAGTTCGGGATCGACAAACCCATGTGCCAGATTGAGCCCGGTGCGGTGCCCCCAATCGCCCGAGGTAATTGTGCCCACAACACGCTCACCTTGCATCAATGACGCGCCGGGATGCGCAGGCTGTTGTGTTGCGTGGACCTGCAGAGCAACCAGTTTTTTGCGCGCGCCCTCTGCCTGCCGTTTCAGTAATGCGTCGCGCCCGATAAATTCACCCTTGTTCAGCTTCACAAAGCGATCCAGCCCCGTCTCAAACGGATCAAATTCGGTGGTCAGATCGGCCTTCCAATGTAGAAAGCTCTTCTCCATGCGCATGGATTCCACTGCCCGCGCGCCGAACAGTTTCAACCCGTACGCGCCCCCAGCCTGACGCAATGCCAGATAGGCTGCATAAAGCGAGGCGTTGGGCACGTGAATTTCATAAGCCAGCTCACCCGAGAAACTGATACCCATAACCATCGCCGGGGCGATCCCGACAAAACATTCCCGCACGCTGAGCCACGGAAATGCCGAAGCGGACCAATCGCCACGTGCGCAGGCAGACAGTACATCGCGGGCTTTCGGGCCAGCTAGCACCAGAATGGTCTGATCGCTGGTCAGGCTGCGCAGCTGAACGTCCTCGCTAGCCCGAACATGCTGGGCCAGCCAATCCATGTCGTGAAATTCACTGGCGGCGGCCGAGCCATACCACAGACGGGCGGAACCCCGATCGCTGGCCGGCAGGTTGGCAACGGTCGCCTCGGCCTTGACCATGCCGTGATGGTTCAACAAATACCCCAGCCCCACCCGGCCCTCGCGCCGGGTGACGGTGCCGCAGAACATCCGGTCCAGAAAGGCATGCCGATCCGCACCCGTGATTTCGATCCGGTTGAAACCATTCACCTCAGCCAGCCCGACGCCGGTTTGCACATTTGCCACCTCAGCCGCGACCAGATCAAAGGTTTCGTCAAAATCGAAACTAAGCTTCGGAGAAAAGCTGGGGGAAGGCTTGATGTACTCCACCCTTTCCCACCCGTTGACCACGGTGAATTCCGCCCCTTCTGCCGCCAACACCGGCGTTAACGGCGTCGTCTTGGCCGGTCGTCCGGCAGGGCGGTGTTCATGGGGGAAGTGAAACCGGAATTCGTTCTGATAGTCTTCAATTGCTTTCAGCGCAGTGAGTTCCACATTCGCATGGCCCGTGAACCGGCGCGGGTCCAGACACCAAGTGTCATAACAGGCCTCTCCATGCACGATCTGCTGGGCCAGCAACCAGCCATGGCCACCGCCTTCGCCCAACCCCGCACGCAGCCCAATGATACAGAAGGCATTGCGCTTGCCGGGGATCGGCCCAACTAAAGGCGCGCCGTCAATGGTATAAGTGATCGGCCCGTTGACAATCGTATGAACCCCGACCTCCATCAGTGCGGGCATTCGGGCAAACGCGCCTTCGAGCACGTCAGTCACCCGGTCCAGATCATCAGGGCACAAGGCGTTGACGAAGTTTGGGTCGATCCCGTCCATCCCCCAAGTCTTGCAATCCTGTTCGTAAAATCCCAGCAGCAGCCCGTTTTTTTCCTGGCGGCAGTAATAGTCGCTGATCGGGCAGCGCAGCAGAGGCATCCGGTGCCCCGCATCTCGGATGGCAGGGATTTCTTCGGTCAGGAAATACTGATGCTCCATCGACGCGACCGGATGGTGAACCCCCATCATCGCGCCAACCTCGTTAACCCTGTAGCCGCAGGCATTCACCACAACATCGCAGTCGATGTCGCCATGTTCGGTATGCACGGTCCAAGTGTCGTCGCTGTGTTGTGTCAAGGCCGTAACGGGGGTGTTGCGATAGACCTCGGCCCCGGCTTTGCGCGCCCTGCGCGCCAGCGCCTGACACAGCTGGGCCGGGTCGATGTCTCCATCCATGGGATCCCACAGCCCGCCAATCAAATTCTCGGTCGAGATCAGCGGGTGGCGACGGGCGCATTCCTCGGCGTCGATCACTTCGAATTCCACATCCATCCCGCGTGCCATCGATGCGAAATGGCGATAGCCTTGCATCTGCGCCTGCGTGTTGGCCAGACGGATACCACCATCGCCATGATGATAGTTGATCGGATAATCCGGGTCCTCGGCCAGTTCCTTGTACAACCGGATCGAATGAGATTTCAGACCAACCATTGTCTGGTTCATCCCGAAATTCGTCACCTGTGCCGCCGAATGCCATGTCGTGCCCGAGGTCAGCTCGTTCCGCTCGACCAAAACCACGTCCGTCCACCCTTCTTGCGTCAGGTGGTACAGCGTTGAACATCCGGCGATACCGCCGCCGATGACAACGACCTTGGTGCGCGACTTCATGGCTCTGCTCCCTCTTGTCTCCGACAAGTCTTGCGGAAAAAAGGGCTGAGCCGACAACAGGGGCATCGACTGTATTGAAAAATCGAAACTGCGATTGAGGATTTTGAAATTCGCAATTCCCCTTTGCCGCAGACCGGATTTGCCGATTAGGGTTTCCGAAAGACGCGCGGGAAAGGAAAGGGATGTCCTCGGAAGGTGCCAAACGAAGCGGTCGGCGGGCCCGGCATGCGCAGCGCGCGGCCAAGCCTATGATCGATCCCTGTCCGCCCGGTCAGAAAGGTGGCGCGTTCAAGCCATTGACGCAGCCCGAGATCACACAAATCTACGACACCGCCCTACTCCTGCTGGAAACGTTGGGCATGGGCGAGGTTCCAGACCGGCTGGCCGCTGATCTGCGGGCGGCTGGCGCGCAGCCGGGTGAACAGGGTCGGTTGGTGTTTCCACGTGAAATGGTAGAGCGCGTAATCCAGGGCGCCGCCAAAACATTCACCTTCCACGGTCGGGACGAAACCCGATCCATTCAGGTTGGCGGCGACCGCGTGTTCTTTGGCACCGGAGGGGCCGCCGTACAGACCCTGGACATGGATACCGGTCTGTACCGGCCTTCGACATTGGCTGATCTGCATGATTTCGCGCGGTTGCAGGACACGTTGGCCAATGTCAGCTGGTTCACGCGCTGTTGTGTGGCAACCGACCTGCCGGATGTGCGCGATCTGGACATCAACACAGTTTATGCACTGGTGCGCAACACGACCAAACCAGTGGCAACTTCATTCACGCTGGCCGAGAATGTCGCCCCGATTGTCGAGATGCTGGATATCGTGGCCGGCGGGCCGGGTGAGTTCGCAAAACGCCCCTTTCTGAAAGCCCATATCAGCCCGGTAATATCTCCGCTGCGTTACGGCGAAGATGCTGTGGACGTGGTCTATGAATGTATCGCAAACAACATACCCATGTCCTGCATCACCGCAGCGCAAGCAGGTGCAACCGCCCCTGCAACACTCGCGGGGTTTCTGGCGCAATCGCTGGCCGAGACACTGGCCAGTTTGGTCATGGTCAACGCGATCCAGCCCGGCTTTCCGATGGTGTTTTCCAACTGGCCCTTCATCGTGGACCTGCGCACCGGCTCGTTTGCCGGGGGCAGCGGTGAAACCGCCATCCTGAACGCCGCTTCAGCGCAGATCACAAACTGGCTGGGTCTGCCCTCGGGTGTCGCGGCGTCGATGGCCGACGCAAAGGCCATCGACGCGCAATACGGCGCGGAAAAGGGTATGACATCGCTGGCTGCCGCACTGGCCGGGGGCAACCTGATCTATGAAAGCTCGGGCATGACTGCCTCGCTATTGGGTGTCAGTTTCGAGGCTTTTGTGTTGGATAACGAAATGCACTCGCACACCTACCGGGCGTTGCGTGGGATCGAAGTGACTGAGGAAAATCTGGGCTTCGACGCGATCTGCCATTCGGTTCTGGGAGACGGTCATTTTCTGGGCAGTTCGCATACGTACGCGGCGATGGAGCGGGATTACTTCTACCCGGACCTGGCCGATAGGAACGAGCCGCGCACGTGGCAGGAAGAAGGCGCACCAGACGCTTGGTCAGCTGCACGCGAAAAGGCTAAAGAAGTGCTGACCACGCATCATCCGAAGTATCTGACCGACGCGCAGGACGCCGAAATCCGCAAACGCTTTCGCATTCTGATCTGAACGCGTCAGCCCATTTCCAACCGACAATTCTGCCGCTAGGCTCGCCCGCAACCTAAAGAGAATGGGGACCTCATGACCAATACGTTTTTTCAGCCGGTCTCGGCGATGGAGCTTGCCCGGTTTGCCGGCATTCCCACCTTCATGCGGCTGCCCAGTATGACACTGGATCACGAACGCATTGCCGAGGTTGAACTGGGCCTGGTCGGCATTCCTTGGGACGGCGGTACCACCAACCGCCCCGGCGCGCGGCATGGGCCACGCCAGTTGCGGGATTTCTCGACCATGATTCGCGCGATGAACCCGGTGACCGGGGTCGCGCCATTCTCGCGGGTCAATTGCGCCGATCTGGGCGACGTCGCGCCAAACCCGGTGGATATCGGGGATACGCTGGAACGGGTGACTGCGTTCTACTCGGATTTGCAGGTACGCGGCATTACCCCGCTGACCGCTGGAGGGGATCACCTGACCACCCTGCCCGTCCTGCGCGCGCTGGCCAAATCCGGCCCGCTTGGCCTGATCCAGTTTGACAGCCATACCGACCTGTTCGACACCTATTTCGGTGGTCATAGGTTCACCCACGGCACCCCGTTCCGCCGCGCTGTCGAAGAAGGACTGGTCGACCCAAAACGTTTTGTTCAGGTCGGCATTCGCGGTACCGCCTATAACACGGAAGACATCGAATGGGGCGAGGCGCAGGGCATCCGCATCATCCGCATCGAGGAACTGTTCGATCGCGGCATCGACGACGTCATGATCGAAGTGCGCAGTATTGTCGGAACGGCACCGACCTATTGCACCTATGACATCGACTTCGTCGACCCGACCTATGCGCCCGGCACCGGCACGCCCGAAATCGGCGGACCGAACAGTTTTCAGGCGCAGCAGGTCATTCGCAAGATGGCTGGCGTCAATCTGGTTGGGGCCGATCTGGTCGAGGTCGCGCCGCCCTTCGATCCCGAAGGCGGCACAGCCTGGCTTGGTATTTCGCTGATGTTCGAACTGCTCTGCGTGCTGGCGCAGGCGGTGGATGCGCGGCGATCTTAGGCCGCGCTGACGTTCTCAGCGATCATCGAGATCATCTCGAACATCACCGCTGCTGCTGTCAGGGCGGTGATGTTGTTGGGGCTGTCCTTGGTGGGCATCATGCAGACGACGTCGCCGCCCACAATGTTCAACCCGCGCGCGGCGTGCAGAATGCCGACGGCTTCGTCTATGTCGAAGCCCTTCTCACCGGGCTCCAGATTGGACACCGCAGGCGCAACTGTCGGGTCGAGGCAATCCAGATCAAAGGTGATATAGACCGGACGATCACCCAGAACCTCTTTGGTCTGTGCCACCACATCCGCAAGCCCGCGCTGGCGGAATTCGCGCATGGTGACGATGTTATACCCATAGTCGTATGAGGGTTGCAGCCAGTCCAGACTTCGCGGATGGCCACGAAGACCGATCTGCATGGATCGTGTCGGGTCGACCTGCCCCTGATCGGCCAGATAAGCCCCCCAATGCGCCGCCGATTTCTTGGCACCCAGAAAGTGATCGACCT
Organism: Ruegeria sp. BI7; assembly: GCF_056537925.1. Lineage (NCBI taxonomy): Bacteria > Pseudomonadati > Pseudomonadota > Alphaproteobacteria > Rhodobacterales > Roseobacteraceae > Ruegeria > Ruegeria sp. BI7. The sequence continues at coordinate 61,545 of NZ_JBQFSK010000008.1, forward strand.
TGGTGAACACATCCGTGTGGGCGTCCAGATGCAGAAAGCTAATCGGCTCACCGCCCGCCAGCTTGCCCCGGCCCAACGCTTGCACGATTCCGCCCGTTATGGAGTGATCGCCACCCACCGAAACAGGCCGCGCACCAGCTGCATCGATATCTTTGTAAAACTGCGTGATGCGCTCGATGCAGTCCTCGTTGTCATTGGCCCTGGGGAACGGCACGTCGCCCACATCGGCAATCCGCGCAGTGTTCCAGGGATCGATCCCAAACAGCGAATGAACACGGCGCTGCACGGCCGAGACATGGCGCAAGGCGCGCGGACCGAGATGCTGATCCCGCTCGGTCGTGCCATTGCCGGTGGAATGGGGCACGCCAGCCAGCGCGATATCCTGCCCTACAGGCCCGACATTCGGGCAGCGGAACAGGGTGGGCACCCCCCACCAGTAAAGGTTTTCCATCATGGATTGTTCATAACGGTCTGTCATTGTTGTCCCCGGTAAAAGAAAAACGCCCCCGGCGGAAACCGGGGGCGAGTATGTTCAGAGTTTCTCGTCTTCTCGCCGGAAGGCCCCTTGCACGATCCGGTCCATGACCATGGCCAGGAACAGGATTGCAAAGCCGCCCAGCAGGCCCGGACCCTTGGCGGCGTATTGCAGCGCCTCAAGGATTTCCTTGCCCAAACCACCACCGCCGATCAGCGAGATGATCACCACCATCGACAGACACATCAGGATGGTCTGGTTCACCCCGGTCATGATGGACGGCAAGGCCAGCGGGATTTCCACATCTTTCAGCAACTGCCATTTGGACGCGCCAAAGGCGACGGCCGCTTCCTTGATGCTTTCCGGAACCCCGCGCATACCCAGCGCAGTCAGACGGATCACCGGTGGCATGCCAAAGATGATCGTGGCCAGAATGCCCGGCGGGTTACCCGTGCCAAAGAAGGCAATGATCGGGATCAGATAGACGAAGGCCGGAAGCGTCTGCATCAAGTCCAGCACAGGTTCCGCTGCGCGATAGGCGCGTTTGGACTTGCCAAACCAGATGCCCAGCGGGATCCCGAACACAACACACAGCAGCACCGCAGCCCCAACCAGGGCCACTGTCTCCATCGCCACATCCCAGTAGCCCAGCAAGGCGATATAGGCCAGCGAAGACGCGGTGAAGATCGCCACGCGCGGACCCGCCGCACGCCATGCGGTCACGCAGATGACCAGCATCACAACTGGCCACGGCGACCCGATCAACGCCACCGTCAACGCATCCAGAACCGAACGGACACCGGCGACAATCCCGTCAAAAACGTCTCCCCCAGCAGCGGCAGCAGCGTCAATCCTCGCCTCCATCCAACTGGCCAGGTTAGAAAACAGCGTTCCCTCGCCCGGGCCCAAAATAATCTCGGACACTTGTTCCTCGGGGAAGGCATCCAACAAAGGCAACGAAGCGTTCACCGTGAACTTATAGACGATCAATGGCGCAATCGCGGCCACCAGAATGGCACCCATCACTGTGTTGCGCGTGGAACGGCCGCTTTCCGTACTGGCCGGATCCGTCCGCCATTTCGAATACTGCTTTTCATAGACCCGGTCCGCATAGAACCCCTGCACCAGTTTGAATACCAGCAGCATCAGCAGGCCAGTGACCATAATACCCACAGCCTCGGACTGTGCAGCAGCAGCCTTTTCAAAACTGGAATCGGCGGCCTTTTGGATGTTTTCAGCCAGTTTGGTGAACCGGTCTATGTCGGCCTTTTCCGTGGCTTCACCAGCCCGTTCCAGCAGCTCGTTCGCGCGGGCCTGCTGGCGCTCGGCCCGCTCGGCCAGGTCGGCCCCGGGATTGCCCCAGGCCCCACGTCCGATCTGAACCCACGCGATGATTTCCAGAATCAGGAAGGTCCAGAACATGCCCCAGATTGCACGCGACGCCGACCAGAAAGGCCCAAGCACCGCTGCCCACAGGTTGAACGTGTTCGGAACCGGGCTGGTCGCATCATGGATTTTGTGGAACGCGTTGACATAGTAATCACCGCTCGGCCCGACGAAATCGTGAATGGACTGGTCCAGCGCCTCGCGGTCGACCTCGATATCTGAGGCCGCCGTTACTTTGACCTCTGTGGTTGCATCAGTCATTTTTGCCCCCCTGAATTCCGCGCAGCAGGCGTGGTTTGGTCACAACGCCCACATCGGCACCCGCGTCAGTGATGATCACTGGCATATCCGTATTGACGGCCAGGTCGATCAACTGATCCAGATCCGCCCCTTCGTCTGCACGTGGCGCGCCCTCGGTCGGGCCGGAATAGCTTTCCATGGGTTCCATGATCGAATGCGCCTTGACCAGTTTGAGCTTGGAGATGCCCTGCACAAACTCGCGCACATAGTCGTCCGCCGGGTTCATGACGATGTCTTCCGGCGTGCCGATCTGAACGATCACGCCGTCTTTCATGATTGCAATCCGGTGACCGATGCGAATGGCCTCATCCAGATCGTGAGTGATAAACAATGTCGTCTTCTGCAACTGCGCCACCAACGCCTTGAACTGATCCTGCAATTGCAAGCGGATCAGCGGGTCAAGGGCCGAAAACGGTTCGTCCATCAGCAGAATTTCCGGGTCCGAAGCCAACGCGCGGGCGATCCCCACCCGCTGCTGCATACCGCCCGACAGTTCTTTGGGCAGGCGATCCTCATATCCAGTCAGGTCCACCAGACCCAGCGCGTGATCGGAAACCGCCCAGCGTTTCGATTTGGAAACCTTTCGAATTTCCAGCGGATAGGCCACGTTATCGCGCACCGAACGGTGCGGCATCAGCGCCATATGTTGGAACACCATCCCGATCTGCTGTGCCCGAATGCGCCGCAGTTCATTTTCGGAAATCTTGGACACATCGTGCCCCAGAATTTCGATCTTGCCTGCGGTCGGCTCGATCAGGCGGTTCACGTGCCGCACCAGCGTCGACTTGCCCGAACCCGATAGGCCCATGATGCAGAAAATCTCTCCCCGAGGCACTTCGAAGGTGGCACCCTGCACACCCACGACACAATTGAATCTTTCCAGAACTTCGGGCTTTCCTATGCCCTCGTTCCGCACTGCGGTCATGGCTTCTTCGGCCCGTGCGCCAAAGATCTTCCAGACATCCGTCAGTTTTACGACTGTTTCTGTCATTTTTGTCCCTTCGATGCAGAACAGGCCGCCGGTCAACTCCGGCGGCCTGTCCGAGTTTCAGCCCTGATTGGCGTCACTCACTGTGACATCCAGTCCAAAACGGCATCTTCGTTGGCTGCCACCCACTCTTCCGCATAGGCAGCAGGCTCTTTGCCTTCGATCACCAGCGCATAGGTCATGGCGGAAACCGAATCGGTATCCAGCTTCATGTTGGCCAGCAATTGGGCAACCTCAGGATATTCATCCTCAAGGGCCTTTGCATAGTGCAGGTGCAAATAGGCCAGATCCCAGGCTACACCGGCCTCGGACTTTTCAAGCCAATCCGGATCGTCGGTGGGCTGAAGCACATTCCACTTGGACGCGTCATAGGCCGGCTCTTCCAGAATCTGCATATCGTGCAGGGCAAACACGTAGTGCGGCGTGTAGCAGAACCCGACCCATGGGTCGCCTGCCTTGATCGCATTGTCGAGGTTCGCATAGGCGACGGTCTCGTCAATCTCGGTCAGCTCCATAACCTGATCGTAGCCGTAGGACTTGGCCCGGATTTTTTCGACATTGGTCGAGGCCCAACCCGGCGCACCGATCCATACTTCACCCTGGCCGTCACCATTGCTGTCGAACAGCGCGGCAATGTCGGGGTTGGTCAGATCGTCGATCGAACGGATGTCGTTGGCATCCGCTGTCGCCTTGTCGACACACATGCCCTGGAACGCTTCAACACCATTGGGGTTGAACGCAACGGTGCCTTTGTCGGTCACATAGGTGTCGTGCAGATTCTGCTGGTTCGGCATCCAAACTTCGGGGTGAACATGCATCGCACCGGAATCCATCGCCTCGAAAACGATTGGGTTGGTACCGTTCTGCAGTTCGACCTCAAGCCCGAGGTTCTGTTCAATCGCTACCTTCAGGATATGCGCTGTCGCATTCACCGATGGCCAGTTCGGCACACCGATCACGATGTCCGCGGCCATAGCAGGCCCGGCGATCGCCATTGATGCGCCTCCCAGTAGCGTTGCAAATTTTTTCATCTGATATCTCCATGTTGGTCGTCTTTAGTGCTTATTGTTGTCCCCGGTCTGACCGAGACGCACCTTTCGAACAAATGCCGGAAAGCCGAATTACCTGTCTTCTTAGGAAAACAACTTGCTACTCCGGGATTGCCCGAAAATTCAAACATGCCAGCACGCCGCCCATCAAGAGCTTCGCGCGACAATTTCCTTAATACGATATTATCGTAGGTTAGTTTCGCTTTTTTGCAAATTGAATGGCTGTGACGCCTGAATTTTTCGCATGAAGGCTTCTGGCATAGCTTTGTCGATTTTGTTTCGGAAGAAAACCACCGTAACGATATCCACGAAAAAGTTGCGTTTCACACTGTTGATCCCTTCGCGCTATGCATCGCGACCGCTTGGGAAATGCGCATCACAGGAAAAATTCTGCCCGTTCCACGACCCAGACCATCGCGATCAAGCTGGCACAGACTGCGACTGCAGCGCGAGAACCTATCCAGACACGACCCGGCTGTTTGCGCAAAGACAGAACCAGCGGCCATACCAGCACAACAATCATCAACTGCCCAAGCTCGACACCGACATTGAAAGCCAGCAGGCTTTGCCACACGTTGGGTGCATCCACCCGCAAGATCTGGTGCAGCATGAAGGAAAATCCGAACCCGTGCAGCAGTCCAATGCCCGAGGTGATCGCAAACGCCTTCAGGTCCCCGTGTTCCTGCTCAGGAGGTTGAACAGCCATCACAGCCGCGTAGATGATCGACACTGCAATCGCCAGCTCGACGGTCGGGATGAACCACGCGCCACTGGGGGCGATACCAAAAAACCCAAGGATCAGCGTTACTGTATGGCCAAGGGTGAAACCCGTGACACGCGCCAGCAGACTTTTCAGATTCAACGCGCCGATGATCATGCACAGCACGAACAGCACATGATCGGGGCCTTCCAGAATATGCCGGATACCTTCGACCACAAAGGTCGAAGCCGCAGCGGTGGCCGACCCGGATATTGTGATCGGATCATGCATCAGGCCAGTTGCGCGGAAGGTTCGGATTTGCCCGTTATTGTAGTCGAGGATCAGGTTCGCTGTTTCGTCTTGCCCCGGCAGACCAGGGTTTGATCTGTGGGACATGCTGTAGGTGCCCACAGGCCCAGCGGCATAGCGTATATGCAGGTCCAGCATGACGTCGCCAACATAGGTCTCACCAACTGCTGTTGGATACACTTCCCCTGCGGTGGTCGCATCTTGCGCCTCTGCGAGGGTTGCAAAGCCAGGCTCAGACCCCAGCGGGTACAGGCGCATGGACATTACGGTTGCTGGTTGGAGCTGCCCCATGGCGGAAAGATTAACTGTGTCAGCCGCCAGAATGGCCAATCTATCAGGATCGCTCAGCAATGCGGCTTGATCCAGGTAATGCATCAGCGCGCCGTCTTCGATCTGATTGTAGGTATAGGGCGCGGGAACAGGCAGTCCGTCCTGCCCTTCGGACCCGACTAGTTCCGCCACCAGATAAGACAAGGGCATGCGCAGATAGACGTCCAAACCCTCCTCAGAGTGAGTCACATGATGGACCCGCACGTTCTGATTCAAATTGAAATGCGCAAGCGCAGGTTGGCAAAGCAAGCCAACTAGAACCGCAAGAAAAATGAATGCAGATCTCATGAGTTGCCTCCTACCGACAAGGGTTGAGGGTCAATTCGGGCTTCAAGAATGGTCAGGCCTGACAAAAACCACGCGTCGGTGTCGTGTTCGACATCCAGCAACGCGCGATAAGACACATTGCGACGGTGCATGTGCCCCCAATGCCCGCCAGTGACCAAGGCATTCCAACGGGCCAGAATTCGATTGCTGCCATCAGCCGTGTGCTCGATGCGTTCCACGACCAGCCCGTCGGTGGATTCGATCTGAGCCGTCGCCCCCGATGGCAGAGTTACAGACAAGCCCCTTCGGGTTTCCATTTCGACATCTTTCAGCCCTTCTACCGTGACGAACCTGCTCAGTGCCTTCGACATCTGCGGGCTTTGCGTTTCCAATCGCGCGATGGCCAGGTTCGAGACAATTGCCTCGGTGACATCCACAGCTGTGGCTGTATCGGGCAGGGTTTTGGTTGGAAAGGTCACCTCGACTGTCATCGTTCTCAAAGCGCCAGAGGCGAGACAGATTGACAGGGCGCCGACTGCCCAGCCCTGCCATTGGCCCGAACGGTTTCGCCATGCAAGCGCCGCAAGAAACATCGCCACAACTCCAAGGCCAAATGACAAGCCCGGCACCATTACGACACGCGATGTAGCGACCATCACAGGTTGGGTCTTGGGATCGCTCCACTTGAGAATGTAGTTTTTCCACGTGATGTCAGGTGCATCTCGGGTCACTTGACCGGGCACGGCCCCGGCGGGATCTGTAATTTGAACCGGAACCGTGTCCGTCTCTTTGGTGAACAAATCCCATTTCAGGGAAACATTTTTGGGCAACGCGTCGCGCGGGTATGACAGGACAATGCCCAATATGGCGGTGACCCGGTTTGCTTCTGACGGGCTTCCCAAGACTTTCAAACCTTCGACACCCACGGACAGCTGTTCAACTTTTGCCAAGCTTGGCAACGCAACCGAACCGTCGATTGTCAGCGGATTGCTGTGCGAAAACAGGTCGATAGCCTGCCGCTTGACCTTCGCCATGGCGTTGGCATCAAGTAGCGTTTCGTCGCCGAGTTTGAGATCAAGCCAGCCCTCCAGATCGCGCAGACGGAAGATCACTTCGTGTCGAACCTCGCGCGGCTCAACGGACACGAACGACATCAACGCAGATTTGTGGTGCCGGGTCAGGTTCGGATTCTCGAACCTGCTGTACCACGGGTCGTTCCAGTTGGGGTAAAAGACCTCGGATCGGGACAGATAACGGTAATCGGTCACAGCTACGCCAAGGTGATCGAAAATTACACCGATGGCCGCAGTTGGAATTCCATCAGACGTGAGCGGCGGCTTAAAGGTTATTTCCGCTGGTTTGTGATCAAAAGGATAATCAAGAACAACGTAAACGACTTGGGCGGAGCGCCCGTCCTGCCGGGTCAGGCCGTAGCTTGGCCTGAAAGCCGTCACTCGGGGTTTTCTTGGCCGAACCTCAAGTTGAACCGTCTGCGGAACAAGTTCTGCGCCGTCGGCAAGAACCTCGAAGGCTTTGCCCGTGCGTTCTGAAAAGTTGCTTGCTGGGCCTTCATCCTGCGGTGCTTTCGCCAAAAATCCGTGCACATCGCCCAAATCAATTTCCAACGCGACCCGAACCCGATCTTTCAGCACCGAGATTTCCGCAAAATTTGCCGCGGTTTCTGCACCGTTCGCCGGCAACAGGTCGGCGCGTATGATCAGCGGATGCGAGACCAGAAAAACTGTCAGAATGATCAAACGCTTAAGGTTCGCCATCAGAGGGACCTCCTATGCTGGATCCACTCTGTGCTTCTTGCTCCAAACCCGAGGTTCAGCCTGAAGAAATGAAGCACAGAGACCGGCGCCAGATGGCAACGCCTAAAAGCGCCGGTTGGTCTTGAGGGATTATTTGGGTTCGGATTTTTCCGGGTAAGGGAAATCCTGTCCCAATGCTTCGCTGGCCTCTTCGTAAATCGGTCGCAAAACATCTTCGACGTCCCAGACACCACCGGCGACAAAGTCGCTGAAATCCAGCGTCTCTACACCCAGTTTGTCAGCCATCGCCGTTTTGTCTTCCACATTTGGCGGCTCTGCTGGGGCGGCCAACGGGGGGGCCCATGTTCGTTCCTCAGTCGCGGCCATACGAACGACTATGTCGTCCTTGGTCACATTCCAGACCATGAAGTCCTCTGACAGGCTAAGCGGGCCATCATAGGTGGACCGGATGCGTTCATACACACCGTTGACCGTGTCGAAGTCATTGAAGAAGTGATAGGCGACCGCCATGCGGGGTTTGATTTCGCTCATGACCTTGCCGAACGCCTCGGGGGCGGTGTGAACCTGCGTGCCAACCTGTAGGGCCGATTCCGGTGTGAACTTCATTTTGCTGACCAGTTCCGGCACAGCGATGAAGCACTCATGGATGACCAGATCAGCGTCTCTGGCATATTCAACGAACCATTTGTTGGGATACGTGTCCGAGCTAAAGACGAACTTCAGATCATTCCACTCCAGCGCATAGCTGACCGAGCCATCAATGGAATGGATTGCAGGAAACGTACGGATGACAACGCCGTTTTCCTCATAGATGGGCTCATTCTCAAGCTTATAGTCGAATTCGGTCACATCCATGACATAGCCACGGAAGTCCACGTTTCCGGCCCGGCCCGCCAGGTCCCACGATAGCATTTCCTGCATACGGTCCAACGCATAGGCCGTGCCAAGTTCCGGCACCGCGCCACTTGGCCCCCACACCCGAAGGGGAACATTGCGCCCCATCAAGGCACCACCGATGAACAGGTCATGCAACGCCCCGAAATGATCGGTGTGCAGATGCCCTATGAACACTTTGTCGAGATAGTTGTACGGGATTTGCAGCGAAGAAATTCGCTCGGCTGAACCCGACCCGATATCGAACAGGAACTTGTCGCCATTCCCAAGTTCGACCAGGAAACAGGCTGCGGCTTGCGCGGCGCGGGTCGTTGGCATTCCGGTGCCACAGGCAATCACCCGCATTTCGTCCGGTTTCAGGTCCTCACTGTTTGGGTAATACGTATCTCTCTCCCTCGCCTTGACCGGCGACACCTCGGGTGTCTCCTGCGCCAAGGCCATGGGAGGGCCGAACGTGTCACCAAGGATTTTCAGCCCTCCGTTCGGGGCGGCCAGCCAGAATCCAAACGTCACCCCGGCGGCCAAATAGACCGAGTACTTCAATAGCCGTTTTCGTCTATTCATGATTTGCACTCCCTTGCTGAAATCGCCGACAGCTTCGGTGAAAAAGAAAAGTCGTCGTCGGCAGGTCATCCTGTGCGATGCAAGGTCAGTGTCCCGCAGGTTTTTCTTCGAGGTAACGGAATCACGGTGACACAGGGGTGACTCACGCTGATTTCAGGTGCATTATTACATTCGAATACGATCTAAAAACCTTGCAAACAAAGGGGTTTAATGGCGTCAGATATTCGAAACACCGAAAAGACCAACGCAATGCTAGCGGTTTGCGGCAGCGAACTATTCGCCCATCTGGACCGCCTGTGTGCCTTTTTGAAATACATCGTCACTGAGGAACTGGAAGGCCGCGGCGCGCTTATCATGGGCAAAACCATCGCCCAAGATGTATATGATCGGGACCCTGCCGAAGAAGGCGACATAAACAATGTCGTCAGGGTGGACGCGCGACGCCTGCGGCAAACCCTCAAACATTACTACGACACGGCAGGACGCTCTGATCCCGTCAGGATTTTCGTCGACACAGGAGGGTACAGGCCGCGTTTCGAACGGGTCGCGATTGCCTCATCTGATAAGAGCGAGAATCCTCGTCGCACCTTCGGGTGGGCGGCGCTGTCCTTTGTTGTCGGAACCGGGATTGGTATAGGTATCGCAATCATCGGCCTGGGGGAAAATTCCGAAACACGGGTTCACCAGAGTACTCAAATTCCAACGCAGGACTCGTTGAGACGTCAGGCCGTGATCGAACAGTCGGCATCTTCTCTGCAAGCCATGAACCTGGCCGATCAAGCCAGAAGCATGATGTTTCCTATCTTTGACCGCCCGCGCCAACAATTGGTGACAGAGGTATTCCGCCGCGTTATCGAGTTGGGCCCTGATTATTTCGGGGGCTATGCGGGGGCAGCTCAGGCGCTTGCGACACTTGCCATAGTGACACCGCCAGGCCCTGAAAAATCGGAGTTGACCCGTGAAGCCATGACCATGGCCGACAATGCGTTGCGTCTGGCACCCGCTGACCCGTGGGCTCAGTCCGCCCAGGCATGGGCCAAATTCGCGAACAGAGAATATAATGAGGCCATGAGGATATCGAAAAGGGCCGTAGCACTAGCGCCTGACGATGAACATGTTCTGGACATTCACGGCTCGATCGCGCTGTTCTCCGGTCACTTTGCCGAAGCCGCGCGTCATGCGGAAAAAGCCATGAACGGCGGCCGAAGCAACCAGAGATTTGCGAACCGCAATATTTTTGGCGCCGCGAATTTCCATCTTGAAAACTACCAGACGTCTTTGGATGCCTTTTCGGCAGCAGCGAGTTACGGGGATCCGATCAGCGCGCCCTCTTTCGCCTATCAGACCGCCGCTCTTTACGAATTGGGTAAAACCAAAGAGGCCGCGCGCAAATATGCCGAGTTAAAGAGTTCATGGCCCGATGCGGATGTGGAAAAAATGCTGACTGGCATCTTCAAAGACCCGTTACACGCCGAAAAGGTTATCAAAAGCATGAAGGCTTTGGAAAGCAATCCAAACTGACCCAATTGTCCAAAGGCAACCACCATTGGGCGAGGCAGGCTTTGACAGCGGGCACTTTCAAATCTTTTCGAATAGAGCTGTCGCCTCTTTGTGGGTGGTCGATGGATGTGACCGGCGCATATTTTAGAGCAAACGGTTATTCTTCAGGAGCATACATGAACACCAAGTATTTCGCGCCGCACGGGGGCCATCCCGCGCAGGACCAACTGTTGACTGACCGCGCTGTTTTTACGGACGCTTATGCCGTCATTCCCAAAGGCACAATGCGGGACATCGTGACCAGCTTTCTACCGTTTTGGGACGACACGCGCTTGTGGGTAATCTCGCGCCCGCTGAGCGGCTTTGCCGAAACATTCTCGCAATACATAATGGAGGTGCAGCCGGGCGGGGGCTCTGACCGGCCTGAGGTCGACCCCGAGGCCGAAGGCGTTTTGTTCGTTGTCGAAGGAACAGCGACGTTGAACGTCGAAGGCGAAACCTACGAATTGACCCCTGGTGGCTATGCCTATTTGCCTTGTGCAAGTGAATGGACGCTGCACAACCACGCTGAAGAAACGCTGCGGTTCCACTGGATCAGAAAAGCCTATGAGGCGGTCGAAGCGCTGGATAAGCCCGATGTTCTGATCCTTAACGAAAACGATATTGAGCCGACAACCATGCCCGGCACAGACGGCAAATGGGCCACAACACGGTTTGTCGACCCAAGTGACCTGCGTCACGACATGCATGTCACGATTGTCACGTTTGAGCCGGGTGCAGTCATCCCATTCCTCGAGACGCATGTAATGGAGCACGGGCTCTATGTCCTCGAAGGAAAAGCTGTTTACCGGTTAAACAATGACTGGGTCGAGGTTGAGGCCGGCGATTACATGTGGTTGCGTGCGTTTTGTCCCCAGGCTTGCTATGCAGGTGGTCCGGGTAAATTCCGTTACCTTCTTTACAAGGATGTAAATCGGCACATGGCACTGAGACCGGGATCTGTTGCCTACCCTCAGCATAAGCGCCTCAGTGCGGCGGCTGAATAGCAACTAAATAGTCAGGAACATAGATGGGCCGCCTCGATTTCGGGCGGCTTGGTCGTTCGGCCTCTGCTTCCTCAAATCTGATTCTGGCAGAGGGATTTCCGAACAAACAAAAGCGGCGCACCTCGGCACGCCGCTTTTTTTACTGTGTCACGTGGAATGCCATTTCAGGCATCACTAGACGTGATCGTCATGTCCAATCGACCCCTGACCGTGACCCGCCATACCACCTGAAACCTCTTCGGTTGCCTCGTCCGAAAGTTCCTCGGGCAGAACCAGGTTCAAAACAATCGCGATGACGGCGGCGGGAAGGATACCCGAGGTGGCCAGAACCTTTAATGTGCCGGGCAGATACTGCAAAGCACCGGGCTCAAGCTGCAATCCAAGGCCAAGGCTCAGCGCAATCGCAAAGATCACCATGTTGCGACGGTTCCAGTTCACGTCCGACAACATCGAGACACCCGCCGCGACCACCATGCCGAACATAACGATTACGCCACCGCCAAGCACTTCGATCGGGATGGATGAGATAATCGCACCTATTTTCGGGATCAGACCACAAATGATCAAGAAAAGCGCACCGATGGTGACAACCATGCGGCTCATGACACCGGTCATGGCAATCAGACCGACGTTCTGGCTGAACGATGTATTCGGCAACGCGCCAAAAAGGCCCGAGATTGCGGTGCCGACACCATCGGCATAGGTCGCGCCCTGAATTTCCTTGTCGGTCGCTTCTCGTCCAGCGCCGCCCTTGGTGATACCGGACACGTCGCCCACCGTTTCGACCGCTGATACAAAGGACATCGCGCAGAAGCCAATGATCGCCGCGACCGAAAATTCAATGCCGAAATGCAGCGGGTTCGGCAGTGCGAAGGAAGCCGCGTTGCCAACATTGCCCAGATTCACCTGACCAAGTGCAAATGCCACCGCGTACCCGACCAACAGGCCGATCAGCACCGCTGACACAGACAACATACCCCGCGCAAAGAACTTCAGACCAAGCGTGACCACGATCACGGTGCTTGCCATGAACCAGTTAAGGCCCGAGCCGTATTCTTCGGTACCGATGGCGGGCACACCGCCAGCGGCGTATTGAACGCCGACCTTCACAAGCGCCAAACCAATCATGGTCACCACTAGACCTGTCACCAGTGGCGGCAGCGCAAATCGAAGACGTCCGATGAACAGCCCTAAGAACGCATGGAACAGCCCACCAACAACAACGCCGCCCATCAGGACAGCAATGGCATCAACGCCCTTTCCAACCACCAGCGGGATCATGATCGGGATGAAGGCGAACGATGTCCCCTGCACGATGGGCAAACGGGCTCCGACAGGACCCACACCAATGGACTGGAACAACGTGGCGACGCCCGCAAAGAACATCGACATCTGGATCATATAGATCATCTGCGGAAAATCGGGACTGTTCGAGCCAAACCCAAACCCAGCCGCGCCGCAAACGATAATGGCTGGCGTAACGTTCGAGACGAACATCGCCAGCACGTGCTGAATGCCCAGTGGGACCGCTTTGATAAGTGGTGGTGAGTAATTCGGATCGCGGAGCTGCTCCGGCGTTCCGATGGTTGCATCTGACATTTTGTCTTTCCTCCCTTGAGAGACGTTAACCGGCTCCTCTTCCGGCTAGGTTTCTCATTCTGTGATTGTGAAGGGCTCCTCGAACCAATGCTCCTGAAGGTTGGGCCCGGTTCCAATTCGGTCGACCACTGCAAAAAGCCCGGGCGCGTGGAGCGGGGTCAGAACCCCATGCCACGTGTTGCGGTGATAATTCACGCCCTGCCCCGGTGCTGTTTTGAATGCGATAGGCTGTCCGGGGACTCCATCTTCGTCGGGCGCCACGACCACAACAAAGGGTTTGTCCGACAAGGGCAGAAAGGCCTGACTTCCATCCGGGTGACGTTCGACCATATCCAGTTTGATCGGCAGGCTGAACGCCTCGGACTGAAACACGCTGATCCCGGCGCGCCCGTCATGGAAATCCAGCGCGGCGCGGTCATGATACCGCGCGCACTTGCCCTGATTGATGTATTTGTCCACATCACCAGCCACTTCGATGACATCGCCGAATGGCGCAAAGGCCTCGGACGTCAGGGGCAGAAGATTCAGGACAGTCGTCATCCCGCGAACTTCTCGATCAGGCGCAGTTCCGCGATCCGTTCGACCTGGCGGCAGGCTTCGGCAAATTCGGTGTCGCGGTCGCTGTCGATACGGCGGTTGAAGGCGTCTAGAATGCTGGCTTTCGTGTTGTCCTTGACCGCAATGATGAAGGGAAAGCCGAACTTGGTTGTGTATGCCTCGTTCAGCGCTGTGAAATTCGCGCGTTCTTCGTCCGTCAGCATATCCAGACCGGCCCCGGCCTGTTCAGCCGTGCTTTCCTTGGTCAGACGACCTGCCGCGGCAAGCTTGCCCGCCAGATCCGGGTGGGCAGTCAGAACACCCAGACGTTTTTCGGCAGAGGCCGTACGGAACACCCGCGCCAGCGCGTTGTGAACTCCGGCAGCATTGTCATGGGTCGGCCCAAGCTCCAGATCATACGCGCCTTCGGCAATCCATGGGCTGTGTTCGAATATGCCGCCGAATTCGGCAACAAAGGTGGGCTGGTCCATTTCGGACGGGGTGAGGCGTTGCATCGGGGGGTGTTCCTTTGCCCAGTGATCGGCAATCTGTTCGCGCGTCGCGAACCAGACACCGTCATGTTTCATGAAATGCTCCAACGCGCGTTTCAGCGCCATGGCGCGGCCCGGCCGGCCAATCAACCGACAATGCAGACCAATTGAGAGCATCTTGGGCGCACCGGCTTCGCCTTCGGCATACAGCATGTCGAAGCTGTCTTTCAGATAACTTTCGAACTGGTCGCCAGTAGTGAACCCCGCCTGAATCGCAAAGCGCATGTCGTTGCAGTCCAGCGTATAGGGCATGATCAACTGATCTTTGCCACCGGCCTTTGTCCAATAGGGCAAATCGTCGGCATAGCTGTCTGCGATATAGGCAAAGTCGCCTTCCTCGGCGGCCAGATCGACTGTATTCATCGAGCAACGGCCCGTGTACCAACCGCGCGGCGGCTGGCCCGTGACCTCGGTATGCAGACGGATCGCTTCGCGGATTTGCGCGCGTTCTTCGTCTGGGCTCATGTCTTTGTGTTCGATCCACTTCAAGCCATGGCTGGCGATTTCCCACCCTGCGTGCTGCATTGCCGCAACTTGTGCCGGTGCGCGGGCCAACGCAGTGGCCACGCCATAAACAGTGATGGGGAGGTCTTGGAGAAGCTGGTGAACGCGCCAGAATCCGGCACGGCTGCCGTATTCATAGATCGTCTCCATGTTCCAGTGTCTTTGGCCGGGCCAAGGGGCGGCACCGGTGACCTCGGACAAAAATGCCTCGGACGCGGCATCACCATGTAAGATGTTGTTTTCACCGCCCTCTTCGTAGTTCAGCACAATCTGAACCGCGATTTTGGCATCATTGGGCCAATTGGCTGTGGGCACTTGCCCACCATAGCCGGTCATATCTCGTGGATAACGCGTCACATCAATTTCCTTCTTCTTGAAATGATGAATACCCCAGATAATCGACGATGTTTTTCAAAAAATACAACAAAGAGTTTCGGCCAGTCAGCCTTTGCCTCTTGGGGAGTATTCGGATTAGTAATTTCCAAGTTTTATAGAGAGGCGCAAATGTCAGGTTACCTAACTACACATGTTCTGGACACGGCGCGGGGGTGCCCTGCCGAGGGTCTGAAAATCGAACTTTTTCGAATTGAGGGGGCTGGCCGTACACTGCTGAAAACCCTGGTCACCAATGACGACGGCCGCACGGATGAACAAATCCTGCCCGAAGCCGAGTTTTCATTGGGCGAGTACGAATTGATTTTCTACGCCGGGGAATACCTGGACGCATCTGGCACTCCGCCCGAGGATCCACGTTTTCTGAACGTAATCCCAATCCGCTTCGGGATGTCCGAACAGTCGCATTACCATGTGCCGCTGCTTCTTTCGCCCTTCGGGTACTCAACCTATCGCGGCAGCTGAGCCGCCTTTTAGGACGTGTTTGTCTCAGCAATCGTTGAACCAATACGCTCGATTATGAACTCCATGAACAGGCGTGTCTTGGGGTCCTGCATACGACGGTGGGTAAACAAACACGCCATTTGAATCGGTTCCGGTGGTGTTTTAACCGCGACCGGAACCAAGGTACCGGCGTTGAGGTACTTTGAAATCTCAAATACCGGCTTCAACGCGATGCCGTGCCCGGCCAAGGCCCAATCCGTCAACACGTCGCCATCGTCTGACTCGTACCGCCCTGAAACACGGAATCGCTTTGGTCCGGTTTCGGTTCTCAAAAGCCACTGGAATTCAGTTGCACCGGGAAACCGCAGGCTGAGGCATTCATGCCCATTGGCGACAATATCGTCGCCACTTTCTGGCATCCCATGTTTCTTGATGTATTTCGGGGATGCACACAGAACCCGTTCCACGTCAGCAATCTTTCGAATGCGCAAATTGCTGTCCTCGGGCTGACCAAGGAAGAAAGCCAAATCCAGGCCTTCGGTCGTGATATCCACATTTCGATCAGTCAGCCTTAGCCGAACATTCACCTCAGGGTATTCAGCCAGAAATTTTGGCACCTGCGGTGCTATCAGACGCCGACCAACCCCCAAGGGGGCGGCGATATACAGCGATCCCTTGAGGTTCTCGGTGATATTGACGATTTGCGCTTCGGCGTTCTGGACGGCTTCAAGAATTTCCGTCGCCCCCCGATAAAACGATTTTCCCTGTTCTGTCGGCGTCAGGCTGCGCGTTGTACGTTGAAACAGACGTACACCAAGATGTTCTTCAAGCTGGGAAATTCTAGCTGATGTTACAGCCGGCGAAACCCGCAAATCGCGGCCCGCAGCAGACATGCTGCCCAATTCATAGACACGGACAAAAGTGCGGATGTTATCGAAGTAGGACATTTTTTTGCATTTTTTGATACTGCTTGGTCTTTCGCAGCAATACCAGAACAAACCTCTATCGCATAGAGTGCACAGGAACTTTGAACTTTAGGAGCAATGCCATGTACGACTTGGCCGTAATGTGGGAGTGGATCGCCTTTTCTGTCCGCTGGCTGCATGTGATCACCGCGATGGCGTGGATTGGCGCGTCATTCTATTTTATCGCGCTGGACCTCATGCTTAAGCCGAACCCTACCCTACCGGACGGGGCTTATGGCGAGGAATGGGAAGTACATGGCGGCGGGTTCTATCACACCGTCAAATACCTTGTGGCGCCTGCCCAGATGCCGGAACATCTGACCTGGCACAAATGGCAGAGCTATACGACCTGGCTATCTGGAGCGGCCCTTCTGATGATCATCTACTGGGTCGGCGGTGAGCTGTTCCTGCTTGATCCAACCAAGGTGGATTTGGCGCTGTGGCAAGGCATCCTGATCTCTGGCGGTTCGCTGACTATCGGATGGTTGCTGTACGATCAGATGTGCAAATCCAAGCTCAGCGACCACCCGACCGTGTTGATGCTGTTGCTGTTCGTGATCCTGGTGATCATGTCCTGGGGTTATAACCAGATCTTCACTGGCCGCGCTGCGCTCTTGCACCTTGGTGCGTTCACGGCAACGATCATGACGGCCAATGTGTTCTTTCAGATTATGCCCAACCAGCGGATCGTGGTCGAAGACCTCAAGGCTGGTCGGACGCCCGACGCCAAATATGGCAAGATCGCCAAGGTGCGTTCGACGCACAACAACTATCTGACCTTGCCGGTCGTGTTCCTGATGTTGTCAAACCACTATCCGCTGGCTTTCGGAACCGAGTATTCGTGGATCATTGCCAGCCTGATCTTCCTAACAGGCGTGACCATCCGGCATTACTTCAACACCATGCACTCGACCGGGGAAGGCCCGCACTGGACCTGGGCTGTCACGGTCATTCTCATGGTCATAATCGCTTGGCTGTCTTCGGTCAGGCCAACAGAAACATGGGAAGACGCCGAAGCCCGCGAGCTGACACCATATGAACAGAAATATGCGTCAGCCGCCGGTTTTGAGGCCGCGTATGACACGGTGCTGGGCAATTGCTCCATGTGTCATGCGCGCGAGCCGGTCTACGGCACCATGAAATGGGCACCCAAGAAGGTTTACCTTGAAACACCCGGTGACGTGGCCCGGCAGGCCGACCAGATTTATCTGCAGGCTGGGATCAGCCACGCGATGCCGCCACCATCGGCGGTTCAGATGGATGAAGAAGCACGCCAGACCATTGTTGCGTGGATCAACGAAGTCAGAGATCAATAGCACCAACAGAGAAATTGGTGACAGGCAAACTGGGTTTTCATACCCAGTTTTTTGTTTTTCAGCCCGGCGCGAAAAAGCGTTTGCTGTGCTGCGCGATATGTTCGACGAAAAGGCGCACCTTGGGGTCCTGAAGCTTTTTATGCGGATAAAGGCACCCGAAAATCGTCGGCACTGGGGGTGTCTTCGGTAGGACCTCGACCAGTCGACCGTCCTCAAGATATTCCCGCACGTCAAAGCGTGGTTTGTTAACGATCCCTTTGCCCGCCAGCGCCCAGTCTGTCAGCACGTCCCCATCATCCGCATCGTATTTACCGTGAACTTCCAGCTTTCGCGGTCCCATGTCGGTGTTGAGGGTCCAGAAGTATTCGGGCGATCTGGGATACCGCAGCAAAAGGCAGTTATGGGGCGTATGCAGAAGGTCATCCGGCGTATTGGGCACGCCAAAGTTCGACAGATATTCCGGAGACGCGCACAGCACGCGATCGCAATCCGCAAACTTCCGCAGTTTCATGGTGGAATCGCCGGGCTCACCGATAAAGAACGCGATGTCCAAACCGTCGGCCATCATGTCCACCTTGCGGTCCGAAAGACGCATGCGAATCTCTGTTTCGGGGTAGAGTTCCGAGAATTCCGGCACCAGAGGCGCGACGATTCTACGCCCGACTCCCAGCGGCGCGGTGATGCGAATGGCACCTCGCGGGGCATCGGAAAAGCTGGCAACGCGCGCTTCGGCGTGATCGATCGCCAGCAGAACGGCCTTGGCCTCGTCGTAGAAAACCGATCCAACTTCGGTTGGGGTCATCGACCGGGTCGTTCTGTTGAACAGCCGCACACCCAAATGGTTCTCAAGCTCTTTCAATCGTTTGCTGGCCACCGCCGGGGTTAACCGCAGGTCGCGCCCGCCGGATGTAATGCTGCCCAGCTCCATCACTCTGACAAAAACACGCAGGCTTTCGATGTACGACATTCGATCCTCTCCTTGGGGAAAGACTGCGCCATGGCGTTTTCTTTTTCAACGATCTGTTGAAAGTATTTGCCGTTTCCGGCGATTTTAAGACTCAATCGTTGCGCCTATGGTTCCCCCGATTACCCACCTGAAAGGCAGGGGCATAGGGAGAATACCATGACGCATCGCACCGACATCCAATTTGTCCTGAATGGCAAGGATGTGTCCGTTCCAAACGTATCCGCAGACCAGACGCTTCTGGATTTCCTGCGGTTGGAGCGTCGGCTGACAGGCACAAAAGAAGGCTGCGCCGAGGGCGACTGTGGCGCGTGCACCGTTCTTGTTGGACGGCTTGGCGGTGAAGGTCTGGCCTATGTTCCCGTGAATGCCTGCATCCGGTTTCTTGCCTCGGTCGATGGCTGCCATGTCGTGACGGTTGAACACCTGTCCGGCCCGGACGGTCGTCTGCACCCGGTACAACAGGCGATGATTGATCACCACGGCAGCCAGTGCGGGTTCTGTACGCCGGGCTTCGTCATGGCGCTGTATGCACTGTGGATGCAAACGCCCGAGCCGACCAAAGCGCAGGTTGAAACCGCGCTGCAGGGCAACCTGTGTCGCTGCACCGGGTATGAGCCAATCATCCGTGCCGCCGTTGCCGTCAGCCGCTATGGCACCCCGGCATCGGACCACCTGAATACCGAACGTGAAACCATGACCGCACGTCTGGCCGCGCTCAAGGACGATCGGCGCGTTGTATCCGGGCCGGAAGACAACCTGAGCATTATCCCCTCCAGCGTTGATGACCTTGCCGATTGCCTGCAGACCTATCCCAAGGCCACGATCGTGGCCGGTGCCACGGATGTGGGTCTTTGGGTTACCAAATTCCTGCGTAACATCGGGCCTGCCATCTTCACCGGTCATCTCGAAGACCTGAAAACAGTCGAAAGACAGGGTTCCCTCCTCCTGATCGGTGCTGGCGCCAGCTACACCGATTGCCAGGAACTTCTGTCTGAACACCTGCCACACCTGTCCTCCTACTGGGATCGCATCGCAGGGTGGCAGGTGCGGAATATGGGAACCGTCGGCGGAAATATCGCCAATGGCTCGCCCATCGGGGATACGCCGCCGGTTCTTATCGCGCTTGGAGCGGAAATCACGCTGCGGCGCGGTTCCGAAAGCCGGACGCTGCCTCTCGCTGAATTCTTCATCGACTACGGAAAGCAAGACCGCCAACCCGATGAGTTCGTCGCAAGCATCCATGTGCCCCTGCCCGGACCCGATGATCTGAATGCGGCCTACAAGATTTCCAAACGTCGTGACGAGGACATCTCCTCGGTCGCTGCTGGCATTCACATGACGGTCACGGACGGCACCATCAGCAATACGCGCATCGCATTCGGCGGTATGGCTGCCACGCCCAAGCGAGCCGCTGCTGCCGAGGCGGCGCTGAGCGGTCAATCCTGGTCGCGGGAAAGCTTTGAGGCCGCCGCCGAGGCGCTGGCTGAAGATTTCAGCCCTCTCACCGATTGGCGCGCATCGTCTGACTACAGAATGCTATCCGCCCAAAACCTGCTGCGCCGCTTCTACCTTGAAAACGACGCCCAAACCGACGCCCCCGTTCAACTGGCTTGCGCCTGATAAGGAGACAAAAAATGAAAGATAACGTTTCCATCACCGGGGCGGCCCACACCAATGTCAAACATGACAGCGCGATCAAGCATGTCACCGGACGGGCCGATTACACCGACGATATTGCCCAGCCCGAAGGCACGCTGCACGCGTATCTCGGCGTCTCGGACGTAGCGCACGCCAAGCTATTGGGCTTCGACTTCACCGACGTTCTGGCCACGCCCGGCGTTGTCGGAGTGTTGACCGCGGATGATGTGCCGGGGTCCAATGATATCAGCCCGACACATCTGAACGATGAACCGGTTTTCCCGACCGATGCCATTCAGTTTCATGGGCAGCCTTTGTTTGCCGTTGTTGCCGAAACCCGCGACATCGCGCGCCGGGCCGCAGAACTGGCAAAAATCAACTACGAAACTCTGCCCCATGCGCTGGACCCGATTGCCGCGCAGGAGGCCGGTTACCCGCATGTCACGGCACCGCTCAAGCTGGAGCGCGGAGATGTCGCCCCGGCGCAGGCTGCCGCCCCCAACCGGATCAAGGGCCGCATGAGTGTTGGCGGCCAGGATCACATGTACCTCGAGGGTCACATCGCCTTTGCCATTCCGGGCGAAGACGACGATGTGGTCGTGCATTGCTCAACCCAACACCCGTCCGAGGCGCAGCATATGGTGGCGCATGTCCTGGGCGTGCCATCCAACGCCGTTGTGGTCAACGTGCGCCGTATGGGCGGTGGCTTTGGCGGCAAGGAAAGCCAGATGAACCTGTTCTGCGCGGTTGCTGCCATGGCTGCCAAAAAGTGGAACCGCGCCGTGAAAATCCGCCCCGACCGGGATCAGGACATGACGGCGACCGGCAAACGCCATGACTTTGTGATCGATTATGACGTCGCCTTTGACGATGATGGCCGCATTCAGGCTGTCGAAGGCAGCTTTGCCGCGCGCTGCGGGTTTTCAGCAGACCTTTCGGGGCCCGTGACCGACCGGGCGCTATTCCACGCGGACAACGCCTATTTCTATCCGAACGTCCGCCTGAACAGCCACCCGATGAAAACCAACACGGTTTCGAATACCGCATTCCGTGGGTTTGGCGGCCCCCAAGGCGTGATCGCTGCCGAGCGGATGATCGAAGAGATTGCCTATGCCACCGGGCAGGACCCGCTGGATGTGCGCAAGGTTAATTTCTACGGCACCACGGACCGCAACATCACCCCCTACCACCAAGAGGTCGAAGACAGCATTCTCGACCGGTTAATCGGAGAGCTGGAAGAGACATCGGATTATCGCAAGCGCCGTCAGGAGATCATCGAATTCAACAAGACGTCGCCGATCCTGAAAAAAGGCATCGCGCTTACACCGGTCAAGTTTGGCATTTCCTTTACAGCGACTTGGTACAATCAGGCTGGCGCACTGGTGCATGTCTACAATGACGGTTCGATCCACCTAAACCACGGTGGCACCGAAATGGGGCAAGGCCTGAACACCAAGGTCGCGCAGGTCGTGGCCGAAGCCTTTCAGGTCGATTTCAGCCGGATCAAGATCACCAAAACGACCACCGAGAAGGTTCCCAACACCTCAGCCACGGCTGCCTCGAGCGGGACTGATCTGAACGGCATGGCTGCGTTTAACGCGGTCGAGCAGATCAAAGCGCGTCTGGTGAAATTCGCCGCTGAGAACTGGGATGTTACACCCGAGAACGTGGCCTTCCACGCCAATCAGGTGCATATCGGCGACGAAGTTCTGCCTTTCGACACGTTCATCAAACAGGCCTATCTAGCACGTGTGCAACTTTCGGCGGCCGGGTTCTACAAGACGCCGAAAATCCACTGGGATCGGGCCAAAGGACAAGGCCGCCCGTTCTACTATTACTCCTATGGCGCGTCTTGTTCGGAAGTGACAATTGACACCCTGACAGGTGAATACCGGGTCGAGCGTACTGATCTTTTGCACGACGTTGGACGCTCGTTGAACCCTGTGCTGGACAAGGGCCAGGTCGAAGGCGCGTTTATTCAGGGCATGGGGTGGCTGACCACCGAAGAGCTTTGGTGGGACGACGCGGGCCGTCTGCGCACTCATGCGCCGTCGACCTACAAAATTCCGCTCGCGTCCGACCGTCCGCGCATCTTCAATGTGAACCTCGCCGACTGGTCGGAAAACCGCGAGCTGACCATCAAACGCTCCAAAGCTGTCGGAGAACCGCCGTTCATGCTGGGCATTTCGGTGTTCGAGGCGCTGTCGATGGCCGTGGCCTCTGTCGCTGATTACCGCGAATGCCCGCGCCTTGACGCGCCAGCCACCCCCGAACGTGTGCTAATGGCAGTTGCGCGGCTGCAAGCGGGGCCCTGAGCCATGACTGCCCCCGGTTCCCTTAGCGAATTCCTGTCCACGCAGCACAGCGTGATCCGCGTAGCACTAACGCGTGTGCGCGGGTCGTCGCCGCGCAATGAAGGGACAGAGATGTTCGTGGCACCCGGGGCGCTGTGGGGAACCATCGGTGGTGGCCAATTGGAGTTCATGGCCATCAACGCCGCCCGCGACATGCTGCGCGACGGGGTGTTGCATCAGGATCTGGATGTGCCGCTTGGCCCGGAAATCGGCCAGTGCTGCGGTGGGCGGGTCGAGATGAAACTGACCCGCATGCGTGCGTCCGACAAATGGGCCGCCGCAGAACGCGCGACCCAGCGCGACGAGGCTTTGCCACACGTCTATGTCATGGGCGCAGGTCACGTGGGGCGCGCTTTGGCCAATCAGTTTCAGCATCTGCCGGTGCGCTGCATCCTCGTCGACACTCGACCCGAAGAGGTCGAGCTTTGCACAGCCAATGTCGAAACCCGCGTCAGCGCGATCCCCGAGACGGATATCTGGGGTGCGCCTGCGGGCAGCGCCTTTATCGTTCTGACTCACGATCATGGATTGGATTTCCTGCTGACATCCGCCGCACTGGAACGTCAGGACGCCGCTTATGTGGGGATGATCGGGTCCGCCACCAAGCGGGTAAAGCTCAGGAACTGGGCGCACAAACACTGTGACGGACAGTCTATCGAACACTTGAAATGCCCTATCGGGGCAAGCGGTAGCCGCGACAAGCGGCCCAGCGTCATCGCCACCTTCGTGGTGGCCGAGGTGATGGCTGAATTGACCTCTGAAACTGCCGCGACCGCCCCGACCGGGGCAAACCAGGCGCCCCTGCGGGGCCACCATCACGACCGGAAAGGGAGATCGGCCTGACATCTGTCGGGCCATTCCGGTCACATCAGAGGAGGAGACCGTCATGGACGGGAGGACCTACGAATACAAGCTGTTTACCCGCAGCGACTTCAGCGCTTTCTGGGCGCTGTTTACTGACAACCTCGTGAATCTGCTGATCCTTTCCGGGGTCTGCCAGTTCGTGTTTCAGATGCCCGCCGAAATCGTGTTTGGCCGCATTGTTCCCGGTGCCGCCGTCGCGATTTTGGCCGGTGTTGCCGTTTATACGTACCTCGCCAAATGGGCCGCAAACAAACGGGGTGAAGACGTCACCGCCTTGCCCTACGGCATCTCGACGCCGGTTATGTTCGTCTACTTGTTCGGTGTGATCGGACCCATCTACTGGGCAACCAATGATCCCATGCTGGCATGGCAAGTGGGCATCGGCGCCGGGTTCATGGGCGGCATCGTTGCGGCCTTGGGTGCCATTGTCGGGCCTTATCTGAAGCGGATCACGCCGCGCGCCGGGATGCTGGGCACGCTGTGCGGTATTGCGCTGGTCTTTATCGGTTCCGTTCCGTTGGCCGAGGTGTTCGAAAACCCCATCATCGGCTTCACGTCGCTGCTGTTTATCCTGTGGGGTCTGATCGGGCGTTTTCGCCTGCCGGGCAATGTTCCGGCCGGTCTGGTCGCAATTGCTGCCGGTACGGTGATTGCTATCCTCCTTGGTGAATCCAAAATCGACGTCAGCGGCATCGGCTTTTACCCGCCGGTCCCCTATTTCGGTGACCTCATCGCCGGTGTGCAATACCTGTTCGCCAACCCCGAGCTGTTCCTGGTGCTGATCCCGGTACAAATCTACAACTTCATCGAAACCATGAACAACGTGGAATCGGCTGAGGCTGCAGGCGACCACTACCCGGTTGGACTGTGCCAAGTAACGGACGGCGCAGGCACAATGTTGGGTGCGCTTTTTGGTTCGCCCTTCCCGACAACCGTTTACATCGGGCACCCTGCCTACAAGCGGCTTGATGCACATGCCGGTTACATCGTTGGTGTGGCTGTTGTGATCGCTGCCGCCGCTTTCCTGGGCTTCTTGTCCTTCCTTGCGGGCCTGATCCCGATTGCCGCCGCGGCTCCGGTCCTGGTCTTTGTTTCGGTCAGCCTGATCACCAACACGGCCTGGGCTGTAAAGCCGATGCACATGGCTGCCGTGTCCTTTGCGATCCTGCCTCACATCTCGGCCTTCCTGATGGTCAAGTGGGGGTCTCTGATGAACGCTCTGCGCAGCACCGGTGTCGAGGGACTGCCCTCGCTGGGTGACGAAGGCCTGACCGCAGCACTACTGATGGAAGGTGCCCATTACGAAGGACACCTTGCCCTGAGCCAAGGTGCGATCATCACGGGTCTGGTCTGGGGTGCCATTGTGGCCGACGTAATCGACGGTCGGTTCCGGATGGCGGGCGCGTTTGCTGTCGCTGGTGGGCTGATGTCCTCTGTCGGGATCATCCATTCCTACACGTTGCAGGTGCCTCAGTTCGACGGGATCACCATTGGTTACTTGATCATCGGCGCGTTCCTCTATGTCTATCCGATGTTCGCACCCAAAGAGGATCTTGAGCATCGTGTGATCGTACCGGATGAGCCTGATCTGATCGACGACGACTCACCTGCACAACAGGCCTAATCCATAGCGGGGCAGTCGCAGGGCTGCCCCCTACTCTTTCCCTATCCTAAAAACGAGACCTTTCATGACACAGAGATTGCTTCGCGGTCGTCTGCTGACCTTTCATCGCGAACCCCTAAGCGGCGAAGATTCCGGCGCGTATACCTATCTTGAGGACGGTGCCCTGCTGATCCAGGACGGCATCATTCAGGACACCGGACCCTTCGCCGAGATCAGCACCAAAGCCGGGGATGTGCCTGTGACAGACCATCGCCCACACCTTATGATGGCCGGGTTTATCGACACGCATATTCACTTCCCCCAAGTGCAGGTGATCGCCTCATGGGGCGCACAGCTTTTGGACTGGCTCAACAATTACACCTTCCCGGAAGAAACCCGTTTTGCTTCGGATGCACACAGCGCGAACATGGCGCGGGCATTCTACGATCAGCTCATCACCCACGGCACCACGACCGCCGTGGCCTATTGCTCGGTCCACAAGACCTCGGCGGATGCGTTCTTTACAGAAGCAACCAGACGAAACATGCGCATGCTTGGTGGTAAGGTCCTGATGGACCGCAATGCGCCAGAAGGTCTGCAGGACACGCCGCAAACCGGGTACGATGACACCAAAGCCTTGATCACCGACTGGCATGGCAAGGGCCGCAACGGCTATGTCATCACACCTCGGTTCGCGATCACATCGACGCCGGAACAGATGGCCATGGCGCAGGCCTTGGCGCAGGAGCATCCGGATTGTCACGTCCAGACGCATCTGTCGGAAAACAAAGATGAGATTGCCTTTACCAAGCAGCTTTATCCGCAGGCGCGGGATTATCTGGATGTCTACCAATCCTTTGGTCTGCTGGGGCAAAAGACTCTGTTGGGGCACTCGATCCATCTGGAGGCACGCGAGATCGACGCGCTTGCAGAAACCGGTGCACATCCCGTGTTTTGCCCGACCTCAAACCTGTTCCTGGGCAGCGGCCTCTTTGATCATGGCGGGCTGAGCGCGCGCGGTATCTCGAACGGGATCGCAACGGATGTCGGTGCTGGCACCAGCTACTCGATGCTGCAAACCTTGAACGAAGGGTACAAGATTCTGCAATTGCAAGGGCTGGCTCTGCATCCCCTGCAGGCCTTCCACTGGGCTACGCGCGGTAATGCCTGCGTTCTGGGTCTGGAAGACAAAATCGGAAACCTCGACCCCGGAACCGAGGCGGATGTCGTTGTTCTGAACGCCCGCAGCACCTCCGCCATGGCCCTGCGTATGGATCGCGTTGGCAGTCTTGCAGAAGAATTGTTCGTCCTGCAGATGATGGGAGACGATCGCGCTGTTGAAGAGGTCTATGTATCAGGTACGCCCAGCAAGTCTGTGACCGGCCAAACCTCCGAAACCAACTTTGCGTTCGATCCCGCGTAAATGATAACTGACCTGTGTTTGGCCGTTCCGTGACCGGTTAACGGCCAAGCATTTCAACGAACTGCCGGTGCAGCCCGATGCGGCCCGGCGCAACTAACGATCCTTTCCGCTTTTCATCATTACTAACCGAGATCGGGTTTTCACCGCTCTCAGTTCGAAAAATAAATTGTCATGGTTGACAAAGTATTTTTCTCGCTTATTTGTCATTCGTGACAATAAACGAGATCCTGATGCCCAGACCTTCGCTAAAAGACCAAAGATCGCACGAAATACTCGACGCCTATCTAACCTGCGTGGCGCGGTTCGGGCTGGAAGGCGCGACCCAGGCGCGGATCGCCGATGAAGCCGGCGTCAAGCGACCGCTCTTACGCCATTACCTTGGAAACAAGGACGAAATGATAACCGCGCTGGCCGAATACGTGATTGCCGGATTTACCGCGTCATTGGACGGTTTGCGTCAGGCTTTGCCAGACACGGCGACACCTTCGGACCTGGTGGACACCTTGTTTTCCGAAGATAGCGGAACCGATCCACGGCTGATGCTGGCCTATCAGGCACTGGTCACCACAGTGCCCGATCGCCCCGATCTGCGCAAAGGTCTGATGGACAGCCTCACAGATTTCTTCGACGTGGTCGAAGCAATCCTGCGGCGCGCGGCACCAATGGCACCAGACGCAAGCATACGCGCAGCAACACAGGGCATTTCGGCAATCTTTGTCAGTATGGACGCCCTGTCCCCGCTGGACCCGCCCGAAGCATGGCGCGCCGAATTGAAACTGGCCGCCTCTCTGCTGGCATCGACACTGGAGGCTAAAGTATGACCCCGACGCGAACGGTGAACTACATTGCCCTGCCCATCCTGCTGGTGGCCACTGTGCTTGGTCTCTACTGGGTTTGGGGGCTGCTCTTTGTCTGGTGGATCGTCCCAACCATCATGAACGGACAAGCCTTTCTGGTGTTCGAAATCAACCGCGACGATGACCCGGTTCTGTACTGGGCCATCGTCGGCCTCTGGGCTGCGCTGGGTCTGATGATGATCGCCGCCAGCCTGTTTCCCCAATATGCCCATCTTCTTGCCTGAGGTACTCTGATGACCAAAATGTATCACCATCTACCGGTCGAGGCTTACACCTCGCAGGACTGGTTCGACCGCGAACAGCGTCAGATTTTCTCGCGCACTTGGCGTTTTGCCGGGCTGGTCCAAGATATCGAAGGACCGGGCCATTACCTGTCGGTTCAGGCCGGGCTGAACAATCTGTTCATCGTCATGGGGCGCGATCACCGGCTGCGTGCCTTTCACAACATCTGCCGGCATCGGGGTACCCAGTTGATCCGCGCGGTCGGCAAGACACAAAAAGCGCTGACCTGCCCTTATCACGACTGGACCTATGATCTTGAGGGCAACCTGATCTCGGTCCCGGATGAGGCGTCGGAGTTTCCCAACGGTGTCGACAAATCCTGTCTTGGCCTCAAACCGGCCAGCGTGGATGTCTGGCGCGGGATGCTGTTCGTGCATCCGGACCCTGACGCCCCCACCCTTGCCGAATGGTTCGGAGAGGTCGATCCCCTGTTGGGCCCGCACAAGCCCGAGGAACTGGTCGAGTATACCGACAGGCGCAACACCTATGAAATCAAGGCCAACTGGAAGATCGTTGTCGAGAATTACATCGACGTCTACCACTTGAGCCATCTGCATTCGAATACGCTGCATATGTATGACCATGCCAAGGCGGAATACGGATGGAAGGGGCCGCATTACCACTTTTGGGAACCCCCGTCCGAGGCCTACGCGAAGGACCACGAAGCCAAACTTCCTATGCCGCGTGTGATCGCTGAACCTCATACCGGTGCGTGGGTTCCTATGCTGTTTCCCGGCATTGGTATCGGGGCCAGCGAAGAAAGCTGGAATCTGTTCATCATCACACCGTTGGCCCCCGATCTGACACGGATCGAGAACCGCACAAAGGTTGCCAACGCTTCGAACTGGGAGTTCCAGAAGCAACAGTGGAAAAGCGCGGGCTTTTGGAGGGATTTTGGCGGCCCGAAATATCAAGGCGACGATGCAGCAGGCGCAGATGATCCGATGGCATCGGGCGATTTCACGACCGAAGATATCTATGCCTGCGAACAGCAGCAGAAATCGCTGAAAAGTCCGTATCTGGAAATCGGCCCCGCTGGGATTGGCGAAAGCCCGATCACGCAGCACCAGAAAGCGGTGCTGGATTTCATGCAAGACAGCTGAATGCCCCGGAGATTGATCATGAAACCAATCCAAGCCACCCTGATCGGAGTTGCGCTTGCATCGGCTCTGGTGCTGACGGCGCAAGCTGACGCACCGGAAGACATTGCCGCGCGTATCCTACAAGCGCAGGATGAACAAAGCCTGCTTGCCACCTGGAGCGATTGGCACCCCGATGCCACGCATCAGATCATCCTCAAATACGGGATGGGGCAGCCGGACGACGTGTTCTCGTACCGTGTCGGGGATGACACCGACGCGGAAGACCCCGAGATCGCGAAGGCGTTGGAGGGATACTCCGAAACCGCACGCTCCGCGCCCCAGATTTCATCGCACACCGAGGATGGCGTGTCGCACGTCACCGCCGTGACCGATGTCGACTATGATTGGCAGGGATACAGCGGCAGAATGCGTCAGACAGACACCTTTGTCTTTGCGCCTTATCTTGGCGGGACGGTGATCCAGTCCTTGACCACGACCTATGATTACCGATGACGGGACCTTGTTATGCAACGTGACTTTCATACCCTGACCGTGTCCGACACTCGCCGAGAGATCGGCGGCGCGGCCACCAGCATAACTTTCGACGTCCCGCCCGATCTGACCGATCTGTTTCAATGGACGGCCGGGCAACATCTGACGCTCAGGTTTCAGATTGCCGGTGCGGAGCAAAGGCGCAGCTATACCATCTCGAACCCGCCGGGATCTGCGCTGCGCATCACGGTCAAGCGCGTAAAGGATGGGATCGTTTCCAACTACGTAGGCGACACCCTGTCGCCCGGTGGCACGGTCGAGGTCATGCCCCCATTCGGGCATTTCACATTACAGCCCGGGGCCCTGAAACGCCGCACCCACTATTTCTTTGGGGCGGGCAGCGGCATCACGCCGCTTTATGCAATGATCAAGACCGTTCTGGCAGATGAGCCCCATTCCGTGGCCCATCTGGTCTTTGGCAATACCAATGCGAACAGCATTATTTTCCAGGATGAGCTTGAGCAGTTGCTGGAACAACACCCGAACCAATTCACCCTGCGCCATGTCCTGTCGCACCCCTCCATGCTCAGCTGGTTTTCACCGTGGCGCACAGGGCGGTTGGACGCAGATGTCATTCAGGCGGCAATCACTGAAACGCCTCCGGTGGCGCAAGACACTCATTATTGGATCTGCGGCCCCGGCAGTATGAATACGGATATCCGGGCGGCGCTGCGGAATCTGGATGTGCCAGACGATCGCATCCACATGGAAAGCTTCGGCGGAGACGCCCAAGACGACCTGAGCGAACCCGGCATGGCCGCAACCGCCCGGATCAGGCTTGACGGCAAGGTCTCGGAGGTGCCTGTTGCTGCTGGGCAAACCCTCCTTGACGCGGCGATTGCAGCCGGTCTGAACCCACCGTTCAGCTGCCAATCCGGTGTGTGTGGTGCCTGCGTCGCCCAGCTTGAGGACGGCGCCGTTCATATGCGCAACCGGATGGCTCTGGAGGATCGTGACGTCGAGAGGGGGTTGATCCTGTGTTGTCAAAGCGTCGCAACACAAAAGGAGCTGTCCCTGCAGTTCGAAGATTAGGTTATGTCAGGGCGTTTTGACATAACCCACCTTACTTGAACGTCAGATCAGGTGCGCCGCGCGTGATGTTTTGCGTGCGGCTTTTACCAGCTTGATCAACCCGCACGGCCAGCTTTTCAGCCGTCGGGAATCGTTCGAAATATGCAAAGTGGATGGCCTCAATCACGTCGATATTCTTGCATCTTATCAGGTATTCAGCCTGAAATTCGTTTGTGTCATCACCATCCGTCCGCGTGGTGTCTGTGTCTTGCCCCAAACCTATGGCCGAAAGTGTGACATTGGCCATCGCGGCAAAACACTCGGCCTCTTCGGGCACAACAAACAACTCCAGAGGTTTGGACAGGTCGGAAATGGCGACGGCAATAGAGTCCCGCCCTTCATCGTTTTGTGCAGGCTTCTCGGTGCCAAGAATGCCGGCGGCGGGGACTGCCAGTGACAAGGTGAACTCGGCCCCGGAAACCACAATGTCCAGATCACCCGCGGCATGATCCTGCGCGACAGCGGTATGAGCCTGCGACACAAAAACCGCAGAGATCAGGATCAGGGCGAAAGCTGCGCTTTTCATAAACAGGCACCACTAAACAAAGAATCACCCGGATTATTCTAATATGTTTCAAATCCCGTGCAATCTTGGCCCCACGCATCGCGCCCCACCAATATTGGGGAGTATCGGGGTGACCAATATTATCCGACTATAAAACTCAGGTTGACATAGGTGACTAATTCACTCAGTTAATACATCATACGCGCCACATAACCGGCGTATGAAAACCTTTTTCTGACTGGAAAGTGTCACCCCCATGACCGGATTTTTCACCGCCACCAGCATCCTTACAATTGGTGCTGCCACCGCAGCTTTTGCAGCTGACGCACCCTCGAAAGCCGATGTTCTGAATACCTACGCAAACATAGCCGAAGCCAAATATGACGACAGCCTGATCGCGGTCAAAGCGCTGCAAGAGGCAGTATACACCCTGATCGCCGAACCGTCCGATGCCACCCTGAACGCGGCCCGCGCCGCCTGGGTCGCCGCGCGCGTGCCCTATCAACAGACCGAGGTCTACCGCTTTGGAAACGCCATCGTTGATGACTGGGAAGGCAAAGTGAACGCCTGGCCGCTGGACGAAGGCCTGATCGATTATGTCGATGCCTCCTATGGCGGACCCACTGATGAAAACGAGTTTGCCGCGCTGAACGTGATCGCCAATCCAAGCTTTGAGTTGTCGGGCGAGGCCATCGACGCCAGCGAAATCACCCCCGAACTGCTGGGCGAAACCCTGCACGAGGCTGACGGTATCGAGGCAAACGTCGCCACCGGTTACCACGCCATCGAATTCCTGCTGTGGGGTCAGGACCTGAACGGTCACGGCGCGGGCGCGGGCAATCGCCCGTATACCGATTATGTTCAAGGTGACGCCTGCACCGGCGGCAATTGTGATCGCCGCGCCCAATATCTGAGCGCCGCGACCGCCCTGCTGGTCAGCGATCTGGAATGGATGGCCGCACAATGGGCCGAAGGTGGTGAGGCGCGTGCTGCACTGAACGCGAATGAAACCGCTGGCGTCAGCGCGATCCTAACCGGCATGGGCTCGCTGTCCTATGGCGAGCAAGCAGGTGAACGTATGCGCCTTGGCTTGATGCTGAACGACCCCGAGGAAGAGCATGATTGCTTCTCGGACAACACCCACAACAGCCACTATTACGATGGCTTGGGCATTCAGAACGTGTATCTGGGCAGCTATACCCGCATCGACGGCACCCCGGTTTCGGGCGCTTCGCTATCGGACTTGGTGATCTCGTCCGATCCGTCTCTGGACGCCGAGATGAAGGTCAAGCTGGCCAATACCATGCAGGCCCTGGGCCGTCTGAAGTCGACCGCCGAGGCCGGTTTCGCCTATGACCAGATGCTGGAACGCGGCAATGAGGGCGGCGAGCAACTGATCATGGGCGGCGTCAACGGTCTGGTCGATCAGACCAAAACGATCGAGCGTATCGTGACCACGCTAGAACTGGATCAGATAAACTTTGAAGGATCGGACAGCCTGGATAACCCGAACGCAGTTTTTCAGTAAGCTGTTCGCACGCAGGAGCGACCTTGTTCCGCCCCGTCGTATCCTCTTGGGAAACTAAACGCACCTGTTATCGTGCGGGACCTTAGGGTTCCGCACTTTTTCATGCCGAATAAGGTTGCCAATGAAGGATGCCCCCAGATGCCGAAGGTGTTCTGTGGAAGACCCAAAGGTTCGAGAAGGTTGCCTTATCCAGTTCAGCTTTTTAAAGATCACCCTGCAATGCGCTGGCGAAATCGGGTAACCCCGACAATTACAGGCGAAATCAGAACAGATCCAGCGTTCAAAAACAATCGAATTGAAGAAAGTTCTAATGATCTCACATGATGACATACAAGCCGATTTGGACCTGAAGTTTCAGCACGCGCAAGCCGCCGGTTTCAATGATCCTGCCATCATGATCTATCAAATGGGCAAAGTTGGTTCCCAGAGCCTCAAATCAGCATTCCAGACTGCCTACCCCAATGTTGCGCATATGCACAAACATGAGCGCGCGAAAAAATTCATTACCGATCGTGCAGCGGTTAAACAGCCTGTCCTGCTTTTTTGTGGCGTCCGTGAACCACTGTCACGATGCATGTCCGCCTGCTTTCAGAACATCTGCAATCCAATAAATGCATATTGGTATCTTGGCGACGAGAAATCGGTTTTGAATACCAACCTCGAAGACATCCGTGCCCACTTCGACGTGGTCGCACCAAAGCACGTGACGAACTTCATGGCGCCCTGGTTCGACAGCTTCCAGGAAACCACGGGCTTCGCCTTAGACGACCTTGCACTTGTGGAAAATGGTTTCTGGTTCACAAGCACACCAGACATCAGTGTTTTCTTCTATAAACTGGAAGAAATGGCTGAATTTTACCGGGGGCTGCAGAGCTTTTCTCAATTCCACGAGATTCCTTTCGGTGTCTCCAACACTGCAGAGGATAAAAAGATCTTCGGTCTCTACCGCGCCCTGCAGCAGTCCTATTCAATCACACCACAAGAATATCAATCCAAATTTGGAGACATTTCGTGGCTATCTAAATTCTACGATGCGGACGAACTGGCGGCACTAACCGCGCGCTGGATCAAAGAGTGATCCCCAAAACCACGTGTCGGCAGAGACGCACCTAAAACCTTCAACTCAAGGTCATACGAAATTTCTAACTGGACGCCCCGAAATTAACTGACTATTTCTCTAGGAAATAGAATCGGCTGAATTCACTATGATCGTATGTCACTGCACAAACATAACTGACCATGATATCCGCGCCGCGATCGATTGGATGCGGACAGCAGATGCACACACGATCATCACCCCCGGCAAGGTCTACCACGCCCTTGGAAAATCGGCGGATTGTGGCGGCTGCATGCCGCTTTTTCTGGACACAATGCGATCGAACGATAATCTGGAAGTCCCCATGCAGCTCCGTGCCCTACGCACCAGAGCAACTCAGGAGAAAGCAGATGAAGGGCAACCCCAAGGTAATAGAATACCTCAACAAATCTCTGCGGCATGAGCTGACAGCCGTCAGCCAGTACTGGCTCCATTACCGCCTGCAGGAAGATTGGGGCCTTGGCCACATGGCCAAGAAAAGCCGTGAGGAATCCATCGAAGAGATGGGGCATGCCGACAAGCTGATCGAACGGATCATCTTTCTAGAAGGCCATCCCAACCTGCAGAAACTGGACCCGCTGAGAATTGGTCAGAACCCCAAGGAAACACTGGAATGCGACCTGGCAGCCGAGCAGGACGCGCGCGCGTTGTACGTAGAAGCGCGGGATTACTGTAGAGAAGCACAAGACTATGCCTCTATGTCGCTGTTCGAAGAATTGATCCGCGATGAAGAAAGTCATATCGACTTTTTGGAAACGCAGCTCGACCTGTACGAAAGGATTGGCGACGCCAATTATGCGCAACTCAACGCATCGAAAATGGACGAGGGCGAGTAGCCTTTTCATCCTGTCGGTGGTCGCCCTTGCGGCCACCCAAACCCCAGCCGCCGAGTTGCGGGACTATCACCTGAATTTCGAACCCAGAACCGAGGATGAGCGTGCGCGCATCGCCCGTGTCACCGCTGCGCCCACCGATTTCAGCAAGCCCCAAAGGTTCGAGGACTTGCCCGCCGGTGCCGCCACCGTTCGCGCCCGTGCCGATGCTGACGCATTTTCGCAGCCCTCAGGCAACCTGAGCTTTGAGCAAGAGCTGGACTTTAAGGTTGGAAACGGACTGTTCAAGAAAATCTGGGTGTCTTCTCCGGCCTCAACTCTGGCCTCGGATGGGCTGGGGCCGCTGTACAACGCCCGGTCGTGCCAGCGCTGCCATATCAAGGACGGGCGCGGGCACACGCCCAACGGTCCGGATGACAATGCAATTTCGATGTTCCTGCGGGTCTCGATCCCCGGTGGCGGTGGGTATGACGAGATCGAGGATTACATCGCCACCCAGCCTGAACCGAATTACGGCGGCCAGATGCAGGATTTGGCCCTGCCCGGTCATCCGGCTGAATATCGCCTGGATATAACCTACGAAGCCGTCCCGGTCGCTTTGTCGGATGGCGAAACCGTCACTTTACGCAAACCGACCTACGCGGCGGCTGACCTTGGATACGGGCCGCTGCATCCAGAGGCGATGCTCAGTCCACGTGTGGCGCCGCAAATGATCGGCCTTGGATTGCTCGAAGCGATCCCGGTCGCGGATCTGCTGGCCAACGCCGATCCCAGCGATGCCGATGGTGATGGGATTTCCGGGCGTCCCAATATCGTCTGGGCGATGGAATATGGCGCCCCGATGATGGGTCGGTTCGGACACAAGGCCGGGATGCCCACGATCATGGAACAATCGGCGGCGGCCTTTGCCGGTGATATCGGCATATCAAGCCCACTTTACCCCGCCAGCCACGGCGATTGCACCGATGCTCAGATTGGTTGTGTGACCGCCCCGCACGGGGACGGTGACGTGCGCGAGTTCGAGATCGACCAGATCGGAATGGACCTTGTTGCCTTTTACAGCCGCAACCTGGGCGTTCCCGCCCGGCGGGACATGGACGACCCTCAGGTGCTGCACGGTAAGCAGGTGTTTTACGACACTGGCTGCGCGTCCTGCCACACGCCTGCCTTTGTCACCCATCGCATGTCAGACCGGCCCGAACAGAGTTTTCAGCTGATCTGGCCTTATTCCGACCTGTTGCTGCACGATATGGGCGAAGGGCTGGCTGATTACCGCCCCGAGGGTCGCGCCACAGGGCGCGAATGGCGCACGCCACCGCTTTGGGGCGTTGGGCTAACTGAACAGGTTTCGGGCCACACCCAGTTCCTGCATGATGGTCGCGCGCAATCCTTGCTGGAAGCCATCCTCTGGCATGGGGGTGAGGCACAGGCAGCCCGCGATACGGTCGTGGCCATGCCCAAACCCGACCGCGATGCCCTGATCCATTTTCTGGAAAGCCTCTGACACATGCGTATCCTTGTTGCTGCCGTCGCATTGACGCTGCCCCTAACTGCGCTGGCGCAGGACCGTGAGCCGATCTTGTCGGATACGGTCGAAGGGCACATCCTTCCCGGCTTTGCCTCACTGGCTGAAACGACCGGGGTGTTGGCCCAAACAGCACAAACCGATTGCACCCAAACCTCGCCCGAATTGCGGGGCGCCTATCACGCGGCCTTTGACGACTGGATCTCGGTCAGCCATCTGCGCTTTGGCCCGTCCGAGGTGAACGACCGCGCCTTTGCGCTGGCCTTCTGGCCCGACACCAAAGGGTTCACCCCCAAAGCCCTGTCCAGCCTGATCGCGACCGAGGATGCGGCTGTGGAAAGCCCCGAAGGTTTTGCCGAGACATCCGTCGCCGGACGTGGCTTTTTTGCGTTAGAGCAGATGCTTTATGAGCCCAATTTTGCCGATCAGGGCAGCGCCACATTTCGCTGCGCGTTGATACAGGCCATCACCACCGATATCGCCAGCAATGCCCGCGCGATAAACGCAGATTGGGGCGGCTATGCAACCGCCCTAACCCAACCGGGCGACGACAGCCCCTATCAGTCCGTCGATGAGGCCACGCAAGAGCTTTACAAGGCGTTGGTGACCGGACTTGAATTCACCGGCGACACCCGCCTTGGTCGTCCGATGGGCACCTTCGACCGCCCGCGCCCCAACCGGGCCGAGGCACGCCGTTCGGAACGCGCGCTTCGTCATGTGGAACTGTCCCTGATCGCCCTGCGCGATCTGGCCGCGCACCTGTCAACGGACCACCCCAAGATTGCCGCCGATCTGGACAGCGCCTTTGACAAGGCCATCATCCGCGCGCAATCGCTGGACGACCCGGTGCTGGCCGGGGTCACCACTCCGCAGGGCCGCCTTAGGGTCGAGGCGTTGCAGCAAGCCATCAACGATACCCGTGCGATTGCCTCGGCCGAGCTGGGTCCGACGCTAGGCATCAGCGCCGGGTTCAATTCACTGGACGGGGACTGACCTGTTGCCCAGCCGTCGTCATTTTCTGGCCGGTCTGGCCGCGACCAGCCTTTCGCCGTTACAAGGCTGGGCCGCAGTTGGTTCGCCCGACTATCTCGCCGCTGCCCTGTTCCCGGATGGCAGCTATCGACTAGCCGGGCTGGATACGGGTGGAAACATTCTGTTTTCCATACCTCTACCTGCGCGCGGCCACGCGGCGGCAGCCCATCCGCACCGCGCACAGGCCGTGGCTTTTGCCCGTCGTCCCGGCACCTTTGCGGTGGTCATCGATTGCGCCACAGGCACCGAAGTCACCCGACTTAACGCCCCACACGGTCGCCATTTCTATGGCCATGGCGTCTTTTCCCCCGACGGCACTCGTCTGTTCACAACTGAAAACGACTACGATTCCGGAGACGGCGTGATTGGCGTCTGGAACACAGACAGCTACACCCGCATAGGCGAGTTCACTTCGGGCGGGATCGGTCCGCATGACATGCGATTGATGCCCGATGGTCAGACGCTGGTTATCGCCAATGGCGGCATCGAAACCCACCCCGAGACAGGGCGCACCAAGCTGAACCTGCCAACCATGCAGCCGCAGCTGACCTATCTGGATTTGTCCGGCACGGTTTTGGAACAGATGGAACTGCCACGCGCGCTGCATAAGAATTCGATCCGCCATTTGGCTGTACGGCACGACGGTTTGGTGGCATTTGCGATGCAGTGGCAGGGGGACAAGGTGCATCACCCCCCTCTGCTGGGCCTACATCGTCGGGGCGAAGCACCGCGTTTGCTTTCAGCGCCTGATGCCGCGCAAAGCACGTTGCAAGGCTACGCAGGCAGTGTCGCCTTTGCCGGGGATGAAACCACGGTTGCCATCACCTGCCCACGCGGCAACGCCTTGCACCGGTTCGACGTCGCGAATGGCCAACTGAACGGGGATTTCCCGTTGGAAGACGTCTGTGGTCTTGGCTCCGGCCCCAAAGGGTTCGTTTTCACCACCGGCACCGGGATAGTCGGAGAGCTGACATCCACCCCCCGCATTTCAGCCCGTCCGGACTGTCATTGGGACAATCACCTGATCCCAATTCGCAAGCCTGCATAAACTCGGCAAATCCCCCCACATAGATTACACTTGGAAGAATCAAAATGCTGCCGTATTGGCGGGCGCTAAACCGGCACTTTAACCGCAAGGACTGACCTGATTGAAACAGACGCCCGACGCACCGCATTCCATCTACGGGGTAGAGAAATGGGGCAAAGGCCTCATTGAGGTGACGGAGCAGGGCGAGATCGGTCTGCGCAATCCCCTGGTGCCCGAGGCGGCGGCAATCAGCCTGCCAGGTATCCTGCATGATCTGGACGAACGCGGTATTAAGGCACCGATGTTGCTGCGCATCAGTTCGTATCTGGAAAACGAGATCGCGCATATCAACGAAAGCTTTCGCGATGCGATTGCACGTGTCGGCTACAAAGGCAGCTATCGCGGCGTATTCCCGATCAAGGTGAATCAGCAGGCCCAGGTGGTCGACCGGATCGTCGAGTTCGGTAAAAAGTATAACTATGGGCTCGAGGCTGGCTCCAAGCCCGAACTGGTTGTCGCACTGGCGCACCGTCTGGCCCGCGAGGCGCTGATTGTCTGCAATGGCGTCAAGGATGCCGAGTTCATCCAACTGGCCATCCTCAGTCGTAAGATCGGCTTCAACACGGTCATCGTTCTGGAAAGCCCGAAGGAGGCGGACACGGTGATCGAGGTCTATAACGAACTGGGCATCGAACCCCTGATTGGTGTGCGGGTCAAACTGACCAATCAGATCAGCGGCAAGTGGGAAGAAAGCTCGGGCGACCGGTCTGCCTTTGGCATGAACACTGACCAACTGGTCGCCACGGTGGACAAGCTGAAAGCGGCAGGTTTGCTGCATTGTTTGAAGCTGCAACATTCACACCTGGGCTCTCAGGTGCAGGACGTCAACGACGTGCGCCGCGCCGTTGGCGAGGCCTGCCGGTACTACACCGAACTGACGCGCGAGGGCGTGCCGTTGACCCATCTGGACCTCGGTGGCGGCATGGGCGTGGATTATACCGGTGAGAAAAAGGCTGCCGAGAACTCGATCAACTACACGGTCGAAGAATACTGCGCCAACGTGGTTGAAACCGTGGCCTACGCGATGGACGAGGCCGAGGTCGAACATCCAACGCTGGTGACCGAGAGCGGGCGCGCCGTGGTGGCGACGTCGTCGATGCTGGTGTTCAATGTGCTGGAAAGCACCTTGTATGACGCACCGAACGGCCCCGAGGTCGCAGCGGACGATCACCATCTGGTCTCAGACCTTGCCGCGATCAACGGGTACCTCAGTACCGAGCGTTTGCAAGAATGCTGGAACGACGCAAATTTTTACCGCAACGAGCTGCGCGCGTTGTTCCGCCGCGGCTATGTCGACCTGCGTCAGATGGCCCGCGCCGAACGCATCTATTTATCGCTGATGGCCCGCCTCAAGGCGCTGGCAGCAAGCGATGATTTGGAAACGGATGTGGACGACCAACTGGAAAAAGTGGCCGATATCTACCACTGCAACTTCTCGCTGTTCCAGTCGCTGCCCGATGTCTGGGCCATTGACCAGCTGCACCCTATCGTCCCGCTGCAGGGGCTGAACCAGACACCCGACCGCC
This sequence comes from Ruegeria sp. BI7, assembly GCF_056537925.1. Taxonomy (NCBI): domain Bacteria; kingdom Pseudomonadati; phylum Pseudomonadota; class Alphaproteobacteria; order Rhodobacterales; family Roseobacteraceae; genus Ruegeria; species Ruegeria sp. BI7. The sequence goes on from NZ_JBQFSK010000008.1 coordinate 101,262, forward strand.
GCGCGGTCCTGTCCGACATCACCTGCGACAGCGACGGTAAGATCGACCGGTTCATTCTGGCCGACGGTGTCTCACCCAGCCTGCCGGTGCATTCCCTGCCCGAAGATCAGGAATACCTGATGGGCGTGTTCTTTGTCGGTGCTTATCAGGAAACACTGGGCGATCTGCACAACCTGTTCGGGGACACCAATGTGGTAACCATCGACCTGCGCGCTGACGGTGGCTTTGACCTGCTGCACGAACAAGAGGGCGACACCATCAGCCAGGTCCTGTCCTATGTCGAGTTCGACCCCAATGATTGCGTCGCCGCCTTCCGCAAAATGGTGGACGAAGCGATCTCGACCGGTACTCTGATGGCCAAGGACCGCAAAACCCTGATGAGCGCCTATCGCGACTCGATCAACGGCTACACCTATTACGAATAACCCCAGAGAGGAGATTACCCCCATGGGAACTTTGAGTGGCAAAACACTGGTTGTCGGCGCTGGCGGCGTATCCCACGCTGCCGTGCACAAGATGGCGATGAATTCGGATATCTTCACCGAAATCACTCTGGCCAGCCGGACCAAATCGAAATGCGACGCCATCGCCAAAGCGGTGAAAGAGCGTGTGGGCGTCGATATCGCCACGGCGGAACTGGATGCCTACAAGGTTGAAGACACGGTCAAATTGATCAAGGAAACAGGGGCCGAGATTCTGGTGAACCTCGCCCTGCCCTATCAGGATCTGGTGCTGATGGACGCCTGCCTTGAGGCCGGGATCCACTACCTCGACACAGCGAACTATGAGCCCGAGGATGAGGCCAAGTTCGAATACCACTGGCAATGGGCCTATCAGGAGCGGTTCAAAGAGGCTGGGCTGACCGCCATTCTTGGATCGGGCTTCGATCCGGGCGTGACCAGCGTCTTTGCCAAATGGCTTAAGAAACACAAGCTGGACACCATCCGCCAGATCGACGTTCTGGATGCCAATGGCGGCTCGAACGATCAGGAGTTCGCCACCAACTTCAACCCCGAGATCAACCTGCGTGAAGTGCTGGCCGAAGTCCGCCATTGGGAAAACGGCGAATGGCACCATAGCCCGGCGCTGACCAACAAGGTTGAATACGACTTTCCTGCCATCGGGCGGAAAAACATGTACCAGATGTACCATGAGGAACTGGAATCGCTCTCGACCCACTTCCCCGAGATCGAGCGCGCCCGCTTCTGGATGACGTTTGGCGACGCCTATATCAAACACGCGACCGTACTGCAGAACGTCGGCATGACACGCATCGATCCGGTCATGCATGACGGCAAGGAAATCATCCCGATCCAATTCCTGAAAACCCTGCTGCCCGATCCCGGCGATCTGGGTGCCGAAACCAAAGGCAAGGCCTGCATCGGCGACATCGCTACCGGTCAAGCCAAGGACGGCTCGGGTGAGAAGACCTTTTACATCTACAACATCTGCGATCACGAGGAATGCTATGCTGAGGTCGGCAGCCAGGCGGTCAGCTACACCACCGGCGTCCCCGCCATGATCGGCGCGGCGCAGGTGATCAAAGGCAACTGGTCCGAGCCCGGCGTGTGGAACATGGAACAGCTTGACCCCGACAACTTCATGGACATGCTGAATGAGCATGGCCTGCCCTGGCAAGTCCACGAACTCGACGGCCCGGTCGAGTTCTAAGTCCACTCATTTCATCTTTTGCCAAATACTCCGGGGGTCCGGGGGCAGAGCCCCCGGCCTCTCCACCACAAGGAAACGCCGGACATGTCCGACATGATGACCACACAGGCTGGCGACGCCGGAGCCTTCCGCAATTTCGACCTGAACCGTGTGCCAACCCCCTGCTTTGTGGTCGATGAAAAAGCGGTCGAGCGAAACCTGACCATCCTCTCCGATATCGGCACCCTGTCTGGCGCGCATGTCCTTTCGGCGCTCAAAGCGTTTTCCATGTTTTCGTTGGCCCCACTGGTGCGCCAGCATCTAGGTGGCACCTGCGCCAGCGGCATTTACGAGGCCCGGTTAGGCCGCGAAGAATATGGCGGCGAAGTCGCCACTTTCTGCGCCGGGTACAAAGATGCCGACATGGACGAAATCCTATCGCTGTCCGACCACATCATCTTTAACAGCCCGGCACAAAAGGACCTGTTTTTGGCCAAAGCACAGGCCGCAAACGTGCAGGTTGGGTTGCGCATCAACCCCGAGCATTCCGAAGGCGAGATTGCCAAATACGACCCCTGCGCGCCCTGTTCACGTCTGGGTACCCCGATTAGCCAGTTGACCGCCGAGGCCATGAACGGTGTCGATGGCCTACATATGCACACACTCTGCGAACAGGGGTTCGATCCCTTGCAGCGGACATGGGCCGCCGTAGAACCAAAAATTGTGCCCTATATCAATCAACTCAAATGGCTGAACTTTGGTGGTGGCCACCACATAACGCGCGACGACTATGACCGTGAGGGGCTGGTGGGCTTCATCAAGAACATCCGCGAAACCTATGGCATCGACGTTTACCTCGAACCCGGCGAGGCTGTCGCGCTGGATGCGGGTATTCTGGTCGGCGAAATCCTCGACCTGCCCACCAACGGAATGAACCTTGCCATCACCGATATTTCGGCCACCTGTCACATGCCTGACGTGATCGAAGCCCCTTATCGCCCCGCGTTGATGGACGAGGCCGAGGCAGGTCACACCTACCGTCTGGGCGGCCCGTCCTGTTTGGCCGGTGACGTGATCGGAGACTACACATGGGACAAACCACTGGAGATCGGCCAGCGTTTTGCCTTCCTTGATCAGGCGCATTACTCAATGGTGAAAACCAACACGTTCAACGGCGTACCCCTGCCCACCATCGCCCTGTGGAACAGCGAATCGGACGAGTTGAAGATCATCAAACAGTTCGGCTATGACGACTTTAAGGACCGACTCTCATGAGCATTTTCCTCGACAGTGAACTGACCGCAACTGAGCGCACCGAAGATGCCCGGTTCCGCGTGATCCCGGTACCGCTGGAGCGCACGGTATCTTACGGTTCGGGAACGGCCAAAGGCCCCGAGGCCATCATCGAGGCCAGCAATGAGCTGGAACGTACCACCGGCCACGCCGAGCCCTGCGTCGAGGGGATTTTCACCGAAGAGCCCGTGGATTGCGATGCGTCCCTGTCCGAGATCATGGAGCGCCTTGCCCAGCGCACCGAAGCCGCCATTCGCGCGGGCAAGGTGCCGGTCACTTTGGGGGGCGAACATTCGCTGAGTTACGGCGCTGTGATGGGTGTGGCTCGCGCCTTGGGTCAACCCATAGGCATTGTCCAGATCGATGCCCATGCCGACCTGCGCAATGCCTATCAGGGGGAAAGACACTCCCACGCATCGGTCATGCATCTGCTCGCTGAAGAAGGTATCCGATTGGCGCAGTTTGGCGTGCGCGCCTTTTCGACCGAAGAAGCGCAAAGCCGCCTGAAAAATCACGTTTTCCACGTGGATGCTGAGGAATTGGTCACCGGTAATATCCACGCCGTCGACCTGCCCGAGGATTTTCCTGAGCTGGTCTATGTCAGTTTTGACGTGGACGGGCTGGATCCCGCCATCATGCCCGCCACCGGGACACCGGTGCCCGGCGGGCTGGGCTACTATCAAGCGCTGCGGTTGGTCGAACATACCCTGAAAGGCCGCAAATGCGTGGGCTTCGACGTGGTCGAACTAGCCCCCAATGGCAATGCCGCCTGGGACTTTACCGCAGCGCAGATCGTCTATCGCCTGATGTCTGCCTGTTAACCCTCGGCGGTCTCGTTCAACTCCATGTGCCCCTCGCCCTTGTTCAGGACACGACGCAACATGGGTTCGAAGAACTCCAGCGGTTTGGTCGGGTAATCCGGATCGAACGCCTTTTGGTCGTATTCATGGCAGAAATAGCGGCAGTCCTCCCAATAAGGGCTGTCGCGATACTTGTCGCGGGCGTTGCGGTCGCCGCCTAGATGATGGTTGTAATAGTACCCCTGAAACACACAGTGATGTTTGAGAATCCAATAAGTTTTATCACTGACATAGGGCTTCATCATCGACGCTGACAGCTCACCATGGTTATAGGGTGACAGAATATCGCCGGTGTCGTGGATCAGTGCTGCGACCACGATTTCCTCGTCCGCGCCGTCTTCAAAGGCGCGAGTCGCGGCCTGCAGGCTGTGCTGATAGCGGTTCACGGGATAGGGCGTCCAGTCTTCGTCCAGCGACCGGATCGCGTCCAGAATGCGGTCGGGCAAAGCGGCATTGTATGCCTCTTCATACTCCATGACGGCGTCCCAGTCGGCCTTGGTGGCCTCTTCGAAACTGGTCCAGGTGGGTTTGTGGCTTTTGTCCAGCATGGCGCGGTCCTTTGGCTGATCTGTTGGAATCAGAGTAACGCATCCCTCCTGCTCAAAAAAATGAATTGATTTTATCAATCTGATGAAAAAATAGTATCGCCATGCAATTCAAAGCAATCGAGACCTTTCTATGCGTGGCCGAGACCGGGGGCTTCCATGCCGCCGCGCGCAAACTGAACGTGACACAAACCGCCGTCAGCGCCCGTATCCGGCTGATCGAAGAAGAAACGGGCAAGGCGTTGTTCACCCGCGGTGCAGGCGGCACCAGCCTGACTGAATTCGGGCAGCAGTTCCGACCATATGCCGAACAGATGCTGTCGCTTTGGTCATTTGCATCGCGCGAACTGCCAGCCCAAACGCAGAACCGGATCGCGCTGCGTCTTAGTGCGCAACTGAGCATCTGGGACCCGCTGCTAGTCGATCTGGCCGTTCAGTTCGAACAGCGCCTCGGGCAACTTTTGCTGACGTTGAACTATGACCACGATCTGAACATGGTCGACGCGGTCGCCACCCATGTTCTGGACGCCGCATTGACCCACGAAACACCCAACGATCCGCGCGTGCAATCGCACGAGTTAAACCCCGAACGCCTGTTGCTTGTCAAAACTCCGGAAACGGTCAATCCAGTTTTCGTCAATCTGGAACTGGGCGAGGTCTATCAGGACCACGTCCGTTCGGCTGCGCGGCAGGCCACGGGGCAAACGGTGTTTCTGGGCAATTGCCTGATGGCCCTGCGTTATGTCCTGCGGCGGGGCGGAACCGGGTATTTCCCGGAATACGTCATCCGAGATCATCTGTCCGCGGGTCAACTGACACCCGTGGCCGGGGCCATTGACCTGCTGCTGCCGCTGCATCTGGTGACCAACCGTGACAGCACAACCAGTGACGATGTCCTGACCTGCCTGACCGAACTGCGCGCAGTCTAGGCCTGAGAGATCGCGCTCGAGGCTTCTCTGTGGCGCCTGCGCAGCAATGGCCGCCCGGCAACCAGCAAGAACAGACAGGCGACCGCGATGCCGATGACCGCCGGCAGATACAACAGTATCCACAATTTCGGTTCTTCGATTACAACGGGTGAAACAAAGCCCCGCACGCCTTCCAGCACGACCAGAATCGAAAACGCCCCCAGGATCTGCGGCCACAGACCAAATCGCGAAAAGCTACCCAACATCAACGTGGCATACCCGGCCATTGCCACGGCGATACAAATGGCAATCCACGAAAACCGCTGATGCAATTCGTCGACCAATTCTCCGATGGGAAAGCCTTCGGCGACGCTGATGGCGGCGCGGTCTCGCAAAAGTTCAATGGTGGGGATGGCTTCGAGACTGCGCTCGGCCATGACATTCGAATTCGTCAGTGCGGAAATGTCATATGAGGCGTCCTCGAACAGCGTCGAGGACAAGGTTCTGCCCTCCTGATTCAAACGCAACGCGATCCCGTCCAACATCACCAAGTGGATCCCAGATTCATTGTTGACCAAATAGGCCGTTTTTGAGGAATAGCTGACCGGGTTCAGCGCATCTCGCCGATCTGATACGAAAACCTCGGACAGCGTGCCGTCCAGGTCAATCTTGCCGATATAGACAGTAACGCCAAAGGCGGGATGCAGGAATTCGCCTTCATTCAGCAATTGCGCGGTGACGTCCCCTGCTACTTCGGCTTGGCGCTGTTCAAGCTGCTCAACAGATGCGGGGCGCAAAAAGACGCTGATGACGGCCATCATCAGCCCGGCCACCAACCCAAACAGGAATACCGCACGGGCCAGCCGCCATGGGCTGGAACCGGTGGCCAGCATCACCGTCATCTCGCTTTCGCGGCTCAGCCGATTGGTGGCATAAACAGCGGCGGCAAACACCGCCATCGGCATCACCGTGCGGATCAGCGTTGGCAATGTCAGCGCCGAGAATTCCAGAAACACCATGGCCGATTGGCCACCGCTGATGACCCGGTCAAACAGGCTAACCGATCGGGTGATCCAGAACACACCGACCAGAACCAAGGTGAAAAAGCCGAACAGAATCAGCAATTGCCGCAGGAAATATCCATCAAAGCGCGACATGGGTCCTCTTACGTGTGTTCGTGGTGGTCGGACATTATGTCATTCCGTCGCTGTAGGAAACCGGGATTGGCCAATTGTCACCACCACGAAAAGCGCGGCAATGGCCTGGCTTGCTGAACCCAAGACTGTGGCGTGGCCGTTTCAAGCGGACTATGCCTCTGGAAACTCTAATATTCGGATCAAGGTGTGTCCTCCTTACCCGCCCATCCCGCTGTATCTCGGCGCTGTGTATCTACCTCTTCGAATTCCTGCTAAACAAAAAAACAAAACAAAAAAAGCATCCTTGAGCAGACGAGCAGATGAGAGGTCTAACCGCAGCGTTGGCAGTGCTCTTGACTATGAGCACGCCATTGGCATCGAAAGAAATACAGGTTGGCAATGATCCAGGCGGGCGGGTTCTGGACCGCAAGGTTCAGATCGAAATCGCCAATAGGACCAACGCGCGCATACACATTGTCGGGGATTACTGTAACTCCAGCTGCACCATGCTGTTGGGGGCAGACGATGTGTGTGTATCCTCCGAAACGCTTTTCGGTTTTCACGGCCCGTACCGAGTAAACCGGACAAAGATGACCGAAAAGGAATTCGACCAGAAAAGCACTTCGCTTGCCACGTACTACCCGCGACCGATAAGAAACTGGTTCATGTCCAAGGCAAGGTTTGTGGGCCCGGATGAGTTTCTGTATGTGTCCGGTGAATATCTGATAAGCATCGGCGTGCAAGAGTGCGCGTAAGACTTCTGCAGGCTGTCACTTCTCACAACAACCCATATGCAAGTCGCACGACTCTTGCACATTCATTGAAACAGCGATTTGAGTGCAATGGCAGGGGCAGCAGGGTTCGAACCCGCGACCTACGGTTTTGGAGACCGTCGCTCTACCAACTGAGCTATACCCCTAAGGTGCGCCTCAGATATGCCAGCCGCGCGACGGACTCAAGAGGCTTTTTCAGATTCCGCGCGACAATTGCATTCGACAAACAAGTTGCGTGCGGCGTTGAGTTCTATAAGACACGGTTTGGTCAGTACGAGGGACCCCATCCGTGAGTATCCGCAAAAAGATCGCCGACAGCGAAGCCGTTCTGAACTGGGCTGCGCGCCGCATCGCAAGCTATATCCGGATGGTCAATCGCAACACCACATGGCAACGCATCGGGTACGACGAACTGGACCAGTTGGTCGAACAGGGTGAGCCGGTGATCGTGGTGCTGTGGCACCAAAGGCTGGCGCAATCCCCCTATTTCTTTCCTTTGGAAAAAGGGCCGATCTGTTCGATCACCTCATCCGCAAGAGCGGGTAGTATGGTGGGCCGAGTGCAGAAACTGTTCGGCATGGATACCATCGCCATGACCAGCAAAAACGCAAATAACATTGCGATATCGCGCCAAGTGATCGGCAAGATTAAGCAGGGCATTTCCATAGGCATCGCCGCGGACGGTCCGCGCGGTCCCGAACGGGTACTGTCAACTGTGCCTCTGGTCTGGGCGCGCACCTCGGGCAAGCGGGTGTTCGGCATCACCTTTTCGGCAGAACATGGCCGCGAGGCCGGGACATGGGATCGTCTTTTGATGCCGCGCCCCTGGCGGAACAAGGGTGTCTTTCTGTGCCGGGAATGGACTGAAACCGTGCCGCGCAAAGCGTCCGAAGAACAGATCGAAACCCTGCGCCAAAGCCTTGAGCAGCACATGAACGACATCACCGCCGAAGCCGACCGCATGGTCGGGCGCGAACCGTGGTCGCCTAAGGGTTAACCGCCCCTCAGCCGTTGCATCAGATAGATTTCGCTACCTTCGGGGATCGGTTCGGTTAACCCGCTGGCGATGACCCGCCCGTCGATGGCGATGGACACCCCCGCATCAATCGGGGCCTGCAATTGCGGATGAATCTTCACCAGTTCTCGCAGCAACTCGCCTGTGGTCTTGGCCTCAACCTCCACCACCTGCTGGCCCCCGGTCAGTGACCGGAGGCTGGACCAGAGGTGAACCTCAACCATTGTCCTTAAGCGCCGCCAGAATGCGGGGCGGTGACATCGGCAGTTGCTTCATCCGAACGCCCGCCGCATGCGACACCGCATTTGCGATGGCGGCCAAAGGTGGCACGATGCCCGTCTCACCCACACCACGCACGCCAAACGGATGGCCGGGGTTGGGCACTTCGACAATCACCGTGTCGATCATCGGCAAGTCACTGGCGACAGGGATACGGTAATCCAGGAAGATCGAGTTCTGCAGGCGGCCATCCTCGCCATAGATATATTCCTCGTTCAGTGCCCAGCCGATGCCTTGCGCGGCACCGCCCTGATACTGGCCTTCCACATAGGTAGGATGGATCGCCTTACCCGCGTCCTGAATGACCGTATAGCGGGTAACCGCAGTCTTGCCTGTTTCCGGATCGACCTCAGCATCAACGATATGGGTGCCAAAGGATACGCCTGCGCCTTCTGGCGTGGCCTCGAAATGGCCCGAGATAGGCCCGCCGGTTTGACCCATGTGGGCGGTGATATCGGCCAGTGGGCGCGGGTCGAAATCACCCGCGTTTGGACCCGAAGGTACAGCGCAGCCGTTTTCCCATTTCACCGCATCCGCCGGAATTCCCCAGCTGGCGGCAGCTCGTTCGCACAGCTTTTCAACCGCGTGTTTTGCTGCCTTGATGGTTGCCAAGCCGCTTGCATAGGTCACGCGCGAACCATGCGAAACGTCGTTATACCCCAGCGTCGCAGTATCGGCGACGGTCACACGGATGTTCTCATACGGAATGCCCAGAACCTCGGCCGCCATCAGCGCCATTGACGCGCGTGAGCCGCCGATATCGGGCGTGCCCACCATCAACTGTGCCGAGCCATCCTCGGACAGCGCAAGCGAAACCGACGTTTCACCCCCGTGGTTGAACCAGAACCCGCAGGAAATCCCACGACCCTGCCCCGGCTTCAGCGGGGCCGAGTAATGCGGGTGGGCCTTCGCGGCCTCAAGCGTTTCCACCAAACCGATCCGCTCATACGTCGGGCCATAGCTGGCCTTGGTGCCTTCATGGGCGGCGTTCTTTAGACGAACTTCGATCGGATCGAGGCCCAGCTTCTTACACAGCTCGTCAATCACCGATTCAACCGCAAAAGCCCCCATCGGTGCACCCGGCGCGCGGTAAGCGGCCTGTTTCGGGCGGTTGGCCATCACGTCATACCCAATCTGGCTGACATTGGTCAGGTTATAGGGTGCAAAGGCACACATGGCGGTCATGTCACCCGGGGCGCCCGGAAACGCCCCGCCCTGCAGGCGGAACACGCCTTGGGCTGCCGAGATGGTGCCATCCTTCTTCATCCCGATCTTGATATCCATCGACGCCGAGGAAGTCGGGCCAGTGGCCCGGAACACCTCGGACCGGGTCATCACCAGCTTAACCGGGCGGTTCGCCTTGCGGCTCAGTGCCAGCGCGACAGGTTCGATGAAGACTGTGGTTTTGCCGCCAAAACCACCACCAATCTCGGACGCAGTCACGCGCAGTTGCGAGGTTTCGATACCCAATAGCGCCGCGCAGGTCTTTTGCGCGATCCAGTGGCCTTGAGTGGTACACCACAGCTCACCCTTACCGTCGTTGCCCAACATGCCCAAACAGGCATGCGGCTCGATGTACCCCTGATGGGTTGCCTCGGTGACAAAGCTGTCTTCGATAATCAAGTCAGCTTCGGCAAAGCCAGCTTCTACATCGCCGTGCCCGCTTTCGTGGTACCGCACGACGTTCGGGTGCATCCCCTCGGGTACGGAATAATCCGCAGCACCTTCGCGTAAGACCGGCGCATCCGGCTCCATCGCTTTGTCTACGTCGGTGACGTGCGGCAGCACCTCGTATTCAACCTCGATCAGCTTGAGCGCATCGCGCGCCGCCAAGGCCGAGGTCGCCGCCACAGCCGCGACTGCGTGCCCGTCATAGAGCGCCTTTTCACCCGCCATGACATTTTCCAGAACATTCCAGAATTCACCCTCAAGGCCGGGTTTGAACGGCACTTCGGCAAAATCCGCGCGGGTGACGACGGCTTTGACATCCTTGTGCGCTTCGGCCTGCGAGGTGTCGATCTTCACAATCCGTGCGTGGGCGTGGGGCGAACGCAGGATCGCGCCGTGCAGCATGCCTGGCGCAGAAACATCCGCCCCGAACTTGGCGCGACCAGTGACCTTGTCCAGGCCATCAGGCCGATCCGGGCGTGTGCCGACGAAGGTGAATTGCGTTTTACGATCGTCGAGTGCCATTATGAAGCCTCCCGCAGTTCTTCGGCCGTTTCCATCACGGCGCGAATGATCTTGTCATACCCAGTGCAGCGGCACAGGTTGCCTGCCAGCCAGTACCGGGCCTCTTCTTCGGTCGGGTTGGGGTTCTTCTCTAGCAGCGATTTGGCCGCGACCAAAATGCCCGGCGTGCAGATACCGCATTGCAGGGCGGCATGCTCGATGAACTTTTTCTGCAGCGGATGCAGAACGTCACCCTCCGCGATGCCTTCGACGGTTTCGATCTGCTTGCCATCGGCCTCGACCCCTAACATCAGGCAGGAACAGACCAAACGGCCATCAACCGTGACCGAGCATGCGCCGCAATCGCCGGTGCCGCAGCCCTCTTTCGCACCAGTCAGGTTCAGCTTGTCGCGCAGACAATCCAGCAGGGTTTCGCGCGGATCGCAAAGGTAATCGACCGCGTCACCATTCACGGTGGTGGATACGTGGAACTTGCTCATGCTTCCTCTCCCTTGGCGCGGGCATAGGCGATTTTCGCGGCGCGCTTGGCCAGAACGCCGGCGACCTCGGTACGGAATTCGATAGTGCCGCGTTTGTCGTCAATCGGGTTGCAGGCCGCGGATGCCGCAGCGGCCAGTGCGTCCAATGAAGCGTCGTCCAGCGCGCTGCCGACGATGGCCTTGGCACAGTCCTCAACCAGCAGCACGGTTGGCGCGACAGCGCCCAATGATACGCGCGCCTCGGTGACGGTGTCCCCGTCCAGACGCAGGCTGACGCCAACGCCAACCACGGCAATGTCCATCTCAGTGCGCGGGATAAAGCGCAGGTATGCGTCGCCGCCATTGTCGCCCCGTGCGGGGATGTGGACGGCCGAGATCAACTCGCCCTTGGCCAGCGACGTTCTACCGGGTCCGGTTGGGATGTCTTCGACCGCTACCTCACGGTCGCCATCCGGGCCGGTCACCGTGACCGTGACACCCGCCGCAACCATGGCAGGCACCGAATCCGCCGCCGGAGAGCCGTTGCACAGGTTGCCGGTCAGCGTCGCGCGCCCCTGAACCTGGGTCGAGCCGATCAGATCCATCGCCTCGACCACGCCGGGCCAGTCGCGACCCAGTTCCAGATGTTCGCTCATCTCGGCGCCAGTGGCAGCGACGCCCAGCGTCCAACTGCCGTCGGCGTTGCTGTTGATATCGCGCACGCCGTCGATCTTCTTTATGTCGATCAGCGTATCGGGCGTCACAAGTTCTGATCGCAGTTGCACCAGAACATCGGTGCCGCCTGCCAGAAACCGTGTGATGCCCGTCGCGTTTGCGGCCAGTGCCGAAGCTTCGGCAAAGCTGGCGGGGCTGTGATAATCCATGAAATACCTCGCACCTGTTGATCAGGATTCACTGGGTTCAGAGGGGACGTTAGTGCAGCAGCATGGCCGCGTCCATGGCAGGAGCGACCAAATTTCATGTTACCCGATGTCGTTTCCAGACCTGAGGTCAGAGGTCGATCTCGATCACGCCGTCTGGCTGCGCCGCGCGACTTTGGCACAGGATCATCGCATCCGCGCGTTGCTGGTTCGACAGAACGAAATCGCGATGTTCAATGTCTCCCGAAATCACACCGCATTTGCAGACCCCACATATGCCGTCTGAGCATTTGACGTCCACGTGAATCCCCGCCTCGGTCAACACCTGTGCAGCGTCCTTTTCCACAGGTACGATCAATTCCCGACCCGATTTTGCCAGCCGTAAGGTGAACGGATGGTTTTCATATTCAGGCTGTTCAGGGACCGAGAAATACTCCAGGTGCCGCGCGTCCTCGGGGAAGCCCTGCGCCTCAGCCGCTTGTATCACACTGTCCATGTAGCGGTCCGGCCCACAGGTATAAACGCGCCAACCCGGTTGGTAGCCCGACAGAACCGCATCCAGATCGGCGCGGGTGCCTTCGTCCGAGAAATGAAAATGTACATGTTCCGCCCAGGGCATCGCCGCCAGATCGTCCAGATATCCGGCGCTGGCACGGGTGCTGGAGGAATAATGAAGCACAAACGGCTTGCCCAGCGCGTGCAGGCGGTGGGCAAAGGCGATCATAGGGGTAATGCCAATCCCGCCGCCCATCAGAAAGGTCTTGGTGGCCGTCTCATCCAATTCGAAATGGTTGATCGGTTTTGAGATGAAAACCTTGCGCCCTTCGTTGAAGATGCGGTGCAAAAGGGCTGAGCCGCCGCGCCCGTCATCCTCGCGCAGCACACCGATCTGATAGACGGAGCGGTCAGACGGGTCTCCCGACATAGAGTACTGCCGCAGGAATTCCGGCGCGACCAGCACGTCCAAATGCGCACCCGCGCTCCAGCCGGGCAAGGGCGCACTATCGGGGGCGCAAAACTCATACTTGGTCACATCCGCCGTCATCTTGTCGACTTTGGTCAGTTCGACCTGCATCACTGGCGCGTCGCCCGCAATGTTATAGCGGTGGATAATCGACACATCACCGGCCGCTTTGCGGGCCTTGTATTCCTCGGCTGTGACCATCGCCTGATAGGCAGCAATTCCAGCCTCGCGGTCCATCGCAAAGGGATAGGGCCACGGGTGCGGCGCCAGATAGGCGGGGTATACCGCCAAAGTCTGGTCTTCGTATTTCAGGTCCAGGTCTGTTTGCAAACCACGCCGGTTCAGCGGGTGAGCGGTGGGGCGATAGGCGCCGTCAGTCTGCAACTCGATATCCCACCACCATTTCTTGGTGTCGTTCAAACTGCCATTGCCGACCGCATCATCCAGTTTTGCCAACACAGGTGCTGCTTGTGGCAGGTTGATCGCGGCCCAGCGAAAGGGGCGCTCCTGGAAAATACCCTCAAGGTTCCATGGACAGGTTTTCATGCACCGTCCGCACATGGCCCCACCGGACGTGCCGATCCGGTACGTGGCACATTTCTGGCTGTCGGATTTCCAGATTTCATAGCCGTTGAACATCAGTTTCGGCCCGGCCGTGATCGCCCCCGAAGGACATTCACGCGCGCATTTGTTGCATGCCTCGCAAAAGCTCTGCAGACCGAAATCGATGGGCTTGTCGTGGCTAACCGGCATATCCGTTGTCACCACACCGGACTTCAGGCGCGGACCCAGATAGGGGTTCAGGATCACCTCTCCGATCCGACTGACCTCACCCAGACCAGACAGAAGCAACAGCGGCGGTTGCAGCACTTCGCCGTCCATGACGGTATGCGCCTTGGCCTTGTATCCGAGGTTACGGATTTGCTGCGCGATTACTCCGCCAAGAAGGGAAAACCGCAAATATGCCCGCATGGATTGGCTGACCGCGATCCAGTCGTCACCACTGGACCCTTCCATGGTTTCACGCCCCTGGTCTATGATCATACTGATCGCCTGATCATGCGGGGGGTTGATTTCCTCTCCAGCAGCGTCGTGGGAATACCAGCTCCATTCAGGGCACCGGCTGAGGCCGACCGCATCGGCACTTAGAAAATAGCTTGCTGCCTTGATATTCGCGGCGTTGCGAGCGGCATCGGTGGGCGGTGAAACGTCAGCACTTTCACCATCCTGCAGCAGAACAAAGGCCCCAAGCGCCCGGCGCTGTGCAAAGCTGGGGGCGGATTTGCGGACATAATGCCCACCCTTTGTCGCATCCTGCAACGGCTTGCCCATATCGCCAAACAACGCACGGGCGAACATGTCAGCACGCTTGGGGACGCGGGCGACATTTTCTTCGTCGATATAAGTGGTAGGGCTCTCAGCGCGTTTAAGCTTTTCGAACGGATGTGCGCCGTCCACATAGCGCCGTTTGGCGTAAACGTCGCGGTTCAAGGCGTTCTTGGCAAACCCGGTGCCCAACCACCAAGCCGGACCCTGTGTGTGAAACCACGGCTGTTGCGCCATGGGCAACAGAGGCTGGTCATGCGTGATCTCTAACTCGGTCGTTATGGCGGCCAGACCGAACCGTTTGCCCAACCACGGGGCCACTATGTCGCCACCCTCAACCGTGGCTAGACCCGCCGCCACTGCCAGCCGGCCCAGATCAACCTCGGACGACATCGCGGTATGCGCCCGCGCGTCATAACCCAGCAGGCGGATGTAATTGGCGATCACCACCGCATTCTCGGTCGCCAGCAGACAGGCGCGGTGATCCTGCGCGTCGATGATCCACTCGGCCCCTGGCTCGGCCGGGTCTGGATCACGATTGTGTTCGTACAGAAAAACGATGGCGTGGCGATGCGTGTCCATCGGTTTGGGCGCGGCCTCCATGCTTTCCTTCAGGTCCGCCATGATCAGGTCGATCCCCGAAGCCAACGTCTTGGTCTGTCGCGTCTTCAGCGCATGGGCCAGCCGGTCGATATCGGGGTTGCGACGTGGCTCAGGCAACAACGCCTCAGACGGCAACGGGCCGCAGCCCATCATCGAGGCATCATTGAAATAGCCAAATGCCTTAAGGTGGTTGGCGCGCTCGGACGGGTCCGCCGGAATCTCTGATCTCACCGGATTCACGAACCCGTCGCGGATGGCGTCCATCATCGCCTGAAACTCACCCATCGCGTTGACGATGCTTTCGGGTTGGTTCGGTCGGCGAAAGCTCAGCTTTGGCATCAGGGGCACCACAGACAGATCCGGCATCTCGATCTGCCGCGCCAACCGCTCCAGCGGATACCGGCCCATATGGACAGGTCTGTTCTTATCCGAGAAAAAGCGGATTCCCATTGCGCGCCTCCTGTTGCTGACTGTCACCTAATGTGCCGTAGACAGCAAATCCATTCATGAATAGTCATAGATGATATGAGCAAAACTGATTTCACGGATCTGGACGGCAAAGTCCTGCGAACCTTTCTGACGATCCTCGAGGAAAGCTCGGTCTCAAAGGCTGCCGACCGGTTGGGTGTGACGCAATCGGCAATCAGCCACACGCTGGCCAAACTGCGGCAGGTTCTGGGGGATCCGTTGTTCGTGCGCTCGGGTCAGGGCCTGACCCCGACCGAGCGCGCCTTATCACTGAAAGAGCCGGTACAACAGGTGCTGGACGGCATGCGGGCGCTGACTGACGAGCGTCCGTTTGATCCGCTGGCCGATGAGATCAGCATCCAGATCGCCACCAACGACATGCCGCGCGACCTGATCTTTCCGCCATTGCTGCGCGCGCTTCGGGCTGAAGGCGTGCGTCTGCGGCTGGGGTTCATCCCGTCCGGCGTCCCCGACCCCGACCTGCTGCGCAACGACCGGTGTCAGTTGATGCTGACCCCGCTGCCGCCCGATGGGCCGGATATTTTACAAAAACGCGTACTGATCAGCCCGCTAATGATTTTCTACGATGCCGATCAGCGCAATCCGCCAGACAGTTGGCAGGCCTATTGCCAGTCTGAGCATATCGAGGTGCGATTTACCGACGGACGCAGTTCCCGCGCTGTGATGCGTGGTGTGGACCAAAGCCAGATCCGGCCACCAACCGTCACCCTGCCGCATTTCCACGCGATTCCGTCCTTTGTGAAGGGCAGCGACCTGATATCGACGGACACTGTGCTGATGAAACACGGGCCGTTGGCGGCACTGGATTGCGCGCCACTGCCGTTCGAGTGCGAGCCGGTCTCGATCTACATGGTCTGGCATCAACGCTCGGCCAATGACCCGGCCCATCGCTGGTTGCGCGCACGGATCGAGACCATCGCCACGACGCTGCAGAATTGATCACCGGGGCGGCCGCGGATCAGAACCGTGCCTTGATCAGATGCATCAACGTCGCGCCCGTCTCGAAATAAGCACGTCGCAGGGCGGTCCAGCTTTCGCGGTATTCAGGAACCGCGGGCACAGGCAGCAGGCTCGGGTCGTCCTGCAGCAGGCTTTCTGCCATCAAGCGGCCAAAAACCGTACCCGGACCGATGCCCCGTCCAGAATATCCGTGTGCTGAAAGGGCATTGGGACCGATCTGCGTGATCTTGGGGATGTGGTCCGAGGTCATGGCGATGCGCCCATGCCACCCCTCGGTCAACGGCTGATCTGCAAGTTGAGGAAACAACTCGGCCAGTTTGCGCCTGCACCATGCCGCGTGAACCGCCCGGCCCACCTGGCCCAGATCACCCATGCCCCCGATGATCAGCCGCCCTTCGGCATCCATACGGAAAGAGGTCATGACCAACCCGGTGTCCCAGCACCCCTCCGCCCCCGGCAGAATGCTGGCCCGCAGATTGTCCGACAACGGAGCCGTAAAGAACTGGAAGTAATAGACCGGAACATAGTCCGGGGCGGTATCTTGAAGACCCTGATGATAGGCATTGGTGGCCTGAATTACCGATTTCGCCCGCACCGAGCCATGCGGGGTTTTCAGCACCCATTGACCGTTGTCGTACTGCATCGACTGCACCGGGCATTGGGTGGCAATCCGCGCCCTGGCCTCGGCAGCGGCACGGGCCAGACCACGCACATAGCCCAATGGGTGAATCGTCCCCGCACGCGGATCAAACAGCGCGCCATGGAATGCCGCGCTGCCGATCCGTTGGGTGGCCTGATCGGCGGGCAGCAATTTAACCGGGGCTCCCGTGGCGCTCAACTGGGCGTGACGCCTCTGCAAATCCTGCAGGCCCGAGGCGGAATGCGCGCAGTGTAACGTCCCATTGCGTACAGAATCACATTCGATGCCATGCCGCTCGATCAGGTCAAACACATCCGCAGGTGCCGCGGCCAAAAGATCGATCAACCGATCCCCGGCCCGCTTGCCCAGATGCGCGCGGATATCCTCGGGCGGCAACCACAGCCCCGCATTCGCCAGACCGACGTTTCGGCCTGAACCGCCGTGGCCAATGTCTTGCGCCTCCAACAGGCAGACCGACGCCCCGGCCTGCGCTGCCGTCAATGCTGCAGAACAGCCAGTATAGCCGCCGCCGATTACGGCCAGATCAACCGTTAGATCACCGCTTAGGGGGCGGTCTTCCACATGCTCGCGGCAGGTTTTCAACCACAGGGATTGGTCGTGGTCACTCACGCTGGGCTCCAGAATTTTGCGCGGATCATTGCGGTGGACTCAGCCGGTTGCAAGTGCCCTTTGATCATCACGGCCCATTGCGATCAGAAACGGCTCGACCTGTTGCCGCGCCTGAAACGCCGCCTTGTCCGACATGCCCTTCCAATCGGCCAGAACCAGTGATTGCGCCACGGCACCCCCCAGGGTCGCGCCCGGGCCGGTGACGATGAACAAGTCAGGGGCGAACTCGCGCGCAGCGGTCTGGATGGCGCGGGTAAAGTCATAGGTCTCGGTCACCTGATGGCCCAGAGTGTAATCCCACAGCGCCTGCGTATCTGTCGCGCCCGGCCACCAGATTTTGCCGCGCCCATCGATCAAGGGGCGATCAGGCTGCGCAAACAGATCCGGTGCCAGTCGCGCGCGCCCTTCCGCAGCGACCGGAGTCTGCAAGGACGTATGAAACGCCGCGTGGTTCGCCAACCGCATCGGAAAGCGTTCCTGTACAACAGGCTGAGAAGCTTCGAACGCCTTCAACCCCGCTTCGTCCCCGGCCAGCACCAACATCCCACCCAGATCGATGGACAGCGCCAGATCACACCCGTCGGTTGCGTTGATCCGCGCCACATCCGCCAGCAACTCGGCCTTGCGCGCCGGAGCATCCCGCCAATCGTCGCCCGCGTATGGATAGACAAGCTGCCCGCCAATCAGCTGTTCCTGCATCAGCGTGCCCATCGTGTTCACCACCCGAAAACCATCCTGCGGCGACAGCGCACCACCAACGGCCAGGGCAATATACCAGCCCATCGAATTGCCGGTGACCGCGACAACCTCGATATCGTCCGCCAAAGCCTGCGCATCGGCAAACGAGGCCGCATAAATTAAGGGCGAGGCCACATCGCCCCGCGAATACTTGGACATCGTATACCGGCCTGCACCATCCAGGGCGGTCACGGCGTCCTGCCCCGTCTCGGCACGGATGGCGTCGAAGTTGTGGAACAGGTCCATCCACTGCGCGTGATGGCGGTGCAGAAAGCCCAGCTCGGGCTTGTTATAGGTGCCCCGACCGGGGCAGATGACGACGGCTGTGCGGGTCATTGGCGGCCTCCGGCCAGTTTCAGCGCGGCGGCAACGATACCGCCCTTGGATGGCAGTGGCGCGGCATAGGCCGGACCCGTGGCGATAAAGCAATCCTCGGCCACAACGCGTGCGGTTGGCGTTGCGGGATTTTCTTCGGCGAAGAACGTCATCAGCGCCTCGGACTGGCTGCCGGTGCGGCGGCATTCATCCACGACCAGAACATGTGCGCAGGGCTTGGTGGCCTCGCGCAGGGCCTCGACTGGCAAAGGCGCCAGCCAGCGCATGTCGATGATGCGCGTCTTTATCCCGGCTGCGTCCAGATTGGGCAGCGCCTGTTGCGACAGATAATGCCCGTTGCCATAGGTCACGATGGCCAGATCGGTGCCATCCCCATGCACGCCAACCTCACCCAACGAAATACGTTGATCCGGCGAAGGGTAGGTGGTCATCCATCCGCCATCTTGCGCCCCGTGCAAATCGCGCATCGGATACAGCGCGATGGGCTCTAGAAACACCACCACCCTTTGCTCTTCCCGCGCCAACCGCACGCATTCACGCAGCATCTGTGCCGCATCTGCACCAGAGGACGGACAGGCAATGATCACGCCGGGAATGTCGCGCAGCACCGCCAGGGAATTGTCGTTGTGGAAATGCCCGCCGAACCCTTTCTGATACCCCAGCCCCGCAATCCGCAGCACCATCGGGTTCGTGAACTGCCCGTTCGAGAAGAACGGCAGCGTCGCGGCCTCGCCCCTGATCTGATCCTCGGCATTGTGCAGGTAGGCCAGGAACTGAATTTCGGGGATCGGAATAAAGCCGTTGTGCCCCATTCCTATCGCCAGCCCAAGTATGGATTGCTCGTCCAACAGCGTGTCGATCACCCGATCCGGACCAAAGCGTTGTTGCAATTTCTGCGTCACACCATAGACGCCTCCCTTACGGCCCACGTCTTCACCCATACAGACGACTTCACCGTGTTCCAGCATCAGATCTGTCAGCGCCCAGTTGATCAGGCGGCTCATGGGCTGGGGGTCATTCATCGCCCGCAAATCGCCGCCAAAGGCTTTGGCGCGCGCCTCGGCATCTGGGCCGTTGGTGGGTTTGCAGATACGTTTCGGTGGAACCAGACTGGCCACCACCTCGGCGGCATCTGACAAGTGAGGGCGGGTGGCGGCCCCGGCGGCGATGCGATCCGTGCGGGCGCAGGTGTCATTGTAAATCTTCAACGCCTGATCCGGCTGCAACGCGCCCGCTTGATCCAACAAACGCACAGTATGCAGCAGCGGGTCGTTGGCCTCATCAGCTTCGACCTCGGTTTTAGACAGATAGGTGGTCGGCACATCCGCCCCGGCGTGACCGTAGAGGCGCACTGTTTTCAGGTGCAGAAAGGCGGGTTTTCGGCGGGTTCGCACGTAATCAGCGGCTTCCTTGGCCACGGCGTAAGTCTCGAATATGTCTAACCCATTGGCTTGGAAATACTTGACGCCCGGCCGATGCTCCATCGACGATTGAATCCAGCCCTTCGGTGTCTTTACCGAGATTCCGATCCCGTTATCCTCGCACACGAACAACAACGGTAACGGCGTCGATTGCACGCTGGTCCAACCGGCCGTGTTGAGCGCCCCCTGCGCGGTCGAATGGTTGGCCGAAGCATCCCCAAAAGAACAAACAGCAATCCCGTCCAAGGGCAACTCGCGGTGTTCCGGATCATGCCGCCGCGCCGCGCCCAGGCTATAGGCCGCGCCCACCGCCTTGGGCAGGTGGCTGGCAATGGTCGAGGTCTGCGGCGGGATCGTCAGCGCATTTGAACCCAGCACCTTGTGTCGCCCGCCCGAGGTCGGGTCATCCTTGGAACATGCAAAGCTAAGCAACATGTCCCAGGCGATCTGCTGGCCCGGCACCTGTTCGGCCCGGGCAATCTGAAACGCCGCATCGCGATAATGCAGAAAGGCAATGTCGGTCGGGCGCAGCGCGTGGGCGACGGCTGCCATCCCCTCGTGCCCCGAAGAGCCTATCGTATAGAAGCCCTGCCCCGCCTTTTGCATCGCACGGCTGGTGCGGTCCAGCGCACGGCTGAGGACTTGCGACCGAAACAATGACACCGCATCGGGGTTGCTCAGACCCGGTCTGGGGGCGGCCCCGTCGGGTAAATCGCGCTGTGCGACTCGGGTCAGGAAATTCTCGTGAACGATCTGAGCGCGATCCATGGCCAGTTCCCTGATCCTGTGTGACTTAATCCGGAGTGTTGCCGCAGCAGCACCCCCCCTTTCTTGCAGGCATTCGAGGGCAGAGGCAAAAGAAAGTCGCAAGCACCCGGGAAATAAACCTCCGATCCGATGCACAGGCTTACACGCACATACCCTGAAGAAATACCTGCATTTGTATCGGGCTGGCGCGCGGCAAAAGCCAGTGATATTCCTTTCGAAAGGTATGAGGATTTGTCATATGATCGCCCCGCGCCGCTTTTTGCCCTCGATCCCCTCTTTGCTGGCGCTTGAGGCCGTTGATCGCCTTGGCAGCGCCTCTGCCGCCGCCGAAGAGCTGTCACTGACGCAAAGCGCAATCAGCCGTCAGCTCAAGACGATGGAGGAACAGCTTGGCGTCGCCCTTATCCAGCGCAGCCAAATGCGGTTGCATCTGACGCCTGCGGCAAAGGAATATGTCCAGGTCGCCCGCAAAGCGCTGAACCAACTGGCGCAGGCGTCGCTGAAGCTCAAGGCCAACCCGACCGGAGGGTCGCTAAACCTGTCGATCCTGCCTGCATTCGGCATGCACTGGCTGGCGCCACGCCTGCAGGATTTCGCCCGCCGCCATCCAGAAGTCACGGTAAATCTGAATACGCGGCTGCGGCCCTTTGATTTCGACACGGAACAATTCGACGCCGCGATCCACTTTGGTCAACGCGACTGGGCCGGCGTGAATTACCTGCCCATTATGCGCGAAGATGTGGTGCCCGTTTGCGCACCCGATATGCTGCCCGACGACAGCGATGACATTGAGTGGTTGATCAAAGCGCCCCTGTTGCATTTGGAAACACGCCCCGAAGCCTGGGAGAAATGGTTCGCCGCACAAGGCCGCGAGGTTTCTGGGATACAGGGAATGCTATTCGATCAATTCTCGACCATGGGACAGGCCACTATCCACGGGCTGGGCGTGGCATTGCTCCCAAGTTACTTGATCGATGCTGATCTGGCAGCGGGGCGGCTTGTCCCAGCGTGGCACGGTCCGGGTGTCAGCCTTGGGAATTTCTATCTGGTCTGGCCACAATCGCGGGCGGAATCCGAACCACTCAGATCATTCCGAGCGTGGCTGCAAGGTCAGATTGATCAGGCCCCCAACACGTAAGCCAGAGGTGCAATGCGGCTCTGCGCCGCCTTCGGCCTTGCGTCCTGCCTGGCCCAACGGGAGGAGATGTTTCGTCAGAAACATTGATGACGGGCGGGAGTAACCGGTCTGATTAAGTATCCAAAGATCGGGCAATGAGTTCCTTCATGATCTCATTGGTGCCGCCATATATCATCTGAACGCGGGCATCCGCGTAAAGGCGGGCAATCGGGTATTCCATCATGAACCCATACCCACCGAACAGCTGCAAGCATTCATGCATGATTTCGTTTTGAACTTCCGACCCCCAGTATTTCACCATCGAAGCGGTCGCCGCATCCAGCGTGCCAGCTTCAAGCCGTGCGATGCAATCATTGACGAAGCTGCGCAAAACCTCGGCCTTGGTCTTGCACTCGGCCAGCTTGAAGCGGGTGTTCTGGAAATCCATCACCCGTTGACCAAATGCCTTGCGTTCTTGCGTGTACTTCACCGTCTCAGCGATGGCGAAATCAATTGCGCCCAGCGCACCGATGCCAATCGTCAGGCGTTCCCAGGGCAATTGGTTCATCATTTGGTAGAACCCCTGCCCCTCTTCCGCGCCCAGAAGGTTGGTCATAGGCACCTTAACGTCTTCAAAGAACAGCTCAGCCGTGTCATTGGCCTTCATCCCCAGCTTCTTGAGGTTACGCCCCTTGCGAAAGCCCTCGGCGCCCTCGGTCTCAACCCCAATCAGTGAAACCCCTTTTGAGCCCAGCGCCTTGTCCGTCTTGCACGCCACAAGGATCAAATCTGCCGATTGCCCGTTGGTGATGAATATCTTGGATCCGTTCAAACGGTAGGAATTTCCATCCTTGTCGGCCGTCGTGCGAATGGCCTGCACATCCGAGCCGGTCCCGGGTTCGGTCATGGCAAGCGAGCCGACCATCTCGCCCGACGCCAGTTTCGGCAACCAGTTTTGCTTTTGATCTTCGCTGCCATATGCGCTGATATAGTGGATAACGATAGATTGGATCGCATACCCCCACCCGGAATCCCCGTGCGAGGATTGCGCGTACATCGTAACTGCATCAAATCCGATGCCACCACCTACACCGCCGTAAACCTCGGGGATCGCGCCTGCCATTAGCCCTATGTCGCCAGCCTTGCGCCACATGTCGCGATCCACGACACCATTTTCGATCCAGCGTTCGATGTTGGGGATCAGCTCATCATCCATGAACCGATCCGCCATTTCGGCAAACATCCGGTGTTCTTCGGTTACCCAACTGGCGGTCGTGGTAAATAGCTGCATGCGGTATCCTCCCCAAATCTTTCGTTGATCAAGGTAGCTTTGGAGGCATTGCAATCCAATCCACCCAACGCGTTGGAACGTAACGTTCTTTTGAATGTTCGGGTCCGGTCAGACCAGCGCCGCGTCCAGCAAGACCCGGGCAGCCGCCTTAGCATCCCCCGCCGGGTCACAGGTTTTCAAGAACACAGCCGTCACAATCGCGCCTTCCTGCAATAGAACAATCTGGCAGGCCAGATGTTCTGGATCACGGGCACCGGCCTTCCGAGCCAGATCGATAAAATGATCGAGCAATATGCGCTTGTGCTCGGCGGATTGCTTGTGGATCGGGTGGTCAATTTCCTGATACTCCGCCCCTGCTTTGATGAACATGCAGCCGCGGTATTCTTTCTCATCAAACCACTCGCCCAGCGCATCGAAACTGGCGAGCAACTGGCCGGCAGGGGTATCTGCGAGCTCCTCGATCCGAGAAAAGAACTCTTTTCGGAAGTTCTCATCCCGCAACTGCAAGGCAGCCAGAATCAGCTCTTCCTTGGTGCGAAAGTGTTTGTACATCGAGGTTTTTGACACGCCCGTTTCCACCACCAGCTTGTCCATTCCGGTGGCGTGAAATCCGTCACGATAAAAGACCTGCAAAGACTTGCGGACCAGTTCATCGCGTTTGTTTGGGCGCATGTGTCACCTCCTACATGTACAGATCAGTACATAATACCGCACTGTCCTCACGGCAACCGTAGAGTGCGCTGCGGTGAAATTTCAAAATAAGACTTGCAAAAGTTTACAGATCGGTACACATTGCCAACATGATGTACCGATCAGTAAACCATGGAGCGTTCAGATGAGACACCATGCCAGCCTTTTCCCACCCCAGTACGTCCCGGTTGTTTTAACCTTGGCGATGCTTGCAGCCATACTGACATGAAAGACCACGCAATGAGCCGACCCCCGCTGCCCCCGTTCAGTTTGGAAACCGCCAAACAGAAAGTCCGAATGGCGGAAAACGCTTGGAACAGCCGCGACCCGGATGTGGTCACTCCGGCCTATACTGATGACAGCCAGTGGCGAAACAGGGCAGAATTCCTAAACGGTCACGCCGAAATCCACGCCTTTTTGACCCGAAAGTGGAGCAAGGAACTGGACTATCGTTTAATAAAGGAACTGTGGGCCTTTTCCGGCAACCGTATCGCCGTGCGCTATGCATACGAATGGCGGGACGACAGCGGACAGTGGTTTCGGTCCTATGGCAACGAGAACTGGGAATTTGCACAAGATGGGCGGATGGCCAAACGCTATACCTCATTAAACGACTTACCAATTTCCGAGGGCGATCGCCTGTTTCATTGGCAACAAGGGCCCCGTCCCGATGATCACGCCGGGCTGTCTGACCTGGGGTTGTAAAGGGGTAAAAACATGCCGCGTGCCTTTTCCGAACTGACATTTACAACAGCCGTCCGTGCGCATCAGGAAAGGATGGGCTCAGCCAAGACTTACGCCAAGTTTGTTGACGGCGGTCCGCAGCAAGGCCATCAGATCGGACCGGTTGAAAAGGCCTTTATCGAAGCGCGCGATGGATTCTATCAGTCCACCGTTTCCGAGACCGGCTGGCCTTACGTTCAATATCGCGGCGGACCGATTGGGTTTCTAAAGGTTCTGGACCCACAGACCATCGGATACGCCGATTTCACGGGGAATAAACAGTATATTTCGCGCGGGAACCTGGATGGAAACGACCGGATCGCCCTGATCCTGATGGATTATGCCAACCAGAGGCGCCTCAAGATTTTGGGTCGGGTGGAGTTTTCTGAGGGCGCGGCCGCCGCCGCCGACCTATATCCCGAAGGTGCAAAAGCCCCCGCCGAACGCGCCGTCCGAATTCGGGTCGAGGCGCTGGACTGGAACTGCCCCAGCAACATCACACCCCGCTTTACCGAAACCGAGTTGCGCCCGCATCTTAACGCGCTGGGCCAGCAACTGGCTCAGTTACAGGCCGAGAACGAAAAACTAAGACAGCAACTAGCGCAACGGTCCTGACCCCGTTGCACCCAAAATTCGCAAACTAAATCAGATAATAGGGTCCACAACCATGCTACGCTTTGCCTTGAATGTTGTTCATCTCGGCCTGATTGGGGCACTGTTGCTGGCTATGGGCCTTGCGTTGGCGTTTTTTGCCTCGCCTGAATCCGTGCGCTCCCCCCTTCCCTTTTCGCACGATTCTCTTTTGCTTGATCAGCTATCGAACAATTGATCTGCGCTGCGGAATTCTACGGATATCTGACATGACCCCTTGACCTTCCCGTGACTGGAACCCTCATCTGGAGGGTAAAAGTGACGATAGGATGAGTCGGATGGCTGCGCCACAGACAACTCAGTTGAAAATCTCTGGCATGGGATGTGCCTCTTGCGTCGGTCGGGTGGAAAACGCCTTGTTGGATGTGCCGGGTGTGTCTGAAGCATCGGTCAATTTTGCGACGGAAACAGCGCAAGTAACCTATGACGGTCAGGTCAGCGGTTTGATCAACGCACTGTCGCATGCCGGATATCCCGCTGCGACCCGGCAAACGACCCTGAAGATCGCCGGTATGAGCTGCGCCTCGTGCGTCTCTAAAATCGAGCGCGCGCTGAAAGCTGATCCGGCAGTGGTCGACGCTCAGGTCAATCTGGCCACGGAAAGCGCGCAAATCACCTATGTCGACGGCGCAACCGATCCACAGGTGCTGGCGAAACGCTGCGAAGAGGCCGGGTATCCGGCGCGCGTGGCGGACGCCGCCGACCCCCAGACCGATGGGCGCAAAACCGAAGAGGCCCATGCGCTGACCCGCGCCACCCTGTTTGCCGCTATCCTGGCCCTGCCCGTGTTCGTATTAGAGATGGGCGGGCATATGATCCCGGCTTTCCATCACTGGGTGCAGGCAAGCATCGGCACGCAAACCAGCCATCTGATCCAATTCGCGCTGACCTCAGTGATTTTGCTGGGGCCCGGGCGGGTTTTCTACGCAAAGGGCATCCCCTCGCTGCTGCTCGGATCTCCGGATATGAATGCGCTTGTGGCTTTGGGCACGGGCGCGGCGTACTTGTTCTCGGCCACGGCCACCTTTGCGCCGCAGATCCTACCGCAGGGCAGCGCAAACGTGTATTTCGAGGCCGCCTCAGTCATCGTCGTTTTGATCTTGCTGGGTCGCGTGATGGAAGCCCGCGCTAAGGGCCGCACCGGGGCCGCAATCCGCAAACTGGTAGGCTTGCAACCCAAAACCGCGCGGGTCGAAATGGACGGTCGCTTCATCGACCGTCCGATCGCCGACATTACTGTTGGGGACATCCTGCAAATCCGCCCAGGTGAGCGGGTTCCTGTGGACGCAGAGGTGCTTGAGGGCACCTCCTACGTGGATGAAAGCATGATCACGGGCGAGCCCGTTCCTGTGGGCAAATCCCCAACCGATCAGGTTGTTGGCGGAACGGTCAACGGCACCGGCGCGCTGCGCCTGCGCGCCACGCGGGTCGGGGCTGATACGGTTCTGGCGCAGGTCATTCGGATGGTCGAACAGGCGCAAGGGGCCAAGCTGCCGATTCAGGGGCTGGTCGACCGTATCACCGCATGGTTCGTGCCGGTGATCATCGCCGTCGCGCTGCTGACGATTGTCGTCTGGCTGATCTTTGGCCCTGCGCCTGCGCTGCCGATGGCACTGGTTACCGGGGTCTCGGTCCTGATCATTGCCTGCCCCTGCGCGATGGGTCTGGCGACGCCGACCTCGATCATGGTCGGCACCGGGCGCGCAGCTGAACTGGGGGTTTTGTTCCGCAAAGGCGATGCGCTGCAGCAATTGCAACAGGCGCGGGTCATCGCGCTGGACAAGACCGGGACCCTGACGCTGGGGCGGCCCGAACTGGAAAGCGTCACCACCACGAACGGCTTTGATCGCGACACCGTTCTGCGGCTGGCCGCAGCGGTAGAGGCACAGTCAGAACACCCCATTGCCACCGCAATCACCCGCGCGGGCCCGGACGATCTGCCCGCAATATCCGCGTTTGAATCCCTAACCGGGCTGGGCGTTCAGGCGACGGTGGAAGAACACGATCTTTTGATCGGGTCGCCGCGGCTGATGGCGCAGAACGGGGTGGATTTAACCACCCTGACTGTCGAGGCCGGTCTGCGCGCCAGCAAAGGTGCCACGCCCCTTTTTGTCGCCATTGACGGTCAGGCGGCAGCGCTATTGGCGGTCTCGGACCCGGTGAAGCCTGGCACGCAGGACGCGTTGGAAAGACTACACGCGATGGGCCTGAAACTGGCGATGGTGACCGGCGACAATGCCCGTACTGCACAAGCGCTGGCCGACAGGCTGGGCATCGACCATGTCACGGCCGAGGTTTTGCCGGACGGTAAACTGGCCGCGATCACCGCGCTGCGTGAACAATTCGGCACATTGGCGTTTGTCGGCGACGGTATTAACGACGCCCCAGCGTTGGCGGCGGCGGATATCGGCGTGGCCATCGGAACCGGCACTGACGTGGCGATTGAAACGGCGGATGTGGTGTTGATGTCGGGTGATCTGCGCGGTGTGGCCAATGCGGTCCAGATCAGCCGCCGCACCATGCGCAACATTCGCCAGAACCTGGGCTGGGCCTTTGGTTACAACATCCTGCTGATCCCGGTGGCCGCTGGGGTGCTGTTCCCGTTCAGCGGGCATCTATTGTCCCCTGCCCTCGCTGCCGGGGCAATGGCGTTGTCCAGCGTCTTTGTGGTCGCCAACGCGCTGCGCCTGCGCCGTGTCCGGGCTGCGCTACCCGAAACATCCCAAGATCATACATCCCAAACGGTGACGCCATGAATATCGGAGACGTTGCAACCCAGACCGGCCTGCCCGCCAAGACGATCCGGTATTACGAGGATATCGGCCTGATCAAACCTATGCGGGACGACAACGGCTATCGCCGGTTCCGCGAACAGGACGTGCATAAGTTGAACTTTCTAGGCCGCGCCCGCGCGCTGGGGTTCACGATCGAGGATTGCCGCACTCTGATGGCCCTTTATGAGGATGAAACCCGCGCCAGTGCCGATGTCAAAAAGGTTGCCCGCGCGCATCTGGCGCAGATCGAAACCAAGATCGCCGACCTCAACGCGATGCGCGATACGCTGGGCCACCTGATCGACGCCTGTGCCGGAGATGACCGACCTGATTGTCCGATCCTGCAGGATTTGGGTGGCAAACCCTGACACGGGGTTGCTCTTTGCGCGCGGCTTTGCTTTGTCTCTGCCTGGCAATCCGGCCCGCCAAATGAAATGGCCCGGACAACAGAGAGGATCACAATATGGCAAAAGTTGCGTTTCTGGGTTTGGGCGTCATGGGCTATCCAATGGCCGGTCACCTGCAGGCGGCGGGCCATGAAGTAACCGTATACAATCGCACTGCCGCAAAGGCCGAAGCCTGGGTTGCCCAACATGGTGGCGCGATGGCAACCACCCCGAAAGAGGCCGCTCAGGGCGCGGAGTTCGTCATGGCCTGCGTCGGCAACGATGATGACCTGCGGATGGTTTGCACGGGTGAAAATGGTGCCTTTGACGGAATGGCCGACGGCACAACTTTCGTTGATCACACCACCGTTTCCGCCAAGGTGACCCGTGAGCTTTATGCGGCGGGCCAAAGCAAGGGTATCGCATTTGTGGACGCCCCGATCTCGGGCGGTCAGGCGGGAGCCGAGAATGGCGTCTTGTCGATCATGTGCGGTGGTGATCAGGCCGCCTATGATGCGGCTGAACCGATCATGCAGGTCTATTCCAAGATCTGCCGTCGGATCGGCGACAGCGGCGCAGGGCAGATGACCAAGATGAGCAACCAGATCGCCATTGCCGGTCTGGTTCAGGGTCTCAGCGAAGCGCTACATTTCGCTGAAAAAGCCGGATTGGACGGTCGATCTGTTGTTGAGGTGATCAGTCAGGGCGCTGCGGGCAGCTGGCAGATGGCGAACCGCTATGAAACCATGCTGGATGATCATTTCGAACACGGTTTTGCGGTTGACTGGATGCGCAAGGATCTGGGGATTTGCCTTGAGACGGCAAACGAAACCGGGGCGTCCCTGCCGGTTACGGCGTTGGTCGATCAATTCTACAAAGATGTGCAAAAGCTGGGCGGCGGACGGTGGGATACATCTTCGCTGTTCAAGCGGTTGCGCGCGTTGGAATGACGGCATTGGGGGGCTGTCTGCCCCCTTTTGGACCGTTCGGCCAATTCACCCCCGAGGATATTTTCGGCCAGATGAAGGGGAACCTCGTGAAAATTGGACAGGGAAGCGTATGAGCGACTTGACCGTATTCTGGGCGGATGCCCTGCTCACCCATTGGGGGCTGGACGCCAAGCTGACGCGGCTGGATGGCGAATATGATCTGAACTTTATGGTGCGGGCTACCAATGGTCAGGATTATGTACTGAAAGTCATGCGCCCCGGATGCGAAGCAGAGTTCGTTGATCTGCAGGTCAAGGCATTGGCCCATATCGCGGGTGAGGCGCCGGGGCTGCCATTCCCTCAGGTCTATCCCGCCCTTACCGGGGCGCAGCTGCCGCAAATTGCCGATCAGCAAGGGCAGATGCGGCTGGTCTGGTTGCTGGAATGCCTGCCGGGGCAATGTTACGCCAAGGCCGCGCCTAAATCCGAGGCGTTGATCTTGAAATTGGGGCGTGTTCTGGGTGCCACCGACAAAGCGTTGGAGCGGTTTACCCATGACGGGCTGCATCGTGCAGAATTCAAATGGGACCTTACGCAAGCCGGTTGGATCGCCGATCGGCTGGATGCGATCACTGATCCTGCTCGTCGGGTTTTGCTGTCCGAGATTTGTGACCAGTTCGCGGCGATCTCGGGTCCGTTGGCGGAACTGCCGAAACAGGCGATCCATAATGACGTCAACGACTACAACATTCTGGTTGAGGGCGAACTGGGTCAGCGGCAGAGTATCTCGGGCCTGATTGATCTGGGCGATATGTGTGCTGCGCCGCGTGTCTGTGATCTGGCGATTGCGGGGGCCTATATCGTTCTGGATCGCCCTAAACCGGAACGCGCGCTTGCCGCTCTTGTGCAGGGCTATCACGCGGCTAATCGGCTGCGCCCCGATGAGATTGATTTGATCTGGCCCTTGCTGCGGATGCGGCTGGCGGTGTCCGTTGTAAACTCGACCCTTATGGCGATCGAGAACCCGGATGATCCTTATGTGACGATCAGTCAGGCCCCCGCATGGCGGTTCCTTGAGAATGCGGGCGTGAACGGTGACCTGATGGCGGCGCGGCTACGAACGGCCTGCGGTTTGCCCGTTACTGACGGGGCCGAACGCATCCACGCCTATCTGTCCGAACATCGCGGCCAGTTCGCCCTGATGTTCAATCAGGATCTGAGCGATGCGCCCATGGGCTCGCTGTCGGTTGAGAACTCGACCTGGCCGCAGAACCCGTTCCACATGCCACTGGAAGAGGCCGCGCGTGTGGGTGAGGAATTTGGCCAAGGCCTGTGGTTGGGCTATTACAACGAACCCCGCCTGATCTATGCCGAGCCCGGGTTCCGCAAGGGGCCCTGGAAGGCTTCGGACCGGCGCACCGTGCATTTGGCGGTGGATGTGTTTGCCCCGGCAGGCACCGTGCTGCACGCGCCGATGAGCGGCCGGGTCGAAGCGGTCGAGAACCGCGACGCCCATTTGGACTATGGCGGCGTCGTGATCCTGCACCACGAAACGCCCGAGGGCGATCCCTTCTATACTCTTTATGGTCATCTGGACCCCGAAGTTTGTGACCGTCTGAAGCCGGGCGATCCGGTGGCGCAGGGTGCGGCCTTTGCTCGGCTAGGGGACGCCAGCCAGAACGGTGGCTGGGCCCCGCATGTGCATTTCCAGCTGGCCCTGACCACGGATGGAATGCAGACCGACTGGCCCGGTGTCGGCGATCCGGATGAGATAGAGCTGTGGCACGCCGTCTGCCCCAATCCCGCGGCATTGCTGAACCTGCCAGACGACAAGGTATTCTATCGGCCCACAGATAAACAGGTGATCCTGCAGGGGCGGCACGACCACTTCGGCAGCAACCTTAGCCTGACCTATGACGATCCAGTCATGCTGGTGCGCGGGTGGAAACATCATCTGTTTGACGAATGGGGACGGCCCTATCTGGACGCCTATAACAACGTCCCCCATGTGGGCCATGCGCATCCGCGAATTCAGGCGGTGGCGGCGGATCAGCTGAAGCGAATGAATTCAAATACGCGCTATCTGCACCCTGCCCAAACGACCTTTGCCGACAAGATTCTCTCGAAACTGCCGGATCATTTCGAGGTCTGCTTTTTTGTCAATTCAGGCACCGAGGCGAACGAGTTGGCCTTGCGACTGGCCCGCACCCATACCGGCGCCAAGGGCATTGTCACCCCGGATCACGGCTATCATGGCAACACCAACGCGGCTGTTGCGATCTCGGCCTATAAGTTCAACAAACCCGGCGGTGTCGGTCAGGCCGACTGGGTCGAGCTGGTTGAGGTTGCCGACGACTATCGCGGGTCATACAAACGTGACGACCCGGACCGCGCTACAAAATTCGCGAATTTTGTAGACCCTGCAATCGCTGCTCTGCAAGACAAGGGGCACGGGGTCGCAGGTTTCATTGCCGAGACCTTCCCCTCGGTCGGCGGTCAAATCATTCCGCCCAAAGGTTACCTGCCAGCGGTATATGAGAAAATCCGCGCTGCGGGCGGTGTGTGCATTGCCGATGAAGTACAAACCGGGCTTGGGCGACTGGGTGAGTACTATTTCGGCTTTGAACATCAAGGCGCGCTGCCGGACATCATCGTCATGGGCAAACCTATCGGTAACGGCCATCCGCTAGGCGTACTGGTTACGACCAAAGAAATCGCCCAGAGCTTTGACAACGGGATCGAGTTCTTTTCAACCTTTGGCGGCTCGACCCTGTCATGCCGGATCGGCAAAGAGGTGCTGGACATCGTCGATGACGAAGGCCTGCAGGACAACGCCCGCGATATGGGCGCGCGCCTGATGGATGGTCTGCGTCAGATTGAGTCCGATTTCGGATGCGTTGGCGATGTGCGAGGAATGGGCCTGTTTCTTGGGGTTGAGCTGATCAACCCGGATGGGTCCGAGGGCACCGAAATCTGCAAATACGTCAAAAACCGGATGCGCGATCATCGTATTCTGATCGGCAGCGAAGGGCCCAAGGACAACATCCTGAAAATCCGCCCACCGCTGACGATCGAGGCCGAGGACGTCGACATGATCCTCTGGGCTTTGCGGGACGTTTTGACCGGAGTGGGTGATTTCACCCCTGCCGCAGCCTGCGATCACGGGCATCACCATGCTGGGTGCGGGTGCTGCTGAGAAATAAACCCCGGCCTAGGGAGGGCCGGGGTTCTGCGCCACGCTGCTGCCTAATGCAGCAGGGCTGCGGTGGGTTGGTGCCCGGTTGTGGGCAGCGGAATCGACGCGGTCATACGACGCAGCGCTAGTCCAAGTTCTTCTGATAATGAGGCCAGAGCGGGGGCAAAATCCGGTCGCACAATCAGGGACGCCATCATCATCGCGTCTTCACGGGAACCTTCAGAGGCCGCCGCGATCATCTGCGCAAAGCAATTTTCGTCAGCGCCAAGACAAGAACACCCCAATCCGTGACGGATCAACGGGCGGCGCCCGTGATGCGCACACAGCGAACACAGACGGTCCAGCGAAATCATCGCAGCGCGCCCGCAATCTGCGCCTAAAGCAATTTCAAAATCACTGGCGGCGTCTGCGCGGCCCTGCGCGCCGTCGCCCCAAAGCCGCAAATACATCACGGCTCCGGCTTCGATGGGGCCAAGGTCAGTTAAGCGACCAACAGCCGCCCCACCCCGAGAGGAAGTCGCACTCATTTCGTCAGGATCAATTTGCCTGCGCGGGTGATGCGCAGCGTATACAGCTGGTCGCCCAATTCGATATGGGCCAGGTTACCGCCATTGGTCAGTTCTTCGGCCTTATGCGATGGCAGCATGGATACAGCATAGGATTGGCTGGGATTCGGGGTCTGCATATTCATCAGGACAACTCCAGAGGGGGCTGGGGCGAAATGCCTTAATCTGTTCGCGTTTCACTTGATCTGGCTGACCCTGACAGGGGTTGGCTGTGGACTTGAAAAGTAATCTGATTAAAATAGTCAGGTATGTCAAGGCCCGTTCTGGTTAATTCTCCAACCTCGCACGATTGCACCAAAAATTCAGGCAGGGTACCACTTTCTCAGAATATCAAACCAAGGGGGCAGCCAATGGCCGCGACTATCATGTTTGACCTGGATGGAACGCTCGTGGACAGTCTTCCTGATCTTGCCGCGGCCGCGAACAATATGTTGCGTGACGCCGGCGTAGCGCCCTTATCACAGGACCAGATCAAACAATTTGTTGGCAACGGGCTACCCAAACTGGTGGAGCGTGTGATTGAGCATTGCGACCTGCCGATGGTCCAGCACGGTGATCTGACCCGGTTGACGCTTACCCATTACAACGCCGCCTCCAGCGATAAAACCGTGGTCTATCCCGGTGTGCTGCAGGCGCTGGAGCATTTGCGTGACATGGGCTGCGTTCTGGGGGTTTGTACCAACAAACCCGAAGCCCCTGCCCGCCATGTGCTTGAGGCGATGGGGCTTGCGCCCCATTTCGATGCCGTCCTTGGAGGTGACAGCCTGAACACCCGCAAACCCGACCCGGCCCATCTTGAGGCCAGCTTTGCCGCCGTTACCGCAGCCGGTCCGCAGTTGTTTGTCGGAGATAGCGAGGTGGATGCCGAAACCGCTCAACGCGCACAAGTGCCGTTTTTGTTGTTCACCGAAGGTTATCGAAAATCACCGGTTGCCGACATTCCACACACAGCAAGCTACGACCGATCCTCTGAATTGCCCAATCTGGTTGCACAAGTACTGCTATCTCTGGAGCAAAGCGCCTGAGAGCCTATTTCTAGAGGGGGATCGAAACGGGTCGCGGCCAGTGACTGAGGGGCCGGCCGAGGGGGTAAGTAGCCAGCCCCTCACAGGGGAAAAGTGGTATCGTCCGATATGACCCGTTCGATAAAATACAGTTAACGAATCGGCCTGAATTTCGATATAGGGGGTTTCCCGTAGCGCGCCGGACAGTGTTGAAATCACAGTTAATTTTTTCGCCCATTTTAGCGCAAACAGGGGTTTTGCCCTGAAAACAGATAAAATAGGCGAACCCTTAACGCGCTTGTAAGGCAGGACCGTGCGGCTGCCTGTCCTACCGGGCAAATGACGTTGGACAGTACAGTCCACCACCTTGGCGTTGAACTGGAAAATCCGCTGGATCACAGATTTTTTTGGAACACACCGCACGGCCGTGGTCGAAAAATCCGCCAGTTCGGCGACCATTCATCTTCCACTCTATACATCCGGTTCGTCTCTCGGTAAGGAGCGTGCTTCGACGATGATCCGTGTGTTGGACGCTCTGAGGGTGACCGCATCACCCAAGAAAGCCGAGCTATGAAACAGACAATCGCAGATGCGCTGAAGCGCAAAGGATATGACACCCTGACCCCGGTCCAAGAGGCCGTATCCGCACCTGAATTGCAAGGAAAAGACCTGCTGGTTTCGGCACAGACAGGATCGGGAAAAACCATTGGGTTCGGCCTGGCCATCGCGCCGACCATTTTGGGCGATGCGCAGGTTTTCGGCACCTCAGACGCGCCTTTGGCACTGGTGATTGCGCCAACGCGAGAGCTGGCAATGCAGGTCAAACGCGAATTGGGATGGCTTTACGCCGACGCGGGGGTGTTCATTGCCTCGTGCGTTGGCGGAATGGATATGCGCGACGAACGCCGGGCTCTGTCACGTGGGGCGCATATCGTGGTCGCGACCCCGGGGCGTTTGCGCGATCATATCATGCGCGGGTCGATTGATCTGACGGCCGTGCGCGCTGTGGTTTTGGATGAAGCCGACGAAATGCTTGACCTTGGGTTCCGCGAGGATCTGGAGTTCATTCTGGATGAAACGCCCACAGACCGCCAAACACTGTTGTTTTCCGCCACGGTTCCGCGCGCCATTGCCACCCTTGCCACCCGGTATCAACGGGATGCCGAGCGTGTAAGCACCGTCAGTGAACGGACGCAACACGCCGATATCGAATACCGTGCAATGAATGTGGCCCCGCGCGATGGTGAAAACGCGATCATCAACGTGCTGCGTTATTACGAGGCCCCGAACGCCATCGTCTTTTGCAACACACGTGCGATGGTTGCACGCCTGACTGCCCGCTTGTCGAACCGTGGGTTCTCGGTTGTGGCTTTGTCCGGTGAACTGACCCAAAGCGAACGCTCAAATGCCCTGCAGGCCATGCGCGACGGGCGTGCCCGCGTCTGTGTGGCGACCGACGTGGCCGCGCGCGGGATTGACCTGCCGAATCTGGATCTGGTGATCCATGCCGAACTGCCCAACAGTCACGAAACTCTTCTGCACCGTTCAGGTCGAACCGGGCGCGCGGGGCGCAAAGGGGTCAGCGCCCTGATCGTCGCACCGGCTTCGTTCAAAAAGGCTCAACGGCTGTTGAAATTCGCCAAACTGACTGCTGATTGGGGTCCGGCACCTTCCGCAGACGCAGTCAACGCACAGGATCTACAGCGGATGTTCGGCTCGGACGACTGGCAGGTGGATCTCGTCGAGAGCGAGCGCACATCGGTCGACGAACTGGTGGCCAGATTCTCGCCGGAACAACTCGCCGCGGCCTATGTCCGTCAATACAAACGTCAGCATTCTGCTCCGGAAGAGTTAAGCGACGTCAAAACCACAGGGACAAAGTCAGAGGCACCTTTTGGCCCGAGTGTGTGGTTTTCGCTGTCGGAAGGACGCAACGATAACGCGTCTCCGCGCTATGTTCTTCCCATGGTGTGCAAGGCCGGGAACCTCACCAAATCCGATATCGGCGCGATCCGCATCGCTGACGATGTGACCTTTATCGAAATTCGCGAGAGCAGCGTTTCCGGATTTTTGGACGCGATCGGACCTGAGATGAAGGTCGAGGGCACAAAAGACATCGTGCGGCTGGACACGGCCCCCGACTTTTCGAAACCGACAAAGACAGGCCCAAAACGAGGTGTGAAAGGCAAGAGAGACCCGCAAAAGTCTGAGCGCAGACCGCCTCGCCTTGTCGATCCACAGCCTGCGAAGGCGCGAAAAAAGACGGCATCAAAGCCGCCTGAGAAAACCAAAGTCGACACTAAGCCCAAGCGCGATGGCGATAGCCTAAGCAGTAAAGGCAAAAAACCAAACCGCAGCCCAAAGGGCCCGCCGCCGCCCAAGGGAAAGCCAAACAGCAAGAAAAACCGCGCACGCGCTGCCGCGGCAAAGGGCGGCAATTCTGTACCGAGACGTTCCAAGTAAGCTGAAACGTTCCCCCGACCCGAATTCGCCTGGGTTCGTTCTTGGGAGGCAAACAAGCCGCACTGAAAAAGCAGCTTTTCTCGCGCTGTCAGAAAAGGTTTAATCCACCCGTTCTAAGCTTTTGCTAAATGGGTCAGTGGCATGAATATTGCAGACATCGTCGACTTTGGGCGTTACCCTCTGGGAAATGAAGATTTCGGTACGAAGGCAAGATCGTCACTGAATGAAAACGGTGTCTTGGTCCTTGAGGAATTCATCCGCCCCGAGGCACTGGCAATGATGCAAGCCGAGGCTTTGACGGGACAAGACCAGGCATATTTCTGCACTCAAAGCCACTCGGTCTACCTAACGCCGCCAAATCCAGAGTTTGACGCATCACACCCGGCAAATCGGCAAGTGGAGTCGTCCAAAGGATGTATCTGCGACGACGTGGTGTCACCGGCATCGCCCCTGCGCACCCTGTATAACGACCCATCATTCCACAGCTTCATCAAGCAGGTCACGGGCGAGACTGAACTGCACCCTTATGTCGATCCGCTGTCATCAATTAACATTCACTACGCAACCCGAGGGCAAGAACTCGGTTGGCATTTCGACAATTCCTCGTTCGCAATCACTTTGCTGATCCAGAAACCCGACGCCGGTAGCCGTTTCGAATATGTAAAGGACCTGCGGGACGCGAGCGCAGGCGACATGAACTATGAAAGTGTCAGGGCCGTTCTGGACAAGGAACTAAAGCCACAAGTTCTGAACATGGATCAAGGCACGCTGGTTCTGTTTCGCGGTAGAAACTCCATTCACCGGGTCTCTCCGAATGAAAGTGACAAGACAAGAATGCTCGCCGTGTTGGCCTATAACTCGGAACCTGATGTTGAACTGTCAGAGAGTGCCCGCATGACATTTTACGGTCGATTGAACTAACCTTGGCTTATCGCAATGCAGCACGAACATGCGCTGGATGGGTTCTGAAAGGCCTGTGAAAGCGCCAATCTTTGCAATAAATCCAATTCTGAGGTGGCTCGAAAATGTGCCGCCTCGCAATTTACGATATCGATTTAAAATCAAAATGACTTGGAAACATCGACTGCAAGAAAAACAAGCAGATTTTCAAAGCCTCTTCGGGTTTGAAAATCTCTGAGTGTAAATGGAAGTCGGTCCAGAGCCCTTCCAGCAAAGCAATCAATGCGTCTGCAGCAAGTTTGGCGTCTACGTCTTTGTACCCACCTTCGCTTATGATTTGCTGCAACAGCTCAAGGATCACTGTCCGGAATCTTTTGTCCCGTGAGTCGATGAAAGGAAATATGTCGGGATTCGAGAGCGCTTCGGCCCGAAATGAAAACCAGATCGCGACGTCCCGTGCGTTCAGGACCAAAGGGTCGAAATCCGCCTTGAGGATTGAGATTAACTTGTCCGCAGGGCCTAATTCCGGACGGTCCGCGATTGCTTTCCACTGCCCTGCATAGCGCGCCGACAATTCCTCGGCCACGGCAAGCAGCAGTTTCTCTTTGGAGCCAAAATGCAGGTTCACCATCCCCCTCGACAGTCCTGACAGCTCCTGGATTCTGGCCGAGGTCGTGCCGCGAATACCGTATTTATGGATGGCATCCGCAGCCGCCTGAATCAGCTGCTGTCGGTTCTGCAACTTACTCAGATCGCGGGCATTGGTCGGAGTATCGGCCTCGAGTGTGATCTTGTTTTTCCTTCGCTGGGTTACTCACCTTTGCTTTCTCGCATCTAGTGAAGCGAAAGTTCAAGGATTGACATTGAATGAATATTTGTTCATTTTGTGATATATGTTACATCAAGGTGCCCCATGACCCTGTTCAACTCCGACTTTCAGTCCGTACGTGACTGGGACAACGAACACTTCCTGCATCCGTGGGAAGGGATGTCATTCCTTGGCCAAAATGAACGAACCTTTGCCGAAAGTGGCCAAGGCGTTCACATCGTGACAGAGGACGGAAAACGCTTGATTGACGGACCTGCGGGGATGTGGTGCGTTCAATTGGGCTATGGGAACGCTGAAATTGCCGATGCGATGGCCCAGCAAGCGAAAGAGATGGCGTATTTTTCGCCCTTCAACAACGCCAACTCGGCCCCAGCCCGGCTGGCACATGAGATCGCCAAAAGAACGCCGGGTGACCTGAACCATGTGTTCTTTACAACCGGCGGCTCAACAGCCGTTGATAGCGCCCTGCGGCTTGTGCAGTTCCGCAATAACCTGCTTGGCAAACCTGAAAAAAAGATCGTGATATCGCGGCAAAAGGCCTATCACGGTTCGACTTATTTGGCGGCCTCAGTATCTGGAAAAGAGCGCGACAAAGGGTGGTTGGACCAGGCCTCTCACCTGACGCGCTTCCTGCCGAATGTGAACCCGTACACGCGCCGCGCCGATCAAACGGTTGAAGATTTTCTAGACGAAAAAATCGCTGATCTAGAGAACATGATCCTGGCAACCGGCCCTGACAAGGTCGCGGCTTTCATCGCTGAACCGATCCTATGTTCTGGTGGGGTCATCGTGCCTCCGCAGGGGTATCATCAGCGCTGCTTGGACATCTGCCGAAAATACGATGTCCTGTATATTTCAGATGAGGTTGTGACTGGATTTGGGCGGCTTGGGCATTGGTTTGCATCCGAAGACGTCTTTGGCATTCAACCAGATATCATCACCTGCGCCAAAGGTATGACGTCTGGCTATGTCCCCATGGGGGCCTGCATTATCTCTGATCGACTGATCGCAGATGTCAGTGGTGGGAACGCGCAGGAGGCTACGTTTTCAAACGGGTTCACCTATTCAGGCCACCCGGTAAGCGCGGCAGCTGGTTTGAAAACCATCGAAATCATGGAGCGCGACGGTATTCTGGAACATGTCCGCGCGCTTACGCCGCTGTTCGAAGAACGCCTTCAGGCTCTGGCGGCCTTGCCGCTTGTGGGTGACGCCCGAGGTATGGGGCTGGTTGGCTGCGTCGAATGCGTTGCCGATGCTAATGCTGATAATCTTTTGGACCTTGATAAGTCTGTTGGCGCATTGATTGACCAGCATTGCCAGGAAAACGGGCTGATCCTGCGACCGATCATCAACATGTGCGTGTTTTCCCCACCGCTGATCATCACGGAGGGCGAGTTGAACCAGATGTTCGATATCCTTGAGAAAGGTATTCGGTTGGCGACTGAAGACCTGACACAGCAGGGTGCGTTTAAGGCTTAGAAGCCGTCTTGATGCGGCATCACTATTTTACAAGTTGCAATGCCGCATCGCCTTCCGCTGTCCTCAACCCGCCTGCATCGACTCAGGCGGTAATTTAATCGGAAACTTGGCCCGCACCTCTGCATCAGCCTTGCTGCCAAAGTAGTTCGGATAGTGATTGGATAGGATGTCGTCCACCACCGACCGACTCCGCTCAAACATGTCCTGTCGACCTGCCTTTTCCCATGTATCGGTCAGTTCCCGATCCAGCAGGGTCGGGTAGACATATTCCGTCTCCATATATTGCAGGGTCTGCGCGTTACCAAGAAAATGACCCGGATCAATAGCGCATTCATGGATAACGTCGACCGAAAGCGTGTCGTCGCTCACCTCGATCCCGCGCAGCGTTCGCGAGATCATGCCCGCAGCCTCGTTGTCGATGACCATGGACTCAAAGCTGCAGCCCATCAGACTGCCAAGCATACCGCCAAATTCGCAGAGCCTGTTGGCACCGGCATGCGCCGCCAATGCAAAGGTCAGTGCCTTTTCCAAACCGTATTGCGCATCCGGGATTTTGGAATCCGTCATACCACACCCAACACTGGTCGGCAGGTTATAGAAATTGCCCATCTGGATGGCCGCAGCTGAAATTAACGCCTGTTCGCCACTGCCGCCAGTAAAGGACCCAGTACGCAAGTCGGTGATGAAAGGCCAAGCTGCAAAGACGACCGGAGTGCCCGGATTGATGAGGTTCGCAATAGCGACGCAAGACAAGGTCTCAGCAACCGCTTGCGCTAAGGTTCCTGCCAAAGGCGCCGGCGAAGTCGCCCCGGCCTGTGGGGGAACGGCAAGATCGCACACCAGCCCCATCTTCGCCGTATCGATCAAGATTTCCAGATTTTCGCGCCCGAACCTAAGCGGGGATACGATGGGACAGCCTCCAAAGATGACCGAGGGCTTTTCAAGGAACTTGCCCTCGCCACCCGATGCCAGATCGAACAGATGGATCGCATCCTGAATGTGCTCGCGGGTTCTGAAGGTCAGGCAGGAAGGTTTTTCGCTGCCTGCCAGAATGGCGTAGAGCATGCTCATGTCATGCTCATAATCCTGTGGCACATCCGTCGCCAAAACCGTGTCACCGGTCATGTGAATATTATCGAGCCGGTCGACCAAGCGGGTGAAGTCGTAAATATCCTTAAGCGTTGATGGCCTGTAACTGCGAGTCTCGGCATCAAAGGTTGTCACCGCCGTGCCGGAATTTGCGTAATACACCTTGTCCTTGGTGCAGTGCATGTCGTCCTTACCGGCCCGCGATCCGCGTGCATGGACAAAGAATTCACTGGCGGCTTTGGCCAACAGATCTTCCATCAAGGCGCGAGGAAAGCACAACCTGCCGTGCGCGTTCAATGTCGCCCCTTTTGGCACCACAAGATCGAGAACTTCCTGCGTTGGGTCCCCCACGCCTGTGCGTTCCAGAATGCTAAGCGCGGCCTCGTGAATGCGCGACATGTCCGCGTCTGACAGGGGCTTGTATCGCCCACCCGAAATACCCGGCCAGATTGCTTGCGAGGCTGCGTTGCTGGTTCGCACGGCTGCGCGTGCCTCACGCCCGCCCCCGCGCCGTCTTGATCTGCGCTGCGTTAGCTCTGTCATGTTCTTTCTCCGAATTTTGCGCGTCTCAGATCATGCTGAAGTAGTTGCGATAGAAGCCCGAAATGCTCCATTCCATCTCGGACAATGGCCCGGGGACGAAATGGTGCGAGTTCACGCCTTCCTGATTGTGCCGGATAATCCGTTCGTCATCGAGCGATGTGACATGCCACAGCCATGTCAGGGTATCCTTGTCATAGTCGCGCCCCTCTTCGGCGTCGCCGCGAACGTACCAGACGATCTGAATATCGGTGTCTTGCAGAGCACGCGGCACGAACCGATACCCGACAACGTGATCGGCATAGACGAGGAAATAGTTTAGCGTACCGATCCCCAGATCGGTGGCCCCGCCGTCTTGGGATTTCAGCTCACCCAATGGCGGCGCCAAGGGCGCGCCATCCTTGCTGCCGGTCAAGTAGCCGGGGAACAGTGGGTAACGCCGCCAATAGACATCTGCGCCCGGTGCGACTGCGTTTTCTCCAGTCAGATCAAGCTCCTCGAGGGGAACCCCGGCTTCTTTCATCCGCTCGTGCAGTGCCCCGCTGAACTCGAGAACCTGGGCCGGATCTTTCAAGGAATGACTGCGCGAATAGTCCTGATGAGATGGCGCGCAGTGATAACATTCCAAGTAATTCTCCAGAGCAAGCTTCCAGTTCGCCGGAACCGGGTATGAGGCCTCATGGGCAATCTTCAGATTCTCAAAACCGAACGGCTTTGACAGCGGGGCCAGCCTATCCAAAGCGGCGTCCAGCGGCGGCGCGTCTTCGGACGGGCAAACAAAAATCAGACCCTGAAATATCTTTACCTGAACCGGAAACAAACCGTACTGGCCCGGGTCAAAATCCGCCCCCATTGACCGCCCGTTTCTGAGCTTACCGTTCAGGTCAAAGGTCCACGCGTGATAGGGACAGATGAAGTTTCGCGCCTTGCCTTTCTGTTCAATGCAAACGCGCGATCCCCGATGGCGGCAAACATTTAGATGCGCGCGCACCTCACCCTCGCGATCCCGAACGATGATGATGGATTCAGGCCCGTAGTCGAACAGGAAATAGTCGCCCGGCTCGGCAATCTGGCTGATATGTCCGACCCAGATCCAGTTGCGATTCAAGAACGTGCTGATATCGTTTTCGTATACTGCCTGAGACGTATAGAAATGGCGCGGCAAGGCGAACCCTTCCCGCTGCGCTTCCATCAAGTCGCGCATTACTTGCAAGTCATCTTTTGGCATAGCGCACCTCATGCAGATTCAAGGGAAACGATTTCCCGACGGAAAAATTCACGGTCGATATCGCCCGCGTCGCGTTCAAAATTCCGGGCTGCCATGTGGCCCGAATAAACAGCGTCAGCGATCAAACCGGGGTTTGCCGCATCACCGATCAGTTCCAGACTTGTCAGTGGCTTGTCGGGCAAATTTCGCAGTTCCTCATAAAGGGCAGTCTCGCGCGCGCGCTGCGTGACCAAAACAACTGATGCGCACTCGACGCTTTGTTCGCGTCCGGTATAGGCGCATTGAACTCTCGCCAATCCGGGCGTGATTTCGACCAGGGTCTGGGACAACACCAGCCGAACACCTTTTTCCAACAAGCCGCGTTGCACTTTGACCTGTTCCAAGGTCAATTCAGTGAAAGGCGAAACCATCGAGGCCGGGGTTACAAAGACGACCTCTCGCCCGGCCTGCGCCAGATGATCCGCCAACACGCCACCGAGATAGGCCTGATCATCATCGTAGACCATAATCGGGCCATCCCCCG
The DNA here is from genome assembly GCF_056537925.1 of Ruegeria sp. BI7. Lineage (NCBI taxonomy): Bacteria > Pseudomonadati > Pseudomonadota > Alphaproteobacteria > Rhodobacterales > Roseobacteraceae > Ruegeria > Ruegeria sp. BI7. The sequence goes on from NZ_JBQFSK010000008.1 coordinate 144,506, forward strand.
GCATTACCCCTGACATGATGTCGTCCGGAGTGAATACTTGAGAGCCTGACTCTATCGATACGCCCCGGAACGCAGACTTCCCGCGACCGTCTCGCCGCCATGACGCGCCAGTTGCCAGAAAGACATTCGGAATGCCCAACTCGACAACCTCGCTTGCTGACAAGCGACTGTCGGTGAACAGTTGCACGTTCCCGCGTTGCTGCAAGTCATAGACCCTGTGATCTGTCACGCGCTTCCATGCGGATAGCCCGGCCAGACCGGATTCCTGCAACACGCGCCCCCCAAGCTCTTGCTTGGCTTCGGCCAGGGTTACTTCATAGCCCCGACGTGCCAATTGCATGGCGCATTCAAGCCCGGCGGGACCGCTGCCGACAACAAGCGCGGCTTCTTCTTTTCCTCGGCTCTCTATGATTTCAGGATGCCATTTCCGGCGCCACTCCTCCCCCATCGTCGGGTTTTGAGTACATCGGATAGGAACGCCCAGCGCGTCGGAGGACACACAGATATTGCAGCCAATACACTCGCGAATTTCCTCGATCCGACCTTCCTTTATTTTGTTGGGAAGAAACGGGTCGGCAATGGATGGTCGCGCTGCGCCGATGAAATCAAGGATACCTTTCCTGACAAGTGACACCATCAAGTCCGGAGACGTAAGGCGCCCGACGCCCACAACAGGCTTGGAAGTGACTTGTTTGACGAACTCAATATACGAGGTTTGGAAACCATCGCGGGGTTCAAAGCGGGTCGTCGCCGAGTCGTTGCTCCAATCCGCGACGTTTACATCCCAAAGGTCCGGCAGCTCGGCCAACAATTCGACAACCGAACGGCCTTCTTCCTGTGCCTGCATGCCGTCAGAGCCCAGCATTTCATCGACTGCAAACCGCAGAGCAACTGCGCAGTCATCCCCGACCTCTTCTTTGGTTTCTTCCAGAAGCTCTCGGGTGAGCCTCACCCGGTTCTCTAACGAGCCGCCATATTCATCTGTCCTGTCATTGAACTGCGGCAGCAGAAAATGATGCGGCAAGGTCATGTGGTGACCGGCGTAGATATAGACAATGTCGAACCCCGCCTCGCGCGAACGCCGCGCGGCGGCGCGATGCCATTTGCGAAACTCTCGAATATCGGCCTTATCCATTGCCCGGGCCTGTTTGGGATAAGCGGTTTGCAAGGCAAGTTCTGACGGGCCTAGCAAAGGCGCGCGGCTCAGGTGGTTCTGCGCATGGTGGCCGTTATGTGCCAATTCAATGGCCGCCAACGAACCCTTGGCATGAACTGCATCGGTCATCAGGCGCAGCGCAGGAATATCCCGTTCGTCCCATAGTCGGTTTTCTGCATATGGGGACAAATCTGAAGTGGGATGAATTTCCGTCTCCTGATTGGACACTACGGCCCAACCACCCTCGGCCTTCATTGCCCGCATGGCAGCTTCGGCCTGCGGTCGCAGATGTCCCATACCATTGCAGTGGGGCACCTGATAGAACCGGTTTCGGGCCGATACTGGCCCGATCTGAACCGGTTCAAAGAGAACAGAATATCCGTCAGCGCCTGACATTGTCGCGCTTCCTCCAGAAAATTTGGAAATGGTTCTGTGGGATCGGCGGGCTTTCTAAGGCACCGCCAATCCCAATTGTGTAGTTAGATGGTTCTAAAAGCCCGCTTTGATGCGCTCGAACTCCTTCAACATCTTCGCTTCAATCTCAGGATTGACCGCGTCGAAGAACAGGCTGCCTTCAAAGAAGCTGTCCACGTCCGAGAACCCGTAGGTCTCAATCAACTCTGGATCAGCTTGCGCAAATGCGTCTTCATTGGCATGGGCATAACCCCAGCTTTCGATGATATACTTACCGCTGGCGGCCGAGCTGAGCGCGTTGAGCATGTCGTAGACCTGTTCATCGGACTGTTTGGCAGACTTCAGATGCACGTAACCGCAGACCCAGGTGGCGATGCCTTTGTCCACATCACGCATCATGACTGCCGGGGTTTCGTTCCAAATCAGGTTCAACTCCGATTGGTTCCAGCCCCAACCCAGGGTCACCTCACCACTGGCAATGGCTTGATCCAGTTGACCTGCATCAGACCAGTAGAAACGTACATTGGGATGAATTGCCCGCAGGTAATCCGCCGCCTTCTGGAACTCCTCTTCGCTCATATCGGAATAGCTTGAGGCACCAGTTGCCAGTGCAGCCATGGCGAACGCGCTGGAGGCTGCATCCGGAACGGCAACCTTGCCCTGATAGGCCGGGTCTAACAACAATTGCAGCGAAACATCATCAGCCGAAATCATGTCGGTGCGGTAGATCAGGCCGGTGTTCCCCCATTCGAAGGGTACCATATAGGTCTGCCCGTCGATCGTGATACCATCGACCTCTTTGATCTTGGGCATCAGTTTGTCCCAGTTTTCCAGCTTGCTGGTGTCAATCGGCTTGATCATATCCGCTGCGACCCATTTTCTCAGGGCGTCCGTACACGGATGGGCCAGATCGGCCTCAAACCCGGATTGAAGCTTGGTGAAAGCCTCTTCCACGCTGCCGAAATAAGTGTAGCTGGGCGGCCCGCCGTATTTTTCGACGTAGTCACCAAAGAATCCCTGATCCTCATATCCGGACCAGTCGAAAACGGTCAGATCAGCCGCGTCAGCCAATGCTTGGCTTGCCGTGAAGGTGGCAACCACTGCTGCCGTTAGTGATGCTGCTTTATTCATTTCTCTCCTCCCAAAGACTCACGTTTGCCCAAGTCGATCACCGAGGCGCTTTGAACCCCAAGCCAGACGGTATCGTCGCGGTTGTGATCTACTGTGTGAAAGTAGTTTGGCACTGCAACGGCGATGCTTTCCGGCAACCCGTCGACGCGCACATAATAGTGGACGCTTTCGCCATAGAAGGCGACGTCCGACACCTTGCCCTGAACATGCGCGTCGTACCCATCCGGTTTTTCCGCGCTGATCTCCAATTGCTCGGGGCGAACGCCGACCAATAGATCCATGTCATGCACCTGAACGTTGGGGTTCACCCCGATAGTCATCGAGCCAAACCCTTGAACATTCACGTCCAGCGTGTCGGCGTTCTCAGCAGTCACTTCGGCATTCAGAAAGTTCATCCCGCCGATGAAAGAGGCCACTTCCCGATTGCACGGTTGGGAATACAGAACCTCGGGCTTGTCGACCTGCTTGAGCTGCCCAGCGAACATGACGCCGATCCGGTCGGACATGGTCATCGCCTCGTACTGGTCGTGCGTGACCATGACGAAGGTAATTCCAAGCTTTTGCTGCAGGCGGCGCATTTCCAATTGCATCGCTTCGCGCAGGTTTTTGTCCAGCGCGGATAATGGTTCATCCAACAGCAACACCTTGGGCCGCATGACCAGCGCGCGGGCAAGCGCTACACGTTGTCGTTGTCCACCCGACAACTCATTAGCCTTGCGATCCTGCAAGCCGCCGAGTTCCACCATCTCAAGCGCCTCGGCAACGCGTTCCTTGATTTCATTTCGCGACAGCTTTGTCTTGCGCAAGCCGAACCCGACATTGTCACCTACATTCAGGTGCGGAAAGATCGCATAACTTTGGAACACCATGTTGGTGGGCCGCTTGTTGGCGGGCACCTCGCCCATCGTCCGTCCGTCAATCCGGATCTCGCCCTCTTCGTGATCCTGAAACCCCGCGATGATGCGCAAGGCCGTTGTCTTTCCACAGCCCGAAGGCCCAAGAAGCGAAAAGAACTCCCCCTCTTTCAAGGTCAGGTTCAGGTCGGACACGGCCACAAAGGTACCAAAGCGTTTTTCGACGCCCTGTATTTCGATGATGTTCTGTTCGCTCATCAGGTTGGTTTCCTTTGGCTTCAATCTGTGGATTGGATGGAACGGCGGCGGAAATATTCGGCAATCAACAGCAGCAGAACCGAGGACAGCAAAAGCAGCGACCCCAGCGCCAGCGTGTTGGGTAGCTTTGCCGGAAAGCGGATCTGGCTCCAGATATAGACCGGCAATGTCGGGCTGTTGCCAGACAGGAAGAAGGCCAGAACAAACTCGTCGAATGACACGGTGAACGTGACCAAAAGGCTGGCGATGATGCCTGGCGCAACGATTGGCAGAGTGACACGCCGAAAGGTCCCCACAACGCTTTCACCCAGATCAAACGCGGCCTCTTCCAACGACTGGTCGAAATCGTCAAAGGCGGATTTCATGATCGACACGGCAAAGGGCAAAGCCACGAATACATGGCCAAGGATCACTGTCGTCAGCGATGGCTTCAGGCCGACGCTGATGAACAGCACCAGCATGGAACTGGCAACGATAATGCCGGGAACGACCAGCGGGAGCATGACCAGACCTTCGGAGAATTCCCGCCCTTTGAACCGGTACCGGACATAGGCGCGCGCAGCGAAAAGGCCCAGAGACGTCGCCATCAAGGCAGTCACGCTGCCAACGATCAGCGAGTTCACCATCGCTTGAAGCAGCGTGTCCTGCTGACCCAACTGCGCGTACCATTTCAGTGTAAAACCCTTTAAAGGGAAGGCCACGATGGTTCCGTCATTGAACGAAAACAGCGGCAAAAGCAGAACCGGCAGGTAGAGAAACACCAGATAGGCGATCGCGTAAACAAGCAACCATGGGATACGAATGGCCTTGGTCATCTGATCCTCCGCCCCAGAGCGGTGACAACCACCACGAACAGGATTGCGACGCAGCCGACCGAAAGCATGGCAAGCAGAGACAGGGTTGCACCCAAGGGCCAGTTATTGGCCGCGCCAAACTGCACCTGGATCAAATTAGCCACCATTTTCCCCTGCGAGCCACCGACCAGGGCCGGCGTGACGTAGTCGCCCACCGTGGGGATGAAGATGATCAAGCAGGCGGCGATGATCCCCGGTACCGTTAGGGGCAAAGTCACGCGCACAAACCGTTCCAGCTTGCTGCATCCGAGATCGGTTGCGGCCTCTAACAAGCTGCGGTCGATCTTTTGCAGCGACACATAAATCGGCAAGATCGCAAACGGCGCCCATGCATGTGCAAGTGTAAGGACAACGGCGAATTCATTGTAGAGCAGGAAGGTCAGTGGTTCCTGAATCAGCCCCAGCGAAATAAGGGCCGAATTCATCACCCCATTAAAGCCAAGGATCAGCTTCCAGCTGAACACCCGCAGCAGGTAGCTGCTCCAAAAAGGAATGGTGATCAGCAATAGCCAGAGGGTCTTTTTCTGCGTCCGAAATGCGATGAAGTAGGCAATCGGATAGGCCAGACCGACTGTTGCCAGCGTCACCGCCCCCGCTATCGCAACCGATCGGATCATAAGATGCCGGACCAGCGGATCGGTGAACGCCTCTTGGTAATTCGCCCATGTCAGCGTGCGGTCAATCTCGACATAGGTCTGGGTCCAAAAGCTGTAGGCGACAAGAATGCACAGGGGCACGGCCACAAGCAGACCGACATAGAGCGTCGCAGGCGCGCTCAGTGCCAGGCCCTTGCCCGTTTCACTTCGTATGACTCCAGCCATGCTTCCCTGCTGAACTTTGCTTTCGGTGGCGTGACAATATCGATCACAAAATGGACAATCGTCCATTTAAATCTGGAATTTTAGGGCTAGCTGTGTCAACTGATATTTTCACAACCGGGGCTGGCCAATTTCCCAAAGGCCATTAGAAGGACCCGCAAGAGACTGAAAACAAACAAAACCACCTGATCAGATGACTGGAAAACGACAAGAAATTCGAGAACGAAACCGCCTATCACTGATCGAGGCGGTACTCGACTCGGTCGCAGAAAAGGGGATTTCCGAGACGTCGGTCAGCGAAATCATTCAACGCGCCGGTTTATCCCGCGGCATGATTCACCTTCATTTCGGGGGTAAGGACAACCTTGTCGACGAAGCTGCGCGCTATTCGTCCGAGCAATATTACAATGGCATTTATGCCATGCTGGAAACGACCGGACAGACAGGCCAAGAACATATTGAGATGATTGTTCGGGGTGACTTGAGCGAAGCCATTCTCAATAAGAAAAACGTCGCAATTTGGTACGCGTTTCGAGGTGAGGCCAGGAACAGAGCGGCAATCGCTGCGTTTTCAGATACCCGCGATGCAAAGCTTCGGAAACTGATCTTCAACGCGTTCGCCCGCATAGCGAAAGAGACTGAAATCGAACACCCAAATCAAGTTGCGCGCGACGCCACTCACGGCACGCTCGCCATGTTGGAAGGCATGTGGACTGACTACCTGCTTCACCCGGATTCCTTTGATCGCGACGAAGCAATGCGAATTGTCTTTCGGTTCCTGAGGGCAATGTTCCCCAAACATTTCGACCTTAGTGGCGCCCGGTTATATCAATGAAGCTTGCGGCACAGTACCTGTCACCTGTGATGATGTCCATGAACGTGGTCTTGCCTACACCGTTAGGTGTTAAAGGTGGATGTCCTTGGCGCAGCCGCGCCGCGCGGGTCAGTTGGTCTGATTAACCAATTCTCTGATGGTGTTCATGGACTTTCTGATTGCAGAGATTGGCGCAGCGCCACCATGGGAAATATGAACCGGAAAAGATCTGTCGCTGTCGTGTGGGCACAGATCGGGTTCTATGGCATCAAGCGATGTTGATTTTGCCAAGGCCGCCAATCTAAGTCGATCGTTGCCGTACACGGCTTAACGTCCAATGCGCCAATGAAATCCTTGACCTACTTTGAATCAGAGTCCTTCATTGAGTGGAACATGATCAGAAAACACCGTTTGCACGACGGGTCAATCCAACAAGGGAAAGCATGCTGGTAGGGCGCAGGCGATAGTTCTGCTGAAACAGCAAGCAAAAATGTAGATGTCCGATATAGCGTCTTGGCTAAAAAAACATGGTTTGTCCAAGTATGCTGCTGCCTTTGCAGAACACGAAATCGAACAAGGTGATCTTTCTGAGCTAACAGACGATGACCTTGTGACAATCGGCCTCCCCCTCGGACCAAGGCGGCGTTTCATGAAGGCTGTTCGCTTCGATGCAGAGCCAGGCCTAGACCCACACAACACCGGTACTGGCCCCGAGATTATCGCGGAACGGCGACAGCTTACCGTCATGTTCATTGATTTGGTCGGATCGACAGAAATTTCCCAACGCGTCGATCCGGAAGATCTGGCCGATGTTCTTCGACTTTTCAAAGAAACATGTGCTGCGTCGGTTGCTGCGTTTGATGGCCATATTGCCAGCTATTACGGCGATGGGATTATGGTCTTTTTTGGATTTCCCCACGCGCATGAAGATGATCCAGAGCGGGCAATTCGGGCGGGCCTGCGCATTATGAATGAAATGCCGAAAATTCGCACCCACGCGAAACTTAACGTCCGTATCGGGGTTGCGACCGGATTGGTTGTCGTCGGCGATTTGCGTGGCGAAAATATGTTTGAGGACGGGACGGCGATGGGTGAGACGCCGAACCTGGCCGCGCGCCTTCAGGCAATGGCGGATCCAGGAACGATGATCGTCGCCCCCAGCACGCATCAGTTGGCCGGTGATACCTTCGAATACGTTCTGCGAGGCGCGTTCAAGCTCAAGGGTTTTGCTAAAGAGGTCGAAGCTTGGCAAGTGACGGGTGAGCGGCAAACCGTCAGCCGTTTTTTGGCAATAGATGATGTGTTGCTTAAGCCGTTGGTGGGTCGCTCCGCAGAATTAGAGACCCTCAATGACAAATGGACGCTTGCCAGCGGTGGTCACGGGCAGGTTGTGCTTGTGTCGGGTGAGCCAGGAATTGGCAAGTCACGGCTGGTGGAAGAATTCAGGCAAAAATCTTCGGACTTGCCCGGCACGCAGATGCGATATCAGTGTTCTCCCTACCATTTTGCGACTGCGTTCTATCCTGTCATTCGACAACTTGAGAATGTCGCCAAGCTCCGTTCCGAAGACTCGAACGAGGCAAAGCTTGAAAAAATCCGTGCTGTTCTGGACGATCATTCCAACGATGCATTGAAGCTGGCCGCGTCCCTTCTGTCCATCCCATTCGAGGATCAATTGGGCCCCCTGAACCTGACGCCTCAGCAGCTCATGGATCAGTCATTAGACCTGCTGCTAGGAAATCTCACGTCGGAAGCAAAGGAGCAGCCGGTTCTATTCTTGTTTGAAGATGCGCATTGGATTGATCCAACGACCAAGCTGCTTTTGGACCGAATAGTGGACCGAATTCGCGACCTTCCGGTTCTGGTCGTCATGACATTCAGGCCCGAGTACGACCCGGGCTGGACGCTGCAATCGAACCTCACGAAAGTTGTTTTGAAGCAGTTGGATTTTCAAGAGGTGAAGAGCATTGTGGATGAAGTCGCCAAAGGTGAGGTGATCTCGGACGAGATGTACGACGCGGTCGCGGCAAGATCTGACGGAGTGCCGTTATACATAGAGGAAGTGACCAAAGATCTCCTTGAATCGGGCATTCTGATCAAGGGCCGAGACACTTATACGATGGGTGGGGCCTCTCCGGCCAACTCGGTCCCCAGCACGTTACATGATGCACTTATGGCGCGCCTTGATCGTTTGAGCTCTGCCAAAGAGGTGGCCCAGATAGGGGCCGTAATCGGGCCTCAATTCACCTATCCTTTGATCTCTAAAGTGGCCGATATTGGCGATAAAGCGCTGCGTGCGAACCTGGAACTATTGGTAGAAGCAGGCATTGTTACCGTTTCTCGCGCCGAAGACTTTGAAACCTTCAGCTACTGTCATGCCCTCATTCGTGACACTGCCTACAACAGCCTATTGAAGCGAGAGCGTCGTGTTTTGCACTCTCGCGTAGCGCAACAACTTGATGACACTTCGACGCACACGGGTGATGCCAGCCCAGAAGTGCTAGCCCATCATTACACTATGGCGGGCATGCGTAAGGAGGCCGTCAATTACCGGTATCTTGCCGGTCAGCGTGCTGTCCAACGATCTGCGAATACAGAGGCGAACACGCAGCTTTCCCTGGCCATCGAGCAATTGAGTGAACTGGAACAAAGCACTGAGCGAGACCGCAAAGAAATTGAGATCCAGGTTCTGAAAGCAGGCGTTCTACGATCAACCTCAGGAATTGCTGCGGATGAGACCGGCTCGGTCTACGCAAGGATCCGCGACTTGTGCGAACGCGTTGAAGAAACCGATCATCTGTTCCCGGTTCTGAACGGTTTGTATTCCTTTCATTTGGTGCGCGCCGAGTATGATTTGGCCAAGAACGTTGCCACGCAATTGCTGGAATTGGCGACTACAACACGCGAGACGCAGCACCAAATGGTGGCACATCGCGCCATGGGCGCCGTGTTGTTTCATATCGGGGAATTAGGTTCAGCATACGAGCATTTGAACAAGGCGTTAGAACTCTACAGCCGGAAACGTGATGGCCACCTCGCGTACATTTACGGGTCGGACCATGCGGCCATCACTTCGTGCTTTTTAAGTTTGGCCATGTGGATGCGCGGGGATCCAGACAACGCTCTTGAAGTTCAGACGCAAGCGGTGGCGGGCGCAGAAGAACTTGAGCATGCCCACAGCATTGCGCAGTCGCTGACCTATCTGTGCATGCTTTACCTAATGAGACGTGAACCTGAAAACGTACTCGGGGCTGTTGAAAAGCTTGAGGCGCTTTCAATCAAACACTCATTCACGTTCATGTCCTTGACTGCGACCCTCTGGCGAAGCTGGGTGAATGCGTATCTTTCGCCAAACCAGGAAACGATCCTTGCGTTACTGAAAGCTTCAGAAGCTTGGAGGGTAAGCGGGGCGGGAAACTATAAGCCGTTCTTTCTTACTCTGATTGCCGAACTCACACTTAAAACCGGTGATCGGGAAGGTGCCTTGAGCTTTTTGGCTCAGGCACGTGAATTCCAAAATCAAACCAATGAAGGATGGGCCCAATCTGAGACGGATCGGGTCTATGCGCTTGCGCTGTGCGAGAATGAAGTGGCCGAACAAGAGTTTCGTGAGGCTTTGAAATCTGCGAGGCGGCAGAAGGCAGGAATGCTCGAGCTACGCGTCTCGGTAGATTACATCAAGCAATGCAATCGTTTTGAACAAGCGCAAAGTGCCGACTTTGATCTAAGTGCCGTTTTAGAGAGGATCACAGGAGGTGAGCATACGACCGATGTGAGTGATGCATTGAAGCTAATTGCTGAAAAATCCGTCAGTTGAATCTCAGATATCCGCATGAAACGGCCGAAGCTGAAGCTTTTTGTTTTCGTTAGGTATTTGTGCAGATTTTGTAACGGCAATCGCGCAGCTTGTGTCCGTGCAGCCTTTTTTACGCACGCGGCGAATAGCTAGTTTTACCGTCCGCAACCCAGCAAAAAATAACCGGCTACAAACGGCTAGAATGGGTCGCAATCTCCTTCCATTGATGGCCTATCAGGAATTGGGCCCTTGTTCAGAAGATCCTACGGGCTCATCCAGATCCAACACTGCGGGGTCGATCATGCGTTTGTTTGCGCTCATCTTGACAGAATTCCGCATTGCCTCACTGCGCCGGAGCAATCGCCGGAAACGCGCTTCATCGAGCATTAGCAGTGTCGAGGGGGCCAATGCCCGCACGTTTACGCGACGGGGCCGTTTCAACAGCATGGCCAATTGCCCAAACATTTCACCACGACCTAACCGCGTAGTATGTCTGCCGAGTTCCACTTCGACTGCCCCAGAAGCGATAAAGAATACACTCCCCGCGAATTCGTCTTTGGATATGATCGTGTCACCCGCGTTGGCATATCGGGTTCGCAATGCTCTGCTGAGTTTCCTCAGTGACGCTTTGTCCAGATCCGAAAATAGTGGAAACTGCCGGACCAGATCCCGTCCTTTAAGGGCAATGTCCAGTACCGGACGCCCTTCAGACAAAGCACGTCGCGCCGCCACTTCCTGCATCAACACCGAATAGAGCTCTTCACCCACAAGGCCGTCCTCGCGCATGACCGCGTATTCACGCTCTTCCAGCCGCAGCGCCGTTCGACGGATGAACCGCCGCTCCAGCTTTTCGGCGTAGCCTGGATATTGGAGCCGCAATCCGTCAAGCGCTGCCTCAACCGCCTCGGATCGACGCGCCAACAGGTCGTCAAGCAATTCCGCAACCCGGCGGCCGTGGATTCGACGTATGCGCCCACGGACGAACCCATCAAGGTCCCGCAGGATCAGGCGCTGCATGAGCAGTCTTTCAAACCGATCCGTTGTAATACGCGTGAGTGGAAACGAGATTCGAAGCCGGTTGTGCAAAAAAACGGCGATCCGGAAAGACCTGCCGTAAACGACGGACCGGTTTGACGCGCGCTGATAGCCGAGCCGCCCTCCGGTCCGTGCGCCTTCAATGAGTCGATCCGCGTCGGACAGAATCTTCTCACTCAGCACAGATGACATGGTGCGCTCTCGCATCCGGGCCAACACGGAATCCCGCTCTGCCCCAGCCAGCGCAATAAGGCCAAGTGTGATCCGATCACGATCAAGAATCTGCGCGCTGTCTTCAGCAGCGTTTACGGCCTCGTCGAGGCGTTCACTGAACTGTTTGGCTTCGTTTCTGACGATATCGTGGGTCAAGTCGTAGTTTTCTGCAATGCGGGACACGTCCTCGCGCACCGATTGCAAGGCGACGGCGACCACTTGGCGTGACAGTGCCGTATCAAGCGGAGAGAGCCTATCGAGCCCCAGTTTTGTGATCACTGCGCGCAAGGTTGTTCCCTGCACAATCAGTGTAAACAGCGTAAAGCCAGTGGCCAGGATGCCGACCAGTCGCTTGGTCTCCAGCGGGATATGCGTGCTTTCGGTGACTGCCAGCGCCAGCGCCAGTGTCACGGCACCCCGCAGTCCGCCCCACAGCATCGCGGTGCGGTAGGGGCGTTCAACAGCTGGCGACAGACCGATTGTCGTGAGCAATGGCAACAAGCCGAACAGAACCGCCGCCCGTGCAAACGCTGCAGCAAGAACCACGACGGCCAACAGGCCGAAGTCCGACGGCTGCACTCCTTCCAACAGTCTCGGAATCAGCAATGCCGCAAGAATAAAGATCAGCGCGCCCGCCCAATGTGCCAGCAGGTCCCATACTTCTTGAAGATTTGTCCAACCGGCCGGTGACAAACGACCGGGACCCGTGAGGTTAAGCGTAAGACCTACGGCCACCACGGCGATAACACCAGAAGCCCCGATGCTTTGTTCTGCAACGATATACGCGAGATAAGGCAGTGCAACAGAAATAGAAATTTGTGCCATCTCCCAGCGGTCGACGAACGCCATCACCCAAACAGCCATGCGCGCCATGAGCCAACCGGTGAAAGCACCTCCTGCGATTAGCAGCGGAAATTGCCCCACAGCTTCACTTAGCAATGGGTCGGGCCTTCCGAGCATGACAAAGCTCATGAATAGTCCGAAAAGAGCAATGGCAGCGGCATCGTTAAGGAGGCTTTCGCCTTCGATAATTCGCGACAGCCTGCGCGGCGCGGAGATTGATCGAAAAATGCTGACAACCGCCGAAGGGTCAGTTGTCGACACAATTGCACCGATCAACAGACAGGCGGCCAGTGGCAGCGTACTTACCCAACTCAGCGCATAGCCAATGGAAAGTGTCGCCACGATCACCGCGACAACCGCCATCATCAGGATGGGCATCCAATCGTCCAGCATCCTGCGCAGGTTCATGCCAAGCGTCGCCTGAAAGAGCAATGTTGGCAGGAAAACATAGAGAAAGACGTTAGACCGGATCGGCAGGTCAATAATCGCTTGCGCGCCCGGGTTCAGCGCATCCGTCAGGTCGGTGTTAAGAAAGAATGCCGCGCCAAGCCCAATCACTATCCCAAGAACAGCGAGGATAACGCTGTAGGGCAAGCGCAATCGCGCGGCCAGTGGTTCCGCCACCCCGATTACAACAAAAAGAGAAGTGATGATGGTCGTAATGACGACGATATCCATCCATACGTATTACCTGAGAACTCGACCTAATGGAATCCACCCTTCAAGCGTTTCGACCACATCGGATCAAAGCGTTAAAATACACTCGCCAGGCTGTGCAGTTGCAGCCGATGCCAGCAGTGACGGGGCAAACCACGGCACCAGACCCACGATTTGACGGATTGAAAAAGCCAACCGATTAGGCCGCCCGCAGGCGTTAGATTCCGATGACTTCAATGGGCGCCAAACAACTTTAAGATCACTGGCCACATTCGGAGCAGTGCTATCCATCAAGCTGTGACCATGAAGAAGTTGCACGGCGCGTAAGCTGCTAGCTTTCTTGTGGTACCCTCTGCCATATCAGCGCCTGAGGGCCTATTGCGTCACAGGGCCTTTCGGAAGATAATCTTGTCATCGTCCTCCGCCCAGAAATCGCGGATGCGCGCTTCTTCCTCATAGCCATTCTGAGCATAGAACTTGCGCGCGAGTGCAAAGTTATCAGTGCCAGATGTGTCTACGATTAAGATACGTTGCCCTTTGTCTTTCAAATACTGTTCCGCGGCCTTGACCAAGGCCGCGCCCAGACGTTTGCCTTGCAAGTCTGGGCGCACCGCGAGCGCGAGCATATTCCAGGTTCCGTCAGCAAGGTCTTCTGGAACGATGTAGCACAAGCCGACGGCTTCGTCGTCTGAGTGGCACGTAAGCCAGAGAGCTTCTGTTTCCCCTGACAATGTAGGTGCCAGCATATCCGGAAGCATCTCGCTTGGGAAAAGTCCTGTATTGTCCAGCACGGCTTTGAGATCCGGAATGTCGTCAGAAGACGTTGGCTTGATTATTGGATTTGTCATTTTCTAGTTTACCTTAAGGCACGATGCTGGCAGCAATCCGGAGCGACTTTTTTTCGACACTCCGACGCAGTGTTTCAGCGCACGATAAGGCAAAGGTAAGACCAGCACCCCACTTTCTGTGCCTTTTCGTCAGTTACAAGCCGACTGGCCTGCATACATTCCAAGTCCGGCACCAGCCGCCGTTGCAAGGGTCTGGCCTGTGCCCGAACCAACCTGATTGCCTAAGACGCCACCCAAGGCTGCACCCCCCAAAATCCCAGCGGCACATCGGGCGTCGTTTTGTGCTTGAGCCTGAGTTGGTGTTGTCGGGGCTCCACATGCTGCCAAGAGCAACGTGCCACCAAGCAGGCATACTACTGCTGTCTTCTTCATGTCGGTTTCCTTACGTTCACGCGTATGTCTTAGATGCTTGTTTCTGGACATGTAGGGTCTGCTCAACTGCTCTCCAACCTGTGGTCGATTTAGACGCGAAAACCCGCCTAGTGGCTCGGTGTTTCGCCAATTGAGCATTCTCGTCGCGCAGCTTTGGGGTGAACCACGCAGTTAATCAAGGCTTCCGGAGTTGCTCCACTTTAGTCGACGTGTGCCTTAGTGAAGCACATCGGCAATCTGTCACTGACCTGCGCCGTCTGGGTGCAGGGTCGAGGAGACGTATTTAACCACATCCACAAACTCCTCCACCATTTTCGAGTTCGCCGTCGCCCGTCGCGCCACGTAGAGTTTGATGCGTTGACTGTCTGTCCGATACGGGATGCAGCTCAAACCCGCAGGTGCCAGCGTGCGGATCCAGACTGGTGCCAGCCCGATGCCAACCCCGTGCGCCACCAGCTGCAACATGGTGGATTTGTCAATGACTTCGCAGGCGATGTCCGGTTGCCATCCTTGGGCACGAAAGCTGTTCCACAGCAGGTCATGCAGGATCGGACGCGCGTGTTTTGGAAATCCGATAATCGGCTGATCGCGGATATCCGCCACTGACAGCAATGCTCGGCCCGCTAGCTCGGATGCGGAGGGCAGCACCACAACGGCTCCCTGCTGGTACAAAAGATCTGCCTGCAGAAATTCTTCCGCTGGGGGTTTGCGGACAAAAGCAATGTCGGTCCGATGGTTCGCAAGCTCTTGCGTATGGTAGTCCGAAGACGAAATCTCAAGAATATCCACATGCACCGAAGGTTGCCGTTTGCGGAACTCCATCAGCACCGGTGGCAACAGCATCGAGATTGCTTCGTCCACGCCGCTGACCCGCAGCGTTTTCAGCCCGCTGTCGGCCGTGTGTCGGGCTTTGGAAACGGATTTATCGATATCCGCCAGTATCCGTTTGGTGTCGCGCAGGAATTCGGACCCCGCTTGCGTCAGGCTGACCTGCCGAGTTGTTCGAAAGAACAGAGCAAAGCCCAGCTCGTGTTCCAGCGCGGATATACGGTCGGACAAGGCAGGCTGGCTGAGGCCGAGGCGTTCGCCCGCCTTTCGAAAATGCAATTCTTCGGCGACGGCCACAAAGCACTGAAGTTGGCGAAGTTCCAAGTCAACCTGTCCTGATTACTGTATGACACGCACTCTTTGCTGATCGCCCAGCCTGCCTTCATATTTGCGGATCGCATCGGCAAATTCCAGCGAGTTCAGGGTGTCGTCGCGGCCCTCAAGATGGGCGGTTTGCGTCGCGTCGTCCATTTCAAACGGCAGCTTTGCCTCGCCGTGTCTGATGACCCGGTTTTCGATATCAATCGTATAGCTGGCACCATCCTCATGGGACGCCGCTTGCATCAACTGATCCCGAACCTCAGGACTGACGATGGGCAAGGCAAGGCCATTCTTGCGCGCGTTGTCGTAGAAAATGCCCGCAAAGCTGGTGCCGATGATGCCCTGAATACCCAGTTGAACCAGCCCCCAGACCGCATGTTCCCGGCTGGACCCACAACCAAAATTGTCGCCGACGATCAATATTCTGGCCTCGTGCCAGGGATGTGTGTTCAGCACAAAATCCGTGCGCGGCGTATCGTCGTCGTGAAAGCGCAGGTCGGCGAATGTGCCATCCGCCAGCCCTTCGCGCGTGATCGTGATCAGAAAGCGTTTGGGCATGATCACATCGGTATCGACATTGGCAAGCGGCAAGGCGGCGGCCAGCCCGTGAACAGTCTTTGGCATCTAGTCCACTCCTTCACTCAGGAATTCGCGTACATCCGCGATACGACCATGGATGGCTGCGGCCGCCACCATTTCCGGGCTCATCAAATGGGTGCGTGCCCCGCGGCCTTGCCGACCTTCAAAATTGCGGTTGGTCGAGGACGCAATTCGTTCGCCATCCATGGCGATATCGTCATTCATCGCAAGGCACATTGAACAGCCGCTTTCCGGGCGCCAGTCAAAGCCCGCTTCGATAAACACCCGGTCGATCCCCTCAGCCTCGGCCTGCAGGCGGGTAAAGGTCGAGCCCGGAACGACGATGGCGTTCACCGACGCGGCAACCTTTTTGCCATTCAGGATTTTGGCTGCGGCGCGCAGATCCTCGATACGGCTGTTGGTGCATGAGCCGATAAAGGCGCTGTCGATTTCAATATCGGTCATCGCCTGCCCCTCTTTCAGGTCCATATAGCCCAGCGCCCGGTTCAGCGCCTCGCGTGCCTTGGGCGTCATCCCTTCGGTCTCCGCGGGGACTGAGCCGTCGACTGGCACCGACTGATCCGGGCTGGTGCCCCAGCTGACAAGCGGGGCAATGTCGGCGGCGTCAATCTCAAACACCGTGTCATATTCCGCGCCGGGGTCAGCGTTCCAGTCCAGACCGCCAAAATCCAGCGTATCGCTATGCGCGCGGCCCTTGATTTTCTCAAGCGCCTTTTTGTCGGCACCGATCAGGGCGGCCCGTCCGCCCAGCTCGACCGCCATGTTGCAGATCGTCATCCGCCCAGACATTTCCTGTGCACGGATGGCTGAGCCTGAAAACTCGACAGCATAGCCATTGGCGCCGCCTGCACCGACCACCTGAACTACCTTCATGATGACGTCCTTGGCGGTCACACCGGGGGCGAGATCGCCATCGATATTGATCAACATGGTTTTCAGCCGCTTATAGCGCAGGGTCTGCGTCGCCAGCACATGTTCAACCTCAGACGTGCCAATGCCAAAACCCAACGCACCAAAGGCCCCATAGGTTGTGGTGTGGCTGTCGCCGCAGGCAATCAGCATCCCTGGCGCGACAAGCCCCTGTTCGGGGACAACAACATGCTCGATCCCCTGACGGCAGTCACCCAGACCATAAAAGGCGATGTTGTGCTTTTTGCAATTGGCTTCCAGATTGTCGATCAGCAGCTTGGACGCCGCATCATGCGGATCGCGCTGCCGTGTAGCGTTCACGTGATCAACGACCGACAAATGGGCCTCGGGCCGCCAGACAGAGAGCCCTTTCTGATCCAGCCCGGAAAAGGCCTGCGGGCTGGTGTATTCATTCATGATATGGAAATCGACATAGATCAGCATGTCGCCGTCCGGCAGGTCGCAGACCTTATGTGCGTCCACCAGTTTATCGTAAAGCGTCCTGCTCATTCGGCGGCACCCTTCTGATCGATTTGGCGCAGGAAAAATGCGCGCATTCGGCTTGCTATCTCGTCCGGGATCTCTTCGGCCATGTAATGCGTGGTATCAACGGCCTCTCCCTCGACCCAGTGCGCCCGCGCTTGCCACAGCGCCATCGCGTCAAAACAGGTCTCGATCACCCCGCGCTTGGCCCACAGGACCATAAGCGGTTGTTCTACCTTCCGCCCGTCGTCCCGATCGTCATGTTCGATGTCGATGGTCGCAGCGGCACGGTAATCTTCGCAAGTGGCATGGATGGCCTCGGGTGTGCTAAAGGCCGCGATGTATTCGTCAAGCGCCTCGGCGGTAAAGGGACTTTCACCTTTAGCCTGATTGAAGCATTTGAGTTTCCAGAACTGTGCGGGGTCATTGCCGATGATCTGTTCCGGGATGGGGTGTTTCTGAATCAGAAAGAACCAGTGCCAATAGGCGGTGGCAAACTCCTTCGAGGTGTCGCGATACATTTCACGCGTCGGAGCGATATCCAGTAGGACCATCGCCTGGACATTCTGGGGATGATCCAGAGCCATTCGATGCGTGACGCGCGCACCTCTATCATGGGCACCAACCAGAAAAGTCTCATGTCCCATCTGAGACATGACCGAGACCATGTCCTTTGCCATTTCGCGCTTCGAATAAGGCGTATGCTGATCATCCGAGGCGGGTTTGGACGATCGACCATATCCGCGCAGGTCGGGACAGATGACATGGAACTGATCTGTGAACTGCGGGGCAACCGCATGCCACATGGCCGATGTCTGCGGATAGCCGTGCAACAACAAAAGGCCCGGATTGCCGGGGTCGCCCCCGTGACGAACAAAAATCTTCTGCTCGCCGACATTCAGAGTCAGTTCCTCGAAATCCAGAAACATACCGGAGCGCTCCGCGAAAATGGGTTGTTATTCACGATACCCGACTTTTACACCGATATTGATCGAATATACTGATCAATTTTTCTGAAAAATCATCACCGCCCAAGCATGTACTCTCGCTCAGCATCTTTGATCGGGTCAGACCGACCTGACAAAAAGGGCAAAGGCAACAAAGTTCTGAATC
Source organism: Ruegeria sp. BI7 (assembly GCF_056537925.1). Taxonomy (NCBI): domain Bacteria; kingdom Pseudomonadati; phylum Pseudomonadota; class Alphaproteobacteria; order Rhodobacterales; family Roseobacteraceae; genus Ruegeria; species Ruegeria sp. BI7. The sequence continues at coordinate 162,823 of NZ_JBQFSK010000008.1, forward strand.
TTCGATCTGCCGTTCCCGTTAAAAAAACGAGGCGGTCAATGCGTTCCAGACCTCGGATGACTCGCCTTTGGAAAGTCCACCACACCTAGGTCAAAAAAAGCAATTTTTACCCTTACAGCTTCCTACTCTATAAAAGGTCGCGCGGTGTTTTTCCGGCAAAGAAAGCGTCTAAATTGTCCAAAGCGCGAAAGCCCATGGCGTCCCGGGTTTTAGTCGTGGCGCTACCTATATGCGGCAACATGAAGATGTTTTCGTGCGCTGCGAACTTTGGATTTCCGCCCGGTTCTGTCTTAAAGCAATCAAGCCCTGCGGCGGCCAGCTTTCCACTTTCAATGGCTTGCACCAGCGCGTCTTCATCAACAAGAGCGCCACGAGCTGAGTTGACGAGTATTGCATCGTCAGGCAGCGCAGCCAGCCGTTCGGCATTCATAAGGTCCAGAGTTTCGGGCGTCGCAGGACAGTGAAGCGACAAAAAGTCGGCCACTGGCAAAAGAGTATCGACGCTTTCGTGATAAATTGCCCCCTGTTCCTTATCAGGTGACAGGCGGGTGCGGTTGAAATAGTGAACTTCCATATCAAACCCGCGTGCTTTTGTTGCAAATGCCCGACCCACGCGCCCCATACCGACGATGCCCAGGCGCGCACCCGTGAGTTGCTTGCCGACCATGAAAGATGGGCTCCAACTGTCCCAAGCACCTGTACGCATAAGGCGATCGCCTCGGACAGCGTGCCGCGCCGCACCAAGCATGAGCAACATTGCAAGTTCCGCCGTAGCGTCAGAAAGGACGTCTGGTGTGTTTGTCACCACGACCCCCCTTGCTGCCAAGGCCGGCAGGTCGCAATGGTCCACACCAACAGAATGGTTCGCGACAATTTTTAAACGCGGGTCAAGCTTTGACACGACCTCTGCTGAGAAGTGTTCCGAATGGCAGGGCATTATTGCGTCCACCTTCGAACTCATCTCAATGATCTCTTCTGACGTGCCCGGAGTATCGGCTTCGTTCAGGATCACGTCATAATCCTTTCGCGCACGGGCAATGGTTGCGTCGGACACGCGGCGCGGCAGCCATAGGACTGGTCTGTCACTCATGCGTTCAGTCCTTTTTGACGGCGTCTTCCCAGAAATTATAAAGCGCCAAGGCAATCACAAAGACCGCAATACACAGGAAAGGCAAACCTCCCCAAAACCCGGCAAAGCCAGTTGAAATGCTGTGTGCAAGGCCAAGAACAAAAACCATCATCAGACCGGTGCCGATAATGCCCATAAGAATGTTGGTAAGTCGCGACATCGTTTAATTTCCTTACTGTTCTTGTTCGGCGAGGGTGCGTTGGACCCATGATGCAGTGCGCAGAAGCCGGTCGTCTTCCTCGACTGCGCCAATCAATTGCACGCCGATTGGTAGGTCATTCTGTCCAACCAGCAAAGGCAAGGTGAGGCACGGCAATCCCGCCAGCGTCCAAGTCAGGCAAAAGACTGAATCGCCAGTATGCCCTGCTGTCAGTGGCACGGCCTCTCCAGTAGCCGCAGGGGCAAGGATTGCATCGAATTCGGTGAAGTATTCTGCGAAAAAGCTTTGAGCAGAGATCATGACAGCCAAGGCATCTTCATACTGCGCCAAGCTTATTTCTGTTCCTCGGGTTATTGCAGACTGCATTTCGAGGCTGAGTTCCGGCCAATGAGCTTCGGAAATCTCAACCATGTTCTCGCGAATTTCGTAATCGTAGATCGTTTTGTGAACATTAATGAGGTCAGCTAATTGACGGGATGCCGAAAATCGCTCGACCCGGCCACCCAAGCATTCGACAACGGCATTAAGGCCTTCGACGGTATCCACATCCAAACGATCATTGAACGGAAAATCCAGCCAGGCGATGTTCGGTTCGACAGGCACCTCTGCCCGCACGCCTTTCAGCATGTTAGCCCGCGGTCTCGCAAAGCTGCCGGGATCGGCTTGGTCATAGCTAGACAGGACGTCTGTCAACAAAGCTATGTCTTCCAGAGAATTTGCAAATCCGCCGACATGATCCAGCGACACAGATGTGCGAAAGACACCGCTACGCGAGATTGTTCCGCGGGAGGGTTTGAAACCGTATACGCCACAATACGAGGCGGGGCGGATCACCGAACCACCGGTCTGGGTTCCAATCGCCAATGGAACGTGCCTAGCCGCAACTGCAGCGGCAGATCCACTGGAAGACCCGCCCGGAGTTCGGCTGTGATCCAAAGGGTTGGTGGTGTCGGCCGGATTCATGAAGGCAAATTCAGTGGTCTTGGTCTTGCCCATGATCACCGCTCCGGCTTCACGAAGATGCTCGACCAGCCGAGCGTCCGTCTCAGGTTGGCGGCCTGAAAAAATTGCCGATCCGCGTTGCGTGGGCATGTCTTTTGTATCGACAATGTCTTTCAGTCCGACGGGTACACCATGTAGCGCCCCTATCGCCCGCCCTGCCTTGCGAATACGATCCAGCTCACGCGCCTGATCGAGTGCCACGCCGGCGTCCAGGTATGCCCATGCCCGAACCTTGTCATCCGTTTCCTCAATTCGCGCCAAGCAGGCCTCAACCAATGCTTCGGATGAAATGCGCCCGGTTCGGATAGCCTCGGCGGATTGAACCGCCGAGAACAGTGACAGATCATGCTTTGTCATGGCACCCAAACCCCAAACAGATAATCAGGAAGCCACAGGGCGATCCCCGGGAACTGATACATCAGCACCATGCACAGGATCACGATGGCCAGATAGGGCATCAGACCTTTGAAGATCTCCATCAACTGGATCTGGTTCTTCAGAACCCCTTTCAGATAATAGGCTGACATGGCCATGGGAGGCGTCAGGAATGAGGTCTGTAAATTCAGTGCAACCAGCATCGCGAAGAAATACGGATTGACCCCAAACGTATCCAGCATCGGCAGAAAGATAGGCACAAAGATGATCAAGATCTCGGACCATTCAAGCGGCCATCCGAGTAGAAAGATAATCAGTTGAGCAAGGACCAAGAACTGCCAGGGTTGAAGGTTCATACCGACGACCCAATGCTCGATCACATCGTGTCCACCAAGATAGGAAAAGATCGAGGCGAAGGTCCAAGAGCCGACAAACAACCAGCACACCATGGCCGTCGCCTTAGCTGTGAGAAAGACACTCTGTTTGACTTTGTCCCAAGTGAGCGATCGATACAGCATCGCCAGAACCAAACCGCCCAATGCGCCCATTGCCGCCGCTTCAGCCGGGGTCGCCAGACCACCAAGGATAGAGCCAAGCACCAGCATGATCAAAACGGTCAAAGGCACAAACGAAACCAGCAAATCCATATAAATCTGACGTTTCGGAGGAATGTCTTCCTCTTGTGGTTTTGGTGCCAGCGACGGGTTTATCCAGACGCGCACCATCACATAGACGATGTATAGCCCCGCCAACAAAAGACCCGGGAAAACAGCCGCAGCATACAAGCGCAATGGTGATAGCTCTGCAATGGCGGCATAGACTATCAGCATAATCGACGGTGGGATCAGAATGCCCAAAGTTCCACCCGCACAGATAACGCCAGAGGCGAAGCTGCGCTGATACCCGGCATTCGCCATCGCAGGATATGCAAGCAGACCCATCAGAGTAACAACTGCACCAACAATCCCAGACGCGGTCGAAAAAACTGCGCAGGTCAGCAGCGCCGCAATGGCCAACGAGCCCGGTAGATTTCGTGCCGCCATGTAGAGCGAGAAGAACAGGCGATCGACGATGTTCGCCCTCTCGACGACGTATCCCATAAATAGGAATAATGGGATGGCAACTAACGTATCATTCTCCATCACCGAGTAGGTGTTTTGGTTCAGAAGGTAGAAGATGTTGTTGTTGAAGATGTCCGCAATAGTCTCGGGCGCGGACTGGTAGTAGGCGTAGTAGCCAAAACCGACACCCATGGCGAGCAACGTGAACGCAATGGGAAAACCCAGCAGCACCAAAACAATGAAGAGGCTGAGCATCAGGATGGCGACTTGTGGATCAGTCATCGCTGCGACCTCCTTTTTGAGTGCCAGTTGTTCGAATTTTGTCGATGGTATTTTCCATCAACATGTCTTCGGTTTCGCGCACGTCATCGAGCCGCTCGAGCCAGACGCCATTTCGCATCGCCAGCCAACACCGGGCCATTTCAGCAAGGCCTTGAAGCATAAGAAGGAAACCAGCGACCGGGATCAGGGTTTTGAAAAAGTAAATCTGGATGCGCGCAGGGCTGTTCCAGCTGACCTCTTCATAGCGCCAACTGTCTTTCGCGATCTCCCACCCGTACCAGAACAAAGCGAACATGCCGGGAAAGAAGAACAGAATGTATAGAACAAAATCGACCCGAGCCTGCCAGCGGACAGAGAACAGCCGGTACAGAACATCGCCGCGGACGTGCGCGTCTTGCGCCAGCGCATAGGCCCCTGCCATCAGAAACAACGCGCCATACATCTGGACCATCATGTCGAACGCCCAGACGGTGGGCTTGTTCAGCACATACCGGACGAACACTTCGTAAGACACGGAAAGTGTCAGAATTAGGATGCACCATCCGAAGGCTTTGCCGACCCATTGGCTTAGCCCTTCGATGGCGTGGATTGTCTTGATCAAGGTCAGTTCCTCGCCTGTTCTGCCCGGAGTTCAGGAGGCCGCGCCACAACGCGACCTCCTCATTTCAAAGGTATTCAGGCCTCAACCGAAGTAGTGCTTGTATGCAAGCTTGTAGTCCGGTTGGTTCAGGTTGAGATAATTCATCACGGTCTTCGCATAGGCCTTCTGGCTTTCAATTACCTTTGCGAAGAACGGATCCTCGTTGGCAATCCGTTCAACGACCACATCCCAAGCATTCAGCTGTGCCTGCATCACACTGTCGGGGGTGCGATATACGTTAACGCCCTGCTCCTCTGCCAGTGTGACCAGATCCTCGGAATAGCGTTTGGTGTTGTTCCAGTAGAAGTTGGAGTTTTCGGCTTCTGACGCATACTTCAAAATGGCTTGAAGCTCAGGCGCAAGGGCGTTGTATTTGTCCTTGTTGAACGTGACCTCGAAGAACTCCTGACTCTGGTGGAACGACGCAAGGTGATAATGCTTGGACACATCCTGCATCCCAAAGTCTCGGTCCGACGTTGGATTGTTGAATTCCGCCGCGTCGATCAGACCTGACTTCATTGCTGGCTGAATTTCACCTCCCGGCAGCTGTACGACCGACATTCCCATCTCAAGCAAGACATCTGCCGCAAGACCAACGGTGCGGTACTTCAGACCATTCATTTGATCTGCGCTTGTGATTTCTTCTTTGAACCAGCCAAGCGGCTGAGCCGGCATGGGTGAGTTGAAGAATGATACGACATTGAGGCCCAGAATGCCCATCAATTCGTCGAATAGTTCCTGACCACCACCATAGTTCACCCAACCCAGAACTTCCTGGCTGGACCAGCCAAAGCAGGGGCCAGTTCCGAAGAGCGACGCTGTCTTCGACTTAGAGTACCAATAGGCCGGCACGTAGTGCGCAGCATCCAGAACGCCGCGGTGAACAGCATCCTGCATCTGGCTTGTTTTTACGACGGAATTCACGGGCAACAGTTCGATCGTGAGTTTCCCGCCGGACATTTCGTTCACGCGGTTAACGTAAGACTGCGCGTTTTCCAGAAAAATACCGCCTCCCCAGGCGGCCTGCATCTTAAGGTTGGTTCCTTCCTGAGCATGGACAGCCGGAGCTGCAAGCGCACCGGCGCCCACAACGGCAGAGCCACGCAGAAAATTTCTGCGGTTCAAAGATTTTGTCATGTTTCCTCCCTTAACTGGGCCTTGACCGATTTTGCCTCGGCATTGGCACCAATCCGCTCTCCAGCGGATAAGAGTAACGATAAGACAGATTCCAAATATTTCAAAATATTTTGGAAAACTCTTGAAATTTGGACAGTAAATCCAATCAACCTATTGATTGTTTGATATTTTTATTTTTCATTTTTTTACCCCGCTGAACGAGCTAGAATCTTTCAGTAAGAAACTGAGCATTGGTTGCCCTGAGTATGAATGAACAAAAAAACCCGCTTCGCCGAGGACGCCCGCGCCTAAAAGCGAATGAGGAGAAAGCCGAAACATCGCCCGTTGTTGCGCTGGATCGCGGCATTCGCGTGCTGATCGCTCTCTCGGATACGCGCTGCGCGACACTTGCGGAACTGGCCAGAGTCACGGCAATCCCAGTTGCGACGGTACACAGGCTTCTGACCACGTTGCAGCAGCGAGGCATGGTTGTTCATTATGCCGAGCAAGGCAAATGGCGAATTGGACCGCAGGCCTACCGGATCGGCAGTACGTTTGAAGATGGATCAAATTTGCTCGAAGTCGCGCCGTCAGTGATGCGCACGCTGTCAGAAGACACCGGTGAGACAGCAAATCTGGCAATCGAAGAATGTGGGCAGCTATTGTTTCTCATTCAGGTCGAATCCGATAACCCAATTAGGGCTTCTTTCAAAAACGGAACTGCGGCGTACTTTCACACATCCGGTGTGGGAAAAGCTATGATGGCATTTATGGACGAGGCCGCGGTTGAGACCCTTTTGGCCCCACAAACACTAGTCCGCCAGACGCCCAATTCCATTACAGACCTGCAAGAGCTGAAGTCAGTACTCCGCAAGTCCAGACAGCGTGGATGGGCCTTGGACGATGAAGAACGGTTTTTGGGTATGCGTTGTATTGCTGCACCTATCTTCGACTCGCTGGGCAAAGTTGTTGCGGGCGTTTCGGTTTCCGGTCCAGTTACAAGATTTCCCGAAAACAAGCTTGAAGATCTGGCAGCATCGGTTGTCCAAGCTGCCAAAACCATTTCAGAAAGGCTCCAAAATTCCCCAATTGGAAGCTGATTGCATAAACGCCGCAGGTTATTGAAACTTGTTGCGATTTTTGAATTTTCGGTGAAAAGCCGCAGCACTGGATGGTTTTTTTAGGGGCAGTGCCGCAAAAAATGCTGTGGAATGCGCTAATTCTCGGCTTGGGACAACGATTGACAATCTGACCCTCATCCAATGGCTCTGGCCATCACACTGTCAATACGAAAGATAAATTCTCTGTGATGTGATACAATAAGCCCGAAGAACCTGAGGGGGGCAACGTGGATCAACGATTGCGTGCCTGGCTGAGTCGCCTGGGATTGGAGAGCTATGCTTCGTTGTTGGAAGAAAACGACGTCGACATTGAGACTCTGCGCCATCTGAATGACGAGGACTTGAAAGACCTTGGCTTCAGCCTTGGGCACCGTCGTCGCCTGCTTGCGGCCATTTCGCCAGCGGCACAAGCCGTAAAGAAAGACACGATTGAAAACGCAGCACCCGAGCGGCGGCTGCTTACTGTTTTGTTCGTTGATATTGTAGATTCCGTTGTCCTCTCAAGACAGCTGGACCCCGAAGAGATGCGGAATCTGGTCACAAAGTACCAGTCGGCAGTTGTATCAGCTGTCCTTCGGTATCAAGGCTATGTCGCCAAGTTTCTCGGAGATGGCGTTTTGGCCTATTTTGGGTGGCCCGAAGCCCATGAAGATGAAGCTGAACGAGCAGTAAAGGCAGCAAAAGATGCCTTTGCAGCAATCCAGGAAATTCACTCACAAGACGGACGGCAACTCCAAGCGCGTGCAGGAGCAGCTAGCGGAGAAGTTGTTATTGGAACAATAGTTGGCGATGTCATGAATGATGACGCCGCCGTCATCGGGGCAACACCCGGCTTGGCTGACCGGCTTCAACGCCTGGCGCGGCCATACGAAATTGTTGTTGGCCCATTAACCCGTCAACTCTTGGGCCGCCGTTTTGAAGTGGAAGACATCGGCCAACATGAATTGAAAGGGTTTGACGAGCCTGTACAAGCCTGGCGCGTCGGCACGGAAACAACTGTCGAAACACGTTTTGAAGCATCCCGGTTCCAAGGTTCAACGCCATTGGTTGGACGAGCTTCGGACCTTCACTTAATTCGTGATGCATGGCAGCAAGCAAAGGCAGGATCGGGTCAAGTGATTTCATTGACCGGAGATCCGGGCATCGGCAAATCGCGATTGGTAGAAGAAATGCGGCACGAAATCTCTGGAGACAGGCGTTTCGGCTATCGTTACCAATGCTCTCCTCATCACACCAACGATGCCTTTTTTCCATTGATCACCGGGATGCGGAGAGCAGCCGGGATTGCAGAACAGGATTCGGTAGCGGCGCAACTTGAAAAACTAGAGAATATACTGGGGCTGACGGATATCCCGTTGACCGAAAGCGTGCCTCTGATCGCGTCGCTGTTAAGGGTAGAAACTGAAGGGCGCTACGATGCCCCGGATTTCCCTCCGGTGCAATTGCGCCGCGCGATAATTCGCTGCCTGATAGATCAAGTGCTGCGTATGAGCGCGCAGCACCCGATCATCATAGTTATTGAAGACATCCATTGGGCCGATCCGTCGACGCTGGAGCTGCTGCAAAACATGATTTCTGAGGCCGCCGAAGCGCCAATCATGTTATTGCTAACGTACCGACCGGAATTTCAGCCTGATTGGAACGACTGCGGCTATTGGCGTGAGATTGTCCTTAGTCGGGTCGGTCGGCGGCAATCTTTGCGGATATTAAACTCCGTTTCTGGGGGAGACGTGAGCGAGGAAGCCGCCGCGCAAATTGTTAAACGTGCCGATGGCGTGCCGCTCTACATCGAGGAACTGACCAAGGCATTTCAAGAGGCGGGGTTGAGCAGTGGGGATGTTGTTCCCGCCACGCTTCACACATCGCTTTCAGCACGCCTGGATCGGCTTGGGTCGGCAAAAGCGATTGCTCAGATTGGCTCCGTCATTGGGCGTGAATTCGATCACAAAGACATTGTGGACTTGTCGGCAGAGGTCGGCATGAACTGCCTGCAAGCGCTTGAAAAGCTTGTTGAATCTGGATTGATGCTCCGCATGGGCGTTCCGCCAATGGCAAGCTACATGTTCAAGCACGCTCTCGTCCAAGATGCTGCCTACTCCACTTTATTAAAGAGCCGACGCCACGAGTTGCACTCAGCATTTGCCGATCTACTTGAAAGAAAAAGTTCTGATAACAATGGCGAAATCGCAGGAATTGTGGCCCATCACGCCTTTCTTGGCGAGGATTGGCCGCGTGCTTTCCGAGAGTTTCGCAGAGCAGGCGAAGACGCGGTTGAACGCTCGGCGCTGCGCGAAGCAGCAAGCCAGTTTCGCAGGGCGCTCGACGCGCGCAAAAAATTTGAAGTGGATGCCGAAACTGCGACCGCAGCAATAGATACGAAATTTGCGCTACGGAACGTTCTTTGGGCACTGGGGCAGTTCGCCGCTATTCTAGATCCACTTGACGAAGCCGAGAAGTTGTCGCTCACGTTGGAAGACGATGTGCGCCTTGGTTGGGTTTCCGTTTATCGTGGCGCAAGTTTGTGGCAAGTCGGACGCTCGGCTGACTCCAAGGCGGCCGCCCAACGCGGGCGCGATATTGCTCGGAATTCCGGTGATCGGTCGCTGGAAGTTGCGGCTGATTTTTACCTTGGCTGTACATTCGTAACCTCTGGTGAACTGCGCACAGCCGAGAAATACTTCGAACGTGTTGTTTCAAATCTGCCTGGCGATGCTGCGCTCGAAAAGTGTGGGCTGCCTTTTGCACCTGCGATTATCGCCCGGTCCTGGCTGGTCTGGTCTTACGCCGAGCGTGGCGAATTTGAACGTTCTTCACATCATGCAGAACAAGCGGTTGCGCTTGCGGATCTTCAAGACAATCCTTTCAACCGCGCGCATATCGGTTACGATATTGGCTATTATCAGATTGTACGTGGTGACATCGCGGCTGCGCGTGCGACTCTTGGCAACGCGAGTTCGATCATCGACGTTTGGGGCCTCACCTATCTATCCCCCTTCACGAACGGATTTCTTGGGTTTGCTGAAATCCTGGCAGGAGAGGTTGAGACGGGCCTGGCGAGGCTTGAACAGTCTTGTCAGTTGTATGATGACATCGGGCTTGGTTTGTTCAAGTCCCTGGTTTTTACCCAGCTGGCCTTCGGATATCTCAAAGCCGGTCGCATTGAAGACGCATCCAAACGTCTCGGTCGCGCACTCGAAATAGCGCGCAGTCGTGGTGAACGCGGTCACGAAGCCTTTGGTTTGTTTGTGATGGGCGAAGTCTTAAGCAATGCAGGCGCTGGTGAGGAATACGACGCGATGAAATGCTATGAGCGTGCCTTGGAGATTTCAACTGAGCTGGAAATGCGCCCATTAGCGGCACAGTGCGAACGCGGGCTGAGCCGAATTAAGTCCAGGATGGGGCATGCCGATGCCCAAGATCCTATGAGCCGGGAAAACAAGTTTATTGATGGACTTGGTCATCCCAGGGACAAACGAACCTAGGCGCATGTTGAACAACGGTGTGAAGCTGGAAGAAGCCTCTCGAGCAGAAGGTTAGGGGCTGCTTGGGACAAAGCGAATAAACAGATGAAATTTTTTGAAGGATAGGCATTTGTTTGATGCTTGTTGCGCGAGACTTACGATGTGCGACAAGACTGATCGCTAGATCTTTACGCTCACAAAACGATTGCGAACCTGCGATGAGAGCCCACTACTGCCGTTAATCATACTCCCGCCTTTCGCTCTCGCGCGCGTTCAAGCGTGATGAGTTTGGGTGCTGTCCCGTACCCAGAACTTTCGCACCGGTCTGCAGCGGATAGTTTTCACGCACAAAATCCCCTGAGGACTGCTGTCGCCGGGTCCTCTTCAGCGTCTTTAAGCCAGGTGTAGAATTCGCCCATACGTGTCTGACGTCAGCAGCAATGGGACAATTCAGGGTTTTTGCATAGAGGAGGGTTTCCGGCTCGTCGTAAGCTTCAAGGATCGAAGATCAGACGGGAACCATCGCTACCAATGCCGGTTAATGCAACAGCGCCAAGGGAACCGTTCAAATTGAGCTGGCTGTTAACTGCGCGTCAGGCACCAGTCAAGAAGTGATACGGCGTCATCCGGCAGCGATATGGCAAGGCCGTCAGCGAAGGCCTGAAACTGTGGGATGGATGCAGGCCCTACGCCAACCAGCACCGGAACACCGTGTTCCAAGGCCTTGCCCATCACCGAGCGGAATCCACGGCCAGCGCATTCCTCGGGGCCGAACTTATTCAGTATGAACAGATCGGCGTTCTCGAAACTGCTTTGCTCCACTTGCGCCACGGCTTCGGCAAGCGCACTGGGATCCAATCTACACGCCTCCGAGCCGACACCGAGGTTCTGCGTAATCTTGATGACCGCTCCATCTGGCAGTACTCGCACGCTCATATCGCATCCATCCTGATAAATGGGCGAATGGCTCGCCTTCTTCACGATTCCGCGCAGTTCAAACCCGTTGTTGTTCAGCTCATCGGCCAGTTCCGACAACAACCTGTCAGCTTCGCCCCGTTTCTGCGAAGAGACGTATGCAATTTTCATCCCTCTGTCCTTTCAGTGTATGCCGCACTCACTTTGGTCTGATGCCTGCGGCCGCTCAAAACTGGGCGCCGTGGTGTTCCTCTGAGAGCAGGCATAAATCCGATTAGAAAAGCAGTCCAGCCAAGGCACCACAGCACAGCAACGCAAAGTACGAGAGGAAGACCCGGAAAAACCGGTGCCGCAATGCGAATGCAGGTTGCAATCCAGATCGCCCAAACTCCAATGGTAAACCCCCAATTGGCCCTCAAGCCACCTTCGGCGGTATGCGCCGCTGCCCGGCCTGTGATCGCCATAATCATTCCGGCCATTCCGCCGATTGTGATGGCATGCAAGGCGTCCGCCCTAGGATAGAACGACGGTGCAATCCCCGATAAACCCACGGCGATCAAACCAAAGGGTACCCAGAAAAAGGCCAGGTGCAGTGCCACAAGCAATGGGTTCCCGATGATCGCCAGCGTCCGCCATTTGAGCATTGACCACAAAACTGCCAATGCCGCACAAATCATCGCGAAATATGCCAAGTCTGATGCGCCAATCAGTCTGGCCGCAATGGCCAAACCTAACAGCACCTGCGGTACGGCCAAAGACTGAGTGCTCGGGACCAAAGGCCCGACGCGGTCGTGGAGAGTAAGCCAATTGCCTGTGAAAGCCGGAATTGCGCGCAATCCGATGTTGATCATCAGCAATGTGAGACCAAGCAGAAATACATCAACCATTTCCAGGCTTCTGGACGGGGACCCCATCAGCGTCGCGGTCAAAAACAAGAATTCACTGATACCAAGCCCCACTATCGCACACACAAAGCCAAGCTTTTGATAGATGCCCGCCAACAGAAGCTGAGTTCCGATTACAACCGCCAGTAAGAGAAAATACCCGGCATTAAAGACGACAAGCAGCCCGGAAGGCACGAAATCCGCCAACGCCATAGCAACACGCGCAAGGGCCCACAACGCCAGCAATGTGATCAGAACTCCACCCTGAACCGGCGGTCGGCCTGTCCAGCTTGGCAATGCCGTCAGCAGATACCCACCAATCGCCGCGCCAACAAAGCCAAAAATCAGCTCGTGAACGTGCCAGACAATTGCAGGCTCAAACGCTGGACCAAAACCATCAGTCCATGCGCTGAGGGGCCAGAGGGCAATCGTAAACAACGCGCAAAGAAATGCCGCGGGAAACAGGACACGGTAGGGGACGATCTTGCGCGAATTCATAGTGTTGCACTGGCCAGCCCTGATCACTCCGCGCCACGTATGTCAATCAGGAACCCTTCGCTGAGCTGGAAATCCGGAGCGCCGGGCAGAAAGTCCTCCGCCAAGGCTCCTCGCCCAACATTTCGGTCGAGACGCTGGCGACACAGTTCACATTTTTGCGCAATAAAGGTCAAAGAAAGCGACAGGGGTATAAGCGGGGCAACCCGCAGCGCACCCGTCACGCGGCAGAGCATATTAGAATAGGGTTTTGAGGGTTCGACAAACAGACCTCCTGCTGTTTTAGCAAGGTTTACCACACGGGTTTTCCTAAGCTTCCTTTGGCGCGAAGGAATTGATCGTTGTCAATCTGCCGCCGCATTTGCGTTGTTGCCGGGGAAAAATCCTGAGCGCGGTTTGCAGGATGGTCGATCTGAGCCGAAAGAACTGCGTCATAGAACGCCGACTTCTTGCAATCTCGCTACTACAAGATTGGTCATGTTGGCGCATCGTTTGCCTCCAAATGGGAAAATTGCTTCGAAGCCGCCCCGGACCCGGTTTTCAATTGTAGTTTGCAACCTGCGGCGGGCGCGAAAGAGGCGTGTTTTTACTGTTATCGGGTTGACCTGAAGCTCGGTGGCGATGGCATGAATACTCATTTCCTCTGCTTCGCGCAGCAGAAACGGCAGCCGCAGATGGGGCGGCAAATCGGAAACGGCAGATTCAAGCAAATCTCTCAATTGCGCGCGCCCAAGCGTTGCGTCGGGGAGTTCAGAATTTTGTCCGGGGAACATAATCACACTCGGTGCACTGGTTTCGTCCACGGTGTTGTACTCTTCAGCAGTACGCTCTCGTCTGCGCTGCATACGCGACGTGTTGATCACGATCCGGGTGATCCAGGTGGAAAAGCTGGCATGCTCACGAAAACCCTGCAGTTTGCTGAACGCCGACAGATAAGCCTCCTGCAGCGCTTCTTCTGCCTCGGCGTCGCTGTCAACGATACCTCTGGCAACGCGAAACAGGCGGGGGTTCAAGCGACGGATAAGTTCCCGGACCGCCAGCTCGCTTCCGTCACGCGCGGCATTTACAAGCTCAGCTTCTGATTTGGCCGCATCGCTGGTTGCTTGTTGAGTGAGGTTTGTTTGGACCTTCATGATCAGTCCTCCCTGCGAACGGTAACTTCCGAAAGGATCCTCTCAACCAAAGGCAAAGCTGTCAGAATATCTTCCGAAACATCGCTCTTGTCGTGTGAACTTCCCTCCCAGTCGGCGTCGCTGGGGGTTCCAACTACTATGCGACCAACCATCGCCGCCATTTCGTGTGGCAGGCAATAGTAGTCATATACACCTGGCGTAATCAGGGTGACTTCAAAATACTCATCCGGAAGCAAAAAGTCACTGTCCCACGGGTCGGCCGCAGCGGGAATGCGTCGCCTTCGATCATAGTTCGCCGGATGATAGGCGGTTGCTGTATGACTGTTGCCGGGATCACGATTGGTGAACCGGACGGTGGTGCCTGAAGACACAGCAAGTCCAACAGGATCATACCAGATACGTTCGCCGCGCGGGCTGCCGCGCATCTCAACCGTGGCGATCGGTTGCGCAAGCGCGATCCGCGAACTGGCGACGGAAGCAACGGCCAATCCCCCAAGCCATACAGCATGACGGCGCGTACAGATCATTCGGCCAGACGCTCTTTTGCGTTTTCGTCGTGAAACAGCACGACATGCGCGTGCGGCTTGTCCACGCCGGGATGCCCGGCATTGAAATAGATATCTGTCGAGCTGACGGTGTGTGAACCGATGTTCAATCCGTCAAATGATGCACCGTTTTGCAGATCGTCGAGTGGTGTCATGTAGACCGTGGCTGACAATCGACCGTCGCGATCATATGCGAGGAACGGACCTGCGGGCAGAGTGGTTGGGTCGACGAAGAGCGTTCCCAGACCAGGGATGAACTCGGGCAATGGCAATACGTCGCTCACTTTCACATAAGGATCGCCGGCTGGGGCATTGGCGAGAGCTTGTTCATCGTGAGCCTTAGCAGTTGGGGCGGCAGCGACAATAAATCCAAAAGCAACTACGGTTTTTCTGAACATGGTTTGGTCCTTTCCAAGGGTTTCACCGGGTTCGCTTTAGTGCGTTCCTGGTTCCTTAGATGCAGGAAACACGGAAAGGTTCCCGAAATTCGACGAAATCGCGCAAGCTGATCGTGAATGCGCTGCAGGGTGGCATTGTCAGCTATGTATGAATTCAACTACTTCCGGAATTTGCACTCTCAGCGCATGTCTCCTTCGACGGGGCGCGCCGCAGCATCCTGAAGGTAGGGTGGATGTCAGGATTGGACCGCTGTGGACTAAGTGCTGAGGTGCCCGGTTGGCGGCACCAGGTGGAATATGCCTTTCGCGCGCTGCAAAGGATCAAATCCGCCCTCGCATTTATATCAGGCTCGAGGAATTGGGAGAGGTTGAAGTCAAAAACAGCGCTTGCCCGTTGCGATGTTTTGCAATGCCGTTCGACAACTTGATCGGCGATCCAGAACAGGACTACTTCGCCGCAGTGCAACTCGTCTAAGCTGCCGCTCGCTGCGAGCGCAAATTCTTGGCTACATGACCCTGGAAAGCAATTGAAACACCGGCATGAGTTTCCCGAATAACACAGACGTTCGTTCTATGAGGTTCGGTTCGATAACAAACGCAGGAGCCCCGGCGTCCATCCAAACGGCAAAGCCCTTGCGGCGCAATGCCTCTGCGTGGGGATGATCTTTGTCAAAGCCAGTCGGAACGCGTTTCAATTCTGGGTCCTCGATCCGGAAACCATCCTGTCGCATATCTTCAGTGAGCTGGATCAACTCTGCCCCTTTTGGACCAGCCATTGCCGTGCGGAACGCGTCCAGTGCATTTTTGTCATACTGAAATACCCCGCAGCCAAGGGACAGTTTTTCGGGCGATAGCCCAAAGAACCACATCGGTGGTTGAACCGCGTTGCCCTGCGGAATGAACGCAATATGCAGGTGTGCGTTGTAGGGCGTCTTGTCCTTGGAGAACCGGACATCACGGTAGATGCGAAAGATCTTACTGCGGTGGCCCTGCCCAGTCAGGTCTTGCAATGCGCCAGCCATGCCGTCGGCAAAATGCTTGCTGGGGTCCTTCAACTGGGTTTCGTAGGTTGTCTTGTGCGCTGCGAACCAATCCTTCGTGTTGTTGGCCGTAAGACCCTCAAGAAAACCAAGTGCCTCAGACGAGAAACTCTCAAATGTAGCCATCACATCCTCCATTCAGTCTTTCGCCGGGAGGGCTGCGGCGTGTTCGAGGCAAAGTTCTACCCAGCGTCGCAATGCTGGGTCATCGCAGTCGCCCTCTTCAAAATGTACAAAGCCCCCCAGTTTACGGGTTCCATGGATCACTTCCTCAGCCATTGGATCCTTCAGTGCCATGCTCTCGTTCGCCTTACCCACCCGGAACATGAACCGACCGACCCCATCTTTGTGACGGCGAGCGCCGCAGAGCATGTTGCCGTTTAAAAAGAAACACTGGCCGCCCATCATCCGCTTTTCGGAGATGCCCGCATGCGCGGCCAAAGCATCGCGCACACGAGTGTTAAGGTTTTCATCTACCGGCATCAGACGGCTGTGCCGAGTTGCCAGAGGATCGCGAAAGCCAGCACCATCATAGTCAAGGTCGTCAGGGCCGCCCCAATTGCGCGTCCTTTGCTTTCTGCTGATGCGCGCAAACCGAAGTAGTGGATGAGGCGGGCTAGCAGCAGAACCCCACCACAGACAGCTATGAGCCAGGGTGCCGTTCCCGCAATCTCGGCACCCGCGAGGGCGAACAGGGCGAGCGGGACATATTCGATGAAGTTCCCGTGTGCCCGCATCAGGCGTAGCAGTCCCTCATCCTCACCATGGAGCAAAAGTATCCCGGTCCTGGCACGACGCACGCCAACGGCGATTGCCATGGGAATGCTCATCAAGACAAACACCGCTGTCACGATCAGCGCAATTTGGGGCAGTTGTTCCATCTGATCCCTCCTTTCGAGCGACGTTTAGGACGCCATGCTTTCATAGGTAATCAGCGCGAACCGCGCGCCCTGCGGGTCGGTTAGCGTCGCCATGCGCCCGACCCCCGGCATATCCATCGCAGGCTGAATGACCGCAGCACCCTTGGCTTGCGCCTTTGCAATACTCGCATCCACGTCGTCCACGGTAAAAAAGATCGTCCAGCTTCCATTGTCCTCAGGCATCGGTGAAAAGCCGCCAATAGGCGTCTCGCCCACCACTGCGGCCGAATAACTCGACCCGTCCTGCATCGGCATGTCGTTTATCGCCCAGCCCAACACATCCTGATAAAAGGCTTTGGCTTTGCCCTGATCCGGTCCGGAATGCCCGATCCATCCGGAATTGCCGACAGTTGTCATCTCTAGAATACTCATGGGTGTCTCCCTTGGTTGTGCCCGCCACATACGGGTCTGATCCAAGGACGCGCGAGGTGCCGGCTTTCCTACACGCCGCGCAATTCTTTTTGGCTGATCGCGATTTTATCCGCGATCACAACGCGTTCAGGGCCCGTTGGAGCGAGTGTCATCACGGTTTCAAAGGCGGCGATGGCGGCTTTGTGGTCGCCAGTTTCCTGCAACAGACCGCCCCGCATCGCGTGATACCAGCGATAGGTGGTCAGATCTTCTGCCACTACCTCCATCGCCTTCAACGCATATTGCGGGCCGTGCAACTTGGCCTGTGCAGCGATCTGGTTCAGTTTAACCACAGGGGTCGGCTGCAGCGCATGAAGGGCGGCGTAGTGGCTCTCTATCAAGGCCCAGTCGGCGTCTTCAGATGAGGCCGCGTGGGCGTGGGCCGCAGCGATTGCGGCCTGGATGATATAGACCCCGCGATGACCAATACGTTGGGCTTTTTGCAAAAGGCCCGTTGCCTCGGCGATGTCCGAACGGTCCCAAAGGTCGCGATCCTGATCGTCCAACGCGACAAGCTTTCCATCCGCATCGATACGTGCCCGCCGACGGGCGTGCTGGAGCAACAGCAACGCCAACAAGGCGGACTGCTCACCCATGGCCGGGAACAACGCCACAAGCAGGCGGGCGAGGCGGATGGCCTCTTCACACAATGTAAGCTTCATCTGTTTGGGACCGGCCGAAGTCGACCACCCTTCGTTGAACATCAGGTAGACCATCAGGGAAACTTCACCCAGCCGCGCTCCCCTCTCTGCCGGGCTGGGCGTTTCAAAAGCGACCGAGTTGCTCGCAATCTTCTTTTTGGCACGGGTGATCCGCTGTTCCATTGTCTTTGGTTTAACCAGGAATCCGCTGGCAATCTCGTCGACGCTCAACCCTGCGACCACGCGTAGAGCGATGGCAATCTGATCCCGTTGATCCAATTCCGGATGGCAACATACGAACAACAGTCGCAAGACGTCGTCGCGCATCTCATCAGGGTCAGGTGTTTCGGTAGGCGCTGGTTGAAACTCCTCTGTGTGGCGCGACAGAATTGCCGCGCGGCGTTGGGATTTGCGGACATGGTCAAGACCAGCATTGCGGGCGGTCGTCAGCAGCCACGCCAACGGATCACGGGGCGCGCCATCCTTGGGCCAAACCGTCAGCGCCTTCAGGCACGCATCGGCAAAGGCTTCTTCGGCCGTATCGATATCGCGAAACACCCGCGTCAGGGCCGCAATGGCACGTGGGCGCTGTTGGGCGAATGTGGCCTCCAGCCAGTCCGACATGAGCTACTCCGATGAAATGACACCCCCGGCCCAGGCCACAGGCCGTACTTCGAGCCGCGCAACGGGCGAGGAAATCATCTTTGCGTATTCCAAAGCCTCATCAAGATCTTTGAAATCGGCGGCGTAAAACCCAAGGAAGTTCTCCTTCGTCTCTGCAAACGGACCGTCGGTAATCAGCGGCGCGGTGCCCTCGCTGGTGGCCGGTTCGACCATCACTGCAGAGGTCGGCGGCATCAGCTTTATCGAAACAAACTCCCCCCGCTTATTTAACGCTGTTTGCAGTGCACCATGGCCCGACATCACCTCATCCTGGCGGTCTCTCGGCAGAGCCTCAAACACGCCCGCCTCTCCATAGATCGTGATTGCATAGATCATTATTACCTCCGTCCTTTTGATACCTGCTGCAAGGACGCGCGAGCACATGCAAATCCGACAGCCAACCAATTTGGGTGTTTGGCGCGATACCGTGGTTCCGCAATTGCAACACGCATTGCGCCCGGAAGACCGATATCTTCCTGCCGATCATCTGAAAAAATTCAGTCGTTGTGCAGCACAAAATCTCACGGCGCTTTATCACGCCGACAGGATCGGGATAATTAAACCAGTGGGCCCTGAGACTAAGCAGGTTCCCAAAGCTCAATTGGATTGCCTTCAGGGTCATTGAGCCACGCAAACTTGCCATTCGGATAAGGAGAATCTGGATCGCGACGCACTTCGACACCTTTGGATTCCAACTGCGCAATCATTTTTTCAATGTCGCGAACACGAAAATTCAACATGAATGCCTTTTCCTGATTTCCGAAATACTCGGTCACCTTCTCGAACGGGGCAAAGACAGTTTCGCCCGCTTCCTGTGTCCAACAGGGCGTTTCATAATCATTGGGAACAAGATCAATTCCCAGATGATCGCGGTACCATTCTGCCAACGCGGGAGGATCCTCAGATCTGAAGAAAAACCCGCCAAGTCCCAGCACTTTTTCCATCTTAAAAACAAGACCTGCTGTTAACCAGAATACGTTACTTCAATTTACGTCATTTGATAAGCTCAGCCCACAGGAGACATCCATGGAACACACTGGCCCTGCAGCGCAACTTTGACAAAGCCGCCTATCGCATTACAGTCCCGACGCCGATTTGGTAACGTGTTCACGCGCAATGCGTGGAGTTAACCTCCGTGTTCAGAAAGTACGGATCGAAGGTAGTTTGTAGAGTGCCATGTCTGGCTTGCACAGATGATGCCGGCGCAGCCCTTGAGGATAAGTCGATGTTGGCTCGCTTGTCTGATTGTGCCTTGATATGTCCGCCCGGTTTCTGGGTCCCGCAGCATTCCCTCCCAGGCAGTACCGTTGAACACAAGACCCGTCAGGATCAAATCGCCTATCTTCGCATGGGGTGTCTGCCCCTCCCAACTCCAGAGCAACCGACCGCATCTGGTGGCACTATCCCTGCCACAATCCTCGAATTCAACTATGATACCAAGCCCGGGCGACGCGTAGCGACCGCTGAGCTCGAAGGCATCGCCGCGACTGGCTGCCAGCCCCCCAACAATCGCTACAAACAGAAGTGCTGCTTTCAGACCAACAGGCCGGATGCGCGGCGCAACGCGGGCAAACTCGGTGAGGTACTTGGGATGTTCCGTCTTCATCAGCCGATCCCACCAAGAGAAATACAGGCCGAGGTTGTAACCGGCATGGGCGTGATGCAGATCGTGATGGGTGACGCTTGTCAGCCAGCCGAAAACAGGGCGGCCTTTCTGATCGGCTGGAAAGATCTCGATCCCGCAGTGACCCACTGCATTGCGCAGCATCATATGGGTTACAAAAACGAACAGCGCCAATGGATGCGCCGGGAGGAGAATCAATACCAAAGGCAGGTAAACCGCGTTTACCACAGCCTCACCGACATCGAAGCTATAGGAGGTGAAGGGCGTAGGTTGGTGTGATTTATGGTGCAACCGGTGGAACCGCCGAAACAGCGGCGGGTAGTGCAGCGCGCGGTGTGTCCAATAAAACCACGCATCGTGGAGGGCGATCAGCGCCACGATGCTGAACGCGAAATAGGCCCAGCCAAATGTCGTGACCTGTTGGTATATCGTGATGACCCCTGCCCTGGCGCCCAGCACGATTGATGTACCAGCAGCAGTAAAGATCAGAACGGTCCGCAGGCTTACCAGGATCTCGCGACGGATCTGGCCCTTGGGTGGATCCGACAGGCGGACTTTTTGCGCGGCAAGCCGACGTGCCAGAAGGACATTGATCAACAGATACGTACCGCCTGCGCCCAAAACATAGCGCAAGAAGTCTCCGCCAAAGACATTTGCATAGACGGAAAGCAGTGTAGTGAGATGTGTCATTGGCTTCTCCAAGTGCGAAAGGACATGCAAAACGACCTGACGCAGGCGGGCTTCCGGTGCCCTCTGATTTCGAAAAACGATGGACATATTGAGTTTTCGGCGAGGATTTTTCAGTTTCGACATGGTCCAGCCATTGACCGGCAATCCAATTCGCACTTCGCTTATGCGCGTGATGTCTGATTTAGCAGTCTTCGATATTTTCCTGCGTGGTAGCGCCGTTGGCGTTCTCTTTCTCTGTGCTGTGATTTTTCTGGCAAGCGGACCCCGAACCCGGAAAAGTCTGGCCGTCGTGCTACTGTGCCTGAGCCTAGGCCCTTATGTGATCGTGTCCTCTCCGGGTATCGATCTGAGCGAAGGGCCAATCCGGTTTGTACTTGTGATGATCGCGGGCGTGATCCCGGTTCTGATCTATTGGGCCGCGATTGAGCTGTTTCAGGATGACGTTGTCATTCGACCCTGGCAGATCACCGTCGCGGTTCTTATCGTTGGGACAAGCTGGTTGACCCAGCTGCAGTTTCCACTCGGTGTGGTTCGTGGCGCATGCGTGCTGATCTTCTTTTTGCACATGCTGAAAATTGTTGTGTCAGGCGAGGTCGAAGATTTGATTGCCGAACGCCGCCGGTTTCGCCGTTGGTTTCTGGGCTGGCTGTTGACCCTTGGCATAATCATCACGGTGATTGAAATCACCCATTTGGATCAGGTGCTTCCGTATTGGGTATTCCCCCTACAGGCATCAGCAATTTGCCTATCCGCAGCGGCCTTCCTGATCTGGTCGGTGCGTGTTGCACCCGACATTTGGATCGAACACTCTGCTGCCTCGCAGCGCGACATAAACCCGAACCCTGCGCAAGCGGCATTGATCAAGCGTATTGATACTGCGATGGCTGCAGGTCTTTGGAGAGAGGAAGGGCTGACCGTAGCACAAATGGCGGCCAAACTCGGGACGCAAGAGCATCGGCTACGGTCTGCGATCAATCAGGGAATGGGACACCGCAACTTCACCAGCTTCGTGAACGCATTTCGCGTTCACGAGGCGCAAGCGATGCTGGAAAAGCCGGAAATGGCCGAGCGTACAGTGCTCAGCATTGCTTTTGACGTTGGCTTCTCTTCGCTTGGGCCATTCAATCGGGCCTTTCGCTCGCAAACAGGCAAGACCCCCACAGAATACCGTAATGAAGCGTTGTTACGAGAGGAATGATCGCAGCCAGCCGCCCTTTGCTGACCTTGATCAAAGTGTCCAGTGCAGTGTTTCTGCTTGTTCACAAGCGAACATTGATGCGCAGCGCCTCAGACTATTCTTCTTTCTCCTGCAAATACGCAACAATTGACGTACGAAGCCCTCACTTCCTGGTGGCTAGCTTGTCCACATTTGCCGCGGCCCAATCATGCATAACTTGTAACACTGGTATCAGGCTTTGGCCCAAAGGTGTGAGGCTATACTCCACATGCGGTGGGATCGTTTTGAAATCTTTGCGCGACACAAACCCGGCGTCCTGCAACTCGCTAAGCTGGCGGGTCAGCGTCCGGTGCGTGATGCTGCCAAGATTTCGTTGCAGTTGATTGAACCGCGAGGTTTCCTGCGCCAGCCAATAGATGACCAAGAGCTTCCACTTACCCGATATCGCCTCAATCAAAGGTTCAATGAGGCAATTTTCATCCGGTTCAACAGGTGCCATGACAGTATCCCAAATGACCGTACTTGTCGTTGTGATCTTGTGTTTCTAATTACGGCTCAGACGAACGGAAAGCAATGAGGAACAGAATGGACAAGCAGAAAGTCGTGATAGTTGGCGGTGGGTACGTCGGCTTTGAAGTCGCAAAAGAGTTGGATGAATATGCTGATGTCACTCTGATCGAGCAGCGAGAGGCTTTCATGCAGCCGCCAGCGGCCATTCGTGCGCTACTAGAGCCCGATCTGCTGGATCAGATCATTTTGCCTTACGACCGCTTGCTGAAGAATGGACGGGTCATCCGCGGCCGTGCCGCTACTGTGACTCAATCCGAGGTAACGCTGGAAGACGGCTCTGCTTACCCTGCGGATTACATCGTCCTGGCCACTGGTTCGTCTTATGCAGCCCCTTTCAAACCGGCGGGCGATAGTATGGATGACTTTCGCAAGGCCAGTGCCGATGTCAGCGCTCGGCTGGCGTCTGCGAAATCGGTCGTCATCGTTGGGGCCGGCCCCGTCGGTACCGAGTTGGCAGGAGAGATTGCAGCGGCACAGCCCAGTAAGGGCATCACTTTGGTTTCGTCTGACAACAGCTTGTTTCCGACGTATCCCGTCAAGCTGGGGGCAGAGCTCAAACGCAAGCTGGAACGCGCCGGCGTGAACGTCGTGGTAGGCCAAAGGGCAGAGAATCTTCAGCACGCGGACAAACCTTATGCCGGATCAGTAAAACTGTCAGATGGCCGCGTTATCGAAGCTGATCTGGTCTTCCCCGTGATCGGGTCCAAACCAAATACGGCATTGGCGCAAACGCTGCCCGCGGTGACCGTGGCGCCCTCTGGCCGGATTAAGACGGATAGCTGGTTGCGCCCGTCCGAGTACCCAAATGTCTTCATCGCCGGGGACATAGCCGACGTCGGTGACAGTATGACGATTGTTGCGATCTCTCGTCAGAACCCTTGGCTGATCAAGACCCTGAAACAGGTCCTCAGCGGGCAACCCGTAGAGAAACAAAAGCCCTACGCGCCTTGGAAAATGGCACCGATCCTCGTTCCGCTTGGCCCCAAAATCGGAAATAGTTGGCTCTTTGCGACTGTCGGCGACTGGGTCACACGGAAGATGAAAGGAAAAGAACTCTTTATCCAGAAGTACCGCAAGGCATTTGGACGGTGACGGTCTGCCCTGCCCCAGCCATCCTTTTTCTGGCATCAAGACGCACTAGGAATTCGCCCAATGCTCCGTGTTGACCTTCCCAAATTTCCGACTCGCCATGGTTACATGAGCGAGAGAATCCAGCAGGCCTATATTAAATCGGCAATCGATAAGGGGCTGCTACCACCGGAAGCACTCCGGATGGCAGAGGTTGTCTCGCTGACTGCCCCCGGTGACCTGAGCAAGCCCATTCAGTTTTGGCAACTCTATTCCGTCCTCGGGCAAGAGCCCATCGTCGGCATCGTGCATAGGTTCTATGAACGTGTCTTTGCCGATGAGCCTTGGTTCACGTCCGTGTTTGAACGGGTCGGTGGGCTGAACCACCATGTCACAACCCAGGCGTCAATGTGGATCGATGTCATGGGCGGCGGCCCGTACTATCACGGCGCAGAGTTCCGGCTGAGCTTCCATCACACCCACAACGCGATAGCCCTGATGAACGACAAAGGGGCCAAGCGTTGGGTAACCCTGATGCGAGAAACGCTTGATGCATCCTCGGATTTGATGGCGGATGATCCCCGTGTCCGAACCAGCCTAAACACCTTCCTAACCTACTTCATGACCAAATACGCGGATGAGTTCGCGTTTGAGGATCGACACGTTTTTGGTGACACAAACGGCCTGCTCAAGCGCCGGATCAATTTCATGAAGATGACGACCGAAGCGATCGAAGCCTTGAGCGAGGAAGAACTTAGCGAAGCACTGATGGAGCGCGGTGTTGATGTTTCGCAATATCCAAACAAGCAAGCATTGGTAGGAAAGGCACTGATGATGTAACCCATCCGGCACATAGCGGACTTAGGCAAGGCCGTTATGTGCCGTGGTGAGGCTTCACCAGACCGGCCATTTGCGGCGACCGAAAAACTGAGGCGGGTACGAACTCACCCGTTGCGCAAACACACGAGCCGTCATTGCCGGGCTGTACGGAATAGCCAGTCTCTTGATTATGGCGTGAACATGAATGCCGGTCCCCAACAGTGTTTATAAGTCGGAACAGGAAAGAAATGCCGGCACGCAATCCAAGCATGATCAGTAAAAGGTGCCTCACAACGGGATTCCAGAAGATTCCATGGCTTCAAGCCACCGGTCCAAAGCATCCAGACGGGACATGCCTTTCCCATCAATAACTTAACTTGCCGCAACTTTGATACAATCTCTTCCGGCTTCGGTCGCTTGTTCGCTATGTGGTTCCTTCATTTTCTTAACCATAACGGCGGACCACTTCAGAGGGGGAGGATCAGCAAACCTGCCCGTCCACTTTGCTTTGCCGTAGTGACTTCACAGGCCGTTTCGATCCGAAAACAAGAATTCTGGCTCCTCCACAATCGCCCCGCAATACGCGGATTACCTTTCTCGGCAACGTCACTCTGCGGGGGTCGGCGCATTGCGGTCGCGCTAGGCTCGGCTGCTAATTGCCAGCCCCAGGGCAATCAGGGTCAAACATGCAGTGGCCGTGAAAGTCATCGAAAAAGCGTAGGCAACATCTGCGGCCGGAGCATTAGTGGCATCTCCCTTCCCGACTATGTTGACGAATAGCGTGGGTATTGCAGAGGCACCCGTCATCAGACCCAGGTTCCGCGAGAGCCCGAGAAGGCCAGAGAGCCGGCCACGTTGTTCTTTGGCGGCGTGGATCAGAACCGCTGTGTTGTTAGCGGCAAGAAAAAGTTGGAAGCCGGGCGTCAACATGATGAGTGCGGCCAAATAGCCGCCGACACCGAAGTATCCCGGCAGGTACGCCAGGCACAGCAGACCAACCGTAGTCTGCACAAGGCCGATGGTCATCGCGCGATCCGAACCAAACCTGTCCGTCACCCATCCGGCCGGAACCCCGAAGAGCGCAGCGACCAGCGGCCCAACTGCCATAACCAAACCGATGATCGCTTCGTTCAATTCCAGAGAAAATGCCAGGAAGAACGGACCAACGACCAAAGTGGACATCATGATAGCGCTGACCAGAAGGTTCAAAAAAAGCCCGATACTTGTCCTCTGGTCGCGGAGTAATTTCATCGGCACCAGCGGTGAAGCTACACGGGTTTCGACAAGCCCAAAAAAGACGATTGCGATCAGAGCAGCAGAAAACAATGCAACCGGTGGCACGGGGATACGTGAGGCTCCGCCACTGGTTGCCAGAGCGTAGGCCGCCAGTGCAATAACCAACACTATGGTTCCCGGAAAATCCAATTCTCGGCAGGATACTGTCGGACGTTCGGAATCGCGCGTGATTGCGGTGACAGACAGTATAAGCGTGACACCAGCAAAGCCGGCAAGAAACCAGAATGCCATGCGCCAGTTGCCCATCGCCAACAACACACCGCCCAGTGAGGGGCCCAGGGCAGTCCCTGCAGCAGAAGTCGTGCCAAGCAATCCCATTGCCGTGCCCAACCGCTCAGTCGGGACAAAATCACGTGCGATAGACATTGGAAGCGCGATCAGGATCGCTCCGCCAAGCCCCTGCAACGCGCGTCCGGCAATCAGCAAGCCCAGGCTCGGGGCCATAGCGCACAGAACCGACGCTGCAATAAAGACGATGAGACCAGCAATCAGCAAGCGACCGTGGCCGAATAGATCGCCAAGCCGCCCGGCGGATACGATCGTGATGGTCACGGAGGTCAGGTAAGCCAGTACGACCCACTGCACCTCGGAAACTGTCGCAGCGAAGCTACGCGTCAGCGTCGGAAGCATTACCGCGGCGATACTGATACCCAATGAGGCGGTCAATGTCGCTGCAGCGAGAGTGATCAGGATGGGAATGGAAGATTGCGTCTGCACTGTATCAGTCATCGTAAACTCTCTTGTCTCATGTGCCAGTGAGGAGCTATCCTGCCACTTTAAGTCGACTTGAGGTCAACCATGAAACTTCTTGATATTGGCGTCCTGTCCAAAAGGAGCG
>NZ_JBQFSK010000009.1:0-184735 GCF_056537925.1 Ruegeria sp. BI7
GAGGGAACTGTGTGGTCCGGATGTTTTGATAAAGTTGTACGACCTGTTTGAAGCAACTTCGCTGCGTCTGCGTCAGGTAGCTTCGTCTCGCAGAGCCGTCATTCGTTGAAAGTTACTCGATGTCTCGTATGCGGACAAACCCGCCTTTCGCAGCCGCGGCTATTGCTCGTGCAGAAGGTCTTCGCTCCTGCGGCACGCCTATCCTTGCGATGCAGCACAACTCTCCGAAACAGTCATTCACTAAGAACAATTTTGCCGAATTCCAAACTGCCTTTTTTGCTGCAACCTGAACCGACCATTGAGGAGCGGACGAGGTGAGCACGCACTGCGGTTTCTCGAAGGGCTGGTTCGAGAATAACCTCAAGACACGATAGTCGAAGAAGTTAGATCCAATGACACGCATCACTAATTTAATATTTCAGGCCCCAATCATGGCCATCTTGTTCAATGTCATATCGTGCATCCTATAGCCTGGCTGGTGGCGGCATGCGAATGGAATTCAGTGAATTCGAACGCCTGTTAAAACTGGCGTAGGTGGAATGTGGCGGCGACATTTACAGGTAAGACAACTGAAGAAAGGCAGCAGTTAAGCCACGGGATGGATCAATTGTCCAAGAATGTTACCACGGTTTCCCTTAAAGCGTCCCAATCGGTGAACTCCCGAGCACCGTCCCTTGGATCGATCTTTTGATCCTTTAAGACAACATGCTGAACGATCTCTTCTTCAAAATACCCATAGTTGTCAGGCTGCACAGCGCCCGCAACCAAAGCCGTTAGGTCAGGTTCAAAATGCGTACGCATCAGCATTTCGGTGAGATAGTCCCAGGCGTCTTCCTGGCCTCTTGCAAAAGCCGCCTTTAGGCCTACCGAAAGCACTAGCGACTTCCGGGACGCAAGCGCGTCTCTGTGCGTTTCAACAAACGCTTCGAATAGCTTAGGGTGCCGGCGTTCATGGACAGGAGCCGCAAGAATGACCCTGTCCACACCTGTCAGGGACACGTGTCGTATCTGATCTCCGGTGTTGATCAGTATTGTATCGTAGCCGGCTTTTCTTGTGACATCGTTGATAAAACGAGCAATCTTTGCAGTCTGACCTTCAACGGTGCCGTAGGCAATCAGCACTGTCATTTCGATCCTCCCGTAAATCGATCCGAAAAGCGCACCAACTATGCCGAAACCTTTCGCTTCAGCCCTTGATCTCAATCAAAAGTGACTGTCTTGCCAAGTTATTTGGACGCGGGTGCGGCGTCGTTTGGTCGGCTCATGCGGTTCTGGAAAGCGCGACAGCTATCGCCAGCCAAAATCCAGTTCGTATGATCATTGCTCCGACGGTTCGCCATTCAAACGGCGTTCCAATAAGAGCCACAACTACAAGAACAGCGAACACCAATAGTGTAGATAATCCAATCACCCAGGCAATTCGATGAGCCCAGATTAAGGATTTATAGAGCGCGAATGCGCCCAGCAGATAGACGAACCCAGCCAGAAAATTGAACCAAAGCACGAGTGGAACTGCATCTCCAACTGCTGCTTTAGCGGCGGCACCCCCAAACAGGGCCGTTCCGCCGGAGAATATTGTCAGGAGACCGAAGAATGCCGCGGCTATTGCAGCTGGGCGAATCCAAGGCGGAGAGGGCTGCATAGTCGTTATCCTCAGGAATTAAATTGAATTTCGTGTCGTAGGAAAGCTGCCAACCTCGCCAAAGGGACTGAAAAGCACGTCCATAATAGCAATTCTTCTCGCCATTACTCTTGATCTTTATCATTGGACCCAAATTGACACCCTTTGAACAAAGCAGTGCCTGCGGGAGGCTTTTTGCAGTAAAAATACGCTGTCGCCCCTTTGGCGCGACTAGCTTGCAGCTCCAACGGTCATTAAATTTGTTCGGTTACCGTGAATCTTCTGGAAATGGACGGACGGCTACGCTCGAATTTGCAGCGAAAAGTGTTGATTTGAGTCAATGCTAGTTGCTGCAAGTTCACCCATACTGCCCCCTCACAAAGGAGGGAGTGCGACATGTTCAAAATAATTGTGGTTGGCTTGGATGGATCAGAGGCGTCAGAAGCAGCTCTACGCGTTGCCTGTGATATCTCAAGCAAATATGGCTCCCAAATTCACCTTGTCCATACACCTCAGCCGCAAACCGTGGCTTTCGCAATGGGCGCTGTTGCTGGCTATCACGCCGTCACGACAATGCCTTCAGACGAAGAGGTTCAGCAAGCAACAGATAAGATCATTTCCGCGGGCAAAGAGATTGCCAAAGAATACAATCAGACGGTTTCGCAAACGCATACCCAACGCGGTGATCCGGTCGACGAGATCATTGCATGCGCCGAGCAATGCAATGCTGACTTGATTGTGACGGGCCGCCGCGGATTGGGAAGCATTGGTAGCCTGATTCAAGGGAGCACGTCTCAAGGCATCAGTCGGAATGCCACTTGTGCGGTTTTGACCGTTGCCTAAAATTCAAACTTGGTCCCAATCGGCACAAAAACGATGACGATCAATAAGCTTTGCATTGAAGTCTCGTGGCAGAATTAAGTTTCGATGGCTACCCCGTGACGCTGAACTCCCGACTGTGAAAATGGAGTCAGATATCCACTGCTTCATGACGGTGGCACGAAAACGGAGGCTGAAACAGAGGTCATGGGTGCCTGTGGCGATGACCGGAGACCAAACTGTGTTAGGCGAAACTACCCGAACTGTGGCGGAACAGATGAACTTCCCCTTCTTATTTGTGCATTGGTTCAAGGTCAGAAGATAGACTGTACAATCCCTGATACGTAAATCCGTGCTAACTTTGGAGCCCGACATGAACACTCCGCGCCTGTTCGACGCTCATAAACCCTCTGAAATTGCGACATTAGTTGAGACTGCTGGGGTCACAAAGGCAAAGTTGCCATTGGCACCCATGTTCGTTCTTGCGATGCTGGCCGGGGCATTCATAGGGTTTGGCGCAGCGGCCTATACGATGGCGGTTACTGGCGCAGACAGCGCTGCGGGGCCGATCCGCGTTCTGGGTGGCGCGGTGTTTTCCCTGGGCCTTATCCTGGTGATCGCAGGTGGTGCAGAATTATTCACCGGCAATGTTTTGATGGTGATCGCAGCGGTCGACCGCAAGATACCACTGCGACTGCTGTTTCGAAGCTGGGGCATCGTCTACGCCGGAAACTTCGTGGGCGCCCTCGGGCTTGCATTGGCCTTCTCTCTGACCGGTTTGCTCGAGGGGCCGATGGGCAATACCGCCGTGGTGATAGCCGATGCCAAAGCGGGGTTGGAACCGATGGAGGCCTTCGCCCGTGGCGCACTGTGCAACGGGTTGGTATGCCTTGCTGTATGGCTGTCCTTTGCCGCCCGCAGCGTTGCCGGCAAAGTTCTCGCTGTTTTGTGGCCCGTCACTGCTTTTGTGTTGCTGGGACTCGAGCATTCGATTGCGAACATGTTTTTCTTCCCGCAGGGTTGGGCGGCGGGGGCAACTGTGCCGGTTTTCTCAGTGGCGACCAATTTATTGTGGGTTACTCTGGGCAACATTGTCGGCGGGGCGGGAGGAGTCGCCTTGGCCTACTGGTTTGCTTACCTTGGCGCTACTAAAGGGTAAGACCCACTTCTTCGATCACTGCGCCCGCCAGAACAAAACGATCGGTTTAAGTTGGTTTTGAAGGCGTTGTCTAATTGTGCAGCCCAAAACAAGCTTTTCCTGCACTTAATAGTCTAGATGCCAGGAGCATGGTTGTCTTCGTGGTCGATATCGGTTGTCGCATGATGGTGCAACACAAGGGGAAGCGACACAGGCTTGCCTAAGTCCGCTGATCGGGATGCGAGCCAGTTGATCAGTCAGATATGAGAGTTGGATGCGGAGGTAACTCACCGACCACGAGGCAGGAAGATGGCGCGTTGGCTGATGACGGTGCCGGGAATTGGGCCGTTCTTTGCCACTGCACTAGTTGCCCTCTCGTTCCCGAACTGGATTCTTCGCCAACATCTAAATTCATTGATCCTCGTCAAGATTGGAAAAGGCAAGATGTGATACAGTTGATGCCTAAAATGAGGGCTATCATGGAAGAATTAGTCGATATTGGAAGAACATTTGTTCAGGCGATGCGTAATCGCAGGGGCCTTGCAAATGTTGATGAAATGTATGCCGAGAACGCTCAATCCATAGAAGCGGTTGTGCCTCCGGTTCGGCAGTTTCGCATCACCAAAGGCCGTGATGCTATCAAAGGGAAAAGAGAGGATTGGCTGGCAGCTCATGAAATCATCGAATTTGACGTCGATGGCCCCTATGTTCATCCCCCAAACCGCTTCAGTGTGCAATATAAGGCTGTCGTAAAGCAGAAGGAAACTGGGCAACGTATCACCTTGAGTGAGATTGCAGTTTATTCAGTAGCAGACGGAAAGATTGTACTGGAAGAGTTCTTCATGTTGCCGAAGTAGCAGCGGCAACCCGCAATACTGACGCAGTGTTGATTTCATCCGCACGCTGGAAGTGTGACTTGTAAGTGCTTTGACACGATGGATGGACAATTGGGCATTTGTTTCGACCGCGTGATGCTTGCCCATGCGCAACAATTCCGTCAGTTCGGCGCAACCGAAATCTAAAGTCACGCCGTGAAATCCGCATTGAGCCATTGATGCGGGTTAACAATCAGACTGCTGCGCCGGTTTTCTACCCGAGTTTGGCCTGAACAACCCTCTAAAGGGCTCTGTTTGATCCAAAACAAAGCGTTTTGCGGGGTTTGAGATAACGTCACCTAGTAGCTTTAACCGCGGTACGCCAGATCATGAAAAAGAATGTGCGCGCAATACTGATCGTCGTAATGCTCCTTCTCGCAGGTGCGGCGTTGTACATATTCGTTTCAGAAGACAGCAGTGAATTGCCAGTTGGATTTGTACAGGGCAATGGACGGATAGAGGCCGAACAAGTGGAAATTGCCCCCACTTTCGCAGGGCGGGTTGCACAGGTTTTGGCGGCAGAAGGCAACTTGGTTGTTGTGGGTGAACTGTTGGTCGAGATGGACACCGATGAACTGTCTGCAGCGCTTGATCGCGCCAAAGCCGAAGTAGCATTGGCGCGTCAAGCCAAGGCCGAAGCCGAGGCTGTTGTTGTCCAACGAGAAAGCCAACAGCGTCGCGCGGCGCAGGAACTGGAACGGGCAAAGGCACTGTTGGCCGGTCAAAACATTTCGATGACAGTCTTTGAAGATCGCGAAACCGCATTTCAGGTTGCCGACGCCGTTCTGGGTGCCGCCAAGGCCCGGGTTGCAACCTCGGACAGCCAGATCGCGGCTGCCGAAGCCGAAGTGCGCCGGATCGTCGCCCAGATCGAGGATGCTTCGCTTGTTGCCCCTATGCCGGGGCGCATTCTTTACAGACTGGCTGAGCCCGGTGAAGTTGTTGGCGCGGGTGAGCCGATCCTTACGCTTCTCAGCTTAGAAAACGTCTATATGGACGTGTACCTGCCCGCACGCGAAGCGGGGTTGCTGCCCATCGGGGCTGAGGCGCGCATCGTACTTGATGCCTTGCCGGATTTTGCCGTTCCTGCAACCGTCACTTTTGTATCCCCCGAAGCCCAGTTCACTCCGAAGCAGGTAGAAACATTGAGCGAGCGTGAACAGTTGGTCTTTCGCGTTCGAGTTCGCATTCCTGAGGATCTGATCACAGAACGGATCGAACATGTGAAAACCGGCCTTCGCGGTATCGCTGTGATCAGGCTTTCTTCTGACAGTGTATGGCCGGAATATCTGGAAAGGCGGATTCCACCCGAACTGTTCGAATGAGTTCCCAGGCGGGCACATCTGATTTCTGCGTCAGTGGTGTCACGCATAAGTACCGCCAGCGCATTGCACTCGATAACCTGTCGCTTGATCTGCCGGTTGGTCAGCTTATTGGGTTGATCGGGCCTGACGGGGTTGGCAAATCAACGCTTTTGGGATTGATCACCGGCGCGAAGAAGCTTCAATCCGGCACAATCAATGTTCTCGGAGGCCCAATCGACGACCGTGCCCATCGTCACAAAATCTGCCCTGCGATCGCATTTATGCCGCAGGGGTTGGGCCGGAACCTCTATGCAGAATTGTCGGTGCGCGAGAACCTTGAGTTCTTTTCGCGTTTGTTCGGACAGGGGCAGCAGGAGCGTGACATCCGGATCGCAGCATTGCTATCGGCAACCGGGCTTGCGCCATTCTCTGATCGGCTGATGGGAAAACTCTCGGGCGGCATGAAGCAAAAGCTCGGGCTGTGTTGTGCACTGATCCATGACCCTAAGCTTTTGGTTCTGGATGAGCCGACCACCGGCATCGACCCACTGTCGCGGCGTCAGTTCTGGGCGCTGATCGACGCGGTCCGAGAGGCTACACCCGACCTCTCCATACTGGTTTCGACAGCTTATATGGAAGAAGCCGAACAATTCGACTTTATCGTCGCGATGGATGCCGGGCGCGTGCTTTTCCATGGTTCTCCGGCAGAATTGAAGGGGGAAGCCAGCGATCTTGAAACGTCCTACCGGCGGTTGCAGGCGCACGGAGATCCCCTGATCGCACCAAGGAAAGCGCCCACACATCACCTTGAGGCAGACCCAGTGATCACGGCACGCGGATTGACGCGGCGCTTTGGCGATTTCACGGCAGTCAATAACGTCGAATTCTCGATCAAACGTGGTGAGATTTTCGGCTTCCTCGGGTCGAACGGCTGCGGCAAGTCGACCACCATGAAAATGCTGACAGGTCTTCTGCCCGCAAGTGACGGTGAGGCGCTACTGTTCGGAAGACCGGTTGATGCACGCGACCTGAGGATGCGACGCGAGATTGGCTATATGAGTCAGGCATTCTCGCTTTATGGCGAGTTGACCGTTCGGCAGAACCTCCAGCTACATGCCCGCATCTTTGCGATCACGGACCGCGATAGGCGTATCGATGAACTGGCGGAACGCTTTGGCCTGATTGCACATATGGACATGCTGGCCACGGCGCTGCCACTTGGCATCAAGCAACGTCTCTCCCTGGCGGTCGCTGTGATCCACCGACCTCGCGTACTGATCCTGGATGAACCAACTTCAGGGGTGGATCCTGAGGCGCGCGACTCGTTTTGGGCATTGCTGATTGAGCTTTCGAGAGATGAAGAAGTGACGATTTTCGTCTCGACCCATTTCATGGCCGAAGCAGAGCGCTGTGATCGGGTGTCGTTCATGCACGCGGGCCGTGTTCTGGCTGAGGGAACACCGGATGAGTTGATCGCCGGGGCACAGGTAGACAGTCTGGAAGAAGCATTTGTCACGGTATTGAAGGCAGCTGACCCTCCGGCACCGGTGAAAGCTCCTGAGGCATCGGTTCATGCCCTTGATGACAGCGCTGGCGGGGGTATCAGGCGCACACTGGCATACACGAAGCGTGAAACCATCGAGATTTTGCGCGACCGCGTGCGTTTGGCGTTTGCGTTCCTGGGCTCGGTGATCCTGATGCTGGTCTTTTGCTATGGGATTACGCTGGACATCGAAGAACTGGATTTCGCGGTACTGGATTTGTCACAGGGGCCAGAAAGCCGCGCCTACATTGCAGAGATTTCAGGATCGCGCTACTTCAACCCAACGCAGCCACTGACGAGTATCGATGAGGGCCATGAACGGCTGGCCCGAGGAGATGCCTCGCTGGTTGTCGAACTCCCACCTGACTTTGGGCGCAAGATCCGCTCTGTTGAAGCAACGGACGTGCTCGCAATTGTGGACGGCGCAATTCCGTTCAAAGGCGAGACTGTAGAAGGCTATGTGGCGGGGCTCCACAATACCTTTTTGGCGGCAATGGCCCGCCAAAACGGTGTGCATCCGGTCGAGATCGCCCGTATCGAGCCACGCTTCAGGTACAATCAGAGTTTCGAGAGTATTGCCGCAATGGCCCCGGCCATGCCTGCGATCCTTTTGATAATGTTACCGGCAGTTCTGATGGCGGTCAGCGTCGCACGTGAAAAAGAGTTGGGAACAATCACCAATTTCTATGCGACGCCAACGACGCGGCTTGAGTTTCTGGTTGGCAAGCAAATCCCTTATATCGCAATCGCGTTCGCCAATTTCCTGCTCTTGGCCGGAATGACGGTCCTTGTTTTTGATGTACCGCTCAAAGGCAACCCGGCTCCCCTGGCAATCGGCGCGTTGCTGTATGTCTGGGCGACCACATCTTATGGGCTGCTCATTGCGACCATGACCTCAAGCCAGGTGGCCGCTACCTTCGCCACCGCCATCGCCTCGGTCGTACCTACGATTCAGTTCTCGGGCCTGCTGCAGCCGGTTTCAACGCTTGAAGGCGGCGCGCAAACAATCGGATCGCTCTGGCCGTCATCCTACTTCCTGCATCTGAATGTCGGTGCATTCACCAAAGGGCTGGGCTGGGATGCGCTTGCCCCTGATCTTCTGGCCCTGGCCTGTTTCGGACCGGTGCTGACGTTGATCGCTGCCCTTTTACTTCGAGCGCAGGAGAAATGAATGCAACGGTTGTCCTGCATCTTCTGGCTTGGCTTGAAAGAAATGATGAGCCTTCGGCGTGATTGGGTGATGATGGCGCTGCTGGTCTGGTCATTCACGCTGGCACCCGTGATGGAGGCGACGGGGGTTTCGAACTCGGTCAACAATGCCTCCATTGCATTTGCCGATGAGGATGGCTCGCCCCTTTCACGGTCTCTTGCCACGGCATTCTTCCCTCCGGAGTTTCA
This sequence comes from Ruegeria sp. BI7, assembly GCF_056537925.1. NCBI lineage: Bacteria > Pseudomonadati > Pseudomonadota > Alphaproteobacteria > Rhodobacterales > Roseobacteraceae > Ruegeria > Ruegeria sp. BI7. The sequence goes on from NZ_JBQFSK010000009.1 coordinate 8,699, forward strand.
ACCCGTTGTCCAGATCGCACCGGGTACCGGAGCCGAAAAGATGGATGCCGGGCATTTCCTGTTTGTGGTCGCGGTGCCACCAGGGTTCGAGAAAGATGTTCGCGCCGGGCGTTCACCTGAAATCCAGGTTCTGATTGATGCGACGGCGATGGAACAGGCCGGGATTGGCGCAAACTATATCGTCAATATCCTCAGCGCCGAGATCCGTCGCTTTGCCATTGGTGCGGACCTGGCTGAGTCATTGCCCGTCGATATCATCATGCGCAGTGCGTTCAATCCCAACCGTGATACTGTTCGTTTTGCCGGCATCGTGGCGCTCATCGGCCAGATCATGTGGCTGACCACAATCCTCACCGGTGCCGCAATGATCCGCGAGCGTGAACATGGCACAATTGAACACCTGCTTGCGATGCCGCTTACCCCGTTTGACATTGCGATGGCCAAGATTTGGGCAAACGCAGCGGTGGTTCTTGTCGCGGCCGCCTTATCGCTGACCTTTGTTATGCAAGGTTTCCTGGGGATCAACATCGCGGGGTCGAAGGTGTTGTTTCTTTTTGGCACCGCCCTGTTTCTCTTCACAGCAACCGCACTTGGGGTCTTTCTTGCAACGATTGCGCGCTCAATGGCACAGTTCGCGCTTTTGGTAATGCTGACTGTCCTTCCGATGCTGATGCTGTCAGGAGGAGAGACACCGATCGAGGGGCAGCCCGACTGGCTTCAGGTCGGAACATCGATCCTTCCGTCCCGCCATTACATGTCCGCCAGCCAATCCATCATCTTCAAGGGGGCGAGGTTTGAGACGGTCTGGCCAGAGTTCTTATGGATGGCGTTACTCGGCGCAATCCTTCTGGCGTCAAGCCTGATGCTTTTCAGACGCTCGGTGGCGCAATAGAGTCAGATCAGTTTACCCTTTGGCCTGGACGTATGACCGGTAATGCGCCTTGTTTCATTCGGAATACTGATACGGCCGGGTTGTCCTTTTGGCGCGATACCGAGGACGCTTGCTTGCGCAAGATCAAGGTAATTATACGCGTTTTTTGCAATAATACCGCCTCCCCCCAATCGCACCAAAGGAGGAGGATCAGAAAATGCTTGAAGACAAAAATACCCCGCAACTGTTTGCTGGAACACATCCGCTCTCTAATAATTTTCGACGCGAAATGGAATCCATGATGTCGCGTTTTTTCGGGGGCGCAGCGCCATTCCTTCCGCTGGAAACAGCCGCGCAACGCACGGGCTTCCCGTCGTTGGACATGACGGGTGCGATTTCGCCGGCGATTGACATCCACGAAACGGATACAGCGATCGTTCTCACGGCTGAATTGCCGGGTCTCAAAGAAGACGACGTCGAAGTCGAAATCAAAGACCGTAGATTGACGCTGCGGGGCCAGAAGAATGTTACGCATGATGACACAGGCGATCTGCGCGTTAGCGAGAGAAGCTATGGCAGTTTCACCCGGACAATGACGCTGCCTGATGCAGTCGATATCGAGGAGATTTCCGCTGCGTTCGACAAAGGTGTCCTGCACGTCACGATGCCGAAAACCGAACCTCAGGATCCCAGCCGGAAGATCAAGGTCTCATCGAAATAGGCGCAATGGAGGCGCACACGCAACCTTCATGGTCCGGGCAGCATGCGCGGACCCTTGGTGTTCTTAAAACGAGCACACTATTGCCCACCATAGCGGTTTCACTGCTGCGCATGATAATGTGCCAATAGGGCTAGAGTACTGAGATGGACAATGCGGACGCCGGACAAAAGCGATGTGGAAACTGAAACGGGCGATGTCCGTGCATTTCTGGAGAGCTTGACGGGGCCGTCCCGCGGAACCGTTACCTGGCTTGTCGGCAACGCTTTGGCTGCTTCGGTGGGTCCTGATCGTATCCTGAAGTTCAGGCGAAAAGAGGATTTGCCCCCGCATGACGAAGACGTGGCAACGATTCAGTGGTCGCAAGGCGGTTACGCGCTAAACGCTTTGCCTGGCCGGGATATCTGGGTCAATGGTCAAAAAACTGCTTCGGCAGTTCTTGGGCATGGCGACATGATTGAGTTCGGTGCAGAGGGGCCCATGTCGCGCTACAGGGTGTGTGACCACTCATTCCCGGCACATCACACGGTCGAAGACATAATAAGTGACGCTTATGTGTATGCGCGCTCCAGCCGACGACCCTTCGCCAGAAAAATGTCCGGTGCGCTGCGCGAAGGCGGGCGTCGGCTGACATCACAAACCACGGTTTTGTTCAGGGTTACCGTTATCGGTGTGCTTCTTCTGATCTTTGCCTTTGGCTATTTGCTTTTTCAGAACGATCGGAAGCTGGCGGACAGCCTTAAACAGGAGTCTCTCAAGATCGAGGCGGTTGCTGTCATGCTTACGCAGACGCGAGAAGATGCACTGACGGCGGATGATCTGGTCGCGCTCAGAGAAGCGTTTGACAACCAGGTGATTTCCACCGAGCAGCGCCTTGGCACTTTGGAAGAACGCGCTGGTGCGTCAAGGCGAGTTATCACAGCCTCGACGCGATCTATTGCCTTTATCCAGGGTGCTTACGGATTGCGACAGACCGAAAGCGGCAAATTGCTGCGGCATGTGCTTGGCCCGGACGGGGAGAAACTAAAAACTCCATTCGGAAAACCATGGATTGAGCCAGATGCGGAAGGCGCGCCGGCAGAATTTCAGTTCACCGGAACCGGGTTTCTATTGCAGGACACCTCTCTTTTGGTGACCAACCGTCATGTCGCCTTGCCCTGGACGACCGGGGATCGGGCGCAGGCCCTGAAGGCAGCAGGGCTTGAAGCCGAGATACTTAGCCTGCTGGCTTATCTTCCAGAACAATCCAAGCCAATGGAAGCGGTATTGCTTAGGGCAAGCAAAACGGCCGATCTGGCGCTTCTGTCCGTTGATGCGAACCGTGTTCAAGGGCTTGGACTCTCACTGGCACCTCACCCGACGCGAGCAGGTGAAGAAGTTTTCTTGCTTGGATTTCCGACTGGCCTTAAGGCCTTGATTGTGCAGGCTGGGCCGGATTTTCTGAAAACGCTTGAGAGAGACGGCGCCGTCGATTTCTGGACTATTGCAAAACACCTTTCAGAGCAGAACAAAATCAGGCCTCTGGCCAGCCGGGGGATCGTCGCCCAGACCAGCCCCGGTGCAGTCGTTTATGATGCTGAAACCACAACCGGCGGAAGCGGCGGACCTGCCCTTAACCGAAACGGCGAGGTGGTTGCTATCAATGCCGCGATCTTACCCGAATTTGGCGGCTCGAATATTGGCGTTCCGGTGTCACACCTCAAGATACTTCTCGATGAAAGCGATTGATCCGCATATTCAATCGCGCGTCTGATAAGGCGAGTTTTGCACCAGAAAAACCACAGCCAGTGGGATGATGACAGAGATCAAGCCCACGGTAATCAGCAAGTTCCCCAAATGGCTATAGTCAGCGACGGAGGCAACGGAACCCGTTCTGGGATCGGTAACCACGCGGGTAACGGTAAAGATCTGATTCAGGTATTTTGTACCGAGACTGCTTGCTGACAATGCCATGTTGGTGAACGAAGCCATGACCGCAAAAAAGGTAGCCTTCAGATGTGTTGGGGCGTTGCGCGCGATCCAAGCCAACATTGGGACCATCGCGATCTGACCCAGCGGTGACTCAACGGCTGTGTCAAGAATGGCGATAAACCTTGCATCCACGACCCCACCTGTGCGCGCGGCCGTCCATTCATGCACCCCGTAGTACAAGGCAAGGTTTGGCAGGGACAGCACTCCGGCGGCAATCGTGAGTAACACTACAACCTGCGCAATCGAACGACTTGCCATAAACGGCCTGAGGATAATAAGGCCAAGCAGAGCAAGTAGTGAGGTCAGAAGCGCTAGAATGGCCAGGAACTGTTCGTCAAACCCAAGCTCGTCGATCTCGAACCAGGTCAGGCCCGGTCCTGGCAAGGGAACTGCTCGAAAAACGAATATGATAGTTGCTGTCCCGATCAGAACTTTGGCCTGTTTCGACTCCAGCTCTCTCAGCAAACGCGACATGAGGTAGAGAATGACCGTGAGCGACACCGCAAAAACGGTCTCTTGCGCGAAGGCAAAATTTGCGGTTCCCAACACTATACTGAGAACAACAAACGCAAGTCCGCCCAGCAGTATCGGCCACCTGACTTCGGTGGTTTGATCTGGTCTGTGCAGAAGGTGTCCTCGACGAACGAGGCGACGCTGTATCAGAGCGTGAAGAACCACTCCACTGACAGACAACAGTGGGATAGCCAGGGCAATGAGATAGACCCGCCCGTAGAGAACCAAACGATCGGCTTGCTCCAGATTTTCCGCCCCCGAAAAAATCCAGATGTTAACCGCGGCGACCCCTGCAAACCCGGATATGATCGCAATCCTGCCGAGGGTCTGCATGGTGGTGTGCCGGGCACGAACTTCGTCCTGAATAAACGCGCGTCCGTCTCGGTCCGATTGCGGCACTGCTTCGACTGTCATGGCGTCAGCAACGACATCCTGAATGGCATAACCTGAAGGAGCCAACATCAAGGCAACGACGTACCAATCCTCAAGTGGCATAATGCCGGCCATTTGGTCAGGCGCAGCCACAAGCCTGTACATGATGAGCAATGACGCCGTGATAAAGGATGCGCCAACAACAATCAGCAGGGATTTCCAGCGCCAGAACAGATCAACTAGATGACCCAGCGGCATTTTTAGAATCCACGGCAACCCGGCCCAGAATGCCAATCCCGCAACAAAAGCGGCGGATAGATTCAGATAGTCCTTAAGAAAAAACGCACCGACGACGGATGTTAGCCCCGAAACCCCGGCCGCAAAGTAAACCATCAATGGTGGCAGGTAAGACCATTGCAATTGCGCGACCAGATCAACGAAAGTCCGGTGCCACCAGCCTGAAATCCGCCTTCCAAGTGTTGATCGGTCAGTGTTCATGCGTCAGTCGGACCCCGTTCTGATGACCCTGTACTGTCGGTTTTCCTCTCAGAGAAATCCGGCACCAAAAAGCAGAGCGCTGGTCAGCACCCCAAGGATTGGCACAACAAGAGGTACGCGGAAATGTTCCCGAGTTGACCCTGGCCGGGACTTCAGCAATATCAGCGAGATGTTGACCAAAACAAACACTCCCAAAACGATCTGGGATGTGCGTTCCGCCAGTATGCCGATTGGCAAAGTTTGCGTCAGCAGAAGAATTATCGCAACTACCAACAGGGTTGCGACGACCGGTGTTTGGGTAACCTGCGGGACAGTCGCCAGTATTTTCGGAAGATGATCCCGGTCGGCAAGACCATAGATCACCCGCGACGCCATAATCATCTGGATCAGGACGCCATTGATTGTTGCAACGACTGCGACTGCGGCGAACCCCTGTTTAATCACTTCGGGTGCGTCGAAGAAAACCAGCGTGAGTGGGGCGGCCGAGGTCGACAAGGTATCGATAGGAACAACGAGCAGGACCGTGATCGAGGTCGCTAGATACAAACCCGTCGCCAGAACGAGCGTCAAAAGGATAGCCTTTGGAATTGTGTGGGTTGGGTCTTTTACCTCTTCGGCGACGTTTGCCATGTCCTCAAAGCCGACAAAGGCAAAAAATGCCAGCAGAGATGCCGCCATAATACCGCGCCAGGTACTGAGCTCGAGTCCCGGAATCATCTCACTAATTTCATGGCCTTGCGGTTCCTGCACAGACATGCCCCAGCCAATCACAAAAAGAAGCCCCGCGATCTCGATGACCGTGATCACGGCTGCCACAAATACCGATTGTGTAATGCCCCAGGTTGCAATCAGCCCCATGACCGACACAACACCGATCGTAAGCAATGCGGTGCCAAGCCCCGTCAGGGTGTGAAGGTATGAGGCCGCCCCAATCGCAACAGCGGAGGCTGAAATAATCCCAGACGCAGCAACGGCAAGACCGATTAGAACCGCCATCCAGCCCCTTTGAAATCCCGCTTCAACGTATGCCGCTTCACCCGCGCTTACGGGATAGCGTGTCGCGAGTTCGGCGTACGACAAAGCCGTCAGCGAAACGACGAGCGCTGCAACAAGAAACGAAACTGCAGCATAAGGGCCCGCGGCCTCGGCGGTTGCGCCGACGAGCACATAAATTCCCGCACCGACGGTAACACCGAGCCCATATAATGTAAGCAACGGGGTGGTGAGAGAACGTCGGAGTTTAGGGGACGGTGGATCAACTGTATGCATTCACCTCACTCCTTGATGGGCAATTGCCGGGTTACCGAAGCTGTGCCGCAAACAAGCACCCCGATGATAAACCAAGGGCTCATCACCGCTCATGCCGAGCTTCTTCTGAAACATTCATACTTTGAAATGTAATTCTTTATTTGGCATTGATCTATATCATCAGGCGCTAAGACTGATCAGAGAGGCGGATCCGAATGCTGCGACCGTCGTTTCGTGATGGTTTTTCCCAGCTGGTACTCAAAGGTTGAATATGAGCGAGATCAATGAAGCATTCATTCGATATCGCGTATTTTCAACTCGAAATGCTGATCTCGGAGGAGGAACAGATGCTAGTTTGTCGCGGACTTCTTTTGTCAATATTTGCTGCAAGTGCTGCACTGGCGCAGGATATTGACCTTCAAAATGGGCACGATCTCTACAGAACTTATTGTTGGCAATGCCATGGTTTCGAGGCCACAGGAGATGGTCCAATGGCGGAGATGCTGGCGATAAGGACACCTGATCTGACGAGGCTCGCGGCCCAAAACGACGGTGTTTTTCCGATTGAGGCGGTGGCGCGTCAAATTGATGGTCGCGCACCATTGCTCGCGCATGGTGGAGAAATGCCCATTTTTGGACCAGCTTTGGATTCGGATCAAAAAGTTGCGCTGACGATGCCTGACGGCCAACCGATGTTCGCAGGTGTGCCGTTGGCGAATGTGATTGCGTATCTTGAGGCTATACAGACCGAATAGGTTGGCACAAAGTCCACCCTTGGATTGCAGGACACCACTACCACGTTTGCCGGCGGTGGTTGATTTACATTAAGGCAAGTTTCCACGATCTCAGTTAATATTCAGCATTTAGAGATGAGGAGGAATCTCCGATGCCTGAAGAGAAGCCAAAATCAAGTTACTCCAACGCACTTGTAGATATTTTCAAGCAGATGCAGCCGACTACTACAGCCAATCCGTTTCTGGGCGCTCAGCTTGAGCAATTTTGGGACACGCAGGAGAAGTCACTGAAAGAGGCAGAGGCCTTTGCTCAACATTGGTTTGAGAGGCGTCACGAGGCTGTGCGAACCGCGCTGGAAGCTGCGCGCTCGGCGTCTGCTGCAGACCCGACTGATCCGGCGAAAGCGCTGCAATCCATAGCAGAGTGGCAGAAGCATTCAGCCGAACGCCTTGTGGCTGACGCTCAGGAATGGTTCGAAACAGTTGCCCGATGTGCAGCATATGCAGCGGAAACCGAAGTCAAAGCTGTGGAAAAGACAATGGATGATGTTGCAAGCACAGCTAAGAAGGCGGGTAAATCTCCGAAATCCGATCCGGTATAGAGAGCCGTATCACCGCAGAGGTCGGAACGATCGCAGCTGGAGCAATGGAAGGTAGCTCATATGTATAAAAACATTCTGGTACCAGTCGCACTGGACAAAGATCACGATACACAGGCCTCATTTGAAGCTGCTCGTTTGCTGGCGAATGCCGATGCGGAATTCACAGTGCTTCATGTGCAGGAACCGATCCCTGCATATGTGGCATCTCAGATACCCGAGGAAGTTCTGGCAAATACGCGAAGAGAACTTCAGGAAAGCTTACATCGGAATGCTGCGGAGCTATCGGGTGCGAAACCGCGCCTTGTCTCGGGGAGCGCTGGCCGCGCGATCGTTGACTTCGCAAATGAAAATGACATCGATTGCATAGTGCTGGCCTCACACAAGCCGGGGATCGAGAACATTTTTATTGGGTCAACTGCAAACCGGGTCGTTCACCACGCCAATTGTTCTGTCCACGTGATCCGCTGAAACGGTTTCTGGTGAGTGCCGCACGTCGATTATGCGGCCGGTTACTCGATATTGCAGACCTTGGCGCAAACGCGGCGAATTTACCCTTTGTCCCGCGACTCGTTCCTTGCCTGACGAAATCTTGCTGCGCCCGACACGAATGGCGGCTGTTAACACAGCATTGCCGCGCTAAAGATGATGCCTTCGCGGCAAAATCCGTGCTGCGAGCGCTCGCAGCGAGAAAATCAAATTCACGGGTTGGGCTCCTTTGAGGCATTGGCTGCAATATTGACGAACGACCGTTATGCGTATTGGGTCAGAAATGCTTGACGTTTGGGTCAGAATTGAATGACGTGATTTGCCCATATGTTGAGGTTTTGAAAGTCGAATGAGTCAATAATCAGAGACGTTCCACATTTCCTGTTGGACGTCAGGCGAATAATCCGCTGGCAAATTTCAAAGCGGTCAACGTTCAGAACTATTATATTGGCGATATTTCCGGAACGGACCAAACTGGCAATCAGTTTTGGCTCAGGTATGCGCAACCTTTGAGCTTGGGGAACACAAATTGGGTTCTAAGGGCCTCTTTGCCTTTAAATTCATTCCCGGCACAAAGTGGGAAAACGACGGGCGTTGGTGACCTCAACGTTTTTGCCGCTTACCTTATAGATATTGGAAATCCGGCTGTTAGCTTTGGTGTTGGTCCTCAATTAACCGCGCCAACAGGTTCGACGGATGGGTCTGGATCTAAAAAATGGTCAGCCGGTATCGCGAACGTATTGTTCAATGCGTCGTCACCGATATTCCAATACGGTTACCTTCTGACTTGGCAAGCCAGTTTTGCCGGAGACAGTGATGCAAAGGATGTAAATATCGGAGCTTTTCAACCTTTTCTGTTCTACCAACTCGGTAGAGGGACATACCTAAGGTCAGCGCCAATAATGACCTACGATTTTGAATCGGACGGCTATAATGTGCCAATCGGCTTGGGTATCGGGCAAGTGTTCAAAAAGAAGGACATCACCTACAACGTTTTTGTCGAACCGCAGTACTCAGTTGCGAGCAAAGGGCCAGGGCAGGCAAAATGGCAGATCTTTGCTGGCTTCAATACTCAATTTTGACGCTGAACTTTGATTGCAAACAACCGTGTAGGTGCGTGAAATGCAATCGCATTGAGACTGATGTTTCAAGTGTCGACTGAACGACAAGAAGTATGACAATAGCGGTTTCACTTATTTTAGCTCCAGCCTGTCTCTTGGTTCTTTTGGCAGCACCTTTCACGAAAACGGCGCTTTGGCGGGCCACCGTCACACCATTAACAGTATTAGGAGCGCTATGGCGATTGAGGCGGCTCTCCCAAATTCTCGTGCCTACAACGATGCTGAAACTAGAAAACCGCTCCCCATGATCGACGCCAACTCGGCCAAGTCGAGTGCTTTGCAGCGATGGTGTCAAAAATACAAAGCCTGGCTGAGGCGGTTTGACGAACTTTGCATAGCCCGCTTTCTGCGCAATGCGGCCGTTTTTGAGCGACGCAGGATTCGCCACTAAGGGCTCGGAACGGCCTTGCGGCAGTGCGGCGGCATCGAACGTAATGGCATTCCGAAACCTGCCATTCGACTTCTTGCGTAGAATCAGCCGGTCAACACGATGTCGACGCATGGAGCGGGAGGGACGGATTGAGGAAAGCTCATGTCCAAAATCCAACTCCCCGCCTTCAAACCGAAGCGTACGCCCTGGAACAAGGGACGGCTGGTCGGCCAGAAACGACCCTTGCTTCCAAAACAGGTCTGGGCCATCCGCGCCCGCCTCGAACTCGCAGGCAATCTCCGGGATCTGGCGATCGACAGCAAGTTGCGGGGTTGCGACCTCGTCCGACTGAAGGTCGCCGATCTTGTAAGCGGAGATCGGGTGCGCGACCGGGTGACGACTGTACAAAGCAAGACAAACCGGCCAGTACAGTTCGAGGTGTCTGAAAACACACGCGACTCCATCTGGACCTGGGTATGTAGCTCCGAGATGCGCGGGTGTGCCTGTCTCTTTCCAAGCCGGCTCCACAACAGGCCGCATGTATCAACACGGCAATATGCACGTCTGGTGCGTGAATGGGTTAGCGTTCTCATCCTTGTTTAAACGGCTGCCTGATGAAGCGGGTTCGGATGTTGAATCATAAACTTACGGAATTCGTCTGGTAAGCACAGTAATTAAACTTGCCTTTCAGGTCCCGTGCCGCTGATTCAGGTGATGGAGATAGGCGGCAACAACAGCGAGCTACATAGCCTCCAGCGTATGTGAAAGACCGTTTCGGATGTGATCTACCAACAGCTTCTTAGCGGTGCCCGCGTCTCTGGCCAATGCGGCATCGAACATGCCCTTATGCTCCTTGACGGCCTCTTCGCCGCGATAGGTCAGCACGAGCATCTGATACCGCAGATACTTGTCGTAGATGATCGAGTGCAGAGACAGAAGGTTCTTGGAGTTGCAGGCCGCGATCATCGCTTGGTGAAACTCCCAATCATATCGTTTCCAGGTTTCTTTCTCGGACTCGTCGCCCTTGAGAAGCTGCTGTTCCATCAGGTGCAGTTTGTGGTGCGCGGCAACGAGGTTGCCTTCCCAGTCCGTGTCGCCATTCGCAATGGACATTTCCAACGCGTGGCATTCCAGCAGGACACGCAACTCTGATATCTCGGTCAGGTCTTCGCGGGAGACCGGCGTAACCAAGAAGCCTCTTTGTTCCGGAGCTTCGACAAATCCGTCGCTGGCAAGCCTGTTCAGGGTTTCACGAAGTGTCGAAAGGCTTGCCGAATAGCGTTCCTTCAAGGCGTCCAGCTTCAGTTTGGAGCCGGGCTGCAACTCCCCGAAGATGATATCCCGCTTGATGCGCTGATAGGTGCTTGCACCTATCGTAGACGACTGTTTCGCCATGCGTTTCACCCGATATTATTAGTTTCTTCGTTCATTTAGCATTTTTCGCAGACATCAGCAATCCAAACTGATGTATGGTAAAAATAAAAATACCATACATTATTGTGGAATCGGCAAAACCCCAATACGGTCGTGGCCAAGTTGGGCAATGCAGCCCGGTCGCAATCTTCGGTTTCGGGATTTTTCCGGACCCTCCGGAAGGAAGCAAAGTGTCTAAGAACTTTCGCATTGCCATTGTCGGCATTGGTCTTGTTGGACGCCGCCACGCAGACGCCATCCGAGCGTTACGTCATGTTGATCTTGTTGCGGTAGTCGATCCCAGCGACGAAGGCCGCGCGTACGCTGTTGAGCACGGGGTCGCATGTTACGAGACCCTCGAGGAAATGTTTGCAAATCAGACGCCGGACGGAGCTGTGCTTGCGACTCCCACGACGCTTCATGTCGAACAAGGCCTCACGTGTATTCGACATGGTTGTCCCGTTCTCGTCGAAAAACCGATCGCCGTGGAAGCCGCTGCAGCACTGGAGCTTGTCCTGGAAGCGGAGAGGGCCAATGTGCCACTGATGGTCGGACATCATCGCCGGCACAATCCCCTTATCAAGTCGGCCAAAGAAGCTATTGTAGATGGGAAGATCGGAGATGTTCGCGCTGTCCATGCGAATTGCTGGTTCTATAAGCCCGACGAATATTTTGATGCCGCGCCCTGGCGAAAGAAACCTGGTGCAGGACCCATCTCGGTCAACCTTGTCCATGATGTGGATCTTCTGCGGTATCTGGCTGGGGAGGTCGTGACCGTTCAGGCGCAGTCGGCTGCATCGCAACGCGGTTACGACAACGAAGATGTTGCCGGCGCGCTGTTGACGTTTGAAAGCGGGGCGATTGGGACCATAACTGTGTCCGACAGCATCGTTGCTCCGTGGAGCTGGGAGATGACGTCCCGGGAATATCCAATCTACCCGTCGACCACTGAGAGTAGCTACATGATTGGTGGATCTCATGGGTCATTGTCCGTCCCAGATCTTCGACTTTGGAGCTACCAGAATGAGCAAAGGGATTGGTGGATGCCAATCTCGTCAACTGCGCTAAAGAAGGGTTCCTCTGACCCGCTGGTCAATCAGCTCAGGCATTTTGTCGAGGTTGCTCGGCACGAAGCAGATCCGATTGTGTCCGGATGGGAAGGTTTCAGAACGCTTCAAGTCATTGAAGCTATTCAGAATTCCTGCAGGAATGGCGAGACTGTCAGGATAAGAAACCTTCAGGAAATGCAACAACAGAAATTGCAGGTAATGAAAAATATCTGATATTTTGCAAAAAATCTTGCAAAAAGTCCAAAATAGGTCAAAACTCAGAATCGGAAAAATGCATCATGATGTCTCAGGGAGGAGCAAAGTGATTACCAAACTTACCCGCCGGGCTGCTGTATCAGCCCTGGTCGCAACCGGTGTTCTGTTTAGTGCTACAAGTGGTGCGCTGGCGGAAGACAAAGTGCAACTACGTCTCGCAACGTCAGGGTCGGAGACCGACCAGCGCTCGGTCGCCATGGCCGAGGTTTTCGCGCCCATGGTCGCCGATTTCGCAAGTTATGAGCCAAGCTATAATGGCACCATCTTCGCTCAGGGCACCGAGCTTGATGCCATCAGCCGGGGCAACCTGGAAATGTCGATCACCTCGGCGCAGGAACTGGCACAGTTCTTCCCCGAGTTTTCGATCTTTACCGCTGGCTATGTCCACCAGGACGCGGCGCATCAGGTGGCTGTCTTCAACGATCCCTTGATGGATGCCTTCAAGCAAAAGGCCGAAGAAGAACTGGGCGTCAAACTGCTGTCGGTCATGTATCTGGGCCGTCGTCAGGTGAACCTGCGCCAACCCAAGGATGAACTGACCGTCAGCACTCCGGCTGATCTGGAGGGTGTGAACCTGCGGATGCCGGGCACCGATGCGTGGCAGTTCCTTGGCAAAGCGCTGGGTGCCGCACCGACACCAATGGCCTTCTCCGAGGTTTATACCGCGCTGTCGACCGGTGCCGTTGACGGTCAGGACAACCCATTGCCGACTGTGGTTGATGCCAAGTTCTACGAAGTAACCAATCAGATCGTCCTGACATCGCATCTGGTCGACCTGAACTATATCGCCATCGGCAAAGAGGTTTGGGACGGTTTGACCCCGGAACAACAGGCAAAAGTTCAGGAAGCGGCAGATGCTGCGGCTGAATCGGGACGCCAGAAACAGCTGCAGAAGGAAGAGGACCTCGTCAGCTTCCTCAAGGAGCAGGGCATGGAGGTCTACGAACCCGATCTCGCAGCGTTCCGTGATCAGGTACAGACCATGTATCTGGAAAGCGAATTTGCCGGGTCATGGCCGGATGGCGTTCTCGAGCAGATCAACGCTCTGGGCAACTAAGGCCACTTGGACAAGGGAGGGAGAACCACAATGAAAAAATTCATCAAGGGGTTCTCCCGATTGACCGAAGCGATTGCCGGCGGGATGCTGGCGGCAATCTTCCTGATCTTCCTTCTGCAAATTCTATTGCGCTATTTCTTCACCCCTGCCGGATGGACGCTAGAACTAATCGGCATCCTCTGGGTCTGGGTGATCTTCTTTAGCTGCGCTTTCATCGTGCGCGAGCGGGATCACGTAAAGTTCGACATCATCTACCTTTCGGTACCGATGCGGGTGCGCCAGGTATTTGCGATGCTGGCGGCCGCGGCAATCGTGGTCGGGATGCTCTACAGTTTCCTGCCGACGTGGGATTACATCGATTGGATGAAAATCCGCAAGACCGCGACGGTACGCAATCCCTTTTCGGGTGAGAAGATACCGCTGCGCACCGTGTTTTCGATCTATGCCATGTTCATGCTGGTCGTAGCCGCGCGGTATGCATGGCTGTTTTTTGACATCATGCGCAACGGCCCACCAAAAACCGAACTTGAAATGGTCGTGGGATACAACGTGGTCGACGAACATCCCCGTGTTGATGTGGAAGACGACGAGGACGCAAGCAAATGAGTTTTGAACTTCTTTCCTGCCTGCTCACACTCTTTGTTCTGGCAGGCATCGGGACTCCTATCGGGTATTCCATCCTGCTGGCGTCACTTATGTATCTGGGTGTCGCCGGGCTGGACGTTGCACTGGCGGGTGAAAAAATCCTGCAGGGTTTCTACAAAAGCACGATCCTGCTTGCCGTGCCTTTGTTCATCGTCGCCGCCAATATCATGAACGCGGGATCGATCACCGACCGGTTGCTGAACTTCTGTGTCGCTGCGGTCGGGCGCTTCAAGGGTGGTCTTGGGCACGTCAACGTTGTGGCGTCTCTGATCTTTTCCGGCATGTCCGGCTCAGCCGTCGCGGATGCTGCAGGGATCGGCAAGATAATCATTGAAATGATGACCAAGGATGGCCGCTACAGCCGAGGTTATGCAGCCGCAATCACGGCGGCTTCGGCGACGATCGGCCCGATCATTCCGCCGTCGATCCCGATGGTTCTGTATGCGCTGGTCTCAAAGGCGTCTATTGGGTCGCTGTTCCTTGCTGGCATTCTGCCGGGTCTGATCATGGGCATCGTCCTGATGGCGATGAACTATTATCTGGCCGGAAAGCGGAACTTTGCATTGGAAGAACCTGTTCCGCTGCGCGAGTTGCCGGCTAAAACCGCCAACGCGTTCCCGGCACTGCTCATGCCCGCAATTCTGCTGTACGGCATATATGGCGGCGTCACTACTCCGACAGAGGCCGCCGCAGTGGCTGCATTCTACGCCCTGCTACTGGCAGCGCTGTTCTACCGCGCACTGACCTTCCGTGGCCTTTATCAAGTGTTCGTCGACAGCGCGCGCTCTTCCGCCGCCGTCGGGGTGGTCATTGGTGGCGCGTTCATTCTGAACTTCATCGTCATTCAGGAACAGATTCCACAGTCGATCTCGGCACTGCTGGAGGGTTCAGATGTTAGTCCGATTGTGTTCCTGATCCTCGTCAACCTGCTAATCCTCGCACTAGGGTGCGTATTGGACGCAACGACGATCATTCTTGTGATTGTGCCCCTGTTCATTCCCACCTGCGAAGCGCTTGGGATTGATCTGGTGCATTTCGGAGTGCTGGTCGTCGTGAACTCGATGATCGGTCTGATCACGCCGCCCTATGGCATTCTACTCTTTGTGATCAACGCCGTGACGGATATTCCGCTGCGCGAAATCATCTCGGAAATCTGGGCCTTCCTGGCGGTTCTCATCTTCGCCTTGGTGATCATGATGCTGATGCCTGATCTGGTCCTGTGGTTGCCGCGTATGTTTGGATATCAGGGTTAATGTGCCTTTCGGTTTCGACAACGTCGATCCCCGGTGATCTGGCTGAAAAGCTGAGTGCTATCGCTGACGCGGGATTCGGGGGTGTCGAACTACACGAACCGGATTTGACCGCTTTTGATGGGCCGCCATCGCAAATCCGGAATATTGCATCAGACCTCGGCCTGAAGATTTGCCTGCTACAACCCTTCCATAACCTCGAAGGTCAATCCGGCAGCGGTCGGCAGCGCGCTTTTGATCGGCTAAAGCGCAAACTCGACCTGATGAGCGAGTTGGGAACAGAATTACTGCTAATCGGGTCTGCTTACGAGGTCGATGCTGCTGCAACCGAAGAACAGGTAATCGCGGACCTTGGCGAGGCGGCCAAGATCGCGAAAGAGATGGGGTTGCGTCTGGCCTATATGGGCTTGCCATGGTCGGATCTTGTTCACTCGGATGAGCAGGCGTTAGGCGTCGTTGAAGCCATCGACAGCCCTCATTTGGGGTTGGCCTTGAACTCATTCTTCTCGCTTGCCGACGGGTCCAAACCCGCCCGCCTTCGGGACATTCCCGGAGAGCGGCTGTTCCATGTGCAACTGTCAGATGCACCCCGACTTGAGATGGATATACGTCGGCTCAAACGGCACTTTGGGCTTCTTCCCGGGCTCGGATCACTGAACCTTGCAAGTTTCGTGCGGGTGTTGTCCCGCGCCGGGTACAAGGGGCCTTGGTCCATTGCGCGCGTCAACGAAGCAGCTCCTCAACCCGGTGGCCGAACACTGGCCCGAGACAGCTATAGGTCGCTGGTGAACCTCTTGGACGAGGTGTCGCGGACCGAGCCCGGAACGAACTTTGGTATCCCGAAGTTGCCTGAACGCGTTTACGCCTCAGGCTTCGAATTCGTTGAGTTTACAGCCGACGAAACGAGTGGGACCCAATTGGCAGACATGCTGTCAGCAATGTGTTTTCGAATGGAGCGAAAGCACGTCAGCAAGTCCGTCGAGCTGTGGCGGCAGGGGGCTATTAACATCGTAGTGAATACCGAAAAGGACGGATTTGCCCAGTCGGCGTTCCTGGGCCACGGCCCCTCGGTTTGTGACATGGGGTTGCGTGTCAAAGATGCGGATCAGACGGTCCAGCGTGCGACCGCGTTGGGCGCTCCGAATTTCTCGCAGCCGGTGGGAACAGGAGAGCTGGATATTCCGGCCATCCGTGGTGTCGGCGGCAATGTCGTCCATTTCATTGATGAGAAATCCGATCTGCATCGGGTTTGGGATATCGAATTTGAGCCGGTAGCGAAAACCAAAGCGACCCAGCCCGCCGGTTTGCGCCGTATCGACCATCTGGCACAGACGATGAGCCATGATGAAATGCAAAGCTGGCTACTGTATTACATCTCGACTTTTGAGATGGAGAAGTCGCCTATCGTGAATGTGGCCGACCCGTCCGGCGTCGTGCAAAGCCAGGCCATCGAAAGCCCCGAAGGCGAAGTGCGCCTGAACCTGAACGGGGCAGTTGGTCGCCGAACTCTGGCGGCTTCGTTCCTTGAAGATGGCTTTGGGGCTGGTATTCAGCACATCGCCTTCCAGTCTGACGATATATTTGAAACCTCAGCCCAGTTGCTCAAGTCCGGATTTCCCAGCCTATCCATTCCTGAAAACTATTACGTAGATCTGCAAGCGACATACGGATTGGATGACGATTTGGTTGCCCAACTGCGCCGGGGTAACATTCTCTACGACCGGGCAGCAGGTGCCGAGTATTTTCAGATATACAGCCGCCCCATCTTTAACGGCTTCTTCTTCGAAATTGTTGAACGCCGCATGGGCTATGCCGGTTATGGCGCGCGTAACGCACCCATTCGCCTCGCCGCGCAAAGCAAAATCCAGACCGTGAAAGAGGTGCAAACTCAATGATCGTGCTGGATGAAAACATGACAATGGATGAGCGCGCCGTTCGCCAATGGTGGCGCACATCCATCGTCGACATGAAACCCGGAAAGATCGCTTTTCGTGGCAATGCCATAGAGGACCTGATCGGGAACGTATCTTTCCCGCAAATGATCTGGCTAATGGTACGGGGCGGTTTGCCCAGCGACGCGCAAGCGCGCCTGTTCGAGGCTGCTTTGGTCGCAGGCGTGGATCACGGTCCACAGGCTCCCTCGATCGCGGCTGCGCGTATGGCCGCCACCTGCGGGGTGGGTCTCAATAATGCGATGGCGACTGCGGTGAACATGCTGGGCGACGTGCATGGTGGGGCAGGAGAGCAGTGTGCAGAGCTGTACTATGACATCGCGACCCGCATGGATTGCGGAGCATCGTTGAATGACGCTATGAAGGACGGTCTGGACCGCTGGCGCGAGACCTACGGCAAGATCGTATCGGGCTTTGGTCACAGGTTTCACAAGCCTGTTGACCCACGTGCACCACGATTGATGCAACTTGTTCGTGATGCGGCGGCAGAAGGCACAGTTTCTGGCCGGTTTGCCGATATCGGAGAAGAGGTTCAGGCCGAACTCGGCCGTCAACGCGGCGGTCGGCCTATTGCCATGAATATCGATGGCGCGACAGCTGTGATCTTCTGCGAGCTTGGCTTTCTTGCGCCCTTGTCGCGGGGGCTATTCTGCCTGTCCCGCTCGGTCGGAATACTCGCCCACGCCTGGGAGCAGATGGGGCAGGGCGGTCGAAACAAAGGGCCGATGCCCCCGAATTACTTACCCCTCTACGAAGACAGGAATGATGACACGTGAGACATCGAAATCCTTCCGGGTCGGCCTTATCGGCTGTGGTCGTATCAGCGATATTTATCTAAAAACACTATCCAAATATTCGAGCGTCGAGGTCGTGGCTTGTGCAAGCCTTGATCCTTTGGAAAGCCACGCCAAAGCGGATCAATACGGTGTCGCCAAGGCCTGCACGCCAGATGAAGTGTTTGATGATCCGACGATCGACTGCGTTCTGAATCTGACAATTCCGGCGGCGCATGCGGAAATCAGTTTGCGCGCGTTGGAGGCGGGCAAGCACGTCTATTCCGAAAAGCCGCTGGTTATGAATCGCACGGATGGCAAGGCGATCCTGCACATAGCCTCTGAAAAGGGGTTACTGGTCGGTTGCGCACCCGACACGTTTCTGGGCGGTCGTTGGCAGACCGTTCGGCGCTTGATCGACGAGGGTGCCATTGGCAAACCGACAGGGGTTTTTGCCCATGTCGGGACCCACGGGACGGAGCGCCACCATCCCAATCCGGATTTCTACTATCAGGCCGGTGGTGGGCCCTTGCTGGACCTTGGGCCGTACTACCTGACCGCGATGATCTGCTGTCTTGGACCAATCGACCGTGTCGCCGGAATGGCGCGGCGGACATTTGACCAGCGGATGATCGAAAACGGTCCGCGCAATGGCGAATGGATGGATGTCGAGGTCGACACGCACTCCCTAAGCCTGCTGCAGTTCTCATCCGGAGCTATAGGGTCGATGACCATGAGCTTCGACATTTGGGACAGCGAAACCCCACGGTTCGAAATCTATGGTGAAAACGGAACCATCAGCATCCCTGACCCTGACCCGGTTCATGGTGCCAATGTCTTTCAGGGGGATGTCTGGTTGAAGACGCGAGACACCTCGCGCTGGTCTCATCAGCCCCGTCCAGCCGGTCGCGAAGACTGGCAGGTTGTCGAAAACAAACATGGGTTCAATGAAGACAGCCGCGGGCTCGGCCTTTTGGATCTGGCCCTGGCGGCACAAGAAGGACGCCAACCCCGTGCAAGTGGAGCGCTTGCCTACCATGTTTTTGAGGTCATGAACGCGATTGAACGGGCACCAAAATTCGGCGCCTACCAGACGATAGAAAGCCGTTGCGCGGCACCTGCGCCTCTGCCGGTCGATTTCCTGAACGATGAGAGGAAGGAGTTGGTCCATGCCGATTGAGACACTCGACTTTGCCCAGCCATTCTTTTGCGTCCAGCACATCACCGATGAAGACAGATTTTCTGTCGAGGGCCGCGCCATTGTTCTGAGCCTTGGGGGGAGGGACTTCTCGGTCGAAGATCAGGCCGTTGCGCCGCTTTCGTCTGTGATCGTGCAAGACAGCGCGCTTAACGGCGTGGAACGCGCGGTAATTGTCCACGGTTTCGACGCCCATGCCAATGAGAACGAGTTGTTTGCATGGGTGAAAGATACATGGCCATCTGCTTTTGATGTTCGCCAAGAGGAGCGTCTGCGTGGCGTCGGCCACTACATGTCACCAAAGGTCTTCGTGGGTAACGTTGGACTGACCATGTACCACTCGGGCTCGGTGCCGCTGAATGTTGGATTGCACAAGGATCATCCGTTCTGCCCGGTACCGGGGTTTCGCGAAGTGCATACGCAAATCGTAGGCTTTGGCAAAATGCAGCAATGCCGCGAACGGGACGTTGAAACCCTTTACCTCGAAGAATTCATGGCCCCCGGCACGACGCACAAGCCGATGTATGACGCTGAAGGCAACTATCCCTGGCATCAATACGAGACGATTACCCCCAGCATCTTCATGGCGGTGGAAATGCTGCCAGAAGGCGTACGGGCCCCGGAAATGGAGGTTCAGAATGGCTGAGAGGCTTTTACCCGAAGACCTGAACTTTGACGGCCCTTTCCCCCGCTTTTCTCGCCGTTTGAGGCTTGGCGTCGTCGGCGGTGGACGTATCTCTGTCACGCAGGCAACGGCCGCGCGGATGACCGACCGGTGGGAGGTCGCCGCAGGCGCGCTCAGTTCAGATGCTGCTCACAGCAAGGCGCGCGGGGTCGAGTGGTTCTTGCCGACCGATCGGTGCTACGCTTCGTTCAAGGAGATGGCACAGGCCGAGGCGGCGCGCCCGGATGGCGTAGATGCCGTCATGATCACTACCCCGAACCACGTTCATTTCGAAGCGGCCAAAGCGTTTCTGGAGGCGGGCATTGACGTGCTGTGCGACAAGCCTTTGACCAATGAAGTCGCCGAGGCCGAGGGGCTTGAGAAGATCACCGCGCGAACGGGGCAGGTCTTTGCTGTCGGCTATGCGATGTCGTGTTTTCCAGTGATCCGGCAGGCCAAACAAATCGTGGCCGAAGGCGGCATCGGCAAAATCAATCAAATCCATGTTGAGTTCATGCAAGACTGGATGACGCCCGAAGATGTGGCTGATGCGCCTCATGTAAAGTGGCGGCTGGACCCCAAGATTTCAGGCCCGACCAGTTGTGTCGGCGATATAGGCACGCATGCCGCGCATCTTGCCAGTTTTGTCTCGGGCGTGCCGATGACCGACGTGAGGGCCGAGTTTCATGTCTGCGGTGCGCCAAAGCCTTTGGAAGACACAGTTTTCATGTTCACCCGTTACCAAAATGAAGTCCCCGGAACCTTGATGGCAACACGCCTTGCCCCCGGAAATCGGGGTGGGTTGCGGTTGCGGATATTCGGGAGCGAAGGCGGTCTTGAGTGGGGCTTGGAGAATTCGGAACAGCTGAAGTTCAATCGGTTCGGTGAGCCGGATCGTATCATCAGCCGAGGTCACGGGCACGGCATTGGCCCCGGCGCGGAACGTCTGGTCCGTACCGCGCGCGGCTTCCCTGAAGGGATTATCGAAGCTTGGGCCAACCTCTATACGGAATTTGCCATGGCCGTAGCTGCGCGTCGGGATGGCGTTACAGTTCCGGCCGATTGGCTTGCTTATCCCAGTGTCGAACAAGGCGCAGACGGTGTCCGATTCATTGATGCCTCTGTACGCTCTCACCAGTCCGGAGGCGACTGGGTCACTATCTAAAGCTTTGCCAAAACGAAGGTTAAACACGCCCGGGCCATTGCCCGGGCGTTTTCGTTTCCTGCTTAGTATTAAAAGTTGATATTTTAAAAAATATCTGATATTTTTTATTACGTGTGATGAAAATGAGATTCGCAGACGCTTGGAGCTGTCGTTCATGGTAAAACCCGAAGAGGCTGGCGCAAGCCCCTCTCTCTATTCCTTGGCGCATCTGACGCTGATCGGCTGCACGCCGCCCGAGTTGGTCTATATCGCCGCGCGGGCCGGTTACGATGCTGTCAGTCCTCGGTTCATTCCGATGCATGTGCCCGGTGAATTCACTCAATCTCCAATCGACAAGGCGCAGGTGCAGGCCACCAAAACTGCTCTCTCTACCACCGGCTTGAAGGTCCTTGATGTCGAGCTTGCGCGCATCACGGAAGATGTCGACCCGCGCGGTTTTGAGCCTTCGTTGGAGATCGGTGGGGAACTTGGCGCCAAGCGCATGATCATGAGCGCGTGGACCAATACCCGTGATGATCGTGATTTTCTAATCGACGTCTATTCAGAGACCTGCGCACTGGCCGCGCCCTATGGGCTGACGGTGGATCTGGAGTTCCCAAGTTTCTCTCGCTTACGCACTCTGGATGAGACTCTGGATATCGTCCGTGCCGCAGATCAGCCGAATGGTGGTATTCTGGTCGATACACTCTATCTGCACCTCAGCCGCGTGGATTTGGGGGAGCTCTTGCACGTCCCCTCGGACCTGTTTCACTTCCTGCATATCTCAGATTGCCTGCCAGGCATCGCTGATACGCGTGAGGGCATGATCCAACTGGCCCGTGACGCAAGGTTGTACCCCGGCGAAGGCTGGATCGATTTCACCGGCATCATCGAACGGATGCCACCCGTCGACTATTCCATCGAACTGCCCAACCAAAGCCGCGTCGCCGAGTTGGGATATGAAGAACACGCGCGTCGCTGTCTCAGCCACGCCAAGCGGACATTCGGCGCGGCGCGATCTCAGCGTCGTATGACCGATGCAGCAATTCCAAAACACCAAGAGGATCATCATGGGCAAAGAGCTCACTGAGAACGACCGCAACATGGCGGCCGATATGCTGGCGCGCGCCCGCGCTGCCATGGCCGAAATCGAGGATTGGGATCAGGACAGGCTGAACCGCCTGTCTCAGGCCATCGCGTGGTATGCGGGGAACGAGAAAACTTTCACGCGTCTGGCCCAGCAAGGGGTGGACGAAAGCGGTATCGGAGATCGCGAAGGGCGTCCTGCGAAGCGATTCAAGATTCACATGGTACTACGTGATGTCTTGCGTACGCCTTCGACGGGGATCGTCGAAGTCGACGAAGAAAAGGGGCTGGTGAAATATGCCAAACCTGCCGGTGTGATCGCGTCACTGATCCCCATGACTAACCCAGCGATGACACCACCGGTGACCGGCGTTTCCGCCGCCAACGCCCGGAATGCGGTCATCTTCAGCCCACATCCGCGAACCGCTCATACCACCTTTGAAATGGTCGAGGTCATGCGCGCAGCTTGTCGTGCTGCCGGTGCCCCCGAGGACTTGTTTCAATCCATTCGCAAACCGTTGATCCCATTAACGCAACATCTGATGGAGATTTGTGACCTGACGCTGGCGACGGGTGGCAAGCCCATGGTCAAAGCAGCCTACAGCTCGGGACGTCCGGCTTATGGCGTCGGCGCGGGCAATTCTTCCATCGTCATCGATGAGACAGCCGATCTGGATGTTGCCGCTCAAAACACACGTATTTCCAAGACCTCCGACTTTGGGTCAGGCTGTTCGGCGGACGGCAACATCATCATCCAGCGCTCGGTTTACGACGATATGGTCAAGGCACTTCAAGACGAAGGCGGTTACCTGTGTTCGGACGAAGAGAAGGCCATGCTCGAAGCGGCCATGTGGGATGAGAAGGGCAACCGTACCTTCCCGACTATCGCCTGTCCGCCTCAGCAAACGGCCAAGGTCGCCGGTTTCTCGATCCCCGAAGATCGCAAATTCCTGATGGTCGAAAATCAGGGGCAAATCGGGCCGCAGCACAAGTTCTCCAGGGAAAAACTGACCACGCTGATGGCGCTATATCACTTCGACACATTTGATGACGCGCTGGAAACGGTCAGCCAGATCTACAACACCGGAGGTAAGGGCCATTCCTGCGGGATTTATAGCCACAACGACGATCACATCGATCGACTCGCGCGTCTGGCTCCTGTCAGCCGCATGATGGTGCGACAGCCACAATCCAAGGCCAATGCGGGTGCATGGACCAATGGCATGCCCATGACCAGCAGTCTGGGTTGCGGCATCTGGGGCGGCAACATCACCAATGAAAACGTCACCATGAAACACATGATGAACTACACCTGGGTCAGCCGTCCGATCCCCGAGGATCGCCCCTCGGAGCCGGACCTGTTTGGTGAGTTCTTCGGGCAGGAGGTCGCGTGATGGACGGAGCGAAACTGGACGGAAAAACCGTAGCTGAACACATTGTCGACTTCCTTGAACGCCGTGAGGTAAAGCATGTGTTCGGCCTATGCGGCCATACTAATATCGCGGTTTTAGCTGCATTGGCGGAAAGCCCAATTGATTTTGTAACGGTGCGTCATGAACAAATTGCCAGCCACGCGGCGGACGCATATGCCCGCGTGACGGGCAAGGCCTCGGTGGTGTTGTCCCATCTCTCCCCGGGGCTGACCAATTGCGCCACCGGGGTCGCCAACGCCGCACTGGACTGTATCCCGATGGTTGTGATCGCAGGCGACATTCCCACGCATTACTACGGCAAGCATCCGCATCAGGAAGTGAACCTGCACGCGGATGCGGCCCAGTGGGAGATCTACCGCCCCTTTGTTAAACGTGCATGGCGAGTAGATCGGGCAGACCTGATGGCCGAGATATTGGAAAAGGCATTCCATCTGGCAGAAAGCGGCCAACCCGGACCGGTTCTGATCAATGTGCCCATGGACATTTTTTCAGAGGTGATCCCATCGGACAGCTTTGATCGTATCCGCGAAAACACCCGCGCGCTCAAGAAACCGTCTATAGACGATGAAACCGCGCGTGAAATCATTGAGGCTCTGGCACAGGCCGAAAACCCAGTCGCCTATGTCGGCGGGGGTATCCTTCTGGCACAGGCCAGCGAAGAGTTGCGCAGGTTCGTGGAACATATGGGGTTGCCCGTCGCACATTCCCTGATGGGTAAAGGCGCGCTTCGGGACGACCATCCGCTGGTACTGGGAATGACTGGGTTTTGGGGTACTGAATTGGTCAATCAGTCCTGCCTCAAGGCGGACTACATCTTTGCTGTGGGCACTCGGTTCAAAGAGGCCGATTGCTCCAGTTGGTATCCTGGTTATACGTTCAACATTCCCGGTTCCAAGGTCATTCACATCGACATTGAACCGCAAGAGATCGGCCGCAACTATCCCACCGAGATCGGCGTCGTTGCCGACGCCAAGGCCGTTTTGCGCGTCCTCAACCGGGTTGCCCGCGAGATGTATCCGGACGGTTTCAACCGCCCCGCGCTGGAACAGAAGATCGCTGAATTCCGGACGGATTTCGAAGCGCGCAACGTGGAAATGGCGACCTCATCGGCCTTTCCGATGATGCCCGAACGTATTCTGGCAGATACCCGCAAGGCACTGCCCGAGGATGCCATCATCACCACGGACGTTGGATGGAACAAGAACGGTGTCGGACAACAGTTCGATATCCTGACCCCTGGCTCAATCCTGACCCCGGGTGGTTTTGCCACGATGGGTTTTGGTCCTCCGGGCGCGATCGGCGCGAAACTGGCAGCACCTGATCGAGTTGTACTCAGTTTGGTTGGCGATGGTGGATTCGGTCAAAATCCGTCGATGCTGGCAACAGCAGTCGAACTTGATCTGGGCATCATCTGGCTGGTTATGAACAACAACGCTTTCGGAACTATCGCCGGCCTTCAAAAAGCGCATTACGGTCTGACCTATGGAACCACATTCCCCGGATCAGCCGCCGCACCCGCAAACGGACCGGGCTATGCCGACATTGCGCGAGCCTACGGCGCGGAAGGGCACAGACTCAGCGCTGCCGACGAACTGTTACCCGCACTGGAAGCGGCAATCGCCAGTGGCAAGCCAACCGTGCTCGATGTGCCAATGATCAACAACCCGACACCAACGACCGGACATTGGAACATCCTCGACATCTATTCGCCAGACAGGGATGTTTCGCACGTTGCAACCTAAAGCAATTTAGAGTGTGCGATCCGCCTATGCATACGGCTTTTGCCTGTATCGGTTAAACAGAAGGGCAATTGCCGCTGTGCGATGGTTCCAGCTTGATGGAAAACCTTTGAGTCGCAAATGGCAAGACTCGTGCGTCGTGCTTGTTAAGGGGAATTAAAAATTAAAGACTTAGATGTCGCCGAATGGCAAAACTTTGTGTCGCCTGACTTCCTGTTGAACGTCACACGAACCTGACCCAACCGTCATAATTGGACCAAAAACTAGGTGAACGTTCGACATTGGAAGGCACCTCCGATGTTGGACATCAGTTGAATTTGACCATTGCGTCATAAACTGACCCAAATACCCCATCTCAGACTCCCGCAGACAGTTTCGTTTGTTCTGACTTCCTCTTTGAAAAATCAGGGCTGATTTGCGGGTCAGACAGCGAAGCTACCTGTTTCTGCCGATCTGCCACGTGGCGAACGCGGGAGGGGGGCGAGGCAATGCTATTCGATTGGGGTGGTGCGTTCCGCAGGCACAGCCGAGGACACGGTCCTGTCTAACAGCGTTGCCCGAGGGGGAGGGCCGCGCCCTCACCCTGACGGCCAGAGGCGTTTGGCTTGTCCAAATCCCGCTGGTCCACGAAAGGAAAGCGGCGGGAAGGATGATAGCCACTATTGGCGATCATTAAATTACCTAATAACGAAAGCGACATTCGGCCCTAACCTGCCGTTCGGCTTCGGTCGCCTTAGCCGCTGTGCGGCGCGTCAGAGGAGATATTCGCCGCAAACGCGAAACTGGGACGCGAGTGTTGGTCTGGAGCACAGGGCGAAGCCATCGTCTGACCAACTTGTTCGAACCGGTTAGGAAGGCCTAATTTGATCTATTCTATAGATTGAATGGAACCTGCGCTGGCTTTGAAAACCAATCATAGCGGACCGCACTACCGTTCAAAAGTACCTTGAATCTACGCGGATTGTTCTTGCCGGCAGTTCTTCTGTTTGTTGCGGATTGATTTCGAATGCTCGGTGAGCAAGTCAGCCAACTCTGGCCGGCAAGACCCGCAATTCGTCCCAGCCTGAAGGGCATCTCCGATATCGTCCACACTGATCATATGCTGGTCATGAATGGCACGGATGATGGTTTTTAGCCCGACTTCGAAACAGGAACAGACAATTGGTCCGCAATCTTCTGAAGACGCAGAGGAACGGCCAGACAAAATCTGCTGAGGCGTCACCTTGGGAAAGCTTGCCAAATAATCTCGCATCAGTGTGATAGGTTGGCGCGAGACAAAGAGCGCTGCCAATACGCGCTGCTCGTCTGTCAGCGCTATTCTGTAAGAGCCCCTCTTTGGATCTTCTACTACGGTGGCCTCTGCATCCGGTAGCCCAAACCAATCGCGGGCAGTGCTTTCCCAATCGTCTATGATCTGCTTGCCTGCCAACTCCATCCTGTAGCCGTTGGGTGTTTTGGCTGTTGCCCAGTACTCTGAGCCAGGGGCCGCCGCGTCAACTGAAACGGCAAAGCCGTACCACGCGGCATGCATAGGTTTTACAGATACCGGTGTTGACTTACTTTCCGGCTGTCCTGAAATCGGATCAGTCACACTTGGCACAAGCGCATCCACACAGGCTGATGGGGCCGTTTCAGCCGTCCAGTGAATTGGCGCAAACACTTGACCTGGTGCCACAGACTCCGTGGTCCGAAGCCGAAATATACCGCTTCCAACTGAGCTGTTGAGTTCAACCAAATCTGCGGCACTAAGGCCCAATCGATCAACGTCGTTGGGGTTAACGTCAACATAAGGCTCGGCAAGATGGGCTGACAGGCGCGGCGACAACCCGGACCTTGTCATGGTGTGCCACTGGTCCCTGTTTCGCCCCGTGTTTAAAAGAAACGGAAATTGTTCTGAAGTCGTCGCCTTAGGTGGACGATGGGTAACAGGCACAAAACGTGCTTTACCATCAGGATGAAAAAACTGCCCATCGCCGAAAAAACGGCCATCTGATTTACGAGATGTCGTCGGCCACCGTGTTGCGCTCAGCGCTTCATAGCCTTCGTCATCAAGGTCCGAAAAATTTGTAATATCCAGATCCTTGCCAAATGATACGGCGAGCGAAGTCATCTTAGCGTATTCTCGAAAAACCTGTGCTGGGGTTTTATAGCTGAATGCTTCTGTCCAGCCCATGCGACGGCCCACTTCGGCCAAAATATCCCAATCCGCTCGCGCTTGTCCCGGAGGCGCCAAAACGGCGCGTTGTCTGCTGATCGTGCGGTCTGAATTGGTCACTGTACCGCTTTTTTCGCCCCAACCCGCTGCTGGCAGCAATATGTCTGCGACACGCGCGGTATCTGTTCTGGCGGTCAGGTCGCTGACAACTGTGAATGGACAGTTTTCGATGGCCGCCTTCACGCGGTCTGCATCTGGCATAGTGGCCGCCGGATTAGTGTGGATGACCCACAGTGCTTTGATCTGGCCGCTTTCGACAGTGCGAAACAAGTCGACCGCTTTGAGCCCCTGCTTCTGTGGCATATTGGGCGCCTTCCAGAATTTCCGGACGGCTGCATTGTGGGCTTTATTCTCGATATCCAAATGGCACGCGAGCATATTGGCCAAGCCGCCCACCTCTCGACCACCCATGGCGTTTGGCTGACCGGTGACTGAAAACGGACCCATTCCCGCACGACCGATCCGTCCGGTGGCTAAATGGCAGTTCAGGATCGCGTTTACTTTGTCGGTTCCGCTGGAAGACTGGTTCACACCCTGACTAAAGATCGTCACAACGCGCTCAGTCCCGATCCACGTATCGCAGAAAGCTTCAATCTCATCAGGGCTCAGCCCCGTCTCATCAGGATCGTCAAGCTGTGCCAGCTCAACCGCCTCATTGAACCCAACACTGCGATCCAGAAAATCCGCTGACACATGCCCCGTTTGGTGAATTCTAGCCAACAAGCGGTTGAACAATGCGACGTCGCTGCCCGGTTGAAGCGCCAGATGGAGGTCTGCTTGATCGCAGCTCGCTGTTCGACGCGGGTCAACAACCACAATCTTCGCGCCGCGCGCCTTACGCGCAGCTATGACCCGTTGATAGAGAACGGGATGGCACCAAGCGAGGTTCGAGCCGACCAGCACAACCAGGTCAGCCTGATCCAGATCCTCATAGGTTCCAGGCACCGTATCAGTACCAAAAGCGCGTTTGTGTCCGGCCACGGTCGAGGCCATACAAAGCCGAGAGTTGGTGTCGATATTCGCCGAGCCCATAAAGCCCTTCATTAGCTTGTTGGCGACATAGTAATCCTCGGTCAGCAACTGCCCCGAGACGTAAAACGCGACGCTGTCCGGCCCGTGTTCAGCTATCGCGGCAGAGAACCGGTCTGCGACCAGTTGCAACGCGTTATCCCAGCTGGTGTCCTGACCAAAGGCGCGAGGAGCCAGCAACCGGTGTTCCAACCCCACGGTTTCACCCAACGCCAACCCTTTCGAGCACAAACGACCATGGTTCGCTGGATGATCCGGGTCGCCCCGGACGGTCAGCCCTCCAACTCCATCAGGTCGTAGAAGCACACCGCAGCCAACGCCGCAATACGCGCAGGTCGAGCGAACTTCGGGCAGACCACTTCCGTCCATCAGGCCGCGCTCCGCCGGGAAACCGCGCTGTCGTCCAGTAGGATACGACCGCCTTCAAGACGCACCGGATAGGTGGTGATGCGGCCATCATCCGCCCCTTTAGCTTCTCCCGTGTTCAGGTCAAAGACCCAGTTGTGCAGCGGACAGGTGACCGACTGGCCGTGGACGATGCCCTCGGACAATGGGCCGCCTTTATGCGGACAGCTGTTGGTCGCTGCGAATACTTCCGCCTCGGCGGTGCGGAAGACGGCGATACAGCCGATATGGGTTTTCACCAGACGCGCTCCGCGCACCGGCACCTCATTAATATGTCCGATGTCGATCCAGCTCATTCCGCGGCCTCCAATGTAAAATCTGCAATCGGCGCGTAGGTCTGCGCTTTTTCTTTGACGTGTTCGGCCCATGGGTCTTTGCGGTAGATGCTTTGCGACAGTTCGAACCGGGCGACCAAAGCAGCACGGTTTTCAAGATCGTCCACGACCTGAGCTTTGACCCAGTCCATGCCAACCTTGCCCAACCATTTATACAGGCGATCCAGATACTTGCCGCCCTCGCGGTAGGCTTGGGTCACGGCCATCACGACCTCGATCGCGTCGCCTTCGGTGGGAACCTGGCACAACAGTTGGGTCTCTTTTACGTCCATGCCTGCGGCACCGCCGATGCTGATCTGAAAGCCCGAATCCACGCAGACGACGCCAATATCCTTGCACGTCGCCTCGGCGCAGTTGCGCGGGCACCCGGATACGGCCAGCTTAAGCTTATGGGGCGTCCACGACCCCCACAGGATTTTCTCCAGCTTGATACCCAGGCCTGTACTGTCCTGTGTGCCAAACCGGCAATGATCCGTGCCGACGCAGGTTTTGACCGTGCGCAGACCCTTGGAATAGGCATGGCCCGAGACCAGACCGGCCTTGTTCAGATCCGACCAGATCGCAGGCAGGTCCTCACCCTTTACGCCCAGCAGGTCGATGCGCTGACCGCCCGTGACTTTGACGGTTGGCACGTCGTACTTATCGGCAGCATTGGCAATCGCGCGCAACTCTTCCGGTGTCGTGATCCCTCCCCACATGCGGGGCACGACACTGAATGTGCCGTCTTTCTGAATGTTGGCGTGTTTACGTTCGTTGACGAAGCGGCTTTGCGGGTCATCTTGGTATTCCAGCGGCCAATCCGCCAGTAGATAATAGTTAATCGGCGGGCGGCACACATGGCAGCCGTTGGGCGTGGTCCAGCTGAGTTCCTGCCAGACAGCGGCCTGGCTTTTCAGTTCCTGCCCCTTGATCAGGCGACGTACATCCTCATGCGTCAGATCGGTGCAACCGCAGATCGGTTGCGCGGCAGGCATTTGGAAGTCGTCGCCCAAAGTGACCTGCAATACCTGTTCCACAAGCCCGGTGCATGTCCCGCAGGAAGCACTGGCCTTGGTGCTTACACGCACCGCGCCCAAATCATTGGCCCCTGCGTTGATCGCCTCAATGATATCTCCCTTGCATACGCCGTTGCAGCCGCAAATCTCCGCCTTAGGCGGCAATGCTGCAACGGCTGAGAGAGGGTCCGCGGTGTCGTCCCCCTGATAGGCCGGGCCGAAGATCAGCGTCTCTCGCATCTCGTCGATGCTGGTGCCGTCCTTGATCAACCCGAAGAACCAGCTGCCATCGGCGGTATCGCCATACATGACAGCACCAACCAGCCGATCCTCTTCGATAACGAGGCGCTTGTAGACGCCGCGTGAAGGGTCGCGAAACACGATGTCTTCACGCCCCGGCCCGTCAGCGAAATCGCCGGCACTGAACAGATCGCAGCCCGTGACTTTCAGCTTGGTCGAGAGGGTTTTCTGCGCGAATGCGGCGTCTTCTTCCAACAGAGCACGCGCCGCCACTTTCGCTTGATCGTAGAGCGGGGCGACAAGACCAAAGATCTCTCCGCCATGTTCGACGCATTCACCCACGGCATAGACATCCGGGTCCGAGGTCAGCATTTGATCATCCACATGGATGCCGCGACCGGTGGCCAGCCCGGCCTCTTGCGCCAGCGCCGTGTTGGGACGGATACCCACCGCCATAACCAGCAGGTCACAGGGCAGTTCGGTCCCGTCATCCAGCAGCAGTGCGCGAACCTTGCCATCTTGCCCCAGAACTTCCTTGGAATTCGCCTGCAGGCAGATCTTGATGCCTTTGTCTTCCAGCGATTTCTTCAGCAGGTAGCCTGCGGCCTCGTCCAACTGACGCTCCATCAGGTGGCCCATGATATGCACGACGGTGACGTCAACACCATGCGCGGCCATCCCCGCAGCGGCCTCGAGCCCCAGCAAACCGCCGCCAATTACGACGACCCGGTTTCCCGAACCCATGCCCATCATCTGCTGTGTGTCTTCCAGGTCGCGATAGGCGATCACGCCCTCTAGATCATGCCCTGGTAGAGGGATCATGAACGGGTTCGACCCGGTTGCGATTACCAGCTTGTCGTAGGGTACATGCCCATTTGCGCCTTCGACTACCTTCATCTCGCGGTCAATCTTCTCGACCTTTTCGCCAAAGCGGCAGGCGATGCCACGTTCGGCATACCAGGCGTCGTCATGGGTGACGATCTCGTCATAGGTCTTCTCACCCGACAAAACCGGGCTGAGCATGATGCGATTGTAGTTTCCGCGCGGTTCGGCGTTGAACAGAGTGATGTCGAACGCATCGAGCGCGGCATCCGTCAAGTGCTCCAACACCCGGCCCGAAGCCATCCCTGCGCCTATAAAAACTAGTCTTTGCTTCATGGTTTCACTCCGCTGCAATCGCTTTGGGGGCGGACGATTTAGGCTTGGCGCCGTGTTCGTATTCTTCGAGGAAATCGAGAACCTCTTGCCGGTAAGCGTAGTAATCCGGATGTTCGAGCAACGCCTTGCGTGTTCGTGGCCGCGGCAGATCAACCTTGGTGATCTTACCGATGGTCGCTTGCGGGCCGTTGGTCATCATCACCACGCGGTCGGCCAGCAGGATCGCCTCATCCACGTCATGGGTGACGCAGATTGCGGTCACTTTAGTGCGGGACCAGACCTCCATCAGCACTTCCTGCAATTCCCAGCGCGTCAGGCTGTCGAGCATGCCAAACGGTTCATCCAGTAGCAGCAGCTTGGGGGATAGGGCAAAGGCACGGGCGATGCCGACTCGTTGCTTCATACCGTTCGAAAGATCGCTGGCAGATTTGTCCATCGCGTCAGCCAGACCGACGCGTTCCAGATAATATTCAACGACATCTTGCCGCTCGGCGACGCTGGCCTTGGGATAGACCTTATCGACCCCGATCGCGACGTTTTCCTTGGCACTGAGCCATGGGAACAAGTTGGGCGATTGGAACACCACGGCACGTTCAGGATCAGCGCCTTCGACGTGGCGGCCATCCAACTTGATCGCACCTTTAGATATCTCATTCAGCCCCGCCGCCATGGTCAGAACCGTGGATTTGCCGCAACCGGAATGGCCGATCAGCGAGATAAACTCACCTTTGTCGATCTTCAGATCAAAGTCCTCTACTACGGTCAGCGGCCCCTTGGGGGTCGGATAGATCTTGTGCAATTGCGAGAAGTTGAGGAAGCGGTTCTGAATCATCCCCTTCTGAGCCTTGGCAACCGCTGTTGGCACGCCGTGCATTGGCGTTACGTTGGGCAGGATGCGTGAACCTTCGACCTTGGCCTCGATCCCCACATCCATCAGGTATTTGGTGACGTCCGCGCGCAAGCGTTTGAAGGTTTCATCATTATTCATTGCCCCTCGATCACGCGGTCGAGGGATCGAAACGCGGAACTCCTGCCCCAACGTGCCATCCGGGTTCAGGGCAATGATGCGGTCGGCCAGAATGATCGCCTCATCCACATCATTGGTGATCAGCACGCAAGTCTTTTTGTCGGCTTCCCAGATATGTTCGATCTCATCCGCCAGATTGGCGCGGGTCAATGCGTCTAGCGCAGAGAGTGGTTCATCCAGCAACAAAACCTCTGGGTTCATCGACAACGCACGGGCCACATTGACCCGCTGGCGCATACCGCCGGACAGTTCAGCCGGGCGACGCGTTGCAGCGTGGCTGAGGCCAACCATCTTGATGTAATGTGCAACCTTCTCGGCTTTCTCGGCCTTGCTGAGACCGGGAAAGACCGTATCAACCGCCAGCCCCACATTGCCGCTAACTGTCAACCACGGCATCAGAGAATAGTTCTGGAAGATCACGCCTCGTTCCGGACCCGGGCCCTTGATCGGGGCGCCTTTAAACGTGACTTCTCCGCTGGTTGGACTGTCGAGCCCGGCCATTAGGTTGATCAGGGTGGTTTTACCGGTACCCGAGAAGCCGAGGATCACCAGAAATTCACCCTCTTGCACGTCCAGATCGATGTCTTTCAGCACTTCGGTGCGCGCGGTGCCTTCGCCAAAGGACTTCGAGGCGTTATTGAAACTTAGTATGCTCATCACGCTCACCGGTTGTTTGTGAAGGTAAACAGGGATTGCAGCGCGTACATCACCCGGTCCAGCAGGAAGCCGATAATGCCGATGGTGAAGACCGCAACCATGATCTTGGCGAGTGAACTGGATGAGCCGTTCTGGAATTCATCCCAGACAAACTTGCCCAGACCAGGGTTTTGCGCCAGCATTTCAGCCGCAATCAGAACCATCCAGCCAACGCCTAGAGAAAGGCGCAAACCGGTGAAGATCAGCGGTAAAGCCGAGGGGAGCACCAGCTTGGTGATCTTTGTATAGGTGTTCATCTTCAGAACTTTGGAGACGTTCACCAGATCTTTGTCGATGGACGCCACACCAAGCGCGGTATTGATCAGGGTCGGCCAGAGCGAACACAGAGTCACGGTGATGGCAGAGATCAGGAAAGACTTTGCAAACCAGCCGTCATTTGTGACGTAGACCGCCGAGACGATCATGGTCACGATCGGCAACCATGCCAGAGGCGAGACCGGTTTGAAAATCTGGATCAGCGGGTTCAGTGCGGCATTTGCGGTCGGAGACAGGCCAGCGGCAATGCCAAGCGGAACCGCGATGACAGTGGCGATCAAAAACCCGAAGAAGACAGTTTTTATCGAGGTCCAGATTTGCTGGTAGTATGTTGGCGCCCCGGTGAAGGCTACGTCTTTCACTTTCTCGGGCTGTCCGGCATCAATGAATTTCTGATTGCGCTTCTCGACCATGGCCTCGAATTTCGCTCGTTTGGCGGATTTGGCCTTTGCGTCCTCGTTCAGACTGACCATTTCTTCCCAAACCTGAGCCGGTCCGGGCACCGCGCCCAACGAGGTCTGAACCTTGGGGGCCAGTGTGGCCCAGAGCAGCAGGAAGGCACAGATCGACAGCAGGGGTACGATCAGCAACCGCCAGATTTCGGTTATCTGCGCGCGTGGGTTGTCTCCGGCGGCGGCCTTTAGGACGGGCGTGGCCCAGCTGAGGCCCAGCACCTGAAACCACTTGTCGGCTGCGTTGATGCGGGTGAAAAGGCGGGCGCGACGTTCCTCTCGGGCGGCGTCTGCATTGAATTCTGGATCGACCGTTGTCATCTGATGCGTCCTTGCGATGGCGGGGCACTGTTTGGGCCACGCCCAGCAGATGCTGGGCGCGGATTTTTGGGATTAGCCTTGCACGTCCGAGCCGACGATCGTCTGACCGTCTTTCAGACCGATGGAGAGGCTTTCGAGATAGGCGTTGGGGGTGCGGCCGTTGTAGGCGATGCCGTCAATGATATCCTCGGCCGGGGTCGGGGCTTTGTAGCCGTCGCTGTCCCAAGGGAAGTCGGCCTCATTCGCCAGCCCTTCGTCGACCAGCAGGCGTGCGGCCTCCAGATAGATTTCAGGCTTGTAGATGGATTTAGCGACTTCGTCGTACCAGCTGTCAGGCTTGGATTCGTTGATCTGACCCCAGCGGCGCATCTGCGTCAGGTACCAGACGGCGTCAGAGTAGAACGGATAGGTCGCATTGTAGCGGAAGAACACGTTGAAATCGGGAACCTCGCGCTTGTCACCTTTTTCGTATTCGAACGTGCCGGTCATCGAGTTGGCGATGACGTCATAGTCCGCGCCCACATATTCTGGACGGCTCAGGATCTCGACCGCCTCGGGGCGGTTAGCATTGTCGTTCTCATCCAGCCACATCGCCGCACGGATCAAAGCCTTGGTCACCGCCAGAGTAGTGTTCGGATATTCCTCAGCGAACTCAGCCGTGATGCCGAAAACCTTCTCGGGGTTGTTCTTCCACAGCTCGTAATCGGTAATAACCGGAACTCCGATGCCCTTGAACACCGCTTGCTGATTCCAGGGCTCACCCACGCAGTAGCCATAAATTGTACCGGCCTCCAACGTGGCTGGCATCTGTGGTGGAGGTGTTACCGACAGGAACACATCCGCACCGATCTGACCGGTCACATTGTCTGGGCTGTAATACCCTGGATGCAGCCCACCCGCGGCCAGCCAATAGCGCAGTTCGTAATTGTGGGTCGAGACCGGGAACACCATGCCCATGTTAAAGGGCTTGCCTTCGGATCTGTATTTCTCAACGACCGGAGCAAGCGCCTCGGCACTGATAGGGTGTTGGGGACGACCATCCTCCATCACCGGGATGTTCGGTTTCATCTCTTCCCAGATTTCGTTGGACACGGTGATGCCGTTGCCGTTCAGGTCCATCGAAAACGGTGTGATGATATGCGCCTCGGTCCCGTATCCGATAGTCGCGGCCAAAGGCTGTCCGGCCAGCATGTGTGCACCGTCAAGCTGCCCGTCGATCACACCATCCAATAGAACTTTCCAATTGGCTTGTGCTTCCAGCGTCACGAACAGG
This sequence comes from Ruegeria sp. BI7, assembly GCF_056537925.1. Classification (NCBI taxonomy): domain Bacteria; kingdom Pseudomonadati; phylum Pseudomonadota; class Alphaproteobacteria; order Rhodobacterales; family Roseobacteraceae; genus Ruegeria; species Ruegeria sp. BI7. The sequence goes on from NZ_JBQFSK010000009.1 coordinate 44,304, forward strand.
CCTTCGTCCAGAAAGTACCCATTCTCGTAAGCGACAGCCAGCGGCGCCATATCGGTAAGTTTGATAAAGCCAAACGTCAGTTCGTCTTTTTCCAGTTCCAGTTCGGCCAGTGCCGGAGACACAAGTGCCGTCGTTGCGGCCAGGCCTAAAAGTAGCTTTTTCATCTCGATCCCTTTCGGTTCAGCCCAACCTCTTGGGCAAACAAAAAAGCCGCCGACACAGTCCGCCGGGAGGAGGTGGCGGATGGTCGAGCGGCTTTGCTCTTGTAAGGTGCCCTGGATTGTGGGCGAATTCCGTCGGTGGGCGTCGTTGCCTTCCGATGTTCCGATTAAGACATCCTTGATCCGGGCCGTCACCCGGTTTTGAGCGTCAAAGTGTGATTTTTCTGCGATGCAGCGTAATTTGATGCTGCGCTGCAAAATTTTTGGGCACAATTACCCCGTTGGCTCGAAAATGCGACGGTCGAAGAAGACGTTCGGTGCCAGAACCAAGCTTCCGTTTGTCGAGGCTACGGTGGTCGACTCAGGAAGCGCCCCCTCCAGCTTCTCTGACGCTCCGGGAGTTTCGACACCCAGCCCGAACAACTCGCGCCGATAGAGGTCGCTGCGAAAGACGCAGGCAGCCTGACGTTCGGCTGTGCTGACATCGAGCCCGTTCCGTTGTGCTAGCTGATGCGCGATCCACTTGGCCTGACTGCGCCATGGGAAGGTGGCAGCGCCATCAAAGAACTCAACAAACCCATCCACATGGCGTTGCTCGCCGCGCGCCGAGATTGTGAATTCGCCCATTATTGCACGATCGATTAGTTCGGGTGAGACATTGAGGTAGGTTTTGCGCGATAGCATCTCGGACGCGGTTGTTCGGCTGTCCGTGTTTGAGAGCCAACGTCCCGCGCGCCAAACGGCCCGCATGAGGCTACGCAGCAAATGCGGCTCGGTTTCGGCCCAGTCGTTTCTAACTGCCAACACCTTTTCAGGTGCGCAGGTCCAAATCGCCTTACCGGGCAGCAGCAACGCGCCAACACTATCATCCACGGCGAATGAGCCCCAAGGCTCGCCCACGCAGAAGGCATCGATCTCACCACCTGCAAGCGCCTGCGCCATCAGAGGGGGCGGGACAGTGCGGATTTCGACCTGCTTCGAAGCCAGTTCGGTTCCCGCAACCCAATAGCGCAGCAGTTCGACATGCATCGAAAACGGAAAAGGCACTCCGAACACCAAAACGTCACCGGCAGCCTTTGCCAACGCAGCCCCAGCTGCAGCTGCATCAGTAAAATCGAAGCCATAGCCCTGATCGGTCAGACGCCCTGCCAATTGAGTTCCAACACCTATGATGTTGCCGTTCAGGGATAGGACAGACACGGCGGACAGCGGCGTCGCAATACCGCCCAAACCCAAGGCCATCGCAACAGGTACAGGTGACAACAGATGCGCCGCGTCCACGTGCCCAAAGGCCAGCATATCGCGCAATGAAGACCACGACGGGGCTGGTCGCAGGTCCAGCGACACGCCTTCGGCATGGTCAAACCCCATCTCGCGCGCGACAATCAACGGAGCCGCGTCAACCAAAGGCATATAGGCGACAGGCAAGGTTACAGTTCTCATGACAACAACCCCGAAGCCGTGACCAAGGCTTCGGCCACATCTGCAACCCGGCGGTTCTGATTCATCGCAGTTTTGCGCATCAGGGCATAGGCCTCGTCTTCAGACACACCCCTGGCTTTCATCAACAACCCTTTGGCGCGGTCAATCACTTTGCGTTCTTCCAAAGCACGGCGGGTCTCGGCCAGTTCGGTCCTCATCTGGCGTAGTACCTGAAACCGGGCGATGGCGGTGTCGATCACAGGTTTGATGCGCTCGGCTTGCAGGCCATCGACTACATAAGCTGATACCCCTGCCTCAACGGCGGCTTTCGCTAATCCGCCCGCAGCGCCCGAGACGAACATAGCCACCGGTCGCTCCATCGGACCGGAGGCAACGGTCAACTCTTCCAGCATATCGCGTGAGGGGTTGTCGATATCGATCAGAACTATGTCCGGGCTATGCATTGCGATTTTACGTGCCAGGCCAGAGACATTGCCGATTACAGAAACGTCTACGTCTCCAGACTCTTTCAAAGCATCCACAATTGCGAAAGCACGTTCTTGATTCTGCTCGACGACAACGACGGTGAGGTGTTGTTTCATAGGCACCCAAGTGAGCCCAAGCTTCATCGATCGCAATTCCAAGGCCACTAAGCGTTTCATCAAGCTGCCAGTTTGCCTATTTTATCAGCATATTTTTACATGCAACGGAATGCCTGCACAGTTTTTCTACATGCCATCAAAGAAATCTGGCATTAGCGCTGGCGCGGCGCAATTGATCGGCCCTTTGGATTTTCATTTGAGCCAATCTCTGGATCTGGGTGGTTGAAATGCAATTTCATCGACGACACGCAGCACTACCGTTGCTACATCACTGAAGAGAGCATTCAGGCGTTTGCGGAGGTGTATGTGACGCTTGGCCAAATAGCAGAGCACATTGAGCTCGCAGCGATCCATTTGGCTCGGGTGTTGGACCGAAGAGAAATCGAGACGATCCCCTGTGAGGCTGGGCTTGTTCGCGCTTATCCCAAAGAGACACAGGGAGTTGTTCGTGAACTGGCGAACAGAGTAATCAGTTAATCTGATCCGAGGGTATCAATAACCACAGCGCTGAGGTTGCACACCTAGGTCTTGTTGATAAAACCATGATGTGCCGTTCCAGATAACCGTCTTGACACTGCGAGATACACGCTAACCTACCCAACTCTCACTTCCGGCATTTCGGTGAGATCGAGCAGGCCAAATTTCTAAGGCCATTGAGGGCTTGGCCAAGATGAACCTTGGGTTGGGACGAAGCGATATCAACGCATGACTTACTTCGTAGCTAGCACCAATTACCTCAGATAGGTGTTGAACCAATCAATGGTGCGGTCCCAGGCCAGGTTTGCCATTTCTTCGTCATAACGAGGCGTGCTGTCGTTATGAAAGCCGTGGTTAGCATTTTCGTATATAAATGCCTCGTAAACCTTATCGTTGGATTGAAGAGCAGCCTCAAAATCTGGCCAACCTGCGTTGATGCGCTCATCAAGCTCTCCCATCTGAATCAGCAACGGTGCCTGAATTTTGGCCACATCCTCAACTGCTGGCTGGCGACCATAGAATGGCACGCCCGCGGCCAGTTCCGGGTAGGCCACCGCAATCGCGCTGACCACACCACCGCCATAGCAGAAACCCACAGCGCCGACTTTCCCAGTGCAGTCTTCTCTGTTCAAAAGGTATTCAAATCCATTGAAGAAATCATTCATCAGCTCGACCCGATCGACCGTCTTTTGCAGCTCGCGCCCATCAGCATCGTTGCCTGGGTATCCGCCAACCGACGTCAGACCGTCTGGAGCCAGAGCCATAAAGCCTGCTTTCGCCAAGCGTCGCGCCACGTCTTCGATGTAAGGATTCAAGCCACGGTTTTCGTGGATTACCAGCACCGCGGGCAATGGCTCTTCAACGCCGGCAGGCCGAACAACGTACCCCCTGACATCACCGGTTCCGTTTGGTGAAGGGTAGGTGATGTAGTCTGCATGAATATCGGGATCGTTGAAGGATACCTGCTCGGCCAAAGCATAATTCGGGCTAAGCATGTTCAGCAGCGCGACCGCTGATAAACCACCAACCGTGAACTTGCCGGCACGGTCCAGAAACTGGCGCTTGGTGATTTTGCCGTGCGCGTAAAAGTCGTACAGGTCCAGAAGTTCCTGGTCGAAGTCTTTTGCCGTCAAGCGAGTCATGGTGAATCTCCTGATGAGTTGGCAGTTGAAAGTGAGAAGTCGTCAGATCATAGGGTCGTGGTTGGTTTGAGTTTTTTAAAAATTCTGTCCAACGTCACGCAGCCTTTAGATGCTCCAAGGCAGTCTGAGTGCCGCCTCCGTTATGAGGCATACCGTTCTTGGCTAGCCCCATTTCTACGCCAGAAAGGGTGGCCATCAACATTAGGTCGTTGAAGTCGCCCAAATGACCAATGCGGAACACCTTGTCGGCTACCTTGGACAGACCATTTCCTAGTGAGATGTCATAGTGCTCCAGCGCCGTAGCACGAAACGCATCGGCAGAGTGACCTTCTGGGACCTTAACCGCAGTCAAGACGCCCGATTCCTGACCTTGATGTGTGCACAAAACCTCAAGACCCCAGGCGCGCACGGCAGCCCGTGTCGCGGCTCCGTGTCGGGCATGACGGGCAAAAACGTTGTCCAACCCTTCCTCGTGCAACATGTCGATGGCCTCATTTAATCCATAGAGAAGATTGGTGCCGGGGGTGTAAGGAAAGAACCCCTTCTGATTTGGTCCGACCATATCTTGCCAATCCCAGTAACTTCGCGGCGTGGTCACGGATTTTGAGTGTTTCAGAGCCCGATCGCTCACGGCGTTGAAGCTCAGACCAGGCGGTAACATTAATCCCTTTTGCGAGCCGGAGACACACACATCGACCCCCCAGTCATCGAACCGAAAATCAATCGACGCAAGGCCGGAGATGGAGTCCACGATTAGAAGTGCAGGGTGCTTGGCTGCGTCTATGGCCCTCCGCACTTCCTCAATTGGTGAGACTGAACCGGTTGACGTTTCGTTGTGGACGACGCAAACCGCCTTGATGTCGTGCTGCTCGTCCGCACTTAGACGGTCTTCAATCTGATTGGGGTCCGCACCGCCACGCCAATCTCCTTCAATCAGCTCTGGTTGCAACCCTAGTTTTCCAGCCAAGTTGCACCACATGAAGGCGAAATGCCCTGTTTCGAACATCAGAACTTTTTCGCTAGGCGAAACCGTGTTCACAAGTGCGGCTTCCCATGCACCGGTGCCGGATGAAGGATAGATAAAGACGTTCTGTTTTGTCCTGAAAATCGTCTTCATGCCATTGAGGGCCTTATTCCCCACTTCAGCAAAATCCGGTCCTCGGTGATCAATGGTCTGCGTGCTTATGGCTTTCAGGATGCGCTCTGGCACAGCACTCGGCCCTGGAATCTGCAAAAAATGTCTGCCTGCCTGACGCATTTGAACTGATCCTTACGCTGGTGCCGAAAAAGCGGCGCTATTGCCTATTGCAAAAGTTAATTATGAATTCATTATTCAGTCAACGGTGAAGTGAAGCGTCAAACTGGGCTTACACGGAAGGGAAGGCGTACCTAATGGTAGAGAATGGATCGTTGTACCGCCGACTGTTGTCTGATGTGCGGGGGGAAGTGATGTCAGATCCGGCATCGCTTGCTCGATACTCGACCGATGCCTCAATCTATCAGATGATACCGGACGCTGTGGTGATCCCTCGGTCCACAGAAGATGTCCAAGCTGTAATGTCCATTGTGCGGGACGAAGGAAGTTCGGTTCTGCCTCGCGGCGGCGGCACGTCGCAGTGCGGGCAAACGGTCAATCAGGGTGTTGTGCTGGACAACACGAAACACTTGAATCGAATTCTAGATGTAGACTTTGAGAAGCGTATTGCTCGCGTTCAGCCCGGTGTTGTTCTGGATCAATTGAACCAAGCGTTGAAGCAGCATGGCCTGTGGTTTCCCGTGGATCCCTCAACAGCGTCTCGTTGCACTCTTGGGGGGATGGCGGCAAACAATTCTTCAGGCGGAAAATCTCTGCGATACGGAATCATGCGAGACAACGTCCGTGCGATAAACGCAATCATGGTTGACGGCACGGAAGCGCGGTTCAGCGCTGATACGGCCGCATCAGGCGATTATGCGGATCTTGTTGGTGATATGCGCGCTCTTGGGCGTCGCGAGGCTGCTGAAATTGACGCTCGTTTTCCTAAAGTCCAGCGCCGTGTGGGCGGGTACAATATCGACGCGCTCGTAGGTAACGACATCAACATGTCCCATTTATTGGTGGGGTCAGAAGGCACATTGGCCTATTTTACAGAACTGGAACTAAGCCTAGCTCATCTGCCGGGCGCGAAAGTTACAGGTGTGTGCCATTTCCCGACATTCCGTGCTGCAATGGAGGCCACCCAGCACATCGTGACACTCAACCCTCAGGCGGTAGAGTTGGTCGACGACACCATGATTGCATTGGGGCGTGAAATCCCATTGTTTCGCGAAACGATTGATGCATTTGTTGAAGGCAATCCCGAAGCCCTGCTGCTGGTGGAATTCGCCGAGGGCAGCGGCGAAGCCAATGCCGCAAAACTGGTTGAGCTTTCGCAACTGATGGGAGATCTCGGGTTTGCTTTCAGCGGTACGGGAAATCGGTGGGGCGGCGTTGTCTCTGTTACGGACAACTCTTTGCAGAATGCTATCGCCGAGTACCGAAAATCCGGGTTGAATGTCATGATGTCGATGAAAGAGGCGGGAAAACCAATCTCTTTTGTCGAAGATTGCGCTGTCCCGTTGCCCGACCTCGCCGAATACACCGCTGGCCTGACCGAAATCTTTGCAAAACATGGCACAAAGGGAACATGGTACGCGCATGCCTCGGTGGGGTGTTTACACGTGCGACCTGTGCTGAACATGCGGCAAGACAAAGACGTCCGGACAATGAGGGCGATCGCTGAAGAAACATTTGATCTGGTCAAAAAATATAAAGGATCTCATTCAGGTGAACATGGTGACGGGATCGTAAGATCAGAATTTCATGAGAAGATGTACGGTCAACGTATCGTTTCTGCGTTTGAGCAGGTTAAGAACCGGTTTGATCCCGACGGGGTGATGAATCCCGGCAAGATCGTGAACGCGCCTGCCATGGATGACCGCCGACTGTTCCGCTTCGGCCAGGACTATTCGGTTCCTGAATTCGAAACCGCGCTGGACTGGTCTGCTTGGCCGGGTGCCGGAGGAGGGTTTCAGGGCGCCGTCGAGATGTGCAACAATAACGGTGCATGCCGCAAGCTCAAGGGCGGCGTTATGTGCCCTTCTTTCCGAGCGACCCGAGACGAGCGAGACGCTACACGTGGGCGGGCAAATTCGTTGCGGTTTGCCATCAGCGGGCAGATGCCGGGCGGTTTGTCGTCCGATGCCATGTTAGACACAATGAAGTACTGCGTGTCCTGCAAAGCTTGCGCTCGGGAATGTCCGACTGGCGTTGATATGGCGCGAATGAAAATCGAAGTATTGTCAGCAAAACGTAAAAAAGATGGGCTGAGGTTGGCAGACAAATTGATAGCTTACCTGCCCCGATATGCGCCAAAAGCCGCGAAAGTCGCGTGGCTTGTGAATTTACGAAACAAAATTGGACTCTCGCGTAAGCTATTGGAGGGACCGACTGGCATTTCAGCGCGACGCGATCTGCCAGTGTGGTCTTCTGCTCCGTTCCGTGATGTCGAGGCTCAGGACAATGATCCGCAGGTGTTGCTGTTTGCCGATGTGTTCAACCGGTATTTCGAGCCAGAAATTTTACGCGCTGCAGTTCGGGTATTGCGGGCAACGGGACTTCGAGTGGCCGTGGCGCGAGACGATCGATCTGACAGGGCCTTGGATTGCGGACGTACTCTCTTGGCTATGGGGTGCGTGGACGAAGCGCGACACGAGGCACAACGCGTGATTGACGCGACGCGAGAGGCGGTTGCAAAAGGTGTTCCAGTAGTCGGGCTCGAACCTTCCTCTATCCTCACGTTCCGGGATGAATTTTTGGCGCTTTGCCCGGGGCCGGAAACTGAGATGTTGTCGAACGCAACGTGTACCTTTGAGGAATTTCTGGCCGATCAGCCGGACTTGCCCCTAAAGCCGTTGGATCGTCCGATCTATTTGCATGGGCATTGCCACCAGAAAGCACACGATGCCGTCACACCGATGCTTGACCTTTTGAAGCGTATTCCAGGGGCACAAGTTCACATGATTGAAAGCAGTTGTTGTGGCATGGCAGGAGCATTTGGATATTCGCCCGACACTATCGATGTTTCGATAAAGATGGCACAACTCGACTTGTTCCCGGCATTGGAAGAAGCGCCCGGAGATGCAGTTATCGTGGCAGACGGGACATCTTGCCGCCATCAAATCGCGGAAGGTACGCAGCGTCAAGCTGTGCACGTCGCGCGCCTCTTGGATATGGTTCTTGATGTTTAGGAAATGGAAATGAACCTGACGGACAGCATTAATCGCCCGACCCTTCACGAAGAATTGGTCGAAAGGCTGCGTAACCTGGTTGTCGAAGATGTTTTAAAGCCAGGTGAAAAAGTGCCTGAGAAACAGCTTTGCGACTCGTTGGGGGTCTCACGGACACCTTTGCGAGAAGCTTTAAAGGTGCTTGCATCAGAAGGCTTTGTGGTACTTCAAGCCAACCGGGGGGCCCGCGTCGCAAGTGTCACGCGAGAGGAATTGGAGAATACGTTTCCAGTGCTTGCGACGCTTGAGCAACTGGCGGGAGAGTTGGCATGTCAGCACATGGATTCCGCTGAAATTGAACTAATCGAAAGTCGCCACGCCGATATGCTGGAAGCCTATAATTCACATGACCGACAGGCATATTTTAAGGCCAATCAGGACATTCATCAGGCACTGATACGTGGAGCGCGAAACGATATCCTTGAAAGCCACCACAAGCTGTTGGCCGCACGGGTCCGCCGCGCACGTTTTATGGCCAACTTGTCGGACGAGCGCTGGGCGCAGGCCATTGACGAACATGAAGCCATGATGGAGTTGCTCCGGGACCGAGATGCAGATGGGCTTGGAAAGTCCATGAAACTTCACATGATGAACAAACTTTCGGCCCATGTGAAAGCGCTGGAGGCTGAGGATGAGACGCTTAATTAAAGACTGGTCGAATGCGCCTATCAGCTACCCTCGGATACGCCGCTAGTCAGTCTTTAGATCAAGAAACGGGGGCGTCAGCCCACAGTCCAAGGCAAGTTTGTTGAGGTCCTGGCATAGGGCCGGGTTGAGCCTAACGCCGTCTTTGCGGCGAGCCTCAGCGGCAGCCGTTTTGCCTTCGCCCGGCAGGCGCACGGGATCATGACCGGGCAGGGGGGGAGATGCACGCATTTCAGAAAACACGCGGGCTGCGTTAGAAGCAAAGTCTTTGTCCAATCCAAAAGCTGCCGGATCAAGCGCCATTACAAATTGCCCTGTGTTCGTGGACGACGTTGTGTCTGAGGTGAAGTTAACCACATCAGAGCCGAAGGCCGCGCCGTTCAAGACCCCGGCCATCAACCCGATAGCCACCGAAAGACCGAACCCTTTCGGACCGCCGATCGGCAAAAGAAACCCTTCTGACTTGAGGGCGGGGTCCGTCAATGGGTTTCCATCACGCCCAACCATCCAGCCTTCGGGCATAGGCTTGCCTTGCTGCAACAGGGTTTTGATCTTACCCATCGCGGCTACGGTCGTCGCCATATCAAACACAAACGGGTCGGGGCCATCGACGGGGGCGGAAAAAGCAATGGGATTGGTGCCAAGAAGCAAATCGCTTCCGCCATAGGGCGGGACATGGTTCGCGCTGCCCACTGCGGCTGCCATACCAAGCAACCCAGCCTCAGCTTGTGGACGCACATAAAGTGCGAGTGGTCCTGCATGGTTGCCGCGCCGAACACCGACCCACCCGATACCGGCCGCTTTTGCCTTTTCTATTGCAAGATCCCGCGCCGCCGACATAGCCAGATGGCCGAGGCCGTCATCTCCGTCGATCAAAGCGGTTGCAACAGTCTCATGTATTACTGTGACTTTTGGCGTAGGATTAGAGCCGCCTCCCGCCAGCCGGGCTAGGTACTGTCGCAGGCGAAAGACACCGTGCGTGCCATAGCCATAAATGTCGGCCTCAACCATCGTCGATGCCACTTTGTCCGCATCTGATTTTGGCACACCACGAGTTTCGAGTGCGGCCGCCACAAAATCACGCAGGGTGTGGCAGTCTATGTTCACAGGCTCAGAAGTCATCTCTTCCTACCTGTTCCTTGTGCCAGAACACCAATTTACGCTGTGTCCAAACCACCGACGCAAATACGACCAGACCGACAAGGCTGAGATACAGGATTAACGAGAAGACGCGCGGCGTGTTGAGTTGCGAGGCCGCAACCCGGATAAGTTCGCCAAATCCCTTGCCACCGCCTAGGAATTCTCCTGTGATCGCACCGGCCATAACGCCGACTGCTCCGATCTTAAGGCCGGTAAAAATCTGCGGCAGGCCAGTCGGCAGTTTCATCTTGAACAATGTCTGCATCCGACTTGCGCCCATCGTCTTGAAAAGCATACGCGCGTTTTCATCGGCGGCGTGAAGCCCAGCCGCAGTACCGACCACGATTGGAAATGTCGCGATAAAGGCAGCAAGTGCGACCTTTGATTCAATACCAAAGCCCAACCACGCTACAAAGAGTGGGGCAAATGCCACTTTTGGCATGGTATCTATCGCCACCAGATAAGGCATCACTGCCTTTTCACCAAATGCCGTTTCCCCCACCAACACGCCCAGCGAAAAACCGATCGCGATTGCCAGTGCAAAACCATAGATAACTTCTTTGATTGTGATCCACAGCGCCCCAAGCATGTAGCCGCCAGTCAATAGATTTTGTCCCACGAAGATCATATCTTTCAGGGTTTCCAACGGTGTAGGCAGAATGATTGGGGAAACCAGCTTAAGGCTCGTAACAATTTGCCAAGTGCCGACGAAAACCACGAAGACAAAGGTCATCGCCAGCCAGCGTGGGACCGAGTCGATAAAGTGAACTTTTTGTTCCCATACCGTGTCTTCTGCGGTGTCGGCGTCTTTTAGGGCAGGTGAGTAGTTATGAACGTCGCTCACATTTCTTCTCCCTTATCCAGGAGGCTGCGAATGTAGTCTACAATAGCGCCAAACTTGGGTGTGGTCATCATATCCAACGTGCGTGGGCGTGGCAGGTCGACCTTCACAATTTCGGCAATCCTGCCCGGGCGTGGTTTCAACACGACGATTTCGTCGGACAAAATCACGGCTTCCTGAATAGAGTGCGTAACAAGAAAAGCAGTCGCATCCTGTTCATGGCAAATCCGCTGCAATTCCATATTCATCATGTCGCGTGACAGCTCGTCCAGCGCGCTGAATGGTTCGTCTAACAAAAGTACAGCTGGTTCTGTGATCAGCATACGGCAGATTGAGGCGCGCTGAGCCATGCCGCCCGACAATTCGTTCGGGTATACGTTTTCGAATCCCTTCAGGCCCACGATGTCCAATAGTTCGTGAGCCTTGCCCATTGCTTGCTTGGCGGCTGCCTTTCCGTCGCGGATCTCGATTGGCAACACGATGTTTTCCACTGCTGTTTTCCAGGGAAATAGTGTCGCTTGTTGAAACATCATACCAATGTCTCGACGGGGACCGGTCACTGGCAAGCCCTGTAGGATCACACGCCCTTTGGTGGGAGGGATCAGACCCGCCATGATCTTGAGCAGAGTGGATTTCCCGCACCCGCTGGACCCAATGACAGAAGTGAAGCTTCCTTTCCGTAGCGTCAGATTAATGTCCTCAAGCGCAACAACAAGGTTGCGCGCATAGGTCTTGCTTAAATGGGTCAATTCGTAGACCGGCGTGCCCAAGGGCGCGCCGGAAAACTCTTGTGCGGCTGCAGCGTTCATTTGCTGGCGGCCTCGTTGCCAATGGCGGCAAATTCGTTGGTCCAGGCGGCGTTCAAGTCATCCAGCGGCCCTGGGATTTCGCCCCCTGCAACAAGTGCGTCTTGCCATTCCTGCCAAACTTCGGCGGGGTACCATCCCAAACCGTTGCTTGGATCCGCTGCTATGGTTTTCGAACGTACGGCATCGAACAGCGCTGACTGGAACTCCTTGTCCTCGCCTTCCTGCGGATTGCCGTCCGCCAGATGCTTCAGCACAGCTTCACGGTTAGCATCATCGAGAGCAAAGGCATGGCCACGTGCGAACGCGCGGCTCCAGGCCTCGACCAATTCGCGATCGTTGGCGATTGTGTCAGCCATTGTGGCGATACCGTTTCCGAAGAAACGCCCAAATTCCGCAGGCGTGATGTCACGCACCTTCATTCCGCGCTGGTTCAGGATTGCTGTATCAGCCGTCGAAGCAGAATATGCGTCGATTTCGCCGTTCAAGAAAGCTGCTGTCGCCGGGCCGCCGTCGCCAACGGTAAGAAATGTGAAATCCTCACCTTCTTTCATACCTGCACCGGTCAAGACGTTTCGTGCAAAACCCACTTCGGCACCGTCTGCGGTGCCGGTTCCGATGACCTTTCCGCGCAGTTCCTCAACGCTTTGGACTTCAGAGTCTTCCGGCACCGCGATGCCGAAGTTGCTGCGTGCCGCAACGTTGTAGATATGTACGGCATCCACATCGCGCGAGCGCGCGGCAATCAGCGGGCCGGGGCCGGGGCGACCGAAGTGTGCTTGTCCTGCAGACAATGCCTGAAGCACGGCGCCTGAGCCGTTGATAGCCTCGACGGTCACGTTCAATCCTTCATCTGCGAAGTACCCTTCTCCAATGGCGACAAACACAGGAAATGAGTTGATTGCCGAAGGGCTGGGTTGCACGAAGGTGATTTCACGCAAGTCTTGCGCAAAACCCATTGTTCCTAGTGCTCCTGCTACCGGAACAGCAGTAAGCAAGGACGCTGTGAAAGTCCTTCTGTTCATCATTGTAGTCTTCCTCCCTTGAATGTTGACGCCTCACAGCGATTGCTGCGTAGGAGTCATTACACGGCACGCACTTTGTTCCTTAGCGTGCCGATTTCGGAAACCTCGCAAACTACGACGTCCCCGTTTTTTAAAAACTGCGGCGGTTCCATTGCGTATCCGACGCCTGATGGCGTACCTGTCGCAATGATGTCTCCCGGTTCTAGTGTCAGGCCTTCTGACAAAGATGCGATCAACGTTGGAATGTCGAATATCATGTCCGACGTCATCCCCTTTTGGCGCTGCTCACCGTTAACTGTAAGTCCGATCGACAGAGCTTGCGGATCGCTGATGGCATCGGCGGTCACGATGCAGGGACCAATTGGGCAAGATCCATCCAACCCTTTGCCTTTGAAGTACTGGCCGCCATGGCGGCGCTGTATGTCTCGGGCGGTTATGTCGTTCAGAATAGAATACCCAAAGACATGATTAAACGCATCTGCCTTGGTGATGTTACGCCCGCGCTCCCCTATTACGACTGCCAACTCGACTTCGTAGTCGATGGACTGCGACACCGAGGGAAAGAGTAGGATGTCAGCGTCTGGCGCAACGACCGAGGTCGGCGGCTTGGTAAAGAAAACCGGATGCTCGGTGATGCCGATTTTCTCTTTTTGCGCCCGCTCGCCTTCTGCGATGTGCTCAGCGTAGTTTCGCCCCACGCAGAAAACGTTCTTGCGTGGCGTGGGAATGGGCGACAGAAGAGGCGCGTCTTCGGGGACGAGCAGGTCCTTGAGTTCGCCTGCCTCACCCGCGGCAACAACGGCACTCAACGCCTCCAGCGCGGTCTGCCCGCCTTCGATAATCAGCTGCATCGTGCTTACATCAAGAGCCGTATCCGGCATGAGCATCTTAATCGCACGCGAAACATCCAACCTGCTTCCGTTAGCAAGCAATGCGACGCAAACGGCGTGGCTATCTATTGAAACAGTCGCTAAACGCACTCGGCTCTCCTCCTACATGCTAGGGCCCACTTAGGTCACCGATCTTCGCAGGCGACTCAGATTTGGTTGTCACTTGCCCTTGAGTTTTTGCCGACTTGGAGTTTCAATCAATCAACCAATCACCAAATTGGGTGAAGATGTGAGCAACCCAACCGAACTCGCGCAACACGTACGTGACCTGATTAACAATGCTGGATACCGGCATAATGACAGGCTTCCGCCTGAACGCGAACTTTGTTCAAAGCTTGGAACGACCCGAAACCAATTGCGAAGAGCTTTGGCAGAGCTTGAGGCGCAGGGGCTCATTTGGCGGCATGTAGGTCGCGGAACTTTCGTTGGTTCCAGACCGGTTCTTAACCTCACAGACGTAACCTATTTGGGCAATCAAATTAAACCAGAGCAGGTTGTATCGGTGCGATTCACGATCGAACCGCAGCTCAGCCGCCTTGCAGCGCTCCACTCCACCCGTTCAGACCGCGAACAAATGAGGCTCTGCGCCGATAAATGTCGAACCGCAGAGGATTGGCGTACTTATGAAGCATGGGACAACAATTTGCATCATGCGATAGCCCGCTCGACTAGGAACCAACTCTTTCTTTACTTTTTTGAGACGTTGAATTCGGTTCGAAGATCTATTGTTTGGGGACAGCCACGCGAAACCCTAAAGCCCGCAGAGGATTATTCCAGTTTTAGCGAACACGATGTGATCGTGTCTGCGATAGCAAAGGGCGACGATGAGCTTGCGGCAAGTGCTATGGTGGATCACCTGAAATCGGTTTATTCGCGTGTACTGCCAACGAGCATCCAGTCTGACGACTGAAGCAGCATCAACGCCCAACCAATTCTAGAAATGGTCGGGCCAGAAGGAGGCTGGAGCTCTTGCAAACTCGCCCCAATTTTGGCGATGACTTGGTAAGCGGCCACGTTTGATCGTATCTAGCGTGGCATCGATCGGAAGGTGTCTGACCGTTTGGAAATCCGATCTTTGGCAATAAACGTTCAGGAGGAAGCGATGTCCGATCATGTCATTCCCGCGCCGCAGGTGCATGTAATACCCATAGCGGGGGGCGGCACATTCCCGGTTCGTCGTGTTTACTGCGTTGGGCGAAATTATGCCGCGCACGCAATTGAGATGGGCCATGACCCAAACCGGGAGCCTCCGTTTTTCTTCCAAAAAAACCCGAACAATTTAGATCCTTCCGGGGAATTCCCTTACCCTCCGCACAGCTCCGACGTGCATCACGAAGCTGAAATGTATGTTGCGCTCAAGTCGGGCGGTACGAATATCTCGGTAGACGATGCGTTAGATCATGTCTTTGGGTACGGTCTTTCGCTTGATATGACTCGTCGCGATCTGCAAGGGCAGATGAAAAAAATGGGTCGCCCGTGGGAAATTGGCAAGGCATTTGAGCGCTCAGCGCCATGCGGACCAATTCACAAAGCATCAGAAGTCGGGCATCTCGACAAAGGACCTATTACTCTGACGGTGAATGGTGAAGTTCGGCAAGAAGGTGACTTGAACCAGATGATCTGGAAAGTCCCTGAGATGATCTCCTACCTGAGCGATTACTTTGAGCTCGCTCCCGGAGACGTTATTCTTTCGGGAACTCCTTCTGGCGTTGGCCCCGTCAACCGTGGCGATGTGATGGTTTTGGCGGTGGAGAAACTGGGTAGCCTAACCGTCCACATAACTTAGCAAGTACAAAGTCAAACCCCCTCCGCGAAATAGGCCAACGCTTTTGTAGACGGATCCCAGATGCCCCACTTAGTTGCCGAATTGATCGCACCCCATTCTGGTACCGCAAATGCTATCGGTGCCCCAGGTCGATCTTGGTTGAACTACCTGGGGCTGCGAGAGCTTTGCGCAAAGGTCAAAAAAGATCTCCATCAGATCGGAGTAGGTCGTGGCGACCGAGTGGCAATTGTGTTGCCCAATGGCCCCGAAATGGCGACGGCTTTCATATCCGTTGCCCAATTGGCGACGACGGCACCATTGAACCCGGCGTACACTTACGAAGAATACGTTTTCTACCTCAAAGACCTGAACGCCAAGGCCCTTCTTGTAAACGAAAACGACGATGGACCTGCCGTAAAGGCCGCTGGGGACCTTGGCATCGCAATCTTGAGGGCCTCTCACGATAGCTTACATTCGGCCGGACAGTTCTCTATATTGTCCTGTGACCCAATTGGCACGGCTGACACATCCGCACCGGGTGAAGATGATGTCGCACTGATACTGCACACGTCAGGAACAACGTCGCGTCCCAAGATCGTTCCTCTGACGCAGGCTAATATCTACGCATCCGCGCGGAATGTGGCTTCGTCTTTAAAACTGACAATCGACGATCGTTGTCTGAGTATTATGCCGCTGTTTCATATCCACGGGTTGATTGCGGCTGTTGCCGCGTCTTTAGGTGCTGGATCTCAAATTAGCTGCGCCCCCGGATTCAACGCTCTTAGTTTTTTCTCACAGGTCGCTGAAGTTGATCCGACCTGGTACACCGCAGTTCCGACGATGCACCAAGCCATTCTCACCCGCGCTGCACGAAACCAAACGATCATTGAGCAATCGCGGTTGCGCTTTCTTCGATCTTCTTCTGCTTCGTTGCCGGGCCCGGTAATGGAAGAGTTGGTGGCAACTTTTAATGCGCCCGTCATCGAAGCCTACGGCATGACTGAGGCGACACATCAAATGTGTTGCAACCCGCTTACTCCCCAAACTCAAAAACCCGGATCTGTTGGAATAGCAGCAGGCCCCGAAGTCAGAATTGCAGACGAGAACGAAAATGTTCTGATCTCTTCGAGGGACGTCGGAGAAATCGTTATCAGCGGTCCGAACGTGACGCCGGGATACGAAAGCAACCCGCAGGCAAATGCTGAAAATTTCTTTGAAGTGGACGGAAAAACTTGGTTTCGCACTGGTGACCAAGGGTCGTTCGACGAAGAGAATTACCTACGACTGACCGGTCGTCTTAAGGAGCTTATCAATCGCGGTGGAGAGAAAATCAGTCCACTTGAGGTTGACGCTGTACTCTTAAGCCACCCAGAAGTCGCTCAGGCAGTTTGTTTTGCCGTTCCCCACGAAAAACTGGGTGAAGACATAGCGGCAGCTGTGGTGCTTTCAGAAGGAGCGACGATCCAAGGTCAAGAGGTCAGGGCTTTTGTCGGCGCGCGGCTCGCAAAATTCAAGGTGCCGACTTCGGTGGTTGTTCTTGAAGAAATTCCAAAAGGCGCGACTGGCAAGATACAAAGGATCGGACTAGCTGCTAAATTGGGACTGGCAAAGGCTTAGACACATGAAAGTTTGTATCTTTGGTGCCGGAGCTATCGGAGGTTACGTTGCCGCGAAACTTGCACAGACTGATACAGAAGTCAGTGTCGTCGCGCGTGGCCCCCACTTGGCGGCAATGCAGGAAAAAGGACTGACCCTTCTTGAGGAAGGGCATGATCCGGTTAGCGTTCCAATACGCGCTTCAGACAATGCTGCCGATCTCGGCCCACAAGATTATGTCTTCATCACACTAAAAGCGCATTCCGTCCCAGCAGTCGTAGACTCAATGCAGCCGTTGATTGCAGACGAGACAACCGTAGTTAGTGGAGTGAACGGGGTGCCCTGGTGGTACTTCCACAAACTAGGCGGTCCTTACGAGGGAACGAGGTTGGCGTCAGTCGATCCGGGAAATGTGCAGTGGGACGGTTTTGGGCCAGATCGCGTCCTCGGATGTGTTGTTTATCCTGCCGCCGAGGTCATTGCTCCAGGATCAATCAAGCATATAGAAGGCAATCGTTTTTCGTTGGGCGAGCCCGATGGTGCTAAATCAGACCGTGCTGCCAAGCTTTCGGCTGCGCTATCCGCCGCCGGAATGCGTGCGCCCGTCAGACCAAGAATCCGAGATGAAATTTGGTTGAAACTGTGGGGTAACTTGTCGTTCAACCCGATTTCCGCTCTTACCCACTCAACACTTGATGTCCTGTGTGCCGACGAAGGCACGCGCTCGGTAGCACGCGGAATGATGCTCGAGGCTCAAGAAGTCGGTGAAAATCTTGGCGTAAAATTCCCGATAGATGTTGAAAAACGCCTCGACGGCGGAGCGGCTGTCGGTGCACACAAAACCTCAATGTGGCAGGATCTGGAGTTGCGCCGACCGATGGAAATTGATGCCTTGGTCACTTCGGTGCAAGAACTGGGGCAACTTACAGGGGTCTCAACGCCCAAAATCGACATTGTAGCATCACTGATCAAACTGAGGGCAAAGGTTGCAGGTCTTTACTAGAGTCTTTGTCGGCCTTGCAAAGAGAGCATTGCTTGAGGCTGATATGTGAGACTGGTACGAACGTGTCATACAGCGTCTTTGGGAGTATTCCTGCACCTTCGATGACAGTTAGCTCCTCGTATTGGGCCATAAATGCTTGACGTTTGGGTGGGAATTGCGTGACGCGATTTACCCATTTGTTGATATACTAGACGCCGATTGAGTCAGGAATCAGTGACGTTCCACATTTCCTATTGAACGTCACACGAACCTGACCCAACCGTCATAGTTGGACCAGAAACTAGGTGAACGTTCGACATCAGAAGGCGCCCCCAACGTTGGACATCAGTTGAATTTGACCTTTGCGTCATCAACTAACACGCCTCCCACATTTTTTGCTCCCGCAGGCAGTTTGGTTTGTTCTGACTTCCCTTTCGGAAAATCAGAGCTGATTTGTAAGTCAGACAGCGAAGATGCCTGTTTGCGGCTATCCGGCCAAGAAATGCCATCAGGATCAGCGCCTTTCAGGATGCCAAGCGCAAGGGCCTTGGATTTGCGTCTTGTTGGACGTGTGTGAAAGATGATGTCGTGACCACGCGGCCAATTACCGAGCCACCGGACATCATCCGGGTCTTTTCCGAGGCGACGGCTCAGACCCAGACGCGAGTACCCGTTCCCAGGCACGGTGCGGGGACGTTTGCGTTTGTAGTGGGCCATGTCTTTGGCCTTTCATGCAGTTTTAGAACTACATGGCACCCTCCATCGTTTGGTTTGCTGGTCTTGAGCTGGGCTCTGCTTTGACACTGAACACGCAGCCGGACTGGATATCGGATTAGTTCTTCAAAATCAATCGAAGGGAATAGGACGGCTTTGCATAGGGATTTGTGCATCGGCTCTGGCACCCGGAGAGGCCCTTTAGTCAGGGCAGTCTACAGGCAACGGATCGTTACAAGTATTTCATGTGCGTAGGCCGCTGTCAGTTTTTCCTAAAGGCCAACTACAAGCAATTGTTAAACTGCGAGGTGAAGAGACATGACTGATGATCGAAATGATCTTTTTGAACGGCTCAAACCAATTTGGGAGGCCGTAGTTAAGTTGGGCGAGAACACCCCCGAACTCAGTATGAAGGCCTATCTCAATGAGATGAGGAGCGAAGTAGACAAAGCACGGACCGCTTCATTGGGGACTGAAAACAATCCGGATCGGTGTGACGAAAAAGTAGCGGAGGATCCTGAGGCTCAGTTCAAGATGATTGCAGTCGCCTATGCCACCGGAGACATGGATGAGGTCGATCAGTTGATAAACTACCTTGCTTTTATACGTCGTATGAAAAAACAGGGCATTTATGAATTGGGGCACTGGAGTGATGAAGACCCAGGTGGGCGGTGATACAACCAGAGATCGCTTCACATAACACCCATACTGCGATGTGCGCGGTTTGTTATAACGCTGCTATTCGTGCATTGGTTGCAGAAAACTGCCATTCGAGACGCGGTTCGAGGACGACCGCCGTGCGGACTCTACCGACATTGCCGTTTCCGGTGTTTGCTGACGCAGCATTCGATTGCAGATGCGGTATACTCGTCGCTGCGTTGCAGCTGATTTCGCCAGACCGGTCGTTGAAATCCAGTCTGAGGGGCGGAATTCAGTCCGCCCTTTCGCCGCAACCGGGACCGGCCATCGAGGAGCGGGACGTTGCCGCCTTTTGCTGATGCAGACTTTGCTCGCACAGTAAACACTCGCTCTTATGCCAGCTATCATTCGGCAGCGAGATGTGAAAACCGACGCGCTCTAAAACCTGTGAACGCATTCGGAATTCGCTTTTCAGGCGGATGGAAGAGCTATTACTGGTCATTTCCAAGGCTTGCAGTTGGGTTGATTGTTAGAAACATCAAACCACCATTGATTACAATCCGCCCGAAAGTGGTCATATTCCTCAAACCCCGAACCCAGTTTCAATCAACGGGCATTGAGGTGCCCTCCACGCAATTTCAATTTGAGCCTGTTTCACGTTCCGTGAATGCCCTGAACACGCCGAGGGTTTCCTCGCTGACATGATGCTCGATACCTTCGGCGTCGTGCTCAGCCACATCTCTTGAAACGCCCAAAGCAACCAGGAAATCCACAACGATCCGATGACGTTTCCGGCACGCCTCAGCCAATTGGCGTCCCGCATTCGTAAGGCGGAGCGAGCGGTAAGGTTCATGTTCGATGAACCCTTCGCGTTTTAGTCGGGACAAGTTCTTTGAGACGGTGGGTTGGGTCACACCAAGGCGTTCAGCAATTTCCACCGGTCGCGCAGCGCCCCTCTCGTGGATCAGTTCGGCAATAAGCTCCACATAATCCTCAACCATTTCGCTTTGATGTGCCGTGCGAACCGCTTCGAATCCACTGGCCTGATTGTCAATCTTGCGGTCGGCGTCCTGTGGAGTGCTGTCAGTCATTGGGCTCACGATTACGTTATTGGCCTTCCTGTACGTGTATGCATTGCATCGCGCGGCTTGACAACGGCCTGCTGGTCACGAATAAATTAGACAAGGCTAATAATTGTAGACGAGTCTATGAAGAATCTAATTGCATCCACATTCCTCGGGTTGTTGCCTGTCATAGCAGGTGCCACGGCAATCGAAGAGGCGCCGTGGGCACCGCGGGCAGCTGCGTACCGATTGACCTTGTTCATGGGAAACCTGAGCCCGGTTCCGTGGGACAAGATCGAACAAAGCTGGATGTCGCCGCCCCTTGGCAGTGATCTGCAGATTGATGCGATTTCGCGCGTTTCCGAAGCCGAGGCTCAAGCGATCAGCCGCGCACTGGATTCCGAAGACCGCCAGGCGCTGTTCGAGGCCAGCACAGCAGCCATCGCAAGTGGAATTCTGCGGCATCTGGATGCAGCCAAGGCGGCGCTTGGCCAGCCCAAAGCCGCATCGGAGGTGTCTCAGGCCGCCGCCTTGTTTCGCGCATTTGAGGACGGCATCAAGGCAGCCGATGCACAAGCCGCGCGTGATCTGGGGCGGGCCTGGCTGGTTCTGAACTCTTCCCTTGGTAGCGCGGGCGTATTGGGTAACGGTGCGCAGAATGTTGATGCCGATAGATTTGCCGAGGCGCACAGTGTTGTAGCCGACTATATCCGGGCAAATTACCTTCCATCAGAGTTTACTGAACGAAACACGCTAACGCCAATCCCCGAGACAGTGGTTCGAAGCGGAACGCCAGTCACGCTTCCCGCCACTCTTCCACCCGGATCAAACATCGCCGATCAGAGCCAACTACCCCGGTTGGTGCTGCAATTCGAAGAAGCTGGCGAGGACGAAGCCAACCTGCCGCTAGTGGCTTTTGGCGACATGCTGTTCGACAGTCCTGAGATTTTTGGCGGCCCCGCACGCGAGTTGGGGATTGCCTGTTCGACCTGTCACAACCGGTCGGATGTGAATCGCGAGTTTTTCATTCCCGGCCTGTCTTCTCATGCAGGCGGCATGGATGTGGACGGATCGTTCTTCAATCCGATGTTCAATGATCGAACGGACGATCATCTGGACACACCATCGATGCGCGGTATCCGGTTCACGGCACCTTATGGCCGGGACGGGCGCGAACCCAGCCTGCGCCGGTTCATCCGCAACGTGATCGTGACCGAATTTGCCGGGAAAGAACCGACACCTTTCCAATTGGATGCGCTGGAGGCTTACGTCAAACAGTTCGACTTTTTGCCCAACCCTAAGATTGACCGGGCAGGCAGGCTGACTGATCTGGCATCCGATGCGGCCAAACGCGGAGAGGTATTGTTCAACACCGAGTTTGCAGGTCTGGACGACAAGGCCTGCGCATCTTGTCATACGCCGAACCGCCAATTCCGCGACGGGTTGACCTATGACATCGGCAGCGCCGAGCCTCCGTTCCAGGGCGGTACACCAACCGCGTTCGAAACACCGACGCTGCGCAACGTCAATTTCACCGCGCCCTACATGCATGACGGGTCTCTGCCGACGTTGGCCAGCGTAGTGGATTGGTTCAACGACACCAAGCAACTTGGGCTGGATGAGGCGCAACGCGCCGATCTGACCGCTTATGTCGAGGCTGTGGGGGATGGCGAAGAGCCATATCAGGTATTCGATGGTCGCGACAGCGTATTCCGGCTGTCATGGGAAGAGCTGACCACTTTCGCAAGCACATTGGACACCCTGTTGCCGATGCAGGATGCAGAAAATATCGCGCTGCTGATCGACACGGTCGCCCCCGATCTCGCGGCGGATGCCAGTGTCATGGTCAATCAGAGTTCCAAGCCGGAAATCTATGAATTCTCCGCCATTTTGCGAGCGGTCGGCGATGCCAGCGCCAGCGGTAATTGGGGCGAGGCAATCCGCCAATGGGAATTGTTCAAGGTCATGCAGGCCGAAATCGACGAGAGGATGTTCTGATGGTGTCGCGTCGCAACTTTCTGGCCACGGCCACTGCCATGCTCGCCATGCCTGCGATGGCGGCGGCCAATCAGGGTCTGAAACTGGCTTTCATCCCACAGGAGAACCCTGAGAAGCTGCTGGGGGATATCAAGGTCATCACCAAATGGTTGACGGATCAGATGGGCGTCCCGGTCACCGGGTTTGTCACTTTCGACCATGCCGCTGCCGTCGAGGCACTGCGCAATGGCGATGCTGACATCTCTTTCATGGGAGCGCTGCCATTTGTCCTGGCCGAGGATCAGATCGGCGCCGTGCCGCTACTGTCTGAGGTCTATCGCGGACAGCCCAGCTATTCTGGCCGCGTTTTCGTGCGTCGCGACAGCGGGATCGAAACGTTGGCTGACCTTGAGGGGCGCGACATTGCCTTTTCCGATCCGGTGTCGGAATCCGGTTACATTTATCCGCTTGATCTGTTCGTACGTGCCGGGCTGTTCACTGGCACGGGCGATGCGGACAGCTTTTTCGGGCAGAAATTTTTTGCAGGCGGTTATCAGCAGGCGATGCAGGCCATGGCCAGTGGGCTGGTCGATGCGGCAGGAGCCAGTCAATATGCCGATCTTTATCTGACGCCGGATCAGCAGGCCGAAGTCAAAGTGCTGGCTGAATCCGAACAGATCCCCAGCCATGCGGTCATCGCCCGCCCTGATCTGGACGCAGGATTGCAGGCGAAATTCGTGGACACCATGCTGCGTCTCAACGAGGCCGAGAACCGATATCTGTTGGCCTATCTCTTTGGCCCGGATGGTTATGTTCCTGCCGACCCGACCGTGTATGACGGCGTGCGCGAGACCGCGCGGCGCTATGGATTCCTGAAATGACCGCTGTCATCGCGCTCAACGCCGTGTCACACTGCTTTGACGGCGCAGCGGCGTTGACGAACCTGTCTCTTTCCGTGCAACCGGGTGAAAGCGTTGCGCTGCTCGGGCCATCCGGCGCGGGGAAGTCAACGATGCTGGCGCTGTTGGATGGTCGGCTGCGCGGTTGGCAGGGCCAGGCCAGTGTGTTGGGCAATCAGCTGTCAGCAACAAGGTCCCCGGCACGTGAGACTCGTGCCGACATTGGTTTCATATTCCAGGAGTTCGCGCTGGTCGACAGGCTGAGCGTCTATCAGAACGTAATGAACGGGCGGTTGGGCCGGATGAAAAGCTGGCCCGCACTTTGGGGCCGCTTTGGCGAGCAGGACCATATATGCGTCACCCGGGCGCTTCAGGATACCGGCTTGTCCGATCTGGCGCATCGGCGTGCAGATCGGTTATCGGGCGGTCAAAGACAACGCGTAGCGATTGCTCGCTGTCTGGCGCAAGACCCCGAACTGATCCTGGCGGATGAACCGGTCAGCAATCTGGACCCCGCTCATGCCGAGCGCATATTGGGCCTGATCACCGGTGCGGCGCGCAGTCGTGGGATCGGCGTCATGTTCAGCTCGCACCAGCCCGAACTATCGCGCCGGTTTGCTGACCGCATTTTGGGCCTTCGTGGCGGTGAGATCCTGTTCGACAAACGGTCTGGTCAGGTGACAAGTGAAGATATCGACGGGCTGTATCACGGTATCAGCGCCACAGCAGGGTTGCGCGTGGTCAGCTGATGGGCCGGTCTGTCATTTGGGGCGCTCTGGCGTTGGCGATCCTGTGGTCTTTGAGCAGTGCCGACATGGGGCTTGAAAAACTGCCCGGTGCCGGATCGCGCCTAACCGAGTTTCTGGGGCGCATGATCCCACCCGACCTCTCGATCTGGCCCGAGGTGCTGAGAGGTCTGGCCGAAACACTGCGGATCGCCATCCTCGGCACTCTATTTGCCATTATCCTGTCCGCCGGGCTGGCCGTTCTGGCCGCCGAAACGCTGGTGCCTCCGGCCATCTGGCGTCCAGTGCGTGGCATGCTTGCAGTGATCCGTTCGATCCCGCTTATCCTTGTTGCGATGCTGATGGTTGGTGCGGTGGGGCTTGGGCCCTTGCCCGGCATTCTGGCCATCACCTTTCACGCCACAGGCATGTTGGCCAAGTTCTATTCCGAAGCCATCGATAACGTCGCCGCCGCGCCGGTGGCCGCACTGGAAAGCGCGGGTGCCAGCCGAACCCAACAGCTGCGTTGGGCGATCTGGCCGCAAATGGCACCGGTGATTCTGCGTGACACCGTGTTTCGGTTCGAGCTGAACCTGCGTGAAAGCCTGATCCTCGGCATCGTTGGTGCGGGTGGCATCGGCCTCTATGTCCAGACTTACGTGCGTTCGTTTCAATATGACAAGGCCGCAACCGTCACGTTGGCCATCGTTGGACTGGTACTATTGTCCGAGGCCCTGAACACCGCCTTGCAAAAGCGGTTTAGCTAACGTTCCTGACCTAAGCGACGGTTCGGTTTTCTCTGATGTACAGTTAACTTGCACAAATTCAACCTGACGGCACCAGTCACAAGGCAGTTCAAACACACTGAAAATACGCGAAAAACATGGAGAACGGTAACCCGGAAACAAGATTTGCAGCATGATTCCGCTACCATTAAGCCGATCTAAAGTACAAGCCTGATAATTTTAGATACTGGTGCTACTCATACACTGAGAACTAGGGACCTTCTTCCTAACGAACGGAGTATCCGATGGTCAATTGTATCGCGAAGCGGGCTTTTTGTTATGCCGGTCAGTTCGTATTAAGTCTTCTGACCATTGCTGGTATTGCGATTGCCGTTCCGTCGTCGACTTTTGCAAATACCCTTCTTCACGAAATCAAAGCGGTCCCCGCCCCGACAGGGGCCAGGGAACTTTGCCAAAGCTATCCGTGGGCCTGCGACCGATCCACCACAACCAGTGTCTTGGACACCGCCACCCAACTCAGGTTAGCGGCTGAAGTTAATCGCGAAATAAATCGGAAAGTACGCGCGGTTTCAGATCAAAACCAATACGGTCGCAAAGAAGTCTGGACGCTACCAACGGCACGCGGCGGCGATTGCGAGGATTTCGCACTTCTCAAGAAAAAAGAACTCATTCGCATAGGTCTTGCCCCATCCAGACTGTCAATAGCAACTGCCCTCGATCGGCAGCGGAATTCGCACGCCGTTTTGATCGTCCGAACAAAGAGCGGGGACTATGTGCTCGACAATCTGACCAATCAGATGAAACCATGGCAAGACACCGGATATTCGTTTCTTCGTATGCAAGATTCCAACACGTCGTCTGGTTGGGCAATGGTCATGAGGGGCGGCGTCTTCCCACCTTAGAGCCTTTCACAGAAACGTCTTTGCCTGTTGCAGTTACGTTCACAATTTCGGAGTTGGCGCGACGGTCAAAAACCGTTGCCTCACACCGCGACTGGAATCTGTTGGCCTCCGCTTTCAAGGGACAGGTGGGCGTGGCTATGATCGTGGCGATCATGTAGCGTCGTGTTTTTCTCCGTGCGAATGCGTTGCCGCAACTCGGGCTATCATTTTCCCGGACCGGAGAGCACGAACGCGTGCATTCATCCAATGTCGGATAACAAAACGGTATAGCCAGGCTTGCACACGACCGAAATCCTGCGCGTGATCGGCATAAAAGGCATCAGGCGTGGCAAAGACGCCGAAATCCTGGACGATTCCGGTTTTTTGAATGTAAGTGTTGTCACCTTTCCAATTGACCTGAGGCGCACTCAGGCACTCGGTGCCCACCCCATAGCCACACAAGCTTTCGGTCTTGGCAAAGGTCTGCTGCAATACGCGCAGAAACATCTCGTCCAGAATGAACCCTTCGAGGTTCAACCATGCCTCGTCGACCTCGACTTCGACCCAGGAATGGATGATTTCTTGTGGAGCCAATGGGTAGACAAGCTCAGGTACCACACCACGCTGCAATTGCTTGTGGATTGTAAAGCCGTGCAGGCGGCATCGGATACCAACCCCACGCAAAAGCGCCATCAAAAGCGTACCCTTGGTATTGCATTGCCCATACCCATCGGCCAGCACATCCGAGGCCGGGATGTCATCGGCCCGGTTGTAGCCGAAGGCGATTTCGTTTCGCACGAAGTCATAAAGCGCACCGATGCGATCTGTTTGCGGTAGGTCGCGCCAGCGTCGATTGGTGATGAGCGCGGCAATGGGCCCAGTTTCAAAATCCAGAAGTGGTGTGGCCGTAAGAAGCGGGTCGTTGGCAGCCATAATATCTCTCCACGAAGCACTTGAGAGATGTGTAATTGCTCCAGTCACTGTAGGTTCAAGAAGTTTTTTTTTTTGGATTCTCGAGTTCGCCGCTCGACTTCAGGCGCCGATTTCGTCGTGGTCGGTCAGGCATTCGGAATGATCGCGCAATACTTCGAGAACACGACATTCGGATGTGTTGCCACCGCTGCATTCGTGCACCATGCGTTGAAGCTCGGTGCGCAGTGCTTCGAGGCGGGCCATTCTTTGCTCGACCTGTTTGAGTTGCCGGCGCGCGATGGAGTCTGCCTCTGCGCAAGAGCGATCCGGATTGTCGCTCAGATCAAGGAGCTCACGGATCGCTTCCAGCGAAAATCCCAACTGACGCGCATGTCGAATAAAGGACAGGCGGTCGACTTCGGCATCGCCATAGCGCCGCTGCCCCCCTTCTGTTCGGCCAGGCTCTGGCATCAACCCGATCTGCTCGTAGTAGCGAACCGTCTGAACCTTTGTTCCAGTTCTTTTCCCAAGGGCACCAATCGTTAGCACATGTGTCTCCATTTAAAGGTACAGTAACTGTAGTTTTGAGCGCGGCGGCCGACAAGTGAAACGGCATAGTTTCGCCGACCCCGTGACACCCCGCCGCAGCCACCAAAACCGTATTGAACCTCTAGCTGCTAGAGCATGTACATGCGCATTCAGATACAAGAATCAAAGCAGGCAGTTCACGTTGAAACTGACAAAGTTCCAAAAATTCCTATGGGCTGTAGCAGGAGTCGCCACGGCGGCGTTTGTCTATCTGATGCTGTGGTCTGACTACAGTGCTAGCCAAAACCAAACCTACGCCGCAGCATTTAGTGCCAGGTTTGAATTGACCGATCATTCGGGTGTCACACGATCCGAAAAAGACTATGCCGGGCGTTGGATGCTGGTGTTTTTTGGCTTCACCAACTGCCCGGATGTCTGCCCGACGACCCTGTCCGAGGTCGCGGCCGTCATGGACGGTCTTGGAAACAAAGCGGAAGAGGTCCAACCTATCTTCATCTCCATCGACCCCGAGCGGGATACGCCTTCGGACCTGGCCGAATATGTGCCGCTCTTTGATGCAGGCATTGTTGGCCTGACCGGTACACCTGAGCAAATCGCGCGAACTTCCGAGTCTTTCCCGATCTTTTACGAACGGGTCGAGGAGGCCTCGGCACCCGATGGGTACACAATGGGGCACACGTCGCATTTGTTCCTGTTCGACACACAGGCAGATTTTGCCGAATCTTGGCCTTACGGCACACCCGCCGAAGAGATACTGGCGGATCTGAAACAGAGAATCTGACAACAATGACCCGATTGACCAAAGAAACCACCCTTGGCCTGGCCTGGATGCTAGCGCTGTTTTCATCGCTTGCCGTTTTGTTCATCGGCGAGGTGCTGGGGCAAACGCCTTGCCTGCTCTGCTGGTTTCAGCGCGCGTTCATGTTCCCATTGGCCATCATTCTTGGGCTCGGTTTATGGTGGCAGGACTGGCGCGTCGGTCGATACGGGGTCGCGCTGGCGATTGGCGGCGCAGGCGTGGCCTTGTGGCACATGGGCCTTTACGTCGGTCTGATCCCTGAAAGAATACAGCCCTGCACCGCAACGGGACCGTCCTGTACGGATGCGAACCAGTTGGTCTTTGGCATCCCAATCCCGCTGATGGCGCTTGTTGCGTTTGCACTTATTGGCGCGTTGTCCGCC
The DNA here is from genome assembly GCF_056537925.1 of Ruegeria sp. BI7. Classification (NCBI taxonomy): domain Bacteria; kingdom Pseudomonadati; phylum Pseudomonadota; class Alphaproteobacteria; order Rhodobacterales; family Roseobacteraceae; genus Ruegeria; species Ruegeria sp. BI7. Next base: position 72,394 of record NZ_JBQFSK010000009.1, read on the forward strand.
CTTTCACTCAAGGAGATACAAGAATGAACAGACGTGGTTTGATCCTGTCCGTTCTCGCGCTCGGCGCCGCCGGTTTCGGCGGCGGTGCGTGGTACGTGAACCGTTCAAATTCAGCGGGCGTTGCCGATCAGGTTGCGCCTGAAATCGCTGAAGCACTTATCCGGCCCTATTCCCCGATACTTGGCCCGGAAGACGCACCCGTCACCATTGTCGAGTTCTTCGATCCGGCCTGCGAGGCCTGCCGCGCCTTTCATCCGGTCGTGAAAGACATCATGGCACAACACGGCGACGCAGTGCGCGTTGTTATCCGTTACACCCCGTTCCATGGCGAAGCGTCTGAAGAAGCGATCCGCGTACTGGAAACCGCGCGAATGCAGGACGTTTTCGAGCCGGTGATGGAAGCCGTATTGAGAGAACAACCCAGATGGGCCGCCCATGGCGCACCCGAACCGGGTCTGATCCTGCAGATTGCTGCATCGGTCGGTCTGGATATCGAAGCGGCAAAGACACAGATGCGCGCGCCTCAGACAACGGGGCTACTTAATCAGGAACGTGCGGACGTTGCGGCTGTTGGCATACAGCAAACGCCCACTTTTTTCGTCAATGGCAAGCCACTCGATCCATTCGGTGAAGCCGAGTTGAGACGTCTGGTCGCGGCAGAAGTCGCAGCGTCGCAAAGTTAATCACGCGTGTGAGCAAAATGATGAAATTCCAACCGAAAAAGACCGCACTGGCAAGCGCCTTTGCCGCTTTTGCCCTGAGCTTCAGCCTTTCAGCGCCCGTTCTGGCAGGGGTCGACCAAATTGTTGTTGAAGATGCCTGGTCTCGCGCGTCGATCGGAACCAACCGTCCGGGTGCGGCCTATATGACGATCCGCAACACCGGCGACGAGGCAGTTACTGTGACCGGCATCCGCACAGACATAGCAGAGATGCCGGAAATTCATCAGACCTCGACCAATGAACAAGGGGTCAGCTCCATGGCACCAGCCGGGGATATCGAAATCGCCCCGGGCGCCTCGGTCGCACTGGAGCCCGGCGGGTTGCACGCCATGCTGATGCGGCTCCAACAGCCGATGACCAAAGGCGAGAGCTTTACGTTGACACTGATCTTTGCCGACGGCGAAGAGATGTCGGTCGACGTGCCGATTTATGGAATAGCGGCGCGAGGGCCAGAAAACTGATGCATCGCAGACGTCTGTTTCAGATGGGTGCGGCCGGTATCGGCGTGCTGGGTCTTACGCTTGTTGCGGGCTGGTGGCAGGTGGACGGTCCCGGGGCACCCGACCCTGATCCGTTGCGGCCGCTTTCCTTGTCGGCCATGGATTTCCGCATGACCGACCATGAAGGCAATGCAGTACGTCCTCAGGCACTTACCGGCCGCGCAAGCATGGTGTTTTTCGGATTTACCTATTGCCCTGACGTCTGCCCGACCACGCTGTCTGATATCTCGGACTGGCTAGACGGGATGGGGGAAGATGCCGAGCGACTGAACGTCGTGTTCATCACCGTCGATCCTGAGCGCGACACCGTCGAAGCCATGGCTGACTACGTCAGTTATTTCCACCCGGCCATTCGCGGATGGGTCGGTCAACCTGAACAAATCGTCAAAGCCGCCGCAGACTTCCGGGCGACATACGAGAAGGTCCCGACAGATGATGGTGATTACACGATGAATCACACTGCCAGTGTTTTCCTGTTCGACGCTGACGGCAAATTCGCCAGCACCATCGATTACCATGAGAAAAGGGATTTCGCGGTCCCCAAAATTCGCCGCGCAATGAAAAGAGGAACGAAAGAAACGTCATGAAAGCAAAACATTTGGCAGCTGCTGCCGGTGGTGTTGCATTGGCAGTCGCTGCAGTCTTCTCTTTTACTCCAAAAGACCCTGCGATGCGGGCTCCTGCGGCAGCAAGTTTTCAGCCCCCGGAATACCCCGAGCTACCGCAACTCGATGAGACGTCCACAAGTGACGTGTCAGCCAGCCGTCTCGAGTCCTGGCCAGATATGAAACCACCTGTTGTCCCCGCATTGGTAACGGTTGACGACCCCTTGCCAGTCATTGATCCACCTTTGAAAACCTGGTCACGCGAGATTGAGTCTGGTGAAACCCTTGACGCAGTTCTCGCCGAGGCCGGACTCGATGCGGCTGACCGCGCCGAGATCGCACTGGCGCTGGGAGCAGAATTTGACTTGCGTCGTCTGCGCCCAGGACATTCGATCGCGCTTACCCGAACGCCCGATGGCCGCCCGCTGCGCATAGCACTTGCGGTTGATGACGGTGTCCGCGTCGAGGCAGTCTTTGGCCAATCTCTGGCCACACGGGTTGTGACCCCTGAGCCTGACACCGTAATGATCGCCGGAAAGACGATCATCGAAAGTTCGATTGCAGCAGCACTGGATGACGCAAACCTGCCCGCGCGATTTGCGGTGGATCTGGCACAGATGCTGAGCGGTACGGTCGATTTCAGGCGCGAGCTCAGCGGCGGCGAAACGCTGCGCCTGCTCTGGCGCGAAAACCGTATGGATGACCAGAGGATCGGCCAGCCGGACCTTGCTTTTGCGGCGCTGGAGATGGGTGAAACGCTCTACGAAGTGGTCTGGCCGGATGACAGCAGCGGACGCGCCACAATCTATGTCGATGGCCAGTTGCTTCGTGTGTTTGCCCAACCTGTCGAAGGTGCACGTCTGAGCTCGGTGTTTGGTCGGCGCAAACACCCGATCTACGGCAACGTGCGGATGCATACCGGCGTCGATTTCGCCGCCGCGCGGGGCACCCCTGTGCATGCTACAGCGCCTGGTCGGGTATCCTATGTCGGGTGGCGCGGGGGATATGGCCGTGTGGTGGAAATCGCGCACGGGTCGGACACCGTCACACGCTATACCCATCTCAGCGCGATCACCGGTGACCTGTCAAAAGGTCAACGCATACAGGCTGGTGAAGTAATCGGGCGCGTAGGATCATCTGGCACGGCGACCGGGCCCAACATGCATTATGAGGTGCTGGTCGATGGACGACCAACCGATCCGCTTACAGATGATCGTCTCGCTAAAATCACAAATGACAAATCAGCGGACACTGCCGCGCAGGAACGGCTGAGTATGGCACGCGCCCAGCTTGAAGAGCACCTTTCCGAACGGATTACGGGCAGGCTCTGATCCACTCGACGTCCCGCTCAGCAACACACTTCAGGTAGCAGATCTTGCTATGCGTTGCTGACGGCCCCGATCTCAATTCAGAACGCGAAAACAGAGGATTAGATATGATGGCAATCGCAGGCGCCTTGGGTGGTGCATTCTGGGGTGGCTTACTGGCCAAACGGAGAAACGGAAACCGGTTTGACATACTTCAATACGCAACAGGATACGGTATCGCATTTGGCCTGCTTACCTTTTTGGCTTCGCTGGCCATTTTGCGTCTGGTTTCCTAACGCAGCTCTTGCCCCTGCGACGGGATGGAGCGCCCCATCAGGAAACCGTGTCGACGTGTAGTGGCCTGTGCGGCTCACGTCGATGACAATATCTGGTGAAGACCAGATTTTGAATTGTCGTGGGAGTTCACGCCCCCATCATGCAATAATGTCGATGGGCGTTCCGTCAGGCACCATTGCGTAGATCTCTTCGATCTGGCGGTCGGTGACCGCGATGCACCCGGCTGTCCAGTCTCGCTTATCCATCGGATCAATGCCTCGTCGCGGGCCGCCATGAATGAAGATGTCACCTCCCGGCGACTTGCCCTGCGCCTCAGCAAAAGCGCGGTCTGCTTCATTCGGGTATGAAATACCAATGGACAAATGGAACAGACTGTCCGGATTTCGCCGGTCAATGACATAAGCGCCTTCGGGTGTTCGCCCGTCGCCCTCGAACTGCTTGTGTCCACTTGGCGCGAAGCCAAGGTCGACCGGATAGGTGCGCAACACTCCCTCCGCTCCATCCAGAACCAGCAATCTCTCCGACTTGTACAGGCGCAGCCGTGTGACTTTTGGCCCTGTATAAGAGCGGAACTTGTTCGCGCATCCCGACAGGAATGCCGTCACACCACCCAAAAGGAAAAGTCGTCTCGGAAGTTTGCCAACCATCACTGCTCTATGCCTCTTTTTAGAGGTCTCCTATGTGGATTTGATACCACGAGGTCAGAACCCGATCAACGTTCATGCGCCACAGTGCTCTTCGCCAGAGGTTCGCTAACCCTGTGTCCTCCACGCGGCCCAGCCTTGTCTTCGTCTGCCCTCAGCAGGCGCAGCGCATTGGCCACAACCAGCAGCGAAACACCGACATCTGCCGCGATGGCACCCCACATTGAAGCCATGCCTACACTCGTGAGGCCCACGAACACTGCCTTCGTCGCAAGCGAGAAACCGATGTTCTGACGGATGATCGACATGGTCCGGCGCGAATGTCCGATGAGCCACGGCACCTTGCCGATATCATCTGTCATCAGCGCAATATCCGCTGTTTCGATCGCTGCATCCGAGCCGACGGCCCCCATGGCGATGGCATAGTGCGACCGCGCCATGGCCGGCGCGTCGTTTACGCCGTCGCCGATCATGGCCACCATCTCATGACGCGTGGCCAGTTCCTCAATTGCCGTCACCTTGTCTTCAGGCAACAGTTCGGCGCGCACTTCGTCAATGCCGACCTCGGCGGCCACAGCCCGCGCTGTGCGCTCGTTGTCGCCTGTCAGCATGACAATCGTTTTCACGCCCTGCGCGTGCAGCTTTGCCACGATTTGTTTGGCGTCAGGCCGAATACGATCACGCACTTCCAGAACACCCATGACCCCGGTTTCGCCACCGACAACCACCAGTGTACTGCCCGCGCCTTCGATCTGGTTGCGCAGACCGGTCGGGATGTCATCGCCAAATCCCTTTTCGATGGCAAAACGATCCGAGCCCAGCCAGATTGAGCGGCCCTCGGCACGGCCTTCCAGACCCCGGCCCGGTATTGTACGGGTATCTTCCGCAGCGGAAATCACGATGCCCTCGGCCTCGGCCCGTGTCAGGATGGCACGCGCCAGCGGGTGCGAAGATCGCACCTCAAGGCTGGCCGCGCTGGCCAGCAGATCCTGAACGGACGCGCCGCCGAGGGGATGAACAAGCGCCACTTCAGGCTCGCCCATGGTGATTGTTCCGGTCTTGTCCATGGCCAGTGCCGTAGTCCTGCCGGGGGCCTCGATATAGGCACCGCCTTTGATCAGCACTCCGGCCCGCGCCGATGCAGTCAGTGCCGCGACGATGGAAACCGGCGTCGAGATCACCAGCGCGCAGGGGCAGGCGATAACCAGCAGGACCAGCGCGTTATAGATCCAGAAACCCCAGGGTGCACCAAAAGCAAGCGGCGGAGCCAGAGCGATGACAACCGCGATGATCATCACGATCGGCGTATAGATACGGGCGAATTTGGTCACCCATTGTTCCACCGGCGCGCGCCGGGCATGGGCATCGCCGACCATGCGGATGATCTTAGCCAGAACAGTGTCCGACGCCGTCTTTGAGGCACGTACTGTAAGGGTGCCTTCGCCATTGATGGTACCGGCATAGACCTCGTCGCCTTGTTCCTTGGGCACAAGGGCGCTTTCACCGGTGATCGGCGCCTGATCGACGGCGCCAGCACCGTCAATGACCTCACCATCCAACGGAATGCGGTCGCCCCCGCGCACGATGAAACTGTCGCCGACAATCACCTCGGCCGCCGGAACCACCTCCTCCCGACCATCCGGTCGCACCACCAGAGCCGTTGGTGGTGCAAGATCAAGCAGCGCCGAGACGGCATTGCGCGCGCGCCCGACGCTCCAGCTTTCCAGATAGAGAGAGAGTGAAAAGAAGAAGGCAACCGTTGCGGCCTCGAAAAACTCTCCCAGACCGATCGCGCCGCAGACGGCAACAACCATCAGCAAGTTCATGTCAGGCGAAAGCCGCCGCGCTGAGGACCAGGCCTTGGGGGCCACCAGCCAGACGCCAAACAGGATTGCAACGGCGAACAACGCCGCCTCCGGCAAGGGCATCTGCACGTCGCCATGTCCTGAAAACAACCCGAGCGCACCACCCATTCCGGTTTCGACCAGATGCCACAGGAAACCCGCGGCCCAGAAACCACCGCTGAGCATTGTGAAACGTCGCTGCCGCGCGATATGCGCCGCCTGATCTTCGGCGGCATTCTCATCGTTCCAGGGCTTGGCACTCATCCCGGTGCTGGCGACCAACTGCTCGATCTCGTCATCAGAGATTCTTGCTGCAGTTTCAAGTAACGTCATCCGCCCGTTGATCACATCGAACGCGATATGGTCTGTTCCACCGACCTTCGGTCCGACGACCCGGTTCAGGATCGCTACCTCTTCGGCGCAGTCGAGACCCGAGACCTGAAAGCTCCGACCATTGACCTGAGCTGGCCCGGACGGCGCTACAGCTGCGTCGGCTTCGCCGCCACAGCAATGGTGGCCTTGAATGGCATCATGATCACGATTGTGATTGTGGCTATGGCTGTCGGACGGCATGAAAATACCTCAAGATTTTCCGTGATCAGAAACAGATAATTCCTACAGCAACTAGAGCTTCAAGACCAAAATGTCGGTAATTTTCAAATTATGTGCTGTCTCGTAGAACATGCCGACGCCATTGCGGCTTGCGGGTCATCAACACCGGTGCGACCTTTCCGGCAACGATTCGAAATATTGATCGGAAAAAGCTACATGCAGAACAAAAAGATTTTAGCAGTCGTTGCAGCGCTGTCCGTCACCGCCGGTTGCACCTCACAGTTTGATGCGGAAAACCAGATTGGAAACTTGCCGGATTCCGTTGTGGCGCTTGCTGCTCCGGGGCAGGACCTGGCGACTGCGCGCCTCGTTCCACAAGACAATTGTTATTGGTATGCCCATAGCGGGCCGGTCGAGACGACCCTGGTACCGTTGCGCGCCAAAAATGGCGGCCCGATCTGTGTCGCACGTGAGGCGTGACAATCGGGCGGTCGCCAATTCACTTTCGGTGGCCATTACGTTTGCGCGGTAACGCTGTCCTCGGCTGAGTATAGATATGCGGTCGAGCCGACTTTGACGGTTGGATAAAGATCGTTGATATGCGCCATGATCATGCGGACGCAGCCGGAGCTTGCGCGTCCACCAATGCTTCTTGGTTGCGGCGTGCCATGGATCCTCAGATAGGTATCGCGGTTGCCAACGAATAGATAAAGCGCCCGGGACCCGAGCGCATTGGTCGGCCCGGGTTCCATCCCATTCCTGAATTCCGCGTATTCCGGATTGCGCTCGATCATGGACGCTGTTGGGGTCCAATGCGGCCATTCAACCTTGCGCCGGATCGTATAGGTTCCCGGCTCGTATAGATTTCCGCGCGCTATGGCGACGCCATAGCGCATCGCCGTGCCGCCTTCCTCGATATGATAGAGATACCGCGCCACCGCATCGACATGAATATCACCCGGCACCAGGCCATCATTCGCAGTGACCCGCCGCGGCAGAAAACGTTCGTGCACACCCCAAGGGTTTGTTGTGGCAGAATCATATCCAGGCGGTGTGACTTGAGCGTCCCAGGCGGACTTTTGCGAACCCGTTGGCCAAGTCTTAGCCAACAGCGGGCTGGATACCGACGCTGAAAACAGCGCGGTGGTTGTTTGTATGAAATGGCGTCTCGTCAGCATGGTCCAGGTCCAAATCTTCAATCATGTTCTGCTGGCGCAACAATCCAGCAATCAAAGGATGACCATAATGCCTCTAGCAGCTAGAGCTTCAAGTGGTTTTTATTTTGTGCAGATTGACCATTGACCTCTGTGTCTTACTTCTCACCGGCATGGGTCATTAAGTGTTGCCCTACGATGCATGAATAGCTGGTATTTCCACGGTCAGGCTGCTGGTAGTTATAAGCCTCTGCAGAAGGTACTGTGCTACGAACACTCGCAGCGAAAATCTGACACTTCTTCAATGTGCTTGATCCGAACCACGGCTGCGGCGCGAATGTAGGTCTGGCCCGGATTGGCGAACGGCAAGAGCCGCCCGCCAACGTGGTTCAGATGTCAATCTGCTCAGCGATACTCAGCGCATCTTCAAGTTCGACGCCGAGGTATCTGACAGTGCTGTCAACTTTTGTGTGTCCGAGCAGCAGTTGAACCGCTCTGAGATTTCCGGTTTTCCGGTATATCTCCGCTGCTTTGGTTCGGCGCAGCGAGTGGGTTCCGTATCCGCTGGGTTCCAGCCCAATCGCGGCCACCCAATCCCGAACAAGCCGGCCATATTGGCGGGTTGAGATATGTGGGCGGTCGTGAAACCGACTTGGAAACATGAAGCGGCAACTAATCATTTCCGGCGACCTGATCCACGCGATAATCGTATCCCGCGTGTTTTCAGAGAGCTCGAACTGAACCGGTCGCTTTGTCTTGCTCTGGATCACGGACACCCTTTCGCGAACGCGGTCATCCCTAACCAAGTCGGCGACAGCGAGCTTGACCAAATCACATCCGCGAAGCTTGCTATCAATCGCCACGTTGAATAGCGCAAGATCGCGCAGGTTGCTCCTCAGTTCGAGTCGCGCCCGGATAGCCCAGACCTGTTTAGGCAACAGTGGCCTCTTCTGCCCGATTATCCGGCCCTTGTTCCAAGCACTTCGTTTCGGGGTGACAGCGGGAAGTTGGATTCTTGGCATATTGTGCCCTCCAATCCTCCCGCCAGACCCAGACATCAGCACCGCGCTGACCATCGAAGTCTACTACTTGTCGGAATGCGGGTGTCAGAATGCGCACCCTTTGAGTGTCGCTGCGTCTGCATCGGGCGGCACTGAGCTCAAAGTTTCATTAGGCGGTACGCAGTATTGAGAGCAAGGGGCAAGAGACATTCCCGCTGTCACAGTTTGCTGTGAGTTCGTTCAGCGCCGCTTCCAATCGCTTCAGCTCGTTTATCTTTTCACGCACATTGAAGATATGAAGCTCAGCCAGCTCTTTTACGGATCGGCAATCCTCTCCGTCGCCTTCGGACAGGCTGAGAAGCGTCTTTGTATCGGCTAGTGGAAAGCCCAAATCACGGCATTTTTTTAGGAAACGAAGCCTTCCAACATCGTGCGCGGAGTACATCCGCCGGTTATTCGGTGCCCGTTCTGGTTTGGGCACGATCCCTTCGCGTTCATAGTAGCGGATCGTTTCAATGCCGACACCGCTTTGTCGGGACGCTTCCCCAATCGCAAACATGTGAGATTTCCCGTCTTGATCCTGTAGCGACTACAGAAGTTATACGAGAGGCTGACACTTCGACAACTCCAACTAGTCAAGGGAATGAAATGCAGAAGTACCTTAGCGTTAGTTATCTGGGATCACTGTCAGCACTTGGCGTTGCGACTTGCTGTGTATTGCCCATGACAATGATGTTGCTGGGACTAGGAGGCAGTTGGCTGGCCATTTTCGGAAAGATCGCGGCGGCAAGCTACTACGTATTGGCGATTTCGACGGCGCTTGTCGCTATATCGTGGCTTGTATCTTATCAGCGCGGTTCCCTACCAAAGTTGAAATGGTGGCTTTCGGGGACGACCGCAATCACCGCGTTAGCTTGGATCGGCGTCATTAACGAGGCCCGGATCAACGACTACCTGATAATGCAGATGTGAAACAATGACAGAGCAAACTGTAGTGCTTGAAAGCACCCTGACGTGCCCGAAATGCGGTCACAGCGAAACCGAAATAATGCCGACGGATGCTTGCCAGTGGTTCTATGAATGCAAGTCTTGCTCAGCGGTCTTGAAGCCGTTGGAAGGGGATTGTTGTGTCTACTGCTCCTATGCCACGGTGCCTTGCCCGCCGATCCAGAATGGCGATAGTTGTTGCGGATGACAAAGTCCGCGGTGTCCGAGCAATGCTCATTGCCTAACGAAATCTCGCTGCGTCCGGCACGAATGGCCGCTTGTTACGCCGCATTGTCGAGCTCATGATGACGCACACGCGACAAAATCTGTGCTGCGAGCGCGCGCAGCGAGAATTTCGAATTCACAGATCGGGCTCGTCAGGCTCCTTCGCCGCGATTTGCACCAAGGGTCGGTCTGGGATGGATCGACTTTCGCCGCGCGTCCCATGAACTGGTAAGGTGAGGACAGAGCCGTCGCCCGAAGTCGTCAGCAATAAGTCCGCTTTGAGGTCAACTCGCCTGCTCACGATCAAATTGCATTCTAAATTGTCTGACTTCATCCATCTGTTCATGTGACCAGAAGACGAGCGGCTTTAATATCTCGAGTAAGCTGCGGCCCAAAGGCGTCAATTCATAAGATACAGCTACTGGAGGTCCGGGATCGACGGTGCGGGTTAGGTAGCCGTCGCGCTGCAGTCCACGCAGGTTTTCGGTTAGCACACTTTGTGTGACGTCTCCGATGCAGCGCTTGAGGTCACCAAAGCGTTTCGGCTCATCCTCCAGCGCGAGGACGATGATCATCCGCCATTTGCCCGTCACGTTGGAAAGCACAGAACGGATGGAGCAGTTGGAGGCTTCTGCTTTGTTTGCAACACCTATTGGTAGCATCTCAGTCTCTGGTATTGTTTCACAACTGCATGACACAGTAACGCCGCATCAGTTCCTACGCAACTCCCTGACTGCTATGGGAGTAGTGTTGAGCGTACTAAGTCAGTTCAAAGTACGTAATTGCAATATGGTATGGTTTTGCTACTACATATCGAGAGGATATGAATCAAAGGATAAATCCATGTCTCCCAAGGAACTTGTAATCGCACTCTTTACAGCAGCCTTTGCCGATCACGACCCGGAAGCTGCGCGGCAGCTCGTTACCCCGGATTATATCCAGCATAACCCACAAATCCCAACCGGAGCTGAGGGTTTGGTTGGCCTGATACCTTTGGTCGAGCAATCCGGAATGACTGGCACCACCCATCGCGTCATCACCGAAGGCGATATGGTCGTATTGCACAGCACTTTTGAAAATGCTGATGCGTTTGGCGCAACTACCCTTGCCGCATTCGACATATTCCGGGTGGAGGATGGCAAAGTCGCCGAGCATTGGGACAATTTGCAGCCGGTTCCGGAAACAACGGTGTCTGGCCGAGGTATGACCGGTGGGCCAACCGAAATCACCAATCTCGACAAAACCGAGGAAAACAAAGCATTGGTTCTCGGATTTGTGCGCGATGTCTTGGGTGGTGCCGCACCAGAGAAGGCCCCTATGTATTCCGAGGTCTACATGCAGCACAATCCAATGCTTGCTGATGGGATAGATGGGCTGATGGAGGGCACCAAGGCCTGGGCTGAGCAGGGCAATGTCATTACTAAATTCGAGCCTCAGATTGTAGTAGCGGAAGGCAACTTTGTCTTTGTCGCCTCGGATGCCACCGTCAGCGAAAAACCTTGGGCTTTCTTCGACCTATGGCGCGTCGAGGATGGCAAGATAGTCGAACACTGGGACGTTGTTTCACCCACCCCCGCGGAAATGGTGCACGGGAACGGCAAGTTCTAATATCCGGAGAGAAATGGCGGGTCGCAATTTGCGGGCCCGCCAATCAAAAAACGGACCTTCGATTGGAACGTTGTAGCAAGCACTGTGTGCCGAGATGGCCGTTCTCGGCTATTCCCATCAGTACCGGGTGGCAGCCCAAAGCTGTCGTTCGTAACCGGCTAAATTGAAAGTAAGTCCAGAAAGTCTTTCCCACGTTCGAATGTCCACCAACTCGCAATTGCGCCGCAGCCGATTGCAATCGAAACTCTGAGCGTAAACTCAGGAGTTGGACCAAATTTTGAAATCGCGTTTAGAAGCGGCCACGTTACCAGAACGATTGCGACCTGACCAACTTCCACGCCGAAGTTGAATGCCAATAGGCTCTGCCAAATATTGGGCGACGTCACTTGCAGAATTTCATGCAGCACGAAACTAAAGCCCAGGCCGTGAAGTAGCCCCATCAGGACGGTCACCACGAAAACTTTTCTGTTGGCGCTTGGTCCCGATCTGTCTCGTCTGACCGCCAGAACAGCCGCGTAGATGATTGAGAGCGCAATCCCTGTTTCTACTAAAGGGACAAACCATGCGCCGGATGGAACATAGCCGAAGAAGCCAAGCGAAAGTGTTACGCTGTGACCAACGGTAAAACCGGTGACACGCCAGAGTAGCGCGCGCAGTTCAGGGGCGCCGATGACAAGGCAAACTACAAACAGTACATGGTCGATGCCTTCGAGAATGTGGCGCACGCCCTCCCAAATGAACGACACGATACCTGCGAAACTGGACCTTGAAACCTCGACCGGGTCTTCCATCAGGCCCCGCGTTCGAAAGACCAGTGGGTCGCTGGAGCCGTAGTCGAGGATGAGGTTCGCGGTCATTTCCTGGTCTGGCAATCCGGGGTTCAGAGCGTTTGACAGCGCATAGGTAGACGGGGTGGTTTTCAGGTCATACCGTACGGTGACATCGACGATGACATCGCCAACAAATACAGGCAGATCGAGCGACAGAGTTGATCCCTCAAACACCGCTTTTTGGGCCTCGTTCAGAGTAGCAAATCCCGGTTCTTCGCCCACCCGATGGATTGCCACAGACTCCACGTTTCCTGCTACGCGCTGACCTTGCACTTCGACAATTGTTCCGGCCTCAGCGATTCGACCGAGCCCGAGCGGGTCAGCATCCAGTTGAGCGGTGTCGGCAAAATGCACGACATTGCCGTCCTCAAGGGCATTTGTCGTAAACGGAGCAGCGGATGGAAGGCCATCTGTTCCAATTGCTCCCGTTTTGTCCGCGACAAGGTAAGGCATCGGCAGTCGAAGATGGATACGCAATCCGTCGTCGGTGTGTTCAATGTGGAATACCCGAACGTTCAGGTTCAGTAAAAAATGCGCGTGGCTCGCAACCGCAAACACTATCACGCAGGTCGTGGCAAGAACCAACAAAGCTCTGCTTATCTGCTTAGACATCCGGTGCGCGCGCCTCCAGCACAGTGATTGCTCCAAGTTTCCAGTTGCCTTGCTCAGGTCGGAACTCGACCCTTGCGCGGTATTCCACTCTGCGACGGTGATCATGGCCCCAATGGCCTGCGCGCGCGTCGACCCGCCATTGCGCAACGCCTTCAAACGCACCGTATCTATTCAATCCGCCGTCTACGATGATGACATCCGTGACCTCTGCGATCTGCGCGAGACCCCCACCGGGCACCCGGATCGCCAAGCTTGCTTCCAGTTCTGTAGATACCTCAACAAGGTCAACATTCAGAACGATTGGAGCCAGGGCCTCACTACGTTTTTCTGGCGACACTTCGAGGGCTGCAACATAGACGTTGGCAATGAGCCGTGAAAAAGCATCCGTCGCGATGTGATCCGCAGGGTGATCAGAAGTCGGGCTTAAAAATGAGACGGATCGGGAATTCCAGAATACCAAGCCGATAAGAAGGCAGCCGATTGACAGCACGGATAACCCAACCTGCTGGCGCTTCTGGGATATTAGTATGGCGATCAGGCCGATCACAATCGAAAGGCTGACAGCGAACAACGCCAAAAGCGGTACAAACACGATATCCCGAGCCTTCACCGAAGATACCTCAGGCTCGACATATCGTTTCAGGTGGTTTTCCCACGTGATCTTGGCACTCTCCGGCGTCGCCCAATCCAGGAATGGACCAGCAACATCTGTCAGCGTCACAGGAACCTTGCGGATAGTATCGTCGAACATGTCCCAGGTGACAGACGCCTTTTTTGGCAAAGCTGAAATAGGATAAGACAATATCACGCCGATGAACGTCGTATCTGCGTTAAGCATTAAGGGATCCTCAACAACCTGAAACCCGCGTTCCCCGAGCGTCAGGAATGAACCGCGTACGTGGGAAGGCATTACCTGTTCTCCCTCGATGGCGACCGGGTTTTTGGTTGCGAATTTTTTCAGAGCATCCGCAAGAATCTGTGACTGTAACGCAGGATCCAGTTTGAATCCGGTTATTAGGCTTTGATCTATCCAAGGCGCAAGATCACGAGACCGGATTAGGATTTCGTGGCGAAGCTCGCGCGGAGCGACATACAGATATGATGTGGTTCCGTTCTGTGCTGAGCGGTTGAGGTTTGCGTTGACGAATGCGGTGAACCAGGGGTCCGACCAGTTGATTGTAAGTCGCGATTCTTTGTTGAGAAAGCTGAACCGCGTGACCGGAACTTCGCGATCAAAGACCATGAAGCCAATCGATGCGGAAGGACCAGTATCATCGTTTGTCGGAGGGCGGATGATCAGCGTCTCGGGTTTCCGACCGTCAAAGTCAAAGAACGCTTCTATATAGATAATGTCAGGATTTTCTGGTGGTGCTGGAAATACGCCACCGGAGATTGGGTCCGTCATACCGGCGAGAGGTGAGGCACGATCAACTCTCTCACGTCGTTCGGCGGTTACGAATTTAATCGGCAATTGAGTACCGTCAGAGCGGATGACCGACAGATCTTCAAGAACAGTTTTGTGCGCAACTGGGAATGGTTGTAAATCTGGCAACTTTCCTATTGGAAATGACCCTGCGAAAACTGCCAGGTCTTGAGGATAAACCTCCAGTTCAAGGCGAATGCCTTCATCGTCGATGTGGAATACAGCGATGTTGTTTGCGACTTCAGCCCCGCTAAACGGAGTCACATCGCCCCTAGCGGCAGTCGTCAAAACGGAAACCACACATATCGTCAAAAGGCATCTGATCTGTAAACACAGTTTGGACATTAGCCGTACAAACGCTGTCACGCCCTCCTTCAAATTACTTCGGGAACACGAGTGTCGCTGACAGCCGAGTTCCCCAACCATCAGGACCGGTTTCAGGCGACGTCAGGTAGTAGCGTGCGCCAGCCTGCAGGGACACGCGTTGTTCCCCAATCTTGACCAGCTTTGAAATCATGAGGTTCACAGGGGCGGTCCACTCATCCGTGTTCCAGTCATAGGTAGATTCAGAATTTACCGTGTATGTCCAGGCATCCTGGGTGGTGTGCGCCAGGAAGGGCTGGACATAAGTCGAGTTGATTTTGTCACTTTCGAAGGACCAGATGTGGTTGGCAAGCCCTCCAACGGTCCAAGGCCCCTCCTGAACCAGAATGACGCCGGTTATACCGCCACCCCATTCTCCCACGCCAAGTTCGCGGTCACTCGATGTCGGTAAATAGAAGATCGGTCCGACCCCCCAAGTGAATGACGATTTGGTCGGACTAAACCATAGGCTTACCGTCGAATCTCCGAACCCCTGGTTCTTTCCGGACATGCCGGAAACATCGTTTTGCCATTTGTAGGGAATGATGGTCCGGGTGATCAGGTTCAAATCATCACTGAGCGAAAACGGTATCACAGGCTGAATGTTCAGAGTTGTTTGATCGCCCTCAGCACTTCCGTAACCGGTATCGTAGTTAAATTGGAACGGAACCGAGATCAACGATGCCAATGGGTTCGACAATTGCTTGGCCAAGTCGGAGTCTTCTGCAGCCATCGCAGCGTTCGAGAGTAAGGCGAGCAGGACAACTGAAACCATCGCTTGCAGTCGGGGCGAACAAGACATCAGAGGGTTGGTAGGGTTTCGCATCACATCACTCTTTCCTCGGAACATTGATCCTAAGTCGCTTGGGGTGAAATTGTCTGACACTGCCAGCCACTGAGCAGAGAAAATTCGATCCGCTGTCATTGCATTACAACAAGCGCATCCATTCAGATTTTCGGGCTGCCTTGCAGACACCTATTGGCGATCAGACAGCAGGTGCGCCCTGAGAGGACGCACCATTCGCAGCTGAATTAATTGTCGTCAGGCATTGGTGGCGGAGTGTAACCTTCCCACTTACCAGCAGTCACTTTGTCCGATGGCTCTTTTTCCTTGGAACGAGGCGCGTTGATATATTCGTCGCTGACTGCCGGGGGTAAGGCATAATCATCAACACTGGCCTCTCGGACAACGATCTGGTCCTTTGTGACATTGATCACCTGAAGATCGCGCGCAAGCGTCAATGGCCCGTCATATGTCGACCGAACACCTTCCAAAATCGCCTGGTAGTTTTCCGGGGAAAGAACCGAATGGTACCCCAATGCCATACGAGGCTTGACAGCAGACATAACTTTGCCGAAAGCCGCCGGTTCGGTATGGACGCGGGTGGCCACATAAGTTGCCTGTTTCATGTCCCAGCCAAAATAAGGGGCCAGGGCATCTGGCGGGAGGAAAGCTTCGTGAGAGGCAAGGTCTGCGTCTTTGGCATATTCGACATACCATTTGTTCGGGTATGTGTCCCCGCCGAAAACGTACTTTAACCCATTCCATTCAAGGGAATAACTGACTGAGCCATCGAGGCTGTGGATCGCCGGCCAGGAACGAATGGTAACGTCGTTTTCTTGGTAAACGATCTCGTTCTCCTGCATGTAGTCGAACTCTGTGACTTCAAGCTTCGCTCCCTCGTCTGGCAATGCCCCGGTTCTGGTCGCAAGGTCCCAGGCATAGGCTTTGGACATACCGTCTACATAGGCCTTGGTGCCCAGTTCCTCCTCCGATCCGGACGGGCCGAAAATTCGAAGCGGGGTGTAGCGGCCCGAAAGCCAACCGCCAACGTGAAGTCCCATGAAATCGCCAACATGGTCTACATGCAGATGGCTGAAAAAGACTTTGTCGACCTTGGAAAAGTCCGGGCGCAGCGAAAACAGGTTCCCTGTAGATCCCGTACCGACGTCGAAAAGAAAGATATCCCCGTTGCCCAATTCGACTAAAAACGAAATGGAAACGGCCGCTTTTGTTTGGTTTGGCATTCCTGTGCCCAACGCGGTGATCCGCATCTCGTTCTCGCCGAGAATTTCAGTGTTGGGAAAATAGGACGCCGGATAGGTTCCGTCTTCGATTGCAGTAGCGGTACGGCCCGTAGGCAGCATGTTTTGCGCCAATGCAGTTCCGCTGACTGCCAATCCCAACGCTAAAATCGCACTTGTCGTGGAAATGAGTAATCTGTTCATAGTTCCCCCTCCCTTATGACGAAACTGATTTTATCACGTATTCGTGATTCTTCAGTTTCCCATAGACATCTCTACGGTAGTTCCGTAGAGTCCTCTATGTCAATAGAGACCTCTATGGAAGCCAAATGGCAGCAATTGAAAAAAAAGAAAAAGCGTCACGCGAGGATTGGCTACTAGCGACGCTGGACGTTTTAAGAGAGCGCGGAATAGAAGGCGTGAAGGTGGTTGCGATTGCACGCAGGCTGGGACTGACGAGCGGCAGTTTCTATTGGCATTTCAAGAATATAAAAGATTTGCTCGACGCGGTTTTGGCTTATTGGGAAGAAGCTTTGACCGGGCACATCATTGAGGATGCATTAAAATTTGAAGGCCCTCCGGAGGAACGGATCAGGCTGTTGATGCAGCAGGTCATTCGCGAAGATGCATCCAGACCTGACGGGGCCATAGCGGTCTGGGCAAAGTCCGATGCGGATGCGGCATTAAGCTACAAGCGTGCTATGGACCGGCGGTTTGAATTTTCGGCCTGGCTGTTCCAAGAGGCAGGGTTTGAACCAAAAGAAGCCGAGGTCCGCGGACGCATGATGGTAATGACGCTGATGGGTGAAACAACAAATGGGCTTAGGAAACGCAACGACTGGGCCGACATTCTCGACCGGCACTGGCGCGTATTGGTGGCATAGTCTTTTAAGTTGTTTCCAATAGCACCTCGTTTGCTGAACCGATTTCAGACTGATCGGTTCATTTGGGCTATTGGGGCATTTATACCGTCGTTTGGCTTGAAAGCCGCCGCCCAGAAGTCACCGGTTTTTGGATGCCAGCAGTTCGCAACCGGCGGGTCTGATAGTTCGGTTGAGAGTGGACCGCACAACTTTGCAATGTCCGCTTCCTGTGCATTGCTGTAATTGGGGCATCGCGCAGCATCGGTCAAATTGG
This sequence comes from Ruegeria sp. BI7, assembly GCF_056537925.1. Lineage (NCBI taxonomy): Bacteria > Pseudomonadati > Pseudomonadota > Alphaproteobacteria > Rhodobacterales > Roseobacteraceae > Ruegeria > Ruegeria sp. BI7. The sequence goes on from NZ_JBQFSK010000009.1 coordinate 90,230, forward strand.
GCTCATCGCAGGCGTTCTATGCACATAGGATCAATGACGGTTTTCTGAGGAGTTGAAATGATGGTTTGTTCGGTCCGCAGAAGGCCCGCTGTCATTTGTGATTGTACAATTCTGCCAAACTGCAACAAGTAACAGGGCCACATAGCTGCCGTTCAAAGACGTTCGTGGTTTGTTGTTCCGAAGTGTTCATCTATAGGTTGGGTGCGCTTCGGTTTTTGGCAGATACCCGTGCTGCCTTCCAAGATTTCTGCCTTATGCCCACAATCAGATTTTAAGTTAAGCTGACCCAAGCCGCATTCCTTGAAGAGCTTTGCACGCATGCGGCCACAAATTTAACACCATTGAGTCCGTCATGAACCGTTGGATAAACAACCGACCCGTCAGGTGAAATCCCATTTCGGAAGGCTTGGATTGCCTCTGCTGCCTCTCCATAGATATTCGCGAACCCCTCAAGATATCCCTCGGGATGTCCCGGAGGAACTCTACTCAACCGATTGGCTGCGTCACCAGCACCAGCACCATTTCGGGTGATCAAACGCTTGGGTTCGTTGTATGGCGTAAACCAAAGATAATTGGGATCTTCCTGAGACCACTCAAACCCACCTTTTTCGCCATAGACGCGTAAACGAAGTGCGTTTTCATTGCCGGGGGCCACCTGAGACGACCACAGCATACCGCGCGCTCCACCTTCGAATCGAAGCAACACGTGCGCGTTGTCATCGACTTTGCGCCCCGGCACAAAGGCCTGCAAGTCCGCCGCCAAGCTTTCCGCCTTCAGCCCGGTTACAAAGCAAGCGAGGTTGTAAGCATGAGTCCCGATGTCACCGGTTGATCCACCCGCGCCCGAGCGTTCGGGATCGGTTCGCCACTCAGCCTGTTTGAAATCCTGCTGCTCGGTCAGCCAGTCCTGGGGGTATTCAACCTGAACCACGCGGATCTTGCCAATTTCTCCGTTAGCAACCATTTCACGTGCCTGCCGGACCATTGGATAGCCCGTATAGTTATGGGTCAGTATGAATAGGGCATTCGCGCTTTCCGCTGCTTTGACCAGCTTTTTTGCATCGGCAAGGGTCGAGGTGAGTGGCTTGTCACAAATTACGTGAATACCGCGTTTCAGGAACTCGCGCGCGGATGCATAGTGGACGTGATTTGGCGTGACAATTGAGACCGCCTCAATCCCGGATTTCAGTCGGGCTTCCCTTGTCGCCATTTGTTTGAAGTCTTCATAGACCCGTTCGAGCCCCAACGCCTGACCACTTTCAAGAGATTTCTCTGGCGTCGAAGACAAAGCACCGGCAACCAATTCAAACTTGTCGTCCAGTCGCGCCGCTATTCGATGAACGCCACCTATGAAGGCGTCGTTCCCGCCGCCAACCATGCCAAGTTGAATGCGGCCTGAGGTTTCTTCATTGCGTCCTGTGACCATCATTCAATCCCCAGCATTTTACGATTGGCTGCTTCGTCTGCGCCACCATCAGCAAAATCATCAAAGGCTTTCTCGGTCACACGGATAATGTGATCTGACACAAACTGAGCGCCTTCACGCGCTCCATCCTCGGGGTGTTTGAGGCAGCATTCCCATTCGACAACTGCCCAACCATCAAAGTCATTCGCCGCCATCTTTGAAAACACCGCCCCGAAATCCACCTGGCCATCACCAAGCGACCGGAAGCGCCCGGCACGATCGACCCAGCTTTGATACCCGGAATAAACACCCTGCCGGCCGGTCGGGTTAAACTCGGCATCTTTGACATGGAACATCCGGATCCGATCTTTGTAGATGTCGATATTGTCCAGATAGTCGAGGCATTGCAGCACGTAGTGCGACGGGTCGTACAACATGCAAGCACGTGGGTGATTGCCTGTCCGTTCAAGAAACATCTCGTACGTCACGCCGTCGTGGAGGTCCTCACCTGGGTGAATTTCGTAACAGACGTCAACGCCGCATTCCTCGGCGTGATCCAGTATTGGCACCCAACGACGAGCAAGCTCCTCGAATGCCGTTTCGATCAAGCCAGCAGGGCGCTGCGGCCAAGGATAGACATAGGGCCATGCCAATGCGCCTGAGAATGTCGCATGCGCTGCAATACCCAAGTTTTTCGAAGCAGATAGCGCTTTTTTAACTTGGTCTACCGCCCATTCTTGCCGGGCTTTCGGGTTTCCTCTGACGCTTTCGGCTGCAAAACCATCAAACGCGCTGTCATAGGCCGGGTGAACGGCCACAAGTTGGCCCTGAAGGTGGGTTGAAAGTTCAGTGACGTCGACGCCATTTTCCTTGGCTTTGCCTTTGAAGTCATCGCAATAACTGGCGCTGGATGCGGCTTGTTCCAGGTCGAACAACCGGCCATCCCAACTAGGAACCTGAACGCCCTTGTATCCACAGTCAGCCGCCCATTTAGTGATCGCGTCCCACGAATTGAACGGCGCTTCGTCCCCCGCGAATTGCGCAAGAAACAAAGCTGGACCTTTGATTGTTTTCATAAAATTTCCTCCCCAAAACCTGAGCCTCTATGGCGGTAAATTTTCCTTCAGATAGATGTCGATACGGATACGTTCCTGTGCTTTGTTGAACGGAACCTTGTCCGAAGTTGCGCGCAATAGACGGACGGCAGAACGAACAATGTGCCCGGTATCTTGCGAGATTAAGGCGTCAAATGTGCCAAGCCTAAGCGCCTCACGACTGAGCGGAGTAAGCTCATGAGCTATGATCACCAGATCTTTGCTGAGTTTGTTCTCTGAAAGAAATTGAATCAGGCCCGCATTGCCCGCTGCTGACGAGTATATTCCGACCAGATCCGGATAGGTTTCAAAGATTTCGGGCATCATCCTGTAAATCAGATCCGGGTCATCCCGGCCCTCGACAGACGCTACGACTTCCAGGTTCGGAAATTCCTCAGCCACAACAAGGTCAAAGCCTTGACGACGCTCCAGGTGGTCACGCGCCAAACGGGATCCTGTAAGAACCAAGACCTTGCCTTCACGATGGACAAATCTTCCCATCAGCTGAGCGGCGGTTCGTCCTGCCGAAACGTTATCAATTCCGACAAAGTGGTCTCGCTCAGAACTTGGCAAGTCAGACACCAAGGCAACAACCGGAACGCCTTTGTCCCTGAGCCTTTTTACAGCGTCGCGGACAGAAGGCGTTTCGGGCCCGAAAACGGCGACTCCGTCAACGTCCAAACTTTCGACGGCATCTAAAATGTTGACGATATCTTGCGGCTCGAACGGAGCGACGTTCTTTACTGCAATGCGCGTCCGTTGGATAAATTGGTCACGTGTTTGTTCAGCGATCTGACTGCTTATTGCCTCCACAAACTCGTTGTCCGTGTCTGGTAAAACAAAGAGGAAATTGTAGACGCGGTTTCGCGCTAGGTTGGCTGCGGCGGTGTCGCGCACATACCCCAGCTGATCAATCGCCTTCTGTACTTTCTGTACAGTCACTGCTCGCACGCCGGGGCGCCTGTTCAAGACCCGATCAACGGTCGCCAGGCTGACACCCGCCACGCGAGCGATGTCATTAACGGTTGGCTTTTTCACCAATTCTAGTTTTTGTTTTTGATCTTCCACGTGTTCTTCAGCCCTCAATCTCCCGTGCTAAGCCTTCAAACAACAAAGCAACAGCTTCAGCGCCGGGATCGTTATGTCCAACTAGGTTTTCTTCGGGAACATAGGCCGCGCGGCCCGCCTTCGCACGACGAATATTTGCGGTGTTGTTCGCGCCTTCGCGGGCAGCCTCGGCTGCATGCGTCAGACCAGATGGTAGTGCGGCAAGTGCTGGTGCCAGGGCGTCAATCATTGTCCTATCACCGACCTTGGCACCCCCAACCTGACTGACGCGGTTCAGTCCTTCGACCAGAGACTTCGGTACCGAAGCCCCGCTCGCACAGGCATCGCCAGCTGCGTTGAAGAAAATTGCGAGTATCACGCCGGAAGAACCACCCATTGTCTGGCTTAACTCATTGCCTAGTGCCGGAAATAGTTGCGTCAGATCAGCAAGCGGCATGCGGTCAAGGCTACCTTGCAAAGCTCTTGCGGCAGTGGCGAGTGTGCTTCCCGTATCGCCATCTCCGGATTTCGCGTCCAGCTCGTTCAGGTTCTTCTCTGCGTTGATGAGCAGTTCAGACAACCGGGTGATCGTTTCCCTTGTGGAGGGATTGTTCGAAGGAATTGGATCGATTGGAGTCAAACCATCAGGCAAAGGCGCTACTTTTATCGAGTCGATGGAATTGACGCCGGGCCAAGCCGCCAGGTCAACAGGCGCTTTAAGCGCCGATAAATCGTCCTGACCTACCGGCAGAATAGAAACAGAAAACCCGTGCATATCCAGCGATGTCATCATTGGGGCCGGGCCAATGATATGGTGGGCAATACCAGTTTCGGCCAGCGCATGCGTGAGGACAGCCATTTCCAGCGGCGTTGTAGAACCCAGGTTGTTGACCAACGCCACACAATCCCCGGACCCCACCCGTTGTTTCAGCTTCTCCACAACTGTGGACATAGCCGATACAGCATTTGAGAATTCGACTTGCTGTACACCGGGCTCGCCATGGATACCCAAGCCAAGCTCTGCTTTCCCGGGGGCGATCCTGTCTTCTTTCGGAGATCCCGGAACAGTACAGGTGTCCAGGCTCATACCGATGCTGACGACCTTGGCTATGGTGCGTCTTGCTGCGGCGGTGACGGTGTCCAGATCAGCACCACTTTCTGCAAGCGCTCCGGCTATTTTGTGCACGAACAACGTACCTGCCACGCCACGTGGTTGCGGAAGGTCGGGCAGGGCGATGTCATCATCAACGACGACCATCTCTACCTTGCGACCCAATGCACGGGCGCGTTCAGCCGCTAGTCCAAAGTTCAGCCGGTCACCGGTGTAATTCTTGACGATCAGCAGGCACCCAGCTTCACCCGTGACCGCAAGAATGCCCGCCAAAACCGCTTCGACTGATGGGGATGCAAAGACTTCCCCGCAGACCGCGGCCGTAAGCATACCAGCACCAACAAAGCCCGCATGGGCGGGTTCGTGGCCAGACCCTCCACCAGAAACCAAGGCGACTTTCGACTTGTCCCAATCCGACCGGTAGACAACCTTGATATGCGGGTATCCGTCCAATCGGGTAAGTTGCCCTCCGGAGGAGGCTAGAAGACCATCAATGGCCTCTGTCACCAGGGTTTCTTTTGTGTTGAGGAACTGGGCCATGCTTTTGCTCCTTAATTCACTCGCGCGCCGGACGCGTCAAAATACAATGGGTTGTGTGGGCGGATTTTTATATATTTTCCAGATGGATAGTCCTGATGGACATCAATCAAGGTCACAACCGGGTGACCGTTTAAGTCCAGGTGCAACCGCGTTTGATCCCCAAGATGTTCAGCGCGTATCACACGCGCTTCACTGCCTTCGCCTTCAATGATGTTTTCCGGGCGCAGGCCAATCTGCGGGCCTTTGTGATCGCCTCCGAACAACTCGGACGGCAAGATGTTGATCCGAGGCAGACCCAACCGGCTGGCTACGTAAACACTGCCCGGGTTTTCATAAATGTCCCGGGGTGTTCCGTACTGCACCAACCGGCCGTTTTCCAAAACCCCGATATGTGTCGCCATTGTCATGGCTTCGACCTGATCATGGGTCACGTACAGCAAAGTCGATCCCAGATCTGCCTGAATTCTCTTCAGTTCTACCCGCAAATCCGCCCGTAGCTTGGCGTCCAGAGAGCTGAGCGGTTCGTCCATCAGAAATATCTGGGGGTCGCGCACAAGCGCCCGTCCAATTGAAACGCGCTGCATTTCACCGCCAGACAATTCAGTGGCTTTGTTGTCCATTTTGTGCGGGATCTGGAGGATCTCAGCGACTTCGTTTACCTTCCTCGTGATCTCATCCTCTGGTGTTTTCAGGATCGGCGACCGCAGAGGGAAAGACAGGTTTTCCCGCACTGTCATATGCGGGTACAGCGAGTATTGCTGGAAGACCATTGCTACATCGCGCTGAGCGGGAGTGTCTATTCCAACGTCACGCCCAGCGATGCGCACTGTTCCTGAATCCAGTTTCTCAAGCCCTGAAATCAATCTCAGTGTCGTTGTTTTTCCCGCGCCAGTCGGACCCAACAACACCACAAAGGCACCGTTGGGGATCGTCATTGAGATATCATCCACCGCTGTGACGTTGCCGAATGACTTCGAGATGTTCTCCAAAACGACTTCAGCCATTGCTTAGTACCTCGTCGTTCAGAGCGGACCTCAACGCGCGCCCGGTAGATTTTTCAAACAAAGTTACTGCGGGGGAGCGGAACTCCAATCCCACTGTCTCACCGGGACTGACGACCTCGCGTGCATCAATGCGGGCTTTCAGTTCTCCGTTCGGACTTTGCAATGTTACGATCTGGGTGGTTCCAAGGTATTCTGCGGCCAGAACCTTGGCCCTGTATTCGCTCGCATCCGACAGAAAAACATGTTCGGGGCGAACGCCAAAAACCAAGTCACCTTCCGCCCCTTCCATCAATCTCGGTACAGCTTCGTCATGACCGTTCAGTCGAACCGTTTCCGAGCCGGGTTCGACCTTTCCCTGAAACGGCAGGAAGTTCATTGAAGGAGACCCGATAAAATCCGCCACAAACATCGTCGCCGGTTTGTCGTAGATTTCCTGAGGTGTGCCAAATTGCTCGATCACAGCATTATTCATCACCACGATCTTGTCGCCCATTTGCATGGCTTCCAGCTGATCATGCGTGACGTACACAGTGGTCGCCCCCATGCGATCATGAAGCGCACGCAACTCTTCGGCCATGTGTTCCCGAAACTCAGCATCCAAGGCACCAAGGGGTTCGTCCATCATGAACGCTTTGGGCTCTCGAACAATCGCGCGACCCAGCGCTACACGCTGTCTATCGCCACCTGAAAGTCCACCCACTGGGCTATCGAGGATGTCGTTGATCCCCAGAATTCCCGCGACTTCCTCTACTTTGGCTTTGATAGCAGCACGCGGCATGCCCTGCGATATCAGGGGGTAGCTGATATTCTTGCGCACGTTCATGTGGGGATACAGCGCGAACATCTGGAACACGAAGGCAATGTCCCGTTCTGATGGCGGCCGCTGGCTGATTTCTTCACCTTCCAGATAGATTTCACCCGACGTTGGAAGCTCCAACCCTGCGATCATCCGCAGCGTCGTCGTCTTTCCGCAGCCGGATGGCCCCAGCAGCATGAAAAACTCACCATCCTCAATCGTGAACGAGCTTTCGCGCACAGCCGTGAAGTCGCCGAACATCTTCTTTACGTTTTTGACTACGATCTGGGCCATTTCTACTCCGGGAAATGGCTGACGATGATGAACATGACGGTTCCGATCAGCGTGACTATGAAAGAGTAGGTGAAGGCCCAAAGGACAAAGGGCTGCATCAGCATAAAGACACCCAGTGCGATAAGGATGGTTGCGACCATCTCCCATGGGCCGCGGCGGAGCCGCATCAATCCGGTTAGAAAGTCGCTCATTTGCGCACGGCTCCGAATGTGATCCCACGCAGCAAATGTTTGCGCATCAGGATGGTGAAAATCATGACGGGGATGAGGAAGATCGTTGCACCGGCCGCCACGGCAGGCCAGTCCAGACCGCCGATACCGATAATGGTCGGGATGAACGGTGGTGCAGTCTGTGCGTTCGCGGATGTCAGCAGCACGGCAAACGCGTACTCATTCCAGGCGAAGATCAGGCAAAAGATAGCTGTTGAGGCTATGCCGGTCGCGGCTTGCGGCAGCACCACTTTGTAGAATGCCTGAAACCTCGTGTAGCCATCTATGAGGGCGGCTTCTTCGTACTCTCTTGGGATTTCGTCGATGAAACCCTTCAGCAACCAGACCGCCAGGGAAATATTCACACCCGTATACAGCAGAATCATTCCCAGATGCGTGTCGCTCAGCCCAAGGTTTCTGAACATCAGGAAGATTGGGATGGCAACAGCGACAGGGGGCATCATCCTTGTACTGAGGATGAAGAACAGCAGGTCGTCCTTTAGTGGGACTTTGAACCTGCTGAACGCGTAGGCGGCCAGCGTGCCAAGAAAGATACTCAAGAACGTCGAGCCGAATCCGATGATAACTGAATTCATAAAACGCTCACCGAATTTGGATGGTCCGACAATCACCATGTCGTATTGGCGCACGATCTCATCGGCCCAGTTCTGCGGTGGGTTCGCTTCCAGAAATTCCTGCGTCTGCCGCGTGCGTGTGGTGAAGAGATTGACGTAGCCTTCAAGCGTTGGGTCAAAGACAACCTTGGGCGGGTAGCTGATCGCATCGGCTGGAGACTTGAAGCCAGTTAGCAAAATCCAAACCAGCGGGATCATCGTGATCAGCGCGTAAGTAATAACCAAGAAGCCTGCGATCCACTTGGACCGGTTCGAAGGTTCAGTGACGGAAAAACTACTCATCTCTGTTTCACCTTGTTCAGGGCTTTGACGTAGATCGACGCAAGGCCGAACACGGTGACGAAAAGGATGATCGCATAGGCCGAGGCATAGCCCGTACGCCACTTTTCAAAAGCCTCCCGCTTGAGATTGATTGAAGTGAGTTCCGTAACAGAACCGGGCCCTCCACCGGTTAGCTGAACCACTAGGTCGAACATCTTGAAGTTTTCGATCCCTCTAAACAGCACGGCTAGCATCAGGAACGGCAACACCATCGGGATGGTGATCGTAAAGAACTGCCGCAGCTTACTGGCTCGGTCGATCTCAGCTGCCTCGTAGATGTAGTCTGGAATGCTGCGCAGACCGGCCAGACAGATCAGCATCACGAAGGGGGTCCACATCCAGGTGTCGACAATCACGATTGCCCACGGGGCCAACGTGACCGATCCCAGCATTTCAAAGCTCGATGGGTCCTTGCCGGTAAACCAGGACACGATGTAGTTAAACAGGCCGATTTGAGGTTGATACAGGAACTTCCAGAAGTTCCCGACGACTGCAGGAGACAGCATCATCGGCAGCACGATAATCGTGGTCCAAAGATCGTTGCCCTTAAATTTCTTGTTGATCAACCATGCCAGAGTAAACCCGATCAGGACCTGGAAAAAAATTGTCCAGAACAGGAAATGCGCCGTCGCCTGCATATTCAGCCATGTGTCCGAGTCTGTCAGGATACGCTCGTAATTCCTGAGCCCGACATCTTTGACTTCACGCCCGATCCGGTTGGCCTTGTAGTTGGTAAAGCTTAGTTGGATGGTCCAGATCAACGGAAAGATGTTGATCGCCAGCAATAAGAAAATCGTTGGTGAGATGAATATCCAGGCGATCGCGCGGTCGGATAACCCTCGGATTTTTCGCGCAACTCGCTCGGGCGTTGCCTGCGCAACGCGATCTACGGTCCTGTCAGACATCTCTTTGCCAGTTCTTTTTGGTTTCGGACTCACGGGTGAAGGTGGAGCGGGATTGCACCCGCTCCTAGCTGCCTCCAGACTACAGCTTGCCTTCGTCTTCAAAGACTTCCGTCCAATCTTCGATCAGAAGATCTAGCGCTTCTTGAGCTGTGCCTTGGTCGGCAACCACGTAGTCGTGGATGCGCTTCTGCATTGCCAGCAGCAGTTCCGCATAGGCGGGCTCTTGCCAGAAATCCTGAACTCCAGCCATTGCTTCCAGAAAGTCACCGGCAAACGGTTGGCTGTCTACGAAACCAGGATCTTCCAGAACCGAGTTATGTGCCGAATAGCCTCCAAGTTCCCACCATTTGGCCTGAACTTCCGGCTGTGCAAACCACTTAATGTACTCAAGTGCGGCGTCCTGTTTGTCAGAGTAGCTGACGACAGAAATACCTTGTCCGCCGAGTGTCGAGCCTGGCTGATTTTGTGGTGGGTTCACGAAGAAGTCGATCTTGTCACCACCTGTATTGGGATCGGCATATAGACCAGGGAAGAACGCAAACCAGTTCATAGCCATAGCGACCTGACCGGACTTAAATGCATCCAAGCTCTCACCCATGTAGGAGTTGGTATATCCAGGAGGCGTCGCCGTTTTGTAGAATTCTTTATAGAACTCCAGCGCCTCAACCGCTTCCGGTGAGTTTACTGCGCCTTCCATATCATATGAGCCCGGGGTGTTTTCGTATTTGAAGCCCCAAGGATACAGTGCTCCGGTCACACCCATGGTGATCCCTTCCGAGCCGCGCTCGGTAAAGATTGCTGCCCCATAGACGGTCTTGCCGTCGATCTCACGACCTTGGAAGAACTGCGCGATCTGCAATAGTTCTTTTTGAGACTCGGGCTCGCGTAAATCCTGACCAGTTGCTTCTTTGTATGCGGCTTGGATTTCTGGGTTTTCGAACCAATCCTTGCGATAGAACCAGCCATTTGCGTCACCCATCGCAGGCAGCGCGTAGTAATTTGGTGTACCCTTGGGCCAGGTTGAATAAGCGTAAACTGTGGCAGGTGCGAAGTCGTCCATGCTGATGCCTTCAGCGTCGAAAAAGTCATTCAACTGGACATAATGACCGTTTTCGGCGCCGCCGCCGATCCATTGGCTGTCACCAATCAGCAGGTCGCAGAGCTTACCCCCAGAGTTCAGTTCATTCAGCATCCGGTCCGCAAAATTTGGCCAGGGAACAAATTCGAAGTTCATCGAGTGGCCGGATTCTGCTTCGAATTCTTTTGATAGCTCAACAAGCGCGTTGGCCGGGTCCCATGCAGCCCAACAGAGTGTCAGATCTTCAGCATTTGCCTTGGTAGAAAGAGTAGTAGCGGCAAAGACTATTGCGCTGGCCGAGGCCAGTTTTGTGTAAGTCATCCATTCCTCCCTTTTTTGCGCCGTCAATCGAGGATGTGCGAATCGCGGCATACATCCAAGGCTATTTGAGGTACGCACCTCAAGTCCAGATATTTTTGAGGTTCGTACCTCAAGAGATCAGCGGAGATCGCAAATTATGTCTCTTAGCTATTGATTCCTAAAGAAATTGTTCTTTGAACTTGATGCGCATGTATTTTTGGCAGCGAAGTATTGAATGGTCATATCGACTTAAATGGGCGCAGCCGTCATGCGGCCAACAGGTTCAGCGAACCCGCTTCTGAAGCGTTCAAAGATTATTTGGTCGATACCTTTGAGAATTCGAGATAGCGTCAAACAGCGCGAAAAACTCGGGACCGTGCATAACTCTTTTTGGTTAGGTGTTGACGTATGAGCAATCTCTCCATCGTCCGATTGAACCGCTACCCTATAAAAGGCTTGAGTTCCGAGCCTATGCGAACTGTGACGCTGCGAGCAGGAGAGGGCATTCCGGGCGATCGCCTGTTCGGATTTGCTCGCTACAACTCTGGTTTCGACATGCAGAACCCAATGCCACTGCCGAAAGATCGTTTTATCGTTTTGTTGAACGAGGCTGCACTGGCAGGCATTCAGACCGGTTTTGAAATTGAATCCCAGTCACTTGAGTTCAATGCGAACGGAAAGACACGACGCTTTGATATGCGAGAGTCTGAAGATCGGGAGAAGGCGGCAGAGTTCCTTTCTTCAGAGATCGATTTAAAAGATCCAGAGCTTCCAAAGTTTGTCTCTTCTACTCCTCATAGGTTTACAGATGTATCTGTCGTATCACCACAAATGATGAACGCGATATCCGTTTTGAATCTGGCCTCTGTAAAAAAGTTGGGCGAACAACTGAACGCAGAAATTCACCCGGCGCGCTTCCGAGCGAATATTGAGATAGACGGATTACCTTCGTTTGCTGAGCTGGATGCAGTTGGATCAGTTTTGAGATTTGGCGATGTCGAGTTGAAGATACTCTCACGTACGAAAAGGTGCGCAGCAACTGAAGTGAACCCGAAAACGGCCGAGCGCGACTTGAAAGTACCCTACCTTATTCGGAAATTGATGGGCCATATGGATATGGGCGTCTATGTCGAAGTGGTTAGTGGTGGAACGCTAACGGTCGGTCAAACCGGGGAAATACTCGCTTAAACCTTGCCTCCTGCCAAAGTGGCTTTTCTAAGAGGTTTGAGCCATGTTCGGTCAGATGATTAAACTCAACTCTTGCTCTGACTTTCTTTTGGCTATCCGGGGTATCGAAGGACGTCGCGTTCGAGCGTTCTGATCCAGAAACGATTTGAGGGCACTCCTTTGACGGAGCCTTGACAAGATCTCTGTTTCAAATAATTTTAGTCATTAAAATATTTAGACAGGTGGTGCTCAATGTATCTGGGCTTAGATTTGGGAACGTCAGGTCTCCGCGGGATTCTGGTAGATGACACAGGACACGTCGTCGGTGATGCTGAAGTCAGAATTTCCACCTCGACGCCCAAGCCTGGCTGGTCTGAGCAGGATCCTTTGGATTGGACCAACGCTTGCGAAGAGGTTGTTGGGAAGCTTCGCGTCGGCAACCAGCAAGCATTCTCAAAATTGCGAGGTATTGGCCTAAGCGGACACATGCACGGCGCTACACTACTGGATTCTGATGGCGAAATATTGAGGCCCTGTATTCTTTGGAACGATACACGGTCAGCTGATGAGGCGAGGATACTGGATCAATCGTCAGAGATGCGCGCAATATCGGGAAACATCGTATTCCCCGGGTTTACGGCGCCAAAACTCGAGTGGTTGCGCAGCCATGAGCCGGATGTGTTTTCAAAGGTAGACAAGGTATTGCTGCCGAAAGATTATTTGCGGTTTTGGCTTACTGGCGAATATGTCTCAGACATGTCTGACAGCGCAGGAACATCTTGGCTGGACGTTGACACTCGGCAGTGGTCAGAAAGGGCGTTGGCCATAGGTCACATGCGTGTCGAGCAGATGCCGAGCTTGGTCGAAGGCAGTGATCCGGGTGGAGAGTTGAAGGTCCGTTTGAGGCAGGAGTGGGGGCTTTCGAATCCGGTTGTCGTGGCTGGAGGTGCTGGCGACAATGCTGCCGCGGCCTGCGGGATCGGGAGCATCAACGACGGCACCGGTTTTGTCTCACTCGGAACGTCTGGCGTGTTGCTTGTAGCGCGGGAAGCCTATGCTCCTGATCCGGAAACAGCCGTGCACTGTTTTTGTCATGCGGTTCCTGATCGGTGGATACAAATGGGTGTCATGCTTTCAGCAACGAACAGCATGAACTGGCTTGCTCGCAATCTGGGCGAACCCGTGGAAAGACTCGCTTCAGCTATGCCTGAAAAACTGAACGGACCTGCAGCGATCACCTTCCTGCCATATCTGTCAGGAGAACGGACGCCGCATAACAATAGCCATATCCGAGGCGCGTTTTTGGGCGTGGACATCTCGTCGGAACCCGCTGAGTTGACCCAGTCCGTAATGGAGGGTGTTTCTTTTGGAATGAGAGATTGCCTGGAAGCACTGAAGAGCACCGGAACCCAGCCAAATAGCCTTATGGCAGTTGGGGGAGGCGCGCGATCTCGGTTCTGGCTGGAAACCTTGGCTACTGTTTTACAAGTTCCGCTGGAATTGCCAAAAGGCAGCGAATTCGGTGCCGCAATGGGCGCTGCGCGCCTCGCGATATGTGCAGCCAACGATGCGGAACCAGCGCAAATCATGACGCCGCCGGAAATTCAGGAACGCATCGAACCACGCGGCGATCTGATTGACGCCTACGAAAACGAATACCAGAGATACAAGCAATTCTATCAGGCTCTTGCGCCGCTGGCAGTAAGATGAAACCAGAAACGGGTAAAGCCTCTGGGATTGAAGCTGCTAGTATTACGGACGGGGATATGCGTGTTTCGGTCCTGAACTATGGGGCTATCACGCAGGGTTGGTGGTACAAGGACGTCCCGCTCATCCTTGGGTTCGAGGACCCAAATGAGTATCTCGCCGATACGCGTTACCTGGGCGCAATTGTTGGGCGCGTTGCCAACCGGATCAGCGGCGCGGCGTTTGACTTGGATGGCGCCAGTTTTGAACTAAACGCCAACGAGGGCAAAAACACCCTGCATGGCGGCGACGATGGGCTGTCTAAACAGTTTTGGGAACTCGAACAGATTGTACAGAACGAGGTTTCGCTGAGCTACGTTTCTCACGACGGAGAGGGCGGCTTTCCAGGGAATATCAGGTTCGAAGTCAGGATCTGCCTACAGGGCTCACGCTTGGTCTATTCAATAACTGCACAGCCTGACCGGCCGACGCCGATAAGCATTGCGCAGCACAACTACTACACTTTGGGTGCTGCAGATGGCGTAGACGGGCATAAGCTGAAACTCGCTTCAAATCGGTATCTGGAAATCGACGATCAGGGTATTCCGTCGGGCAAGGTGCTTGCGACCAACGAAAACCGGTTGGATTTTTCGACGCCCAAAACGATTGGAAGTGCTACTGAAGGGATCGATCACTATTTCTGCTTTGATCACGATCGCGACCCAGAAACTCTGGTAGCGGAAATCACTTCACTCTCTGGCCTTGCGTTGACCGTCTACTCAGACCAACCCGGAGCACAGGTTTATTCAGGCTATGAGCTGACCAAACCGCGTCGCGCTTCACGTGGTGTGTGTATCGAGCCATCGGGTCATCCCAACGCACCGAATATCTCGTCGTTTCCTTCAATCATCTATACTCCGGAGAATCCGTATCGGCAGGAACTTATCTTAGAGGTGTCTGAGGAATGACATGAGAGCAGTTTCGCTATTCTTGGCTTTCGGCTTAACAATCTCAGCGGTGGGTGGTGCGCGTGCCCAATCGCTTGGTCCTTTGCCGGAGTTTCTTGATCCTGACTTTGGAAGTGCTGAGCTGGGGCGTTTGCTGTTCTATGACCCGATTTTGTCTGGCAACAAGAATATTAGCTGCGCGACCTGTCATCATCCCAGGCTTGGCACGTCCGATGGTGTTTCCCTTGGTATAGGGGAAGGGGGAATTGGGTTGGGTCCAGAGCGGACATTGGACCGAGAGAACACCCCGGAACAACGTATTCCTCGAAACTCACCAGGGCTTTGGAACCTTGGAGCCACTGAGTTCACGACGTTTTTTCATGATGGGCGACTAGAGGTAGACACAACGCAACCTGATGGTATCAGAACCCCGTTGGGTACTCATATGCGGTCTGGTTTCAAGTCCGCGCTGGCCGCACAGGCGATGTTCCCGGTTTTGTCGCCAGACGAAATGGCGGGTCACTATTCTGAGAATGACGTGAGCAAAGCGGTTCGCCTCGGATTTCTGACACAGCAAGGCGGTGCGTGGGATCTGATTGCAGAACGTGTTGCGGCCATTCCAGAGTACGAGCAGAGGTTTGAGGACTTAGCGCCGGATGATGAAATTACGTTCACGGCAATTGCCAACGTAATCGCGGACTTTATCGCGTTCGAGTGGCGCGCGGATAACAGCCTCTTCGATCGCGCGATGCGAGGTGAGGCTGAATTGCCAGAAGAGGCCGAAGTTGGCATGGGCCTGTTCTACGGAAAAGGTGGCTGCAGCAACTGCCATTCGGGCTGGTTTCAGACGGATCACAAGTTTCATTCGATGGCACTGCCGCAGATCGGCCCGGGAAAGGCGGCGCGATTTGAAAACCATGTCAGGGACGACGGGCGTCTTCGCGTGACCGGTGATCCCGGCGACGCGTTTGCTTTCCGCACGCCATCTTTGCGCAACGTGACTCTGACAGCTCCGTACGGACACAACGGAGCCTACGCTGAACTTGAGGATATGGTACGCCATCATCTGGACCCGGTGGCGTCCTTGCGAAACTACTCGATCGAGATGGCCACCTTGCCGGACTTCCCCGGCTCTGACGACCAAAGGGCAATGTCGGATAATCAGCACTTGGGTGCGATTGCCCAAAGCAACAGCTTGTCGAAAGTAAGCCTGACGGATCAGGAAATCGACGCTCTTCTCAGATTTCTGGCAAGCCTTGAAGACCCGGCAGAGCGGCTAGGTGTGCCCGACCAAGTTCCAAGTGGGTTACCGGTTGAAAAGTAATCAGCGGTGAAGACGTATGATTTGGTTGGGCTGATAGTCCAACCACTCGTCTTTCGAACCATCCGGCCAGATCATACGAACCTGCACCTGGTCCTCACTCCCAAGCCCAAAATGCTGAAACCCAGCGATGCCACCAGCGTGACCGCCGCCGATTGTTAGCTCGCGGGTCTGAACACCCAGCGAGGTTTTGACTTCAACAAATCCACCAATCGCTGCGTGATTGGATTGATCCTGAGTGACATCCAGCAATAGCCAGTTGCCACCTTGAGAAGTGTTCTGGCTGACTTCTAGCTCAGAACCTCGGTTGACGACCACCAGGTCCAGCTTCCCATCGTTGTTCAGGTCAGCAATCGCCGCACCACGAGATTTAGCCATCGAAGCAGCACCGGCATCTGCTGCAGCTTCAATAAACTGTCCATCGGAGTTCTGTAGTAGTAGGTTATTGGGGTCGTTCAGAGCTGCATCGGGCATCTGATCTACGTTTCCCTTGGCCACGAATATATCGTCCCGGCCGTCGTTGTTGACGTCGCCAAACTGTGCGTGCCACCCGGTGGATGGCCTTCCGTCTCCGCCGATATGCGGTCTATGAGCGGTCGTACCCTTTTCGTAAGTTGCATCGAGCCAGGTCGGGCCGTTTGTCACTGGGTCAAAAATCTGGAGTTTCTGGTCACCCATCGAGGTCAGATAAACTTCGGGAAATCCGTCTCCTGTAAGGTCGCGAGAGGCGATCCCCATTCCCCAGATCGAATATGGAAGCCAGCCTTCGTCTTCCGAGTATTGCCGAGGCTCGGGTTCCATCGCCCATAACTGCTCGTGACCGCCGCGAACATAGTAGTGACGGTCGTTGCTGACGCGAAGATCAGCGCGGCCAGTTCGGGCCCAGTCCGAAAAAAAAATAGAAAGTGAGCAGTAGCCGGGCTCAAGATGCAATGGCTCGTGATACAAGTCGCCTTCTGGGCGGTACAAAAGGGTTGGCCCGCAGGATTCAAAAGGACCTTCGGGATCAAATCGATCAACATAAGTGCCAAACGCCAAGGTCGGTAAAGTTTGCCCGCTTTCCCATGTTGCCGAGAAACCTGTGGTCCAGTGATCCTCGGACTGAAACCCGAGTTCAGTGAAAGGGCTGAATTGGCAGTCGGTATCGCCCCGAAGAAGCAGGTCTAGGCCAACACGCAAAATCGCCAAATCCACTATGCCGTCGCTATCAACGTCGAGAGGGTAGGCGCCGGTCACACCGGCCAGTGAAAGACCTTCAGGCGTCTTTGCCTGAAATGCTATCTGTTCCTTCGAGGTATTGATGAACAGTTGAGACCGGTTGGAACCGCCAGCCAAAAAGAGTTCTGGCAGCGAGTCCCCATTGCAATCGAAAACGGCCACACCACCGCCGACAAAATGCTCCCACCCGCCATCATAGGCATGTTTTGGTACATCCACATTTGTAAACTGGGGAATAACAGTGTCCGCATTCGCAACTGTGGCCAAAGTCGCAAATATCGCAAACTCAAGACGCATTCGCCGTCAGCTCCTTGACCTTGAGAATTGAGATTTGTTCAATTCCATAGGCTGCCGCCCCCTTGGCCCACATCATGTCACCCCAGTGATGAACTTTGATCTGGGGCAAAGGTGCATCGACATTCACAACGCCGTTTTGAATGCGGGTCATAACTTCGTTGGAACACAAATGCTCAAAGCTCATTTGTGCCCCCGAGACGATAATGCACTCTGGGTCATACAAGTTGATCAGGTTGGAAATCCCGAGGCCAAACATCTGACCTGCGCGGGCAAGCACTGACGAAGCTCTGTCGTCACCTGAGTCGGCGCGGTCATGTATGTCGGAAACGGTTTCCATGTCGTTGGTGTGACCGGTGACTGTCATCTCGCGGATTAAAGCATAGTCGCCCACATAGGCTTCTAGACATCCGCGTTGACCGCATTGGCAAAGGGCTCCGTCAAGTTGAACTTTGGTGTGCCCAAACTCAGCGCCGCAGCCTCGTTCTCCACGGTATAGTTTGCCATCCAATACGATGCCAAGGCCAACACCGTGTTCGATCGTAACAACGAGGAAGTTCTTTAAACCCTTACCCAAGCCAAAAAGCTGTTCGGCCTTGGCGACAAGATTGGCGTCGTTGTCGACGAATACGGGGCAGGGCAGCTCATTTGAAAGCAAGTGGCTGAAATCAATGTTTCTCTCAGCAATCGAGGATGACCAGTGGACAAAATTCTTGTTTGCATCGACCAGTCCAGCCACCCCGATAGAAACACCTGCCAAATGAGCGACAGTACGATCGATCTGACTGCAGGTTTCTTCAAGAGCTTCGCGGATCGCCGAAACAAATACTTGCGGCGACATTCTGGCGTGATCCAGAGCATATTTATGGGATGCGACTTCGTTACCTTCAAAGTCGACCAAGATAACGGAGATTACTTGCCGAGCCACCTTGAGGCCGGCCACAAGGTGCATCTGGCCGTCCAATTGCAGCAATACTCTGGGTCTGCCTCTCTTCCCCGACTTTGACTGTGCTTGGCTTTCAGTCTCTTTGACCAGCCCGGCCGAGATGAGATCAGCCGTGGCGGCGGTGACAGTCGCAGGGCTGGTTTGCAAGGCGGATGCAATATCGATCCGCGAGACGGACCCCTTGGCTCTGATGTGCTCCAATACCCGTAAGCGGGTCGTATTTCTTTGTTCCAAAGAAACTGGAGAGGCTTTGCTTTTCAGCATCTTGTCCTCGCGAATCTTGCTGTTGATCCAATCTATTTGAATTTGGGTGCGTCTTGTAGAGTAAATATTTTACCGACTGAAATAAATATGGTATTCAAATTTGTGAGAGCCGCGAATCGAAATGCGATGGCTCGGCAAATGGGAGGAAATCATGAAGAGAATTCTCAGCTTTTCGGCTGTGGCCACTTTGTTGGCTTCGACCGCATTCGCAGAGCCAGTGGTCGGCGTAAGCTGGTCGAACTTTCAGGAAGAGCGTTGGAAAACAGACGAAGCGGCCATCAAATCGGCGCTTGAAGCAGGGGGTGCCGAGTACATCTCGGCAGACGCGCAGTCGTCTTCCGCAAAGCAGCTTTCGGACATTGAAAGCCTGATCGCCCAGGGTGTAGACGCGCTTATTATTCTGGCCCAGGACGCGCAGGCAATCGGACCGGCTGTTCAGGCGGCGGCGGACGAAGGTATTCCAGTCATTGCCTATGATCGCCTGATTGAGGACGACCGCGCGTTCTATTTGACCTTCGACAACGTGGAGGTCGGCAGAATGCAGGCCCGGGCTGTCTTTGAAGCCATGCCCAAGGGCAACTACGTGATGATCAAAGGCTCTCCTACTGATCCGAACGCAGATTTCCTGCGCGGTGGTCAGCAAGAGATCATCGGAGCAGCCGTCGACAGCGGTGACATCGTAATCGTTGGTGAGGCCTATACGGATGGCTGGCTGCCGGCGAACGCGCAGCGAAACATGGAGCAGATCCTGACCGCGAATGAGAACAACGTGGATGCGGTTGTTGCGTCAAATGACGGTACTGCAGGCGGTGTTGTTGCTGCGCTGACCGCACAGGGCATGGAAGGCATTCCGGTTTCCGGTCAGGACGGCGACCACGCAGCATTGAACCGTGTCGCACTGGGAACGCAGACGGTTTCGGTTTGGAAGGATGCTCGCGAACTTGGAAAGGCCGCTGGCGAAATCGCTGTCGCATTGAGCGGTGGGACAAGCCCTGCTGATGTCGAAGGCGCAGTTAGCTGGACATCACCGGGTGGGACCGAGATGAACTCGGTTTTCCTAGCGCCTGTTCCAATCACTAAGGACAACTTGTCCGTGGTTGTTGATGCCGGATGGATCCCGCTGGAAGATCTTTGCCAAGGCGTTGAAAACGGACCTGCCCCTTGTAACTAAACCACTCAGCCCTGGGCCTCTTAGTCTGGGCCTGGGGCAAATGCTGAATATGAAAGATCGGAAATGACCGAAACTTCGTCTCAGCCGATACCTGAAAAAGCGAAACCCAGCCTGTTCCAGCAACTGGAACTGGACATGCGACTTGTGGGAATGATCGGCGCGTTTGTCATCCTGTGCATCGGATTCAACATCTTCACAGATGGAAGGTTCCTGACGCCGCGCAATCTATTCAACCTGTCCATTCAGACAGTTTCGGTTGCCATTATGGCATGTGGGATGGTGTTCATTATCGTCACGCGACACATCGACTTG
Organism: Ruegeria sp. BI7; assembly: GCF_056537925.1. Taxonomy (NCBI): domain Bacteria; kingdom Pseudomonadati; phylum Pseudomonadota; class Alphaproteobacteria; order Rhodobacterales; family Roseobacteraceae; genus Ruegeria; species Ruegeria sp. BI7. The sequence goes on from NZ_JBQFSK010000009.1 coordinate 110,295, forward strand.
TCGGTTGGCGCGCTATTGGCAACAACCTCGGCTGTGATGGCAATGACGCAAACCGAGCTTTTGCCGCAAATACTTGGGATGGGTTTGAACAACCCGGCAACCTGGGCGATCACAATCGTTGTCGGACTGTTTGTCGGCACACTGATTGGTGCGTTTCATGGCTGGATGGTTGGTTATCTGACGATACCAGCGTTCATCGTTACGCTTGGTGGATTTCTGGTTTGGCGAAACGTGGCGTGGTATTTGACCAGCGGCCAGACGATTGGTCCTCTGGATAGTACATTCCTGATGTTTGGCGGGACCAACGGGACATTGGGAACGACGACAAGCTGGCTGTTTGGATTGTTCGCTACTGCGATTGCCATCTGGGCTTTGTGGAGTGGGCGACGCGCAAAAGCGTCACATGGTTTCCCGGTAAAACCTGTTTGGGCCGAGGCCACTTTGGCCGGGATAATCGCAATCGCCATCCTTGGGTACGTTTACATCGTAAACAGCTACGCCATACCGACGCGCCGACTGCAACGTATGTTCGAAGCGCGCGGAGAGACAATGCCAGAGGGGCTGGTCGTCGGATACGGCATACCAATTTCTGTCCTGATACTAATCATAGTCGCGGTTACCCTGACGATCGTGGCACGGAAAACCCGGTTTGGTCGGTACATCTTTGCCACTGGCGGCAACCCAGATGCGGCAGAGCTTTCGGGTATCAACACTCGGCTGCTGACCGTTAAAATCTTTGCTTTGATGGGTTTCTTGTGCGCCGTTTCCGCGGTGGTCGCCTCGGCCCGCTTGGCAAACCATTCGAACGACATTGGTACGCTCGACGAACTTCGGGTCATAGCCGCTGCAGTGATCGGAGGAACCGCATTGTCGGGCGGCATCGGCACCATCTATGGCGCGATCCTGGGTGCATTGATCATGCAGGCGCTGCAATCGGGCATGGCAATGGTTGGCGTTGACGCGCCGTTTCAGAACATCGTTGTCGGCAGCGTCCTCGTGTTGGCCGTCTATATCGACATCGTTTACCGCAAGCGACTGGGGGCCAAGTGATGCAAGCTCAGGATACTCAGAAAAAACCTTCCGGCACTGGGCGTGGGTCAGGCGCGCCGCCATTGGTCGAGATGCGCGACATCTCGATTTCCTTCGGTGGGATCAAGGCCGTCGACCATGTGTCGGTCGATCTCTATCCGGGTGAAGTCGTTGGCCTGCTTGGCCATAACGGGGCCGGGAAGTCCACTCTGATCAAGGTTCTGTCCGGCGCCTATCAGATGGATCACGGTGAGATCCTGATTGATGGCAAGCCAGTCGAGATTGGCAATCCCCGTGACGCCCGGGCGAATAACATCGAAACGATATATCAGACGCTCGCCTTGGCCGACAATCTGGACGCGACATCGAACCTGTTCCTAGGGCGCGAGATGACGACGCCTTTTGGTTTGGTCAACGACGCAGCCATGGAGGCCGAGTGCCGAAAGATCATGGCTCAGCTCAACCCGAACTTTCAGAAGTTCAATGACCCGGTCTCCGCCTTGTCGGGTGGGCAAAGACAATCAGTGGCGATCGCTCGGGCTGTCTACTTCAACGCACGTATTCTGATCATGGATGAGCCGACAGCAGCGCTCGGGCCGCATGAAACTCAGATGGTGGCGGATCTGATCCACCAGCTAAAGGCGCAAGGCATCGGGATATTTCTGATCGATCACGACGTGCATGCCGTCATGGAACTGTGCGACCGCGCCTCGGTCATGAAGAACGGAAAACTGGTTGGGACGGTCGATATCGCAGACGTAACTGATGACGATCTATTGTCCATGATCATTCTCGGCAAGCAGCCAGCACAAAAAGCAGAGTAGGGGGCAGAAATGCCAAGTGGATTTTTTGAAGGGATCGAGAAGGTCCAGTTTGAAGGTGTGGACAGCAAGAACCCGTTGGCCTTTCGTCACTACGACCCGGATGAAATCATCATGGGCAAGCGTATGGAGGACCATCTGCGGTTTGCGGTGGCCTGGTGGCATTCATTCGCGTGGGAGGGTGGAGACCCCTTTGGTGGACCTACGTTCGAACGCTCATGGTATCCTCAGGACGATATGGGCCGGGCCCGCCAGAAGGCAGATATTGCATTCGAATTGTTTGAAATTTTGGGGCAGCCATTCTTTTGCTGGCACGACGCTGATATCCGGCCTGAACAGGGAAATTTTGCCGATAACCTGCGCACATTGGAAGAAATCACCGATTATATCGGTGAAAAGATGCAAGTTTCTGGCACCAAACTGCTTTGGGGTACGGCCAATATGTTCAGTCATCGTCGCTGGATGTCTGGCGCCAGTACCAATCCTGATCCCGACGTTTTTGCGTTCGCTGCAGCGACAGTGAAATCCTGTATGGATGCAACTCACAAACTAGGCGGTGAAAACTATGTTCTGTGGGGTGGTCGTGAGGGCTACGAAACCCTTCTGAACACGGACCTGAAAACTGAATTGGACCACATGGGCCGTTTTCTGAACATGGTCGTAGAGTACAAACATAAGATCGGGTTCAAAGGCACCATTCTTGTTGAGCCGAAACCTCAGGAGCCTTCCAAGCACCAATACGACTATGACGCAGCTACTTGCATCGGTTTTCTCAGGAAGTATGGGTTGGAGAACGAAGTGAAACTAAATCTCGAGCAGGGCCACGCGATCCTTGCCGGGCATAGCTTTGAGCACGAAATTGCGGTTGCGGCTGCTGAAGGGATGCTGGGTTCGATTGATATGAACCGCAACGACTACCAATCCGGATGGGATACAGACCAGTTCCCGAACAATACACCGGAAGTTGCCCTAGCTTACTATTACATTCTGAAAGCTGGTGGTTTTACCACCGGCGGCACAAATTTCGACGCCAAAATTCGCCGGCAATCGATTGACGCTGTCGATCTGGCGGCGGCTCATATCGGCGGAATGGATATATGCGCACGTGGTTTGAAAGCAGCGGCTGCAATGATTGAAGATGGAGGATTGGAAAACGCGCTTTCGCAACGCTACTCCGGTTGGAAGTCTCCCAAAGCGGAGGCCATGTTAGGCAGTAGTCTGGATGAAATTTCCGCTCGCGTTTTAAATGAAGGAATAAACCCAGAGCCGCAATCTGGACGCCAGGAAATACTAGAGAATTATGTGAACAGATTTGTCTAACTGCCAAATTTGGGTGTTTTCCACTGCTGTCAAAAGTCATGCCAAGCCGTCTTTGGTGCTGAGGGCACGAATGGAGGTTTTGTTCATAACCCGTCCATATAGACAAAACCCCTCCTTAATATGGTTGAATGGCCTCAATTCGTTTTGGGTCACAAATGATTGACGTTTGGGTCGCAAATGAGTGACGTAAATGACCGATTTATTGAAGTTTTGACCGTCGATTGAGTCAATTATCAGTGGCGTTCCACATTTCCAGTTGAACGTCACACGAACCTGACCCAACCGTCATAGTTGGACCAGAAAAGCAGTGAATGTTCGACATCAGAAGGCGCCCCCCAAAGTTGGACATCAGTTGAATTTGATCTGACTTCCCTTTCGGAAAATCAGAGCTGATTTGCAGGTCAGACAGCGAAGCTGCCTGTTCCTGCTAATCTGCCACGTGGCGAACGCGGGAGGGGGCGAGGCAACGCTATTCGACAGGGGTGGTGCGGCCCGCAGGCGCAGCCGAGGACGAGGTCTTGCCTAATAGGGTTGCCCGAGGGGGAGGGTCGCGCCGTCACCCTGACGGCCAAGGGCGTTTGGCTTGTCCAAATCCCGCTGGCCCACGAAGGGAAAGTGTGAGGAAAAGAGGGCCCGCCGCCATTTGCGATTGTGCCATTCTGTCAGACTGCAAAAAGCAATAGAGGGCCACAGAGCTGCCGTTCGCGGCGGTTGCAGCACATGTCGCTTCGAACGGCAACAATGCGCAGTATTGGACATTGCAAAGTCGCGAGTCACAGTGCCGCCTGCCCAATCAGGCAGCCCTCAGCCGACAACCATCGACTCGGTACACCTCAAAGTTCAGACACCCCGTTCCTGCCGTTTATGCATCGCGTAGCAATTTTTAATGGATAAGAGTGTCGTGGACAATGAGGCCCCAGATGTTAACCAGGGCCTCAGTAGATTTAGCGACACCTATTCCGCTGGCATCGTCGAGGTTTCCGGATCAATTGTTGAAGCAACGCCTGCGGCCTCGCGCCGACCATCATTCCAGATGGCCTTGATCAAAGCGATGCACATAAGAGCCATCACAATCGAGAACGGCAACGCCCCAATCACCATTGCGGTCTGAATTGCGCCGGTGCCGCCAGAAATCAGCAATCCACCGACGACCAACGCAAGCGCAGCGCCCCAGAACACGATGTGAGGACGTGCCTTGGGGCCTTCATCCCCTGCAGCGTTGATCGTGTTGACGATCAATACCGCAGAGTCAGCTGACGTCACCAGGAAAGTCATCAGCAAAACAACGATGACTACCGCCATACCCCAGGCCAAAGCCTGTGCAATTGGGGCTAGCATGAATTCGGTCATGGCAAAAATCTTGTCGCCATTCGCGGCATCCAGGATCACACCATTTGCATTGCCGTTCAGTTCCAGATCGATTGCTGTGCCACCGGCCCATGCGAACCAAACGAAGCACATCAGCGAGGGAACAATCATCGCGCCGAGTACAAACTCTCGGATCGTACGACCGCGTGAGATACGCGCAAGGAACAAGCCGACAAAGGGTGCGAAGGCAATCCACCAAGCCCAATAGAATACTGGCCACCAGCCCTGCCATTGGGCAAGCAGGAAGGATTCTGATCCTTCGACACCATCAGATGCATAAACATTAAAGCTCAGCCACGGCAGCGCAACCAGATAGTCCCAGATCCCAACAAAGAAGGCGCTTGCACCAAAGAACGTCGCACCAAAGATGATAAAGAAGCCCAGCAAGAAGATCGACAACACCATATTGATGTTCGACAGCCATTTGATGCCTTTGCCAACTCCGGACAACGCCGACAATGTCGAGGCCCCCATTATGACCACTAAGGCAACGATGATCCCAAGCGTCGTCGCCGAACCATCCGCATGCGCGAGCCCGCCGATACCGATCCGCGTTAGACCCGCAACGAACTGCTCGACCCCGAATCCCAACGTTTGAGCAACGCCAAGGATGGTGGCAACAACGGCCACAATATCGATCACGTGACCAATGTTACCGGACAGCGCCTTGCCAAACAGCGGCGTCAGCGACGACCGGATCGTTAATGGCAGCCCGCGGCGATAGCTGAAGAACGCCAGCGACAGACCAGCAATTGCGTAACACGCCCATGCGCCAAGACCCCAATGCAGATAGGACCACACATAGGCAGTTCTAACGTTGTCCGCATCGAGCGCCGTCGTGATACCTTGAATCACTGATGGGTTGTTCTTGAAATGCGCGACTGGTTCCGCAACGGCCCAGGTCAGCATCCCGACACCGATCCCGGCGCCAAACATCATCGAAAACCAGGAGAAGTTGGAGAACTCGGGTTTTTCCCCCTCGACACCAAGCTTAAGACGCCCTCCGGTCGGCCAGATTGCCAGCCCGATACAAACGATAACAAACGCGGTTACGACCCAGATATACCAAGCGGCAAACTGAGCCAGAATAGCCGCGTTCCAATCGCCTAAGATTCTGCCAGCTTGAGTGGGCCACACAATACACCAGACCACCAGTAAACTGATAATGATCTTACTGATTACCGTCACGTTGACGCTGAACCCCCGATAGAAACCGTTTTCAGCGGTTTTTATCGGAAGTTCCGATAGTGGAGGCTTAACTGCCATATTCTTCATCTCCCTGTAGCTGATCTAGCGGGTTGCAAGATCAAATCGTTGCGACTTCAGCACCAAGCCGTGTTTGGACTAGCCGCAAATTGTGTTGCCTAACCCAGGCAATAAGAAGCGACAGGCTGAACTGTTCCTGCACGACCTGTTGAAGGGGAATTGACCCACGTTTTTGGGGAAGTCACCTTGCCCATCTGCATTGCTCTTGCAGTCTGGGTTGTCTGATTACGCCACCACCCGGTCATGACTCGATCCCGTCTCTTTTTTGTCCGGGCGGCAATAGACACCCTTTGACAGAGTTTTTGATACATATTCGAGTAGTTTTGCAGTAGTTCAGTAATTATGAATGACATTAACAAGATTAATACCAATCTCAGCCGCAACCTTGTCGCACTCTATGCTTTTGAGATGGTCGCGAAACATGGAAACTTCACAAGCGCTGGCGAAGCGCTTGGCTTGACGCAATCTTCGATCTCTCAACGGATTAAGGGTTTGGAGATCGATTTGGGCGTAGTGCTTTTCAAGCGAGAACACCGTGGCGTTTCACTAACATATGAAGGGCTCAGGCTTCTCAACGTGGTCAAACCTGCAATGACACAAATGGGCTATGCGGTTGGATCCTTACTCGATCGTAAATCCAAACCAAGGGTTCGGATTTCTGCCGACTTCGCTTTCTCTACGTTCTGGCTGCTACCGCGTCTGGCTTACTTGCGCGAAGAGCTTGGGGACGAGATTGAGATTCAAATTCTGGCATCTACTGTGCCTCCAGGCTTGGACGACACGGATTGCGACATACAAATCCATGTAGCGCCCAGAAGTGAGATTAAGCCTGGTGAAATTCTACTGCTGGAAGAGACTGTCGCAGCAGTTTGCAGTCCTCAGCTATTAGAAAAGATAACACCAATTCGCTCTTCTGCAGACTTATTGGATGTGCAACTGCTAAGTTTATCAAAACCCGCCACTGCCGAGTGGCAAACTTGGCAGGGTTGGTTTGATAGTCTGGGCATTGCAGGCGAAAGAAAGAAAAATTACATCAGCTTTAATAACTACGACATGGTCACTCAGGCTGCGTTAGCAGGGGACGGGGTCGCATTGGGTTGGATCGGTCTAATAGATGGCTTGCTCAACAAAGGTTCGCTGGTGCAAGTGACAGATGACGTAGTCATAAGTGACGCAGGCTACGTCATGTCGCGGGACCAGACCAATTTGGGACGCGGCCCTCGAATGGTATTCGACTGGATCGCGGAACAGGTTCTTTCGCCTCATTCGTACTAGAGCTCAGCATCAGCGATGAAGTCGCGTCTAGCCATACCAATGAAACTGCGCCCGTACCCGCCAGTGAATGACTGCTTCCAACCGTTCGTTCTCCGCTGCGCATGCGAGGGGCTGCCAGGAGTCCGATGGCGGCTATGAGGATTTCGCGTTGGTTGCCAATAACGGCATCGAAAGCGGACATCTATTTCACGCCATGCATTGGCAGTTTTGTCCGCGTCACCGCCATCTGCATGCCTCTCAGAGAATGTCCGGTTTCACGTGGTTCGCGACCTGCTGCATGAGCGAATGACCGAGGTGTGATCAAAGTCTGGTAAGGGCTCGTTCGACCAATCCGGGACGTCGCAGAGAATGGCCGCATCGAGCCCACAGCGGAAACTCCGAATTTTGCGCTGCGAGCGCACGCAGCATGAAAATCGTTGCATCAGGTTAATTCACAATGTTGCACTACGGCGGAGAACGCGGCCATTGAACCATATTTGTTTCTAGGTCATGCCGACCGATGGCGCATCCTTAGGCAGATTGATGTGATATCGAAGAAGCCGAGGTAGCTTTCTGCAGTTTCCTCACAACTACCGACGACATGGCGGGGATTCTTCCGCTTGACGATGGTGCCAAGACAAGCCTGCATTTCATGTTCCGCCCGTCAGCCATTCAACGACCCGACGCACCTCCGCTCGGTGCGCATGGCCCCCGCGCGTTTCGACAAAGTATCCATGGGTTGGGGAGATATCCTCGTCAAATAGGCGGACCACACGACCTTCGGCAAGATCCTGGTCAATAAGAGGCAACCAGCCGATCACCACGCCTTGTCCATCGGCCGCGCCCCTCAACAAGGTGTTTGCATCTTGAAAAATCGGGCCCCGCAAAGGCTGGTCGACAGCGACATTCATCGCCGTAAACCAATCCAGCCACCCCCAGTGATTTCTTTGATGCAGCAATGGCAAACGCTTCAGATCGTCTGGATGGCAAATGGCGGGATGCGCCTCGATGAAGGCCTTGGATGCAATGGCTGCAGGCCTCAGTTCTAGCAGTTTGGTCGCCTTTGGGTCCGATCCTTCGATGCGGTCCCATCGGATGACGATATCGACGGTCTCGTTGGCAAAGGCACCTGGTTCGATGGATGGAAGAAATTCGAGTTCGATATTCGGGTGAGCTTGCCAGAATTCGCTCATCTGCGGCATCAACCACCGTGCTGTAAAAATCGGTCCCACGGCCAGACGCACAACCTTGCGCGTATCACGGTGGAGCGTTCGAACAGCATCATCAAGTATCCCGAATGCCTGGCCTGTGGCTTCCGCCAATCTTGTGCCATCCTCGGTCAGAATGACATCCCGTCCGCTGCGTACAAAAAGCTTCGTGCCCAACTGATCTTCGAGGCCGCGCACATGATGACTGATTGCGGTCGCTGTCACCGAAAGATGTTCCGAAGCCGCACGAAAACTACCGTGCTGGGCGGCGGCGTCAAAGGCGCGCAGGGCTGGTAACGAAGGCTTCATGGCGGTCATTCATAAGTTTTACTCATCGATTGATAAAAAAGAAACCTTTGTAAACTGAATTTTTGACTGCGAAGGTTCGGCAGACGAAACACAATACTCATGAGTTCATGGTTGAAGCTCGCCGCCGCCGAGGTCGCAAAGACCGCTTAAAGCAACCCACAGAGGAGGAGGTGGTTCTCCCAGTGTGGCCCGGCGTGCTTGGGGGGCGCCTCATGCCATTGTCGTCCAGGGAGGCGGAGTTGGTGGAGGACGTGACGTTTTCGCTTTTGGCGACGCTGGGCCTGAGGCAGGCCACCCCGTCGATGATCGAAAAAGTCACCGAAGCCGGTGGTTCCTACACCAAGGAAGGGCGGTTGCTCTTTCCTGAAAAGCTCGTCCGATGGGCGATTGATGGGGCGAAGCGTGGATTCACACTCTGTGGGCAAACGCCCGAACGCGATCTGAAAATCGAAGGGACTCGGGTCCATATGTCGACGGGCGGCGCGGCCCCCGGTGTGTTTGATCTGGACACACGTGCTTACCGCGACAGTACCTTGCAAGATCTTTATGATGCTGCCCGCATCGTGGACCGGATGGACAATATCCATCATTTCAGCCGATCTGTTGTTGCGCGTGACATTGAAGATAACGCGGTGATGGATCTCAACACGGCCTATGCCTGTTTGGCTGGTACCTCCAAGCATGTCTCGATCTCGATCACTGAGCCGCAGAATGTGCAGGCTATCGCAGACCTCTGCTATGCCATCTCCGGAAGCGAGCAAGCCTTCCGCACACGCCCCTTTATGACGATTATGGTGTGTCATGTGGTGCCGCCTATGCGCTTTGCCGAGGAAGCTTGTGGGGTGCTGGAACGCGCGATTTTGGCAGGCTTTCCCGTTCAGCTTATCAGCGCGGGTCAGGCTGGCGCGACCAGCCCTGCCACCGTCGCCGGTTCTCTTGTGCAGGCCGTGGCCGAGACCTTGGCGGGGTTGGTCTTCGCGCGGTTGGTGGCTTCGGATGTCAAAGCGATCTTTGCACCCAAGCCACTCGTCGCGGATTTACGCACGGGCTCCATGAGCGGTGGCGGCGGTGAACAAGCCATTCTGATGGCCGGCGCGGCACAGATGGGCCGACACTGGGATCTACCAACCAGTTCGATTGCCGGGATCACCGATGCCAAATGCCTCGATGCGCAATACGGAGCCGAGAAATCCCTTGCGGTGGCGATGGCAGCCCATGCCGGGTCCAATATTGTCACTCAGGCGGCGGGTATGATGTCGAGCCTGCTGGGCGTTAGTCACGCCGCCTATGTCAGTGACAACGATCTTCTGGGAAATATCCTGCGGACCATTCGCGGGATTGAGGCAACTCCGGAAAACATCGCAGCAGATGTCATCAAGGCCGTTTGCGAAGGGCCGGGGCATTACCTGGGTGAGCATCACACCTTCGGGCGGATGAAATCGGACTATTTCTACCCAGAGATTGGTGACCGCCGGACGCCCCGCGAATGGGAGGAGGATGGCGCCAGGCCCATCGGGGATGTTGCGCGCGAGAAGACCCGCGAGATTCTTCGTAGTCACTTTCCGAAACATATCTCTGATACATTGGACAATAAATTGCGTGCGAGTTTTGACATCCGCCTGACGCGTGCCGGATCTGGGCGGTCAGAATGAGTAATCTCCGCCTTAGCGAACAGGCCCGCGCGGCCCTCCCCGGTGGGGTCAGCCACGAACTGCGCTATCGTGATCCGTATCCGCTTTATATCGATACGGCGCGTGGCGCCGAAAAGTGGGATACCGAAGGGCGACGCTACATTGACTTCAAAATGGGCTCAGCCGCCCAAATGCTGGGCCACTGCCACCCTGCTGTGGTCGAGGCGCTGCAAAAGCAAGCCGAACGGGCGATCTTTGCCGCTGATTGCCATGCGTTTGAAATCGAGTGGGCGGACTGGATCAACCGGCTATACCCCTCGGCCGACCGCACCCGCTTTACCGCCTCGGGAAGCGAGGCCACGATGCTGGCATTGCGATTGGGGCGGGCCTATTCGGGCAAAGATCATGTGCTGCGGATTGATGGCCATTACCACGGTTGGCATGACTACGCGCTGAAAGGAACCAAGCCGGGCAGCAACGCGCCGCCGTCACTGGGTGTGCCGCAACCCGTGACTGAACTTGTGCAGGTCTGCGCAGCTGATCCAATCGCGATGGCCAAAGCGCTGGAAGATGACCGGATTGGCACGGTGATATTCGAGGCATCCGGGGCGAATTACGGCTCTGTGCCACTCGCCACCGAAACCCTGAAGGCGCTGTACGATGTGGCCCGTGCTGCAGGCGTGGTGCTGATCTTTGACGAAATCATCACCGGCTTCCGCTGGTCTCCTGGCGGGCGTCAGGCGCGGGACGGGGTCGTGCCCGATCTGACCACGCTGGCCAAGATTGCTACGGGCGGTCTGCCCGGTGGCGCGGTCTGTGGCCGTGCGGACATCATGGACTTGATGAACAACACCACCGAGCGCGACGGGATCGCCCCAGCGGTCAGCCACAAGGGCACGTTCAACGCCTCCCCCCTGATCGCAGCGGCTGCGTGTGCGGCCATGCCATACCTCGCCGATGGAGTGGCTCAGAGCCATGCGGACGCGATGGCCAGACGCATGCGTGACGGGATGAACGCCCGGATGGCGGAACAGGGGGTCAAGGGGCTGGCCTATGGCGATAGCTCGATCATCCATGTCTATTTCGGGCAGGACACGCTTGACGGGCTCAGCCCCAAGCAAATCCGAGGCCTGCCCAAAGCGGTGGTCAACGGCTATCGGGACGGCATGCTTTCGCATGGGGTGGACATCATGTCCTACACCTCGGGACTGACATCAGCCGCACATACCCCGGACCTGATTGACGAAGCGCTTGAGGCATTTGCCAAGACCCTCATGGACATGACACGCGGGAGAATACTGACATGAGCCTCCCCTCTCAAGCCCGCACCGTGATCATCGGTGGCGGTGTAGTTGGCTGTTCGATTGCCTATCACCTGGCCCGCGAGGGTCGGAAAGACATCGTGCTGCTGGAACGCTCCAAGCTGACCTCGGGTACCACCTGGCATGCCGCTGGTCTTGTGCGGCGGCTGCGGCCTTCGACAACGCTGACGAAGCTGATCAACTATTCCATCGACCTTTATGGCGAGTTGGAAACCGAGACGGGACAGGCCACCGGCTGGACCCAGACCGGGTCACTGACGCTGGCCACCAATCCCGACCGTCTGACGAACATCAAACGTCAGGTCTCGCTGGGTCGGGCCTTTGGGCTTGAGGCCGAAGTGGTCGATGCTGCCCGCGCGAAAAAGCTTTGGCCATTGATAGAGGTTGATGATGTGATCGGCGCGGCCTGGTCACCGGCTGATGGCCGCGTGAACCCGTCAGACGTGGCTTTGGCGCTGTCCAAAGGTGCCCGGTCGCGGGGAGTGCAAATATTCGAAGATACCCGGGTCACCGGTTTGCAAAAGAAAGCCGGGCGTATTTCGGGTGTCGAGATCGGCGAGCATCTGATCGAAGCCGGCGAGGTGGTGATCGCCTCCGGCCTTTGGTCGCGCGAAGTGGCTGCGATGGCGGGTGCGCATATGCCGCTCTATGCCTGCGAACATTTCTACATCCTGACCAAACCGCTGGAAGAGGTGCAAGCGCTTGGCAAGGGCGCGCATCTGCCCACGCTGAACGATCAGGACGCCTACCTTTATGCCCGCGATGACGTTGAAGGGCTGCTGGTCGGCTCCTTTGAGCCACACGCCAAGGGCATCTCGACCAAAGACCTGCCCGCTGATTTCTCGTTCGATCTGTTGGACGAGAATTGGGATCATTTCATGCCCATGATGGAAAACGCCCTGCGGCGCATCCCGGCGCTAGAGAAAGCCGAAGTGCGAATGCTGCTGAACGGGCCGGAAGGCTTCACGCTCGACAGCCAGTTCATGTTGGGTGAAAGCCCCGAAGTGCCCGGGCTGTTCCTGATGGGCGGCATGAACTCCACCGGGATCGCGCTTGCGGGCGGCGCGGGCAAGGCGATGGCCGAATGGATCATCGCCGGCGAACCGACGATGGAACTGAATGAGGCCGATATCCGTCGGTTCAGTCCAGAGATGAACGTGCTGGGAGCTTTAGAGGCGCGTATTCCAGAAGTGCTGGGTCGCCATTATGACAATCCCTATCCGGGGCGTTCGATGGGCACCGCACGAGGCCAGCGTCGGTCGCCGATCCATACCGGTCTGGTGGCCGCTGGCGCGCAGTTTGAAGGGCGCGGCGGCTGGGAACGGGCAGTGCACTATGGTGGCGCGGACGCACATCTGCCGCTGACCTTCGGTGCACCGCAATGGCGCGACACGGTGGGACACGAGGTTGCGGCCTGCCGGAGCGGGGCGGCCATTCTGGATCAATCGGCTTTTGGCAAGATAATGGTGCAGGGGCCGGATGCTTGCGCCTTCCTCAACCACCTTTGCACCGCGCAAATGGACATCGCCGAGGGGCGCATTGCCTACACCCAAATCCTGAATGCGCGCGGTGGCGTGGAAAGCGACCTGACCGTGCAGCGCCATGGGCCTGAGACCTATCTGATGATCGTCGGCGCAGGCGAGGTTGTGCGCGACATGAAACGGATGCGCGACACCAAGGGCGAATTCCGGGTCGAATTCACAGATGTCACCAGTGGCTATGCCATCGTCGGGCTGGCCGGGGCAAAGGCTCGGGAGGTCTTGCAGGCCACCAGCAGCAGCCCTGTGCCCGTCATCAAACGCTTTGGCTTTGCGCCGGTTGAGATTGGCCTTGCCCGTGCGTGGGCTGGCCAGCTGAGCTTTACTGGTGAGGAAGGATTCGAACTCTACGTCCCCTCCGACATGGCAATGGCTGCGCATGAGACATTGGTTGCTGCCGGAGCGACACATGCCGGGCTTTACGCCAGTGGATCGTTGCGCATCGAAAGCGGCTTCCGCGCCTTTGGCCACGAATTGACCCCCGGCACCACACCGCATGAAGCCGGGCTAGGCGCGTTCTGCGCCGCAGGCACCGGGTTTTTCGGGGAAGAGGCGCTGAAAGATTATGTGCCCAAACGGCGCATCGTGTCTCTGCTCTTCGATGATCCAAATGCGATCCCGATACATGACGAACCGATCTACTTTGACGGTCAGGTTGTCGGGCAGATCACCTCGGCTGCGTGGAGCTATCGCTTTGGCCGCTCGGTTGCACTCGCGATGATCAATGCGCCACTGGACCAGCTCGCCACCGAAGATACCGTGCCGGGGTTTGAGGTGGAAATCGCCTGCCACCGCTTTACCGCCCGAGCCTCTCTTAGACCCGCAAAGGAGGCGTTCTGATGTCGGACACGCTCCGCTCCACCCGCGTTGCCATCATCGGCGGTGGGATCATGGGTGTTGCGGCCCAATACCAGCTTGCCGAAGCGGGTTGGACCGATACGATCCTGTTTGAAAAAGCCGAATTGACCAGTGGCTCGACCTGGCATGCAGCTGGGCAGATTACCCATGCGGTGGGCAGCCGGGTCATGGGTTGGATCAACAAGACTTCGATCGAAACCTACAAGAAGGTCGAACAGGAAACCGGCCAAAGCATCGGTTGGCACGAGGTTGGCGGTTTCCGCATCGCAACCACGGATGATGAGGTCGACTGGATGAAATCGATTATGGGCGTGGGCAAATTGCTCGACCTGCCGATGGAGCTTGTCGGGCCAGAAGCTGTGGCCAAGGGCAACCCATTCTACAAGGTTGATGACGTTAAGGCAGCGATCCAGACCTTTGAAGACGGGCATATCGATCCCTCCAGCGTGACCATGGCACTGGCCACCGCAACGCGCGCGCGAGGGGCCAAGATCGAACGACACAATCAGGTGCTGGGGGCCAGTCGCAAGGGTGACATGTGGCTGCTGCGGGGCGAAAAGGGGGACGTGCTGGCCGAACATGTGGTCATCGCTGCGGGGTCCTATGCCAATCAGGTGGGGCAATGGTTCGGGCTGACGATCCCCTCGGTCAGTTGCTTGCACCATTATCTTGTCACCGACACGGTGCCGGAATTTCTCGACCGCCCCGAACTGCCAGTGATGCGGGACAACGCCTTTGGCGGCTACATCCGGCAGGAACAGAAATCCGGCCTGATTGGCATCTACGAAGGCCATGTCTGCCCCACTGTTTGGGAAATGCCCCAAGGCGCGCCCTGGTCGGCAGAGAATGAGCTCTTTGAGGCGGATTACGATTCCATCGGAGACTTCCTGATGGTCGCCTTAGACAAGATGCCCATTCTCGCAGACCTCGGCATCAAGCGCGTTGTGCGCGGGGCGATCACGCATACGCCGGATGGTGGAATGCTCGTTGGCCCCTCTGGCGCGCCGAATGTATGGCTCTCCTGCGGTTCATCTATCGGGCTCGCCTGGGGTGGTGGCGCGGGCAAAGTGCTGGCCGATTGGATGGTGCATGGCGAGACCGAGATCAACACGCGCAGTTTCGACCCGCGCCGGTACGGCAATTTCGCCGACGGTGTTTTCATCCTAGAGCGCACCAAGGACGAGTTCATGCGCCGCCACGACACCCCTTGCCCGGGCAAGCAATTCCACAGCCTGCGCCCCCTAAACCGGCACGCCCTTTATGATCGGCTGGCCGCCAAGGGCGCAGTCTTTGGTGAGATCGCGGGTTGGGAACGCCCACGCTATTTCGGTGAGGTGGGTGAGGTCGAACAGATTGGCTGGGGTCACCAGAACTGGCACGAGAATGCCATCCGCGAAGCCAAAGCCACGCGGGAAGCGGCGAGCGTGATCGACCTCTGCGCCTTTGCCCAGTTCGAGATCGCGGGCAAAGACGCAGGCGCGCTTCTAAACCGGCTGTCCGCCAACAAGATCCCCGCGCGCGACGGGCGGATGAGCCTGAACCACCTGCTAACAGAACAGGGCCGGTTCGAGACCGAGATCACGATTTGGCGGATTGCGGAAGACCACTTTTTCACTGGCTCACCCGTCGCCCGGTCTAACCCGGATTTCGATTGGATCAAGAGCCATATCCGCGGGGGCGAAGACGTTCAGATGGTCAACCGCTCGCACGATTGGGGCATGCTGGGGCTATCTGGTCCAGCCTCGCGCAAGATCATGGCCGAGTTGACTGATGTGGACTTGTCGAACTCCAATTTCCCGTGGCTTTCGGGCAAGGAGATCCCGATTGCGGGTGCGAATTGCTACATGCTGCGGGTGTCTTTTGTGGGCGAGCTTGGCTGGGAATTGCATGCGCCGCTGGATCAAATCGGGGCGATCTACGACGCCCTTTTTGAAGCGGGTGAAAAGTATGGGCTGGTCGATCTGGGCAACTATGCCTTCAACGGCCTGCGCATGGAAAAAGCCTATCTCGCAAGCGGTGAACTGACCACGGATATCGGCCCCTTCGATGTCGGGCTTGAGCGTTTCGTAGTGACCGAGAACCGTGACTTCGTGGGCCGCGCAGCGTTGATGGAGCGCGATCCAGCGTGGGAGTTGCTTTATGCAGAACTGCATACCGATAACATCGACATCCACGGAGGCGAACCCGTTCTGCTGGATGGGAAGCCCGTGGGCCTGACCACTTCCGGCGGCTATGGCTATAGCATCGGCAAATCGCTGGGATGGCTCTTTGTTCGCAAGGGTACGCCGCACGACGGGCTAAAGGTGCAGATCCTGAACCGCGAGATTGCGACGACCGTGCATCCCGATGCGCTGTTCGACCCACAGAACCTGCACCCGAGATCGGATACCTAATGACCGCCATGCGCAAACATCCGCTTTCAGGAGAACAGATATGACCACGATCAATGGCGGCGAAGCCGTTTATCGCGTTTTGAAAGCCAACGGCATCGACACGGTGTTCGGCCTCTTGGGCGGCTCAATGCTCGAACTTTACGATGCGATGTACGAAGGCGGTGAGATTGCCTATGTTGGTGCCCGCGACGAACGCGCGGCAGGCCATATGGCCGATGCCTGGGCACGCATGACCGGCAAGCCGGGTGTCGTACTGGGCGCGCAGGCGGGACCCGGCGTGGTCAATATCGTGACAGCAGTGGCCGAGGCGCAGTTGGCCTATTCGCCGCTTGTGGTGATCGCCGGGGCCATCACCCGCGCCGATCAGGCCAAGGATACGTTCCAAGAGGTGGATCAGGTCGCCCTGTTCGCCCCGATCTCCAAACGCTCCGTCATGGTCACTGATCCAGCCCGGTTGGCGCCCATGCTGGAAGACGCGATCCGGCTGGCCAACACAGGTCGACGCGGCCCTGTTGTTCTGCATGTGCCCCGCGATCTGTTTTCCGCAGATGTCCCGGCCATCGACCCCAAGCCGTTGCTGATTGCACGCCCAGGCCCCGCTGCGGCTGACGATGTGTCCGCGATTGCCGAGCTCGTGTCAAACGCCGAACGTCCGGTCATCTTTGCAGGCGGCGGTTTCAAATGGGGCGCTGGGCGTGACGCGCTGACGGCCTTGGCTGAAACCCTGGAAATTCCCGTAGTCGCCTCGACCGGCCATGCGGATGTGATGCGACATGGCCATCCGTGGTTCGCAGGCCAGGCGGGTCCGCGTGGCAACCGTGTCGCTTCGCGCCTGACGAAAGAGGCGGATGTGATGGTGGTGCTGGGCGCACGCCTTGGCTTTAACTCGACCTTCCACAGCAACGATTATGTCGGTGTGGACACATGCATCGCCCATGTCGATGTCGAAGGTTCTGCCGTAGGCCGCTATTTCCCGGCTAAAATCGCCGCACAAGGCGACGCCCGCCTGACTGCCGAAACGCTTATCACTGCTGCGCGAAAGCCCAATTGCGACGCGTGGCGTGACAGCTACCGCGCAGATATGGACAGCCTCTGGGCCGAACGGGCCGAGGAAGCTGCGATTGAGACACTGCCAATGCACCCCCGCCGTGCGCTGGCCGAAATTCGTGATGCTTTGCCCGAGGATGCCATTGTCACGCTCGACACAGGCAATACCTGTCTGCAAGCCGCCGACCGACTGGCGCATTACGCGCCGATGTCGCTGATCACCCCGCTTGATTTCGGGTTGGTGGGCTTTGGTATGCCTGCGGCCATCGGTGCCAAGGCGGCCGCCCCTGACCGTCCGGTTGTAGCCGTGATGGGCGACGGTGCGGTCGGCTACACAATGATCGAAATCCAGACGGCTGTTTCCCATAACTTGCCTATTGTTTTGGTCGTTCTCGACAACGACGCCTGGGGGGCGGAAAAGGCCTATCAGCATGAATTCTACGGCGGTCGTCTGCTGGGCGCGGAAATCCGATCTCCGCGCTATGACAAATTCGCCGAACTCTGCGGCGGCAAAGGCATTTGGGTTGATGGCCCCGGCGGCATGGGACCGGCGTTGCAAGAAGCGCTCGCAAGCGGTGAGACCACGGTCATCCAAGCCAAAATTGACCCCGGCGCACTGATGACCCTGCGCAAGGATCTGTTCAAAGCTCCAAAGGAGGATTGATCATATGACGACTTGGGACACTGTGATCATCGGTGCTGGAAACGCGGCCTTTTGCGCCGCACATGCCGCTCGGGAAAAAGGCGCAAGCGTTCTGATGCTGGAAAGCGCCCCAAAGACGGAGAACGGTGGCAACTCTCGATACACCGCTGGTGCGATCCGCTTTGACTATGACGGGGTTGAAGACATCCGCGCGCTTTGCCCTGACCTGAGCGAAGATTAGGTCGCCATCACCGATTTTGGTGCCTATACCGAAGAACAGTTTTTCGACGACATGTTTCGCGTCACGCGTTTCCGCACCGACCCCGCCTTGTGAGAGCGGTTGGTAAGGTCATCACGGGAGACCATGCACTGGATGCGCGGCAAGGGCATCCAGTTTCTACCCATCTATGGGCGTCAGGCTTTTAAGGTGGATGGACGGTTCAAGTTCTGGGGCGGGCTAACACGGGAAAGCTGGGGCGGTGGTCCGGGCCTGGTTGATGCCCGTACAGAGATCGCGAACGCCGCTGACAATGTGTCTGATCCGACTGTGCCTTGGAGTGGGACACATACCATGGTTGATCTTGGGACAATTCAGGTTGAGTTACCTGATGATCGTTCTGAAAGCACCAAAAAGGTGTTCGACCCAACCCGGATGCCTGAAGGAGTTAGGGCACCCCTGGATGATGTTTTTTCCCTGCGAAGTGGAGCTTACGCGGAATCTGCGGCAAGACGATCCGTCTGAGAGGCGGGTTGAGTATCTGTGGGGTACCAGTGCCCCCTTTAATAGGTATTGACAATACCTATTAAAGGGGGCAGAAAACGGGAGCCTGAAATGGAGTAGATTCTGATGACAGCTGCGATGGTTGCCAAACCACAGATGTTTGAAATTTCCGCTGAGGAAATTGAGATATTGGTTTGCCGGTTTTACGCGCAGATAAGGGTGCATCCTGTATTGGGGCCCGTGTTCAATGAGGCCATTCAGGATTGGAAAGCGCACGAAGAAAAGATCGCATCGTTCTGGCGCGGCGCGATCCTCAGGGAGCCCGGGTATTCCGGAAATCCAATGCAGGCTCATCTGGCGAATTCAGACATCCTTCCCGAGCATTTTCCCTTGTGGCTCGATCTGTTTGGCGAAACGGCACATCAGGTTCTGCAGCCAGATACCGCTCAAGCTTTTACTCATTTGACCAACCGGATCGGTAAAGGTTTGACCTTTGGGATCGAGAACTTTCGTCGCGAGGTGGGTGCCCCGCCGGTGTTGTCATGACCATATCGGTATATTCAAAAGCGCAGGTCATTACCGAGCCGCCAATCCAAGTCGTGAAACGTTGGTTGCGAGCGGGATGGCGCGATTTTAGAGCGAACCTTGAGTATTCGATATGTTACGGCATTGCGCTTGTTCTGTTGGGATGGGCATGTGTCGCGGGTCTTGTGTTTAGCGGTCAAGGTTGGGTTCTGCTGCCACTTTTGGCTGGTGGCGTGCTTGTTGGACCCATTGCCACCGTTGGTTTGTATTCGATCGCCAGCGGTGACACTGGACCCGCCGTCGCTAAGGGGCAGATTGCTCTGGTCGGCGCGATCCTCATGGTGTTTGCCCTGACTTGGATACGTGCCGCGACAGTCATGTTCGCCATTGTTTATGGTCTGCGCCCGTTCTCAGGCTTCGCTGACACTCTACTGCTGATGATCAGCACACCGTCCGGCTGGGCTTTATTAGTCTCTGGATCTTTGATCGGCGGATTGTTTGCATCGTTGGGGTTCGCTGTCTCAGCCTTTTCGCTTCCGATGCTTGTAGACCGCAAGATTGATGGCTTC
This sequence comes from Ruegeria sp. BI7, assembly GCF_056537925.1. NCBI lineage: Bacteria > Pseudomonadati > Pseudomonadota > Alphaproteobacteria > Rhodobacterales > Roseobacteraceae > Ruegeria > Ruegeria sp. BI7. The sequence continues at coordinate 130,117 of NZ_JBQFSK010000009.1, forward strand.
TCAGCCATGGGGCTGAGTTTTAATGCCACCACTCACAATTTTCGTCTTTGCCTGTATTGGGGCAGTGCGATTACCGCGCTGACTTTGTTGGGGATTTTAACGGGCCTGCTAGGGCTGGCCGTAGTTTTCCCTTTGCTGGGATATTCAACCTGGCATGCCTATGCAGAGCTTTTCCATGGAGACGCACAATGACAGAAGCCCTTCCAGAAGGCGTGGTGCACTATGCGACTTCGCAATTCACGCACGACACTCTGCCAGAAAAATTGCGCAAGGATCACAGCACGAAAGCCGGTGTCTGGGGCCAATTGGCGGTGCAATCTGGCCAGCTTTTGCTGCGCCGGGACAACAAAGATGACCTGGTGTTAGCTGCGGGTGATACGGCGGTCTTTGCGCCCCAGGAAACTCACTCTGTGAACCCCATGGGAGAGGTCGCATTGGAAGTGCGTTTCCACCGGCAGGAGCGGCCAGATGCTGAATAACAATACTGTCGAAAACGTTTTGGTCCTGTGTGCTCTTGCCATTGTTCTGATCGGCGGAGTGGCCATTCTTGGTTGGGGTGTACCTATCGCCTATGTGCTGCATGGCTGGATGATCGCCATCTTCGCCGGTTGGGGGTTGATCTGGATGATCACCCGAATGAGTGAAGAAATCCGGGACATCCCGCTTGAGTATAATGACAAGGTCACGCGTTTCGGTGTCATAGCTGCTCTATTTTGGGCCTTGGTTGGTTTTACCGTCGGAGACATTCTAGCTTGGCAACTGGCCTTTCCGGCATTGAACGGGGATATTTTCTGGTCGAACTTTGGCCGGTTGCGTCCGGTACACACGTCTGCGGTAATCTTCGGATTTGGCGGCAATGCCCTTATCGCAACTTCGTTCTACGTGGTGCAGCGCACCTCGCGGGCAAGACTGGCCAGTGAATCGCTGCCTTGGATGGTGTTTTGGGGCTATAACCTTTTCATGGTCCTTGCGGCGACCGGCTACCCCTTGGGGATTACCCAATCCAAGGAATATGCGGAACCGGAATGGTACGCGGATCTTTTGTTGCTGGTTGTATGGGTAGGGTACCTCGCGCTTTACCTAAAGACCCTTTCGCGTCGGGCAGAGCCGCATATCTATGTGGCCAACTGGTACTATCTGGCTTTCATCGTCGTCATCGCGATGCTGCATACGGTGAACAACCTCTCGGTCCCCGTCTCCATCGCTTACCCCAAAAGCTACTCGCTTTTTTCGGGGACGCAGGATGCCATGACGCAGTGGTGGTATGGGCACAACGCGGTTGGTTTCCTGCTTACGGCAGGGTTCCTGGGGATGCTTTATTACTTTCTGCCCAAAGCTGTGAACCGGCCGATCTATTCATACCGCATGTCGATTGTGGGGTTCTGGGGGATCACATTTTTGTACCTTTGGGCCGGATCGCATCACCTGCATTATACAGCCCTGCCTGATTGGGTTCAGTACCTTGGTATGACCATGTCGATCATTTTGCTGGTTCCCAGCTGGGCCTCTGTGTTCAACGGCATCCTTACGATCAACGGGGCTTGGGATAAAGTCCGGACGGACCCGGCAGTCCGGTTCATGATGGTCGCAATTTTGTTCTATGGGCTGTCGACATTTGAAGGTTCGTTTATGGCGATCCGCCCGGTAAACTCGCTAAGCCACTATACCGACTGGACGGTTGGGCACGTTCATGCCGGCGCGTTGGGTTGGGTCGCTTTCATCACCTTTGGTGCCTTGTACAAACTGGTGCCCTGGATATGGAAGCGGGACGGCGTATATTCCTTGCGGCTGGAGGCCTGGCACTTCTGGCTCGCCCTGAGCGGAACGCTGATTTACGTCGGCGCGATGTGGAACAGCGGCATCACGCAATCGCTGATGTGGCAGACCTATGATGCGGACGGCGCTTTCCTCTATTCCTTCCTCGACAGTGTGATCGCGATGCATCCTTACTATGTCGCCCGCGCGATTGGGGGGCTGTTGTATCTGATCGGAGCCTGCATCGGTGCATACAATATTTACATGACTGTAAGTGGGCCGAAGAAGGCCCAAACCCGGGAAGCCGGACCATTGGTCCAGCTGCCAGCGGAGTAAGTCCCAATGAGCACTCAGCACCAAAAACTCGAACGCCATTCACTTGGGTTTGCAATGGCAATCCTGATGGTTGCATCGATCGGTGGAATTGTCGAAATCGCGCCGTTGTTCACGATCGAAAACACAGTGGAAAAGGTCGAAGGTATGCGGCCCTACACGCCGCTGGAACTTGCCGGGCGTGACATCTATGTCCGCGAGGGGTGCTATGCCTGCCACAGCCAGATGATCCGCACCCTGCGGTCGGACATCGAACGCTATGGACATTACAGTCTGGCTGCCGAAAGCATGTATGACCATCCGTTTCAATGGGGCTCGAAACGTACAGGGCCGGACTTGGCGCGCATTGGTGGCAAATACTCTGACGCATGGCATGTGGCGCATTTGGAAGCGCCGCGAGAGCTGGTCGAGGGGTCAATCATGCCGGGTTATGCGTTTTTGTCCGAGACGCGTCTTGCGACTGGACATTTACCTGCCTCGCTGAAAGCCCTCAGCCGGGCTGGTGTGCCCTATACGGACACCCAGATCGAAAACGCCGAAAAGGACGCCGCATGGCAGGCGGATGCTGAGCAGTACTTTGAAGGAGAGTTGCAGGCAAGTTACGGTGAAAACGTTCAGGTTCGGGATTATGACGGGCAACCGGGCAGGCTGACGGAAATGGATGCCCTTGTAGCCTATCTTCAGGTTCTTGGCACATTGGCCGATCTGGATTCGTTAAACCTTGAGGAGGTTCAGCGATGACACATGATACGGTTCTCGTTTTCTCCAAGACTTGGGGCGCAATCTACCTGCTGGCCGTCTTTTTAGCTGCAGCTGTTTGGACCTATTGGCCCTCGCGCCGGAAGGTTTACGACGATGCCGCCCAATTCCCACTCGATCGTCAGGAGGATCAGCCATGTCGATGAAGGAAAAGGATCCCGTTTCCGGCACCGATCTGACTGGCCACGAATGGGACGGTATTAAAGAGTTGGATACACCTGTTCCCTGGGCTGCCCGATGGGCGCTTTGGATCAGTATCATCATAGCAGCGCTGTATTGGGTGTTTTACCCATCTTTCCCGAGTGTGCGTGACTACGCGAAGGGGATGCTTGGCTATTCCTCGCGTGCAGAAGTTGCGACGGCACTTCAACAGGCGGATGCGAGTCGAGAAATGACATTCGCGCCTTTCGCGTCCGGGGATATAGAGAAGCTGGCCGCCGACCCGACACTGGAGGCAAGGTACAGCGCGTCGATTTCTAAGCTTTACGCCGACAATTGTGCCGCTTGTCACCGGAATGACCTTAAAGGTCAGGTTGGCTTTCCTGACCTGGCAGATGGTCATTGGCTGTGGTCAGGCTCGCCGGAAGAGATAGAGACAACCATACGCTATGGAATCAATGCGCAGCATGACGATACACGGATCGCACAGATGCTTGCCTTTGGTGCGGATGGCATGATCGAAAATCAACAGGTTGAGGAAGTCACAGAATTTGTCTTGTTCCTCTCTGGACAGCAGCATGATGCGACTGCGGCCGAAGCCGGTAAATTGGTTTTTGAAGAAAACTGCGCGGCCTGTCACGGAGATGACGGCCGCGGGGGCTATGAGATCGGCGCGCCAGATCTGGGCGATGAAAGTTGGATCTATGGGGGCGACCGGGACGCCATCTATCACAGCATCCATTTTGGCCGACGGGGGGTGATGCCGGCGTGGGACGGACGTTTGAGTGACGCTCAGATCCGAATGCTGACACTGTACTTACTCTGGAATGCAGAAGATGTACCAAGCTGAAGAGAATCCACGATTCCGAAGGGCAATGTATCTGATGATAATGGTCCTGTTGGCCGGCTACATCGGGTTCAAGGCATGGCACCTATCGATGGCATTCGAGGCCTGGGAAGGGCAGGCGATTGAGGATGCCGTGCCTGGTGCAGCTAAATGAAAATCGTGGTTTATACGATTTCAATTTGCGTATTAATGATCTGAAGCCAGCGCATGACTAACTTCTAGCGCTCGGATCAGGTTTTTCATTCCGCGATTTCCTTCCAAAACATCCTGCAATGTCTTGCTGTCCAAGGCAGTAAAAAACGCCTCCTGAGCTTCAGTCAGGATTGGCAGCAACCCACAGGCAGGCGTCATCACACAACAGCCGCCGTCTTCTTTCATACACTCAACCAAAGGGGTGCCGCGTTCGGATTTTCGCAGCAGGCCGCCAATCGAGATCGCATTGGGAGGCAAGGCCATTCGCATTCCACCGTTGCGTCCACGAACGGATTCTACGTAGCCCTCGTGTGTGAGCCACTGGGAGATCTTGGCCAGGTGATTGAAGGGCAAGTTTTGCATAGCCGCAATCTCGCGGGTCGACATCAACCCCTCTTCGTGGGTGGCAAGGTGGATCAGGATGCGCAAGGCATAGTCGGAAAACTTGGTAATTTGCATAGTTATATTTCTCATAAAAAATAGGCTTTGAAAATGCCTATTTTGTTGACATCTTTTTCTGGTCTTTATAATAGGCATTTAAAATGCTTAATAAAGGAGATGGCTCATGCAGCCTGTTGTACTTTTGATCTCGCTGATCCTGATGGCAGTGCTGTCACTTGTCTTCTGGAAGGCCGCGCGCGCCTCGAACGGGGCGGAAGCAGGACCCAATGCCAACTCGAAGCGTGCGGGCTTGATCTGGGCAATGACGATTGTTGGAGTAATCGTGGCAGTCAGTTCATTGCGACCATGGCCGCACGCTTTGGCCAGTACAGAAGATGCCATCACCGTTTCCATCACCAGCGGGCAGTGGTGGTGGGATATCGACACAGTTGAGATCCCTGTTGGAACGCCCATCAATTTTAGCGCCACGACCGAAGATGTTACCCACGGATTGGGCATTTACACTTCAGACCTCCGCCTTCTGACGCAAGTCCAGGTGATCCCCGGTTACACAACCGAAGTTTCTTACACGTTCGATGAGCCCGGCACTTACCAAGTCCTGTGCATGGAGTTCTGCGGGGTGGCGCATCAGGACATGGTCAACGAATTCGAAGTCGTCGCGGTGGAGGACTAAATGAGCGCTGTATCTGAACTTGTCGCGGAAAAATCAATCGTCACTGAACCCCAGGCTGGGGCAGTCAAGCTTACCATGATCCTCTCAGGCGCGGTCTTTGCCTTGATGATGGTCTTTGGTCTGATCATGCGTGCTGCGCAGGGCCAATGGATCGAAGTGGATCCGGCTTTGTTTTACCAGTTGCTGACGGCCCATGGCGCCGGAATGGTTGGTACAGCTGCACTGTCTGGCGCCGCAATCATGTGGCATTTTTGCGGGCGTCATATCGTTCTGACGGCTGGAATCTTTTGGGCTTTCCTTGCTTTGTTTCTGCTGGGCGTCGTCCTGATCTTTGGCTCGATCTTCATCGGCGGATATGGCGGCGCATGGACATTCCTGTTTCCCTTGCCCGCGATGTCAGGGGGAGCGTGGGAAGCGGGCGCGGCTGCTGCGTTCAAGCTTGGATATGTTTCGATCGGCGTTGGCTTTCTGCTGTATTATCTGGAGCTCGGTCGTCAGATTCATGCCCGTTATGGCAGCCTTTTACGCGCTCTGGGCTGGAACCTGATCCTTGGGCGAGAGGACAAAAACCCTCCGCCGCCAACCATCATCGCTGCGACGGCCGTGACTATTTTCAATTCGATCGGGATAGTCCTAGGTGCGGCAGTATTGGTGGCGAGCCTTGTCCACCTGCTGGTGCCGGGTTTTGAAGTAAACGCGCTGTTGGCCAAGAACCTGATCTATTTCTTTGGCCACGTTTTCATCAATGCCTCAATCTACATGGCCGTCACTGCGGTGTATGAAATCCTGCCGGAATACACCGGCAAACCGTGGAAATCGAACCGCCTGTTTGCGATTGCCTGGAATGCAGTTCTGATCTTCGTGATGGCTGTTTACTGGCACCATCTGCTTCAGGATGTGGTGATGCCACCCTGGATGCTGGTGGCCGGGCAACTGGTCTCATACTTCAGCGGCATTCCCCTCATCGCGGTCACGGCATTCTCTACGTTCCTCTATGTGCGCGGTTCGAAAATGACCTGGGATCTGACGTCTTCACTGCTGGTTTTGTCCGTGGCAGGCTGGTCGGTCGGCTCAATCCCCGCGTCAATCGACGGGATGATCAGTGTGAACAAAGTGATGCACAATACAATGTGGGTCCCGGGGCATTTCCACACCTATCTGCTGCTGGGCGAAGTGGCGATGGCCTTTGGGTTCATGGCCTGGCTGGTCCGAGGCAAAACCATCGCCCAGATGAGCGGGTTGGACCGGGTCGCTTTTGTGACCTACCTCGCAGGCGCCGCTGGGTTTGTGACAGTGTTTCTCTTCTCTGGCGCGGCTTCAATCCCGCGTCGCTGGGCAGTGCACTACGAAGAATGGCTGACCCATGACCGTATTGGCACCTTGTTCGGCGTGCTGGTCGTATTGGGAACATTGCTCTTTGTTCTGCGCTTTGTGCTGCGTCTTGGGCGGAGTGACAGCTGATGATTGCGCGCGCTCTTCCCTCGGTTCTGGTCGCGAGCATCGGCTTGGGAACTCTCTGGCATGCCACAGATGGAGGGCAGGCTTTCACCAGCGAAGCCGCTCGGAGATTGGACGTGGTGCGCGCACCACGCCCAGTTCCAGCCCTGCAACTGGAAGACATGTCAGGTCAGTTGATGCCCCTGTTGCCGCAAGGGGAGGAGGTGGTTTTGGTCGAGTTCATCTACACCGTGTGCGGCGACATCTGCCAGATTGCAGGCGCAGACTTTGCCGAGATCCGAGATCAATTGGAACAGCGTGGAGAGCCCGTCCGGATGATCTCGGTCAGTTTTGATCCTAAGCGAGACACGCCCGAGCAGATGACGGTTTACGGGGAAGCCCATGAGGCGGACGGAAAAATGTGGACCGTCGCGCGGCCGAGGCCAGAAGAGTTGCCGGCATTGTTGAAGCTTTTTGACGTGACTGTCATTCCCGATGAATGGGGCGGGTTTCAGCACAATGCCGCAATCCATGTGATTGAAAGCGACGGCCGCTTTTCGGCGGTGTTTGACACCGATGCGATCGACGATGTTCTGACCCATTTGGAGGAGCGCAGCTCATGAAGTTGCTTGGTTTGGCCTTCCTGGCTTCTGCCGAGGCCGTTGCACTTCGCTATGCGGTTGTTGAAAGTCCGATCCAGCATACCTTGGTGCAGATGCCATTGCTGGTAATGGCCGGGGTGTTGTTGGCTTGGAACAGGCAGGTCCGGCGTGAATGGGCTGTTCCTTTGCTGCTTGTGGCTTTGGCCGTCTTTCTGTTCTGGATGCTGCCAAGAAACGTTGATTGGGCTCTGACGCCGACAGGGGAAATTGCCAAATATCTGAGCTTGCCTTTGCTGTTGGGGGCACCGCTGAGGCTGTCATGGCCCTGGCTGGGCCCGGTGCTTCGCGGATTTCTGAAGGCGAATGCGCTGTCGATGCTGGGTGTGCTGGGTTTTCTGTATACGCATGCGCCGGTCAGGATTTGCAACTCCTACCTGGTCTCGGCTCAGAAGGATCTGGGCATTGCCTTTCTCTACCTCGCTGCATGCTTGGCCTGTCTCTGGGCTATCCCGATCCTGTTTGGAAATCCAAGTGGCCAAAGGTCGAACGCGACCGGCTGCGCAAGCTGTGGAGTGTAATACGAAATGACCTATGCTGACACAGTCATTGGGTTCGCAGAACTGGCGCAAGAGAAAGGCGTCAACCTGCGTGCAGATCCAATTGCCTTTCTGATCCTCGCTTTAAAAGCCGGGGCGTTTGTTGGGGCGGGCATCTTGCTGATCTTTTCTGTTGGTCAGGGTGCGGATCCATCCATCCGTCCCATCGTCATGGGGGCCAGCTTCGGTATCGCCTTGACCCTTGTGGTTTTTGCAGGGGCCGAGCTGTTCACTGGTCACACCATGTACATGACGCACGGATTGCTGGCCAAAAGTATTGCTTGGTGGGATGTGCTGCGCTGCTGGTTGGTCAGTTGGGCAGGAAATCTGATCGGGGCCATATTGCTGGCGTTGCTGTTCGTCGCAGGCGGTGGTGGACTTATTTTAGGGGCAGGCGAAGAGGCTTTGCTTTATAAGGTGGCCATCAAGAAGATGCACGGCACCGAGTTGGAGCTGTTCGCCAAAGCGATCCTGTGCAATTGGCTGGTTTGTCTTGCCTTGTGGTGTTCGGCTCGCGCAAAAGACGACGTTACCAAATGCATCGTCATCTTCTGGTGTCTTTATGCATTTATTGCTGCGGGGTTTGAACACAGCGTTGCGAACATGACCGTGTTTTCACTGGCGCTGATCTCAGATCACCCCGACAGCATCACCCTGGCCGGAGCCGCCCACAATTTGACGTATGTCACCTTGGGCAACGCATTCGCCGGTGCCGGGATCATGGGCTACGGCTACTGGCGAGCGGCTTCTAAACCCACGGTTAAGGGCGCCGCAACACACGCGTCAACCAAACACCCTGTCTAGTGAGGGCGCGATCATGAGCGTGACACAACCTGTCAAAATCTCTGTCTCAAAAAACCGACAGTCCCATGCCGAGCCTCTTTTTGAGGCCGCCCGCATTGCACTGATTGCGACTATCTCTATTTGGATGGGCGCCGCAGTTTGCGGTAACTTGATAGCGGCTCCGGCCAAGTTCCAAGCCCCGTCATTGACATTGCCGGTCGCCTTGGACGTTGGGCGGATGCAATTCCTGTGGATTGGCGTATTCGAGGCGTTTTGCACGCTACTGATTGCACTTCTTCTTCTGTCGTTCCGGCAGAAACCGTCGTTGTCATTAATTGTCGCGCTCTGCGTGTTCGGATTTCAAAGGCTTTGGCTCCTTCCTTTGCTGAACGCGCGGACGCTTTTGATCATCGCGGGTCAACCAGTCGAGGACAGTTCATTGCATCTGCTCTACGTCGCGTCTGAATTTCTGAAGATCGGTTTTCTTTTTTGGGCTGGCATTCGGGAAATGAGAAGCCTGTTCCGAAAAGCAAGACCGACTGCAGTTTCGGTCCAAACCTGAATTCTCAACTATCTGCAATCAAAAGGAAGGGATGATCTCATGCGAGGTATTCTTGTGGCTGTAACAATAGCGCTGGCGGGTGCTCAAAGCGTTGCCGCAGAAGGCGACGCGGCGGCAGGCGAAAAAGTTTTCAAAAAATGTGCCGCATGTCATGCAGTTGACGAAGGTAAGAAAAAAGTGGGCCCAACGATGTTTGGTGTTTGGGGCCGAGAAGCTGGCGCTGTTGATGGTTACATATACTCAACAGCGATGGGGGAAGCCGGATTTGTTTGGGATGAAGAACACTTATCCGGGTTCCTAGCGTCTCCCAAAAAGTACCTGCCGGGCACGAAGATGTCCTTTCCCGGAATAAAGAAACAGGAGCAAATCTCAGACCTGCTGGCTTATCTGGAATCCCTGCAGTGACAGACCAACGGCGTTTCTTTGATGATGACTTGCACGCTTGCCCTCAAAGAAACGCTAAATTGCCTTTTCCGTGGTTGGTCAGGCTCTAAGCTTTTCCGATCAAATACCGCGCCATTTCCGGGGCAGTCATAAGGGTCTGAATGAAAGTCCCGAAATGTTCAAGCGATCCCGTGCGTGGGTCACTGTCGCGCCATGCCAGCCTGATAGAACGGCCAAACACCCCATCCGCAATGGGATGTGTTGTTGCTAGGCCGCCGAAACGGTCGGGGCCACTCACAGACAATGCCGGAAAAAGCGCGCAACCCTCTCCTAGCGCGACCATTTGCCGGAGCATCTCAAGACTGCTGGCCACTCTTTGTCCTGGTCGGTCAATCCGGTCGCAAAACGCAACGGTCTGATCCCGTAGACAGTGTTCTTGAGAAAGTAGAACGAGCTGTGAGGACAAAACCTTGGACCAACGAACCTTTTCATTGGGTTTGAGATCCAGATCCTTGGGACAGGCAAAAACAAATGGTTCATGAAACAGCTCAAGCGCACTTAGTGCAGGCTGATTCGGGTTAGTTGCGATCAGCGCAGCGTCCAGCGCCCGATTGGTGAGCATCTCTTCAAGAACATGCGTGGGTTCTTCGAACAGTGACAGCCTTAACTTGGGATAAGCGGCTTTGAGTGACTTGAGGATGAGCGGCAATAAGTAAGGACCAAGGGTCGGAAGTACACCAAACTTCAAATCACCTTCCAGATTGTCACTCAGGCTCAGCGACAATTCCAACAGCTCACGGGCCTCGGTCAGAAGGATTTCTGCTTTTTGCAGGACTATCCGGCCATTTTGCGTCAAAGAGACATGCCTGCCCTGACGTTCGAAAATCGAAAATCCAAGTCGGGCCTCTAGCTTCAATACCTGTTGGCTGATTGCAGGTTGTGAGACCCCACAGATATCAGCTGCTCGGCCAAAATGACCTTCTTCGGCAATGCTTTGAATGTACTCAAGATCTCTGAGTGAAAGACCGGCAACCGAGGTTCTTCTTGCCATGCATCACCTCTGATTATCGATCGGATAATTTATATAAGTTGGAGTAATTCGGCGGTTTTCGGTTTTGTTCTGCCAATACCAACTCAGGAGATTGACATGACCAGCAAGCCGAAACTGACCACCGCATTTGGCGCGCCAGTGCCCGACAACCAAAACACTCTGACGGCGGGGCCGCGTGGTCCTGCGCTGCTTCAGGATGTCTGGTTTCTCGAGAAGATGGCTCATTTTGATCGCGAAGTGATCCCCGAACGCCGGATGCATGCCAAAGGGTCTGGCGCTTACGGTACATTCACAGTGACCCACGACATCACACGCTATACACGCGCCAAATTGTTCTCTGATGTTGGCAAGATGACGGATCTCTTCCTGCGCTTTTCGACCGTTGCAGGAGAACGCGGTGCGGCGGACGCGGAACGGGACATTCGCGGCTTTGCAGTCAAGTTTTACACCGAGGAAGGAAACTGGGATCTGGTGGGCAATAACACTCCAGTGTTTTTTCTTCGCGACCCGTTGAAGTTTCCCGATCTTAACCACGCGGTCAAACGCGATCCGCGGACCAACATGCGCAGTGCGGATAACAACTGGGACTTCTGGACCAGCCTTCCCGAAGCTTTGCTTCAGGTGACGATTGTTATGTCTGATCGCGGCATTCCCGCAACCTACCGGCACATGCACGGCTTTGGCAGCCACACATTCAGCTTTATCAATTCGGACAGCGAACGGTTCTGGGTCAAATTCCATTTCAAAACCCAGCAGGGGATCAAAAACCTTACCAACGAAGAAGCCGCGCAAATCATCTCTGGTGACCGTGAAAGCCATCAGCGTGATCTTTATGATGCTATCGAAGACGGTGATTTTCCCAAATGGACGCTCTACGTCCAAGTCATGCCAGAGAAGGATGCGGATACATACCACCTCAACCCATTTGATCTGACCAAGGTTTGGCCGCATGGGGACTATCCGCTGATTGAGGTTGGCGAGCTGGAATTGAACCGCAACCCCGAGAACTACTTTGCCGAAGTGGAACAGGCGGCCTTTGCGCCTTCTACAATTGTACCTGGTATCAGCTTTTCGCCGGACAAAATGCTGCAAGGACGTCTGTTTTCCTATGGCGACACTCAGCGGTATCGGTTGGGTGTCAACCATTCCCAGATCCCCGTGAATGCGCCGCGTTGCCCGTATCATTCCTACCATCGTGATGGAGCGATGAGGGTCGACGGCAATGCCGGATCTCGGATTGGCTATGAACCCAATATGCATGGCGAATGGTCCGAGCAACTGGATTTCTCCGAACCACCTTTGTCCATCAAAGGTGCTGCGGATCATTGGAACCACCGCGAGGATGATGACTATTTCACGCAACCCGGTGATTTGTTCCGCCTGATGACGCCGGAGCAGCAAAAAGTGTTGTTCGCAAACACAGCCCGCGCGATTGGCGCTGCAAGGAAGGAAATTCAGATCCGTCACATATCGAACTGTCTCAAGGCCGATCCTGGTTATGGTGCCGGTGTGGCAAGCGCGCTTGGTTTGAGCATCGAGTGTGTAGACCTGGCATAAAAACAATTGGCAAGTCCCCGATCTTTTGGGACTTGCCTGACGCTGTGGGTTGTTGGGTAGCGAGCACCGTTTGGTGTTTTTGGGCTTTTCGTCGCCGTGTAAGACAAAACTACGGTTTGGCGATGGCGCTTGGAAAAAACGATTTCCATATGTGGGCACCTTGGCCCGATCACACATTGCAGCTACCTGGTTTGCATTCGCTTTGATCAACAGTGACGGTGCCGCCTTTGGTCGACACGACCTCCTGTGTCAGAAGACTGCCAATCTCGGACCCCAATTGAAGTTCCGAAACCTGACCAAGGTGATGCGCAACGATCTGCCCCGCCTGATCTAAAAGGACAAGGCTTGGTGTGCCGCGCATGCCAAAGCGAGACATCGTGATTGGCAACGGTCCTGCGCCCTGTTTGTCCACGCCGACAGGGAACGTGATGCGATATTCATGCAGGAAAGCTTGCAAAGACACCGGTGTCATAGCGTTGTGATGCTCGAACACGGTGTGCAGGCCAATTACGGCTACCTTCTCTTCAGGAAACGTCCTCTGAATCGACTGCGCCAAGGGAATACCGTGCAGGACACATCCTGGGCAAAGCATTTGAAAGGCCTCAATGACGACAACCCGTCCTTTTAGGTTATCTAGGGTCAGGGGCGTGTCTGTGTTGAACCATTCCGTGACGTCTAACTCTGGTGCTTGCATTTTCTTTGTCCTCAGTAGCAGGCAGCCGCCGTGGGTTCGGCGGCTGCGCAATCGAATGTTAGTGAATCTTGCCCGGCAGGCTCAGTTCGCCAGATGCGACGTCAAAAACATCTGTGACGCACAGCAAGGGAGCATGGATATTAGCGTTCACACGCAAGGCCGAAGTGACGCCATCGTAAGCGACACCTTCCAGTTCGACGTCGCTGGCGAAGCCTGCGTTCACCGAGATTTCGGGCCCGTCGAACAGCGGTGTAAACCCTGGGCTGTCCAGAAAGATCGGGAATCCAGGCCATGTCGCAGGTAGCTTGGGTGTGGAACCTTCGGGGATGTCACGTACGGCAAGCGCGTCGGGTCCGCACGCTTCGGTCGGGGTCAAGACAACCCAATGGCTGTGCCATTCGATGCCGTCATTGGCCGGATCTCCGTCACCGTTCTCGTCAAAAAGCGGTGTGTCATCAAAATCTGGATGACTGGTTGCGGCCATTGCAAGGATGCCTGTGCCGCCTTCGAACCCAACGGCCGAAGGGTCCAGAGACGTAGGCCAGACATATGACCAGACGTCTGAACCACCGACCTCTCCGGTTGCCGCCGGAACCGAGGTGCCAGCAGATCCATTCGTTGTCATGTGAAAAGTGACCGTGTTTCCATTGCGGTGCGCGTGCGCGGCCAGAATGTCAAAATCCGCGACTTTACTGGCGTCAGCAGAAGATATGATCGCGCCATCCTGATGAATGGCATGGCTTCCATCAGCAAAAGCTGTGCTGCCGATGAGCAGAGCGAAAGTAGAAGTGAGCGTTGAAAGTTTCATGGGTGCCTCCAATTAAAAGATAGCGAGTCGCTACTATAATGAGAAATATATTGCAACTATAATTTCGAGTCGCTACTAAAAGCGTTATGAACACTGATCATCGCATACGCACACTGATCAACCGTCTGGCCCGGATTGATGCGTCCGAAGGATGGGCGGGAGATCTGAACCCGACTCAGAGGATGGCGCTCGAGTACCTAGCAGAGGCGAACATGTTCTCGCGCTCGCCGTCGCATGTCGCAGAATACATCGGTACAACCCGTGGAACGATGTCACAGACGCTCAAGGCTTTGGCGCGCAAAGGCTATGTAGAAGAGCACCGCAAAGAACACGATCAGCGGTCGATTTCCTACGAACTCACAAAAGAAGGGGCCGAGATCGTACGTCAGCCAAATCCTGTTGCTCAGGCAATTGGAGACATGCCTGCGGAAAACCTAGCCTTACTTGAGCAGGGGCTGATGCGCAGCCTCAGTCTGGCTTTGGCCGCAAATGGAGGCCGATCCTTCGGCCAGTGCAAATCCTGCACTCATCATGACGACACGACAAACAGCGGTTTTTGCAAGTTATTGGGCGTCTCACTGGAGCCCGGCGAAAAAGACAAGATCTGCATTGAGCACGAGGAAGCCAGATGAACCATCCTGAACTGTCGGCAAACATCGACGGCATTTTCCTTGGAGCCATCAGAGATCGCTGGGAAGGTAAACCCTCGTCGGCCATTCAGAAAGACCGGGTGAACGGGCGGCAAGCTATTACCTCGCTTGGATTTTCCGGGGACGCTCAAGCGGATCTGACCGTGCATGGTGGCGAAGACAAAGCCATCCATCATTATGCACTTGATCACTATTCAGCCTGGCAAGCAGAGGGCCTAATGGCACCCGGCACAATACCAGCGGCGTTTGGTGAGAACATTTCAACAACGGGGCTGACCGAGGAAAACCTCTGCATCGGGGACATCCTGTCACTCGGGACGGCGGTAGTTCAAATTAGCCAAGGGCGGCAGCCGTGCTGGAAACTTGGACTACATACCGGGCGAAAGGAAATGCCGAACCAGTTTCAGAAGACGGGCCGAACCGGATGGTACTATCGTGTACTCGAACCTGGCGAAGTTGGCGCCGGTGATCGGATCACCTTGTCTGAAAGGCCAAATCCCAATTGGTCTGTATTGGCTGTTACACGCGCACGGTTGACTCGTCGCATTCTGCCGGATGATGCCGAGGTTTTGTCTCAGATGGAAGAACTTGCTGAGGGTTGGCGACAAGCCTTTAGTCGAATGGCTGAAGGCAATGCCAAGGAGGATACATCGGCAAGGCTTGGAGGCACCGGATAAGACACCCAACGCGCGTTCAGTCGTGATGAAATTTCCTCGAACTTAGTAACCTTCTCAACTCTATGATGGTTAAATCCGCGTTTGTCAGTCGCTGGGTGGAGCAGGCAAGAAATGAGACATCAACTTCAGCATCGATGAAATGCTATTAATCGCCTTGGTCCAGAAATGCTTGACGTTTGGGTCAGAATTGAATGATGCGATTTGAACTTTTCTTGAGGTTTTGGCCGTCGATTGAGTCAAAGATAAGTGACGTTCCACATTTCCTTGTAAGGCGACACATAGTTCTGCCACCAGCGACAGAACCTTGCCATTTTCGCCTCACTTCCTTCATCCAGCACCTAAACCGATTTCATTGATCCTGACTTCCTTTTGGGAAAATCAGGGCTGATTTGCAGATCAGACGCTCAAGGCGCCTGTTCCTGCTGATCTGCCACGTGGCGAACGTGGATGGGGGCGAGGCAATGCTATTCGACAATAGTGGTGCGGCCCGCAGGCGCGGCCGAGGACACGGTTTTGTCTAATAGGGTTGCCCGAGGGGGAAGGCCGCGCCTTGAGCCCGGTCGTGATTTTATCGACCTGCCCATTGAGGGCGATTGGGACATAAACGGGTGGGATATTCGTAAAGCGCTTGGTTTGTTGATCAAACCTAACCCTGTGATGTTGGAAAGGTTATCCAGTCCTATCAGGTACAGGTGGAATGACGCGGTCTGTGCACGGCTGATCGCCTTCGCGGCCAAGACGACCTATGGAGAATCCTGTCTGCACCACTATCGCAACCTGACACAGAAACAGTGGGACAAGCATGTTGGAGAGAGCCAGGAGGTGAGTTTCAAGGCGTATTTCTACATACTGAGACCCGCCCTGGCGATCTCGTGGATCAGGCAGATACCCCACTCGCCGCCGCCGATGAACCTGCATGATCTCATTAAAGATCAGAACCTGTCACCCGACCTCATCGGGCATATTGACAGGCTGTTGACGTTAAAAAGCAAAACCAAGGAAATGGGCCATGGACAACGCATAGCGATCATTGACGATTTCATACACGATCAAATGGCGTGGGCAGCCGTGGTGAAAAAGAACGAAGATCGCCTCGACCTCATGGCCGAAGGTAATAACTTGCTGCTGTACATCGTTAAGGAAAATGCCACGGCCTGAAATGCCATTGTCGAAGGTATATAAGCTAGCAACCATGAGGGCAGATGAAGCATTCAACGAGAGACCACTGCGCATAACACCCGTTCAGCAATGTCCAATGGCTTTTAGCTAAGGCCTACCCTCCGAGAGCTTAAACCTGACACTTATGCGAGACGCAGCGAATGTCTCAAAGGAGCCCACACCAGACCTGTCAAATTAGTGCTGCGCGTGCTCGCGGCGCCAAATTCGCTGCAATGGCGTAAACTTAAAGCTGCCGAACAGCGAGAACAGCAGCGGTTCATGAAACGTGCAGCAAATCTGAAGCCATGAATTCACAGGTCGCGGACAAATCAACCAAACTTGACTATCGAAGATGGTTGATTTGCGACATGTCTCGTGTTGTCACTTTGGGCCATGGGCGGAAGTCGCCTTGGGTCTGCCCAAAACTAGCAGATGGTTTAGCTTATTCGGGCATACCGCCCGCACGCAGGCCGTCGAGTATCACGTCGAGGTGTCTTCTGCATTTGAATCGCAACAGCTCTTCGTATAGCGAGACCGTCGCTCCCGGGGCGATCTCCAACAACCTCTCAACCGCGGCAACGCTATCCAACGGGCGACCGAGCTGGCTTGATGCCGCAGCCAGAACGAGTTGGGTAGTGTCCCAGCCCGGGTTAAGAGCCATTGACTTGCCCGCCATTTCCGATGCCTGTTCAGGTTGGTCGGACAGCAGCTGCGCCATCGCAGTGCCGGTAAGAGCGAAAAAACTGCCGGGATCGGTGGGGCTCAATTGAAGTGCGCGCTGGAAGCACGTCAGGGCGATGTCCGGCCTGCCAGCGAAGGTGTTGGCCCAACCCGCAAACATCGAAATCGGTGCCGTATTCGGGTTTATGGAGAGGGCGCGATCGATCGTGGTCAGACCCACGTCATAGTCTCGGTCAACCATCAACAGGACGAAGCCGGCTGTAGCCAGCGCATTGGCATCGTCGCTGTTGGTGGCAACCGCGCGACGCGCCAATGCGACGCTTGTCGCCGCGTCGGAGACCTGGGTCGTTTCCCACCCCCGTGTCAGGCGCTGTTCGTAACACCAAGCGGCATTTGCGAGCGCGGGTGCATAGTTTGGGTCATGTTCGATGGCGTCGTTTAGCAGACGTAAGGCTTTGCTGTTTTCGTCTGGTTGCATGGCATAGGCATGGGGTAGAGCTCGAAGATAGAGGTCATACGCATCGAGGTTTTCCGGTGGAATCCTTCGCGACCGTTCGATCTCGGCCTTACGCAGCGTCGGCTCTATCGCGCCAACCACACTTTCGGTGATTTGATCTTGCAGATCGAACACATCTTCGACGCTACCATCAAAGTTGTCCGCCCACAGGTGAGCACCGCTAGCACCCTCAATCAGCTGACCGGTGATGCGAATACGGCCACCCGCCTTGCGCACACTCCCTTCCAACAGATAGCGCACACCAAGTTCCTTGGAGACCTGCCTTACGTCCACGGATCGGCCCTTGTAGGTAAAGCTGGAGTTGCGTGCGATGACGAACAACTGGTCGAGCCGGGAAAGCGCCGTAATAATGTCTTCGACCATTCCATCTGCGAAATACTCTTGCTCTGGATCGCCACTCATGTTGTTGAACGGCAGAACGGCGATGGATGGCTTACTCGGCAATGGCTGCTCAGGCTCGAGTGGCGCAGATACTACAGGCCCCCCACCAACACTTGACTTCACTCGGAATACCCTAACCGGTCGAGCAATATTTTTGACCTCTACCTCGCCCAAGTCTTCAAGTGCAATCTCCATGCGGTCGCGTATCTGGTCGCGTACTGCGCGGGAGAGGCAGATACCGCCCTGTTCAGACAATGCCTCCAACCGTGCGGCAACGTTGACGCCGTCGCCGAGCAGATCTTCGCCCTCGGCAACCACATCACCAACATTGATGCCTACGCGGAGCTGTATTTGCTGGTTCTCCGCAATTTCAGCATTGCGCTCATCCATGCCAGATTGAATCTCCAACATGCAGCGAACTGCATCAACGACGCTCGGAAACTCGACCAAGAGGCTATCGCCCGCCGTATTGGCGATGCGACCCTCATGCTCAGCAATTTTCGGATCGATCAACTCAGCTCGGTGCGCGCGAAGCGAAGCTAACGTTCCTTCCTCATCGGCACTGATCAAGCGACTAAATTCCACCACATCCGCTGCCACGATTGTCGTGAGCTTTCGTTTTGTAGCGTCACCAGACATGTCCCCTCCCAGAAATAGGTATATACGAAACTAGGCTGGGCCGACAACGCGATCGGAATGAAGCGACATAGGCGCTGCTGGAAAGCATTGATGGTTTTTTGCGGAAACCTTGGGCTGAGACCGCTTGGGTCATCCGTGGCGATCTTGTCAGAGGAACATTGCTTGAGCGGGGTAGGGTGGTCGCATAGCTTTTGGCAATGACCAAACCTGTCTCGTTCAAATACTTCAAAACCAGTCCTGAGATCATCCGCCTGGCGGTGATGCTGTACATCCGTTTTCCGCTTTCATTTCGGAATGTCGAAGACCTGCTGCACGAGCGTGGCATCGATGTAAGCCACGAGACCGTCCGATATTGGTGGAACAGGTTCGGCCCGATGTTCGCCTCGGAAATTCGCAGAAAACGGGTTCAGCAATTGCGGGCATACTCAAGGTCGAAGTGGCATGTCTACGAAGTCTTCGTAAAGGTAAACGGTCGGCGGCACTACCTGTGGCGCGCCGTTGATCACGAAGGCGAGGTGCTTGAAGCCATTGTCACCAAACGTCGAAACAAGCAGGCAGCACTTAAATTTTTCAAGAAATTGATGCGGCGACACGGTGCTGCGGATGAAGTTGTCACCGATCGCTTCGCGTCATACCGAGCCGCGCTCAGAGATCTCGGTGCGACGGAAAAGCAGAAGACAGGCAGGTGGCTTAACGCCCGGGTTGAGAACTCACACCTTCCGTTCCGACGAAGAGAACGCGCGATGCAGCGCTTCAGGCGTATGCAAAGTTTGCAGAAATTCGCCGCCGTCCACTCCTCCGCCTACAACCACTTTAACCAGGAGCGATCTCTCACCAACCGAGGCACCTTCAAGCTGACACGCGCCGCTGCTCTCGCCGAGTGGCGCGAACTTGGCGCGGCATGAAGGACAGTTCTACTGGCCTAATTGAGACTAGTTCGAATTTGTCTGACAGCACCTTCCTAGGTTTCATTCTTCGACTTGGCGTTGCGTCACAGTTCCTTCCGACTAGCGCCGTACTTACTACCTCAGAAAGATCCGCCAGCAACGCAATGGCCAAAACTCAGGTGATTGTTACGAATGCAAAATCCGCACGACGTGCCCGTGAGTGTTTCAACTGCTGAGCATCCGTTCCGTTCGAGAGCCGCTACTTTTTCCGGAAAGCAGTCGGTGTCATTCCGGTCTGGCCTCGAAAAAATCGAGTGAAATGGGACTTGTCGGAGTAGCCAAGCATGAGACCGATCTCCGCAATTGTCATCTGGTCTCCTTTGAGGTGCTCTTTGGCGACATCGATACGTAGCCGTTTGATCTCGCGGGGCAACGTCGTGCCTTGTTGTTGAAGCGCTTTCAGAAACCGTTCCGGCTGTATCCCCAGAAATCCAGCCACCACCTCTGGTCCCAGATCGGTTTCATCCAGTTTGTTGCGTAAGACAGATCGCAAAGCAGCCACCACGGTTACTTCTTCCTCTTGTCTCGGTGAGGTTTGGGGCCTGGCAGAGCCCTCAGAGACATGGTGCAAATACAACCATTCCACAGGAAAACTAATTTGCATTCCGGGATCGGCTCCAAGGCCAACCTCGATCCCCTTGTAGTTGATAGGCAGACCATTGATGTATCGACTTTCCCATCGCACACGGGAAGAATCCCAAGAATCTCCGACGACGGTCTGCAATAGACGTACATAGATTGCGGCACCAAAACCGGTCACCTGAATGGGTGGGACAGTTGGTTCCTGTTGCCTATCGATACGATAAGTCGCTTTGTCAGCTTCAATGACAAGGTTGTGCCGCACAGAATTGGACTCCTGCGGTACAAGCCCAATAAAGCGAGTAAAAAACTCGAACAGCGTTTTTGTAGATTGCAGGGCTTGAGCGAACGGAGGCCACTCTTGCAGGTCAAACGTCTCTCCGACATTCAGGCCAAGATATCGATCCCCTGACACTTCTGAGAAGGAATTCAGCAAACCATAGACCAACTCTGAGTGAACGAACACGGATGGGTCAGACAACAGTTCGGCTTTCAAGCCGACCTGATCCAGTGCTGGTTGCGGATTGATCTTACGTTCGGTGAGATATTGCAGGAACGGAGCAGCTAAGGAGAGGCGAATAAAGCCTTCGCTATGCTCTTGAGAGGTGGAGTTGAAAGGCAAGCTCGTCACCCTCGTTTGGACTAGATTTACAATGTGGCCATTTTTGCAGTCACATTCGAACATCCTAATGCGAAACTGGCAACCGAGGCAAAGGCTTCCGGGCTACAGTTGGCAAAACATGAATATGAAGGGAGTGCTTATGTCCGGTCTACGAATGTCGCTTTGCTCGACGGCAATTGTCGCTGCAGGACTTTGTTTTTCAGCGTCCGCGCAGGCTCAGGATCAAGAAGAACCCCAAACGCTGTTTACCAACGTGCATGTCTTCGATGGCGTGAATGAACAGCGTATCGAGAATGCCAGCGTATTGGTCGAGGGCAATCTGATTACGTCTGTATCAACTGAAGCGATTGACGCCCCTAATGCTACGGTTATTGACGGAGAAGGGAGGACACTGACCCCCGGCTTTATTGAAAATCATGCACACCTGATGCTGCCCGGACCCACGTTGCCCGCAATGGAAGCCAACAGCACTTGGGAAGACCTCGCGATTCACGGCACTCAAATGGCTGAGATGTACTTAATGCAAGGCTTTACCACTGTAAGAGATGCAGGTGGCGCTAATGGAGGTCTTCGTCGCGCAATCGACAGCGGGACCATTGCCGGGCCGCGTTTCTACCCTGCGGCTGCTTTTCTAAGTACACGTGGTGGGCATGCTGATTTCGCCAACTTTACGGCGCCTGTTGGCCAGTCTTCCAACTTCAGCCGTCTGAATATGGCCCAAGAAGTCGACAGTGTCTCCGAAATGTACAAGTTTGCTCGCAACAACTTCCGGATGGGAGCAACACAACTGAAGTACATGCAATCAGGCGGTGTAGTTTCAGCGTTTGACCCGTGGCAGTTGTTGGCTGGATCGACGGCAGAATTAGAAGCAGCCGTGCAGGTTGCAAACGAATACGAAAGCTACGTCATGGCCCATTCCTACCGCAAGGAAACGATTATGGCGGCACTGAATGCTGGTGTGCGATCAATTGAACATGGGTTCATGTTTGATTGTGAAATATCAGCGCTGATGGAAGAGAAAGGAGCCTACATCACAACCAATCTCACAGCATTTGATCCAAATCTCTTTGATATTCCTGCCATTCGAGATGTCCCAGCCAGCTTACGAAAGGCACAGTCCGCTACGCAGGCTTTTGGCGACTACATAAAAAACATGAATGAGTGCCCAGCCAAAAGAGGGTTTCATACGGATTGCGTAGGTTCTGTGGCAGCCTGCAATATTCAAATTGCCTATGAAAAGCATCTCAATAATGAGTTCTTTGGTTCCCACGCCTCTTTGGTCGCAATGACATCTACTGGCGGTGAAATCGCTGCTTTGTCCGGGTCGTTTATGAACCCCTATCCCGAAGGCAAATTGGGCGTGATTGAGGAAGGAGCCTATGCAGACATTCTGCTCATTGACGGCAACCCGCTTGAAGACTTCTCGGTTGTTGGCACGGGTAATCAGTGGTTCGGTGCCGATCCGAGGCCTGAAAGCCCAGATACGATCCGCCTGATCATGAAGGACGGCGTCATCTACAAAAACACACTGGATTGACCTGTCTAAACAGCCGGAGAAAATTTATGCACCATTGGTTTCGCTCCTTAGTATTTGCAGGGTTGGTTTGGTGTGGTCATCCTGTCATGGCGACACCAGGAACCGCGTTGGACTGGTCTGACCTACCTGACCCGTCCGCGCAGGTCTTTGAAGACCCCTATCGAGATCTCAGCCCCGAACAATTCGACGATGTCCTCTACGTCGTAAGACTGCGCGGCAGGCTGCAGCAGGATGGCGGCAGCGAAGAGGAGCGGCAGAAGTGGCAAATGCTTTTGACCGAGACTGAGGATGCCTTGGCAACTGATGGAATTGATGTCGACTGGCTGCTCGATCAGCGCGAAGTTGTGATGGAACGTCGAAGAAAGGCTGGAACGAACGGAAATCCACAATTCGATGGTCAGACAATCACACTGGCGGGCTTTGCCATTCCTGCTCCGAATGATCCAGACGGTCGGCCTGTCGCATATTTGGTGCCAGAAAGAGGGATGTGCAGTCACATGCCTCCACCTCCGCCCAACCAGATGATCCGTGTGCGGTTGAACGGGGGCTGGGCACCCAGCTATTTTCATGAACCCGTTCGGCTGACAGGCACGCTAACGATCGATCCGTCTGTTCAGAATATGATGGTTGTGGATGGCCAGATGCCCATGAGCGCGACTTTCCAGTTGGAAGCAGAAAGTGTCGAAACTCTGGAAACCAAGGCAGATAGGCTGGAATGGAAGCAGCGTGCCGCTGATCGCGTCCGGGCGGCGGGAAATCGCAAGACCGGCGGGGCAAAGGCGTCTGAATGATAAGACTTCTGGTTGCCGCATTGAGCATTGCCTTCGCTGGCACAGCGTCGGCTCAGGGACTATCCGGGCCATCTTCGGTCGAAGCTGATCTAGAGCCCGGAGATGGGCTAACCGACCCACAATATCGTTCCGATTTTCCGCGCAATATCGCACCGGGTTGGTTTCAATGGAAAGACCGACTGGCTGAGGGTGGGTTTCGCTTCAACATTGATTACTTGGCATTGGGCCAATCCACAAATGCTGATCTGGGAACCGGCGAAGCGGCCAGTGGGATTGCGCGTTTCTACGGTAGTTGGCAGGCAACTGAACGCGGCTCTCTGACATTCAAGATCGAAGATCGGCACAGCTACACCGATGTTGCCCCACAGTTTTTGGGGCTGGATGGCGGAGCCCTTTCAATCACGGGAACAGCCTTCAACGATAATGGTCTGCTGCTGACCAATCTGTTCTGGACTCAAAGGGCCGAGAACGGTTCGTGGACGCTGCAAGTTGGCCAGATTGATGTAACGGACTTTGTGGATATCTATGGGTTGGTCAGCCCCTACAGTGGTTTCCAAAACCTGTCTTTCAATACCAATCCGACTATTAACACACCCAATCAAGGCCTTGGCATTGCCGGTGGAGTGAAGCTGAGCGAAAACTTCTACGCTGTTGCCAGCGTCTCAGACGCAAACGCCGACCCGTCTGATCCAAACTTTGATGTGTTTAGCGACGGCAATCTCTTCAAATCACTCGAGCTTGGTTACACCTCCGGCTTTGATCGCATCTACTTCGACAACATCCATTTGACCCTTTGGCATGCGGATGCGGCTGACGATGGCAGTCGAGCGGAAGATTACGGCGCTGCGTTCTCTGCCGCATGGTTTGTTGACAATAAGTGGATGCCGTTCTTTCGGGCTGGGGCCTCAAAGGGTACCGCAGCGCTTTATGACCGGTCCGTCTCAGCAGGTCTGGGCTACTATGGTCGCAACACCGATTTGGCCGGGCTGGGCCTGAACTGGGCCGAGGCAAGAGGCATAGACGGTGACCAGTTCACGCTCGAAGCATTCTACCGGTTTTCAATCTCGCCCGGACTGCAGATCACGCCATCACTACAGTTCATTTCTGACCCGCTGCTGAACCCCACTCAGGATAGCATTACGCTGTTCGGTCTAAGAACCCGGATCGTCTTCTGAGGCGGTTCGAATGCGGCGGTAAAAACAAAGCAGTTAATGAGGTACTGTCATGAAGACCATGTTGGCCGTAAGCGCTATCGCGATCACTCTAGGTTGCGCACTACACGCGAGCGAGGAAAGCAAGACTTGGGGTGCATCAGAAGAGGCGAAGCAATTCGTACAAGACACCATCGTCCTCGGCATGTTGGCCAGCCCCTACGGCACTGGTTGGACCGACTACGACCAGCTTCATACTTACTTCACGCGCGCTCGGGACAACGGCATTACGGGACACGAGATGACGCT
The DNA here is from genome assembly GCF_056537925.1 of Ruegeria sp. BI7. Lineage (NCBI taxonomy): Bacteria > Pseudomonadati > Pseudomonadota > Alphaproteobacteria > Rhodobacterales > Roseobacteraceae > Ruegeria > Ruegeria sp. BI7. Next base: position 154,350 of record NZ_JBQFSK010000009.1, read on the forward strand.
GGCTGCTGCGGATATGTCGTTTGAAACCCTGCTAGAGCAGCACTATCACTTTCGCTCAGCCATGGCACAGCAACCGGAAAACTACCTGATCGTCAATGAAACCCGAGATATCGAAGCCGCCCATATACAAGGCAAGACGGCCGTCATCTGGAACAGCCAAACCGCCACAATCCTGAACGGCGATCTTAAGAAAATGGCATTGCTAAAGGATATGGGGATCAAAAGTATGATCCTGACATACAATGACATTTTCCGAACCGGATCGGGGCAGTTGGCGGCCTATAACGGGCGCGACATTGGTCTGACACCTTGGGGGAAGTCGGTCATCGATGAAATGGTGCGGTTCGGTATCTTGCTTGACCTAAGCCACACGGGTTCAAAAACGGCCAACGACGCCATGGACTACATGGATGAAAACTATCCCGGTGTGCCCTATGTATATACACACTCTGTCCCAGCTGGGCTTTATGCGAACGAACCCAATGCCACGACACGCGGTTGTTATCGGGCCATTCCCGACGACGAGGCGCTGCGTGCGGCCAAATCGGGCGGCTATATTTCTCCGACCTTCACCGAATGGATGATGGACGGTGTTTGGCCTGAGGATATCTCACCCCAGCAAGCTGCTGATATGATCGACTACTATGTCCAACTTGTGGGGGTCGACCATGTTGGGATTGCAACGGACGACATGTTCTCGACTGAACTAGTCGTACAGTTCGCAACTGCAAACGCGAGCATGTACGACGACGGCGGCTACATGATCGACGCGTTCAACAAAGGAGCCACCGGTAACGGCGAACTTGCCAAAATCCTTGCGGCGATTACCGATGACCTTTGGACGCGAGGCTATTCAAACGAAGACCTTGCGAAGATTTATGGCGGTAACAAGATGCGAGTTTATGCGCAAGTTTGGGAGGGCAAACCGCCCGAACTATTCCTGAAAGAGTACCCAGAGCGTCTGCGCCTAAGGCAAGAACTTCGTGATGGGTTCTATTCGCGTTAGAGACGTAAGACCTAGCAGCAAGATACTTGGCGCGTAGGCGAACGGCTCGATTGCTAGCTTGCAAAATAGAACCTCTACGGCTGTTCATGCTTCCAAATCACTCGAATGAAGGGATCCGCTTATCTGTACCTGTCGGACCATCGCGCGCAGAGTAGCATCGATGAATCTGGGACTCTGGTTGAGAGTTCTTATTGGGCAGCTTTCAGTAAATCAGCATTGTTCCTTCCGTAAATCCTCAACTCTGATACAAATGCAATTATTCGAAGATGAGGGTGCAATGAATTCACTGACCAGAATAACACGAGGGATAGGCGTCGCTTTCAGGGACGGTAGAGTGAAAGGCATTCTTGCCTTCACAGTTGGAATGATTTTATGGGCCTCGGTCTTTTACCACTTTGTCGAAGGTTGGAGTTGGCTCGACTCAATCTACTTTTCTGTCGTGACCATCTCGACCGTGGGTTTTGGTGACTTCTCACCCGAAACCGCGGCAGGGAAGATCTTTACGATGGTATACATCATTGTAGGTCTGGGTGTCTTCGTGACTGCAGCAACCACAGTGGCGGATACGATCTTGTCCCAGGACGACACAAAAGCGGACAAGTAGATTATCCTAATTTGGCCAAACCGAGTTCACGCCCAGGCATTGGTTTGACTGGACACCTAAAGCCGTAGCCTGGATTCATTTGTGTCTTCAAGCTGATAGATGATCACCAAAATTCAAAAAAATATACATATTATGTTTTTTGAGTGTAACATTCGAAAAACACATGGAGGGATGGAATGGAAAAGACACAGGACGCAAAGATTGTCGATCTGGCAATACGATTGCTCTTTCTCGGACTGTTCCTCTACAGCGCCCTAGTCATGGTGGCCCCGCTTGCGAGCGTGGTTATCTGGGCAACGATCCTCTGTGTGGCGCTATACCCGGCATTTGATTGGCTGCAGTCCAAGCTGGGAGGGCGGAAAAAACTTGCCACGACGATCTTGGTTTTGTTGGGCCTTGTTCTGACCCTCGGGCCAGTCGCTACTGCGGTGTCTGGTGCCGCAGAACTTGGGTCTGAATTCGCGGAACAAGCAGACAAAGGTGAGTTGAAAGTCCCACCTGCGCCCGAGGGCCTCAAGGAGTTGCCCTTGGTGGGAAACAAAATAGCCGATGTCTGGGGAATGTTTGAGCGCAATCTTGACGGCGCGCTTGCAAAATATGGCACGCAAATCCTTGAGATCACCAAATCGCTCTTCGGAAAGGTGCTGGGCATCGGAATCGGCCTGCTTGGCTTAGCTCTGTCCGTGTTGATTATGGGGGCATTGTTCAGCCCCGGGCCAAATTTGGTCCAGGGTCTTCAGCGCTTTGCCAACCGTGTCTTTGCACCGCGCGGTGGTGAATTCGTGACACTCGCGGGCGCAACGATCCGGAACGTTACAAAAGGCGTGATTGGCGTAGCAGCCATTCAGGCGGTTTTCGTTTGGATACTGTTGGCATTGTTTGGGATTTCTTCGGCCGCCACGCTGGCATTTATCTGCCTGATACTCTCGATTATCCAAATCGGGCCCGGATTGGTTCTTATACCGGTTATTATCTATGCATGGAGTTCCATGTCCGGCGGAACAGCTTTGATCTTCACCATACTGGCCGTTCCAGTCATGATAATGGACAGTTTCCTAAGACCCGTGTTCATCTCAAAAGGCCTTGAGACTCCCATGTTGGTCATCCTCATCGGTGTTCTCGGAGGTATGATGGCGTACGGTTTGATCGGCGTCTTTATGGGGCCGGTACTCTTTGCTGTGTTCTATGAGCTGTTCAAGGTTTGGATTGATACTTCGCCCGAAGCCGAGGCCGCTGCAGAAGGTGCCGCGAAATGAGGAAGACGATATGGACAACCCTGGCTGTCATACTGATTTTTCTTGTCTGGTATCTGGTCGCTGATCGAAAAACGCCATTTACCGGGAACGCCAGAGTAAAAGCGGTGGCCACACAAATCGTGCCTCAGGTGACCGGAACGGTAACGGAAGTTTTGGTAGAAAACGGCCAAGTCGTTTCGGCAGGTGATGTTCTGGTTCGAATAGATTCCAGGCCCTACGAAATCGAGCGTTCAAAGGCGGAAGCTGATCTTGAAGCGGCGACCCAAGAGGTGGGTGCGTCTTCGGCAGAGGTAAGTGCAGCACAAGCCAAACTCGCAAGGGCGCAGAGTGATCTGGATACGATGCGCATTCAGACCGAACGTGTGTTTGCGCTCGAAAAGAAAGGGTTGATTGCCGTCTCAAAGGCCGATGATGCACGAGGGCAATTGGCAGAGTCTGAGGCAAACTTTGAGAACGCAAAAGCGGATCTGGAAAAAGCAAAACAAAGGCTTGGTGACGACGGGATTGAAAACCCGAAAATCCAGCGCGCGTTGGCGGCCTTGGCGGATGCAGAACTGAACCTTGAATGGACGGAACTGCGTGCTCCGGCGACAGGTGTCATCACTAATTTGCTGATAGCCCCCGGAACGTATGCGCGATCCGGCCAGGACCTGTTGACGTTTCTTGATGCAACGGACGTCTGGATCGAGGCGTATTTTACCGAGAACAACCTAGGAAGAGCTTCGATAGGGTCTCCGGTTGATGTAGTGTTGGACATGCATCCCGGTAAGATAGTTCCGGGCGTCATCGAGAGCTTTAGCGCGGCCGTTTCCCTAAGTGGCGGTGATGAGCCCGGGCAATTGGCGAGCCCGCCAAGTACCAAAGGTTTTTTGCGGGAGCCTGAAAGGTTCCCAGTCAGGATCGTTTTGCCGGGCTATGAAGCCGGAAGCACCGAAGATGATCTTCGCTTTCAGCTGAACGGACAGGCCGATGTGATTATGTACCTAAGCGACAACTCGTTACTGAACTTCGTAGGCCGCACCTACATCCGCTTGGTCTCAATTCTGTCTTATGCGTACTGAGGACCAACGCTCTGTCGCCCGGCTTGCGGTTGGTGTTACCGGCGTCTTTTCCTTGGGCTTATTTCTTGGCTGGCCACTCGCCGTCGTTGGGGCGGTGTTCACCGCACTGTTTTTGCAGGCGCCCGCTGCATTGCCTCTGGCAGCATTTGCTAAGCTGTTTGTCTTTTCGATTGGATTGATGTTCATTTCATTCTTGGTGTCGTCAATCTTCTCACCATATCCTCTAGTTTTTCTCATTCTGGTGGCCATAGGAATAATCCTGTCTTTCATGTGGTCGGTTTCCGGAGCCGGAGTTTTACCGGGCGTCATTGCCCTGATGGGCGCACTGATGATCCCGAACTTGGTTTTGCAATCACAGGATCTGGCTTTGGTGCTCGTGTATTGGATACCCTTGAACCTGCTGTTTGCAGGCTTTGTATCGACGCTAATGTTCGTGTTGATACCCGCTGCACCTCAAACGCCCACTCAAAAGAAGGCCGCATCGACGCCCCACTTCGACCCACATCGCCGAATAGTCAGGATGTCGCTTGTAACAGTGCCGTTTGCCTTGGCGTTTTTTGTTTCCGGCGCATCTGCACTACTGGTTCTGTTTTTTGTCGCCCTGCTGAGCCAGCAGCTTGCGGCGATGCCCGCTGCAGGCAAAACAGTTGCAAAAGCTATGCTGACGGCAAACCTTCTTGGGGCGGCAGTATCCATCATATGCTACGAAATAAACGTAATAGCTCCGGTTATTATAACCCCCATTCTGCTGTGTTTTTTCTTTTGCCTAACACTCGGAGCACTTGGAAAGTCAAAAGTACCGCTCGCCGCCGCCGCCGGTTCCGCTATTACAACAGCTCTGATTGTATATGGCGGTTCGGTTGCACCGTTTTCGGACGAGGCTGACGTCAAGAGCATCACTCGCGTATTGCAAGTTGCCAGCGCCGCTTTTTTTGTAATCATCGCATATGTCGTGGTAGATGAATTCTGGCCGGAAAAAGAGCGCCGGGCAATTCAATGAGGTTAGCTGCGATGAGGCTTGGAACCGAAACCAGCAGAGATCCTCCAGCTGTATGCGCGCACTGCACAAAACCACAATGACCGCCTTGGGCTCGAAACAGACGTTCTCCGCGCGCAGGATCAATGACTGCTATCCGGCGATTTAGTAATGGTTCGTTTGATCCGCAAAGGAGCTGACCACTCAACCAGAGATCGCTTCACATAACACCCCTTCGGCGACGTTCATGGTTCGTTACGGCACCACCAATCATCCAGTGCCTGTGAAAGCCTGCCGCTCAAGCCCCCTGTTGCCGATGACCGCAACGCGGGACGGAGCCGCCGTTCGCTGCAAACATCCCAAGTTCGGCTTTGTGCAATTGAAGTCAGCGCGGGGGCACCTTTTCGGTCAGGCCGGATGTTGTTTGATCTGTTGTCGAAGGTGGTCCAGAAATAGACCAACCCGGCGAGGTTGGAAGGCTTTTTCGGGGTAGACTGCAAACACTCCAACATCCGGGAACTGCCCTGTTAAATTGATTGGCTCAAGTTGGTCCGCTTCCACCAAATCTGTCGCCATGATTTCTGGAAGCAATCCGATCCCCAACCCACGCACCAGTGCTTCGCGATAAGTATTGGTTTGGTTCATGACAAGTTTCCCGGGCAGGCGCAGCTTTTGCATCCCTTTATTCGATGGACGTTCTGCACTACAAGCGCGTCGGATCGCTGAGCGAACAAGTAACCGAATTACGATCAACGCCCGGTCAGGGCTTATCTGCTTGTCCGAACTCGCCGCAGAGAAAGTCGGTAGTGAGCCCAAAGATACAGCGGTTATAGGCCGTTAGTTTGAGCTTTGGTTAGATCTCGCGCGTGCTTTCAATTATCCACTCAAGATATTCACCGTTGGCTTGGTCAACATCAATCGAGAGAATACTGGGCGTCTCATAAGGGTGCATCCTGCGGATCGCTTCAACGACTGCGCCAAAAAGTTCCTTTCGGGTTTTCAGCAGAAGTGGGACCTCCCGTGCGGTTACGATTTTTCCCTTCCAGAGATATTTACTGCTAGTCGCAGTGTAGCGGTTCGATGAGCAAACCAAACGCTCTTCAAGAAGCTTGTCCGCGATCTGGTCAGCGACTTTCTCGGATGGGCAGTTGACCCAAATTTTGACTATCATCTGCAATCTCACAAACGCCAAACCTAAGTTCTTAGTCTAACACGGGACCATTTCGACGCCATTGTCACTCCTACAACGTATCACCGCCATCTGCGTACCACTCAGAGAATGGCCGGGTTCCTTTGGCACGCGTTGTCACCGATTGGGCGGCAGGTCGATTGACAGGCGTGTCGCGTGATCCAGAAGTCGAAGGTTTGGCTGGTTTGCTGATCGATCAAGCTGAAGGCTGAGAAAGACAGGAGCGTGCATTTTCTGGCGACCTGCCGCTCTTGGATGCGGCTGCACGCTTGAAAATAAATGTGATATCGATCTGGCGGTTGCGGAATGGCGGCTTTCTAAATCAGGTCACGGTGCGAAACCCGGACACGCAGCACTACCGTTGTTATATAACTGCCCAAAGCCTGCAAGCGTTTGTGGCTCGTTATGTAACACTGGGTCAAATGGCAGAGCAGTTTGAATTTGCCGCGATTCATCTGGCTCGGGCGTTGGACCGAAGAGAAATCGAGACGATCCCCTGTGAGGCTGGGTTCGTTCGCGCTTAGTGGACGCCGCCTGGAATACGACCGATACCTGGTGCTTTAATCCAGCAAAATTTAGCGTTAGCAAGGTATTAGGATTAGAATTTGACTAAAAGCAGATAACTAAAGCGTGTCATCCATTGCAGCTCAAAGAAGATTCTTTGTTCCTTCAATTCTCAGACTACACCCAACCATCACCCAAACATATTGATCCATCGGATCACCATCGGCGACAGGCAGATCAGCAGTAGAACGGGCATCATGCACATGGCCATTACGGCTGACATTTGAACTGGTAGCCGGTTGGCCTTTTCCTGAGCGCGCAGTTCGCGATCGATACGCATATCAGTGGCAAATCTGCGCAGCGAAGCGGAAATGCTGGTGCCGTATTGATTGGATTGAAGGAAGGCGTTCGCGAAAGAGCTGACCTCGTCAATGCCGACGCGTTCGGCCATGTCCATAAAGGCGGCCTGACGCTCTTTGCCAGCTTGCAGTTCCAGTTGGAGTATCGTGAACTCTTGCGAAATCTCCGGTGCCGCATGCGCCATCTCATTCGCCACTCGCACCATTGCGGCGTCAAATCCGAGCCCGGCCTCAATCGCCACCTGTAACAGGTCCAGTGCATTTGGAAGGCTGTGTTCGATGGCCTGGCGGCGCTTTCTTATACGGTGCCGCAGCCAGAGTGCTGGACCGTAGAAACCGGTTACCATCAAAGCGGTGACAATCTGCAATGCGTTCACCCAGGTGATGCTTTGCAATAGGCCAGCAATCCCAAGCTGAACCTGAGTTTCAAGCGGCAACGACAAAGCCATTACGAAAGCGGCTGGAAGCACAAAACCCATCACCAAACGGAAAAGATAAAATGATCGGACCGCATGTTTGCGCTGAATACCAGCTTGCTTAAGCATTCTGCCAATTCGGGAACGTTCGCGTTTCGACGAGGGCACAAATGCCTTAAGCAGTCCGTGCGGGTCGCTGTCATCCCCCTGTATGAGGTCAAAATCTGTTCCGTGCCCCCGAGAAATTGATCCGACCCGCATCCGGCGCGCGGCCGTGTCATCGGTTGCGGTCATGCCAGAGATTCCGAGGATTACAAAGAAAACACTTACGGCAATCCCACCCAACACAAGATACTGAAGGGGAAGGTCTTGGCCGTTTAGAACATTTTGAATAAATTCCATTTTTCCGCTCCCATTCAGAATTTGAATTTGACGAGCCGCTTCAGGATAAGTCCTTGGGCAATCGTCAGACCGACTATCGCGCTCGCGAAATATGGGAACAGCGGATCGTTTCGGACATCGCCGTAGAACGAAGGTGTGGACATCTCGATTGAGAAGTAGATGAACACTGGCAGGACCGTGAGAATTAGACTGCTAAGACGCCCTTCGGCAGAGATGGCCTTGATCTTTTTTTGCATGGTTTGCCGGTCACGGATGACCTGGGACAGAATGCTTAGGACACGGGCAAGGTTGCCGCCGGTGCCGTGCTGAATACCGATGCTGACGGCAAGATAGTTCGCATCCTCTGTTCCGACACGTTTTGCAAAATCCTGAAACGCCGTTGCCACGTCGTCGCCATAGTTAATTTGGTCCTGAATTATGCCAAACTCACTACCTATCGGGTCCGGAAGATCTGTCGCCACGTTCCCGACAGTTACAGCCACGGGGTGCCCGACTTTCAGGCCACGGGCCATAAGCTCCAATGCATCCGGTAACTGTTTCGTCAGTTTTTTGGCCCGGGTATCCTTCATAGCGATCAGTGCCAGCAGCGGCAGAAGGCCAGCCAGAAGGACGCTCAGAGCTGCGGCAATTTCCGGGGCAAGGAATCGGGATATTGCGACGAAGGCCGCCATGGCCAGACAGGTGGCTGCAAGGACCACCCAGATCGGGCTGATCGTCAGCCCGGCCTGGACAAGCAGACGACGAAAACGGGCGATCAAACTGGGTTTTTCGCCAGGAGCCGTCATCGCAGGGTCACGTAGCAATTGCAGAACCTGATCGGTTGAGGCGCCCCCCTGGATCAGCTTCATGCGCCGATTTCTAGCCTCGCTGAGGGATTCCTTGCGCAGGAAAAGCTGCTGTATTCCTTCGTAAGCAAGAAGAATTCCAAGGAAAATCGAAATGTAGAACAGAATGTTCAGGGTGTTCGGTTGCAGGTCAATCATGACGACATAGCCCCACGAATAAACATGTTGGTGTCTACGTCGACCCCTGCGGCAACCAACTGATCGAAGCATTTTGGACGAATGCCGGTAGGCAAGAACTCTCCCAGTACCTGTCCGTCCTCCGATTTGCCGCGACGTTTGAAAACAAAGATGTCCTGCATCGTGATCGTGTCATCCTCCATGCCGGTAATCTCGGAGATGCTGACGACTCTGCGGGTGCCGTCGCTAAGGCGGCTGAGTTGGAGTACGATCTGTATGGCCGAAGCTATCTGCGACCGAATGGTTCTGATCGGCAAGTCAGCGCCAAGCATTGTCACCATCTGCTCAACTCGGCTTAGTGAATCACGCGCCGAGTTTGCGTGAACGGTCGTCATCGATCCGTCATGGCCCGTATTCATGGCTTGAAGCATGTCAAAACATTCTGATCCACGAACTTCTCCAACGATGATGCGGTCAGGCCGCATCCTCAGGGCATTGCGAACCAGATCACGTTGGGTGATTACACCTTGCCCTTCAGCATTTGGAGGGCGGGTTTCAAGACGTACAACATGGCTTTGCTGAAGCTGAAGTTCGGCAGCGTCTTCGATGGTAACGATACGCTGTTTGCCATCGATAAACGACGATACAGCGTTCAGCATGGTTGTTTTACCCGTGCCGGTACCGCCTGAGATGAGGATATTCAACCTCGCTTCGACAAGTGCCTCAAGGAGTTTGGCTGCCTGATCATTCATGCTGTTCTGATCAACAAGCTTTTTTATTGTCAGAGGGTTGCGGGAGAACTTGCGAATTGACAAAGCTGGTCCATCGACGGAACACGGCCGAATAATTGCGTTAACGCGGCTGCCGTCTTCCAAACGCGCATCAACCCAGGGCTGAGACTCATCGATACGCCGACCAACTTTGCTGACGATCTTGTCGATAATCCGTAGCAAGTGACGTTCATCGCGGAAGCGAACAGTAGAAGACTCCAGAAGACCAAAGCGTTCGACGTACACCTGATCAAAAGAGTTTACGAGAATATCGTTGATAGTCGGGTCTTCCAGCAACGGTTCCAATGGCCCCAGGCCCATGACTTCGTGGATAAGCTCATCAACCAGCGCAGTGAAAGCCTCAGACCGCATGTGCAGGTTTTCAGCCTCGATCAGGCCGGTTACCAAAGATGCGATCTGGCGTTTCAATTCCGATCGTTCAACCTTGTCGATTACTGAAAGATTGAGCCGGTCCAGAAGCTCACCATGCAAGCGGCTTTTGAGTTCCAGATGCGCCTGCAGGTCGACGTCCACTGGGTCAGGAGTCGCCTTGGATTTGGTGGGCATGTCAATGGGTCGATCCAGTGTCAGCACATTCGACTTGGAAGCAACCTTGCGTGATCTAAATTCGTTGAACACGTTGATCTCCTTTTACGCTTTCTTCGTTGCCACGGGCTGAGTTTCAGCCGAGACCGCAGCGGCCAGTTTTGCCAAGGCTTTTCCAAGGTCCGATTGCGGCTTCATGTCCACAATCGGCCGTCCAAGATCTACGGAATTTCTGGCAACTTTCGAATTGTCGGGAAGCCAGTGTTTCAGGCTTGTTTTCAATACCTTCTCGGCTTCGCGGACATGCGAAGGCTTGATCAAAGTGTTCCGCTCTCTGTTGACCACGAACTCCACCGGAAGGCCAACGTTTGCCTCGCGGTAGAAATCAATCAACCGCCGCGCCTGGCGTACGCAGGGGACAGTAGTATCGGTAACCAAAGCCAATTTGGTGGCCCGTTTGAAAATAGGTTCAACCCATTCAACAACGGCGCAGGGAAGGTCGATGATTATATAATCATAGCGCTGTTGCAGAAGGTTCAGCATTCCTTCGATCAGATCAGGCCGCATCGATTGCAGGGGCACCATCGGGGTAGGCGCGCACAGAACGTCAACGCCAAGCCCATGCTCTTGCAGGATCGAAGACAAAAGGTGATCATCAGGAATTTCAGAATTTTCAATTAGCTGAAGGAATCCGCCGTTGTCCTCGATGTCCAGAAAGACATTCGAGTTTCCGAACTGAAGGTCAAAATCCAAAAGGGCTACTCGGTTTTTTGCGGATTTCCTGAAGAAAGATCCCTTGCCGCCGACAAGCGAGCACGCGAGGTTGACAGCAACTGTTGAAGCCCCGATTCCACCGCGCGCCTTTGCGACTGGTATCACCTTGCCCAACGCCGAAGAACCGTCTGAAATAGTGGTTTGCGAAACCGCACGCGCATTTAGTTTTTCACTAACTGCGGCTTTCAAACCTTCGCCATCAATTGACAGCGGCAAAACCTCATCAATACCGATCTTGTACAACTCGCGCGCTTTGGTGATCGACAGATCATTCTGAGTAAGCGCAACAAACAAGGTATCATCGTCGCGATGCGCCAGCACGGCCTCGATAGCGCGGAGCTCTCCTGTGTCATCAGGGTCGATTTCAAAGATTACCAGATCGTGCTTGAATGCAAGATCGAGGGCAGTTCCATTCAACATCTGAAACGATGCCCCGTTCCTGGTGACTTTATTTTCCTCATTTACGGGAAAGACATCCGCAACCAGCTGCGCGATCTCTTCGTTTTCCGAAACAAGCATAATTGCCTGTGATTTGGGTGTGAAAACACTCTGATCTCTCATCCTGACTCTCCTAATGCAAGGTCTTCAGCAGGCAGCGAGACGCTGAAGTTTGAGTAACCGACTGTCGAAGGTATTGTGCTGTTCGTTGCGCCTGCGGCGTTTGCCAGCGCGGCCAACGGTGACACGAATTGAAAATCGTTAAGGTTCAATTCGACTGAGACCATGGGTGTATACGGGCCACCCAGGAAACCCAGATTGGGATTGAAGTCATAATGAAACTGTAAGTTGTCTATTGTGGCATCCGGGGGCAAAAGCGGGCTAATCCGGGTCCAGATTTCCGAGGCCGTAGCATTGGTTGCGACACCCGAACACGAAGGGGTTTGAGGATCCGCACAAACCCCGGCCGAGGCACTGCAGGACGTACCAAATCTCGGTGACGAAGTAGATGTGCCTCGCTGATGCGTCGTGGGCACTCCGGGGCACGCAGGCGGTCGTACGACTGCAATGCGCGCAGCAAGTTGCGAGGCTTTTTGAGCATTCGCAACGCTATAGGACATGCGGCCGAAATCCAGTAGCGCCATGAAGAGAAACAGAAACAGGGAGACGACAATGGCGAACTCTACAAGAACGCCGCCGCCTTGATCCTGAAGAACTTTCTGCCCTCGGCGAAGCAAGCGCGTGTGGATATGAAGCTGACCTTTCATTGTCCGAAAATCCGTGAAGTGTCAGAGACATCCGTCGTCACGGACGATAGTCCGCTGCCAAAGAGGGACAGGATGCTGCCCATCGGAAACTGGATAGTGATGTTTGCGCTGACCGTGCCTACTGGGGCTGGGTTGACCCTATAGGTTCCAGACACACAGGACAGGCTGGGTGTCACCGAATTGACCGTTATGCTGGGTGGAAACAGGCTATTGGCATTTTTGTCGTCCTCGACGATGCCTTTCAATGTTGTAGTAAGCCCTGCAACAGAACCGCCAGAGGTGCAGATATCTGCCGGAGTGACTCTGGACAGATAGCGACTGGCGTCGCGAACGCCTGCTATGACCGATTGGTATGACCACATCATACGTGCAGATTCCAACGTGACCGCCAGCAGCAACAGCATGAGTGGCATGACCAGGCCAAATTCCACAAGGATCGCGCCATCATCTCTTTTTACAAAGCGTTTGAGGGATTCTGCGAAGCGAGTTTTCATGATCCTGCGCCCCATCACCGATACAGTTGCACGAGGTCGCGAAAGATACCGCCGAACCCATTGCCGCCGCTGCCGACACCTGAAACGTCAGGGAAGCCGACAACTTCGCCATGGATGTCAAAGCTTGGTGGCGAGCCGCCATCATCCCCGACTGGTTCAGTCAGGAAGACAGCAACAAACTTTGTGACCGGAACGCCCGTGGTCGAGCCGCTGACTGGATTTTGAGTACAATCAATGCCTGCCGCGGTCACGACTCGACGCGCCGGGTCAGTCGACATTTGGTTCGAACACATCGGACGCCCGGTTTCGGAAAGACCCGGATCCAGAATATCTGGCGCGTTGGGATTGGAAAGGGAGTTTCCGTACGCGATCTCTCTCAGGTACATTCCGTACCGCGTATTGGCAAAGACAGTATCCGATCCCGTTAGTGAAGGCAGGTGGTCAATGTTGCCAACCCCGTTGTTCGGAATACCGTCTGCAAGGTCGTAATTTTCATTGATGTATCCTTCGCGATCCCAGACCCCGTCTCCAAACCGGTTGTTGCCGCCACAGGTACCCGCAGCCATGCAAGTGTCGCGGCCAAGGGCCGTTGTATTAGGCGAGGCCTCTTCATTACCCTGAATGCAAGCACCGCCACCCTTCTTCTGGATGCCCTTGATCACGTTCGGGGCCGGCGCAAAGTCTGGATTGTTCTTTTCACCGTTGAGGACAGAGCGGTAGATATCAAAGCGGACATTGAATGCCGCATTGGTGATACCGACCTTCTGACCCGGTTCCGTATCCAGACCATTGGTCAGCACGCATTGCGTGATCTGGCTTTGTGCCGCGATAAGGCAGGCTAGTTTGTTCCCGCCTTCATCCGCACATACACCAGAGGTATCTTCAAATGTCGCTAGGTCGATAAAACCAAAATTACCCGGCCCCCAGGCAGTTCCATTGCCACCGCTTCGCAGCAGGATTTGGTCGCCGACGGTTAGGGTATTTTCCCAGTTCGGCGGCAGACAGAACATCAAAGGTGAGATATCGCAGGCTGCCTTGGAGTAACCAGCGACAGCCTCGGCCGAAACGCTGGCCGATATGCCGCTTCCGCCAAGCATCCGGTCCAAAGCCGAAGCAAGGTTCATGCTAAGGGATTTGGGCGTTAGCACGACCTGAGCAAACTTGGCTTCTCTTGGGTTGGTCGTGACATCTGCGCCCAACGGCGTGAGGTCCGATGCCGGCAGGGCGGAATGAAACGAAAGCGTATAATCCGATGAACCCGAAAGCGTGGCGGACCCATTGGCAAACGTCTGGCTGTCACTGATCAAGTTGGCCGCTGCATTGGTTGCGCGGGTGATGGCGTCGGGTTGTCCGTCCAACTCACCAGCGGCTGCCAGGGCTACGTGGTCCGCGAAGGACTGAAGCTCTGCATGGGTCGAGTTCATTCGGCCTACATCCAGCGTGATCGCAAAGAACCCGAGAAATGCGACAAATGCTGTGCCCCAAAGGATGGCGACCGTGCCGCGTTCGTCCCTGGCAAAGAATGATATGTTGGCTTTCAAATGCATGGCGCAGACTTACTGTGCAGAGTTCTGGCTAACTTCGATCGAGCGGGCTTTTGGCTTGACCTCTGGGTTGACAGTTGTCGGGGTAGACGGGGCATCCGTCTGATTGCTGGATTCCGTCTGGGGACCCGTCTCCGTTTCTGTCGCTTCGTCGGCTCCGCGGGAGTTCCTCTGGATCACGACAACTTCGGATTCCGTGCCGCGATTCAATCTAACTGTCGGTTGTGCATCGACTTTTTCAACCGGGCCTTCTTCTTGCAGAAGATCGCGCAGGCGAACCATTTCCATTGGCTCATCCTCGACACCGTCCAGCGTTCTAAGGGTAAGGCTCAGGGTGCCGGCCTTTTGGGCCAAAGCCAGGCGCTGACCTTGCTGAGGGGTCACTTCTACTGTGATCGTACGGGCAATTTCGGGCTGATCACTCAGTTCTTCGGATTGCTGATCCACACCAATAACGCGGATTTTCTGTAAAATGGTCACAGCGCGCAAATCCATTTTCGCACCTTGTGTCAAAACGATGTCTACCCAATCACCCGGAGTGACAAATCCGCCGACCGCGGTAACGGCATCGACTTCGATCGCCATGGCGCGTGTGTTTTCCCCCAGCTTTTGGACCAGCGTGACCTTTTCGCCAAAATTCGAAACTTTCGAAAGAAGCATGACTTCACCGGGATAGAACCGCCCCTTAGCGCGACGCAGCTGTTGGCGATTATCCGGAACAAGTACGCCTAACTCGGTGAAAACCCCGGCAGGTAGCGCTTCGCGTGGCCAGAGATGAGTTGTGACGTGATGATTTTCTATTGTTTGACCAAATGCGATTTCTGAGCGCGCAACGTAGATCTCAACGAGATCGGCGTTCGTCGTAGCACTGGATGCAGTCGTGTTAAATTGGATGTAATCTTTCGCCAGGAACACAGAGCCTGAAGCAATCGCAATTCCAAATAATGTGGTAATAACTGGTCTGATACGCATCTCTGTCTCCAAAAGTTACGCTCAAAAATTTCGAAACTTCTACAAAGGTGATTTCGAAAATCCCGGCGGTTTATTCTGCGCCGCTACGCTGGTGCGAGGGCGCAGAATTATGTTGTGGTTCGCCAACTGAATTTTGCTGTTGGCTTAGCAGGGGTTGGTGAGGCTCAGAGCGTCACACGCGAGACCCACATTGTTGGCCGTTTCACTACCCAGGAAGCTGAACGCACCAACTGCAATTGACGCGACAACCAAAAGGGCAAGGCCATATTCTACAATTGCCGCGCCGCTTTCTTCTTTGACAAACTTCTTCATAAATTTGGTCATGTTTCCCCCGAAAGGTTAAATTGAAATCCACGCTACGTTTGTCGCAGCGCAAGCCAGGCATTTCGCATTGGCTCTGAAATAACGGTAGCGGTGATGAAAACTTCCGCCTTCCGCGAAAAATAGGAAAAATACACGTAATAGGAGATTCAATTACCATTGAAGCTTCTTAAGGGAGATTAAAATAAATACTGCATTAACAAGGCTTTAATCTTCAATCGAATCAGTCAGTCTGGAAACAATGCGGCGATTCGAAGTGCAACTGTGGCTGGAAAGCTCAATAATACTCGTCGCTATATCTTTTCTTTGAGGCATCCAAGTGTCGGGAATTTGTTTTTCGGTATCTAGGTTTTACCTCATAATTACAGATAGTTATGCAAATATTGGAAACTGCTCACTCTTTTTTTGCCCTATAGGCATGGTCTTAAAATCAGTTGCTGGGCCCATGAACCCCGAACAAGTTTGTAATTGCGGTGGGGCCGCGGCAGAAAGTTCTGCCTCGCAACGTTTGTTGTTTTGGTTAGTAGGGTAATGAGTATCAGTTTCTCCAAGAGCGCCCAGGCGCAAAATAGTTTCAATTTTGTTATGGAATGGACGCATGCTTTAACGAGCAAAAACTCCATTCCACAGGTTTTAAATAAGCTAATAAAGTTAGTTAATGCGGATGCCGCATTAATTGCACGTACACTTAAGGTGGAACGAAAAGTAAAATATATTGCCCGGTGTTGCAGCGAGGAAGGAAAGGTTTGGCCCTCTCAACCTCAAACTCTGGTGGAACGGGTTCTGGGTGAAAGTTTTCTGACGGCACGGATGGGCTCAATTTGGACGTTGTCAGACGCGTTGGTTGCGGGCAACACAGCAACGCTTCGTCATTTTGAGGGCAATTTAAAGGCGCTGGGCGAGGTGATCGTGGTTCCGCTTGATACAACCGGCGGGCATGTGGATCACATCGAGCTGCATTTCAGGCATGAACCTGCCCAATATGAGCTGGACCTACTAGCCATGTTGGCGCCGACACTGGCGTCAGGTTGGTGCAAGCGAACGCCTGGTTCAATCTCCTCGTATCTGGAGAAGGGTCGTAATCATAATCTGAAAAAAGTTTCGGATACCGAGCATGTTCCAATCCTGGGCCCTCAAAATCCAGCAGGGCTTAGCCGGTGCGAGTTTCGGGTTTGCGCTATGCTGAAGGAAGGAATGACAGTTAAAAAGGTTTCAGAAGCCCTGACTGTCTGCCCAACAACTGTTCGTTCGCATCTCAGTTCGGTATTTTCGAAGACGGGCACCTCTAATCAAGTCGAACTGTTGCACTTGTTAAACCAAAAAATTCTAGCAGGCCGCAGGTCCAGAGACGCTGAAACAGCTCACTTCGGTTGACAGTAATGGAATGCCAGTTCTGCAACGCGCCTGGTTAGCTATAAAACCGAGCAAGTCGCCCTCGGTCTGTTCGACGGCTAAGCTATGGCACAAAGCCAAGCATGGCTGATGTTTTTCGAATAAAACTTAGAGCAACCCAAATTTATAGTTTGGTTACAAGCGGCGAAGAGCAATTCAACACATTGTTTACGTTCCGGCGACAACTTTAACCAAAGGTGAACAATGTGTTCTCGTGGTGTTCAACAGGCATCGCGCATACTCCTTCCACCGAGCCGAGACAGTTATGGGTGCTTGGCTCCCTGGAAGGGGAACTGCATGATTAAGTCTGCCACTGAAAGCGCTATGGATCAGGTTCCTACACACTTGGAACCGCCACGTTCCACCGCGCGCAAACACTTGTCTAACATCACGAAATCCAGAAGCGGGCGTTTCCCGCCTGTCGAAATTGCTCTGAAAGCTATCGCAAGGAATGAGCAGCTTGAAAGAGCAAGAAGGACGTCTGACCCTACATCTTGACGTCTGCAGTTTTCCCGGGAAACGTCCTACCCGGGAAAACACTAATGCAAAAGCCCGCTCCAATCCGAGCGGGCTTTTTTGCTGTGTTAAGCTAAGGTTCAGAATTAAGGTACTTTTTCTGGTTCATGTTAGACGAATGCAAGGCAAAAGCGTCGCCCGGAGTCTCGTTGGCAGAATACTTAGCCGTTGCTAACAAGTTCTTCCACTTGTTCTCCCTCAGGCGTCTGACCGTCATCGACCGGATCTGTATTGGCTTCATCCTCATCGTGATCGTCGTCATCATACTTGTCTTCGTCATACGAACTGCCAAGCGCGGTTTTGACTGCTTCCTCGTCAGGATTAGAGGCTCGTACAGCGTCGAGAACATTGTCCTGCTGTTGCGTTGCGATGGCGTCATCTTCTGAAAACCCGCCCTTGTGGTGATCCAAAAGGTTGTCTTCTGCCTGATGCACGGCTTCTGCGGCCGCCAACTGATCTTCCGTAGGTCGATCAATCGGATTACCATCTTCATCCGTGGTTATGTCGTGCGCATCTTTAACGGCTTGCGCGTCTTCCAAAGCTTCAGGGTCAGTTGTCCCAGGGTTGGCTTCCTCATTGGCAAGGATATCCTCAGCTTCCTCCAATGACAGGGGGGCTTCGTCCAAGTAATCCAGCGCTGCGTTGATTTCTTTCACGTCTTTGGGGCTTAACGTGTTGTCTTCACCCATGATGTGATTGAATTCGGTGTCCGCAACGGCAAGGCCTGCTGCAAGGCTGACCGGCCCGGTACCTTTCTTATACTGACCGTTTGCAATATGAGCGAGCTTTGCTTTGGGGCTGGAGTTAATGGCGCCGTTTAGCTTGCCGAGATTGTGCGGTTCAAGCGCAAGCGTACTATCTTCCAGAATCGTCGCTTTTCTGCTTGGCGGGCGCAAGGACCGCTTGACCGAAGTAGTCTTTGTTTGTTTTGCGGTGGTTACTGGCTTGCTACCTTTGAACAGGCCACCAATTCCCTTCCTTTGCGTTTTTTTGGCAGTTTGCTTTTTATTACCGCCAAGCAAGCCTTTCAGAGAGAATTGACCCTTCTTAGAAGACCTCGAATTGACCCCTGCGGAGCCTTTTGACTTGTGACCAGATTTTCCGGCCGCTTTGCTTGCTCCGTTCGTGGATGCGGCTGACCCGTTACCATTGTTTTTATCTTTGCCGCTACTCGCACTGTTGCCATTGCCTTTACCACCGCTGTTGCCCTTGTCGCCCCCATTTCCATTGCCGCCATTGCCACCACCATTACCGTTGCCACCGCCGTTTCCTTTGCCTTGCTTGGCATAGGCGGCATCAGGGAACGTGAATGCGCCAACAATTGCCGTCGATCCCAGCAAGGCGATTGCGATTGCAGAGGCTTTCATTAGGCTGGTCGTATTGATCTTCATGACGGTCCTCGTTTGTTGAATGCGAAGTTCCACACACGATGAAATGCGTGGAAACATGACAGCACGAGTGCGCGTGTCGGAATCGGGAACTAACTGACAAATTTAAGCCTATTATCGTTGAACCTGCGACGAACCGACCGTTCATCGCCAGTTCATCTTAATATCTGTAGAATTGAGGCGCGGTTACGCGATATTGAGTACTGAGTATGAGAAAGCTTTTTATCATCGCTTGTCTGTTCGCCTTTCTCCAGGTTGGGGAAGGGCATGCTGCTGTGCGCGAACTAAAGCAATCCGAATTGCGCAAAGTGACAACGACGGGCAGCACCATCAGGTTAAAGAGGGTTCTAAAAGGCGTTGAAAAAGTCTTTGGTGGAACGCCGGTCAATGCGCGCGCGTTCCAGACTGACAAGGTCTACTATCGGATCCTCGTAAAGAAACCCAATGGGAAGATCATAAGTGTTATCGTGAATGCTCAAACCGGTGTCGTTGTGCCCAATCGTTCAAATATCGGACGCCAGATTTCAAATGCAGCCAAGTCCACACCAGGCAATTCTGCCAAATCCAACTCGCAAGGACAAACCAGCAGTAAGGGCAATCAGAGCAACAATAGCGGCGGCAACGGTAACGGCAACTCCGGTGGCAACGGTAATGGCAACTCAGGTGGCAACGGTAATGGCAACTCAGGTGGCAACGGCAACGGCAACTCTGGCGGCAACGGTAACGGCAACTCCGGTGGCAATGGTAATGGCAACTCTGGCGGCAACGGCAACTCTGGCGGCAACGGTAACGGCAACTCCGGCGGCAACGGTAACGGCAACTCCGGCGGTAATGGCGGTGGCAGAAAATAGTTGTTAAAAAATTATTAGCAGGCCTATAGAAACAAAGTATGAGAGTATTACTCGCAGAAGACGAACCGCACCTTTGCGAACAGATCAAAAAGCTGCTGAATGCTGAAGGCCGCGTGGTCGATATTGTCCACAACGGAATTGATGCCCAGCATCTGGGAACTACCGAACCATATGACATGATCATCCTCGATCTCGGGCTTCCGGAACGAGATGGCATTTCGGTTTTGCGCGACTGGCGCAGCGCGGGTATAAAAACTCCGGTTTTGATCCTGACGGCACGCGATGGTTGGAGCGAACGGGTCGACGGATTGGATGCTGGTGCAGATGATTACATGACCAAGCCATTCCATTTGCCCGAGCTGGCCGCGCGTGTCCGCGCCATCTTGCGCCGTCAGAGTGGGCAGCTGAACCCCATTATCGAGATGGGCAATGTCGTTCTTGATACACGCAATGGGCGGGTGACGGTTGATGGCGTCCCGATCGACTTAACAGCCCAGGAGATAGCTGTTCTTACTTACCTGGCCCACAACGCCGGTCGCCTGATCCCCAGATCCGAACTTTCGGAACATATCTACGAATATAACGGTGACCGAGATTCGAACACCATTGCGGTTTTCATAAACCGGCTGCGCAATAAATTGGGACCTGACCTGATAACAACGGTCCGGGGTCGCGGATATATGATCGATTCAGTTTGATGTTGTCGCTGCGGCAACGGGCACTGCTTGGAGGGATTGCATCTGGGGCATTGTCCGTTGGCGTGGGCACTCTGGCTGTTTTTTCGTTTATCGATGCCCGAATTTCAAACAGGTTCGACGCTACGCTTCGAGATCGCCACACCCAGCTTGTCGTTGGGTTGAGCGTTACGACACAAGACCCGGATGCCCTGCGTGATCTCATGTTTGATCCGGCATACAGCGCGCCATATTCCGGCAGATACTGGCAAGTTACCACCGGCAACGGCGAGGTTTACACGTCGGCGTCTTTGTTTGACGAAACAATCGCTGAACCACCTGACATCTCTGAAGATGCAACCCTTTGGAACACTTCCGGCCCCGAGGGGGAAGCGTTGCGCAGCGCATACCAAAAAATTTCTTTCGAAGATGGAACTGTCTGGGGAATTAGTGTCGCGGAAAGCCAAGCGCAGTTGGTCAATGAAAGACGGGCGGCACAGCGCAGTCTTCTACCGGTGTTTGGGTTGGTTGGCTTGATTGGAGTTGCAAGTTCATTGATGCTGATGTCCGCAATCCTGGGTCCTCTTCGTAAATTGCGTGCGGATGTCGCCCATCGTTGGGACACGGATGACAATCTGACACCCACGGATTACCCGGACGAAGTGGCCCCTTTGGTCGATGATCTGAATCAGCTTTTGCATCGCAATCGGGACATTGTATCCGGCTCACGCAGGCAAGCCGCTGATCTGGCACATGCTCTGAAAACGCCAGCCACTATTCTGAGAAATGAACTACAGGCTATGTCACAGGCCGGTGTTGACACAGGTATCGCTGACGAAGCTCTAGATCGGATCGACTCTCAACTCGGTCGGTCACTCGCGCGAATCCGGGCTCTAAACACGGCTGAGTTGACCCATTCGCGTACGGATGTTTCACACTCAGTCGAACGTCTCGCACGGTTGTTTACTACGATCGCTGAAAGAGAGGATAAAATACTGGAAGTCAAAAGCGATCCTGAGCTTTGGGTGCGCATGGATACGCAGGATATCGAAGAGGTTCTTGGGAATTTACTGGATAACGCAGTCAAATGGTGTCGTGGCAAAGTAAAACTGACCGCAAAACGTCACGAAGACTGTGTCGAGATCTGTATCGAAGATGACGGCCCAGGTATCCCAGAGGACGCAATACGCGAAGCGCTACGTTCTGGTGGACGGCTTGACACTTCGGTAAGAGGCAGCGGGCTGGGGCTGGCAATCGCGGTTGATCTTCTCAATGCATACGGGGCGCACTTCGACCTGGGAAAATCTGCCGCGTTAGGAGGATTAAGTGGTCGGGTGGTTATCCCAACCAAGTCTTAAGCGGCGACGGCTGAGAGAATGAGTGGCTCAATGCGTGGATTTCTGAGCAGCCTCATCTGACTGGTCCAGTTTGATTGTTAGTGCATTGTTGGCCTCTGACCCATTGGGATGATGGTTTCCGGGGCTGGTGGGCGATGTACACCGACTGCATCAATTGTGATGTTCAAGGCTCAAAAACACCAATGTACGATTGATTTGGCCCTTATCTTTTTGGGCAACGCGAATAAAGCCTTCTGAAGTGAAAAGTTCCCTCAGCACGTAACTATCAGGGTGGTTGACTGATCCGTCGTATTGCGTCCAAGTTCCCTCTTTGCAACGTGTTACTTCAGTCCAGAGGTCGTTAAACGCGCGAATGGCTTCAGAGTCCCGGAATGGAAACTCCCATCGGCATGAAACGCCTTGGACATTGTCCAGGCCGACAAACGTTTTGCACATCGCTCCATTCGGTGAGACGCCCGTGGTATTATAGTTTTCAAGCGCGGAAACCCGGTCACATTTGTCCGCGAAGCCAGTTGTTGGTGAAGTTGCAATGACAAGCTCCAGAAAACAAACGGCCACAACTTTGGCCGTTTGTTTGGCAGTCAATTTTTCATTCGGCCGCATCCGGGACATTATTACTGGGGTAAACACCTTTCACGCGCTCTTTAGTTGGATCAAAATGCGGGAACGGAACAATTTTTGCCTTCAGGCGCTTTTGCTGCCCATCCAGTTGGCCGATCTCAATGTCGTGCCCCTCCAGCGCATGGGTTGATGCAACACGCCCAAGGGCGATGACCTTGCCTAAGATGGGTGACTTCATCGCGCTGGTGATTTCGCCGACCTGCGCTTTTCCGATACGTACACAATCGCCCGGAGAAGGCACTGTTCCACCTTCTATATCAAACCCGACCAGCTTGCGGTGAGGGTGAGCCTTGCGTTCCTCAATTGCGCTGCGCCCGATGAAATCATCGGTCTTAGATTTCAATGGGACGGTAAAACCGACCCCGGCCTCGAACGGATCGGTCTGGTCGTCAAATTCGGACCCGGCAAAGATCAAGCCACCTTCGATCCGCAACATGTCGAGGGCGGCTAGTCCAAGAGGGGCAATTCCATAGTCCTGACCAACTTCCCAGACACGGTCGAAAATCTCGACAGCGTCCTTAGGGTGGCAGAAGATTTCATACCCCAACTCGCCGGAGTACCCGGTCCGAGAAATTACGACGGATGTCCCGCGCACATCCCCAACCCGAGCCACTGTAAGCCGGAACCAAGGCAATTCCTCAATGGTTGGCTGCTGGGGTGGCGTCCAGAATATCTGCGAGAGGATGTCGCGGCTGTGCCGCCCCTGTACCGCGATGTTGTGCAACTGATCTGTAGAGTTACGCACCCAGACATTCATGTTGCGTTTTCGCGCTTGTTCCTGCAGCCACAAACCGCTGGTGTCGTTGCCACCAATCCATCGGAAGTTGGTCTCGCCCAGCCGATAGACGGTGCCATCGTCGATCATGCCGCCATGTTCATAGCACATTGCCGTATACACAACTTGGCCGACACTCAGCTTCTTCATGTTGCGGGTCACGCAAAGCTGCATCAGCTCTTCGGCATCCGGGCCAACAACCTCGTATTTGCGCAGCGGACTCAGGTCCATCACAGCAACCTTGTCCCGACAGGCCCAGTATTCGGCAATAGTGCCGTGATTGGTCATCGTATTAGGCAGCCAATATCCATTATATTCGACAAAATCACGGGTATGACGTGCAAAGCAGTCGTGAAATGCTGTTTTCTTGGTTTCTTCCACATCCGCCTCCGCAGATTTTCTGTAGCCATAGGATCGTTTAAAATCTTCGGTAGCTTTGTAAGTTCGCACCTGAATGTCGGTTGGATTCCAGCCATTGGCCGGGTCTATGTCACACGGGCAGCCGGTACTGACGCAGACAAGATCCGTCAGTGCGCGCAGCAGCACGAAATCTCCGGGTCGCGACCACGGATCATCCATGCCGATGGCATTGTCATCGTCCAGCATCGTGTTGAAAAAGAAGTTGATCGCAGGCCAGCCTGCGCGGGGCCGGATGCCATACTGGTCCAGATCTTTGTTGATATTTTCCGAGCAATTGACATGGCCAGGATAGCCCAAGTCTTCATAATACCGAGCTGTGCAGGCCAGCCCGAACGTGTCGTGGCGGCCGCACGTATCCTGCACGATCTCGACCAGGGGTTCTTGATCCACCGACCAGTACTTTGAGAATATGCCTGGTTGCGGATACAAACTGCCCATCAGGCTTCGTGTCGTGGTGGGATCAATCTCGCGTTCGATCCCCTGATCCAGTGCACGTCGGCTGAACGCCTGAAAGTCTGAACATTCGCGGCCCCTGACATCCACGATCTGAATGAACTCTCCGGCTTTGACCTCATAAGATTTGGCATTGCCAGGCTGAATGTTGATATCCTTGAGTGGGTCGGCCAGAGGATCGGGCGGGCCCACGTCGGGTTTTTCCAAACCAGGAGCGGCACGCTGAATGTACAGGATAATGTCGGTCGGCGGGTTGTTGTCTTCGGGCCGCATCGCTTCGCCGGGAGCGGAGACGATCAGAAGCCCGTCGCATTCCGCCACGAAATGCGCCATGTCGCCGGGCCGTGATCCATCTGAGAAAGCCCTGATCGCATCCCCGCGTCCGATATCGAAACCTGCAACATCTAACGCGCGTAGCACTTTCTTGCCCGAAGCCGAGCCATTCGCCAGAGTCGCAATCAGCCCCTCTGGTCGACCGTGCCCCTGCGCGCCAAGCATGGCAGCGTCCGAGCTTCGATCGGGGGCAAAGAACACCATCTCGGCGGGTTGCATCCCATCGCGATCCAGCAATGTGATCGTGTCGCCTTTGGACACCGAAACCGCCCGCGACCCTGCGCCAGGGACGGGATGACGTTCCGTTCCATGAGGTAAAATCGGAAGACCGGGGGCCAGAACCCCGCTACGTTCGTAAGGCACTTCGAAAACCGGTTTCACATTCATAATGCACCTTCCTGAATGGACTCGGTTGCACCGCGGTGCGTGACCACCAAAAGGCATCCCGCCTCGGTGCGCGAAAAATGGCTGGAACCGGCGGCCAAACTGACGAAGTCACCGCTGCGATAGCTGAAACCGTCGTGATCAGTCAGATCGCCTTCGAGGACAAAGAACTCTTCCGCACCGTGATGAATATGCGGATTCGAGCGCGTTCCCGGGGCCATCTTCATCAGATAACTCCCTTGCCCTGTGACTTCGTCAAAGCTGACATTCTTCCACCAGACCTGTTCGTCGAGCAGACCGTCCATGTGCATTCTAACAAAGCCGGTATCGTCGAACCGGGCGACAGTACGCATGTTTTGCTGTTGTGCCATCTTAATCGAGCCCCAGTCGCTTTTTACGCTGTTCCGCCCAGCTGCTGATCGCCATGTCAAAGGTCAGCGCCATCAGCGACACGTTCAGGCCGAGGACAAAGTTTTTGCCCAACTCGGTTCCGGCCAGCGTTCGCTGAAGTTCTTGCCCAAGGTCCTGCGTGCCGATAAAGGCTGCGATGATGACCATGAAAAAGGCGAACATGATGGCCTGATTGAACCCGACCGCCATAGTTGGCAGAGCCAGTGGGAACTGTACGGACATCAGCTTTTGGCGACGGGTTGAGCCGGACATGTCGGCGGCTTCGGTCATTTCCGGCGGGACGCTGCTGAGGCC
Source organism: Ruegeria sp. BI7 (assembly GCF_056537925.1). Classification (NCBI taxonomy): domain Bacteria; kingdom Pseudomonadati; phylum Pseudomonadota; class Alphaproteobacteria; order Rhodobacterales; family Roseobacteraceae; genus Ruegeria; species Ruegeria sp. BI7. Next base: position 179,581 of record NZ_JBQFSK010000009.1, read on the forward strand.
AATAATAGTGTACCGGATCAGCGGTACGGCGGCGAAGATCAGGATCGAGAACACAACCGCCACGTCATTGACACCGAACAACATGATCGCAGGGATCAGATAGATAAAGCTGGGGAAGGTCTGCGCGGTGTCGCAGGCCAGAAGGATGCTTTTCGACCAGCGTTCTGACCGGGCAGCGATTACGCCCAGCGGTATTCCGATCAGTGTGGCCAGCGCAACCGCCGAGATAACTGTATACAGAGTGATCACCGACCGGTCCCACCAACCCGAGAATGCGACGATGGTAAAAAACACTGCCGCATAGATACCTGGGCGGCGTCCGCCGACCCAATAGGCAAAGGCAACGACTATTAGGATGAAGGCGGGGGTCGGGATCGCCAGCAGCGTGTCCCGGAACGGGATCAGAACCTTGACGTTCAGGAACCAGCGCAACCATTCAGTTGTTCCCTTGATGGCGTCGATAGCCAGGAACGACTTGATCACCACGTCAATTTCCTTGCCTTGGCTCAGGTGCTGTTTGCGGCCAACTTCAGCCAGGATCGGGAATACCTGTGATAGCAGGATAAACCCGATGAACAGACCCAGTGCGACCAGCGAGATTTGATGCCGCTTCCACCAGGGCGTGTTGCGTTCAAAGTGAACTGGTTGCTTGACCACCCAGGCCTTGGACATCCGGTCCAAAGTCACGGCCAAAAGGACGATAGTGATGCCAATCTCGAAGGATCGTCCGAGCTTGAAACTTCCCATCATCGCCAACAGTTTAGCGCCAAGACCCGGCATGCCGATAAAGGCGGTCAGAACGACCATTGCCAGACACAGCATGATCACCTGATTGACGCCAACCAGAATTTCGGTGCGCGCTGCCGGAATGTATACATGGCGCAGCATCTGCCAGCGAGTACAGCCGGACATCTGACCCGCTTCGATCACTTCGGGGCTAACCTTCTTGAGCCCCAGCGTTGTCATCAGGATCATCGGCGGGATCGCGAATGTAATCGTTGCAACGGCCCCGGCGGTTGGACCCACCTTGAAGAAAATCACCGCAGGCAGCAGGTAGGTAAAGAAGGGCAGGGTTTGCAATATGGACAGGATGGGCTTCAGGACCCGCTCGAACCAACCGTATTTCCATGCGGCAATACCCAAAGCCAGCCCCAGCAGGAACGCCAGGGGTGCTGCAACCACGATCACCGACATTGTTTGCATGGCGATCTTCCACTGGCCGATTGCTGCGGTCCAGATAAAGGTGCCCGCGCCCAAAGCGGCCAACTTCCATCCACCGACAGCATAACCCACAACCGCGGCAACGGCGGCAATCGCAGACCATGGGATCGGTCCCAGATAGGGCCAGCGACGCTTGCCTTCCAAAAGGTTGGCCGATGTATCCAGCAGGAATTCAAGCGGACCTTCCGCGATGAAGCGGGTGACGTATATCAGGCCCAGGTCATTCTGGATGAAGTTGAAGATCGCATCCAGAACTTGTGCGGTGGGCGGGATCGCCGCTTCGGGGATGCGGTTCAGCCATTCAGGCAGAATACCAGCGGCTTTGGCAAGGATCAGTGCAAACGCCACTGCAAGCAGCGCGGTAAGTACCCGTGTACGTCCCCACGGCTTGTCCGAAGTCTCCGTCAGATCAGTGGACAGCGTCGCCATTATTCGGCTCCGAGCAGAACATTCAGAGCGGTGTCGCGTTCCAGGACACCGGTGATAACGCCTTTGTCATCTGCAACCGGCAAAAGGATGCGGTTGTCATTGACCAGAACTCGCGCAAGTTCGTGGATCGTTGCGCCACCATTGATCGGAGCTCCTTCCAAGGCGTGCCCGTTGACCGGTTTCGCCAGCCCTTTCGCATGCACCACGCGGGCTTTGTCGATGTCCTCGGTAAATTTCGCCACATATTCAGTGGCAGGATTCATGACGATTTGATCGGGTGTGTCACACTGTTCAACCGCGCCATTGCGCATGATCGCGATCCGATCTGCCAAACGCAGCGCTTCGTCAAAATCATGAGTAATAAAGACGATGGTTTTACCCAGCATCTCTTGAAGCCGTAGGAATTCATCCTGCATTTCACGTCGGATCAAAGGGTCAAGGGCGGAGAACGGTTCATCCAGGAACCAAATATCCGGCTCAATCGCCAGGGACCGGGCGATGCCGACCCGTTGCTGTTGCCCGCCGCTGAGTTCACGCGGGAAATATTCTTCTCGACCCTCAAGGCCCACCAGCTTGATTACTTCCAATGCGCGTTCGCGTCGGTCATGGCGATCCTGACCGCGCATTTCCAGCGGGAAGGCCACGTTATCCAGAACCGTACGATGCGGCAGCAGACCGAAGGACTGGAACACCATGCCCATCTTGTTGCGTCGCAACTCGATCAGGTCGCGCTCGCTCAGGCTCATGATGTTCTGACCGTCAACCTCAATCGTGCCGCCGGTAATGTCGTGAAGACGTGAAAAGCACCGTACCAGAGTAGACTTACCTGATCCGGACAGCCCCATGATGACCAGCATTTCACCCCGGCCAACTTCAATCGAGACGTCTTTGACCCCGGCGATGTAACCGTCCGCACGTATCTCGTCGAAACTGCGACCCGCGGGCATAGATTTCAGATAGGTCTCAGGAGAGGCTCCAAACAGTTTCCAGACGTTTTTGGCTGAGATGACGGGCGCTGTGGCGGACATGGCTGCCTACTTTCTTGTTAGGCGCGGCCTTGCTTCACCGAGATCAGCAAGGCCGCGCCAGTTTCGTCGCGAATGACCGGTTTATCAACTGCAGGCGCTGATCCAGGGGTCAACAACAGCGCGGTTAGCGTCCAGCCATTCGGCTGCTGCCTCTTCCGGTTCCAGCTCGTCTGTATCGACCAGCTTGGCCATTTCCGCGATTTGCGGGTTGGTGAACGAAATTTCAGTCAATACGCAGTAGGCAGCCGGCCACTTATCTTTCATGCCATCCCACGCCGCTTTTTTCAGGTAACCGCTGGCTGGGTTTCCGCAATCATACAACGCATCGGGATTCGGACCTTTGGATGGGTCTTTGTCGCAACCATCTTCCCAAGCCGGAAACTCGACAAACTCACCAGGCCAGACAGCTTCGGCGAAGTTGGGTGTCCAGTTGAAGACCAGAACAGGTTTCTTATCCGCCTCCGCGGCTCCGATCTCGGCCCAAAGGGCTGCAGCCGAACCCGCATTGATAACCGTGAAATTCAAATCAAGCGCTTCGGCACGTTCCTTACCGTGCTTCAACCAGTCGACGGGTCCATCCAGATACCGGCCTTTGTCCCCGGTTTCCGCTGTTGCGAAAAGATGCGCGCAGTCGTTTAAAGCTTGCCAATCAGGCAGGCCGGGGCAGGATTCCTTAGTCCACATCGGATACCACCAATCCTCGCGCGTGACTGCATCATGATCGCCTGCATCATGCAGACCACCCTTTTCCAGCGCGGCGCGGAAGGATGCGCCAAATGCACCTTCCCAGACCTCCATCTCAAGTGTGACATCGCCCAAGCGTACCGACTCGTAGACAGCCTGACTGTCTGTTGTGACGTATTCGACGTTGTCACCGATCTCTTCGAGTAGTTGACCTGTAACGTAAGACATCACGATCTGACTGGACCAGTTGTGAATTGGAATGACGATCGGATCGCTGCTGTCTTCGGCGAACGCTCCGGTGCCCGCTACCGCTGCCAAGGTTGCAGCAGAAAATAGGTTTGTGAGTTTCATGTTTGCTCCCTGAGTGACGTACATTTCTTATCTGCGGACTCTTCCGGCCCCGAATTTTCTCATTCTGCCTAAGTTTTCACGAGACGCAGAACAGAAATTTGAGAGGCATTGCCTATAAATTCTTGAGGCAAATCTGACTTTTCACTATTTTAACAGTCAGTTGCCTGATCGGTTTCCAGTCGAAACGGGCAAATGTTTTTGATTGCGATCATCTTCAGATTGGGAACCCGCCTTCAGATGCCAAAGAAAGCGCCAATTACCGGGAAGGTCCTTCCACCGCTCGATTACCTTTTGGCATTTGAAGCGGCTGCGAAGGCGCAGAGTTTTGCGCAGGCCAGCAAGGTGCTCAACATTTCTGAAACGGCAATCAGCCGCAAGGTGCGACTGTTGGAACAACATTATGATGTTCCGCTGTTTGTCAGAGGTCATCGCTCGGTCTCGCTGACGCAGCAAGGTGCGATTTTGTTGGCAACTGTGGAAAAGTCGCTGGACCTGATGCGGGATGTTAGCCGTGACATGCTGGCTAAACATCAGGCCAACACAGTCTCGATCTCTGCGACCAACTCGGTTGCGTCACTCTGGTTGATGCCACAGCTAAGAAAATTCAACAAATCCAATGATCGCATCCGTATTTCGTTGGTGTCTTCCGACAGTGATGCAGAGTGCCTGTCAGATTCGATGGATTTGACGATATTGCGCGGGGATGGGGAATGGCCTGGATATCATGCTCAGCTGTTATTTGGGGAAACTGTTTTCCCGGTCTGCAGCCCGGAGTATCTCAATAGTAATCCGACGGTGACAGATTTAACTGCTTTGCCAGAGTTGGATCTGATTGAGGTGACCAGTAGTCACGCGGAATGGATGACATGGCACACGTGGTTCAACGGCAATGATATTTCGACCTCATTGATGGAACGCGCTGTGGCCTTCAACACCTATCCTCTCTCTATACAAGCTGCAGTCGATGGATTGGGGGTCGCATTGGGTTGGGCCCATCTTGTCGACCCACTGCTTGAAAGCGGCGCGTTGGTCAGACCAATTCAGGACGTCTCGGTGCGAACACAGTCTGGGTATTATCTTCTTAAAAGCCCAACGCAAAAAGCATTCCCGGAATTACGCATCGTTGAGGATTGGTTGTTGGGGCTTAGCGCGGTGCGCAAACGTTACGCGTGATCCGTGACCCCATTGGGTAACAAATACCCTTTCGGTCATGTCCTCGTATTTCCAAGGTTGACCCAAGGGAAAAATTATTTACCGTAAAGAAAGTATTCGATTCCTCCCCGGTCGCAGATGCGGGCGGGTTTGAGTTCGTTAAACCTACTTTGCACGGAGCCCAGCACCCAATGAGCTACAAATCCGACATCGAAATCGCCCGTGAGGCGAACAAGAAGCCGATTCAGGAAATCGGTGCGAAAATTGGCATCTCCAGTGACGATCTGCTG
>NZ_JBQFSK010000010.1:0-140899 GCF_056537925.1 Ruegeria sp. BI7
ACCCCGGCGACGATATTCCGATCATCGCAGGTTCGGCTCTGGCCGCGATGGAAGGCAACAACCCGGAAATCGGCGAAGAGAAAATCAAGGAACTGATGGCGGCAGTTGATGACTACATCGACACCCCTGAGCGTGCTGTTGACCAGCCGTTCCTGATGCCGATCGAAGACGTGTTCTCGATCTCGGGCCGTGGTACCGTTGTTACGGGTCGTGTTGAGCGTGGCGTGATCAACGTTGGCGACGAGATTGAAATCGTCGGCATCCGCGACACCAGCAAAACCACCTGCACCGGTGTTGAAATGTTCCGCAAGCTGCTGGACCGCGGTGAAGCGGGCGACAACATCGGCGCTCTGCTGCGTGGTGTTGACCGTGAAGGCGTTGAGCGTGGTCAGGTTCTGTGTAAGCCGGGTTCGGTTACACCGCACACCAAGTTCGAAGCCGAAGCCTATATTCTGACCAAGGAAGAAGGCGGTCGTCACACTCCGTTCTTCGCGAACTACCGTCCGCAGTTCTACTTCCGTACAACGGACGTGACCGGCACCGTGACCCTGGCCGAAGGCACCGAGATGGTCATGCCCGGCGACAACGTGTCGTTCGAGGTTGAGCTGATCGCCCCGATCGCGATGGAAAACGGCCTGCGTTTCGCCATCCGCGAAGGCGGCCGCACCGTCGGCGCCGGCGTTGTGTCGAAAATCATCGAGTAAGGCGCTTATGCCAGTACTCAAAGAAAGGGCGTCCCTTGGGGCGCCCTTTTTGCTTGGAATTTGTACGTACTATCAAATGGCGTTTGCCGAGCGATTATTCGTAAGCAGCGTCCACGATAAATTCTACTTTCAGTTCGGGGCGTGCCAGCTTGGCTTCCCCGCAGGCGCGGGCCGGTGCGTGACCTTTGGGAACCCAGGCATTCCAGACTTCGTTCAATCCGGCAAAATCTTTCATATCGGCCAGCCAGATCGTTACACGTAGCATTTTCTCACGTGATGACCCGGCTTGTACGAGCAGGGCATCGATTTTTTCGAGGCAAATTTGGACTTGTTCCTGAATAGTGTCACCCTCGGCGACTTGTCCGGTCAGGTAGGCCACGCCGTTGTGCTTTACGATTTTCGAGGACCGTTCGCCGGTGTCGATGCGTTCAATCATGGGGCATTCTCATTTAGATGTTTGATGCTGCTGTTCATGGTCACAAGATGACCTGCTTGGCAATTGCTATTTTCGTGGCAAGATCTGCGGTCGTTTTGGCGGTTTAATTTTACCTCCACCTCAACGCAAAGAAGTGACCCCATGTTTGCACTCGAAGCAAACGGCGCGAGACTCGCAGGGGTTGGTGTCAGAAAATCAGAGCTTGGGGTAAATCATGTTTGGACTTCCGTTCGTACACTACAGCACGCGTATCCTGCACAGCACCGATCTGGGCGACATGCAAGCCGCAATCCTAAGCGCCGATGATCCTGAGACGGGCACCAGATCGCACCTGCCACGTCCGCAGCAGAAAGTAAGCCACATAACTTGTCTTTCAGAGAAACCTGAAAGATTCCGGGTGGAAAAGTAATAGGTCGGAACCAACGCTCTAGCCCACCTAACAGCGACTGCTAAACTCAACATGCACCTGTAAAGCGCGCCCGGCCCCGGTCAGCGCGCAAAACTGATGAGGTAGGGCATGGTGGGTTTGGACCTTTTGGTAAATGCGGCGAATGTCTTTTACCTGATTTCTTACTCGGTCAGGGATATTTTCTGGCTGCGTGTTCTGTCGGTGATTGGCGCGATGATCCTGCTGCCCTATTACTATCTGCAACCCGCGCCGCTGTGGGCCCCGATCGGGTGGAACCTGTTTTTCACCGGTATCAACATCTTTTGGATTGTGCGTTTGTTGCTGGAACGACGCCCGGTGCCATTTACCGATATGCAAAGACACCTCTATGAAATCGCTTTGCGCAATTTCTCGGAGCGGGACGCATATGACCTGCTGAGCATGGGAGTTGCAAAAACAGTTCCGGTTGGAACCAATCTGTTAACGCTAGGTAACCCGGTACACAGCCTATCGCTTATCGTGGATGGGGAAATCGGTGTTGAGATGAGCGGAGACCGCGTAGACACGCTGGGCGAAGGCCGGTTCCTTGGCGGGACGGCCTTTCTGGCCAAAGATCAGGGCTTTACCGCGCCGGTGACCGTGACAGCCCTTAAACCGTCACGGGTGATCGAATGGAACATGTCCGATCTGACCGCGGAACTGCAAAAACAGCCAGATCTGGCAATTTCAATCGAAGCCAGCCTTGGGCTCGAGATTTCGCGGTTTCTGCAAACCGCCAGATTACAGATGGCCTAAACCGCGGATTCTGCGGCAGCCCGTACGGCGCGAATATTGTCGCCATAGACACCGGGGCTTTCAACTGATCCACCCTTGAAGACGGCTGATCCTGCGACCAGCACGTCAGCCCCTGCGGCTGCAACCAACGGGGCTGTTTTCGGGTCAACACCGCCGTCGATCTCGATATGCACGGGGCGGTCACCGATCATCTGACGCAGTTTGCGGACCTTGCTGGTCATGTCGATGAATTTCTGACCGCCGAAGCCGGGGTTCACGGTCATGACGCAGACCAAATCGGTCAGGTCCAGAAGATGCTCGACGGCTTCGGCCGGCGTGCCGGGATTCAGCGCAACCCCTGCCTTCATCCCGGCCGCACGAATGGCTTGCATCGTACGGTGGGTGTGCGGACCGGCCTCGATATGCGCTGTAAGGATATCGGCACCTGCATCGGCATAAGCTTGAATATAAGGATCAACCGGCGCGATCATCAGGTGGACATCCATCACCGATTTAACGTGCGGGCGGAAGGCTTTGACGGCGGGTGGGCCAAAGGTCAGGTTCGGGACGAAATGGCCGTCCATAACGTCGACATGGACCCAATCCGCGCCCTGGGCCTCGATCGCCTGAATCTCTTGCCCGAAATTGGCGAAATCGGCGGATAGGATCGACGGGGCGATCTTGATGGTGCGGTCAAAGCTCATGGTGGCCTCGTGTCAGCTGAAGAGTCGCGGTCGCGTATACCTGCGCTGCATTGCAAAGGGTAGCCCCCGCGGTTTGCCCAACGCTACAAAACTTTCACCGCGTTGCAGGAGTGCTTGAGCATTATAGGAGCAGTCATGTCAAAGGGCGGAACCACTCCCGCACCCGCAGGCGCATCGGCTGTGCCGATACCCCTTGGCGGCTTTGGGCCCGACGCCACGCGCAGCGCGGCGCTACGCCCAACGGGATTAGGCCTCCGCAAGGAGGTCGAAGACGGGCGAGAGCCTCCGGTGCTCAATCATTATTCAGGGTCAGGGTAACCCGCTCTCCTGCAAAAACCGTGCGCCCGTATTCGACCGGCACGCCGTTTAGATCGGCATTGATCCCCGTCGAAAACAGCACCGGAGCGCCTTGCGGCAGTTGCAGATGCAATCCCTGTGTCGCCGTGGCAGCCCGCGCGGTCAGGCGGGTAGACACACGGGTGTAGTCTGCGACGCCACAGCGTTGCAGTGCCTTGGTCACGGATCGCGTGTCTTGCAGTGCAGTCAGGATGTCGGGCAGACGATCGGCCGGAAAGACGCTCTGAAATAGGCCGATGGGCTGGCCATCGGCCAGAGACAGGCCGTCATACACGTGAACCGTGTCTCCGGGGGTAAGCTGCAGAGCTTCGGCTTCGGTTTCATCTGCCGCGCGGGTGGTCAACGACAGGATCGTCTTGCCCGGCATCTTACCGCTGGCCGATATGCTTTTGTGGTATCTCACCCGTTTGCCAATTGGATAATCGGTCGGGCGCGCGGCCACAAAAACGCCTGACCCGCGCCGTGGGCGGACCAGACCTTGTTCGGCCATGTCCGACAGCGCGCGCCGTACCGTATGCCGATTGACACCATGTTGCGCCGCCAATTGCGCCTCGGTCGGCAACCGGTCACCGGTATTGTATCGCCCCTCGGCTATGTCCGAGGTCAGGCTGAGCGCAATGCTTTTCCAGACAGGCGTTTTACTCATGGCATCAAACTTTCACGGGTGCGCGGATTGCGGGTTCTCCGCGAGGGGTGTAATATTTGTCTAGTTGTATAGTTCATGTAGACAACCTGGCCAAGGGGGTTTGATGACCGATAAAACAAAAACCGCGAATGCTGCGCGTCAGGAATGGATGGGTTTGCTGGCCTGCGCTCCAGAAGAAGAACTGATTGCGTTGTTGGATGAAATTGGCGCGCTTCCGCGCTTTCAATGGATCCGTCACCCCGAAGTAGGTGGTGTGATGGTGCGCGGACGGATCGGCGGCACAGGCGCGCCATTTAATCTGGGTGAAATGACGATCACGCGCTGTTCGCTCGCGTTGCAGGACGGAACAGTTGGCCATGGCTATGTGCAGGGGCGTTCCAAGCGAAAAGCGGAAAAAGCGGCGCTGGTTGATGCGTTGATGCAAACCGACGCCGCCGGAGACGTTCGTGCGCGGGTGATCGCTCCGCTTGGTCAACAGATGCAGACAGCCAAAACAACCCGCGCCGCCAAGGCCGCGGCCACCAAGGTCGAGTTTTTTACGATGGTGCGAGGTGAAGACTGATGATCGTGCAAAACCAATTTTCAGGCGGGTTCCAGAACGCACCAATTGAAGCGGCCCATGCTTTTCGTGCCGCGATGACGGTCATGGCGCGCCCGGGTGAGATCCGCCGGATCATCGGCACTCACCCACCCGCGCCCTTGTCCGTGGTGGCGGGGACGTTGCTGCTGACGCTTTGCGACCCGGACACCAGTGTGTTTTTGGCGGGTGAGGTTGATACGGATGTGGTGCGGCAATGGTTGACCTTTCACACCGGCGCGCCGCTTGTGACAGCGGACCAGGCTGACTTCGCAATCGGAACGTGGCAAGCGCTGATGCCCTTGGGGCAGTTCCGCATTGGAACGCCTGAGTATCCTGACCGTTCAGCGACGCTGATCGTGGAATGTGACGACCTGAATCAAGCGGGGGCAATGCTGACGGGGCCGGGGATCAAGGGCGTCGCCCGTCTGTCACTACCGGACATTCCGACGCTTCGGGCCAATGCGGCGCTGTATCCATTGGGATGCGATTTTTTCTTCTCCTGCGGTGACAAAGTCGCAGCGTTGCCGCGGAGCACGCAGATCAAGGCAGAGGGTTAGTCGATGTATGTGGCTGTAAAAGGCGGTGAGAAGGCCATCGAAAACGCCCATGCCTGGCTGGCCGAGGAACGGCGCGGGGCGACCGATGTTGCTGAACTCAGCATCGCGCAGATCCGTGAACAGCTGAGCCTTGCGGTAAACCGGGTAATGGCCGAAGGGTCTTTGTTCGACCCCGATCTGGCTGCTCTAGCCATCAAGCAAGCGCGCGGCGATTTGATCGAGGCGATTTTCCTGATCCGTGCCTATCGCACCACCTTGCCCCGGTTCGGGTATACCAACCCGGTTGAAACAGACCGTATGGCCTGCGACCGCCGAATCTCGGCCACGTTCAAGGATGCGCCGGGCGGACAGGTGCTGGGTCCGACCTTTGATTACACACATCGTTTGCTGGATTTCAAACTGGCCGCCGAGGGCGAGGTTCCGCCCTCACCCAAAGGTCAGCCACGCACAGACCCGGTTCCGCATATCGCCGACTTTCTGAAGGATGAGGATATCATTCAAGATGAACCCGCAAGTGACGACGCTCCGGCTGATCTGACTCGGCAACCGATGGAGTTTCCGGCCGGACGCCCCCTGCGCTTGCAATCGCTGGCCCGCGGGGATGAGGGGTTTGTGTTGGGCATGGCCTATTCAACCCAGCGCGGTTACGCCCGAAACCACGCCTTTGTCGGCGAATTGCGCATCGGCAAAGTCGCGGTCGAGATGGATATTCCCGAGTTGGGCTTTGCCATCGAAATCGGCGAGGTGGAATTGACCGAATGCGAGACGGTGAACCAGTTCAAGGGCTCCAAGACCGAACCACCCCAATTCACACGCGGTTATGGTCTGGTCTTTGGCCAGTCGGAACGCAAATCAATCGCCATGGCTTTGGTCGACCGCGCGTTGCGCTGGCAGGAATTGGGAGAAGACAATCTGGGTGCCCCTGCGCAGGACGAGGAATTTGTCCTGAGCCATGCGGACAACATTCAAGCGACCGGGTTCCTCGAACATATCAAGCTGCCGCATTACGTGGATTTTCAGTCCGAACTGGAATTGGTCCGCAAGCTGCGGCGCGACGCCGAGGCGAGGACTACACCGCAGGAGGCAGCCGAATGAGCCCAACCAACGCACAGCGGATAAGCGGTTTATTGCTCCTACTCCGTGTCCTTCACCCTGTGATCGCCAAGATCAGGGGTACCGATCGCTTTCCATATACCGGCCTTGTCCCGCAGCATCGATTCTCGTCGCCGTCTGGAATGGCGGATATGCAGGATGAGATAAAACATAACGGCCAAAAAGACCGCTCCACATACAAAAACGTCCATAAAAATACCAAAACACAAAGTGATACTTCAAAATGAATGAGTACAACTTTGCATATTTGGACGAGCAGACCAAGCGGATGATCCGCCGAGCTATCCTCAAGGCTCTGGCTGTTCCGGGATATCAGGTACCTTTTGCCAGCCGTGAGATGCCCATGCCCTATGGCTGGGGAACGGGCGGCGTGCAGGTGTCGGCTGCAACATTGACGCCGGACGATACGCTCAAAGTGATTGACCAGGGGGCCGATGACACCACCAACGCCGTCTCGATCCGCAAGTTCTTTGAAAACACCGCAGGGGTGGCGACAACCGAGGAAACCGCGAAGGCAACTGTTATCCAGACACGCCATCGCATCCCCGAAGCAAAACTGACCGAGGATCAGATCCTTGTGTATCAGGTGCCGATCCCTGAACCCCTGCGTTTTCTCGAACCGCGCGAGACCGAGACCCGCAAGATGCACAGTCTTGAGGAATATGGCCTGATGCATGTGAAATTATACGAGGATATCAGCCAAAACGGGGCGATCTCGACCGCATATGCCTATCCGGTAAAGGTCTCGGGGCGTTATGTGATGGATCCGTCGCCGATCCCGAAATTCGACAACCCGAAGCTGGAAATGGACGCGATCCAGCTGTTCGGGGCTGGGCGGGAACAACGCATCTATGCGCTGCCGCCGCATACCAAAGTGGTGAGCCTGGATTTCGAAGATTACCCGTTCGAACCCACCAAGGCCGATCATCCCTGCGACCTGTGCGGGGCAGAGGACAGTTATCTGGACGAGGTAATCATGGATGATGCAGGCAACCGGATGTTTGTCTGTTCCGACACGGCTTACTGCCGCACGCGACGCGCGCGGGGGCACCAAGGGCGATTAAGCAAGGAAGGCGAGATATGATGCGGCAGAATGTATTGGGAATTGATCACCTTGGCCTGACGGTCGCTGATCTGGACGCCTCGAAAGGGTTCTTTGTCGACGGGTTAGGCTGGGACGTGGTGGGCGGCAAGCCGGAATACCCCTCGGCTTTTATCAGCAACGGTGCCGCCGTGCTGACACTGTGGCAGCAGAAGGGTGACAACCGGCGCGGGTTCGATCGGCACGCAAATGTGGGTCTGCATCACGTGGCATTCAAAGTGCCGGACGAGGCCGCGCTGAACACCGTATTCGATGCCATCAAGGACTGGCCAGGGATTATGGTCGAATTCGCGCCAGAGCCATCCGGCGCGGGTCCGAAAATCCATTTCATGATCCGGGAACCCGGCGGCAACCGGATCGAGTTTGCCTACGATCCGAGGTGACGGTTATGACACCCCTGCTAAGCGTTCAGGACATCACCAAGACATATGGTGCACGAATCGGCTGTACGGGAGTCAGTTTCGATCTCTATCCCAGCGAGGTGATGGGCATTGTTGGCGAAAGCGGCTCAGGCAAGACAACATTGCTGAACTGTCTGGCAGGTTATCTGGAGCCGGACACGGGGCAGGTGATCTTTGACACGCGCACGGATGGTCCGATGGACACAGTGACCATGTCGGAACCCGAACGCCGGATGCTGGGGCGAACGGATTGGGCCTTAGTCCATCAGCATGCAAGCGACGGTTTGCGCATGTCGGTCAGCGCGGGGGGGAACATAGGCGAACGGCTGATGGCCTTGGGTAACCGCCACTATGGGTCGATCCGAGGCGATGCTATGGATTGGTTGGGGCGAGTCGAGATTGACACAGACCGCATTGATGACCGCCCCACCGCGTTTTCCGGTGGGATGCAGCAGCGCTTGCAGATCGCGCGCAACCTGGTGACGGGGCCTCGGCTGGTGTTCATGGATGAACCGACCGGTGGGCTGGATGTCTCGGTTCAGGCGCGCTTGCTGGACCTGCTGCGGGGGCTGGTGCGCGAGATGGGGCTGAGCGCCATAATCGTCACACATGATCTGGCCGTGGTGCGGCTGCTGGCGGATCGGTTGATGGTGATGAAGGACGGCCACGTGGTTGAGGCCGGGTTGACCGATCAGGTATTGGACGATCCGCAGCACGCTTATTCGCAGCTCTTGGTTTCAAGCGTACTGCAAGTGTGAAAGGGAAGGCGATGATCGAACTTAAAGCTGTCAGCAAAAGCTTTACCCTGCACAATCAGAACGGTGCCGTGATCCCGGTGATGGAAGGCGCTTCGCTGAAAGTCTTGCCTGGCGAGTGTGTTGCTTTGACCGGGGCGTCGGGGGTGGGCAAGTCGACTTTGATGCGGGTGATCTATGGCAACTATCTGGCGGCATCCGGTCAGGTTCTGGTTGGTGGGCTCGACGTAGCTCAGGCTGAACCGCGTGAGATTTTGAACCTGCGCCGTGAAACGCTGGGATACGTCAGCCAATTCCTGCGTGTCGTCCCACGAGTGCCAACGCTTGAGGTTGTGGCCGAACCGCTGTTGGCGATCGGATTTGACCGGCAAGTGGCTCTGGACAAAGCGGCTAATCTGCTGGTGCGGCTGAACATTCCCGAACGCTTGTGGACCCTAAGCCCTACGATATTTTCCGGCGGTGAACAGCAGCGGGTGAATATCGCGCGAGGCTTTGTGCATGACTATCCGGCGTTGTTGCTGGATGAGCCCACGGCCTCACTGGATGCAAAGAACCGCGAGACGGTTCTGGCGCTGATCACTCAGGCCAAGGCACGCGGCGCCGCAATTGTCGGCATCTTCCACGATGTCGACGCACGCAAGCGCGTCTGTGATCGCCAGGTCGACCTGTCCGACTTTGCACCTGGAATGGCCGCATGAGCCTTGCCACTGTCATAGCGGTCGTGGGCCCGTCAGGCGTCGGCAAGGACAGCGTGATGCAGGCGTTGGTGGCCCGTGCGATCGGCATTTGTTTGGCACGCCGCGTAATCACGCGACCCGAGGGCGAAGAGGGTGAGGATTTCGACCGAGTGTCTGATACTGAGTTTCATCAAATGGTTGCGCGGGATGCCTTTGCGCTACACTGGTCCGCGCATGGTCTGTTCTACGGCGTGCCCCGCACCATTGAAAAACAGCGGCAAAGGGCAGATGCCGTATTGGTGAACCTGTCCCGATCCGTCTTGTTGCAGGCCCAAGAGGTGTTTGGCGATCTGATCGTGATTTCTCTGACCGCTGACCCTGAAGTATTGGCGCAACGCCTGTTGATGCGCGGACGTGAGAGCGCACCTGAGCAGACACGAAGGTTGGCGTGTGCCAAAGTGCCTTTGCCCGAGGGGCTGAAACGGGTGATCGAGATTGACAACTCCGGGCCGCTGGAGGCTACCGTTGAATCCATTCTCGATCAGCTTCAGCCGGAAAGGACGTAGCGATGGATCAGGTGAAACCGCCCATCCCTTGCCTCGCCCACCAAAGCCAGATCATTGATTTGAAAGGGCGCGGGCAGCAGGGGAACAAGGTGCGATTGCAGCGCGCGCTCAACTGTCGACAACGTGGGTTTGTCCAATTTACCGCTGAGGGTGATGTGAAAGCGGAAAGACTCCATCACATGCGGATAACCCCATTGCACCAGGTTAGCCTCTTGCCGGGCGTTCAGGCCATGGGCGCGGCGGCGGTGCAGTTCGGCCTCCGATGGCGGGGCACGAAAGCTGTCCAGATCACGCACACAGGCGGCAGCCAGCGCGTTCAGAGCGACCTCATCCCCCATCGGACGCAAAGCCAGAAACCGACCCAATCGGGCGATCTGCAGCCCGCCCAGGGCGACCGGGGCCTGCGTGGCCGCAAGCCGCGCGCAGGCGTCGTGCAACGCTTCAACCGACTGCCCATCCCGCAGGCGAAACGGGGGCTTCATCGTCGCATGCAGCCCGTATTTGCGCGGCACCTCGGTCACGGCTGCAACGTCCACACCGTTTATCACCGGGTGGGCAATGGGCGTTCCGACCTCCATATCCCAGCCCAGCCAGCTGGTGGCGAATTTCGTCCATTCCGCCCGCGCCGGGGGCATAAAATAGATCGCGTATCGCGTGAATGTCACGTTGGCCTCCTGTGCGCAGCCTTTCCACTTGTTCAGACCGTGTGAAGTTCAGATGACAGAAGAAATGATCCTTGCCAATGCCACGCTTGTTCTTGCCGATGAGACGATCACCGGCAGCGTCCGTATCGTAGGTGAATCGATTGCCGAGATCGTCACCGGCCGCACGGTTCCCCCAGGCGCGATTGATTGCGAAGGTGACTATGTCAGCCCCGGTCTGGTCGAGCTGCACACCGACAATCTGGAACGCCATATCCAACCGCGCCCCAAGGTCGACTGGCCGCATGCGGCGGCCATCTTGGCCCATGATGCCGAGCTGGCCAGCACCGGGATCACCACTGTCTTCGATGCGATACGCGTCGGGTCAATCCCCAGCGGCCAGCGTTACCGACGGTACGCCCGCGAACTGTCTCGTGAACTGTGGCAACTACGGGAACAAGACGTATTGAAGATCAGCCATTTTCTGCATCTTCGGGCAGAGGTGTGTTCAGAGACCCTGGTCGAAGAGTTAAACGAGTTCGGCCCCGAAGATAGGGTTGGGCTGGTTTCGCTGATGGATCACACACCCGGCCAACGTCAGTTTCAAGATATGTCGAAACTTGAGATTTACCTGAAAGGAAAGCTGGGGTTGGAGGGCGAAGGGTTTCAGCGCCATGTCGCGGACCTCAAGGCAATGCGAAAGCGCAACGGGGACAAGCACGAGGTCGAAACCGTCAAGGCCGCCAAGCGGTTCGGGGCCATGCTGGCCAGCCATGATGACACCACACCGGAACAGGTGCGAGTCTCGGCAGGACACGGCATCCGGCTGGCCGAATTTCCCACCACCGTCGAGGCCGCACGCGCCTGCAGCGAACACGGGATAAAGGTGATGATGGGGGCGCCTAATCTGATCCGGGGCGGGTCGCATTCCGGCAATGTGGCCGCTCAGGAACTCGCCGATCTGGGCCATCTCGACATTCTCTCCTCAGATTATGTTCCCGCCGCGTTGCTGTTGTCGGCTACACGTCTGGGGGAGATATGGGGCAATATGGCCCGTGGCCTGCGAACGGTAACGCGGACGCCAGCACAGGTTGTTGGTTTGGACGACCGCGGAGAACTGCGCAGCAGCGCGCGCGCAGATATCATCCGATTCTGTCTTCACCATGGCGCCCCGGCGCTGAACGGGGTGTGGTCTCGTGGACGGCGCGTGGCTTGATCAGGCGCGGTAGAACAGATACCGGTCCGGCGCGATGGTATCCGGACCTTTGATCTCTTCGAACCCGGTTAGAGGTTGCCCCGATATCAGCAACCCGCCGGGCCGCATTACCCGCGCAATTAGCGGGCTAAGACGCGCTGCTTCGGCAACATCGTCTTCTTTGATGCCACGTCCAAAATCATAATGGGCCAGCGCGATCTTTGGCCCGTCGATACCAAGCTTTTCAAGCATGGGCTCCGCTTCGCCCTGCAGAAAGTCCTCGGCCGGAGGGGTGCTGGACGGATGGCATTGCAGCACCCGGTCCATGACCCATATCCGCCGGTCCGGCAGAATTTCCCGCAAATGGTCATAGGTGCGACCGTTGCCCAGCCCCATGTCCAGAACGTCGCCGTCTATGTCGCTGATCTGCGCGACCGCCCAATTCAACCCGTCGCGTTGCGCGGTCAGGCGGCGTAGCATGGAATCCAGTCGGCTCATTCGGGTTCTCCGGTTGGTATTGTGGGGCCTGCCCAGGCAAAACCGGGGCCGTCTAGAAGTCGGCTCAGCAGCTCTTGGGTAAAGGTCCAGATCTCCTGATCATGGACCAGATGGTGGGTCAAGACGCCAAAAGGTTCGGTAATGTCGGCGCGTCTTTCACGCCGGTCGCGTAAAAGGTCTGTTGTCTGAATGATCAACTTGTCCGCTGCCACCAACCCGCGCGTTCCGCGCCAGTCAATCGGGTCCAGATGGGTGTTGATCTGCTCCAGCCTTGGGACAGATTCCCGCGTCTTGCGCGGTGTCGCTGTCGAGACGATGCGATACCCAAGATCAGGTAATTCCTGCACCACCTCGGGCGCGATGCGGTTCCAGGGCGGTACAAACATCGGACACAGCCTGTCTCCGAACAAAGTACGCAGGCGCTCCAGCCCGGATTGCGCGTCGACGATTATGGCCTCAAGCGGGCGGTGCAACCGGAATTCGGATTTCTTCTCGTCAGGCGGTGCGTGGTTTTGATGCGCCCAGCCATGAACTACAGGAATCAGCCACGGCTGCTGCGTGACGTAATCGCCCAGCCCGGCATCGGCATCTCGAGGAATGATCGCCAGATGAACGGGCAGGTCAAGCGACCGCGACAGCTTTGACAGCCTTTCAAGCTGCGGTGTCCTTGATATGGCGTCATCATCCCGCCACCACAGCGGCAGCGACAAGCCCTGCGCCTGCCAGATGTCCAACTCCGCCTCCAAAGGGCGCCAGTCCATCATCTTGTTTGCTCCCGCAAGTTCACGGCAATCTCGACCGATCTTGCGGCCCCGTCAAAGCCCTGCGCTGAAACCGGGCGTGGGCCATCTGCCATGACCGACGCAACGGCCCGCGCTAATGAATCCCCATTGAGGGATTTGCTAGGCAACACATCGATGGCCGACAGGTCCGAGAGGCTCTGACCACGCAAACCCTGCTCAACCTCTTTGCCGTCGTCGAACGGGATAAAAACCGCAGGCGTTCCCGATTGCAAAATATCCAGCGCCGTGTTGTAGCCGCACATACTGACCGAGGCTGCCGCATGGGGCAGCATTTGCCGGAAGTCCGGGCGCACCGGTTCCAGCGTCACTTGGGCATCGCCCACGAGTTGTGACAGTTGATCAATACGTGCCCTTGCGTCCTGCCCGCCCACCAACAGGCGCCAGCGCCTGTTGGGCATCTTTTGGGCGGCCTCAATGGCCGCGCGAAAGATCGGCTGGCCCACAGATCCGCCACCGGCGCTGACCAATATTTCGCCATCGCCCACCGCGTCAGGATGCGGCACAGGCGCCTCGGGCGCAACAAAACCGGTATAGAACAACCGCGAGCGCAATTGATCGGTCACCGGCCAGCTCACCTCCAGCGGAACAACGCTTTGATCTGAATGGACGAGGATACCGTCGTAATACTGGCACACGATCTCTTCCGTGCGTTCCGCCTTTGATGCCTTCGATGGTGGGGCCAGAATATCGCGGATCGAGCCCAGAACGACCGGCCGTCGCGGTAAGTTCCAGGCGGCTACCAAGGCGGCATTGAACTCGGCCGCAAGTGACCTGCGACCAAAGGGAAAAAGCTCGGTGATCAGCACATCAGGTGCGAAACTCTGCAAGGCTGCGACCAATGCGGTTTCACGAGATGTCAGATAGGCGGCATCGGCCACTTCATCGCTTTGGGTCAAAAGCCGGGTGAAATCCGTGCCGTCCGAACGCAGCGGTGGAAGCCCCAACAGGGTCATGCCCGCGCTGTCTAGCTGTGGTGCCGGCATTCCACCCGAGACAACAAAGGTCTCGTGCCCGGCCCGTACGAAAGCCCGGCCCAAAGTCAGCGCCCGGCTCAGATGCCCAGTGCCCAACAAGTGCGTGACAACGATCATCACCTTCATTGTGATGCCTCTGGTCTGATCAGGCGGACGGGTTCGGGCTGGGGACGTAGTGTCGACATATCGACGATATACATGCGGTTGCGTTTGATTTTAAAGGGGGCGGGACCATTGAAATCCCATCCCCAGGCCCGCGCCAGAATGACCCGCATAATACCGATGTGGCAGACGGCAACCGTATCGCCCGACAACGCGTTCAGCCAGGGGTGTAGACGGGCCCAGACCTCAGCTGGGCTTTCACCGTTTGGCGGACGAAAATCCCAGCTCCAGTCTTCGATATGGCAGTATCCGCTGTCCGGTTCCGCAATCAAGTCGACACCGCGCAACCCTTCCCAATCACCCCAGTTCATCTCGGTCAGCGCGTCCGAAGTCTGCGGTTCGCGTCCCGCGACCAGACGGGCGGTCTCGCTGGCCCGCAGCAGGGGGCTGGACCAGAGGTCCGCGTCCTTCCATGGCGCGGGAAGTTGCATAGCGGATAGCTCTGCCCGCGCATCTTCGTCCAGCGGTATATCACTGCGTCCCTGAATGCGGCCCGCGCGGTTCCAATGGGTGTGACCGTGTCGAAGCAGTGCTAGCCGGGTCATGACCGAACCTCCATCAAGGGTCGCGTTGCCTGCCAGAACCGGTCGGTTGCTGCAGGCATCAGGTGACGTTCGGCCACGCGCGCGCGGGCGTTGGCCCCCAGCGACAGGCGGGAAGAAAGGTCATCCAGCAAGGTGCGCAGCCGTGCAGCCAATCCTTCGGGGCCAGCGTCGACCGAAGGATAGTCCGACGGGGACAGCACATCCCGCACGCCGGGCCGATCCTGCGCTACAACAGGCACACCGCTGGCCTGCGCCTCAAGATAGATCATGCCATAGGCCTCGTTCACTCCCGGCCACAATAGTACCGAGGCCGCACCGTACAGCTTCTGCAAAGCATCGCGGTCACATTGCCCCAGAAACCGGACCTTTGATCCGAACGGCGCCATCAGCACCTCGACTTCGGGACGTGCTGGGCCATCACCCGCAATATCCAAAGACCAGTCGCCGTCCAGTAAGGCCAGAGCCTGCGCTAGAAGAGTGTAAGAAGCCAGCTTGTCACCGTGCCGCATCATGCCCACGGTCAGCATCGGCCCCTCACAGCCCGAGGCGGGCGGCAAATCCGACCGGGGCAGGAAAGGGGGCAGTTCCACAAGGCTTTGATCCCCGTACCGTTCCCGTTCCAGAGTGATCAGGTCATTGGAGGTGTGGTAGAAAATCACCTGCGCCGCATCACAGGCGTCATGTGCAGCTTTTGCAAACCCTGCCCAGGGACCTGTCAGGCGGCTGGTTGCACGGGTGCTTTCCAACTGAACGTAGGGAATGTTGCGCGCCTTGCAGACACGCGGGCCCAGCAGATCGGGGGCCTTGTAATAGTTGTGATAGGTCACCCAAAGCGCGGTGTCCGCGGGAAGATCGGCGATCAGACGTTGCACCTCGGCGTCAGCTTCGGCGCGCAATGCGGCCTGCACCTGCGCGTCCCCGGCTTTGTCGTAGGTACGCAGCCGCGAGGCCAGTTCGACCGTATCCTCTTGCGCGGCGATCGCGTGCATCAGGTTACGGGCCATTTCGCGATCCCCCGACGGCACCGGGCTGTCCGGCGCTTTCATCGGAGAGTAAAAGGCCACTCGTGCCATCAGCCTATGTCCGAACCCAATGCGCGCAGTCGTTTGGACAGGCGGGCAATGCCGGGGCCCATGCGGAAATCGGCGATCAAACGATCATAGGCGGCACTTGCCATCAAAGCAGTTTGCTGCGGATCGGCGGCCAGATGGACGATGGCGCTGGCCAATGCGGCAGGATCATCGTCGGACAAGACGCCGTGGGTGCCGGTTTCAATAAACTCGGGGATGGCCGATACCGGCGTCGACAGGATCGGCAACAGCTGGGAAGCGGCCTCCATCAAAACATTGGGCAACCCGTCGCGGTCCCCGTCGCTGGCGATCCGGCTGGGCAGCACAAACAGGTCCGCGGTACGCATTGCTTCGATCACTTCGGGTTGATCACAAGCGCCTTGCCACGTGATCTGTTGCGACAGGCCAGCGGCGTCGGCTCGATCACGCAAGGCATTGCCAAGTGTTCCGCCGCCAATGTGCGTCCAGTGCCAGTCCAGCGTTTCTGGCAGCATGGCAAACGCGTCGATCAACCGGTCAAAGCCCTTTTTCTCGACCAGACGACCGACCGAGAGCATGTGAAATGGCCCGTCCGGCGCGCGCGGTGTGCGGTTTGGCGGAGAAGGAAAACGGTTCAGATCCAGCCCGTGATAGATCAGGTCAACCCGCGCTGGGTCATCGGCCAGACAGCGTAGGTGGTCGGCCCCGATGGCCGTGCATGTCGCACCAAAAGCCGCTCCATGGGTGTCGGCGCGCAGTTTTTCGATCTTTTCCCACTCGGGTGATGTCCAGATGTCCTTAGCGTGGGCAGAAAAACTCCACGGCAGGCCACGCATGATGGCGGCGTAGCGCGCGACCGAGGATGGGGTGTGCATGAAATGCGCATACATCACTTGTGTCACGTCGGGTAATTCGGCGGCCAGAACGCAGGCCTGACCAAAGCGCCGTATGCGGTTGTGGGTCGGATCACGGCGCAGATCGGCGCGCCAGACCCGGTAGGCCTCGGCATAGCCCGGCAGGGTTTGCGCAGTCTGTCGCGCAGCCCAGACACGCTGTGGTTCTTCGTATAGGTATTCAGGGAGGTAATGCACCTGACCCTGAAAACGGTCGTGCAGCGGGTGCCGTTTTACGTCGGTCGGATGGCGCAAAGACCAGATGTCAAAGCTGTGCCCGGCCTCTTGCAGGGCGACAAGTTCCTGGGCAATGAACGTCTCGGACAGGCGCGGCCACCCTTTGACCAGCACCGCCAGTTTCGGCTGGGCTGTGGTCATCCGATGGCCCGTTCCTGTTCCTGGCCTAGCAACGCGTCAACGCGGTCGATGACATAATCCAACCCGTCCAGCAGCCCGTCCTGAATGGTCTGCGATGGCAGGGGTTGGTGCGGCAGGTCGCGGATCGCCTCGATCATCGCATCCGCTGTCAGCCCGTCGCGGTTTTCGTCCAGCATCCGCACAAGGCCCAGCCCTTCCGCGCGCGAGGCGCGAATCCACTGTTCTAGTCGTGGCGTCGTGCGAGGCACGATGACGGCACGTTTGTCAAAGGACAGAACTTCGCAGAAAGTATTGTAACCGCCCATACAGACCACCCCGGCGGCCCCCGCAAAAAGCGTTTCGATCTGGGATTCGAACCCCACAGCGGTCACCCGGCCATTCAACGCGGCAACGCGGGTCTCGAATTCTTCACGCAACTCACCGGAAAGAAAGGGGCCGTAAACCAGCACTGCACGCGGCGACAGGGTAGGGTCTTTTTCGTAAGCGGAGAGAACCTGGTTCACCATCGCCTTACCGTCGCCACCGCCACCTGGCGTGATTAGGATGTAGGGTTGTTCAGGTGGCTCGCCTACAGGGCCAAGATCCCGCCGCAGGTAACCGGTCCAATGCGTGCGCGATTGTGCTGCGTGGCTAAGCGGCAGCCCTTTGGTCGGATCATAGATCGAGCGCAGACCGTAAACCCAGATTTCGTGATAGAAGCGTTCGGTCGCGGCTAGGGCCTCTTTCCGCTCCCACTCGGCGGCCAGAACTTCGGGTTCGTCCAGCACGTCGCGCAGGCCAAGAACCAGCTTGGTGCGTTGCGAATGCAACAGATGTTCCAGTGTCGGCAGCAACTCCCCACGAAAACCGGTGGGTTCCTTGTCGACGATCAGCATATCGGGGTCGAACTGCTGGACGGCAGTCTGGATCAGACCTGCGCGCAGTTCGGTCACCTCTTCGATCCCCATGCCAATGGTGCGCGCTGCATAAGAGCCATCGGCACGTTTGGTTACACCTGGCAGGCGCACGTGGTCGACCCGGCGCGGAAAGGTGAACCGACCTGCCACGGGTGACCCTGTCAGGATCAGGGCTGACGCTTGCGGGTTGGCTTGCGTGATAGCTGCGGCAAGAGCGCGCGACCGGCGCAGATGCCCCAATCCAAATGTATCGTGGCTGTAGAACAGTATGCGCGGCGCACGGCCGGTGATGTTGTTTTGTATTCCTAGGCTCATGCCTTCGCCTGTCGTGTCCCTGGGTGCAAATCCGCGCGTTAAACTCCGTTACCGTATATTCTTTGACGCCGCTTGCCAAAGGGGGTGCCGAGATTGTGCAAATTCGTCAAACATGGCGAAATGGCAACAGCCAAAGTACAGGTGGTTTCGGAGCGCTTTTCCCCGTTACACCCGGCGTTGATCTTGCCATTCCACTCATACTACAGGGTCGGTCATATTCAGTTTTTCCAAGGTTGCAAATACTCTTGTCGCCTGCATTGCAGCCGAAACACGAAATGACACGAACTTGAGCCGTGAAACGCTGAATATTTGAATACGCTCAGGCGCTTCTGTAACCTGCGATGCAACATACGACTTGGACAGAAAAATTGATGAAACTCAGACTAATTGCTGGAATGGCTCTGATCCTGTGGGCGTTTGCTGCGGCCTTCGTCACAGGGGCATCGGCGCAAGTCCCTTTGATCCCCGGATATACCTCAGAGTCTGAGGCCGAAACTGGGACCGATGGTGATCTGGCTGCCGCGATCAAGGCGGCAACCGAGGCCGGCGCCAGCGTAATTGTCATCGACAGCGCGGGGCAGGTTGTGTCTTCGGGCGGTCAGCCAGGTGCTGATGCCTCGGCCGAGGACGCGCATGGGCCGATGGGCGACGGATCGCAACTGATGAAAGCGCAGGAAAGGTTCTCAAAGTTTCGCGAGTCCATGGAATCGCGCCTAGAGGCTTTGCCCTATTCAATTTTCGAAGTTCAGTACGTCCTGCGGCAGACCAGCCCGGATGGCCGCATTCAGACCTATGTCGAGGTTCTGGCGTGGAACATTCTGTTTCTGCTGCTGGGGCGCTGGCTGTCCACCGAGATTTACGGCAAGCGCATGGCCAAAAAGCTGGTTGTGGCACGGTCTAAGGAAAACCCGCAAGGCTATCGGGAGAAAATGCCGTTTTTGGTGTTCCGGTTTTTCATGGGGATCGGGGGCACGATCTTTGCGATGCTGATGGCGCTGATCGTGGGGTACCTGTTCTTTGGTGAAGCCGAAGATATCTCGATTCAGTTTACGGTCACGGCGATCTTTACGGCGTTTTTCCTGTCGCGCACGATATCCGACCTGTGGCGGATGGTTCTGTCTCCTTATCTGAGCCAATACCGTTTGCCGCCCTTCTCGGATCGAGACGCAAAGCGGCTGTATTTCTGGGCGTCGGCGCTGGCGACCTACGACATCTCGGTTGTGTTGTTCGCCACCTGGGTGGCGGATTTTGGGTTGAACTACAATGTCTATGCCTTGGTCTATGGTGGCCTGACCATGTTGGGCGCGCTGGGCAATTTGTTGATGATCATGTTCAATGCGCGCGCCATTTCGAATGCCATTCGCGGCGGACGCGCACCGGACCAAGTGTCGTGGATTTTGCGGTTCATCTCATTCGCGTGGGCGCCTGTGCTGGTTGTCTATATCGTATTCAGCTGGTTCAAGCTGGCGGTGGATCTGGTGCTTGAGAATGAGAATTCTCTGCCGATCGTGGCCAGCAGCTATTTGATTTTCATGTCTGTGGTCGTGGCCTACGGCGCAATGAATTACCTGCTGGAGCGTTACTTTGACCGTAACCGCCAAATGGAAGACATGAATGCGGCGGCCACGGAAGAGGATGACGAAGCCGTCGAGACACCCGAGGCGGAACTGCGCCAACATTCGATCCTGACATATGAGGATTTGGCCCGTCGCGTGGCAGGGATTTTAGCCTTTGTGGTCGGGCTTTATGCGTTGGTGGTGATCTGGAACCCCGAAGCCAGCTGGAGCGAGGACCTGCCGGTCGAGCGTGCGCTGGATGTGATGGTCATCCTGTTCATCGGCTATATTCTCTTCCACTTCTTCCGCATCTGGATCGACTCGAAAATTGCTGAAGAAACCGATGATGGCGGCGAAGAGGCCGAGTTGGGCGATGAAGGCGGCGAAGGCGGGCAAAGCCGCCTAGCGACGTTGCTGCCCTTGTTCCGTGGTGCGATCCTGGCCGTTGTTGTCGTCACCATCGTTTTGATTGTGTTGATGGAGTTGGGGATTAATGTCAGCCCGCTGTTTGCCGGTGCTGGTGTGGTGGGTCTGGCTGTTGGGTTCGGCTCGCAAACGCTGGTGCGCGATATCTTTTCGGGGGCGTTCTTCCTGATGGATGATGCCTTTCGTAAAGGAGAATACATCGACATCGGGGATGTGAAGGGGACGGTCGAAAAAATCTCGGTTCGTTCATTCCAGTTGCGTCACCATCTGGGCGCGCTGAACACGATTCCCTTTGGTGAGATCAAGGTGCTGACCAACTATTCCCGCGATTGGGTAATCATGAAATTGCCGTTGCGTGTGACCTATGACACCGATGTTGAAAAGGTGCGCAAGCTGATCAAGAAGCTGGGGCAGCAATTGCTGAGCGACCCCGTGATCGGCGACAACTTTATCCAGCCGCTGAAATCGCAGGGCGTGATTGAGATGCAGGATTCCGCGATGATCATCCGGGTCAAGTTCATGACCAAGCCCGGTGACCAGTGGCTGGTGCGCAAGAGAGTCTATCAAGATATCCGCGAGCTATTCGCACGCGAAGGGATCAAGTTTGCTCATCGCGAAGTCACCGTGCGGCTGGCCGAAGGCAAAGAACCCGAGGATCTGACACCGAAGCAGCGTGAAGCCGTGACCGGCGCGGTGCAGGCGGCGATTGATGAGGATTATCTGGACGATATCGGCCCCGGCGGGGATGATCGCTAGGGAAGGCTCCCGCCCCTTTGGGATGCGTCTCTGACGAGACCCCCCCAAAGTGTTGGGCCGGGCCGCGTGTACCGCGTGGCGGTTGGTTCAGGTGGTCCGCGAAGGCCAGATGGGTTGGGATGTGCCCAGCTTCGCGGCTGGCAGAGGCCATGACATATGGGCCTGGCCAACGGACAAAGCCGGTTTCAGGCGACGCCCGGGACCCCAGCCGGATGCTTCAATCTCTTGAGCGTAATCGGATGTTGTGGGGGTTGTGATCTCTTCGTCCTGCTCGGATTTCGCCAACGCAGCCAGTAGTTCCGCTGTGCGGGCCAGTGACAGCTGCGCCAGCATGATGGAGTTTGCAGACGCGGCCTCGGTCAGTGCTGACAGGACCGTCGCAGCCATCAGATAGCCTGTCGCGTGATCCAGCGCCTGAACCGGCAGAGGGGTGGGTTTTTCGGCCTTGGCCCAAGCGCGACCCGCGTCTGCGATGCCTGCGCTCATCTGTACGAGGCTGTCAAAACCACGTCTGTTGGACCACGGCCCCTGCCAGCCATAAGCGTTCAGAGTGACCTCAATTCGGTTGGGAGCCAGTTCATCACGTTTTATCTTGGTCAGTCCAAGCGCATCCAGCGCACCCGGGCGGTAGCCATGAATGAAGACATCTGCTTGAGCCAGCAGGTTTTCCAGCTTCTTCAGACCGGTTGGCGATTTCAGGTCTAGATAGGCGCAGTGCTTTCCCAGTGAGATATCAGGGATGACCCCTGGCTCATCCCATCCGGGCGGGTCGATGCGCAGAACTTCAGCGCCGAACCCCGCCAGCGTGCGGGTTGAAACCGGTCCGGCCAGAACACGCGTCAGGTCCAGAACGCGCAAGCCCGCCAGTGGACGTCGGGCCGTTGCTTCGGGACGGTCGCGCAGCGTGATATGCCGCGGGCTGTGCCATCCGATCAGCGGATCGCGCGACACCGCCCGCCCTTGCGGGTGTTCCAGCCATTCGGTCCGACCGCGCATCGCGGCGGCCGCGCCGCCCTCGGCCACAACCGAGGTTTCCAAATCGGCGATGGACCAGTCTTTCACAGCCTGTGCAACTGCGTCCCGGTTGGCTTGCGCCTCCAGCACCTTCAGCGCCGCTGCCCGGTGGGAGGGCAGATTGGTGTGCAGCCTGATCCAGCCATCCGACGCCTGATAATCCCCGGCGATTGGGTCCCAGAGGCTGGGCATCTCCCACCCGTCTGGTTTAAACGAAGACCCATACCACAGCGAAGCCAAACGATGATTGACCGATATCTCAGGCGTTGTGGGGGCAAGGTTCATTGCTGTGATCAGGCGCGCCAACTCTTGACCAACGGCAGCGAAACTGGCGGTTGCCAGTTCGGATACAGCAAACGCGCTGGACCATGCGCCCTTCCCGGTCGACTTGTAGCTGTCTGCGGCGGGGAGGGCGGAAATCAGGCTCATTGCTGGTACGGGTCCAGACTGTCGCGCAATCCGTCGCCCAGGAAGTTGAACGCCAGTACAACGACAATGATTGGCAGCATTGGAATTGCCGTCCACGGATAAATCTCGATCGAGGCCAGGTTCTGCGCGTCATTCAGCATCACCCCCCAGCTGACGGCAGGAGCGCGCAGCCCAAGGCCAAGGAAGCTGAGCGCCGTTTCTCCAAGGATCATCGCCGGGATCGACAAGGTGGCCGATGCGATCAGGTGGGACATGAAGTTGGGCAGCAGGTGTTTGCGGATCACGCGGCCCGAGCTTGCGCCCATCATCTCGGCGGCGCGCACGTATTCCTCTTCGCGCAGCGACAGGAATTTGGCGCGCACGGATCGGGCCAGACCGGGCCAATCGAGGATGCCGAGGATGATCGAGATGATGAAAAACACCGCCACCGGGCTCCAATTCGAAGGCACCGCGGCGGACAGGGCCAACCACAGGGGTAGTTCAGGCAAAGAGCGCAGGATTTCAATGACCCGGTTGATCACCCAGTCGATCTTGCCGCCGAAATAGCCGGCCATCGAACCGAAGATAATTCCAAGGGTGAAAGACACCGAGATGCCGATTAAACCTACGGTCAGCGACAGCTGCGCGCCGTAGAGAATGCGACTGAACACATCCCGGCCCAGACGGTCCGACCCCCACAGGAACAGCGTCGCCCCTTCGGGCGCGCAGAACAGGTGAGTGTCGGATTTGATCAGGCCAGCCAGTTTGTATTCCGACCCTTCACAGAAAAACTTGATCGGGCGCGGATCTTCGAGGTCGGGTACGAATTTCCATTGGAAGGTTTCCAGATCAGCCTCGGCAACGATGGGAAAGACATGGGGGCCGATGAATTTGCCCTCATAGAACCAGTTGACGCTTTGCGGCGGCGCATAAAGATGCTCTCCGTTGCGTTCATTCGGACCATAAGGCGCGATGAACCCTGCGAAAGGCAGCATCAGATAACACAGCAGCAGGAAAATGCCCGAGATCAAGCCCAGCTTGTGAGTTTTGAACTTGCGCCAAACCAGCACCCAGTTTGGCGCGTCCAGATCGGCACGCTCAAGCTGTTGCAGGGCGGCGTCCGGGTCATAGGGGGCGTCGTCGACATAGCGACCATCGGGATGTTGGGTCATGCTTCACGCCCCTCGTACCGGATGCGCGGGTCAAGCATGACCAGCAGAATGTCAGATATCATGGTGCCGATGAGGGTCAGCAGGGCCACGAACATCAGAATAAAGGCGGACAGGAACTGATCCTGCGTTTTCAGTGCCGTCAGAAGGGTCGGGCCGATGGTTTGCAGGCCGAGAACAACCGAGACCAAAACCGAGCCGGACACCATCGAGGGTAGCAGGTTGCCGATATCCGCCACGAAAGGGTTGAACGCCACGCGCAGCGGGTATTTCGCCAGCATCCGCGACGGGGCCATCCCTTTGGCGATTGCGGTTTCCACATAGGGTTTCCCCAACTCGTCCAGCATGTTGGCCCGCAAGCGTTGCATCATGGCCGAAGCCCCCGAGGTGCCGATCACAAAGGTCGGGACGATCAGGTGGACAAGAATGGATTTCAACTTGTCCCAGCTCATCGGCTGGCCTTCAAAGGATGGGTCCATCAAGCCGCCGATGGGTAGGTTGAAGTAACGGTGGCCGTAGTAGAACAGGATCAGCGCAAGCAGAAAGTTCGGCGTGGCCAGACCCAGATACCCCACAAAAGCCGACGTATAGTCGATCCACGTCCGGGACTTGGCAGCAGCAAGGACACCAAGCGGCAGCGCGACGGCGTAGACGAACAGGATGGCGGCCAGATTGACCACTACGGTCAACCACAGGGTATCGCCTACAATCTCGGCCACGGGGCGGTCGAATTCGAAGGACCAACCATAGTTGCCCTGCAGAAGCCCCTCGAACCCGTGCGGGCCGGGCCAGAATCCCATCCAGATCAGATATTGTTCCCAGACGGGCCGGTCCAGCGCATATTCCGCACGCAGAAATTCTGCCTTGGCCACGCCGGCAGACTGGCCGGAAGCCTGCAACTCGGCGATCTGATTGCTCAGGTAATCTCCAGGCGGAAGGTTGATGATCACGAAGATCAGTACCGACACCACCAACAGAGTCAGCAGCATCGTGAAAAAGCGATACACCGCATAGCGCAGCATGACCATTTAGCTGCTCCTGATCAGTCGGCGAAGAAGAATTCGTCCGGCCGGTGAATGCCGAAATGGGCGCCGGGCTCCCATGCCCACATGGCCTGTTCGGGCACGTTGCGCAGGCGGTTCGACACCACCACAGGCTGCGGTGCGCCGTTCAGAATGCCGATGGCAAATAGCTGTTCGGCATGAATGTTCAACATCTCGGTCCAGATTGCCTTGCGATCGTCGTCGTTGGTGGCGACCTCCCAATCATGGGCCAGCTGCATCAGGCGTTCTGCCTCGGGCATGTCGGGGGCTTCGCCTGCGTCGCCACCGGTTTGATAAAATTGACCCCATTTGGGCCAGGCCAGAAAGACCTGATCGGTCGGAGCCAGATAAGCGGGCGAGGTGTGGGCCTGCGGAATACCGTCATCCCAGCCAAACCAGACCGAAGCCATTGTGTTTCCAGCAAAAACGCGGTTGCGCAGTATGTCCCGATCCAGCGGCCGCATGACCAGAGCGACGCCAATCTCGCGCCAGGTGTCGGTGACGATCTGCAGCGCGTTCTCGACTTCTTGCCGTTCACCGGCAGTTTCGATGATCAGTTCCATCGGGCGGCCATCGGGCAGCATGCGGATGCCGTTCTTGTCGCGCTCTGTCAATCCGGCCTCATCCAGTAGGGCATTGGCCATTTCGATGTCATATTGCGCCCATGCCTGAGCGTTTTCCTCATCATAGAACGGTGACGCAGGCAGAACCGACATCGCGCCGGGCTGGGCCAGTTTGAAATACAGCGCCTGATTGATCGTCTTGCGATCGATGGCAAGTGACAGGGCACGGCGCACGCGGACATCGCGCAGAACGTCGCGCCAACCGTCATCAGCAAAGTTCAGGTTCGGATAGATTGCGATCTGCGACGCGACACCGGTTTTCCACAGCCGTGTCTTGTAGTTCCCGACCTCTTCACCCTTTTTCAGGATCGACGCATCGCGGAACGCCAGCCCGCGCCCTTGTAGGTCAGTTTCACCGGCGTTGGTTTTTGCTGCGACCAGACCGGGGGCGACAATCTCCATCTCGACCACGTCGATATAGGGCAGTTGCACGCCCTGACTGTCGATGCGGTGGTAATAGGGGTTGCGCACGAAATTGTGCCGGATTTTCTTGCCCGAGCTGGCATTCAGCCATGGCTGAAGCGTGGGTAGTTCGTGGTTGTCGAACTTGTAGAGGTTATCCAGCTTGTTGTGCAGTGCCGCCCAGCTTTTGACGCGGTTGTCTTCGACCAATGCGGCCATCTCTTCGGGATCTGCATATTTCTCGTGATACGGCTTCAGAAATGCGGCCGGTCGGTAAATGAAGGGCGGGCGCGCCTGTGCCAGTGATTGCAGGAAATCCGGGTTCGGGTCCTCCCATTCGAAAACAATCGTGGTTTCGTCGGGGTAACTCACCGTTGGCGTTTTGCCTTCGACGATCAGAAAATCGGGCGGGCCGGACGGGCTGAGCAGCTCGTTATTTGCGACATCTTCCCACCAGTACCGGAAATCCTCGGATGTAAACGGCGATCCGTCTGACCATTTATGCCCCTCGCGCAGGTTCAGGGTAAACTTGCGGTTGTCTTCGCTTTCGTAGGACTCGAGCAGGTCGGGTACAAGTTCGTAATTTTCGTTGAATCCCACCAGCCGGGCATAGCCATAGACAACCATCTGGCGGATGTCCTTGGACCGGGTGACCATGGTGCGCAAAGTGCCGCCTGGTGTTCCAAATTCACGCCCCTTTGCCGCCAGATCGACAACCAGCGGTTCATCGGGAAGGCGATCCTGAACAGGTGGCAGATTGCCCGCGCTCACCTCACTTTCCCAAAATCCGCTTTCCTTTGGGGTGGGTGTTTCCGCCGAGGCGGGCAGCATCCACGCAGCCGTCAGCGTGGCAGCCAGAAGCAGGGGGCGAGTGGTCTTAAACATGGCATCGTACCTTATGGCCGGGTTCCATCTCTACCAGCGAAGGTATCACGGAGTCAGTAAATCGGAAGGCGTCATCCCAACTGTCCGGCGAACCTGCGCCCAAAGCAACCAATTTCAGGTCGATTGGGCGGTTGATGTCAGGTTCTGGCTGGGCGGCAATCAGCGCCTTGGTGTACGGGTGGCGGGGATTGTAGAAAAGGGTCTCGGGCGGGGCCTGTTCAACGACCAGCCCGCGGCGCATCACAGCAACCTCGTCGGCAATGCGCGCCACAACGGCAAGGTCGTGAGAGATAAAGAAGTAGGACAGGTTCAGACTGTCCTGCAAATCTTCCAGCAGTGTCAGGATTTGTTCCTGAACCGAGACATCCAAAGCTGATGTAGGCTCGTCGCACACGATCAGCTGCGGGTCCAGCATCATGGCGCGGGCAATGGACAGGCGCTGTCGCTGACCACCAGAAAAGGCATGAGGATAGCGTTTCAGCATGTCGGCGTTCAGCCCAACCCGCAGCAGCATCTCGGCGGCTTTGTCACGCTGTTCAGATGCGGTGCCGATCTTGTGAATCTCCAACGGCTCGGTCATCGCATCCTGAATGCGCATGCGCGGGCTGAGCGAGCTGTAGGGGTCTTGAAACACCATCTGCGCCTTACGCTGAAACGCAGTGCGCTGGGCACGGGTCATATGGTGAACGGTAATCGGGTCTTCGGTTGGCGAGGTGCGGAACAGAACCTCGCCGCCGGGATCGGGAAGTTCGGCGCCCAACGCAATGCGCGCGGCCGTAGTCTTGCCCGAGCCGCTTTCGCCGACCACGGCCAGCGTCTTGCCGCGTGCGAGCTTCATGTCAACGCCACGGCAGGCATGGATCAGTTGTTCACCCTTCCAACCCTTGCTGGATCGCAAGGTGTAAGTTTTTGAGACGTTCTTGATCTGTAGGATCAGATCCTCGTCGGGCATCGGTATCCCAACTGAGTCTTCGTCCGGAATCTCGGGTGCGGCGTTGAACAATTGCTGCGTGTAAGGATGCGCGGGTGAGGTCAGGATCGGGGCGGCGGCCCCGGATTCCATCACACGGCCCTTGTGCATGACGACGACCTGTTCTGCCATATTGGCGACCACGCCTAGATCATGGGTGACAAGGATCAGTGCCATGCCGGTTTCGCGCTGCAATTCCTTGATCAGGCCCAGAACCTGCGCCTGTGTCGTCACGTCAAGCGCGGTTGTCGGCTCGTCCGCGATCAACAATTCCGGCTTGGACACCATCGCCATCGCAATCATGGCGCGTTGGCGCATGCCACCGGACAATTCAAACGGGTAAGAATCATAGGCACGTTGGGGATCGGGAAAGCCAACGCGCTCGAACTGAGTCAAAACTTCTTTGCGGGCCTGCGCCTCGGACGCGCCACGGTGCAGCCAGAGAACCTCGCTGACCTGATTGCCGATCTTGTGCAGCGGCGACAGGGATCGCATCGGTTCTTGAAAGATCATCGAAACGCGGTTGCCGCGAATACCGCGCATCTGCTTTTCGCTAATCTTGGTCAGATCCTCTGTGCCTTTGGAATCATTCAGAATGATTGTCCCGCTGCGAATTTGCGCGGTGCGTGGCAAAATCCGCAACGCCGCCCTGCACGAGATAGTCTTGCCAGAACCGGATTCGCCGACCAGCGCAAGTGTCTGCCCCGCCTCGACGTCAAAATTGACGCCTTTGACAACGGGGTTGCCCGCACCAAAACCGATGCTCAAATCGCGCACAGACAACAAAGCGGTCATGCGGGTTTTCCACCCGTTGGGCCGTAGGTCGGCATCGGCTTGATCAACTCCCCGTGTTTTTTGACGCAGTCTCGCGCGGTTGGGGCGGGGTAGTCAAACCCGTTCTTGGGGTGAAATGTCGCGGAAACGTGAAACTGACACCAATTTGTCTACACAAAGTCTTGAGGATTTGCGATCACGGGCCATGTCGACCCCATCTGGCAAATCGACTGATATCAAGGAGAGATTTCCCCGTGCCCGACGATCAAAGCCGACTCGATCTGTTCATTGACCGCATGGTGTCGCAACGCGCCTGTCTGGATTTTGCCATTGCCGAATCGCGAGGCATGGCGGGGCCGGTCTTTGAATTGGGTTTGGGCAATGGGCGGACCTATCATCACATGGCGCAATATGTGAAGGACCGCCCCGTGTACGTGTTTGAACGCGCGGTGGCGTCCCACCCAGATTCAACGCCCCCCGAGGATCGGGTGATTCTGGGCGATGTGCGCGAAACGCTGCCCGCCGCGCTGACGCGTTTCGGTGCCACTGCAAGCCTGATCCACGCGGACCTTGGCGGGCATAACCGAGAAAAGAACGACGCCTTTGCCAGATTTGTTTCACCGTTGATCCAACCTCTGCTGGCAGAAGGTGGTTTGATGGTCTCCAGTGATCGGATGTATTTCGACGAACTGACTGAATTGCCTTTGCCGCCCGGTGCGGTTCAGGGCCGGTGCTTCGTCTATCGCCGCTGAGACACAGGAGCATCCCATGCTGTTCTACGATTGCAAGACCGCCCCGAACCCACGCCGGGCTCGTATGTTCATCGCGGAAAAAGGGCTGGAGGTCGAAACCCGCGAGGTCTCGATCGGCAAAGGCGAACAGCTGAGCGATGCGTTCAAAGCGATCAATCCGAACGCGACCCTTCCTGTGCTGATCACGGATGAGGGCACGGCACTGACTGAGAACCTTGGCATCGCGGCCTATCTCGAGGCCCGATTTCCCGAGCCGCCTTTGATGGGGCGCACCCCGGATGAAAAAGGGCTGGTTTTGATGTGGAACAGTATCGTTGAACAGCAAGGCGGGGCGCCCATTGGCGAAACTTTACGCAACACGCATCCCGCCTTTGCCGACAGGGCGATTCCCGGTCCGGTGAATCACGCTCAGATTCCTGAACTGGCGCAACGAGGTGCCGCGCGGGTTGGGTATTTTTTCGATCTGTTGGAATGGCGATTGGCGGAAAGTCCCTATATCGCCGGGTCTGAGTTTACGCTGGCTGACATCTCAACATTTGTCTTTGTTGACTTTGCCCGAGTGATCAAGACGCGAATACCGCAGGAAAATTCGGCAACGCTGACTTGGTTCGAAAAGGTCAGCACACGGCCCAGCGCGCAGCTTTAAACCAGAGAAATTCGCCCAACATTCTGGTGCGGGTAGGACTGTACAGAAATGTCTAGACAGAAGTGAACAGTGGGTCTAGCGTTCTGCCCAAGCCATGTTGGGAGGGCAGGATGAAATCTCAGTACCGTGTTGTGGTTATCGGGGGCGGCGTTGTGGGCGCCTCGGTTCTGTATCACCTGGCCAAGTTCGGCTGGTCGGATGTGGTGATGCTGGAACGGCGGCGGTTGGCATCGGGATCTTCCTGGCACGCTGCCGGAGGGGTTCATGCGTTGAACGCTGACCCAAATATGGCCTCGCTGCAGGCGTATACCATCGATCTGCTTAGTGAGATTGAAAAGGAATCGGGTCAGAATATCGGTATGCACATGACCGGTGGCCTGACGTTGGCTGGAACGCCCGAACGGTGGGAGTGGCTACAGGCGAACTACCGTATTTTTCAGTCTATCGGCATTGAGGATTGCGAGTTGCTGTCTCCGGAAGAGGCGCAGCGCCGTTGCCCGATCATGTCCACCGACGGCGTGCTGGGTGCTATGTGGGCGGACCGCGAGGGCTATATCGACACGACCGGCACGGTGCAGGCTTATGCAACGGCAGCCAGAAAACGTGGTGCCGAGTATTACGAGGAAACCAAGGTTGAGGAGCTGATCCAAACCGCGGATGGTTGGCAGGTGGTGACCGACAAGGGCACGATCACTTGCGAACATGTGGTCAATGCGGCTGGGCTTTGGGCCAAACAGGTGGGCCGCATGGCTGGCATCGAACTGCCGGTCTCGCCGCTGAAACACCACTATCTGATTACCGACACGGTGCCCGAAGTGGCGCAGGCGGATTTCGAGATGCCGATGACCGTCGACCTCGAAGGGTTCACCTATATGCGGCAGGACCAGAAGGGCGTCCTTGTTGGTATCTACGAGATTGATCACGAACACTGGGCTATGGACGGCGCACCGTGGAATTACGGCGAAGAGCTGTTCCAAGAACAGCTGGATCGGATTGAAAACGAACTGACGCTGGGCTTTGAGCGATACCCGTCGATTCAGAACGTGGGGATCAAGACGTGGGTAAACGGGGCGTTTACTTTCTCGCCAGATGGTAACCCGCTGGTCGGACCCGTTCCGGGCAAGCGCGGTTATTGGTCGGCTTGCGCGGTGATGGCCGGGTTCTTGCAGGGCGGCGGCGTTGGCAAAACATTGGCCGAGTGGATGATCCATGGCGAGCCTGAGGCGGATGCATGGCCGATGGACGTGGCGCGGTATGGTGATTTCGCGCAGAACAAACGCTATATCCGCGAAACCACCGGGCAGTTCTATTCCCGCCGTTTCGTAATGACCTACCCGAATGAGCAACTGCCCGCGGGCCGTCCGCTGAAGATGGCGCCCGCCCATGACGCAATGACAGAGGCCGGCTGCAAATGGGGTGTTAGCTGGGATCTGGAAGTGCCGCTGTATTTCGCGCCGAAAGGGTTTGAGGAAACACCGACGCTCAAACGATCAAACGCTCACGACATCGTGGCCGAGGAATGCAAGGTGATCCGCGAAGGCGTCGGCCTGTTGGATATCTCGGGCTTTTCGCGGTTCGAGGTCAGCGGCCCCAATGCTGAGGTTTGGCTCGATAAGGTCATGGCATCGAAACTCCCCGCGCCGGGCCGTGCCAAATTGGCCCCGATGCTGGGCGAGGACGGGCGGCTCAAAGGGGATCTGACCGTTCTTAACTGGGGCGACGACACCTGGTGGATCATGGGCAGCTATTATCTGCGCGCCTGGCACATGCGCTGGTTCGACGATCACATGATCGACGGCGTCAATATCCGTGATCTGGGTGAAGAGTATTGTGGTTTCGCTGTGGTAGGGCCGAAATCGCCGGCAGTGGTCGAGAAACTGGCGGAACAGGATATCTCGGGTCTTGGGTTCATGGGCTGCGATGAATTCGATATCGGCCTTGTTCGCGCCCGCGTCGCGCGTATGTCGGTGACAGGCGAAAAAGGCTATGAGATCAACTGCCGTTATGGCGATCATATTGCGCTGCGCCGGATGCTGCTTGAGGCCGGGGCGGATGAAGGTATTCGCGAATGCGGCTTCAACGCGATGCTGTCGACGCGGCTGGAAAAAAGCTTTGGTATCTGGTCGGCGGAGTTCACCCAGGCCTATACGCCGGCGATGACAGGAATGGATCGCTGGATCGACTGGGATAAGGATTTCGTCGGCAAAGACGCTGCATTGGCCGAGCGTGACGGAAACGGCCCGGCGCAAGTGCAAGTAACGCTGGAAATAGACGCGCTGGACGCTGACGCCAGCGGGTATGAACCGATCTGGGCCGACGATGAGCGTGTGGGTTTCGTGACTTCGGGCGGCTATGGTCACTATACCGGCAAGTCACTGGCAATGGCTTTGGTCAACCGCGACAAGGCCGAACCGGGTACCGAGTTGACGGTTCATGTGGTTGGTGTTGAACGCCCCGCGTGTGTGATCGCAACGTCCCCATACGATCCGAACGGTAAGGCGATGAGGGGCTGATGGTGATCTCGCAAACATCCGAGCGCAGCAGGCGGCGTCGTGGACGCGGTGCAGACGCCGCGCCTGCCCCAAGTCGCGATGTGAATTACCGCCAGCTGCGTAATCCGTTTCCATTGATGGAAGTATTCCCGGCGGATCAGATCGCCGATATGCACGAAACCGCCCTGCGGACGCTTCAGGATCTGGGGATTAAGGTTCTGCTGCCCGAAGCCCGCCGAATATTCGACAAGGCAGGCGCACGGGTAGAGGAAGACAGTGAAATGGTCTTCATCGGTCGAGAGATCGTTGAGGCCGCCATAGCGTCAGCCCCCAAGTCCATCAATTGCCGTGCTGGCGCGCGCCGTCGTGATTTCACGCTGGAACTGGGCAGTCTTGTGTTTCAACCAGGGGCAGGGGCTCCGAATGCCACCGATCTGGAAAAGGGTCGTCGCCCCGCGACGGGGCAGGACTATCTGGATTTTTTGAAACTTACGCACCACTTTGATGTGTTCCAGATGATCTCCCCGCAGGTCGAACCACAGGACGTGCCGACCCACCTGCGTCACTATTTCACCACGCAGGCGCAGATGGAGCTGACTGACAAGTTCCCGTTCTTCTACTCTCGCGGAACGCCGCAGGTGATGGATTGTTTTGAGATGCTGACCACTGCGCGTGGCCTGCCGGACGATGAATTCCGCGCCACCCCGCACAGCTATACGATCATCAATACCAACAGTCCGCGGACGTTGGATATCCCCATGGCGCAAGGTCTAATCGACTTTGCCCGCCACGGTCAGATGTCGATTGTCACGCCGTTCACGCTAATGGGGGCGATGGCACCCATTACTGTGGCCGGGGCGATTACGCTGTCTCATGCCGAGGCTTTGGCAGCGGTTACCCTGACCCAGCTAACCAATCCCGGCGCGTCGGTGTGTTATGGGACCTTCACCAGCAACGTGGACATGAAATCGGGGGCTCCAGCGTTTGGGACGCCTTCGCATTTCCAGGCGTCTCTGGCGGCGGGGCAGTTGGCGCGGCATCTGGGCCTTCCGTGGCGGTCCGCCGCCGGGTCGGCGTCGAATGTAAACGACGTTCAGGCCGCGAATGAAAATCAGTTTGGCCTTTGGGGGTGTCTGATGGCCGGGGCCACGGTGATCATCCATTCGGCCGGGTGGCTTGAGGGTGGATTGACGGTCTCGTTCGAAAAGATGATCTGTGACGCCGAAGTGCTGAATATGGTGGCCGAGCTGTGTGCTGGCGCACAAGCGGGCACGGCCGAGATCGGTTATGACACCGCCCTGCGTGAGGTTGAACCCAGCGGGCATTTCTTTGCCTCCAGCCAGACGATGGAGCGCTACAATACCGAATTCTACGAGCCCCATGTGCATGACTATGCCAATTTCGGCACCTGGACTGAGCGCGGATCAATCGACGCCAATCACCGTGCAACGGACGTTTGGAAGACCATCCTGAACGATTTCAAAGCCCCTGCCGGGGACAGCGACAGGTTGGGTGACTTGCAGGACTTCATCGCACGCCGTACGGCTGAAGGCGGCGCACCGCCGGAGAGTTGAATGAACACAAAACCGATCCTGCATAGGGACGATCCCAAGGCCGAACCGCTGGTCGGCAACATCAAGGTCACGCGCGACGATTGGCTGAACGTGGCGATGGATGTGCTGATCTCGGACGGGGTGGACCAGATCAAGGTTCTGAATCTGGCCGAGCGGATGGCCGTGTCGCGATCATCTTTCTATTGGTATTTCAAGTCCCGGCAGGAATTGCTGGACGCACTGCTGGCCCGCTGGCAGGCAACCAATACAGCGGCGCTGGTTGCGCAGGCCGAAGCACCCGCCGAAACCATCACCGCCGCCGTCTGCAATGTGCATCGCTGCGTAGTGAACACGGGTCTTTTCGACACAGCGTTGGATTTCGCCGTACGTGACTGGGCGCGTAAGTCGGGCAAGGTGCGACGAGCCCTGGATCAATCGGACGGGCGGCGGCTTGAGGCGTTGCACGCCATGTTTGCGCGATATGGGTATCCCGAGATTGAGGCCGAAACCCGCGCGCGCGTGTTGTACTACATGCAAATCGGGTACGATCTGGCGCAGTTGAACGAGCCGATGGAAACGCGGCTGTCGCTGGTGTCGCATTACCTTTACGTCTTCACCGGAGTCGAACCCAGGCCCGAAGAAGTCGAAGAATTCAGCGCCTATTCAACGCGCTATTGGGAGGGAGCAACAGAATGAGTCAACCAGACGCAATTATCATTGGCACGGGTGTCATCGGCGCGGCCATCGCGTTCGAGATGGCCAAGGCCGGGTGGAAAACTCTGTCGTTGGACCGCAATGCTCAGGTCGGTCACGGCTCGACCGCCGGGTCCTGCGCGATCATTCGGATGCATTATTCGACCTTCGATGGCACGGCCTTTGCGTGGGAAGGCTATCACTATTGGCGCGATTGGGCCGAATATCTGGGCCTGCCAGCAGATGCCAATCTGGCGCAGTTTCGTGAAACCGGATGTCTGGTGATGAAGACCGAAGCCAACGGGATGCTGGAAAAGCACATGAAAAACAGTGCGGATCTGGATTGCCCGTTCGAAGATTGGTCGCCTGAAAAAATCACGGAGCGTCTGCCGGTTTATTCATTGGACAGCTTCACCCCGCCCAAACGCATGGAGGACCCGGAATTTGGCCAGCCGAACGGGCGCAAGATGCAGGGCGGCGTGTTCTGGCCGCAGGCCGGATACGTTACCGACCCGGCCTTGTCGGCGCAGAACCTGATGGATGCCGCCAAACAGCATGGGTCAGAAGTGCGCACCGGGGCCGAGGTGGTCGAAATTCTGACGGAAGGTGGTCGCGTGGCCGGGGTCAAACTGGCCTCGGGCGAGGAAATCCGCGCCAAGGTCGTGGTAAATGTCGCTGGACCGGGATCAGCGATTATCAACAAGATGGCTGGCGTATTGGACGACATGACCATCGAAACCCGCCCTCTGCGACAGGAAGTGGTTCACGTCCCCGCGCCTGAGGGATTCGATTTCGAAAATGACGGTACTATTGTGTCGGACAGCGATATCGCGTGTTACTGCCGCCCTGAACATGGCAATCATATCCTCGTGGGTTCAGAAGATCCCGAATGCGATCCGCATCAGTGGTGCGAGGATGACGTGCACTACAATCACGACTTCACCGACCAGTGGACCACACAGGCGATGCGCTATGCCCAGCGGGTGCCCAGCCTTGGCATCCCGTCCAAAACCCGTGGGGTGGTTGATCTGTATGATGCGTCGACCGATTGGATTCCGATCTATGACAAGTCCAGCCTGCCGGGGTTCTACATGGCCTGCGGCACCAGTGGAAACCAGTACAAGAACGCGCCGATCGCAGGAAAGATGATGACGGCCCTGATCGACTATTGCGAGGGTGGGGCGGATCACGATGCGCAGCCACTGCAGTTCGAGCTGCCCTATATCAAGCGGATGATCGATGTTGGGTTCTACTCGCGTAAACGTCCGATCAACGAAGAAAGCAGTTTTTCGGTTCTGGGCTAGCCTGCCTGCAAAACTGCTCTAGTCTTTCCAGGAACCGTTTGTGGGGTCCTGGATGACTGAACCATCGAACCGAGTTCTGATACTGGGCAGCGCGCCCGGCGCCTTGGCCGCGCAAGGCTGGGCGCGCGATCCCTTTACCCATATTGTCGCGATCAATAACGCCTGGCGCATCCGGCCAGATTGGGACATGCTGATCCACCCCGAAGATTTCCCGATAACAAACCATCCAACTGGACTTGCCCCGCATCAGCGGATCATCACGGCGCAGGACTATGTACCGGCGCAAAATGGGTTTGGTGGGTTTGTCTACGCTGGCGGAACGATGGCGTTTACCGCGGGCTATTGGGCCTTGGCGGTGCTAAGGCCTGCGGTGCTGGCCTTTTTCGGCTGTGACATGATCTACCCGGATACCGGGAAGACGCATTTCTACGGAACCGGTCAGGCTGATCCTTTGCGTACGGATATCACTTTGCGGTCGCTCGAGGCTAAATCGGCGCGCCTGGCGCTGTTTGGTGCAGATCAGGGATGCCAGGTCGTCAGGCTGTCAAAAGGGGAGAGCCGCCTGCTGTTTCCGTCCGTCGGGATCGGTGATCTTGTAAGAGACGACTTACCCGAAACCGATGCGATGCAGGCCATTGTCCAGTCGGAAAATGAGCTGGGGTATCACGTGCCCTCGGGGCGGTATTGGGAAGTTGCGGACAGGTTCGACACTAGCAAGCTTGATGCGTTGGACCAGCAATGGCTGGCTGCCTATCGCGCGTCAGCCCTGAGAGATTTCGCCTGAAACGGTCAATAGATCAGGTGGCGAATTCGGCCCAGGCCCAGACCATCGCGATATAGGTCAGGTTGTGCATCAACTGGTCCAGACCCGCAGCGCGCCAAAAAGCAGCCTGTGTTGGCATCAGTTTTTTCTTGTCAGAATAACTGGCTTTGGCAAAATCGATGTTGAAATGTACGAACCATTCCAGGGCGGCAATTATAAGAATAAAAGCCCAAGGCGCGCCGAACAGCACAAAGACAATAACGGATCCGATAACATGTACGCCGGCATGTTGCGCGCGACCCCAGTGAAGATACTCACCACGCCCCGATAGCATTTTGGGTGTCTGAAGGTAGAAATCCGCGAACATATGTTTGATCTGCAACAAGCAGAGCATCGACAACACTGCGCCCAAGCTGGCGGTCAAATTGTTTCTCCCGATATCGTCCTAAAGCGAACTCTAGGGGCTAAACTGGTGCGGCGCAAATAAACTAGATCACACATGGCGAATTTATGTGCAAACTGGAAACTATTTGCGTCAGTGGTCACGAATGCTGTAAATTCAGCCTGTTGGATGCGCCGCAATTTCTTTCAGATCGGATCGGTGATTCAAAACAGGGGCAGGATCCATAGAACGTTCGATTTTCCGGTTTATTTGGAAGTACTCAAAACGCGATCAGCTAATTCTGCTGGCCGTGACGTCTACGCTGTTCCCGCTGCTGTATCTGACACTGGAATTGCCCAAGCGCATTATCAACGATGCCATTGGTGCAGCCAGCCCGATTGTGGATGTTCTGGGGTATCAGGTACCGCAAACCACATTCCTGATTATTCTGTGCGGCGCGTTCTTACTGGCGGTGCTGGCGCATGGCCTGATGAAGATGCGTATCAACACCATGAAGGGTGTGCTGAGCGAACGGATGCTGCGCCGCTTCCGGTATCAGCTGATCAACCGCGCCCTGCGTTTCCCCCAACCGTATTTCGAGCGGGTCAGCCAGGGTGAAATGGTGTCGATGATCACCGCCGAAAGCGAGCCTATGGGTGGGCTTATGGGCGATGCGATCAGCCAGCCGGTCCTGCAAGCGGGACAGATGATCACGATCCTGTCGTTCCTGTTCCTGCAAAGCGTCTGGTTCGGGCTGGCCGCTGTGGCCCTGATACCGCTGCAGGCGTGGCTGATTCCCAAGCTGCAGCGTCAGATCAACTTACTGAACAAGAAACGCATTCAGGAAGTTCGCGTGCTGGCCGCGCAGATTGGAGAGAATGCAGCCGGGGCCTCGACCTTGCGTGCCAATGGCGGCTGGCGTTATCGCCGGGCGATGATCTCGGATCAATTGGGGCGGCTGTATGGCATTCGCTTCGAGATCTACCAGAAAAAATTTTTTATGAAGTTTATCAACAACTTCATCTCGCAGCTGACGCCGTTCATGTTCTATCTGATTGGCGGACTTCTGGTGTTGCAGGGCTCGGTCTCATTGGGGGCGCTGGTGGCGGCGTTGGCGGCGTATAAGGACCTGAGCTCGCCCTGGAAAGAGTTGCTGACCTACTACAACCAGACGCAGGACATGTCGCTGCGCTGGGACGTGGTGATCGAACGTTTTGCCCCGCCGGGAATGCCCGATGAAAAGCTGTTCGAAGGCGAGCCCGAAACGCGACCACATCTGAATGGGGATATCGCGCTGGATCGGGTCTCGGTTCGGGATATGGATGGCAATCAGGTTTTGGATGATCTGAACCTTACCTTTAAAGGCGGACAAACTGTTGGGATTGCGGCCCCCAGCGAAGAGGACCGGCGCGCCGTTGCTGAGTTGCTGACGCGGGAAATTCTGCCCAGCGCGGGTCGGGTCGAGATTGGTGGCGAAAACCTGTCGAACCTGCATCAAAGTGTGGTGGCCGCGCGCATCGGCTACGCCTCGTCACGCCCAGTTATGTTTAAGGGGACGTTGGGCGACAATGTGATGATGCCGATGCGTCAGAGGCCGCTGACAACGCAGTCCGACGACCCTGATTTTGCTGAGACCCAACGCGCAGGCAACAGCGCCGATCCGTATGATGCCGAGTGGCTTGACCCGTCTCAGGCTGGGTTGGACAGCCCCGACGCGCTGCGCGATTGGTGGTTGCACCTGATTGACGGCATGGGGTCGGGGGCGGCTTTGTTCCAGCGTGGATCAGAGCAAGTGTTTGATCCGGTTGAACACCCGGAATTGGCCAGCAAATTGGTCGAGCTGCGCCCCTTGGTCCAGCAGGCGGTGCAAAAGGCTGGGCTGGAACAACAAGCTTTGGTGTTTGATCGCGACACCTACAACCCGGCCTTGCCGGTGGTGGAAAACCTGCTGTTTGCCACGCCGCGTGTGCCGGTCACGCAGGAATTGCTGGCGCGTCAAACCGTCTTTTTGGGACAACTGCGCGAGTTGGGGTTGGACGAAACACTGGTTGGTCTGACCCGCGATGTGATCGAGATGCTGCGTCAGATCTTTGGTCTGGACGGCACCGACCACCCGCTGTTCCGCAAGCTGGGACTTGAGGCGCAAACCTATGAGGCCGCGCTGGAACTGGTCG
The DNA here is from genome assembly GCF_056537925.1 of Ruegeria sp. BI7. NCBI lineage: Bacteria > Pseudomonadati > Pseudomonadota > Alphaproteobacteria > Rhodobacterales > Roseobacteraceae > Ruegeria > Ruegeria sp. BI7. The sequence goes on from NZ_JBQFSK010000010.1 coordinate 38,895, forward strand.
AGCGGACCAGGAATGAGGGCGTATCCGGTCTGGATGACGAACAACTGGCCAATCTGCTGGCGGTGCCATTCGTGATTTCGGCGGAACAGATTGGGCCTGCCTTTACCGATGAGTTAAAGAACCGAATCCTCGAACTACGTCACAGCCATTCCGAGAAATTGCTGGGGCGGTTGCATGACGTTTTCGTCTCGCTGGACAAAACGGCATTTGCGCCGGGTCTGACCGTTATGGAAAACGCCCTGTTCGGCAAAGTCAGTCAGATCGGGGGCGGTCGTTCGGACGAGGCGCGTAAGCTGATTGTCGATGTGCTGGACGAAAACGGCGCGCGCCCGCTGGTGGTCGAACTGATTTATGACGTCCCGGTCGCAATCGGTGGTCAGAACTTGCCCGCCGTTTTTGCCGAACCACTGGCCTTTACCCGCGCGACGATCAAAAAGCCGGACATCCTGATCCTGGAAAACGCGCTCGCCAGCTATGACATGGCGACACAAGTTGCTGTTTACAAAAACCTGCGTCAGTTGCTGCCCGACACGACAGTCATCTATCTGAACGACCAGTTCGAAAATCCGGATGTATTCGACATGTTTGTCGAAATCCGGCAAGGTCGTGTGGTCTCGGACGGAGGGTATGATGCCGTGGAAGAGGATAGCGCCGCCTCAGCCGATCTGGCGCGCAAGCTGCGCGCATTGGAACAGACGCCGCTGTTTTCCGGTCTTGACCGCAGGCAGTTGCGCCTGCTGGCCTTTGGTGCGCGCTGGTTCGATGCCAAGCCGGGCGAGGTTGTGTTTCTGAAAGATGACCAACCCACTGATGGGGCCTATGTGGTGCTTGAAGGCGAGGCCGGGCTGTACCTGCCGCAGATGGAAGGCCCGGATCAACTGATCACAAAAGTGGGGCCGGGGGCACTGGTGGGGGAACTGGGGCTGATCCGCAAGGAGCCCCGCGCCCTGAGCATGATTGCCGAGACGGAACTGTCCTGCTTGCGGATCGGGGAAGAGGAATTCCTGGCGGTGGTCGAAAACGATGCCGCTACCGCATTCAAGCTGATGCAGGTGATCGCTGGATACGTTTCGAACTAGATCTTGGGCTTACAGAACAATTCGTAAAGCAACCCGATGACCTGCGCGGTATTGCCGTCATGCAGCGAGTAATAGATAGTCTTGCCGTCTCTGCGCGTGGACACCAGCTGTTCCTGCCGCAATCGGGCCAGCATCTGGCTGACGGCGGCCTGCCGGATTTGCAGCAGGTCCTCTAACTCACCCACTGATTTTTCGCCGTCGCCCAGATGGCACAGGATCATGAGCCTGCCTTCATGGGCCAGTGTTTTCAGAAACGCCGCAGCCCGCGCGGCGCTTTCTTTCATGTCCGCGGGGTTTTCAGAATGTTCGCCTTCGGTGTCTTGGGCTTTGGGGGTCACACGCAGCCTGTTTGTTCGCAATGGGGTTGGACCAATATGCCCTGAAACCGGTTTGGTTGTCACCCCTCGGTCGCTGGCGCACCCCCTTGAAAGGCGTTGCCGTTGACATAGTCGCAAGGTTCTTCCTGCATTTGCAAATGCAGCCCGTCGCCGCTGTAGGGATGCGCACGGGCCAGGTCCTCGTCCACCTCGATCCCAAGGCCGGGTGTGGTTGGGGCGGTCACGAAACCATCATCGACACGCAAAGTGCCTTTGATCAGTTGATCGTGGAAAGGCGTTTCGATGGTCTCCAGCAGCAGCAGATTTGGGATCGACGCGGCCAGATGGATATTTGCGGCCCACTCGATAGGTCCGGCATATAGATGCGGTGCCATTTGGGCATTGAACACCTCGGCCATGGCGGCGACCTTCTTCATCTCCCATATGCCACCAGCGCGACCAAGGGCGGGTTGCAGGATTTCGGCAGCCCCGGCACGCAGTACCGCGCCGAATTCGGCCTTGGTGGTCATACGTTCTCCGGTCGCGACAGGGATGCGGACGTTGCGGGCGACGCGGGCCATATCCTCGATCATGTCGGGCGGGGTGGGTTCTTCAAACCACAGCGGAGAGTAGGGCTCCAGCGCCTGACCTAACCGGATTGCGCCTGCGGTGTTGAACTGACCATGGGTGCCGAACAGCAGGTCGGCCCTGTCCCCCACGGCCTCGCGGATCGCTTTGCAGAACGCGACCGACATTGAGATATCGGATATCGCAGGCATATGCCCACCGCGGATCGTGTAAGGGCCTGCCGGGTCGAATTTCACAGCGGTAAAGCCACGCCGCACCATCTCGGCCGCGCATTCACCGGCCTGATCGGGTGAGGTCCAGAAATCGGACAGATCATGTTGCGGCAGGGGGTAAAGGTAGGTGTAGGCCCGGATGCGTTCGTTCATCACCCCACCCAGCAGAGCATAGACCGGGCGGTCGCGATCCTTGCCCAGTATATCCCAACAGGCGATCTCAAGCCCCGAAAACGCGCCCATAACAGTCAGATCGGGACGCTGAGTAAAGCCGCTGGAATAGGCACGGCGGAACATCAACTCGATATTTTCCGGGTTTTCGCCCAGCATATGCCGTTCGAACACGTCCCGGATCACGAGCTGCATCGCGTCGGGACCGACGGATGAGGCATAACATTCCCCCCAGCCGGTGATCCCGGTATCTGTCGTCACTTTGACCAAAATCCAGTACCGTCCACCCCAGCCCGGTGCAGGTGGGGCGGTAACGATGATGTCGAGGTCCTGCAGTTTCATCCGGTGTCCTCCCCTTGGATGGCGTCAGCCCCTGTCGAACAGGATCACGTTGCGCTTGGCGGATCCGGTTTTGGTGTCTTCGATTGCCTCGTTGATCTGATCCAGGGACCACCGGCCCGAGATCAGTTCGTCCAGTTTTAACCGTCCCTGTTCGTATAGGTCGATCATCCACGGGATATCGCGCTGAATGACAACATCGCCCATTTTCGAACCCACCATGCCCTGACCCAGCGCGGCCAGAACCACTGGTTCATAGCTGGACATATCGCCCGAATGCGGCATGCCGATCATGATCGCACGGCCGCCCCGACCCAAATAACGCGGGGCCTGATCATAGGCCGGAATTGCACCGACGGTGATCAGAACCGCATCCGCGCCGCGCCCACCCAAAGCTTTGAAGGCGGCTTTCCATGGTTGATCCTGACTGGCCAAGACCCCATGGGTCGCGCCGAATTCCATGGCGATGTCCAGTTTTTCCTCGGTCATGTCGACGGCCACAATACGACGTGCCCCGGCGATACGGGCCCCCTGAATGGCGTTTAACCCGACACCACCCGCGCCGATGACCACCACGTCCTGACCTGGGCGTAGCTTCGCGGCATTCACCGCCGCACCGACCCCGGTGATCACGCCGCAGGACAGGAGGCTGGCCACGTCTTTCGGCATCTCAGCAGGAAGTTTCACGATTTGCCGGTGGCTGACGACAACCTTTTCGGCAAAGGCACCGCAAGCCATCGCCTGATCTAAGGGACCACCGTCCACTGTCTGCAACGGTCCTTTGACGGTGTCGTAAGGCGTTTCGCAGATGGTTGGCTGGCCGCCTGCGCAAGACGGGCAGGACCCGCAGCCGCGGATTAGGGTAACAACTACTGGGTCGCCAACCTTGAAACCCCCGGCCTCGTCGCCAATCGCGGTGATCACTCCGGCGGCTTCGTGGCCATAGACGGCAGGCAAATGCCCACCCCATGCCCCGCTAGCAAAGGTGATATCGGAATGGCAGATTGCCACGGCCTCGAGTGTCACTTCGACCTCGCCCGCGCCCGGCGGTGCCAGCAAGACGTCTTCGATGACCAGAGGTTCGTCAAACGCCCGGCAGACGGCGGCTTTGATGGTTTGCATGTGGTCCCTCACTCCTTTTCGATCACGGTGGCGCGGGAAACTGCATGTCGCAAGACGGAAACCGTCATCCAGGCGTCGTTGTTACGCTACGACAGGGCGAGATCGCAAAAATAAGGCAAATCCGACGACCATCAGAACCAGGGCCAGCAGGAATGGCGCGCCGGGCAGGTAGATCGCCGCGTCAGGTTTGGCAAAATGAGCGAACACACTGGTCATCACCAGTGGCGAAATCACCATCGACAGTGCGTGCAGCGAGGTCAGCACACCCTGCAACTCACCTTGTTGCGAATCCGGGGTTGCGCGGGATGTCAGGGCCTGCAGGGCAGGGGTCACCACCGCACCGACTGCGGTAATCGGGATCAGCATCAGAGCGATGAAGCCATTGGTCAGGAAAGCCAACAGCAGAAAGCTGACCACTTCGAAAGCCATACCGTAGATGATCGTTACCCTCTCACCCAGGTACCGGGTCGCGGGGCGGATCAGGCCACCTTGTACAGCGGCCATGCCGATCCCGTACACGCCCAGTGACAGACCGATCATTTGCGGCGACCAGCCGAACCGTTCCGTTGTGAAATAGGCCCAGATCGCGGGGTAGACGTAGATGGACACGGAATAGAGGAAATAGACCCACAGCATTGGGCGGATGCCCGGCAACGATGCGATGGCGCGTAGCGAGTTCACCGGATTGGCGCGGCGCAGGCTGAAGGCCCGGCGGGTTTTGTCGGTCACCGTTTCCGGCATGACCAAAAGGCCCGCCAGAAAAGTCAGCGCGGACAAGGCGGCTGCCGCCCAAAAAGGCGCGCGGGTTCCGTATTCGCTCAGCAACCCACCGATAACTGGGCCCAGCACAAACCCCACCCCGAAGGCGGCACCCAGCAGGCCAAAATTCGCCGCCTTTTCGTGCGGTTTCGAGACATCCGCCATGAACGCCGCCGCCGTGGCATGGGTGGCCGCGGTGATGCCACCCACGATGCGCCCGACCAACAGCAACCAGATGCTGCCGGCAATCGCCATCACCACATAGTCCAGCGACATGACGAACAAGGACACCAACAGCACAGTGCGCCGGCCATAGGCGTCGGATAGGTTGCCCAAAATTGGCCCAAATACGAATTGCATCGCGGCAAAGGCGGTGCTGAGCGCGCCGCCCCAGATCGCTGCGTCGGCCAAAGTGCCGCCCTGAACCTCGATGATCAGCTCTGGCATGATGGGCAACACCAGACCGATGCCCATGGCGTCGATCATCACCGTGCCGAGTACGAAGAGAAAAGGTAGACGCATAGAAACCGCTCGCGAGATTCGCCCGGACCCTATCACGCTTCGTTCACCTGTGAAGCACCTGTAACGTCAGGTCATGCCGCCGGTAATTTTTGTTCCAGATCGTCCAGGATTTCGGACAGAAGACGGGGATGAGAAAAGAACGGAGAATGCGAACTGTTGATCGATGTCCGCAAACCTTCGGGCGCGACGTGGCTCATCTGTTCTTCGTATTCCCTTGGGATCGTATGGTCGTCCGTCGCGGTGATGTAAGCTTTGGGGACACGCGCGAAATTATCTGCAAGGGACAGCGGGGTTTCCTGCGGTGCGATGGGCTGAGGGCACATGCGCGCAAGGGCATAGGGTACGGTTTCAGGTGCGCAATCGTGATAAAACAAATCTTGCACCATGTCTGGCCTGAACGTGTAGGACAGGCAATCGGTGGATTTTTCGACGGCATCAACGACCAGTTGGCGCGGGGCCCTTTTGCGCATCTCAATCATCGAAAGACCGTCTTGCGGAACATATGCGCACAGATAGATCAGGGCCCGCATTGCGTTCGGGGCTGCCTCGGCGGCGGCGCTGATGGGATAGCCGCCCCAGGAATGGCCAACGAGGATCGTTTTCGGAGTCGAAGCCGAAAGAACTGCATCGCGGCAACTGTCCAGCGTGACATCGACAATCGGTGTCGGGTCCGAGCCGTGGCTGGGCAGGTCAATTGCGCGCGCCGTGTGACCCAGTGCCGTCAGGGCGGGAATGACATCACGCCAGCACCATGCGCCATGACACGATCCATGGATCAACAGAAAATCTGCCAAAACAGTGCTCCTTCAAATATGTCCAATATCGGTCAGAAAATTACGCAGCAGGGCGGCGTATTCCGCCGGTTGTTCAACACAGGGCAGGTGACCGGCCCGGCGCATCAATTCGAATTTCGAGCCAGGGATAGTTTCAACGGTTTCGCGCACCAGATCCGGAGGGGTCGAGCCGTCCTCGCTGCCGGCAATGCCCAGCGTCGGCAGGCGCAAACCGCTGGTGGGGGTGTAGAAATCCGTGCCCGAAATCGCCGCGCAGCAACCCAGATAACCGTCAACGGGTTGTCGCACCATCATGTTGCGCCACAGCAAGTGTTCCGGCTCTGAGCGGAAACTTTTGGAAAACCACCGTTCCATCGTCGCATCGGCCAGCGCTTCGATACCGCCTTGGCGCACCGCATCCATACGGTCCTGCCAGATTGAAGGGATGCCGATCTTGGCGGCGGTGTTCGACAGGACCAGCGCGCGGATTTGATCCATACGCTTTACCGCCAATCCCTGCGCGATCAAACCGCCGATGGACAGGCCGACAAAGACGCAATCGCGAACGTCCAACAGATCCAGCAATGCCTCGGCATCGCGCACCAGCGCGCCCATGGAATACGGGGCAGGCGGTTGTGACGACAGGCCATGCCCGCGCTTGTCATAGCGAATGATCCGTAAACCGGCAGGCAGATGCGGCAGCATCGCGTCCCAAAGGCGCAGGTCGGTTCCTAGCGAGTTGGCAAAAACAATGGGTGCGCCGTTTGGATCACCATCGACGCGATAGTGCAGCTGCACTTCTCCAATATCTGCGATCTGCATGACACAATCCCCTGTCGTCATACTTTAAGGAATCAGGTTGACCCAAACATTGTCCAATGTCAGGTCAGGAATTCCAGCGCTTTTCCAAAGACTTCCGGGTCCACATTGCCCCCCGAGGCCACGACGATCACCGCGTCGCCTTCGATTTTTTCCTTGCGGAAAAGGGCAGAAGCCAACGATACCGCGCCGCCCGGTTCTAGCACGATTTTCAAACGCAGAAAGGCCAGAGCCATCGCACGCATGGCTTCCTCTTCGGTGACCGACAGGCCCGGACCACACAAGCGGCTGAGAATTGGAAAGGTAATCTGTCCGGGCTGCGGCGTCAGGATCGCGTCACATATATTGCCCGCAGTTTCAGCATTGGCCTGAATCTGACCGCTGGCCAATGAGCGTTTGACGTCGTCGAAGCCTTCGGGCTCACAGGGGCGGGCGCGCAGACCGGGTGCGTGACCTTCGAGCGCCAGCGCGATCCCCGAAGTCAGCCCGCCGCCACCGCAGCAGACCAAAACATCGCCTTGCTTAACGCCCATTTCGGCGGCCTGCCGAACAAGCTCCAGCCCGGTAGTGCCCTGACCGGCGATTACCTGCGGTTCATCATAAGGGCGGATCAGGGTCAGGCCGCGTTCGGTGGCCAGGGATTCGCCAATCTCCTCGCGGCTTTCGTTTGCGCGATCATACAGGACGACCTCACCCCCCAGCGCGCGGGTGTTGTCGATCTTCAACTGGGGCGCGTCCGAGGGCATGATGATCACTGACGAAATGCCGTGCCGTGTTGCCGCCAAAGCCACGCCTTGCGCGTGATTGCCCGAGGAATAGGCGATCACGCCGCGCTGTCGGTCCTGAGCGTTCAGCGCCGAGATCGCCGACCACGCGCCACGGAACTTGAAGCTGCCCGTATGTTGCAGGCATTCGGGCTTTACCAGCACCCGACGACCGGCCAGGTCATCCAGAAACGGCGAGGTGAGCAGCGGTGTTTCCCGAATGTGACCACGCAGCCGATCGGCGGCGGCTTCGATCATCTCCAAAGTGCTCATACGGTATCCAATACTTTGCGGATAAGGGCCAAAGACTGCGGTTCGTCCAGAAACGGCACATGGCCGCGATCCGGTATTTCTGCTGAGATAAGATCGGGGTGGCGCTTGTGCATCTCGACCAGCGTATCCTTGCCGAGAACATCCGAATTTGCGCCCCGAATGACACCTGTCGGAATATCGCGCAAGGCTTCGAAGAACATCCACAAATCCGGAAATTTGCCCGCAGCGGTTTGTTCCAGTAATGCAGTGCGCAAGGCCGGATCATAGCGCAAAGTCAGGCCATCGTCGGTCAGTTCGTATTGGATTTCCGCCTGCTGCCGCCACCGGTCCAGCGAAACCCCGGGGAATTGCTGTTCCATCACCTGCTGTAAGATTTTCGCGGCCTCGTCATAGGTTTTTGAAGTCGGCTGTTTGCCTACATAATCCATGATCTTGGCAATACCTACAGGGTCGATCACAGGGCCGACATCATTCAGAATCACTCCGGACAGCCGTTCGGGATGACTGACGGCCAGCGCCATGGCAATCAACCCACCGCGCGAAGTGCCTAAGACAACCACACGGTCCAATCTGAGATGATCCAGCAATTCGATCACATCAAGGGATTCGCGAACGATGTTATAGTTCATGTAGTCCGGGTCATGATCCGATTGCCCGCGCCCCCGGTAATCCATCGTGATCATCCGCACATCGGTGATATGTGGCGCCAGGAACGCGAAATCCTGACTGTTGCGGGTCAGCCCAGCAAGGCACAGCACCGGAGTACCGGCACCGATGTCATCGAAGAAAAGGCGCCTGTCATCAGACGTGGTGAAAAAAGCCATTAAACTCCGGCCAGTTGAGGGATCGTTGTCAGGTCGGACAGAACATGTGCGGGCGTCCATGGCAAGCGGTCCATTGGCTCATCTGCACGATTAACCCAGGCGGTTACGAACCCGTACCCGCTGGCCCCGGCGGCGTCCCACCCATTCGAGCTGACAAAAAGTACCTCGTCACGGGCACAGTCGAAACGCTGCTGCACCAGATCGTAGACACTGGAGTGAGGTTTGAAGACGCCAACACTTTCGACTGACAGCACGTCGTCCAGCACGCCGCCGATTCCTGCCGATTGCACCGCACCATCCAGCATGGGCGGCGACCCGTTGGACAGAATCGCGGTGTTCAGACCGCCCTCTTTCAGGGCGGTCAGCATCTGGGGTACTTCCGGATAGGCCTGCAATTCCCAATACAGGTCCAGCAGACGTTGGCGCAGGGTGGGATCGCCCTCAAGCCCGGTGGCGTCCAACGCCCAGTCCAGCCCGTCTTGCGTGACATCCCAGAAATCGGCATGGGCATCGGTGATCGCGCGCAGCCAAGTGTATTGCAACTGTTTCAGCCGCCAATGATTTGCCAATTCGGGCCATTTCTGTTGCAGCTTCTCGAACCCGGGCTCGGATGCGGCTTGCCGCGCGGCGGCGGCAACGTCGAACAGCGTGCCATAGGCATCGAATACGCAAGTGGTGATCGGCATCAATTCCCCTCCCTCATTCGCGCGCAGGTTGGCACAAGTGGTGCAGGCACAAAAGGGGGGAGGGTTTACAATAGCGCGTTACCCCCTAGGGTTGGCCGCTCAATTTCTTAACGGCCGGAGGCCACCTATGACCGAGATCAAACAAGGCGACACGGTTCGCATCCATTACAAGGGTACTTTGCTGGACGGAAACGTGTTCGACAGTTCCGAAGGGCGCGACCCGCTGGAATTTGTGGTTGGGTCCGGTCAAATCATTCCCGGTCTGGATACGGCTATGCCCGGCCTGACAACGGGTGAGAAAAAACGGGTCGAGATTGCCTGCGTGGATGCCTATGGCCCGATCAATCCGGCGATGCGGCAGCAGATCCCGCGCGAAGGGATACCGGATGACATCCCGCTTGAGCCTGGCACTCAGCTACAGATGCAGACACCGGATGGGCAAGCGCTGCCTGTGACGGTGGTGGAGGTGGATGACGCAACCGTCACGCTGGACGCCAATCACCCGTTGGCCGGGCAGGATCTGATTTTTGATATCGAGGTTGTTTCAATCAACTGACAACCGTGGGCCAGCGTGTTGGATCAGCCTGAAATCAGGCTGGTCCAGGATGTGAGAGTGGTGCGGACTTCTGCCTGTGTGAAGAACACAAACAGCATCAGCAGCGTGGTCAGGGCCAGCAATGCGATCCGGCCGCGTTGCCCCAGAAAACCCGATTTGCGCCGGGATGCCCGTGTGGTGGTGGCGATGATTTGTTCTGCTTTGCTCATGCCGCTATCACTGCCCGAAAAAGATGGTTAAATCTTGGCGCGGACAGGGAAAGATCGGGTCACATGTGATCGGGTTGCGGCATTCCCAGAACGTGGAACCCTCCGTCTACCCGAATGATCTCACCCGAAGTGCAGGCCCCAGCGTCCGAAGTCAGGTAAACTGCGGTGCCACCGACGGCTTCGAGCGTTGCGTTTGCACGCATCGGTGCATTCTGATCGCAGAACTTGTAGGTCTTGCGTGCGCCGCCGATGGCCGCACCTGCCAGCGTTTTCATCGGGCCGGGCGAGATGGCGTTCACTCGGATGCCTTCGGGGCCCAGATCATTGGCCAGATAGCGGGTCGCCGATTCCAGCGCCGCCTTGGCCACGCCCATGACGTTGTAGTTCGGCACAACGCGGTTCGAACCCTGATAGGTCAGCGTCAGCAGTGAACCGCCATTGTCCTTCATCAACGGGTAAGCGCGGCGCGCAACCTCGATAAACGAATAGGCAGACACATCCATGGAGTGTTTGAAATTCGCCCGCGTGGTGTTGAGGAACCGGCCCGTCAGCTCGGATTTGTCCGAGTAGGCAATCGCGTGAACTACGAAGTCGATGCTAGGCCAGCGCGCGCCCAGCTCATCGAAAGCACGGTCCAAAGATTCGTCGTCGGTGACATCCGCATCCACCATGAAATCGCTGCCCAGGCTTTGCGCCAATGGCTCCAGCCGCTTACCGAACGCTTCGCCCTGATAGGTGAACGCCAGTTCTGCGCCGGCTTCGTGCATGGCCTTGGCGATGCCCCATGCAATCGAGCGGTCATTTGCCACGCCCATGATCAGGCCGCGTTTGCCCTTGAGAGTATCCGACATCGTATTCACCCGTTATACTTTGACAGAACCATGGACCCGTTGGTGCCACCAAAGCCGAAGCTGTTGGTCATCACGCTGTCCAAGCCTGCGTTTTCAACTACTTGAGTTGCAATTTCACCGGGCAGGATGCCTTCGGCAAGTGTGTCGACATTGATCGACGGAGTAATGAAATCATGGTGCAGCATCAGCAGGCAGAACACCGCCTCAAGCGCGCCTGCGGCACCCTGTGCGTGGCCCGTCATCGACTTGGTCGATGAAATCGGGGGCACATTGCCTTCGCCAAAGATACGGCGCACGGCCTCAACCTCACCCACGTCGCCGACCGGGGTCGAGGTACCGTGGGCGTTGATGTAGCCGACCTTGCGGCCTTCGGGCAGTGTCGACAGGGCCAAGCGCATCGCGCGCTCGCCACCCTCACCAGACGGGGCTACCATGTCGTGGCCGTCCGAGGTCGCGGCATAGCCGGTCACTTCGGCATAAATCTTGGCGCCGCGGGCCAGCGCGTGCTCCAGATCCTCAAGCACGACGATGCCGCCGCCACCCGAGATCACGAACCCGTCGCGATTCTGGTCGAACGCGCGCGAGGCTTTGTCGGGCGAGTCGTTGTATTTCGAGGACATCGCGCCCATCGCGTCGAACAGGCAAGACAGGGTCCAGTCCAGTTCTTCACCGCCGCCGGCGAACATAACGTCCTGTTTGCCCAGCATGATCTGTTCGGCCGCGTTGCCGATGCAATGCAGCGAGGTCGAACAGGCCGAGGTGATCGAATAGTTGATGCCCTTGATCTTAAACGCGGTTGCCAAGTTCGCGGAAATCGTCGAGCACATGCATTTTGGAACCGCAAAGGGGCCGATGCGCTTGGTTGCGCCGGTTTTCAGCACCGTCTGATGCGCGGTCAGCATGGCGCTGGTCGACGGGCCGCCCGATCCGGCGACTAGCCCGGTGCGTGGGTTTTGAACCTGATCTTCGGTCAGGCGTGAATCTGCAATTGCCTGGGTCATGGCAATATGGGCATAGGCCGCACCGGGCCCCATGAAGCGCAGGGTGCGCTTGTCTACATGCTCGGATACATCAATATCCAGCGATCCGGCGATTTGGCTGCGAAAGCCATGTTCGACCATCTGCTCATTGGCCACGATGCCGGATTTACCGGCCTTGAGTGAGGCCAGAACCTCTTCGGCATTGTTCCCGATGGAAGAGACAACCCCCAGACCGGTGACAACTACTCGACGCATGTGCGTGCTCCTTATTTCAAGCCAGTCCGGCTTAGGCTTCGGACAGAACGACTTTCATATCTTTGACGTCGTAAATCATTTCGCCGTCCGCTTCGACGATACCATCTGCCACGCCCATCGTCAGACGGCGAGTCTGGATCGCTTTCTTGAAATCAATCTTGTAGGTCAGCATTTTACGGTCCGGGCGCACCATGCCGGTCAGTTTGACCTCGCCCACGCCCACGGCCATGCCGCGCCCCTGCCAGCCACGCCAGCCCAGGTTGAAGCCGGTAAGCTGCCACAAACCGTCCAGCCCAAGACAGCCAGGCATGATTGGGTTGCCGGGGAAGTGGCAGTCAAAGAACCACAGGTCCGGGGTAATATCGAATTCGGCCAGCACATGGCCTTTTCCGTGCGCACCGCCATCTTCCGAAATGTCGGTGATGCGGTCCATCATCAGCATCGGCGGAGCAGGTAGCTGCGCGTTACCGGGGCCGAATAACTCGCCACGGGCGCATTTCAGCAGATCGTCTTTGTCAAAGCTGCTCGGGAATTGGGCCATTCTGCCGCCTCTCCTGCCAGGGGTCCGTTTATCTAATCTGGCCTCACCTAGCACCCGTATGCAAGGTCCTGCAAGAGCGGTCGCCCACATCATGTTGTGTTCAGGGCATTCTTTGCGAATGAATTTCATTTGAAATTGCCTGGCCGGAACACTTATATATAGTTCAGAAAAGAACAGGTATCGGATTCATGACACCTCAGAGCCAAAACATAGCGACTTCCTGGTTGGTTGACGCAGGATTACGCCCGACGCGTCAGCGCGTTGCCTTGGCCGAATTGCTGGTGGGCGACGGCAAACATCGTCATGTCACAGCCGAAAGCCTGTTTGATGCGGCCAAGAAGAACGGCGATGCTGTTTCGCTTGCGACCGTGTACAACACCCTGCGCGCGTTTTGCGACGCCGGGGTGCTGCAGGAAATCACGGTGGACGGGTCAAAAAGCTATTTCGATACCAACACCCATGATCACCCCCACTTTTTCTGGGAGGATGAGAGCCGCCTAAGTGATGCGCCCTCGGATCAATTGGTGATTCAGCGCTTGCCCGAGGCACCCGAAGGGGTTGAAGTCGCATCGGTCGATGTCGTGATCCGTCTGCGCAAAAAGTAATCTTACGGTTTTAGATCAGATAGGGCCTGCTCGGCGGTCGCAATCTGCGTGTCCGAGGGGCCAGTGCCATGTAGTGCCAGCACCACGGGTTCTGCCGTAAATGGGTCCGAAACGGGCAGGCTTAGCAAGGGCATCCCATCATAACTGGTATGGGCGGGGGGATTGGCATAGCTGATTGCAACCCCTTCGCCATGTGCCGCAAGGCTGCGCTGAATTTCCAATGAGGCCGCGCGATGTGCGACCGTTGGGTTTTCCCCGATCTGGCGAAACAGCCCCAATACATGCTGTGCCGACAACCCTTCCTCTGACAGGATCAGCGGGTAGGCCGCCAGGTCCTGAAGGGAAACGTCGCTGTGTGCGGCCAAGGGATGATCCGGCGCCAGCAGAGCATGCGGCGTGCTTGTGAACAGCGTCTGCTGGGTAAAACCTGCATCCATGCTGAGCCCATAGGTCAGGGCAAGGTCAATCCGCCCGTCAATCAGGCCCGAGATCAGCCCTTCGAAACTGTCTACCCTGTAGGTGATTGCAACGTCCGGCATCTGCACACGTAACTGGCGCAAGGCGCGTGAAAGCAGGAAGGGCGCCAGATCAACAAAACACCCCAGCCGCAACCGGGTCTTACCCACGTCTCTATCAGTGGCATTTTCCAACCGGGCGGCACTGGCCAGCAGCGCCTCGGCCTCATCGATGAAACTGCGGCCCTGTGGTGTCAGCGCCATGGCTGCTCCGCGCCTGCGGGCGAACAGGGGATAACCCAGCTGTTCCTCGACCCGCGTCAATGCGTTGGACAGCGCAGGTTGCGAGACATTCAGGTGCAGTGCGGCGGCGGACAGGCTGCCATGCCGCCCGATGGCGCAGACATATTCATATTGGCGCAAGGAAATATATAACATGAAATTAAGTCTACCTTTGAAAGATATTACTTGAACAGAGGGCTTTGTCATGTGCAGATCACACAACCCTACGGCACGGAGACTGACATGACACACCCTCTGGTCACGCAAGAGATGATCAACACTTTCCAGCAGGACGGCGTGGTCCTGATCAAGGGGCTTTATACCGGTCACGTCGAAGCGCTGCGCGAAGGCGTTGCCGCGAATATGGCAGAACCCGGCCCGTACGCGTCAGAAAACAAGAAACAGGGCGAGACCGGTCTGTTCTTTGACGATTACTGCAACTGGTCGCGGATTGATCAGTTCCGGGATGTGATCGAAAACTCTCCGGTGGCCGAGGTTGCAGCGGATCTGATGCAGTCCCAAACCGTGCAGATGTTTCACGATCACGTTCTGGTCAAAGAGCCGGGCACCTCAATGGCGACACCGTGGCATCAGGATGGTCCATATTACTTTGTCGAGGGGCAGCAGACCATCAGCTTCTGGTCGCCGCTCGACCCGGTTAAAAAAGCGACGCTGCGCTGCGTGGCGGGGTCACACCGTTGGCAGAAAGAGGTGTTGCCGACCCGCTGGGTATCGGAAGAAGGGTTCTTCCCCGACGAAGGCCAGTACATCCCCGTTCCGGACCCGGATGCCGAGGGCATGAAAGTTGTGGAATTCGAAATGGAGCCGGGTGATGCAGTGGCGTTCAACTATCGCACGCTGCACGGCGCGCGCGGCAACCAATCAGACAGCCGCCGTCGGGCGTTTTCGCTGCGTTTGGTCGGGGATGATGCACGGTATGTGGAGCGTCCAGGCCGGACTTCACCGCCGTATCCTGGCCATGGCATGACGCACGGTCAACGCCTGCGCGAGGACTGGTTCCCGGTGCTGCTACGACGCTAGAGCGAGCTCAAAACCACTGGCCCGATTCGATCAGTCCGAGATCGAGCAATTGGCCGGATTTCCACTGAAATGGCACCGAGTTGTGCCAACAGAAACTTGGAATGTCGAAAGTGGACCCGGCGTTGGTCTTCAACGCTTTGGCGGCGCGGAACGAACACACGGCTGCCGTCATATTGTGATGCCACGGGCAGGAATAGGTGTTGTATTCCGGCTCGTTAAAGGTGTGGTCGGGCCGCAATTCCAGCCCCTTGCGCGATTTGAACAGAGCAATCCGGTCGATGCGGCGGCGTTCATAGGGGATGTGATCTTCGAACCGCCAGCGCAGGCCGCCGGACATGTCGAGCTGCCTCTCGACCGGGTGGCCTTCGGCGTCATGGCGGGTGTGGGCGTAATACCCTGTGCTGTCCAGCATGGCGTGATCCGGGGCGACGCCGTTTGGAAAGGTGTTCAGGTCATCTGCATAAAGGTCGACGACATGGCTGAGCATCGCGTCGCGGCGTTCCTCGGCGTGGAAGGCCAGCAATTCGCCCACCGTGCGGGTCTCGCAAAACGGAAAGAACAGGTACTCGGCGTTATAGCAATAATACATCCAGATACCCGGCGCGGCCTGAATGATCCTGTTGATTGTGTCGAATGCAACTGTGCTGGGTACGCAGGTCAGGGTGACCCTGTGGATGCGGTCAGACAATTCAGAACCCAGTGCGAAATCCTGCGGCATGAAGGCAATCACGGACTTAAAGCCCAGATGCAGATGGTGCCGGAGCGTGCTGTCGACCTCGACATTGTCTTCAACAAAGATCAGCGCGACAGGGCCCTTGGCCAGGGCGGATTTGCCTGAGGTGAGGAAATCGTCGAGAGAGTCGTATTGCATTGCCTGTCCGGTTCCACTTTGCTGGAATCTGCTGTCAAATTCGGGTATCCGCCCCGGCATTGCAAGCGGCGTTCGTAGGGTATAGATGACGCCGATCCCGTCAGCGCAAAGGCCATACCCATGTCGGAACCCAAAAAGCTGTATATCAAAACCTACGGTTGCCAGATGAACGTCTACGACAGCGAACGCATGTCCGAGACGCTGGGTGGGCAGGGCTATGTGGAAACGCAAAGCCCCGATGATGCCGACATGATCTTGCTGAACACCTGCCATATCAGGGAAAAGGCCGCCGAAAAGGTCTATTCCGAACTTGGCAGGTTCAAGGGCCTAAAAGCGGAAAAGCCTGACCTCAAGATCGGTGTGGCGGGGTGTGTGGCACAGGCCGAGGGCGATGAGATTATGCGCCGTCAGCCTCTGGTTGATCTGGTTGTGGGGCCGCAAAGCTATCACCGCCTGCCCGAGATGGAGGCGAAGACGCGCACCGGTGCCAAGGCGCTGGACACGGATTTCCCCGAAGAGGACAAGTTCGAAAAGCTCAAAAACCGTCCCAAGGCCAAGCGTGGTCCGACGGCGTTTCTGACCGTGCAGGAAGGCTGTGACAAGTTCTGTGCCTTCTGCGTGGTGCCATATACCCGCGGTGCCGAAGTCAGCCGACCCGCAGATCGTATTATCCGCGAGGCGCAAGACCTGGTTGAACGCGGCGTGCGTGAGATCACTCTGTTGGGTCAGAACGTCAACGCCTATCACGGGGCTGGTGCAAACGGAGACATGACACTGGCCGGGCTGATTTGGGAGTTGAACAATGTTGATGGGTTGGAGCGCATCCGCTTTACCACCTCGCACCCCAATGACATGGCAGACGACCTGATCGAGGCGCAC
Source organism: Ruegeria sp. BI7 (assembly GCF_056537925.1). Lineage (NCBI taxonomy): Bacteria > Pseudomonadati > Pseudomonadota > Alphaproteobacteria > Rhodobacterales > Roseobacteraceae > Ruegeria > Ruegeria sp. BI7. Next base: position 55,668 of record NZ_JBQFSK010000010.1, read on the forward strand.
GGAACCTGCGAGAAACTGATGCCGTATCTGCATCTGCCGGTGCAGTCAGGCTCGGACCGAATCCTCAAACGCATGAATCGCAGCCACACCGCCGAAAGCTATCTGCGCCTGATCGAACGTATCCGCGCTGCGCGGCCCGATATCGTGATCTCTGGGGACTTCATCGTTGGCTTCCCTGAAGAGACCGAAGAGGATTTCCAGGCCACCATGGATTTGGTGGAAGTGGTCAAATACGGCTATGCCTATTCCTTCAAATACTCGACACGTCCGGGAACGCCTGCAGCCGAGCGGCCTCAGGTTGATCCTGATGCGGCGGATGACCGTCTTCAGCGCCTGCAGGCCCTGATCACGCGGCATCAGCGGGAAATTCAGGACGCAATGGTAGGGCGCAAGGTCAAGGTTCTGTTTGAAAAACCTGGACGGCTGCCAGGCCAGATGGTCGGGAAATCCGAGTATTTACATTCGGTTCACGTGTCTGACGCCGATGTCGCGGTCGGAGAATTGCGAGGTGTTCAAATCACCGCCTCAGGGGCAAATTCGCTGGCCGGTGCGCTGATCTGATGCCCCTCCCAAAGTGCTGTTTGAAAGCCATAGTGGGTAATTGTTTCAAAAATTAACCCTTGATTTATCGCCAGCAACTATGTTCGGACAAAAGCCAGACGTATTTGGGGAAAAGGGTTTCTGTTTCCTAAAATTCAGGTCGGTGCTGACCCTGTTTTCGGGCCAGGACGATGGAGGGTACGAGTGAAATTCCTAACACGTTTCTTTGGGCCAAACGGCCGGTTTGTTTTTCCGGCGGTGTTGGTGCTTTCACTTTTTTCCAGCGCAACGGTGGCGGGTAACCTTGAACAGGGGGTGACGGATCCCCCGGTTGTCAGTCCCAAGCGTTTGGGCAGCGACGTCAGCGCGTTCTATCTGGGCCTGAGCGGGGCCTATGCATCGGGTGGCACGGACCGATTCGGACTGCGTACCCAGACGGATCTTTTCGAAATCGGAGAGCTGGACCTGAGTGGCGGCTACGGTGGTATCCGTGGCGGTTGGCGTGGTGTTCTGCCGGCAATCGGCGGCCGGGATTATGTTTATGGGTTCGAACTCGGCTATGACTTCGGAAAGATCGACGATGAGGTGTCGATGGATATTGGCACTGTAGCTGTTACTGGCGGATCTGAGGTTTCGGACATTATTTCCCTACGTTTTCGCAACGGTTTGACCAACAAGAGCGGCACCGTTCTGTATTTTGTCTCGGTCGGGTACGTGCAGGGTGACATCACAACGTCAAGCAGCCTGTCCACGGGCGGCACGGTTCAATCCTTTGAAGACAGTGACTCTCGCAATGGGTTTTCAGCCAGTATCGGTGCAGAACACAGTCTGAACGACAACTGGTCGATCACGGGTGAGTTTGAATACGTGCAATTCGACTCGCGCGAGGTTGAATTCGACAACGGGTTCTCAACAAAATCCACCCCTCGCTACCGTGGTTTGCGTTTTGGATTGAATTACACCTTCTGAAGCTGCCTGCGATTGGGGTGGTGCTCGGCTGCGTCTGATTTCGGCGGTTTTACCATCTGTTTGGGAAAAAATGAAACTGTGGCTTGCGCCCACCGAGAAATGTTGTCTACGCTCAGGGTATAAACGCCAAGACAGGAGAACGGATTGGCCATCGGTGCCCTTACCCCACCGCAAGATGACATGCCCCAAAGTGAGGCGTTTGTTGAATTCCCTGACAATCGGTTGTTGATTGATTTGTGCGGCGAGTATGACCGCAACCTGACCGAAATCGAAACGAAGCTGTCTGTCCAGATCGTGCGCCGTGGCAATCAGTTGGTTGTCATGGGTGACGAAGACGCTCAGAAGCAGGCGATAGAGGTGCTGCAGGCACTTTACACCCGTCTGGAAGGTGGGCGCGATGTTGAGGCCGCCGATGTGGATCGCGAATTGCGGATGGGCGGATCGGAACAGGAAACCGGCAGCCGCGACGGTGATCAGCTTGAGATGTTCAAGGGCGGCACGGTTGAGATCAAGACCCGCAAAAAGCTGGTCGAGCCGCGCACAGACGCGCAAAAGGCCTATGTTCAGTCGCTGTTCCAAAATGAACTTGCGTTTGGGATCGGTCCCGCAGGCACGGGTAAGACCTACCTGGCTGTTGCCGCTGGCGTGTCGATGTTTATCGGTGGGCATGTGGATCGGATTATCCTCAGCCGCCCCGCGGTCGAGGCCGGTGAAAAGCTGGGCTATCTGCCCGGTGACATGAAGGACAAGGTCGATCCGTACATGCAGCCGTTGTATGACGCGCTGAATGACTTTTTGCCCGGCAAACAACTGGCCAAGCTGATCGAGGAAAAACGAATCGAAATTGCTCCTCTGGCCTTTATGCGCGGGCGAACCCTGGCCAATGCATTTGTAGTGCTGGATGAGGCGCAAAACGCCACGACCATGCAGATGAAAATGTTTCTGACCCGTCTGGGTGAGGGCAGCCGCATGGTGATCACAGGTGACCGCTCGCAAGTCGACCTGCCGCGCGGGGTTCAGTCGGGGCTGAAAGATGCGGAACGTTTGCTGAAAACGATCCCGAATATCAGCTTTAACTACTTCACCTCGAAAGATGTGGTCCGCCACCCGCTTGTCGCCGCCATTATCGAAGCGTATGAGGCCGACTCGGGCCGTGAGACGGGGTAATCGTCCGCAGCCGCAGGCTTTGGACGTGGTGACATGAACCTTGAACTGACAATTGAAGACGCACGTTGGCAGGGGCTGGAACCCTTGGCCACGCGTGCCATTCAGGCGGTGTTGGACTATTGCAGTCTGGACTCTGACCTGTGTGAAGTCAGCCTTTTGGCCTGTGATGATGCGCGCATCGCCGAACTGAATGCGGAGTTTCGGGAAAAGCCCACACCGACCAATGTGCTCAGCTGGCCCGCCGAGGATTTGGCAGCCGAGGAATCGGGGCAGAGCCCGACGCCGCCTGAGCCGGACTTCACCGGTGAAATCCCGTTGGGGGACATTGCGATTGCCTACGACACCTGCGCGCGCGAGGCGGATGAGGCAGGGAAATCAATGAATGATCACGTCATGCACCTGATCATTCACGGGACCTTGCATCTGCTGGGCTATGATCACATTCGTGACACCGACGCCACTTTGATGGAAACGGTTGAGGTCGCTATACTTGGCAAAATGGGTATCGATGACCCATATAATGTGTAGACGGGCCATCAAGGCCGATTATTTGGAATAGGATTATGGGCGAGACAGACGGCAGTTCTATGGCGGCGCAGGGCGCGCAATCCAGGAACAGCGGTGAAGATAGTAAAGAGAAAGCCGGTTTCTTTTCTCGAATTGTGGATGCGTTTTCGCCGCAGGGCGAGGATGAGGAAAGCCAGGTGACCAACGGTCACGAGGTCGACAAGGCACAGCCGCGCGGCATGATCAACCTGCGGCGGATGCGGGTTGAGGACGTGGCCATCCCAACGGCCGAGATCATCTCGGTCCCTTCAACAATCACCAAGGATGAGCTGGCGCAGGTGTTCCGCGAAAGCGGTCTGTCGCGGATTCCGGTGTATGAGGGCACGCTGGACACGCCTTTGGGGTTCGTCCACCTAAAGGACTTTGCCCTAACCCACGGATTCAACGGTGGGTCCAGTGAATTCGATCTGGTCAAGATGCTGCGGACGTTGCTGTTCGTTCCGCCTTCGATGCCGATTGGGGTTCTGCTGACCAAGATGCAGACGGAACGTCGCCATATGGCGTTGGTGATCGACGAATATGGTGGTGTCGACGGGCTGCTGACGATTGAGGATCTGATCGAACAGGTCGTGGGTGAAATCGCGGATGAACATGACGCGGATGAAGATCAGCTTTGGGTTCAGGACAAGCCGGGTTGTTACATCGTTCAGGCCCGCGTCCCGTTGGAAGAGTTTGAGGCCGAGATCGGGCGCTCGCTGACCAGTCACGAGGACGTGGATGAGGAAGAGATCGACACTCTGGGCGGTCTGGTCTTCATGCTGTCGGGCCGGGTGCCCGCGCGGGGTGAGGTTGTCTTGCATCCTGAAGGCCCTGAATTCGAGGTGATCGACGCCGATCCACGCCGGATCAAGCGTCTGCGCGTCATGTTGCCGGATCTCGTTGTATGAACCCTGCACAGGGTTGGTCCATTTGGCTGAAATGTGCATTGGCGGCGCTGCTGGGTGCGCTGGCGGCGTTTGGCCTTGCCCCGTTTGGTTTGTGGGCGGCAACGCTGGTTGCTCTGGTGCTGCTGGCGCCGTTGTTTCTGTCAACCGAGACTCGTGGCAGGGCCGCCTGGCTGGGCTGGGCTTTTGCCACCGGGTATTTCGCACATGGTCTCAGCTGGATTGTCGAGCCGTTCTTGGTGGACGCAGAACGTCACGCTTGGATGGCACCCTTTGCCCTGATCTTCATGGCCGGAGGGTTGGCGTTGTTCTGGGCGCTGGCCTTCTGGGTCGCGCGGCGGCCTGCGGGTGGCGCAATCACACAAGCTGTTTTTCTGGTTGTGACCGTGTCGCTGGCGGAAATCGCCCGCGGCTATGTGCTGACAGGATTTCCATGGGCGGGGCTGACGCAGGTTTGGGTCGGCTCTCCGGTGGCCCAGCTGTTGTCATTGGTCGGACCCTATGGTTTGGGCGCATTGACCCTGTTGGCGACGTTGCCCTTGGGGGCGGCACTGGCGCAACGCGGTGGATTTGCATTACCGCTTGGACTGACAGTAGGCGCGGCCTGTTTGGCGCTGGGCTATGCCTCCGCGCGCCCGGCGGTTACGGAAACCGATCATGTCGTGCGCCTGATCCAACCGAACGCGCCGCAACATCAAAAATGGGACCCCGAATACGCGCCTTTGTTCTTTGCACGCCAGATAGAGTTTACTGCGGCGCAGCCTCGGCCCGATCTGATTGTTTGGCCCGAAACCTCGGTACCTGCCTGGCTGAGCAGCGCGCAACCCTATCTGGATGCCATTGCCGATGCGGCGCAGGGCACGCCGGTTTTTTTGGGCATTCAGCGTGGTGACGGACCGCGTATCTATAACTCGATGATCTATCTGGATGAGAAGGGCCACCAGCAGGGTCTGTACGACAAGCACCACCTGGCCCCGTTTGGGGAATATGTACCGTTCGGCGAGGTGATGGCAAAATTTGGTATCTTTGGCATGGCGGCGACCACCGGCAATGGGTTCAGCGCTGGGCCCGGGGCAGCTTTGATGGATGCGGGCAAGCTGGGCAAGGCGCTGCCGTTGATCTGTTATGAGGCTGTGTTCACGCAGGATGTTTTGTCCGCGCCGGGGCGCGCGGATTTTCTGTTGCAGATCACCAACGATGCGTGGTTCGGCACACGGTCTGGACCCTATCAGCATCTAGCCCAGGCTCAGATGCGCGCGATTGAGCAAGGCCTGCCGATGATGCGGTCAGCCAATACCGGCGTGTCGGCGATGATTGACCCCTTGGGGCGCATCACGCAGGCGCTTCCATTGGGTCAGGCTGGATTTTTCGATGCAAAACTGCCTGCTCCGTTTGTCTCAACGGTGTATTCCAGGAATGGGGATGTTCCGGTCTTTGTCCTACTGGCGGCTTTCTTCGCGCTGTTTTGGCGCAACGCCCGGCGGGCGCATGCATAATTACCGATTGACCCTGTGTTTGTGTGGGCGTATCTCCTCGCATGCTCGTCACAACGGCTTCCTGGCGTGATGGGGAAATCTTAATGGAGCACTTTCATGTCCCGACAGAACTACACTTTTACTTCGGAATCCGTATCCGAAGGGCATCCGGATAAGGTTTGTGACCGAATCTCGGATGCTGTACTTGACGCATTTCTGAACGAAGAACCCGAAGCCCGCGTGGCGTGCGAAACCTTTGCGACCACCGACCGTGTCGTCATTGGCGGTGAAGTAGGTCTGTCTGATCAGGAAAAACTGCACGACTATATGGGCCGTATCGACGAGATCGCGCGCGCCTGTATCAAGGATATCGGTTACGAGCAGGACAAATTTCACCATGAAACCGTCGAGGTGACGAACCTGCTGCATGAACAATCCGCCCATATCGCACAGGGTGTTGATGCCTCGGACAACAAGGACGAGGGCGCCGGTGACCAAGGCATCATGTTCGGCTATGCCACCACCGAGACCCCCGCGCTGATGCCCGCGCCGATCCAGTATTCCCATGCGATCCTGCGGCGCTTGGCGGAGGTGCGCAAGAACGGGTCTGAGCCCGCGCTGGGCCCGGATGCAAAATCGCAGCTGTCCGTGATCTATCGGGATGGCAAGCCGGTCGGCGTCAGCTCGATCGTGCTGTCGACCCAGCATCTGGATGAGTCGCTGAGCTCGGACGACATCCGCGCCATTGTCGAACCTTATATCACTGAAACCCTGCCCGACGGCTGGCTGAACGCTGATACCGAATGGCACGTGAACCCCACCGGCAAGTTCGTGATTGGCGGTCCTGATGGCGACGCCGGTCTGACTGGGCGCAAGATCATCGTGGACACTTATGGTGGTGCCGCACCGCATGGCGGCGGCGCGTTTTCGGGCAAAGACCCGACCAAGGTGGATCGTTCGGCTGCTTATGCCGCGCGCTATCTGGCCAAGAACGTGGTTGCTGCGGGCATGGCAGAGCGCTGCACCATTCAGCTGAGCTATGCGATTGGTGTGTCCAAGCCGCTGTCGATCTACGCGGATACGCATGGAACGGGTCAGGTGGAGAATGCGGATATCGAGAAAGCCGTTGATAAGGTGATGGATCTGACACCGCGCGGTATTCGTGAGCATCTGCAACTGAACAAGCCGATCTACCAGCGTACGGCGGCCTATGGCCACTTTGGTCGTCAGCCTGATGCGGATGGCGGTTTCAGCTGGGAGCGTACGGATCTGACCGACGCTCTGAAGTCGGCAGTCTGACCGTTCCACAATGAAACGGTGCGCCCTTGCGGGCGCGCTCTATTGTAGGAAATGCAATTTGGGGCGGCGTGTCGGCAGAACTGACGCGACCGCCCCTTGCTTTGACCCCGCCTGCGCAGTATGGGCACCGCCATGAGCACCCAGACACCCCAACGTCCCCGCAGAAACTTCTATGGCCGCTTTAAGGGCAAGGCCCTGAAGCAGAGTCAAAAGACGTATCTGAACGAAGACCTCGATGCTTTGTCGCCTGGTGCGGTGGATTGGGACGCGAATCCTGAACGTCATCCGCTGGACCTAAAGGCACTGTTCGGCGGTAAAGATGTCTGGCTTGAGGTCGGCTTTGGCGGTGGTGAGCACCTAGTCCATCAGGCCGCCAGCAACCCCGATATCGGTATCATTGGGGCCGAGCCGTATATCAACGGCGTCGCCATGTTGCTGGGCAAGATCCGCAAGGCCGGGGTCGAAAACCTGGCCGTTCATCCCGGCGATGCGCGGGATTTGTTCGATGTGCTGCCCGAGGCCAGCATTTCACGGGCGTTTCTTTTGTATCCTGACCCATGGCCCAAGACGCGTCATCACCGTCGGCGATTTGTGACGCAGGAACATCTGGAGCCACTTGCCCGCGCGCTAAAGCCCGGTTCGATTTTTCGCGTTGCCACCGACATTCCCGACTACGTCCGCCAGACGTTGGAGGAGGTTCCACGTGCCGGGTTTGAATGGCTGGCCGAACGCCCCGCTGATTGGCGCGAACCGTGGGATGACTGGATTTCCACCCGCTATGAACAAAAGGCTTTGCGTGAAGGCCGGACGCCACATTACCTGACCTTCCGGCGCAAAGACTGATTGCCGCTGGACCAACCGGCCCCAATTCGCTAATCCGCCTTGAACTGATAGCGAAAACAGGAGCCCCCATGTCCGGACACGGCACGCCCATCCCGATGACCTCGCATCCCTGCGGCCCGTTGACCGGCACGGCAGAAGTGCCCGGTGACAAGTCGATCTCGCACCGGTCGCTGATCCTGGGTGCAATGGCGGTGGGTGAGACCAGAATCTCGGGCCTGCTGGAAGGTGAGGATGTTCTGGACACCGCCAAGGCCATGCGTGTCTTCGGGGCTGAGGTCACGGATCACGGCGACGGTGAATGGAGTGTGCATGGCGTGGGCGTTGGTGGATTTGCCGAGCCCGATCAGGTGATTGATTGCGGCAACTCGGGTACCGGTGTGCGGCTGATCATGGGCGCGATGGCGACCTGCCCGATTTCAGCGACCTTCACGGGTGATGCAAGCCTGAACAAGCGACCGATGGCCCGCGTCACCGATCCACTGGCACTGTTCGGAACGCAATCGGTTGGGCGCTCAGGCGGGCGGCTGCCGATGACCATCGTGGGTGCGGCAGAGCCTGTACCGGTGCGATATGAGGTGCCGGTGCCGTCGGCGCAGGTGAAATCCGCGGTGCTGCTGGCCGGTCTGAACGCGCCGGGCAAGACCGTTGTGATTGAGAAAGAGGCCACCCGTGACCACTCGGAACGGATGCTGGCCGGTTTCGGGGCCGAAATCAACGTCGAGGATACGGATGAAGGCCGGGTGATCACGCTGACCGGCCGCCCTGAGTTGAAACCGCAGGTCATCGCTGTGCCGCGCGACCCGTCCAGCGCGGCCTTTCCGGTATGTGCGGCACTAATCACGCCGGGCTCGGACGTGTTGGTGCCGGGCATCGGCCTGAACCCGACTCGCGCGGGGCTGTTCACCACATTGCGCGAAATGGGTGCGGATCTGACGTACGAAAATGAGCGGGAAGAGGGCGGCGAACCCGTCGCTGATCTGCGCGCGAAATACTCTCCGAATATGAAGGGGATCAATGTGCCGCCCGAACGCGCGGCCTCGATGATCGACGAATATCCTGTGTTGTCTGTGGTTGCGGCCAATGCCAACGGCACCACGATGATGGGTGGCGTGAAAGAGTTGCGCGTCAAGGAAAGCGACCGGATTGACGCCATGGCGCGCGGGTTGCGGGCCAATGGTGTGACCGTGGATGAGGGCGAAGAATGGTGGTCGGTCGAAGGGTTGGGCATCGGTAACGTCCCCGGTGGCGGCACCTGCGAAAGCTATCTGGATCACCGCATTGCCATGTCGTTCATGGTCATGGGGATGGGTGCGAAGTCTCCGGTTTCCGTGGATGACGGCGGACCAATCGCGACCTCGTTCCCGATTTTCGAGCCGCTGATGGCCGCCCTGGGTGCCAAGGTCCAACGCACATGAGTTTCACCGTCGCCATCGACGGCCCTGCGGCGGCGGGCAAGGGGACGATCTCGAAAGGGGTGGCGGCGCTGTTCGGATTTGCGCATCTGGATACGGGGCTGCTGTATCGCGCGGTCGGGCGCCGAACGCTGGACGGGACTGACCCCATCGAGGCGGCGCAGGCATTGACTGCGGAAGAACTGAAACAAGGCGATTTGCGTACGGCCGAGATTGCGCAGGCGGCCTCGAAAGTGGCAGTGATCCCCGAGGTGCGCGCGGCGTTGGTGGATTTCCAGCGCGCCTTTGCCCGTCGGGCAGGGGGGGCTGTGCTGGATGGGCGCGATATCGGAACGGTGATTTGCCCCGAGGCCGAAGTGAAACTGTTTGTTACCGCCAGTGCCGAAGTACGGGCAGAGCGCCGCTTTTTGGAACTGCGCGCAAAGGGCGCTGATGTGACCCGAGAGTTTGTGCTTGCAGATGTGCGCGAACGCGACGTGCGGGATGCCGAACGCAGTGCTGCGCCGATGAAGCCTGCCGCAGATGCTGTGCTGTTGGATACGTCTGATCTGAGTATCGAAGCTGCTTTGGCCCAGGCCGTAGCTCTTGTCGAAAGCAAACGCCCCGCAACGTCCTAACGCCGCGGGGAGTGGTAATTACAGCTCGCCTACGGCGACGGATTTGATCTGCGCCCACTGATCATCAGCGGTTTTTGCTGTGGCTGGCACGTCTTTCAGAAACGCAGCCCGAGTTTCAGCGTTCAGGAACAGATACAGCTTGCCGTCTGTGACCAGATACTGGTCCGGGTCGCCATCAAATTTCTTGCCGACAGACACGCCGAAGGAACAGAACCCGCCGTGCTGTGGCAGATACGCGGTGGGGTTGGCCTCGAACGCCTCGAGATTGGCGGCGCTGGTGAAGTAGTACGATGCCCCGTCGTAGGTCGAGGAATGGGTGGCAAACCCTTCGACCGGGTTACCTTCGTTGACCAGGGCCACCAGATCGACGCCATGTGCTGCCAAGGGCGCGCCAGCAGCCGAGATGCCGTTCGAGACATTGATCTCATCCGCTGCAAAGGCCGGTGCGGCGATCAGGGGCAAAGTGGCGATCAGGGTTGTCAGAACCAGAGATTTCATTGTGTTTTCCTTTCCTGTTCAGGTTCGGGTCGGCGGGGGAGCCAACCGCTGAAACAAAGTTAGTGGCAGTGTTTTGAACGGGCTATCGCAGTAAGATCGGCAAACCTTGCAGATCGTTCAAACTTGTGGCGGCGCACGACATACTCTTCACTAAGCTTTGTTTGGTCAGGGTGCAGGCAGGTACCTATTGTAAAGGAGTAGCCTGCAGGAGAGATGCCATGATCCGACTAGCCCTAGTGTTGATTTTTCTGGCCGGAGGTCTGGCGGCCCAAGATGCGCCTGAGACCGAGCCACCGATGGACTATGAACGTCTGGGCAAGATCCTCTTTGCGCTTGATCCCGAGGCACAGCCGCAGGGGCCGGGCTTTGCTTTGACGCTGTCGGATGTGCCTGTTCTGGTCGTCACGGATATCAGCACTGATCGCATGCGTGCGATGGTGGCGGTTCGTAGTGCTGATGAACTGTCAAAAGAGGAATTGCACAGAATGATGCAGGCCAATTTCGACACCGCTTTGGATGCGCGCTATGCGATTGCCAACGGAATCGTTTGGGCAACATTCATTCATCCGCTTTCGTCTTTGAAGAAGGACCAACTGATCTCTGGCTTGGCGCAGACAGTGAATATCGCTGCAACTTACGGCACGTCCTACACCGGAGGGGCGATTCAATTTGGTGGCGGTGACAGCAACGAATTGCAGCGACAATTGATCGAAGATCTTCTGAAAAAAGGTGAGGAGATTTGACGAGCGTTCAGGATTCGAGCCTGTGATGATACCTGCCCACCCCACAGGTCTCAATCCTGTAGGATAGGTCTGAGTTTCCCAGTGTTATAGGCCCTAGCTGGACGCAATAAAGCTGTTATAGTCTTCGATACGCCATAAGGGAAAGCTGCGATCTAAGTCCAAAACACAAAAAATGGGCACGTAGCTATAATATCCCTTGAGCCAACAGGGACAAAAAAACATGAATAATCGTTTGCGCAAGATCACCATCGTCGGTGGCGGCACAGCAGGGTGGATGACCGCGCTGATACTGGAAATGGTGCTTTCACGCACGTCAGCGGAAAAGGATCGCCCTCGCATATGCCTGATCGAGAGCCCCAATATCGCGACAGTGGGTGTGGGCGAGGCGACAGTGCCGCGCATGCCGGTCACGCTCCGTCAGGCGGGTATTTCCGAGCGGGACTTTTTTCGCGAAACCAACGCGTCGTTCAAACTGGGTGTGAAGTTTTGCAACTGGAACAAGGACCGCAAAGGCAATCGCATCGATTATGTGAACCCCTTTGCGCATGGCCAATTGTTGGAAGGGTTGGAAACAGCCGAGTATTTCTTGCGCCTTGGCAATGGGGATCGGGATTTTACGCGGTCCATCTCACCACATGATGATCTGGCTCGTCTGTGCAAAGGCGCACGGCAGTTGGGGCAGCCTGAATACGAACAGCGGTTTGGCTATGCGTATCATCTGGATGCTGTGAAATTTGCCGGCATGCTCACCAAAGTCTGCACCAAGCGCGGTGTGGAGCATATTCAAGATGAGGTGAAATCGGTCGAACTGGATGAACAGGGCAACGTCAGCCATCTTATGTTGGAACGCCAGGGCCGCCATGACATCGAGATGGTCATAGACTGTACAGGGTTCCGCGGCTTGATCATCAACCAGGCGCTTGGCGAACCGTTTATGGATTACTCGGACTATTTGCCAAATGATCGTGCCATGGCGTTGCAGATTGAGCATCCCAACCCAAAGAAGATTGAAAGCGTCACGCGCTCGACCGCTCTTGGCGCAGGTTGGACCTGGCGGGTGCCTCTCTATAACCGTGTGGGAACGGGTTATGTGTTCTCATCCGCGCATCGCACGGATGATCAGGCGGCGGATGAATACCTCAAATGGCTGGGTGACAGCGGCAAGGGCGCGACGCCGCGCGTGATCCCCATGCGCATTGGGCGTGTGCGCAATGCCTGGGTTAAGAACTGTTTGGCGATCGGCCTGTCCGGCGGGTTTATTGAACCGCTAGAGAGTACGGCGATTCATATGGTCGATCATGCGGTGCGGTGGTTTGCGGAACACTTGCCCACGCGAGACATCGAGCCATCCTTGCGGACGCGGTATAACCGGCAGATGAATAAGCTTTATGATGAGGTTCTGGAGTTCATCTGTCTTCACTATCGATTGGGTAACCGCACTGACGATCAGTATTGGATCGATGCGCGGACAGAGATGAAGATACCGGATCGGTTGGCCGAAAACCTGGAGCTATGGCAGCATCGTCTGCCAATGGAACATGACATCGAATTTGCGACGTTGTTCAACTTTCGCGTTTACCAAACGGTTCTATTGGGTAAACAGGTTTATGATACCGGTTACGGGACCGGCATCCGTGATCGTCTGCGGCCACTAAAGCGACAGATTTGGTTCCAGGGTATGAAGACTGCGAAAGCGCATCTTGCGCAGATCCTCACAAAAATGCCGGATCACAAAATGCTGTTGCATGATATCCGAGGGGAGTTGCAGCGACCAGCATTCGGCAAGACAATGGCGACGAAGCCGACAGTTACGATGCCGGGCGCGGCGCCATCATCCGTACCGATCCAAAACATGCCGAACTTTGCCGAAATCCAAAGCGGCGCGAAGGATTTGCAACTGTTCTAGACCTTCTTTGCGTTCGCTACTGAGGGCGCTTGAGGTGAAACTGAGGGTGGAGTGTTATATCTCTACCCTCAGAATGGCTCTTTGACGCTCTAGGCGCGCGATTGCGGCGACACGGATCAGTTCGGGCGCAGTGACCTTCAATGTGAGCTGATACGAGCTTCTCAAAAAAATGTGAGGAATTCTGAACTAGAGCGCGGATCCTTCGCGCTGCTTTTCTTGCTCGGACGGGGTTGGAGTGTGGTTGAAGACGAATGCCGTTCGACAGGCTTCTTCTCCGCCCAGCTCGGCAATCTTCTTACGCTGATCCTCAAAGGCACGCGCGTTGACCTCTTCGGGATCACATATTTCGCGCAGACGGCGTTCGCCTTCGACCAACGCCGCTTGAACTTCGGGGTCGTTAACTCTGTCCGTGGCGCGATTGGTCTGTTCATTCGGGTCCGATGCAAGATCAAATAGTTGGGGGTCATGCCCAACGTAATAGACATATTTCCACTTGTCCCAGCGCACCATAAAGCTGCCGGTTTTTGACCCCCCGTCATGATATTCACTGAACCCGGTTCGGTTTGGATCATCCGGTGCCGTGGCCAGATCGATAAGCGAAACGCCCGGTTGATCGGCATTGCCTGCATCATCAGGAACACCGCAGACGTCCCGCGCGGTTGCTGCAATGTCTGTCAGGTTTGTACAGGTTGAGACTTGCTTGCCGTTGGGAATACCGGGCCCGGCGAGGATCATCGGAACCCCGGCGCTGGCCTCATACATCACCTGTTTGGTCCAGAACCCCTGATCGCCCATCATGTCGCCATGGTCTGAAACATAGACAATGACCGTATTTTCGGCCTGACCACTTTGGGCCAGAGCTGTCAGGATGCGCCCCACGCAATCGTCCATGAAGGATGTTAGCCCGTAGTATGCGGCCTTGGCTTCGTGCATCTTTTGTTCATCAAAATAGTCATCATAGTTGAAGAACGACGCAATGTTTTGCAGCTCTGCGTGATCAGGGAGGCCTTGGCCATAGCCCACCGGCAGGTCCATATCCGCGGGATCATAAAGGTCGTACCATTCCTCGGGACAAGTCAGCGGATAATGCGGGCTGACCAGGGACACAAAGGCGGCCCATGGTGCATCGTGACGTTTCGGATCGGTCAGCCATGCCTCAGATGCGGCGGTGATATCTAGATCATAGTCGGTATAGGTGCTGGACCCGGTGCCGACATCACCCGCCAGTTCGGCGGCTGAATCATACGCGGGCGGGTTCTCGCGCAGCAGGCCCACGGCCCAACCGATTCCTCCAACGACATGCATAGGGAGTATTTCCTTCGAGAACCCGTTGTCATCCTCGGCCGAGCGAAAATGCAGCTTGCCGATCGAGACGACCTCGCGCCCTGCGTCTCGCAGTTGACGCATCCAACTGCGCGGATGCCCGGCATAGGGTGTCGCGCTGTCCCAGTGACCAGTGGTGTGTACCCAGTCTCCGGTAGACAACGCAGCGCGGGTGGGGACGCACATCGGCGACGGCGTATAGGCCGAGGTGAACATCGTACCCCGCGCCGCCAAGGCATCCAAATTGGGGGTTTTGACGATCGGGTGGCCAGCGCATCCCATCGCGTCCTTACGGTGTTCGTCTGAAATTATGACCAGAAAATTCAAATCGTCTGCTCCTTGATCGCTGGATTGAACCTAGCACCGTTTCGCCGACGGAGGACTTCAACTTGCGACAACTGGGTCGCTTTCCGGCTTTGACTTGCAGTGCTTCAGCAGACTCGCTATAGAGCACGCGTCTGAACAAGGGCGGTCAACGTCCGGATGACGTATCTGAGCAGGGCCGGGTTACCTCGGCCCTTTGTGTTTGTGTAGTCAGATGCGCCCCGGATCACGCCCGAAGGCATCATGAAACAAGACCGGCGGAAACAACCGCTCGGCCAGTAAAAACGTTATGTAAAGGAAAACAACGCCACATGGCTAACGCATCCATGGAGGAATTCGAAGCCCTCCTGAACGAAAGCTTCGAAATGGACACACCCGAAGAGGGTTCTGTTGTCAAAGGCAAGGTTCTGGCGATCGAAGCCGGCCAAGCCATCATCGACGTAGGCTACAAAATGGAAGGCCGCGTTGATCTGAAAGAATTCGCAAATCCCGGCGAAGCCCCTGAAATCGCTGTAGGCGACGAGGTCGAAGTTTACCTGCGCGCCGCAGAAAACGCCCGTGGCGAAGCTGTCATCTCGCGCGAGATGGCCCGCCGTGAAGAGGCATGGGACCGTCTGGAAAAAGCATATGCCGACGACCAGCGCGTCGAAGGTGCAATCTTTGGTCGCGTCAAAGGTGGCTTCACCGTCGATCTGGGTGGTGCAGTTGCGTTCCTGCCCGGCTCGCAGGTTGACGTTCGCCCCGTGCGCGACGCTGGCCCGCTGATGGGTCTGAAGCAGCCGTTCCAGATTCTGAAAATGGACCGCCGCCGTGGCAACATCGTTGTTTCGCGCCGCGCAATCCTGGAAGAATCGCGTGCCGAGCAGCGTGCCGAAGTTATCGGCAACCTGTCCGAAGGTCAGACCGTCGAGGGTGTCGTCAAGAACATCACCGAATACGGTGCATTTGTTGACCTGGGCGGCGTTGACGGCCTGCTGCACGTCACCGACATGGCATGGCGCCGTGTGAACCACCCGTCCGAGATCCTGACGATCGGCGAAACCATCAAGGTTCAGGTCATCAAGATCAACAAAGAGACCCACCGCATCAGCTTGGGTATGAAGCAGCTGCAGGAAGATCCATGGGATCTGGTTGCTGCCAAGTACCCGCTGGGCTCGGTCCATCAGGGCCGCGTTACCAACATCACCGACTACGGCGCGTTCGTCGAGCTGGAAGCCGGTGTCGAAGGTCTGGTGCACGTGTCCGAGATGTCCTGGACCAAGAAAAACGTCCACCCCGGCAAGATCGTTTCGACCAGCCAGGAAGTCGACGTCATGGTTCTGGAAATCGACGGCGCCAAGCGTCGCGTGTCTCTGGGCCTGAAACAGACTCAGCGCAACCCATGGGAAGTGTTTGCAGAAACACACCCCGAGGGCACCGAGGTCGAAGGCGAAGTTAAGAACATCACCGAATTCGGTCTGTTCATTGGCCTCGAAGGCGACATCGACGGCATGGTTCACCTGTCGGACCTGTCCTGGGACGAGCGTGGCGAGGATGCGATCCAGAACTACCGCAAAGGCGACATGGTTTCAGCCGTTGTCTCGGAAGTTGACGTGGAAAAAGAGCGTATCTCGCTGTCGATCAAAGCCCTGGGCGGTGACAAGTTTGCCGAAGCCGTGGGCGGCGTGAAGCGTGGCTCGATCGTGACCGTCGAAGTGACCGCAATCGAAGATGGCGGCATCGAGGTGGAATACGAAGGCATGAAGTCCTTCATCCGCCGTTCGGACCTGTCGCGTGACCGTGCAGAGCAGCGGCCCGAGCGTTTCTCGGTTGGTGACAAGGTCGACGTCCGTGTCACCAACGTTGACAGCAAGACTCGTCGTCTGGGCCTGTCGATCAAAGCACGCGAGATCGCCGAAGAGAAAGAGGCCGTGGAACAGTACGGTTCCTCCGACTCGGGAGCATCGCTGGGCGATATCCTGGGTGCAGCGCTGAAATCGGGCGACTAAGCCCGGGCCTCAGCCTTAGCCGAATTTACGGCCCCGCGTATCCGCGCGGGGCCGTTTTTGTTGCGAATCAATATGTTCCAAAATTTGGGCTTATTCCGGCTGTCGTTCACGCTTTTGCGGTGAATTTCACGCTCGCAAGCAAAAAAACGCGTGACTTGGCGCGAAAATGAAGGCTTTGCACACAGAGTTTACGTTCCCCCGATCACGGTTTTTTCCTATACTGTCCAAATAAATAGAGATGGCTAACCGGTCGCCTGGGAGGGTAACGCTTATGATCCGTTCAGAACTGATTCAGAAAATCGCCGACGAAAACCCGCATCTGTATCAACGCGACGTCGAGCGGATCGTGAATACCGTGTTCGAGGAAGTGACGGATGCCATGGCACGCGGTGACCGCGTAGAGCTACGTGGCTTTGGTGCCTTTTCGGTAAAACAGCGCGACGCGCGCGTTGGCCGCAATCCGCGCACCGGGGAAACTGTTCAGGTCGAAGAAAAATGTGTTCCATTTTTCAAAACTGGCAAGTTGCTTAGGGACCGATTGAACGGTAAAGCCTAGGGCATGATACGCTACCTTCGATATGCTTTTCTGGCGATCCTCGGGATCGTTCTCATCTCCGTCTCGCTGGCCAATCGCGAAACGGTTGAACTGACCCTGATGCCCGAAGCTTTTGCCGAGCTTTTGGGCTTTAACCTCAGCACGTCGCTGCCGCTGTTTGTCGTGGTGCTGGGCGGTGTGGTTGCGGGCCTGATCATCGGCTTCCTGTGGGAATGGCTGCGCGAGCATAAGCATCGCCGTGATGCGACTGCAAAGAAGAGCGAAGTGCGCAAGCTTGAGCGTGAGGTTAAGAAGCTCAAGAAAAAGCAGAACGAAGGTCAGGACGAAGTTCTGGCGCTGTTGGACGAGGCCAGCTGAGGCCCTTTTATGTCTGATGTCTCCGTCAAAATCTGCGGTCTGACCGCCCCTGATCACGTGCGCGCAGCGGTGGATGCTGGCGCACGCTATGTCGGGTTTGTCTTCTTTCCCAAATCGCCCCGCCATCTTGAGGTCCCGGCCGCAGCAGAACTGGCCCATTTGGTGCCCGCCGGGGTTGCCAAGGTCGCCCTGACGGTGAATGCGACGGATGAGGAATTAGACCGGATCGCCGCCAATGTACCGCTGGACATGTTGCAACTTCACGGCAAGGAAAGCCCGGATCGGGTGGCCGAGGTTCGCGACCGATTTGGTTTGCCGGTGATGAAGGCTATCGGCGTGGCCGAGGCAGAAGACCTTGCTGCGATTGATCTCTATTCCGAAGTTGCCGACCAGCTGCTGATCGACGCAAAGCCGCCACGTAACGCGGAATTGCCGGGTGGCAATGGTCTGGCGTTTGACTGGCGTTTGTTGGCGGGACGCAAATACTGGCAACGTCCGTGGATGCTGGCCGGGGGGCTGACGCCCGAGAACGTCGCCGAGGCGATCCGCATGACCGGCGCGCGACAGGTGGATGTCTCGTCAGGAGTCGAAGGCGCACCCGGCGTCAAGGATTCGGCATTGGTCCGGGCTTTTATCGACGCGACCCGGTGATCTGATCGGCAAACACCTGCGTATCCCCGATAGGGGAGGACGTAATCATGCTGGCGGCGATCGGCGGAGTTTCATTGAAACGATGGTACTATGGGCCAGAGTTCTTCTGGCGCGCCCGTCAGGCTTTACTACAAGCGCGCGGTGACCCCTTGTGCCTGCATGCTGGCGTGTTCCCACACCAGGGGCTGTATTTCTCGCTAAGCGTCTGGCACGACCTCGAAGCCATGTTAACCTTTGCCCAGTCGGGTCCCCACCGCCAGGTCGTTCTAGCGGCCAATCGACTGGCAGATGTGAATCAGTTCTATCACTTTCCCTGTATTGCCGTGCCCAGCAACCAGCAGGCGTTACAGATTTGGGCACAGCATGTTCAAGCGGCGGAATGATGCGTTTTGCCATGGCAAATCCTGTCGTCACCTCCTATGAACAACGGGTACGACGAGGGAGACACCCATGGCCAACGATCTTTTCAATTCCTTCATGTCCGGTCCCGACGAAAAGGGCCGTTTCGGCATATTCGGCGGGCGGTTCGTCAGCGAAACGCTGATGCCTCTGATCCTGTCGCTGGAAGAGGAATATGAAAAGGCCAAGGACGATCCCACCTTCTGGGCTGAGATGGACGACCTGTGGGCGAATTATGTGGGCCGCCCGTCACCGCTGTATTTCGCGGAACGCCTGACCGAGCATCTGGGCGGTGCGAAAATCTACCTGAAACGCGATGAGCTGAACCACACCGGCGCGCATAAGATCAACAACGTTCTGGGCCAGATCATTCTGGCGCGGCGCATGGGCAAGACCCGGATAATCGCGGAAACCGGGGCAGGGCAGCACGGCGTAGCAACCGCGACTGTCTGCGCCAAATTCGGCCTGAAATGTGTGGTCTACATGGGCGCGCATGACGTGCAGCGTCAGGCTCCGAATGTGTTCCGCATGCGCCTGCTTGGGGCTGAGGTGATTCCGGTGACCTCTGGCCGTGGCACACTGAAAGACGCGATGAACGACGCGCTGCGCGACTGGGTAACCAATGTCCGCGACACGTTCTATTGCATCGGCACCGTCGCGGGGCCGCATCCGTATCCAGCGATGGTCCGCGATTTCCAGTCGATCATTGGCAAGGAAGCCAAGGAACAGATGATGAAGGCCGAAGGTCGTCTGCCCGACACGATCATTGCCGCCATTGGTGGTGGATCGAACGCGATGGGTCTGTTCTATCCGTTCCTTGATGACAAAGACGTCAACATCATCGGCGTTGAAGCTGGTGGTAAGGGTGTGAACGAAAAGATGGAGCACTGCGCCTCGCTAACTGGCGGGCGTCCGGGCGTGTTGCACGGCAACCGCACCTATCTGCTGCAGGATGATGACGGACAGATTCTCGAAGGCTATTCGATCTCGGCCGGTCTGGATTATCCGGGTATCGGTCCCGAGCACTCGTGGCTGCACGACATTGGCCGGGCGAACTATGTCTCGATCACTGACACAGAGGCACTGGAAGCGTTCCAGCTGTGCTGCGCGACCGAGGGCATCATCCCGGCGTTGGAACCCTGCCACGCGTTGGCGCATGTGATGAAAATTGCGCCGGAGCTGCCCAAGGATCACCTGATCTGCATGAACATGTGTGGGCGTGGCGACAAGGACGTACAGACCGTGGCCAAATATCTGAACTTCGACATGTCGGATACCGAAGGCCGCAGCGCAGACTGACCAAGCGGTAAAATTTGAAATTTTTGAAAAGAACGGCGCAGCTGAAACGGGTGCGCCGTTTTGTTTTTAGATACAGGCCTTTTCAAATATTGCGCAACTGGGTAATTTTGTTGCGCGACAGCCACAGGTCTGATTTCGGTCCTCAAAAAATTATTGAGCGAATCCAGCGGCTTCACCTAAACCCGCCGTTACCGGTCACATCGGGCCGGACCCTAGCGGGCAGAGGTGATCACTCTCTCGGTGCGGACGGCGCTGCCGAAACCGTATGCCAGGGCCGAAACCGGGGATTGGTACGCTTTGTAGCTCAGTTGGATAGAGCGGCAGGTTTCCCATCTGTAGGCGAAGGTTCAATTCCTTCCAAAGCTCCAAATGTAGCTCATTCTGGTGAGAGCAATCGACCGCAAATCGATGTGTAACGGGTTCGAATCCCGTCATTTGACAAAGCTGTTAAGTCAGCACCGGCCTTCCACGCCGGCCCGTGAAAACGGTCCAAAATCATAAGGGTCCGGGTGTTCCCCAGCAGGGGTGACACCGCGCAACGCCAGGCTTTGGCCGGGCGGGGCAGGGGTCTTCGCTGCTCTGGTCTTGGGCCAGAGGGTAGATGACGGTGCCGCCGGATCGGTGCCCCGCTTAGCCCTTTGGGCAAGGTGGCGCATCGGTCCCGCGCCCCTCTCTCTGACCTTCCCGCGCAGGGGCATGGCGCGGGGGATGCTCGGATCTTTCCTGCCTTCGTCCGAAGGCCTCACACCTGTCACCCGTCCGGGGTGCAACCCACTGAAAACATGAAAAGGAGTTCGCATTTGCGACGACGATAGAGCGAGACGAAAAGGAGAAATGAAATGACACTGTTCCAAGATCTGATTGACCGGCTGACTGGCCACCGGCGGCTGACCCTGACCGAGACCCAGCGGATGCTGGTCCTGCGCAACGGGGTGTTCGATGCAATCCTGGGTGCCGGGAAACACCGGCTGCCGCGCAAGGATGTGCTGACCGAGTTGCACGATCTGGAGAAGCTCTTTTTCGTGTCGCCCTATGAACGGGCACTGATGCAGAACCGGCCCGAGTTGGCCGCCAAGCATCTGACCGAGTTCCGGGCTGGGCCTGACGAGGTTCTGGTTCTGCTGCGGGATGGGGTCCCTGTTCGGGTGCTGAACCCCGAAGCGCGGGCGCTGGTCTGGAAGGCCGCAGGGCCGTGGAAGGTCGAGCATCACGCGCTGACCGAGACCATGGTTATTCCCAAAGTGGCGGCTCAGCGGTTGGTTCGGGCCGGGCTGCGGCTGAACCTGACGCAGGTCGAGGTTGCCGAAGGGCATACCGGGCTGCTGACGGTTGACGGGGTACTGGTGGATCAACTGGACCCTGGGGCGCATGCCTTCTGGAAAGTGGGGCGAAACGTCGAGGTTAAACAGATCGACCTGCGGCAACGGACCCATGAGGTGACAGGGCAAGAGATCCTGACCAAGGACCGGGTTACCATCCGGGTCAACCTGTCTGCCGATTACCGGGTCATTGATCCGGTCACGGCGGTAGGGTCGGTCAAGGACTTCGATCAGGCCTTGCACCGGGCGCTGCAACTGGCGTTCCGGAAGACCTTGGGGGCGATGACGCTGGACCGGCTGCTTGCTGAGAAAGTGACCGTCGACAGCGAAGCCGCGGATCGGGTGCGGACACAGATGGCCAGAATCGGTATCGAAGTGGGGGAGATCGCGTTGAAAGACGTCATCCTGCCCGGGGAGATGCGGGAGATCCTGACCGCCGTGGTCGCCGCCGAGAAACAGGCTGAGGCCAACGTCATCCGGCGGCGGGAAGAAACCAACGCCACGCGGTCCCTACTGAACACCGCGAAGGTGATGGCGGAAAACCCGGTGATGCTGCGGTTGAAAGAGCTGGAAGCTCTGGAAACCATCGCCGGGAAGGTCGAGCGGCTGACGGTCCATAACGGGACTGAAGGGCTGATGTCTGACCTTGTCAAACTGCGGGAGTGATCCCGAATAAGGGCCGGTCCGGGGTTTCCTGGGCCGGTCCGCTTACTCTGAAGCGGCGTTTTCTTTCAGAAGGCGTAGCGGAATGATCTCAAGCGCCCGCTGATGGGTCGCCTCAAGATGCACCTTGGGCGCGCAACCTTCGTCATGGGCCTGCAGGAAGCGCGCGGCGCACAGGCACCAACTGTCACCGGGGTTCAGACCCGGAAAGTTGAACTCCGGGCGCGGGGTGCTCAGGTCGTTTCCAACGTATTTCGAAAAGGCCAGAAACTCGGCCGTCATCACCGCGCAAACCGTGTGGCTGCCCTGATCTTCGGGGCAGGTATTGCAAGCCCCGTCCCGAAAGAAACCAGTCAGCGGATCACGGGAACAGGGGCTGAGAACGCCGCCCAATACATTGATACTGTCTTGTTTTTGCATAGGACCACCTTACAGGCTTTGGGCGATCTTGCGGAACATTTCTATGTTTGCTTCGTTGATGCCGGGATCGCGGAACTGGCGATCTGCGCCGGTTGTGACGATCAGCACGCCGCGCGGCTGGTCGAAATAGATGTACTGGCCGTACACACCACGGGCCAGAAATTCACCGTCATGCGCGCCAAGGGGAATCCACCACTGATAACCATAGCCGATCTCGCCGGGCGCAGTCGGTGCGCTGGGCAGGACGGATTCGGTGATCCAGTCGACCGGGACCAGTTGCTGGCCGTCATGGACGCCATTTTGCAGGATCATCTGACCAAAGCGTGCGAAATCGCGCGTGGTGAAGTTCAATCCACCTAACACAAAAGCAACCCCGGTACCGTCAGTCACGTAATAGCCGTCGTGTTCCAGCCCTAGTGGCTGAATGATCTTTTCGACCAATAATTCCGTCACGCTGCGCCCCGTGGCCCCACGGATGACCATCCCGATTACATGGGTGTCGATCGACACGTATTGCCAGGTCTCGCCCGGCGTGGCGAACGTATCCTGCAGTGAGGCCGCGAAATCGTCCAACTCTCCGCCCAAGGCGATGACACGACCCATTCGGTTGATGTCCGAATTCGGGTCGAAATAATCCTCATCGAAAGTAACTCCGCTGGCCATGTTCAACACATTGCGGATCGACGCGCCGTTATAAGCGGTGCCCTCCAACTGCGGCGCATATTTCACCACGGGATCGTCCAGCGAGTCGATTGCGCCCTCGGCCAACAGGATGCCGAAAAGCGCGGACAGATAGCTTTTGGCCACCGACCACGAAATCCGGCGATCCTCGGGCGTGGTGCCCAGATAGTATTCTTCGAACCGGATTTGCCCGTCCTGCATCACCAGAAGAGAGGTGACAGCGCGATCTTCGATCCACGCATCGGTATCCTCGGGCAGATCAAAGCCGGGTCCGTAAGGCAATTCCCAGGTCGGCCCGTCGCCACGGGGCAAGTCGACCGTCAGGAAAGCGTCGTTCATATGAGAGAAGTTGTGAACGATCTTTTCCTCGGAAAACAACGAGTTCACGGCCATAAGGCGTTGCAGTTCTTCGCGTTTCCAGAACCCGACAACGACCGCTGCCAGCACCAGCATCAACACGATGCGCAGCACCCATTTCAACATAGATCTCATATGTCGCCTCCCTGATCCATGCTGCATTGGAACGCGCCAAAAGCCGTTGTGCAATTGGGACGTTGCGGCAAGGTCACCCGTCTTATTTGAACTTGTCCAGTAGCTTCTGCATGGCCGAGCGCGTATCGACCTCTGGTTCTGCAGCAGGTTTGGCGGTTGCTTTGGGCGCCTCGGCCGGTGACTTTGACGACCGGGGCGGGGCTGTGCGTAGGGCGACGGCGTTCATGAACTTGCCGCCATCCCCGTCGGCCAGATAGCCTGCACCGTCCGACACGCCGCGCAACACGTCGTCAAGCCAGTCAGCGTCGGCCTTGGCAAAGTCGCCCAGGACGTAAGGAGAGACCATTTCCTTTCGGCCCGGATGCCCGATCCCCAGCCGTACTCGATCATAGGCGGGGCTGATATGTTCGTGGATTGAACGTAGCCCGTTGTGCCCGGCATGCCCGCCGCCCGCCTTGACGCGCACCTTGCCGGGGGCGAGGTCCAGCTCATCATGAAAGATCGTCACATCGGTCGAGTCGAGCTTGTAAAACCGCATCGCCTCACCCACGGACTGACCAGAACGGTTCATGAAGGTCTGCGGTTTGATCAGCAGTACCTTTTCGCGGCCTAACCGACCTTCGGAGATCTCGGCCTGAAACTTGGATTTCCACGGCCCAAAGCCGTGATCCTCGGCAATGCGGTCAACAGCCAAAAAGCCGATATTGTGCCGGTTGCGGGCATATTTCGATCCCGGGTTCCCCAATCCGACAAACAATTTCATAGTCTCGTCCTTGTGCATTGCAACATGTGCAGGTGGTTGATGACACGGAATGCCACCGGTTTTCTAGCCCATGTGCGCCAAAAGAAAACGGGGCCCGATCAAGGCCCCGTTTCCAAATCCGAATTGTTGGGTCCGGACTTATTCTTCTGCTTCTTCCTGGCCGACGACTTCAACTTCGTCAACTGCCACTTCTTCGCCTTCTTCCTCATCGTCGTCGGTCGCCAGACCGGTCGGTGCCGAAACGTTGGCTATCACGAAGTCACGGTCGATGGTCGGCTTAGTGCCTGCGGGCAGGTCCACGGCCGAGATGGTGACAACGTCGTTGATCTCCATGCCGGTTACATCGACGGTGATCTTCTCAGGAATGTCACCTGCGGTACACATCAGTTCGACTTCCGGACGGACAACGGTCAGAACGCCGCCCTTTTTGATGCCGGGTGCTTCTTCTTCGTTGATGAACTCAACTGGGATGAACAGCGCGATCTTAGTGGTCCGACGCAGGCGCATCAGGTCCAGGTGGGTCGGCAGGTCTTTGACAACGTCACGCTGAACGTCGCGGCAGATGACACGAACGTCTTCGTGGCCTTCAACCTTCAGGTTCCACAGGGTCGACTTGAACCGGCCTGCTTTCAGGCGCTTGAACAGGACGTTGAACGGGATCTGAATCGGCAGCGGCTCTTTATCGCCACCAAAAACAATGCCCGGAACCATGCCGTCGCGGCGTGCTTGACGAGCGGCGCCCTTGCCTGTCCCCGTCCGTTCCAGAGCTACGAGATCAGGAATCTCTCCAGCCATGATAATTCTCCAATGTTAGGGCGGGCATCCTCCAAGGCTGTATGCCCGCGTGAAGCCGCGTCCTTATCTCGATTCATTGGGTTTGGAAAGGGGTTCACCCGAATAATTTTTAGTGAGGCTCTGCCTCGCGCTCCGAGGTATTTTGGGCCAGGTGAACAAGTGATTCCGGGTTCATCTGGCCTGAATGACACAGTGGAGGCGGCTGTAAAGTCCGTAGTCCTGCTGCGGGTCAGCTCGCAGGCGGTGTATTTAGCCAGAGGCCGCCGAAATCCTCGGGGATCAGCAGGTTGTGACGTCCCAAGTCGCCAACATTGCGCTCGCCACATAGCGCCATGGTTGTGTCCAGTTCCTTTTGAATGACGTCCAGCGCAGTGGTGACACCTTTCTGGCCCATCGCACCCAGCCCATAGACAAAGGCGCGACCGACATAGGTGCCCTTGGCCCCCAGAGCCAGCGCCTTCAGCACGTCCTGACCCGAGCGGATTCCACTGTCCAAATGAACCTCGATGTCACCGCCGACGGCATCCATGATCTGCGGCAGCATGCGAATAGAGCTGAGCGCACCGTCCAATTGACGCCCGCCGTGGTTTGAAACGATAATGGCATCAGCGCCGATTTTCGCGGCCATTTTAGCGTCTTCGGCGTCCAGAATGCCCTTTAGAATAACCTTGCCGCCCCATTGGTCAATCAGCTTTTCAACCTTGGCCCAGTCGAGGCTGGGGTCGAACTGTTCAGCCGTCCACGCACCCAAGGATGACGCATCCGAGATACCCTCGACATGGCCGACAATATTGCCGAATTCACGCCGTTTCGCCCCCAGCATTTCGATGCCCCAGGCCCACTTGGTCATCAGGTTCGCAATCGTTTTTGCGGTCAGTTTTGGCGGTGCAGACAGGCCGTTTTTCAGATCCTTGTGCCGTTGGCCCAGAATCTGCAAATCCAACGTGATGACCAGAGCCGAGCATTTCGCATCTTTGGCCCGTTGGATCAGGCGGCTGACATAGTCCTGATCCTTCATCGTATAAAGCTGGAACCAGAACGGTTTTGACGAGTGCTCGGCCACGTCCTCGATTGAATTGATCGACATGGTCGACAGGGTAAAGGGCACACCGAACTCTTCAGCGGCTTTGGCGGCCTTTATTTCGCCGTCTGCGTGCTGCATGCCCGTCAATCCAACCGGCGCCAGCGCGACCGGCATCGCCACATCTTCACCGATCATCTGCGAAGCGGTCGATCGTCCTGCCATGTCCACGGCCACCCGTTGACGTAGACGGATATCCGAGAAATCCGCACTGTTGTCGTGAAAGGTTTGCTCGGTCCAGCTGCCGCTTTCGGCATAGTCGTAGAACATTCGAGGTACCCGTCTTTCATAGATACGTCGAAGGTCTTCGATGGTGGTGATTACGGGCATGGGGCTGCGCCTTTGATTGGTCGGTCAGATAGTTCTACTGGCGCAACATCAAGGGCGCAATTGGCTGAGGCGCGAAAAACCGCAGCAGGCCGGTGGCTTGCCGCGGTTTTGTTTTATACGATCGTGTGATTGGTCGATCAGGCCGAATGGGCGCCGTCGGATAGTGTTTTTACAAAGTCCAGAACTTCGGCCACGGGCTTTCCCGCTCCGATCTGGCTGACAATGGCCGAGCCGACAACCGCGCCGTCGGCAACGCCGGCGATGGCTTTGGATTTCTCGGGTGTGTTGATGCCAAAGCCCACGATCACGGGCAGGTCGGTCGCGGATTTGATCCGGGCCACTTCGGGGCCGACATTTGTGGCTTGCGCTTCGGCTGCACCGGTGATGCCGGTGATCGAGACGTAATAGACAAAGCCCGAAGTGTTCTGCAGAACGCGGGGCAGGCGTTTGTCATCGGTGGTCGGCGTCGCCAGGCGGATAAAATTCAGACCTGCGGCCTGGGCCGGCAGGCACAGTTCCTCATCTTCTTCCGGCGGCAGGTCGACGACAATCAGACCGTCGATACCGGCAGCTTGCGCATCGGCCAGAAAGGTTTCGACGCCACGGCTGTAAATCGGGTTGAAATAGCCCATAAGAACAATCGGGGTGGTGTCATCGGTTTCACGAAAAGCCCGCGCCAGATCCAGCGTCCGCTGCAGGGTCATACCACCGTCTAGTGCCCGCTGCCCGGCGGCCTGAATGGTCGGACCATCTGCCATGGGATCGGTGAACGGTAAACCCAGTTCGATTACGTCGACGCCAGCGCCCGGCAGCCCCTTGACCACCTCAAGCGAGGTCTCATAGTCGGGGTCCCCTGCCATGATATAGGCGACAAAAGCCTTTTTCCCTTCGGCCTTCAGGGCGGCGAACTTGGCGTCGATACGGGTCATCGGATGTCCTTGCAGTCAGGTTTGGACCTGATGTGCAGAAACTTTGCGCGAAAATCAATCCCGGTCCCGCGGGATACCGTCAGAATGCGAAATGATATCGCACCAGCGCCGAATTGACACCCGGGTTGTCATCCTGTGTGCTGGCATTGGATTTGTGGGTGATCGCCAAGGACACTTTGTTACCACTTTCTAAGGTGTATCCTAGACCCAACAGGGTGCGAATCTGGAACTCTCCCCCAAGATCGTTGCGGCCTTCGCCCTCTGAGAAATACCCCGGCATGACACTGCCTTCGACGAACCAACGCTCGGCAAACCCGTAGGTTCCGATCAGGCCGATACCGATATGAATATCACCTGCGGTATCCACAGTCAGGGCACTACCCCATGTTGCGGAAAAACGGGAGGCCTGGTGAAAGGGGCTGTGCTGATATTCGAGTGAGAACACAGCCTCGTCCTCGGATTGGCTTTCCGAGAAATCTGAAAATCCTGCGCCAAAGACAAGGGATTGAGCTTGCGCTGCTGGTGCGGCCAAAAGCAGCGCCAAAATTGCAGAGGTAAACTTCATATTACACATTCACTATATGTTTGTTTGCAACACCTTACGTGGTGATCTTAGTGTGCCAATTTCAATCCGGGCAAGTTCACGAATGACGAACGATTTCGTGATGTTGTAAATTGGTTTTTTCCTCGTTTCCGCAGTCTGGCTTGCGCATTGATCCGGACCTGCATAGAAGCACCTCTCGAATGGCATCAGGAGGCCGCTATGGGCTTTAAAATGGGAATCGTGGGTCTGCCGAATGTGGGCAAGTCGACCCTCTTTAACGCGCTGACCAAAACCGCAGCCGCTCAGGCGGCAAATTTCCCGTTCTGCACCATTGAGCCCAATGTGGGGGACGTGGCCGTGCCTGATGACCGGTTGGACAAACTAGCGGCGATTGCCAGCTCTAAGCAGATCATCCCAACACGGATGACCTTTGTGGACATCGCCGGTCTGGTTAAAGGCGCGTCCAAGGGTGAAGGGCTGGGCAACCAGTTTCTGGCCAATATCCGCGAGACCGACGCCATCGCCCATGTGCTACGCTGTTTCGAAGATGGTGACGTGACCCATGTGGACGGCCGCGTCGACCCCGTGGCCGATGCCGACACGATCGAGACGGAACTGATGCTGGCCGATCTGGAAAGCATCGAAAAGCGCCGCGCCAATCTGGTGCGCAAGCTGAAAGGCAACGACAAGGAAGCACAGCAGCAGGAACGCTTGCTGGCCGAGGCGCAGGCGATGCTGGAAAATGGCAAACCCGCGCGTCTGGTTGAGGTCTCGGACGAAGACGCCAAAGCGTGGAAGATGTTGCAACTGCTGACCACCAAGCCAGTGCTATACGTTTGCAACGTGTCCGAAGAAGAAGCAGCTGACGGCAATGAATACTCTGCGAAAGTCGCCGAGATGGCCGCGGCGCAGGGCAATGCCCATGTCATCATCAGCGCCAAGATCGAAGAAGAAATCGGCCTGTTGGAAGAGGACGAAGCGCAGATGTTCCTGGAAGAGATGGGTTTGGAGGAACCCGGTCTCGACCGTCTGATCAAAGCTGGTTACGACCTGTTGAAGCTTGAGACTTATTTCACCGTCGGCCCGAAAGAGGCCCGCGCCTGGACCATCCGCACGGGCACCGCCGCACCACAGGCTGCTGGTGTGATCCATGGCGACTTCGAAAAAGGCTTTATCCGCGCCGAGACCATCGCTTATGACGACTTTATCTCGGCAAATGGCGAACAGGGCGCGAAAGAGGCCGGCAAGATGCGGGCTGAGGGCAAGGGCTACATCGTCAAGGACGGCGACGTAATGCACTTCTTGTTCAACACCTAAGAGGTCTCTGTGTGCCCGGTCCATCTGGGACTGGGCGCGTTTTGGACGCCGGGGTTAGTTTCCGGATTCCAGTTCCTGCCGTTGGGTGAAATAGTCCCAGACAACCCAGCTTTCCGCGATCTTTCCATCGGCGATCCGGTCGATCTGAACGCCGGTCCAGTTTACTGGCCGGTTAGTCGCGGGCACACCAAGGTATGCGCCTTTCTGGGTCCCGAAAAAGCGCCAATGGGTGGATACCCGGTCGCCTTCAGCGATCTGCCCAAAAATCTCGACCTTTAAATCAGGAAAGGCTTTGTGGTTTGCCTCGACAATTTCGGTCCAGGTGATCAAATCGACGCTTCCGGTTCCACCGGTTGCTAATGGTGCCTGATGGTTTTGATACTCGTCAGCGAAAATTGATCGGTCAATAGTGGAATCCGCAGCCCACATTTCAACAGCCTGTCGTGACAGATTTTTTGCTGCGGAGTTATCATTCTGTTGAGCCATCACGTTTCCTCCTGCCGCAATTGTCAGTAGTATTGTTAACGTCAAAATACGCCCTGCCAAGCCGGTGAGCTGTCTGGTCATTGGCTTCCTCCGTCAGTCATGTCGACACCAGTTTACGATAGCGCGCGCCGGGCCATCGCGGAAAGTGCCGTCTGCGGGTCGCTGGATCGCAACTTGTGCTTTCACCGGGCCGCAAACACGCTACTCTGCGCTTCTGATCTTAAGAAGAAGAACGGCATGATCGAAATCCGTGACCTGCAACTGCTTAGCGCTTTGGCGCGGCACCGTCATTTTGCCAAAGCGGCCGAGGAATGCGGGATATCGCAACCCGCCTTTTCAATGCGTATCCGCAACCTCGAAGATCGCTTGGGCGTGTCGATCGTCCGCCGCGCCAACCGGTTTCAGGGCCTGACCGAAGAGGGCGAGATGATCGTCCAGCGGGCACGGCGTATCCTTGATGACACCAAGGCGCTGGAACAGCAGGTGCTGGCCGCCAAGGGTGAGATCACCGGCACCCTGATACTGGGTGTGATCCCGACCGCGATTGCCTTTACCGGGCGGCTGACCAAACGGTTGCGGGATGCGCATCCCCGCATCATTACGCGCATCGAGACAATGTCTGCCACAGCGATCCAGCACCGTCTGGACGAGGGCAGTCTGGACGCGGGCATCACCTATGGGGATAGCATCGGAACCGATCTGCGGCAGGTGCAGCCCTTGTACGAAGAGACCTATGTCTTGCTGGTGCCGTCGCATATGACGGATGAAACCGGCCCCATACCATGGGCACGTGTGGCCGAATTCCCACTCAGCCTGCTAGAGCCACAGATGCAGAACCGGCGTATCCTCGACCGGATTTTCGCTGAACAGGGCCTGCACCCGGATGTCGTCGCCGAAACCAGCGGATTTACCGCTTCGATGGTCATGGCGCGCGAGGGGTTGGCGGCCACCGTGGTCCCTCGGGTGCTGGTGCGAGCGCTGGGTGATCTTAAGGGAACAAAGGTGCTGCCACTGGTCGATCCCGTTGTCAGCAAGCCGATTTGTCTTGCGACCCTTACACGGGATCCCGAATTGCCAACAGTCGAAGCGCTGCGTGCCGTGGTGACGTCTTTGCGGTGATAAACTGTCGTTATCGTGCGATTGAAATATGCGATTTGACGATATGCTAATCTGATGAGACACGGAGCCTCAATCGGAGGGCATCATGGCACCATTAGACACCAAGCCATCAGGCGCACCCAAGGGCGTCTGGAAGTCAGGTAAAGGCAAGGGGCGGCACACGCCCAAAGGCCGTCAATTCACGGATGAGGCACAGGCGGAAATTGCACGTCTGCTGGGCGACCGCCCACGCCGTCGCGATCTGCTGATTGAATTCCTGCATTTGATTCAGGACGCACACGGCCATATCAGCGCCGACCACATTGCCGCTTTGGCGGTCGAAATGCGGTTGGGGCAGGCAGAGATCTATGAAACGGCAACCTTCTATGCCCATTTCGATGTGGTGAAAGAAGACGAGGCCCCTCCGCCCGCGCTGACCATTCGTGTCTGTGATTCTTTGTCCTGCGAAATGGCCGGGGCTCAGCAATTGCAGAAGGCGCTTGAGGATGGTCTGGACGCGTCCGAGGTTCGCGTTGTCCGTGCCCCCTGCATGGGGCGCTGCGATACGGCCCCCGTGCTTGAGATCGGTCACAACCATATCGACCATGCGACGCCGGAAAAGGTGCAGGCCGCGATTGCTGCCGGTGATACCCACGCCCATTTGCCCGACTATGAAACCTTCGCTGCCTATGCCGAAAACGGCGGCTATGCCATACTGAAAGAGCTGCGCGACAATGGTGATTGGGAGAAGGTGCAGGAAGACGTCCTGTCCTCGGGCCTGCGTGGTCTGGGCGGCGCTGGTTTCCCGTCTGGCAAGAAATGGGGCTTTGTTCGCATGAACGAAGGCCCGCGCTATCTGGCCGTGAACGGTGACGAAGGCGAACCCGGCACGTTTAAAGACCGCTACTATTTGGAACGTACGCCGCATGTCTTCCTCGAAGGCATGCTGATCGCCGCTTGGGCGGTCGAGGCCCAGACCTGCTTTGTCTACATGCGCGACGAATATCCGGCAGTGCTGGAAATCCTGCGCCGTGAGATTGTAGCGCTGGAAGAGGCCGGGATCGTTGAGCCAGGCTATATCGACCTGCGCCGGGGGGCTGGCGCCTATATCTGCGGTGAAGAATCCGCGATGATCGAGTCGATCGAAGGCAAAAAGGGCCTGCCGCGTCACCGTCCTCCGTTCGTGGCGCAGGTTGGGGTCTTTAACCGCCCGACCTTGGTGCACAATGTTGAGACGCTGTATTGGGTCACCAAAGTGTGCCGTGAAGGGCCGGAATGCCTCAACAGCACTGAAAAGAACGGTCGCACGGGTCTACGCAGCTATTCGGTTTCGGGCCGCGTAGCGAAGCCTGGCGTTTACTTGCTGCCCGCAGGCTCGACCATTCTGGATGTGATCGAGGCTGCCGGCGGCATGGCCGAGGGCCAGACCTTCAAGGCTTATCAGCCGGGTGGACCGTCTTCGGGCCTGTTGCCAGCGTCGATGGACGATATCCCGCTAGATTTTGACACGTTGCAGCCTCACGGCACCTTCATCGGCTCGGCGGCCGTGGTGGTTCTGTCCGACCAGGACACCGCCCGCGACGCGGCGCTGAACATGCTGCGCTTCTTCGAGGATGAAAGCTGTGGCCAATGTACGCCTTGTCGCGCGGGCTGCGAAAAGGCGGTCAAGCTGATGCAGGCCGACAAGTGGGATCAAGACCTGCTGGAAGACCTGTGCCAGGTTATGGGCGACGCGTCCATCTGCGGTCTGGGGCAGGCGGCCCCGAACCCTATCCGCCTGGTCATGAAACACTTCGCTGACGAAATCTGAGGGAGACAGAGCCATGCTTGATGCAAGCCCAACCAAGACCGTCACCTTCAACCTGAACGGCGACGACGTCACCGTGCCCGAAGGCACCACGATCTGGGACGCGGCCAACGGTCGTGGACTGGTAATTCCGCATCTGTGCCACAAACCGGCACCGGGTTATAAACCCGACGGTAACTGCCGCGCCTGTATGGTCGAGGTGGAAGGCGAGCGCACTCTGGTCGCCTCGTGTATCCGTCCGGCGGCTGAGGGGATGGTTGTCAAGACAGACACCGACCGCGCCGAAAAATCGCGTGCGATGGTCATGGAACTGCTGGTCGCTGACCAGCCCGAACAGCCGCATGATGTGTCCAGCCACTTCTGGGACATGGCCAAGCTGAACGATGTCAGCGACAGCCGCTTCCCGGCCAAAGAGGCCGAAAAGATCCCGCTGCTGGATGACAGCCACGTTGCGATGCGCGTCAATCTGGACGGCTGCATCAACTGTAACCTCTGTGTCCGCGCCTGCCGTGACGTGCAGGTCAACGACGTGATCGGAATGGCCGGTCGCGGACATACCTCGCAGGTGGTGTTCGATCAGAACGACCCGATGGGGACTTCGACCTGCGTAGCTTGTGGCGAATGTGTTCAGGCCTGCCCGACGGGTGCCTTGATGCCGGCCACCGTGCTGGACGATCAGCAACAGGGGGACAGCAAGGATTACGACTCTGAAACCGAAAGCGTCTGCCCGTTCTGTGGTGTTGGCTGCAAAGTCTCGCTGAAGGTCAAGGATGGCAAGGTCAAGTATGTCGAAGGCATCAACGGCCCCGCAAACGAAGGCCGTCTGTGCGTCAAAGGCCGCTTTGGCTTCGACTATATCCACCACCCGCACCGCCTGACCAAACCGCTGATCCGGCGCGAGGATGCGCCTGCCAAGGGCCTGAATGTCGATCCCGGCAACCTATCGACCCATTTCCGCGAAGCGACCTGGGAAGAGGCGATGGATCTGGCGGCCACCAAGCTGAAGGCGATGCGCGACGAGGACCCGCGCAGCGTTGCGGGCTTTGGCTCGGCCAAATGCACCAACGAAGAGGCCTATCTGTTCCAGAAGTTCATCCGTCAGGGCTTCCGCCACAACAACGTCGACCACTGCACCCGTCTGTGCCACGCGTCGTCGGTTGCGGCGCTGATCGAAAACGTGGGTTCGGGCGCGGTGACCGCGACCTTCAACGAGATCGAAAACGCGGATGTGGCGATCATCATCGGGGCCAACCCGATCGAAAACCACCCCGTTGCAGCGACCTATTTCAAGCAGTTCACCAAGCGCGGTGGCAAGCTGATCGTGATGGATCCGCGCGGCGTCGGAATGCGCAAGTTCGCGGATGAGATGCTGCAATTCCGCCCGGGTGCCGATGTCTCGATGCTGAATGCGATCATGAATGTGATCGTCGAGGAAGAGCTGTATGACAGCCAATACATCCACCGCTGGACCGAGAACTGGGAGGCCGAGAAAGAACATCTGCGCCAGTTCACACCCGAAGCGATGTCGCCGATCTGCGGTATTGAACCGGACCAGCTGCGCCGCGTCGCCCGCACCTTTGCGCAGGCCAAAGCCGGTCTGATCTTCTGGGGCATGGGTGTCAGCCAACACATCCACGGCACGGATAACTCGCGCTGCCTGATCTCATTGGCTCTGATGACCGGAAATGTTGGCAAGCCGGGCGCGGGCCTGCACCCGCTGCGCGGTCAGAACAATGTGCAAGGCGCCTCTGATGCGGGTCTGATCCCGATGTTCTTGCCGGATTATCAATCGGTTACTGATGATAATATCCGCGCCAAGTTCAACAACGTATGGGATTCTGAGGATTTCTCGAACGAGAAGGGCCTGACGGTTACCGAGATCATCGATCAGGCGTATGCGGGCAACATCAAGGGGATGTACATTCAGGGTGAAAACCCGGCCATGTCCGACCCGGATGTGGGTCACGCGCGCGAGGCATTGGCCAAGCTGGATCTGATGATCGTACAGGATATCTTCCTGACCGAAACGGCGAACTATGCTGACATCATCCTGCCCGCCTCGGCGCTGTATGAGAAAAACGGCACCGTGTCGAACACTAACCGTCAGGTGCAGCGGGTGCGCCCCGCTGTGACGCCTCCGGGTGAGGCGCGCGAGGATTGGAAGATCACGGTGGAACTGGCGCAGCGCATCGGTCTGAACTGGGATTACACGGATGTGTCTCAGGTCTTTGCCGAGATGAAGCTGACCATGGCGTCGCTGGATAACATTACGTGGGAGCGTCTGGAAACAGAAACGATCACCTACCCGTCGCTCAGCGAAACCGATCCGGGTCAGGCGATTGTGTTTGGCGATGGTTTCCCGCGTGCCGATGGCCGTGCGCGGTTTACCCCTGCCAGCGTCATCCCACCGGACGAAGCGCCAGATGACGAATACCCGATGATCGCCACGACCGGCCGTCAGTTGGAACATTGGCACACCGGGTCCATGACCCGCCGTGCTAAGGTTCTGGATGCGGTAGAACCGGAAGCGAACTGTTCATTGAACCCCCGAACGCTCAAGCTGATGGGGATCGAACCGGGCGAAATGATCCGTCTGACCACACGGCGTGGTTCGATCGAGATCATGGCACGCGCGGACCGGGCCATTGCCGAGGACATGGTGTTCATTCCCTTCGCCTATGTCGAGGCGGCGGCGAACATCCTGACCAACTCGGCCATCGATCCGTTTGGCAAAATCCCCGAGTTCAAGTTCTCGGCTATCCGGGTTGAAAAAATCGAAGACGCGGTCGCGGCAGAATAACCTTGTTGCGTACGCAGCATGAAAGGTGGCCGATTGGGCCGCCTTTTTTCTTTCCTTGACAGTAAGTTACTTGCAGCCAACCCTGTCGCCGTCACTGGTGCAGGAGTTTTACATGACCCGCCGTTTTGTCGATCTGTCCGTTCCGTTGGAAACCGGGATCGTTTCGGACCCGCCAATCATGCTGCCCGAAATCGAATACATGACCCATGATCAGACCGCAGAACAGGTCATGTCCTTCTTTCCCGGCTTGCAAAAACAGGACCTACCGGGCGGCGAAGGCTGGGCCATCGAGCGGCTGCAAATTGCCACGCATAACGGCACCCATCTGGACGCGCCGTATCACCACCACTCGACCATGAATAATGGCGAAAGGGCGATCACCATCGATGAGGTGCCGCTGGAATGGTGCATGAACCCCGGCGTAAAACTGGATTTTCGCCATTTCGACGACGGCTATGTGGTGTCTGCCGCCGATGTTGAGGCCGAGTTGAAGCGGATCGGGCATACCTTGCAGCCGTTGGATATCGTGGTCGTAAACACCTCAGCCGGTACGCAATACGGAAAACCCGATTACCTGATGAAAGGCTGCGGTATGGGGCGTGAAGCGACGTTGTATCTGACCCAACGCGGCGTAAGGGTCACTGGCACAGACGCCTGGAGCTGGGACGCACCCTTTGCGCTGACGGCCCAGGAATATGCCGAAACGCGCGACCCGTCGATTATCTGGGAGGGCCACCGGGCGTCGATGGACATCGGTTATTGCCACATTGAGAAATTGACCAATCTGGAAGACCTACCACCAACAGGTTTCGAAATTTCGTGTTTTCCGTTCAAGATCAAGGGCGCCTCGGCGGGTTTTGTGCGCGCCGTCGCAATATTCGAGGAAGATCCAGATGACTAACCCCCTCAGTGGTCACGATGGGCCCTATGACGCCCCGATTGAAATACGAGGGTTTATAGTTTTGCCTGAGTGGATCGACTATAACGGCCACATGAATGTGGGGTTCTATGGCGTGGCCTTCGATCGCGCGTTGGATCACTTGATGGATGATCATCTGGGTCTGGGCGAGGCGCAGGTCGACGCATTGGGACAGGGGCCTTACATCCTGCAGTCGCATATGAATTTTCTATGCGAGATTAGGCAGGACGAACCGTTCTGGTTTCGCTTTCGGATGTTGGATTCCGATCAGAAACGGGGGCATTACTTTGCACAGATGCTGTCCGATGATGGCGAACTCTGTGCGACGCAAGAGGCGCTGTTCATGAACGTCAGTCATACGACCGGGCGTTCCACCCCTTATCCGGACTGGGCGGTCGCGCGGTTGGCCCGGATGGTTCAAGATCATGCACCATTGGACCCCGCGCCGCAGGTTGGGCACACCATTGGCATCCGCCGCAGCGATTAATAATCCCGTTCGAAAAACACGCCAACCCCGGTTTCTCCGCGCCCGTCGACTGAACCGCGGACAGTAAAATTGTCCGACACGTCAAGGTTCAGGTTCACCTCGGTGTCACCTTCGGTATTGACGGTGAAATCGGTATAGAGATTGTCGCTCAGATACGCGCCGGCCCCCAGTCGGCCCGCACCGCCTTCGGACGCGCCAATATCCACCGTGTCAACGCCGGTCGAATCGCGAAGCCCTTTGGTTGCATCTCCCCCGGCACCGCTGAGCTGCGCCAGAGACGCCGCCATCTGGGCGATGACAAAGGGTGAAATTTGAGAGAAGCGGTTACCGAACAAGAGCATGGCCAGCGCCTCTTCGGCGGGGCGTTCAGGGTCGGAATAAACGTCCACCTCGGGTGCATCCAGCGGGCCCGCGATTTCGATTGTGGCGGTGCCATCGGACGTGCTGGTGGATGAGGCGAACTCGATATAGGGCGTCAGGTCGCCTTGCAGTGTCACGATGCCTTTTGTCAGGGCCAGCCTGCGGCCCAGAATGTCGAAATTTCCCCGGATCAGTTCGATTTGGCCGGATGGGATAACTGCAGTAGTCGTGCCGCCGATATTCAGCCGACCCCCCAGTTCGGCGTTCACACCCCGGCCGCGCACGAAAACGGCTTTCGGTGCTAGTAGGCTGACATCCAGCGCGATACGTGAATCGCTTTTTTCCGCGCCTTCCTCGACAACAAGGCCCGCGCGTTCCCGTGTGAGGTAACCAGCCGCGCTTTCATTGACATGCCTGATCTCGGGGATCGGTGCAGCGCCCACGGCACCAGCTGCGGCAGCGAGGTTGATATTGGTTTCCTCGAACGTGATCTGACCGGAAATGGCGCTGTTGCCCGCCAGCGCTCCGGTCATGGCGATCTCACCGTTCAGCGTGGTCTCATACAGAAGCTTGTCTGTTAGCACCAACTGATTGAGCCGCGTAACAATGTTCGCGTTCAGCGGCGGTGTCAGGTCCAATGGACCCGAGATGGTAAAAGTGCCGCCCGCGCGCATGCCACCATTCAACGAGATATTGGCGCGACTCTGCGCCAATTCGACCGAGCCGCTGATGCCGGTTATTGTCTGTCCGATCTCAGGGATCGCAATTGACGTGCCTGAAGTGGTGATAGAACCGCTGAGCGAACTTAGCTCGGGCTTTCCCTTGAGGCGCAGATTGTGCCGGGCCGATCCTTCGATCTTGTTGGGTGAGATAAAGATGTTGGCGACGCCCAGATTGATGCCACCCTGCGCCCGCAGATCGGCCTCGCCGCTGTTTTCATCGAAAGTTCCAGCGATAGTGCTGTTGATCTCGGCCGGACCATTGGCTGACCCGTCAATGGTCCAGACGCCGTTGTCGCGCTTGGCTGTGCCGGTTGCCGCAACGGTGCCAGGGAATTCGGGCGCGAACCGTTCGATCCTGTTCAACTTGGCGTCGAAATCCAAATCGGCCGAACCATCGGTGTCTACTGTTCCGGTCAGGGCTGCATAGGAACTGTCCGGGCCGCTCAGGCGCATGTCCCCTTCCAGTCCCGATCCCGTTGGGGCAACATTCCCGTCCAACGTCAGCGGGCCGGACATCGACGTCATGACACGGGACAGGTCGTCAAGCTGGGCCGAGAAGGTCAGGCCACCCGCCTCTCGGTCCAGTTTGCCCGATGCTGTAGCCGATAGGGCAGTGCCCCTCAGGCTAAATGTACGGACTTCCATACCGTCGTCGTCTTTGTCGGCATCAATGTTCAGGGTCGTGCGGCCCTGGATCAATTTATCGACCAAATCAATCCCGGTCTGAAGGTCGTCAGCGTCCACATTGCCCTGAACGTCAAAGACACGATTGGCGAGATTTCCGTTGCCCTGCACATTCGCGGTGACCGAGCCGCCCAGATCCCGCTTGGCCAACTCCGAGAACAGCGACAGATCCGGGGCGTTCACACGAGCGTTGCCGTCAACCGAAAGCTCTCCGGTAGGGTCATCCACCGTTGCGGCGACTTTTGCAGTTAAGGCGGTACCGTTGACCGTCGCTTCGCGGATTTCAATCCGATCGGTCGTGCGTGCCCCGTCCCAGGTTATCGTGGTCTTGCCGGTCAGCAGCGGATCGATGTCGGACATGCCGGTTTGTATATCCTGTCCGATCACGCTGGCCGTGCCGTCGAATTCCAAAGTCTGCACGGTGCCTTTGCCGTCCATTTCCACCCGCAGGGCGCCACCCAGTTCACGCTTGGCCAGACCGGAAAAGACCGACAGGTCAGACGCATTCACGCGGGCCTTGCCGTCAATGGTCAGGTTGCCGTCAGGTGTCGTGACCTCGCCGCTGGCCTTTGCCTGCGCAGCTTCGCTGTTCAGGTCAAACTCGCGAATGGTGATGCCGTCGCTGCCTCGGCTGGCATCCAATGTGATGGTGGTTTCGCCTTTGATGACGGGATCGATATCGTCGCGCCCGGTGACCAGATTGCTGCCCTCAAGCACCAGTTTGCCGTCAAAGCTACGCTCTAATGGTGAGCCTGTGCCGTCAACGCGGGCCGAGGCACTACCGCCCAGATCAAGCTGCGCCAGGTCCGAAAAACGCGACAGGTCCGATGCCTCAAGCGTGGCCGAACCGTCAACCGTCAGGCCACTATTCAATCCGTCGATCAACGCATCCAGCCCAAGGGTATAGTCGGTTCCCACCAGTTCGAACCCCGACAGGTTCAGCGACTGATCGCTGCCGTAATCGAACTGTCCATCCAGCGTGATGTTCTCACCTAAGGCCGTGTTCAGGGCCTTATCATTCAGATCGATCCCGTCCAAGATGGCCTGAAGGTCTCCCGTTACACTGAATGAAGTGCCCTGTTCCAACGTGCCCTGCGCGGTGATGCGGGCCGTGTCCAGTTTCGCTTGCGGAGATTTAAACGCATTCGCCGTCAGGCTCAGGTCCCACAAATTGCCGTTTTTCTGATCGA
This sequence comes from Ruegeria sp. BI7, assembly GCF_056537925.1. Taxonomy (NCBI): domain Bacteria; kingdom Pseudomonadati; phylum Pseudomonadota; class Alphaproteobacteria; order Rhodobacterales; family Roseobacteraceae; genus Ruegeria; species Ruegeria sp. BI7. The sequence goes on from NZ_JBQFSK010000010.1 coordinate 95,372, forward strand.
ACAAAGCGGAAATCTGCGCCGCTTCAATCGAGGTTTCGCCGCCTTTGACCGGCAATACGACCGTTGTTCCGTCGGGCGGGGTGATCCGACCTTGCAAGGCCGCCAATTGCAACGTGCCGCCTTCGGCCAATTGCAACTCACCCTTTAGGTCCAGGGCTTGGGTGGTCAATTCCAGATCGGGGATGTCCAGCGCGCCTTGCGGTTTGGTTTGGCCGTCCACGAACAGGCGTGTTTTCGGGCCAAAGAACGGGTCCAGATCCTCGGCCATAAAGGGGGTCAGGTCGCCACCCAGATCGGCGGTAAAGGCGATCCCGTCTGCCGCACCGGTTTCAGCGGCGCGCAGCTGTATCTGCCCTGTGACCTGTTGCTGATTGTCGCTGCTCAGGGCGATATCAGCAGTGAAATCGGTCACTGGGCCCGAGCCTGTGACCGACAGGCCGATCGGTGGGCTGTCGGGAATATTCAGCGCCGTTGATATCACACCGCCTGCGGCCTCTTTCACCTGCAGGTCCAGATTGATCTCACGCGAGGTGTTCTGGAACCCGGCGGTCAGTGTCACCTCATCCCCTCCGCGGTCCAGGCGCGTGACATCCAGATTGGTGTCCAATGTACCATCCGCCAGCGACAAGTTCCCAGTCACCGACAAATCGGCGGCAACCCCAATCAGTGGTTCACCCAGTGACAACTCATCAATCCTGATTTCACCGATCTCGATGGAAACGGGCAGTTCCGGCAGTTCGAACGGTTTGGTCTCGGCTGTCGGCGCAGGCGTGTCCTTGGTGGTTGTGCCCGGCGTGCGGGCGATGTCGATTTCCTGCGCGGTCAGGGCATTGACGGAAAATCGACCTCGGATCAGGGCCAGCCGGTTCCAGTCCAGCTGAGCGTCTTTGATGGTCAGCCAGACACCTTCGTCGTCCGATACGGTGATCTCTTCAATCGTCGCGCGGGCGCTCAACGCGCCTTGCAAGCCTTTAACGGTGACGTTCTGATCATCCCCCGACAGGGTGTCCTGCAGAAAACGTTCCAGCATGCTGCCGCCGCCGTCATCCTCTTGCGCGAGTACGGGCGGCGCTGTCAGGATCAGCACAGTTGTCACAACCGGATATGAAAACTGCCGTATCAAAACGCTTGTCCGATCCCGATATAGAATTGCAGACCATCGCCAGTGTCGCCCTGAACCGGCAGGGCTAAGTCAACGCGTAGAGGGCCGAACCCCCCAAGATCATACCGCACCCCAAGCCCGGCACCGGAATGGTATTCTGCACCGCTGCCGATGAAAGAAGAAGTGTCCACAGTACCGAAATCATAGAACCCGACAAGCGATATCGTGTCGGTGATCTTGCCACGGACTTCTCCCGACAGACCGAGGAAGGACTTGCCGCCTGCTTCACCACCGTTGACTGGAATGCCGAGGCTTTCGAACGGCTGCCCACGCACTGTGCCGGCACCACCCGAGAAGAACAGGAAATCCGGCGTCACATTGCTTGGGGAAGGACCGATTATCGATCCTATCTGAGCCCGACCAGCCAAAACGAGCCGCCCGCCCGTGCCCAGGCTGGTATAGGCGCGTGTGTCGGCGAACAGCCTGATGCCCGTGTCTGTGCCGGAAAAACCTACAAAGGGCATGATTTGCGCATCCAGATAGAACCCGCGGGTCGCGCTGACTTTACTGTCACGCTTGTCCCATTCCGACCGGGTCGGGATGATAAAATAGCGAAACTTACGGCCGCTGCCATAGGCGTCATCCGCATCCGACCACTGAAACCCGGCTGAAGCTTCGGCATAAAGCCGATCAGAGAAGGTGCGCCTTGCACCGTAAGCCAGCGACGCAATTGAGACGTTGTAGTTGTCAGTGTTGCGGCGCTCCAGCAGGGCGCTCCAAAAGGTGTTGTCGTCCGGGCCCAGCCGGTCGGGTTGATCAAGGCGCAAACCAATGCGGCCGTCCAAATCCTCGGTTCCGCCGATATTGCGCAGAGCAGCTTCGAACCGCAGCCGTTCCGCGCGGCGGAAGACGTTGCGATGGGTCCAGGTCGCGGTGACATCCAGCCCAGCATTCGAGGCCAGCTCTACCCCGAAGGTCAGGCGGCGTTTGGGCATGTCCTCAAAAGTTGCATCGAAATCCAACGTGCCATCGGGATTGGGCGTCTCATGTTCTTCGATCGAAACGATGCTGAACGTGCCTGTCCGACGCAAACGGGTGCCGACTTTCTGTATATCCGCTGGCGAATAAACCTCGCCCGAGGGAAAGCCGGCGATCTTGTTGATCGAGTGGTGGCGTACATCTGTATCGCCTTTGATGAACATCTTGCCAAAGGTCAGGCGCGGACCGGGTTCAAGGTCGATTTCAGCATCCAGCTTTCTCTGCGCATGGCGAGCGATAACGGTTTGGTCTTCAAGTTGGGCTTTGGCGTGACCGGCGTCCCGCCAGCCCTGTACCCCGGCCGAGGCCGCCTGTTGGATGGCACCGGTCGTGGCCAGTTTTCCGGGAGCGAACTCCTCTGGCAGGATTGTCTCCGGCGTAACAGGGGCGACGATAGCCGTTCCAAAAGTGAAGGTCGGTCCGGTATTTACCGTGATAACCGCTCGGTTGATCGTGTTGGGTACGGTTAGCGAGCTGATGTCAGCCGCTTCTCGGCCATCCAGCTTGATGCTGACGACAGGGCTGAAATAGCCCTCGTCATACAGTATCTGTACGAGCGTGCGGTAATCCGACAGGGCAGCAGACAGAACCTCGAGCGGGGTATCCAAGCCACGTTCATCTGCCGTCAGGACCGAGGAGGTTTCTTCGATACGTTCAACCACGTCCTGTGGCGCACCGGGCGCGGACAGGGATGTTTCCAGCGCGGCCAGAGATGAGGGCAGAGCGGCGGCAATAACGCCAAGCAGACAATATTTCACAAAGGCCTGTGGCCTGCTTCCCCGCATCGAATGGCTCCAACTGCCCCAAGTCGAAATCAATTTCACCGTCTTATGAAAAACAACGGCTGATACCGTTCATGTTAGAGCATCAGTTTCCACACAGGGAAAGAACTTATCGAATGAGATGCCAAATTACCGGTTTGTGTGCCCCGTCAGCCCCGTTTGCGGGGCGGTAATGTGGCGCCAACCCATGAGCGCATTGACGGGCTCCTCCCGCCCGATCCCATCGCATCAAAGATGCTTGTGATCCGTTGGGCCGGGCAGCGCCCGGGCAAGCCCGCGCGCTGCGGTTCCGCGAATTCAAGGCTGTGCCATCAGGCGGGCGACGTCGAGCATACGTGCGGAAAAGCCCCATTCATTGTCATACCAGCCGAAAATGCGAACCTGCCGGTCGCCGACCATCCGCGTCTCGGGGCCTGCAATGACCAAAGATTCCGGTCGTGTACGCAAATCTGACGACACCAGCGGGTGATCGGTCCATCCCAGAATGGGAGACTGCGCGACCGCCTTGCGCAGCTCGGCTTCAAAGTCAGTGGCGGACATACCGCGCTCAAGTGTTGCGACCAAATCCACCGCAGACACGCTGGCTGTGGGGACACGCACCGCCGCGCCCGAGATGCGACCCGCGAGATGCGGCATGACCTCATCAATCAAGTGCGTGGCGCTGGTGGTGGTGGGCACCATGGAAAGCGCCCCGGCGCGTGACCGGGCCAGATCGCCGCGCGGGGCGTCAATCATGGGTTGGCTGTTGGTATAACAATGGATGGTCGTCATATGGGCCGAGGCGATGCCGCCGATTCCATCCAGCACCTTGATCAGTGGGGCCAGCCCATTGGTGGTGCAGGACGCGTTCGAAACGATCCGGGCGTTGCCCAACTGCGCTTCGTTGGCGCCCAGAACGATCGTGACTTCGGTTGCGGGCGAGGGGCCCGAGATCAGCACTTTGCCCGCCCCGGCGGTCAGCCCCTGGCTGGCAACATCCGAGGTACGGGCGACGCCGGTGCAATCCATCAGGACATCCACGCCGCTCAGGTCGACGCGGGACAGGTCGGGGCTGTGGGTCACCGGGATTGTGTGGCCGTCGATGACAAGGGTTCCGTCGCCGGTATCGACAGGCCCAGAGTAGGGGCCGAACGTGCTGTCGTATTTGAACAGGTAGGCACAGGTTTCCAGCGGTGCGATATCGTTGATCAGCACCAGCTCAATATCCTTGCCCCACGGCAAAGCCAGCAGCTGCCGCAGGATCGTGCGGCCAATACGGCCGAATCCATTGATTGCAAGTTTCATGCGCAAGCTATGGCAGTGGGCCGCGCTGACCTCAATGCCCGTTTCGCGGCAAGATCAATTGCAGCTGACCTGCGAAAAGAACTGGCCTGAGATGTTTTGATACATGCTGGCCCGAATAGGCTTGCATCCGGTGGCTGCCTGAATGGCGGCCATAGCTTGAATGGTGCGCAGGCGCGGTGGCGGACCGAACGGGTTCAGATTGTTGTTGTCACGCGTGGCGCGGTACACGACCGGAGCATCCGAAACCTGCGTAACGGCCCATGTGCGGCTCATGACGAAGACCGATTTGGTTTCCTCTTTGGCGACTACAGGGGTCGCCTCTAAGGCCGTCAGGCCAATTACAGCTGCCAGTGCCAGCAGGGATCCGCGCAGTACCATTGAACAATCTCCAGTGCTAAAAACGGTGCTATTTCACCAGATTCAAGCGCTTCTGTGAACCCCTGCGCGGGAAAAACTGAATCGGCGTAAGTGGTTAGCCAGTGACGGGGTGGTTGCTGGTTCGCGTCTTTGCACAGTTGATCGTGGTTGTTTCGGTCCGCCCACGCACCATAGGGGGCATTCGTGCGGGGTAACTCAGTTGTGCCGGGCGAACGCCACGAATGGAATGCCATGCCAGTAGCGGCCTTAGACTGTAAAAAGAATTGTTCTGGATAGTATTAGCGTTTGCCCAACAGGGCTTGGCCCCCGTTCGCTGCCGGTATAGTCTTGAATGCAAATCTATTTCAGCAAGGTGAGGCGATCATGAAAGCCTGGATTTCTTCTACATTGGTGGCTGTTGTTGTTCTGGCGGCAATCCCGACCGTGCAGGCCAAGCCGCTTTCCCGAATCATCGCAGAAATGGGGCTGACACCTGCAGATTTCGAGGTCGTGAACACAGCCGCTGACGCGATGCTGTCAGGCGCGACGCCCCGGGTGGGAGAGGAAAGTTCCTGGGTGAACGATGCCACCGGTTCGAAAGGCACGATTCGCGTCCGCGACGTACGTGACAACTGCGTACACCTGCAGCATTTCATTCGACCCGAAGGATCGGATCAGACCCGCGAGGTCAGAACCCGCCGGTGTCGCGACGCAGGCGGAAACTGGATCCTGACACCCTGATCTGGGTCTAGTAACCGCGGACCCTGTCGACTTCGTGCAGCAAAGGGCCTCCGGCGCTCAGGCGGCGGAAATTCTCGCCCACATCAGCCAGCGCTTCGCCCAGATGCCAGCCCGACACGTGCGGCGTGATGGTGACACTGGGATGCGCCCAGAGCGGGCTGTCTGACGGAAGTGGTTCGGTCGAAGTCACGTCCAGCACCGCATGACCGGGTGTACCATGGTCCAGCGCGACGATCAGGGCGGTTTCTTCAATCAGATCCCCGCGACCCGCGTTCAGTAACTGGCTACCTGGCTTCATTGCCGCCAGCATCCCTGCATCGAACAAACCGATTGTCTGCGGGGTCGAAGGCAGGATCGCGCAGACATGGTCGCACTGACCCAGCAGTTCTGGCAGAGCCGCGTCGCCATGCAGGCAGGTAACCCCATCGATCTGCTTGGCTGAGCGGCTCCAACCCATCACCTGAAACCCGACCGCACGCAGCATTTTGGCGCTGCGGGCACCGATATGGCCCAGCCCCAGAACGCCGACCACGGTGTCAGGTGAATAGAGCGGTGCTCTGGGGGCCCATTCCGCGCGGTTTTGCGCCTTTTCATGAAAAGTCATGTGTCGCTGATGACGCAGAACATAAGCGACGAACCATTCGGCAATACCCTGCGCGGGGGCATCGGGTTTCAGCCGTGTGATACGCACATGCGCTGGCAGGTGCGGATTGCTGACGATGGTTTCGACTCCGGCGCCCAGTTTTTGCACCAGTTTCAGGTTGGGCAGCCGCTTGGGGTGATCGTTGCACAGCGCGACGACGGCGACCATCGTGATGTCGGTCGGATCACCAAGGGTTTCAGGCGTGCGTACATCCATGTCCGGGTGCAGCCGCCGAATGTCTTGAGCGATGTCGTTGTCGCTTATCCAGTCGAACAACCCGGTTTCGATCAGCAACGCCATGTCGCGCCCCCCTCTGCTTCAATTTGCCAGTGATGACGTGCCGTCACTGAACTGGACATCGTTGCCGCAGCTAAGTCATTCTTTGGCCCAAGGTAAAGCCCGGTCATCGGCTCGGATGACCAGACACGCACAGAAAACTTTTGAGGCAGCGTATGAACGGGACACAAGACCTGAACCAACAGGCCTATTTTCATCTGCGCCCTGATGGCGCTTTTGTCGGCAATGACCCCGCCCGGGGGCCGTGGTCGGCCGATCACTGCCACGCCGGGCCTGTCAGCGGTCTGATCGTGCGTGCCGCGGAAACCGAGGTGGGACCGGAAAAGATGCTGACCCGCCTCACGGTCGATCTGCTGCGCCCACAACCCTTGGCAGGGCTGCGCGTGGCTGCCGAGACTACGCGCCACACCAAGACGCTGGCGACCACGCGGGTAACGGTTCACGATCTGGATGACTCGCTCTGCGCCACTGCGACCACGATGCACTTGGCCCGCCGTAACCTGGGACCGGTCCCGAATGTCACGATTACTCCACCGCGGCTGGAAGACGCGGTGACGGGGCCATTTCCGATCGGTGAGATACGTCACGGTCTGCCGGGCTTCGCCAACCACACAGAAGTGCTGTACCCGAAAGACGGCAATCAGGGCGCCGGTCCCAAGACGGTCTGGATGCGCACCCCGGCTTTGCTTGAGGGCGAGGACCCTTCGCCGATTCAGGCACTGTGCCCGCTGGCCGATTGTGGCAACGGCATCTCGTGGAATGCACCGACGACCGAGATGGGGTTCATGAACACCGATCTGACCGTGCAAATCCATCGCGAGCCGGGGTCGGATTGGCTGGCCTCAGAATCGCTGTGCCATTGGCAACCGTCGGGGATCGGAATGTCCCAGTCCGTATTGTATGACACGCAAGGTCCTGTCGGTACAGCCTTGCAAACACTGGTTCTGTTCCCGCCAAAATGACCCTTTGGCCGTTTTCTGCGGGCGCTGATTGAATCGCATTGCCGCGCGCGGACGCAGGCCCTATCTTTCACGCATGCGTTGGATCGTAACCCTGTTGACTTGCTGCCTGCCGATCCCGGCCATGGCGCACCCGCATGTCTTTATCGACACCGGGCTGGAATTCATTGTGGATGACGCCGGCCAACTGACCCATGTGCGGGTGACCTGGGCTTATGATGAGCTTTACTCGCTGTATCAACTTGAAGACATGAAATTGGATCAGGATTTCGACGGAGTTCTCACTGAAAATGAAGAGAAATTCCTGGCCGGTTTCGACGCACAGTGGATCGAAGGGTACAATGGCGATCTGGTTGTCTTTGCAGATGGCGTGCCCGTGTCGCTGTCCGGCCCATTGGAACCGACAGCAACCACCGAAGATGGTCGTATCGTGACAACCCATTTGCGCGCGATTGATGGCGACGCGGTGTCTGCATCTTCGCTGACGGCGAAGGCTTTTGATGAGACGTTCTACATTGCCTATGAACTGACCCGCCCGGTGACGGTGAGTGGCCCTTCGTCCTGTCAGATGGATCGGATCGACCCCGATATCGATGGTCAGCTGGCGCAGATGCAGGCCTTTTTGTTGACACTGGACGCCGATTACGACCTTGAGGAAAACGATATCCCGCTGGTCGGGGAAAACTTTGCGACCGAGATTTTCGTTTCATGTCCAAATACCTGATTGTTCCGGTTGCCATCGCCATTGCGTTGCTTCTGTGGTTTTGGGGCAGCGGTGGGTTTGACAGTCTGGCCGCGTGGGCGGCGGGTGAGCAGCGCGAGTTTCAGAACCAGATCGCCCGATCCTTACGCGCCGCACGGGCGGAACAGCCCGAGGCCGTCGCCACCCTGCTGACGGTTTGTTTCGCCTATGGGTTCTTTCATGCCATCGGTCCAGGTCATGGTAAGGTGCTGATCGGCGGGTACGGGCTGGGTCGTCGGGTCGCCTTTTGGCGGTTATCCGCAATCAGCGTGCTGTCCAGTCTGGGGCAGGCGGTGACAGCGGTCGTGCTGGTTTACGCTGGCGTTCTGGTGTTTCAGATGTCACGCGAAAGCCTTGTGGGAACAACCGAACAGGTCATGGCCCCGATCAGCTATGGTGCCATTGCCGCGATCGGTCTGTGGCTGGTGTTTCGCGCCATTCGCAGCTTTGCCCGCAGACACCGCAGTAACACAGCGCAAGCGCATCACGACCACGATCATCACCATGGTCACGACCATCATCACGACCACGATGTCTGTTCAGATTGCGGCCATCGCCACGGCCCCTCAGTGGAAGAGGTTGCACAGGTCGGCAGCCTGCGCGAGGCGTTGTTGCTGATTGCGGGTATCGCGGCCCGACCCTGTACTGGGGCGCTGTTTGTGCTGATCCTGACATGGCAGATGGGGATCGCGATGGTTGGCATCGCTGGGGCGTTTGCCATGGCGTTGGGTACGGCGATGGTCACGACCCTGGTCGGGTGGACGTCGTTCGGGTTGCGCGGGGGATTGCTGGCCTCTGCCTCGGCCACAAGGTTTGCATCTGTGCTGGCCCCGACCATTGAATTGGTGGCGGGTCTGACGATTGCAGTGATTGCCAGCGGTTTGCTGCTGCGCGCGATTTAACCGAAGACCGGTTCGGGATACCCGACCCGCGCCAGGTACAAGCCCTGCGGCGGGCATACTGGCCCACAGGCGGCGCGATCAGCGGCCTGCAGCGCGTGGCACACATCTTCGGGCGTCCACGCGCCCGCGCCGACACGCTCCAGCGTCCCGACGAAGCTGCGCACCTGATTGTGCAGGAACGACCGGGCGCGCACGTGGAAATGTATCTCGGGTCCGGAAAAGCCCTCAACCTGTTCAACCCGCAGCTCATCGAGCGTTTTGACCGGGCTGGCGGCCTGACAGATGGATGAGCGGAAGGTGGTGAAATCATGCCGCCCAATCAACATATCCGCCCCGGCTTGCATGGCATCGACATCCAGCTGGTGATTGATCTGCCAGACCTGCCCGGCGTCATGGGGCGCGGGCGCACGACGCATCAGGATGCGGAACAGGTATTGCCTCTCTAACGCGGAAAACCGGGCGTGCCAGTCATCGTCAACCTGTGCGGCTTTGACGATGGCCACCGGCTGCGGCTTGAGGTGATAGTTCAGCGCCTCAGACAGGCGGAAAGGGTCCCAATCCTTGACCAGATCGCAATGGGCGACTTGACCCAGCGCATGAACGCCCGCATCGGTGCGGCCCGCTGCAGCAATGGTGTGATCACCGGGTTGAATTCGCGACAAGGCCTGTTCGATTGCTCCCTGCACAGACGGCAATTCCTTTTGCCGCTGCCATCCGGCAAACGGTTTCCCTTGGTATTCGACTTTCAGCGCGTATCTAGGCATGGGCTGCTGGTAACGCGCCGCGCGGGGACGGGCAAGAGTGGGAAAGCGCTGGTATGTCTGCTGACCTCTACCTATCTTGAGCGAAACGAAAAAAGCGGGGCGACAGTTTGGTCATCTCATCCTTGGCAGACAGTCTTGTGCGCGGTGTTGAATCCGTGGGTGACCGTGTGTCTGAAACTCTGTTTGAACCGGTCGTCCGTCTGGGCGTTACCGGGTTGGCCCGGTCGGGCAAGACGGTGTTCATCACATCCCTGGTTGCGAATCTGCTGGACCGGGGGCGTATGCCAGGATTGGTCGCGCAGCAGGAGGGCCGCATCAATTCGGTCTACTTACAACCCCAGCCGGACGATACGGTGCCGCGCTTTGATTATGAAAACCACCTGGCTGCGCTGATCGGGCCGCAGCCTCATTGGCCAGATAGCACGCGCGCCGTGTCCGAGCTGCGCCTTTCCTTCAAGGCCCGTCCGGCAGGGTTGCTTGCGGGTCTGCAGGGGCCGCGCACGGTTCATCTGGATATTGTGGACTATCCGGGTGAGTGGCTGCTGGACTTGGCACTACTGGACAAATCATATGAGGTCTGGTCAGCCGAAACCTTCAACCGTATCGAAACGCGGACCGAAGCGGCCGCGTATTTGACGCAGGCCAGGGTGGCAAACCCTGCGGATGCTCATGACGAACCCACGGCGCAGGCGTTGGCCAAAGCCTTTGCTGCGTATTTGAACGCCGCACGGGATGCAGGCTTTTACGACTGTACGCCGGGGCGGTTTCTACTGCCCGGCGATCTGGCGGGTTCTCCGGTGCTGACCTTTGCGCCATTGCCAGTGGAGGGCCACGCACCGCGCCGCAGCCTGCACCGCGAAATGGCGCGGCGGTATGAGGCGTATAAATCGCAAGTGGTGAAACCCTTCTTTCGCGATCATTTCTCGCGGATCGACCGTCAGGTGGTTCTGGTCGATGCGCTGGGTGCAATCCACAAGGGGCCGCAAGCGGTTGAGGATATGCGACGCGCGATGGCCGATATCCTGTCGGCTTTTCGACCGGGGCGCAATGCGTGGCTCAGCCAGTTGCTGTTGGGCAAGCGGGTTGAACGTATCCTGTTCGCAGCCACCAAGGCCGATCACCTGCATCACACGCAGCATCCTCGCCTAACCCATATCATGGAGGCTCTGACCCGCGATGCCCGCGACCGGGCCAGCTTTGCCGGGGCCGAGACGGCGGCGCTGTCGCTGGCCGCCCTGCGTGCCACGACCGAGGAAATCCGGACGCATAACGGGGCGGATCTGCCTTGTGTGCGTGGGACCTTGCTGAACGGCAAACAGGCGGCCTTTTACCCCGGTGATCTGCCTGATGACCCAGCGCATTTACTGGGTCCGGCCCGAAACGGGGCTGAAAGCTGGTTGGATAAGGATTTCGGCTTCATGGCCTTTGCGCCTGCGCATCTGACCTTGCGTCCGGGCGATGGCCCGCCCCATATCCGGCTGGACCGCGCCACGCAGTTTCTGATCGGAGACCGCCTGTGACCGTGACTCTCCGCCCCGCTCGTACCACGGATGCCGGAAAGATCGGAGAGATCCTGCACGGCTTTTCGCGCGAAAACGATTGGATGCCCGAGCTACATACCTGCGCTGAAACCATCGCCTTTTGCGGTTGGATGATTGATCGGGGTTGGGTCACCGTGGCCGAAACCGATACTGACGTTGTGGGGTTTTTAGCGCTCAACGGGACGGAAGTTCATTCCTTGTATCTGACGCCGCCAATATGCGGGCAGGGGATTGGACAGCGCTTGTTGGACCACGCCAAGTCCGATCAGATCGAACTGTCCCTTTTTGCGTTTCAGGCCAACCACGGGGCGTGCCGGTTCTATGAGCGCAACGGTTTTGCCGAAGTTGCCCGCAGCGACGGGGCCGATAACGATGAAAATCTGCCAGACATCAAATATGTCTGGCGGCGGAAAGGGGTGGCGGATGGCTAAAGGTCCGGTACTGATTGATCTCGATACGGAAGAACCTGCTGCCGACGTCGCACAGGCTCCGCCGGTCCCCGATATTGAGCCACCTCAAGGTCAGGCGATGCAAGCGGCAGCCCGCTTGGCTGCGCGGAAACCCTCGGTTCTATCACGATGGTTTTGGGGTCTGGCGCTGGCCGTGATTGGCGCGGTGGTTTCTGTTGCCGCATGGGATTTCGCCACCTCGCTGTTGTTGCGGTCACCGATATTGGGCTGGGTTGTAACTGGTCTGATCGGTGCGTTGGTTCTGGTCGCCCTGATCATCGCCCTACGGGAGCTGGCAGCCATCGGGCGCTTGTCCCGCGTGGATGGGATGCGCCGCGCCGCAGATGCCGCGTTGGCTGAGGCGGATTTGGCACAGGCCCGTGCAGTCACCAACCGCCTGATCGCGTTTTACAAAGGGCGCGAAGAAACCCGGTGGGGCCGTGACCGTCTGGCTGAACGGATGGAAGAGCAATTCGACGCTACAACCCTGCTGACCTTGGCCGAGGACGAATTGCTGGCCCCTCTGGACGCTGCCGCCAGCCGTGAGGTCGAGGCCGCCGCCCGTCAGGTTGCCACGGTGACCGCACTGGTGCCCTTAGCGTTGGCCGATGTTGTGACGGCGCTTGCGGCCTCATTGCGGATGATCCGTCGGGTTGCTGAGATTTATGGCGGACGCGCTGGATTTCTGGGCAGCTGGCGCCTGACCCGTGCAGTGTTCGTGCATCTGGTAGCGACCGGGGCCGTGGCCGTTGGTGATGATCTGCTGGAACCTATTCTGGGCGGATCGGTCCTTAGTAAACTGTCGCGCCGGTTTGGCGAGGGGCTGGTGAACGGCGCGCTCAGCGCGCGGGTTGGTGTGGCTGCGATGGAGGTTTGCCGACCACTGCCGTTTTCCGACCGGCACAAGCCATCTACGCGCGGGATGATCAAACGCGCGCTCAGCGGGTTGTTTTCCAAAACTTGACCTGACGCAAAGTCCTGTGGCCCGCTGGTGTGCATAACAAAGCCGGAGCCAGCCATGACCGATCACGGACACAGCCAGCAGGAAATCGCCGCGCGGATCAATGCGCCTCCGGGGCGAGGGGTGCTGCGGGACGTGGTGTATGGCGGTATCGACGGATCGGTCACCACCTTTGCCATCGTAGCCGGGGTTGCCGGAGCGGGGCTTTCGCCGTTCATCATCGTGGCGCTGGGGCTTGCCAATGTCCTGGCCGACGGGTTTTCCATGGCTGCCGGGAATTACTCGGGCACCAAGGCCGAGTTGGATAACATCCGCCGCATCCGCGCCATCGAGGAACGCCACATCAGCCTTTACCCGGAGGGCGAACGCCGCGAAGTGCGCGAGATACTAGCCCAAAAGGGCCTGTCGGGCGACGTTCTGGATGAGGCCACCGATGCAATCACCGCCAACCACGACAATTGGATCAACCTGATGGTCGAAGGCGAATACGGGTTGGGCAGCGTTGACCCCCATCCGTTCAAAGCTGCCATGGCGACCTTCATCGCCTTTCTTGTCGCGGGCATGGTGCCATTGCTGCCATTCCTTTTATCGGTCGATCATGCCTTTGCCATCTCGGCCTGCATGACGATGGGAGTTTTTTTTGCCATTGGAGCCTTCAAAGCCCATTGGTCGCTGTCCCCGTGGTGGCGGTCCGGGCTCGAGACCTTTTTGATCGGCGGTGCAGCGGCCTTGATCGCTTATCTTGTCGGCTCGCTGTTTCACCCCTGACGGCCAAGATTGTCGCAGTGGGTCCCATAGGGCTGGTCAATTGTTGGCCAACAGTTACGCTGCCGTAAACAGGTTCATCGGGTTGAGCAACCATTGCAGATTGAGAATAAAAACGTCCTGGTTTTAGGGACTTATGGCTTTATCGGCGCTGCGGTGACGCGGTTCCTACAAGCCGAGGGCGCGCATGTAGCGGCCTTTGTGCGTAACTTGAAAACCGGGGCGCAGGTTCTGCCGGATGTCACGCAGGTGCAAGGCGATTTGCGGGCTTGTCTGCAGCCCAAGGACTGGGTCGCGCATCTGGAGCACGTTGACTGTGTCGTGAACTGTGCAGGAGCATTGCAGGATGGTCCCGCCGATGATCTCGAGGCTGTGCATCACACCGCCATTGCGGCCTTGGGGCAAGCCTGCGCGCAAAGGGGCATTGCGGTGGTTCAAATCTCGGCCATTGGTGCCGACCTCGATGCAGAAACGGATTTCATGCGGACCAAGGCGGCTGGGGATGCTGCGCTGCGGGCCTGTGATGTGCCGCTTTGGATTTTCAAACCCGGTCTGGTGATCGGGCAATCCGATTATGGCGGAACAGCGCTGCTGCGCATGCTGGCAGCGGTTCCTATGGTACAACCCATCGCGTATCCGCATGTTTTGGTTCAATGCGTCGGCATGTCGGACCTGTGCCGTGCCGTGACCGCAGCCGTGGCCGATGAGGTCCCACAGGGCACTTACGATCTGGTCGAAGACACGCCCGCCCCACTATCTGAGGTCCTGGCCGAGACACGGCGCTGGATGGGTTTTCCCGCAGCGCGACTCACTGTGAGAATGCCGGCGGTTGTTACAGCCATAATCGCACGCGGCGCTGATGCGTTGGGCCATTTGGGTTGGCGCTCGCCTCTGCGCAGCAATGCGATGACCGTGATGGGCGAGGGTGTGGTTGGTGATCCGGAACCATATCGCGCCGCAACAGGCCGGTCACTGGCACCCTTGCTCCAGGTTTATGCGGGCCTGACTTGCGCCCGTGAACATCGGCTGGTTGCGCGAATGTCCTTGCTGATGCCACTGGTCGTCGCCGCGCTCAGCCTGTTCTGGCTGCTGTCCGGCCTTTTCGGGCTGATTGGTCTGCCTAAGGCTACATCGGTTCTGACCGTGGCCGGGTGGAGCACCGGAATGGCCGTTGCCAGCGTTTTGTTCTGGTCATTGGTCGACATTTTTCTGGGGCTTGCGATCCTGTGGCGACCCTGGGCTGCGCGCGCCTGTCTGGCGCAGGTCGCGGTGGCCTTGTTCTATTTGCTGGCGGCCAGTTTCACCGTACCCGGCCTGTGGCTGGACCCGCTTGGCCCGTTGATCAAAATCCTGCCGGCGATGACCTTGTCGCTTATCGCCTGGCCCCTGTTGCAGAGCCGCTGATGGACCCTGACCTGATCCTGCGTTGGTTGCACGTTATCGGCGCCTGCGTCCTGTTGGGCACGGGGGCAGGCATCGCGTTTTTCATGCTGATCGCGCATCGTTCTGGTGACGCCAGGTTCATCGCGCAGACCGCAGGAACCGTGGTGCTGGCCGATCTGCTGTTCACGGCAACGGCGGTTGTACTGCAACCGGTGACAGGCGGATTGCTGGCGTGGCGGTTGGGCTGGCCTTTGACCGAAGGTTGGGTTTTGGCCTCGCTTGTGCTCTATGCGGTTGCGGGGGCGTTTTGGTTGCCGGTGGTGTGGATACAGGTTCGCCTGCGCAGGTTGGCGCAGGCCTCTGCAGATGCGGACGCGCCGCTGCCTTGGGCTTATCACCGTCTGTTCCGCATCTGGTTCGCTTGCGGATTTCCTGCCTTTGCGTCGGTTTTGATTATCATCTGGCTGATGATCGCCCGCCCGTCGATTGGTTGGGTGTAGCCCTAAAGACCGACAAGCAATTTATCGGGAATTCTGGCTGTCGCTGACTGTGCGCCTCGGGTAGCCTGACATCGAAACCGCCCGGAGAACCCATTGGAATCCCTTCTTGTCCTTGTCGGATTGATCGTGCTGGCCATTCCGGTCACCATCGTTGTGCTGTTAGTCAACCATACACGCCTGCGTCGACGGGTTGAGCATCTGGAGCGCCAAATACTGTCCCTTGGCAGCGATGCGCCGGAACCGCAGCAGGTTGAGCCGCGCAAACCGACCGAAAAGCCGGACAGGGCATCAAAACCTGCCCCATGGTCTGCAGCCAAGGCGCAATCGGTCAAACCTGTGGCCGAGCAAACGCCACCCGCAGCCGTTGTCTTCCGCGAGGATCGTCTGGCCGCGCTGACAATCTGGCTGCGCGAGAACTGGTTCTATGCGGTCTCGGCCCTGTCGCTGGCGCTGGCGGGGATATTTCTGGTTCAGTACGGCGTTGAAAGCGGGCTGTTGCCGCCATTCGCTCGTGTGATCGCGGCGTTGCTTTTCGGCGCAGTGCTGATTGTTGCTGGCGAGGTCATCCGGCGCAGATATGGTGATGACGAAAGCACAGCGACTGCCTATCTGCCGTCGGTCTTTTCCGGTGCTGGGCTGGTCACGCTGTTCGGAGGCGTTCTGGCCGCGCGGCAGCTTTATGACCTGATCGGCCCCGAGGTCGCTTTGACTGCAATGGTCGCGGTTGCGCTGGTGGGATTGGTTTTGGGCTGGTTTCACGGCCCTTTGCTGGCCGCTGTCGGATTAACGGGTGCGTTTTCTGCCCCCTTCGTGGTTGGTGGCACGTCAGAGAACCCAAGCTGGCTGTATGCCTATTTCGTTGTCATCGCTGTTCTGGGTCTGGGAATCGACACGGTGCGGCGTTGGGCATGGATTTCGGTCCTGACCTTGTTTGGGGCCTACACAACCTGCCTGCTGCTGGTGTTGTCTTCGCCCCTGACCGAGGCCGCATACTTGATTTGCGTGACGGCATTGGCTGTGATCGCCATCGCAATTCCGGTCCGGCGCGTTTGGCCCAATCATGGCGGGTCGATGATCTGCGAAATCGTTAGCCGGAAAAAGGGCGATGCATGGCCGGAATTCCCGACCCGACTGGGCTTTGGCGCGGTCGCTGTCAGCTCGGTGATTGTGTCGCTGCACTGGGCGGACAGTGTTGACGAGTTCTGGTTGGGCGTTGTTCTGCTATCCGGGATGACCCTTGGATTGATGTTGTGGGCACAGCGGGCCGAAGCGTTGCAGGATGCTACGGCACTGCCTGCGCTTGGTCTCGTCTGGTTTGTCCTGATGCATGGCTTGGACAACGGGATCGTTTTGCGCCAGTTTGCCGAGACCTTTGCAGAAACGCCCGAGGCTGACTTTCCTTGGGTGGTAACCATTCTCATCGCCCTAGGCGTGGTGATTTCGATCACTGCGGCATGGCGATCGATGAACGCGCAAAGATACGCGGCAATCTGGGCCGGAGCTGCGGCGGTGTTTGCCCCCGCGTTGGCCATCGCGCTTGAGGTCGACTGGCATCCGGCCCACGTCATCGGGGCATACCCTTGGGCCTTGCACGCAATTGCGCTGGGCGTGCTGATGGTCGTTCTGGCGGAACGCTTTGCACGCGCGGATGGCGAGGACCGGATGCGTCCGGCGCTGGCTACGATATCAGCCCTGTCCTGCCTGAGTTTTGCCTGCATCATTGTTCTTAGCTCGGCCGCGTTAACCATTGCGCTGGTTGTGATGGTCGTGATGGCAGCGGCGCTGGACCGCCAATTCAATCTGCCACCGATGACTTGGTTCATCTGGGCAGGCGTATTCACAGTCACCGTTCGGTTGGTTCTGACACCGGGCCTTGCCTGGGCCAGCTATGCACCGGTGCCTGAGATGGCGCTGGTGTATGGCGGGGCCACTTTGGGATTTGTGATCGGGTGGTTGCTACTGCGGCCGATGCATCGCCCGGTGGCGAGCCTGTTGTTGGAAAGCGCGGCTTGGGCAACCGGGGGCATTCTGCTGTCCTTGCTTTTGGAGCGCTGGCTGCAAACCTTTGGCGAAGGCAACGCCACCAACAGCCACTGGGGGTTGGGCTTGCTGGCGATCATCTGGCTGCTTCTGGCCTTCGCGCAAGTCCAGCGGTTGGAGCTGGGGGGTAAGCTGAACTACGTCCGCTATCTGCTGGCCGCGTTCTTTGCCAGCCACGGCCTGTTGCGTCTGGCGCAGGCGGTGGTCGAGGCGAACCCGCTGCTCGGCACAGCCGTGCCACCGGTTCTGGGACCGCCGGTTCTGAATACGCTGGCGGTGGCCTATCTGCTGCCTGCGCTGATTATCGGTTTCTCGGTCTGGCGCATTTACGCAACCCCGCTTTGGCTAAAGCGTGCCAGTTGGGGATTGACCAGTGTACTTGCCGCCCTTTGGCTGGGGTTGATGATCCGCCATGTTTGGCAGGGCGCCGCTGGGATGTATGAAGGCAACGGCGTGACACAGCCCGAACTTTACACCTACACCATGGCTCTGCTGGCGATTGGTGCGGTGCTGTTCTACCAATCGCTGGCGCGCCGATCCGACCTGATGCGCAAGGCGGGTCTGGTGGTGATCGGACTGGCCGTGGCCAAGGTGTTCCTGATCGATATCGCTGGCCTGGGTGGGCTGATTCGGGTGTTCTCGCTGCTGGCGCTGGGCCTGGCATTGGCAGGGCTGGCATGGCTGAACCGATGGGCCAAGCTGCGCCATTCGCCGCAGGACCCGGAACCTCTGGACCATTGAGGGCGGGCGTCCTATAAGCGCGGCCATGTATGACCGGATGGCCATCATTATTCGAATTATATCCCCGGCGCTCTGACCCATTGAGACGCCGGGCAAAGGTGTTTGAGACTTCGCACCGACCGCTTCGAGCCATAAGACGACCAGATCATCCAAAGGACGCCCCCAATGTGCGCCGACACGATCCAGACACCTGATTACAAAGACACGCTGAACCTGCCCAAAACCGACTTCCCCATGCGCGCCGGCCTGCCTAAACGCGAGCCCGCATGGCTGGAGCGGTGGGAGACCATCGGCGTCTATGACCGCTTGCGTGAAAAAGAAAACCGCACGCCCTTTACCCTGCATGACGGCCCCCCCTACGCCAACGGCCACCTGCATATCGGCCACGCGCTGAACAAGACGATCAAGGACATGATCGTCCGGTCCCATCAGATGATGGGTCATGATGCGCGCTATGTGCCCGGCTGGGATTGCCACGGCCTGCCAATCGAATGGAAGATCGAAGAACAATACCGCAAGAAGGGCAAGAACAAGGATGAGGTGAACATCGTCGATTTCCGCCAGGAGTGCCGGAAGTTCGCCGAAGGCTGGATCGACATCCAGCGCGAAGAGTTCAAGCGTCTGGGCATCACCGGCAACTGGCCCGATCCCTACATCACCATGGATTACCATGCCGAAGCCGTGATCGCGGACGAGTTCATGAAGTTCCTGATGAACGGCACGCTCTATCAGGGCTCGAAGCCGGTGATGTGGTCGCCCATCGAAAAGACCGCGCTGGCCGAAGCTGAGGTCGAGTATCACGACAAGGAAAGCTTCACCATCTGGGTGAAGTTTAAAGTCGTGAATGCAGGCGACTTGGATGATGCTTTTGTCGTGATCTGGACGACGACTCCATGGACCATGCCGTCGAACAAGGCGGTCGTGTACGGTAAGGATATCTCCTACGGCCTGTACGAAGTCACCGGCGCACCTGAGGAATGCTGGGCCAGTGTCGGCGACAAGTTCTTGCTGGCAGACAACCTTGCCGCTGACGTGTTGGGCCGCGCCCGTCTGAACGACGATCAGTGGACCCGCGTCCGCGACGTGACGACGGATGAGTTGGTCAATGTTCAACTGACCCACCCGCTGGCCGGTGCCGAAGGTGGCGACGGCGAATGGGATGACATCCGCGACTTCCGTGCCGCTGAATTCGTGACCGATACCGAGGGTACAGGCTTCGTCCACTGCGCGCCGTCGCATGGTATGGAAGAATTCGAGCTTTACCGCGATCTGGGCATGCTCGAGCAGGTCATCACCTACAATGTAATGGATGACGGCTCGTTCCGCGCCGATCTACCGTTCTTTGGCGGAAAGTACATCTTGTCCCGAAAAGGTGGCGAAGGTGACGCCAATAAGGCCGTGATCGACAAGCTGGTCGAGGTCGGTGGTCTGCTGGCACGCGGCAAGATCAAGCACAGCTATCCGCATTCGTGGCGCTCGAAAGCTCCGATCATCTATCGCAACACACCGCAGTGGTTTGCCTCGGTCGACCGCAAGCTGGATGACGGTATGGGCGAGATGGGCGACACCATCCGCGAACGTGCCTTGCGGTCCATCGACGAACTGGTGAAATGGACGCCGCAAACCGGTCGCAACCGCCTGTATTCCATGATCGAAGCGCGCCCGGATTGGGTTTTGTCTCGCCAACGTGCTTGGGGCGTACCGCTGACATGTTTCACCAAGAAGGGCGCGCTGCCGACTGACGCGGACTATCTGCTGCGTAACGATGACCTGAACGCCCGCATCAAAGCAGCGTTCGAGAAAGACGGCGCGGATATCTGGTACACCGACGGGTTCAAAGAGAAAATCCTCGACGGTATCGCCAACCCCGACGACTACGATCAGGTGTTCGACGTGCTGGACGTGTGGTTTGACTCCGGCTCAACCCACGCTTTCGTTCTGCGAGACCGTGAAGATGGGACCGAGGACGGTATCGCCGATGTCTATATGGAAGGCACTGACCAGCACCGTGGGTGGTTCCATTCGTCAATGCTGCAGGCCTGCGGCACCAAGGGCCGTGCGCCCTATCGCAATGTGGTAACCCATGGCTTCACGCTGGACGCCAAGGGCAACAAGATGTCCAAATCGTTGGGTAACACCATCGTACCGGAAGAGGTCGTCAAGCAATACGGTGCCGATATCCTGCGCCTGTGGGTGGCCCAGACCGACTATACCGCTGACCAGCGGATCGGGCCGGAAATTCTGAAAGGCACCGCCGACAGCTATCGCCGTCTGCGCAACACCATGCGGTTCATGCTGGGCTCATTGGCCGACTTCACCGAGGCCGACCGCGTCGCGCCCGAGGATATGCCGCGTCTGGAACGCTGGGTTCTCAGCCGTCTGGCGGAATTGGATGAGCAGGTGCGCAAGGGCTATGCGTCCTTCGATTTCCAGGGCGTGTTCAGTGCTGTGTTCACCTTTGCCACCGTTGACCTGTCATCGTTCTATTTCGACGTCCGTAAGGATGCGCTGTACTGCGACGGCGACACGCTGCGCCGCCGCGCCGCGCGCACTGTGCTGGATATCCTGTTCCACCGCCTGACCACATGGCTGGCCCCGGTTCTGGTCTTCACCATGGAAGAGGTCTGGCTGGAGCGGTTCCCCGGCGACGACAGTTCGGTTCATCTGGTGGATTTCCCGGGTACTCCCACCGAGTGGCGTGATACGGAGCTGGAAACCAACATGGCCAAGGTTCGCCGTGTGCGCCGGGCTGTAACCGCCGCGCTGGAAATCCAACGTCAGGACAAGGTGATCGGATCCAGTCTCGAAGCCGCCCCGATCGTACATGTCGAGGATGGCGACACCCGTGACCTGCTGGCGACCTTCGACGTGGATGACATGTGCATCACGTCCGGATTGACCGTCACTGGCGACCCGGCCCCGGCCGAGGCGTTCCGCGTGCCGGAAATCGAAGGCGTCGCGGTGCTGTTCGAAAAGGCCGAGGGCGACAAATGTCAGCGTTGCTGGAAAATCCTGCCCGATGTGGGCCGCCACGCCCATGAAGGCGTCTGCGGACGCTGCGACGAGGCGCTGAGCTAATCTTTGAACCCCCGGCCCACACGCCGGGGGTTTTCTCTTCTTGCGCCCAGCCTGGCGATCTGAAACGCTGCGGTCATGCCTATGATTGCTGTAGATACCCAGTTTGGTCGCCTTGGCGTCGAAGAAACTGATGGCGCCGTCACACGTCTTGTGTGGAATGGGCGGGATGAGGGACTCGAGACCCCGCTGCTGCAAGAGGCCGCCGCACAGCTGAAGGCCTATGATCAGGGGAAACTGGACCAGTTTGACCTGCCATACCGCATAACTGGTTCCGATTTTCAAAAGCAGGTTTGCGATCTAATGTTTGCCATCCCGCTGGGCGAAACACGGACTTACGGAGATATCGCGAAGGAACTGGGCCAACCGCCTCAACCGGTGGGGCAGGCCTGCGGATCCAACCCGATTCCGGTGATTATCCCGTGCCACCGGGTACTGGCTGCCAACAGTCTGGGTGGCTTTTCGGGGGATGGCGGGATTGAGACCAAAGTCGCCCTGCTGCGCCATGAACGGGCAGCGGGCCTGCTGATCTGATCACGGAAATCTGTTGCAATCCGGCTGGTTGAGGCTCAACTTGTATCAGATAGAGAATTCAAGGGATCGCATTGCATGACTGCCTCAACAGACCCGGCCGTCCGAAAAAAGGCCATCATTGATAAACTGATGTCATTGGAAGCACAGGAATTGGCGACGGCACAGGCCCATTACGACGCTTTCCTGAAGGATTCTCAGCTGGATGACCGGGAAGGGCATGACAAGGACGATATCGCGGCCTCGCGCGAGAACGCGGATCTGGCGGCGGCTTTTGATGCTCCTGTGCATGCCCATCACGCCAAGATTGATGTGATTGAAAACACCGATTTCAGTATCACCGATAGGGTGCAGCCCGGGGCCGTCGTCAAGTTCAACAATCGCCGCTTCGTGGTCTGCGTTTCGACCACGCGGTTCGATGTGGACGGCAAAACCTACATGGGCATCTCAACACAAAGCCCGATTTATCTGGCCATGGTCGGCCTGCAAGAGGGTGACGTGTTCACCCACAACGGCACCGAGTTCGAGGTTCAAGAGGTCTTGTAGCCTGCGCTTTTGCGCTGCGGGACGATCTGTTGCGCTATTCCTGCGAAGACCAGATACAAGCTAGTTATCACCAGACCCCAGTGCGCCCAGCTTTCGGGGTGGAAATCGACCCAGGCCGCCCAGCCTGCAAAAAAGGTCCAGGCAAAAGCCATCGGCAGCGACACCGCACGCCACCGCTCGGTCCGCACCGGGTGGATGAATTTCAGCGGCAGGAACATCGCCAGGGACAACAGCGACACCAGCAGCAGGATGACCCAGAAATTGGGCTCTAACGCAAATATGACGATCACGAACATGTTCCAGCAACCGGGGAAGCCAGAAAATGAATTATCTTTTGTTTTCATGCGAGTGTCTGCAAAATACATCGCACTACCAAAAGTGATGACAATGATGGCAAACCAACCGGTCCAGCCATCCATCAGCCCGGATTTGAACAGCGCGAAGGCCGGAATGAACACATAGGTCAGATAGTCGATGATCAGATCCAACAGCACCCCGTCGAATTCGGGTGCGTTCTTTTTGACGTGGTAGTGCCGTGCCAGTGGGCCGTCGATGCCGTCCACGATGAACGAGACCACCAGCCATAGATACATCAGGCTCCATTTTTCTTCGACGGCCGCCAACATGGCCAGCATTGCGAAAACAGCACCTGTGGCAGTGAACAGATGGACGGAAAGGGCTTTGAATCTAAGAGTCATGCAGGGTTCATGTACGATGCATTCGGCAGATGCAAACCAAAAGCAAGTTTAGAGTGAGTACCCAGCTTTACGATGTAGAGACATCACGCTTTGGGATGGGCGCGGTTGTAGACCTCCATCAACCGCGCTGTATCCACAGCAGTGTATGTCTGTGTGGTCGAAAGCGATGCGTGTCCAAGCAATTCCTGAATGGCGCGCAGGTCTCCTCCGGCGGACAGAAGATGCGTGGCAAAGCTGTGTCGCATCGCGTGCGGTGTAGCTGTTGCAGGCAGGCCGAGTTGCATTCGGGCCTTGGCCATTACCCCCTGTATCGCACGTGGATTCAGCGGGCCGCCGCGTACACCGCGAAACAGTGCTTTGTCCTTGGCCTGCAGGTGCGGACAAAGTCGCAGGTAGTGGTCCACCGCTGCGCGGGCCGCGGGCAGAACCGGGACGATTCTCTCTTTGTCGCCTTTACCGATGATGCGCAGGGTCTCCGGCAGGGGGGCATCTGCGCCGGTCAGTGTGAGCGCCTCGGAAATGCGCAGGCCGCAGCCATAGAGCAGCGTGACCACCGCCACGTCACGGGCGGAGACCCAATCGCTTGTCGATTGCAGCTCGACCGTTTCGATCATGGCGCGGGCGGCGTCTTCGGCCAGTGGCCGGGGCAGTTTCTTGGTAAACTTCGGCGCGCGGGTCGACAGCACGGCCGTGGGTTCAAACCCCTCACGTTCGGACAGCCAGCGATAAAAGCTTTTGACGGCCGAAAGTTTGCGGGCAAGCGAGCGTGCGCCCACGCCAGACGCGCGTTGATCGGCCATCCAGGCGCGCATGTCGGATACCGTGATCCGCGCCAACGCCGCCAGACCCTGCCGCTCGCTGTGGTGCAGGGTCATGAAGGACAGGAAATCTGTAATATCGCCGCGATAAGCGGTCTGCGTATTCTCAGACCGTCCTGCCAACGCCCCCAGACTGTCCAGCCAATGCTGCAACGCATCGCGACAGGCCGGAGAGATCAGGCTCATGACAACCAGTGGCGCATTGATCGTTCGAACACACTGGCAAAAAACGACAGCAGATCAGTGCCCAGTTGCGGAGTGAAATGGTTGGCGTCTTTGGATCCCATGACAATCATGCCGGGCAAGCGCCCATCGCCCAAATTCAATTTCAAACAGGCCTCGGACCTGAACTGATTGGCCGTAGCCCCAAAAATCCGAGGATTTGGATTTGGAACCTGACGCAGAACAACCTCGCGTGCGGGGCCGCTGCGGTCTTGGCTGAGATAGGCGTTGATTGCGCCCGGCTCGACCACGGTCAGTACGCCGCCCAGTTTTTCGATTGCCTGATCTTCCTGCATCACTGTTGTTTCCAGAACCAACGTGATGTGATCGACGCGCAGAATCTCGGCCACGTCGCTGCCTAGCGCGCGCAGAAAATCTTCAAACTCGACCGGTTCCAGCAGGCGCAGGATGGCGCGGTGTACCTGATTGGTGCCAGCGAGATTCTCATAGGCCGCTGCGATGACCGAACGGTGCGTGTCCTCAAGCCGGTCCAGCCGCGCCTCAAGCCGTTGCATGGCGATGCCGCGCAGGTCGATGACATTGTCACCGCGCGCCTGTTCGTTGGCGGCGACCAGCGCCTGCATCAGATCTTTGTCGTCCAGCACAGCGTCCGGTTCAGCCAGAATCGCGGCGCGGAGATTATCCTTGAGTTTGGTGTTGCTGCTCATGTCCCGTCCGGTCTTTTTTTGTTGAGCGGCTTATAACACGGGTTGGTGCATTTGCCTTGGAAAAAATACAGGCAAAAGTAGAATTAAACTTGGGCTGTGTCGGAAAAGCTCCCGCCTGCAATGCCCTGATCAAAAGATCAGATTCTGCAGTTGGGCCGGGCGCGACGCCTGACGGCGCCGCGCGGGTGCGTTACAGGATCAGAGGATTTTCTGACCGGTCTTGGCCCAATCAGCCAGGAAGGTTTCAAGACCCTTGTCCGTCAGCGGGTGATCGGCCAGTTTTTTGATCACGGCGGGTGGTGCGGTGATTACGTCTGCACCGATGCGGGCGCTATCTGTCACGTGGTTCACCGTGCGGATCGAGGCTGCTAGAATCTCGGTCTCGTACCCATAATTGTCATAGACCTGACGGATGTCGGCAATCAGGTCCATGCCGTCGAGGTTGATATCATCCAGACGACCAATAAAGGGCGAGATGAATGTTGCACCCGCCTTGGCAGCCAGAATCGCCTGATTGGTTGAGAAGCACAGGGTCACGTTAACCATCTGGCCATCGTCGGTCAGCGTTTTACAGGCCTTCAGGCCGGCCCATGTCAGCGGTACTTTGACAGCGATATTCGGCGCGATCTTGGCCAGCTTGCGGCCTTCGGCGATCATATCGTCGGCTTCGGTCGCAACCACTTCGGCGGACACGGGGCCGTCGACCAGATCGCAGATCTCTTTGGTCACTTCCAGAATGTCGCGGCCAGATTTCAGAATCAGCGAAGGGTTGGTGGTTACGCCGTCCACCATGCCCAGATCGTTCAGTTCGGCGATGGCGTCAATCTCGGCGGTGTCTACGAAGAATTTCATGAGGGCAGTCCTTTGATGGGTTGGCCTTGGTCGCGGATGCCTTTACCTCAAAGAGACCCATGCTGAAACCCCCTGGCCCAAGGATATGCATTGAGCACTCAGGAGTATTTCGACCAAGGTGAGCTGGTGGCCGTGCTGACCGCACAGCCGCTGGACCGGACGCTGGATTACAAGGCGCCCGAGGGCGGGTGTTTTCTGGGCGCGTTTGTCGAGGTGCCGCTGGGCCCGCGCAAGGTTCTAGGCGTGGTGTGGGGGCCAGGGCAGGGCGGCTTTGATCTAAGCAAGGCCCGATCGGTGATCCGCGTGCTTGAGGTTGCGCCGATGCGCGAAGAGATGCGCGTGTTTCTGGGGCGCGTGGCTGACTACACGCTGACTCCGATGCCATCAATGCTGCGGTTGGCGACGCGCGCGCCTGGACTGGGTGATCCACCGTCAATGCGCAAGATTTACCGCCTTGGACAAGGTGAGCCAGACCGGATGACCGACGCGCGGACCCGCGTTCTGGAGGTTCTGCGGGACTATGGCGGGTTGGCATTTACGCTGAAGGAATTGGCGGAACAGGCTGGTGTGACATCGTCAGTTGTCAAAGGCTTGGTGAAACAGGGTGCCGTGCGTGAGGAGGACAGCCCGCGCGATTTGCCCTATCCACATTTGGATCCGGATCTGCCGGGCAAGACCCTGACCGAGGATCAGGCGGCAGCGGTTGAAAAGTTGCAGACTGGTCAGCGGACCGGCGACTATGGCACGACATTGCTGAAGGGGGTGACCGGCTCAGGCAAGACCGAGGTCTATCTGGAAGCTGTGGCCGAGGCGTTGCGGATGGGTCGGCAGGCGCTGGTGTTGTTGCCCGAGATTGCCCTTACCGCCGAATTCCTGACGCGGGTTGAGGCGCGGTTTGGCGCGCGCCCGGCCGAGTGGCACTCGGGTGCGACCATGACCGAACGCCGCCGGGTCTGGCGGATGGTCGGGCAGGGCGACGCGCAACTGGTGGTGGGGGCCCGTTCGGCGTTGTTCCTGCCATTTCGGGATTTGGGTTTGGTTGTGGTCGATGAAGAACACGACACCTCGTACAAACAGGAAGACGGCGTGCATTACAGCGCCCGTGACATGGCGGTTCTGCGGTCGGCCATTTGCGGTGCGCGGGTGATTCTGGCCAGCGCCACGCCGTCGCTGGAAAGCTGGGCCAATGCCGAGGCGGGCAAGTATGAGCGGCTCGACCTGACATCGCGGTTTGGGGCGGCAGTACTGCCCGAGATGAAGCCGATCGACATGCGGGCCGAGCAGATGCAGCCGGGCACGTGGATTTCTCGGAGCCTGCGGCAGGCGGTGGGGCAGCGGATCGAAAGGGGCGAGCAGTCGCTCTTGTTCATCAACCGCCGCGGTTATGCGCCGGTGACGTTGTGTCGGGCATGCGGCGAACAGATTGGCTGCGATCACTGCGATGCGCGGATGGTTGAACACCGGTTTCTCAAGCGTCTGATGTGCCATCAATGTGGTGAGACCAAACCGATGCCTGACGCCTGCCCCTCGTGCGGTGTCGAAGGCAAGCTGGCCCCTGTCGGGCCTGGGATCGAACGGTTGGCAGAAGAGGCCGAGGCGACATTCCCCGAAGCTAAGATCGCGATGCTCAGCTCTGATCTGTTCGGATCGGCGCGGGCGTTGAAGGCCAAGATCGAGGAGATCGCCGAGGGGGATGCCGACCTCATTATCGGCACGCAGCTGGTGGCCAAGGGACATAACTTTCCCAAACTGACCTTGGTGGGAGTTATTGATGCTGATCTCAGCCTGCATGGCGCCGACCTGCGCGCCGCCGAACGCACGTTCCAGTTGATGCGACAAGTCGCAGGTCGTGCTGGGCGCGCGGACAAGCCGGGGCAGGCGTTGTTACAGACGTTTCAGCCAGAACATCCGGTGATCCGCGCCATTCTGTCGGGTGACGAGGAAGGTTTCTGGAAGGCCGAGGCCGCAGGGCGGCAGGCGGCTGGCGTGCCGCCTTACGGGCGCATGGCCGGGATCGTTTTGTCCGGGCCCGAGGTCGGCCCTGTCTTTGATATCGGCAATGCCATGGCCCGAAACGATGCACCGCTGCGCGAGATTGGGGCGCAGGTGTTCGGCCCGGCCCCCGCGCCCATCGCGCGTATCCGGGGCAGACACCGTGTACGCCTGCTGGTCAAAGCCCCGAAAGGTGCGCCTATTCAAGACGCTATCGCCCGTTGGATCGCCCCATTGCGCCTGAAAGGCGACATCCGACTGACTGTGGATATCGACCCGCAGAGCTTTTACTGACTCTGCACTGGCGCAGAGCGATTGTGCATGTGCAGCTTTCCTCTCGCCAAGCAGCATAAATGGGCGTAGAGGGGTCTCATGCTGAAACCCATGCCCCTTGCTGAGGCACAGAGCCTTCCGTTCTGGCGCCGCCCGGTGACGCTCTTGTTCGTAATGGCGTTGACCATGCCCATTGCCTTCAACGCGTGGAGCGCGCTGTTAAACAACTTCGTGATCGAGGTTGCCAATTTCGACGGTGCAGATATCGGCCTGTTGCACACGGTTCGTGAGATTCCTGGCTTTCTCGCCATTGGCGTGATCGCGGTGATCATCTTTATCCGCGAACAAGTGCTGGCGATGATCTCGCTGATGATGCTGGGTGTGGCAACGGCGGTGACGGCGTGGTTCCCAAGTTTGGGCGGGCTGCTGTTCGTTACCCTGTTCAGCTCGATAGGCTTTCACTACTACGAAACCGTCAACCAATCGCTGCAACTGCAATGGTTGCCTAAGGACCGCGCACCGCAGGTACTGGGTTGGCTGGTTGCAATGGGCTCGGCAGCTACGGCGGTTGTGTATGGTTTGATCGTGCTGACCTGGGAACGGTTCGATCTGTCCTATAACTTCGTGTTTATGGCGGCAGGTGGAGCAACGGCCCTGCTGGCGCTGTTTTGCTTGTTCGCTTTCCCACAGTTTGATGCGCCTACGCCGCAGACCAAGAAACTGGTCCTGCGTCGCCGGTACTGGCTGTATTATGCCTTGCAGTTCATGGCTGGCGCTCGGCGGCAGATTTTCGTCGTCTTCGCAGGCTTTATGATGGTCGAGAAGTTCGGATTTGAAGTGCATGAACTGACCAGCCTCTATCTGATCAATCTGATGATCAACATGATGGCCGCCCCGTTGCTGGGCAAGGCGGTGGCACGGTTCGGTGAACGGCGTACGCTGATCTTTGAATATGCCGGTCTGGCCATCGTGTTCGCTGCATATGGCGGCATCTACTGGTTTGGCTGGGGCGTCATACTGGCCGCAACCCTCTATGTGATCGACCACGTTTTGTTTGCGTTGGCTTTGGCGCTGAAGACCTATTTCCAGAAGATCGCCGATCCGGCCGATATCGCGCCCACGGCGGCTGTGGCCTTTACCATCAACCACATCGCGGCAGTGTTCCTGCCTGCGTTGCTGGGCCTACTTTGGGTGGCCTCGCCTGGAGCGGTCTTTGCACTGGCCGCCGCGATGGCGATGGTGTCGCTGGGCTTATCGCTGCTGATCCCGCGCCATCCTGAGGCTGGCAACGAAACCATCCTGTCGAAATACGCCCCGGCCCCAGCAGAATAAGTGCAACTGCTTGACCTTGGCGGGCCCACGCCCTAGGCGCTGTTTCAACTGAGACAGGAGGCCCCCATGCCCACATTCACTGCGCTTACCACTCTGACCGGCAGGAAAGCCGCCGAAGGTTTGGGCGAAGCGATGGAGCGGCTAGACCCGGAACCCACGGGCGTTGGCGTGTTCGAGGTCGAGGACGGCTCGGGCCTGTGGGAAGTTGGCGGTTATTTCACCGAAGCCCCCGATGACACCGCATTGGCCGTTCTGGCCGCGGCCTTCGAGGCCAAGCCGTTTGTGGTTTCGGAACTGCCCGAAACCGATTGGGTTGCCCATGTGCGCCGCGAACTCGCCCCGGTCGAGGCAGGGCGGTTCTTCGTCTATGGCAGCCACGATGCCGATAAGCTGCCCGAAGGGCGCATCCCGCTATTGATTGAGGCCGCGATGGCCTTTGGCACCGGTCACCATGGCACGACCTTGGGTTGCCTCAAGGCGCTGGATTTCCTGCTGGACGATGAATTCACGGCATCCAAAGTTGCCGATATCGGCTGCGGGACTGCCGTTTTGGCCATGGCCGCCGCGCGGGTTTGGGACGGTGATATCATCGCCAGCGACATAGATCAGGTTGCGGTAGATGTGGCCGAAGCCAATCTGAAAGCCAACGATATGGCCGGTAGGGTTCAATGCATCGAAGCCGCTGGATTCGATCACCCGGATCTGCAGTCGCACGCCCCTTACGACCTGATTTTTGCCAATATTCTCAAAGGTCCATTGGTTGCCTTGTCCCCTGAAATCGGAGCGAATCTGCGGGCCGGAGGATATGCAATTCTTTCGGGAATCCTCAATGAGCAGGCCGATGATGTGATCTCGGTTTATCTACAAAACGGGTTCAATTTAACTAAAAGAGATGAGATTGGTGAATGGACAACGCTAATCTTAAGCAAACAGGGCGTAATTTAGACCATTTTCAGGAGTTTCATGGATTCTTGCCTCTTTTTTGTCGCAATCTGTAACTACCGTCAGGACGTGGTTACGGGGGCGGTTTATTGGAGGCTGCCATGACGGGAAAACAACTGGAATTTGGTCAGCGCGTTCATCGCCTGAACAAGAAACACGCCAAGCTCAGCCGGGGCTATCGCGCCACGATGCGCAAAGATGGCCTGGTGGTGATGAAACCGCAGCGAGTCAAATCTGCGGTTCCGGCTAAGCTGCTCTTGATCTGTCTTGCTGGGCTGTTTGCATTCAAGACCTTTTTGCTAACCAGCCTTGGCGCTTCGGCCTATCAATATCGCGTTGATAGTCTGGCGCAGGGTACGTCGGTTGAACAGGCCGGCGCCTGGGTCATGCAGATTGACCCCGTGTCAGAGTTTTTGGCGACGAATATCAATAGCCTCATTCGCTGAATTCGGTCAGCTTTGAAAAGAAACGCCGCGCATCGTGAAATGCGCGGCGTTCTTTTGTGCCCCTAAGGGAGGAAAGGGGCGAATGAGTGATGGTTGCGTCTTACCGACGACCTTCCACCACGACGTCAATATCGCCGCGGCACAGGCCGATATCTTCCAGCTCGCGATCAGTCAGACCGCTCAGCGTGTTGCGGGTTACACGGGCGTCATTCCATTCTGCGACGGCGTTTACGACCGATGCGAAAGTTGCGCCGATACGGCCGACGAGGCCGAATGAGCCAGTGGTGGCGCGGGTGGTGTCCAATGCAGCCATATCCTGTTTCCTTCTGGTTGGTGTTACAGTTTTGATACTAAGCGGGCATCTAGTGACGTGGATTTGGCCGCGCAAGAGCAGAAATTGCATGTGTCCTATGCAATTTTTGCAAGGGTGGTTCTTTCTAAAAAAGCCTTAATTTATTAGCCATTTAACGGTCATGAAACGTGTCGAATTCAGGCATTTCGCTGTCGCAAACAGGCTGCGCTGTCGCGGGTGGGTTAGGTGTGTCGTTTTCAGACTTCGCGTCAATTCGCTTGGAAAATGTTCACGCTTCGTGCTAATCGGAAACAAAGATCACAAAAAACCCGAGCAGGCCGAGGCACGACATGCGAATTCTGGGCATTGATCCGGGGCTAAGGACCCTGGGATGGGGCGTCATCGAATCACATGGCAGCCGCCTGACCCATGTTGCCAACGGTTTGTGCAAATCAGACGGCGACGATTTGGGCGAGCGGTTGTTGTCGCTGCACAATCAGATCGTTGAGGTCATCGCCGAGCATCAACCTGATCAGGCAGCTATCGAACAGACCTTCGTCAACAAAGACGGGGCCGGAACGCTAAAGCTGGGTCAGGCGCGCGGAGTGGCCTTGCTGACACTGGCGCAGGCCGGATTGCCGGTGGGGGAATATGCACCCAACCGGGTCAAGAAAACGGTTGTGGGTGTCGGTCATGCCGAAAAAGAGCAGGTACTTCACATGGTTAAACTACAGCTGCCGGGGTGTCAGCCCAAAGGGGCAGATGCGGCGGATGCGCTGGCGATTGCCATCTGTCATTCGTATTACGGCACAGCGCCACAGGCGCGCATGAAAGAGGTGCGGGCATGATTGGGAAACTGACGGGGCGGCTAGATTATCGCGCGGCGGATCACGTGCTGATCGACGTGCGTGGCGTAGGTTACATCGTCTATTGCTCGGACCGGACGATGGCGGCGCTGCCGGGGGTGGGTGAGGCTGTCTCGATCTACACCGACATGGTGGTGCGAGAGGACCTGATGCAGCTTTATGGTTTTCTGTCATTGGTTGAAAAGGAATGGCACCGGCTGCTGTGCTCGGTGCAGGGGGTTGGGGCCAAGGTTTCTTTGGCTATCCTTTCGGCCTTGGGCCCCGATGGGGTCAGCCGCGCAATTGCTCTGGGCGACTGGGGCGCGGTTAAGGCGGCCAAGGGTGTCGGACCAAAGACCGCGCAGCGCATAGTGCTGGACCTCAAGGACAAGGCGCCAGGTGTGATGGCCATGGGTGGAACCGTGACCGAGGCAATGGACGGCCCAGAGCTAGAGGTTGTCGAACTGGCGGAACCGGCACCTGCGCCGAAGCGAGCGGTGAAGCAGGCTTCGGGGGCTGCGGCGGCCTCGGCAGGGGCGTTGTCGGCGCTGTCAAATCTGGGGTATGGGCCGTCTGACGCGGCATCCGCCGTGGCCGAAGCGGCAGCCAACCTGCCTGACGCAGGTGAGGCTGATCTGATCCGAGCTGCGCTGAAACTGCTTGCTCCGAAGGGGTGATTGAATGGTAGATGCAGATCCCACCCTGCGGCCCGAGCCGATGCCCGAGGATAATGACCGCGCCCTGCGTCCGCAGGGTCTGGACGAATTCATCGGCCAGGCCGAGGCGCGCGCCAATCTGCGTATCTTTATCCAATCCGCCCGTCAGCGGGGCGAGGCAATGGATCACACGTTGTTTCACGGCCCTCCGGGGCTGGGGAAAACCACGCTGGCGCAGATTATGGCGCGTGAGTTGGGGGTGAATTTCCGCATGACCTCGGGGCCGGTGCTGGCCAAGGCGGGGGACCTGGCGGCGATCCTGACCAATCTTGAAACGCGGGACGTGCTGTTTATCGACGAAATTCACCGTCTGAACCCTGCGGTCGAAGAAGTGCTGTATCCGGCGATGGAGGATTTCGAACTGGATCTGGTGATCGGCGAAGGCCCTGCTGCCCGGACCGTTCGGATTGAATTGCAGCCCTTTACGCTGGTCGGTGCGACCACGCGGATGGGTCTGCTGACCACGCCGCTGCGCGACCGCTTCGGGATACCGACCCGGCTGCAGTTTTATACGGTCGACGAGTTACATGAGATTGTCACCCGCAACGCCCGAAAACTGGGGGCACCTGCGGATGATGACGGTGCGCGCGAGATTGCGCGACGTTCGCGCGGAACACCGCGGATTGCTGGGCGGCTGCTGCGGCGAGTTGTCGATTTCGCCATTGTCGAAGGCGACGGCCGGATCACGCGCGAACTGGCGGACGGGGCCTTGACGCGGCTGGGCGTGGATCATCTGGGGCTGGATGGTGCAGACCGGCGCTATCTGAAGCTGATTGCCGAGAATTACGCGGGTGGTCCGGTGGGGATCGAGACCCTGTCGGCGGCGCTGTCGGAAAGCCGCGACTCGCTGGAAGAGGTGATCGAGCCCTTCTTGTTGCAACAGGGTCTAATCCAACGCACCCCGCGCGGCCGGATGTTAGCGCAAAAGGCTTGGACGCATCTGGGCATGGCCGCGCCAAAGGGACAGAGCGATCTGTTTGGTTGAAGTACGCACCATTAGATTTTATGCCACCGGCGGCCGTATTTGATTCAGAAAAGGGGCAGGGCGTGACACCCGATCAGATCGAGGCGCTTTTTACGCGCGAAAGTGGTGAGTTTCTGTTTGCCCGTTGGGGGCGCCCCATCGTGCCGATTGTCTTTGGTGTTGAGGATGAAACACTGGCAACCGTCAAAGGCGCGATCGAGGCCGTGGTGGCATTAGCCGGGCACAAGATGGCCGAAACGGATCCGGAACTGGGTGCCAATTGCATGGTGTTCTTTTTCCGAGACTGGAAAGAGCTGCTGGAGGTTCCCGATCTGGATCGGCTGATTCCCGATCTGGCACACCTGGTGGATCGTCTGATGGCTGCGGATGCCAACCAGTACCGGATTTTCCGCTTTGAAGAAGATGGAGCGATCCGCGCGGCTTTTGTTTTTCTGAGAATGGACAAGGAACTGTCCAAGGTTCCGGCGGAAACACTCGCGCTTAGCCAGGTGGTGCAGACCATCTTGCTGTGGTCGGACACCGCATTTCGGACCCAATCCCCATTGGCTGTTGCCGGGGAAACAACCGTTCTGCGACCCGAAATCGCCGAGGTGATCCGCGCGGCCTATGACCCGATCCTGCCCGGGGCTGCGCAGGATGCGTCACACGCGCTGAGGCTGTTTGCGCGGCTACAAGCGCCGCAATAAAGCCTAGGCAGGTGGTTTGCTCTGGTGCTGAAACGCCTGAATTAGATCGCTGCCGGTGTCAAAGTATGCGTCAGGCCCGACCAGATCGGTGACACCGTAGCGGTCCAGTTCTTTGCGGACATCCGGTTCGACTAGCAGAAAAACCAGTCGAATGTTCTTGGACTGCAGCAAGCCGTGGATATTTCGCAATGAGTAACCTGCGGTGAAATCCACATCATCAATGGCAGAAGCTTCGATGCAGAACCACCGCAACTTGGGGTCGGCCCTATTGACGATTGAAGCGACCTCGTCCGACAGCCGTTGCGTGTTGGCGTAATAAATGCTGTGGGAAAAGCGATAGATCATCAGGCCGGGTTTGAACTGATTTGACGTGGTGACGGGACTTACATGCCAGCCGCCATCAGGGCTTTGGGCGATGATCGCGTTCTTGGGGTGGTACCCCCGGCGCGTGTGGTCGATCAGCGACAAAACCATGGCAAGGATGATCCCTTGCTCGACCCCGATCAGAACCACAACACCTGCTGTGGCCACCGCGATCCAGAATTCTGACCGTGCCTGACGATAAATGGCAGCAAGGCCCTTCAAATCGATTAGCTTTACACCGATCAGGAAAACTACCGCGGACAGCGCGGCATTTGGCAGGAACGCAAGCGGCCCGGTCAGAAACAGGATTACCACCAGAACAATCGCCACCGTCGTCAGTTGTGCGATTTGATTGCGGCCTCCGGCGCTGGCCACCATCTCGGTTTTGGTGGGGCTGCCGTTGACGACGAAAGTGCCAGTAAAGGCCGCGCCGAGATTGGCAAAACCCAACCCGACAAGATCGGTGTTTTCGCTGAACTTGTCCTCGTACCGGGCCGCATAAGCGCGCGAGGTTGCGGCGCTCTGGGCAAGGATCACCACAAAGATCGACAGGGCGGTAGGGGTCAGTTGCTTGAACAGAGCCCAGTTCCAATCCACATCCGGGATTGAAAGGGCGGGCAGGCCACCGGGAACCGCGCCCAGCACGGTGACGCCCGCCGCGCTGAACTGGAAAGTCCAACTGCAAAGGATGATGCCCAAAATTGCGATCAGCGGGCCCGGTATTTTGGGCGATAAACTTTTGCACCCAATGACGACGACCAGAACGGACAAGGATACCGCGATCGTTGGCCAGCTTGTCTGGTCATAGTGCTGTATCAAGCCCTGAAGTTTGGCCAGCGTTCCGTGGCCCGACGCCTCGATCCCCAGCATTCCGGGCACCTCTCCCGTGGCGACCTGAATGCCTACGCCAGTCAGAAAGCCAACCAGTACTGTCCGAGATAGGAAATCGGCTAGAAAGCCAAGGCCGATCAGGCGCGCGGCAATCAACAGCACTGCTGCCATCAGCGCCAGCAGAGAGGCCAGCGCCAGATATTCCGAAGATCCTGACACCGCCATACCCGCCAGAGCAGACGCAGTTATGGCCGCCGTGGCGGAATCCGCCCCCACGACAAGATGCCGCGATGATCCGAACAGGGCGAACAGCGCCATCGGTATCAGGATCGTGTACAGTCCCGTCACCACTGGGGTGCCTGCGATTTTGGTGTAGCCCATCACCTCGGGGATCGCGAGACAGGCAAAGGTCAGTCCGGCAAGAACCTCAGTCGGCAGGGACGACCGCTTGATCGGCACGATACCCTGCAGGAAGGGCAGTGGGAATTTGCCCTCTTCTCGGTGGGGGGTGGCCATGGGATCCCCTTTAAATTCAAATCTCTATTTGGTCAGCCTAGCCAGCTAGGGGATAAATTTCGATACCAAGTGTTGGGTGATCTGATTTTTTGTAACCTTATAGGGATTGCGCGTTGGCCTGCATCTGTGTGAGGCATGTCCTGCCCCGTTCCAAAGATTTCAACAGGATGGAATGCCAGTATGACCGACCCGCAAAAGCACATCTATTCGGTTCGGGTCTATTATGAAGACACCGACATGGGCGGCGTGGTCTATCACGCGAATTACCTGAAATACATCGAGCGCGCCCGGTCGGACTATGTGCGCCGGTTGGGCAATGACCAAAACGCCATGCGCGATGATGGGATCGTTTGGGTCATCCGGCGGATTGAGGCGGATTACCTGGCCCCGGCCAAGTTCGACGATGAGTTGACCATCGAAACTCATTTCATTTCACGCTCGGGCGTTCGGCTTACGATGGGGCAGTTGGTGAAAAGGGGCGAAACCGAGATTTTTCGTGCTACTGTCACCGCCGTTTGCATGAATGCACAGGGCAAACCGGTGCGGCTTCCGGCAGAGATTCGCGCATTGCTGTAACAAATTGCGGAGTTGGGGTGGTTCTGTTGGCTTTTCAGGACCATCTGGGTTAGCGTTTGGCAAAACAAGGCCAAACGAACGGCCAACAGGCAAAACAAAGAGCAGGTTCATGGAAGCTGAAACGCTGGCGCTGGCGCAGGAGATCGATTTCTCCATGTGGGGGCTGTATGCCCGCGCGACCTTTATCGTCAAACTGGTGATGCTGATGCTGATCGGCGCATCTATCTGGTCCTGGGGCATCATCATTCAAAAGCTGATCAACTACCGCGCGGCACGACGTGAGGCCCAGGTGTTTGATGAAAGCTTCTGGTCAGGGAACCCCCTTGATGAGCTGTTCGAACAGATTGGAACGCAGCCTGATGGCAGTTCGGAAAAGATTTTTGCCGCCGGTATGATCGAATGGCGGCGGTCTCATCGCACTGATGGCGGGCTGATCGCCGGGGCCACGGCGCGGATCGACCGATCCATGGACGTTGCCATCGCGAAAGAGGCTGAGACGCTGCAAAAGGGCCTTCCCATTCTGGCGACCGTCGGTTCGACCGCGCCGTTTATTGGTCTGTTTGGAACCGTTTGGGGCATCATGAACGCCTTTATCGAGATTGCCGAGCAACAGAATACAAACCTCGCCGTTGTGGCGCCGGGTATTGCCGAGGCGTTGCTGGCCACGGGTCTGGGCTTGCTGGCGGCGATCCCGGCGGTCATTTTCTACAACAAGCTCAGTGCGGATAGTGACCGGATCGTTGGCGGGTACGAAGCCTTTGCTGACGAGTTCGCCACCATCCTGTCGCGACAATTGGACAGCTAACGATGGGCGCGGCAGTTCAGCAAAACGGTGGTGGGAACGGGCGCAGACGCGGGCGGCGTCGCGGCCGGGCGCAGCCAATGGCCGAAATCAACGTGACGCCGTTTGTGGACGTTATGCTAGTGTTGCTGATCATCTTCATGGTCGCGGCCCCATTGTTGACCGTGGGGGTGCCTGTAGACCTGCCGAAAACGGCGGCCAGTGCCTTGCCCGGCGATAACGAAGAACCACTGACCGTAACACTGACCGCGGATGGACGAGTGCAGATCCAGACGACGGACGTGGTGCGCGAAGAGTTGATTGGCAAACTGCGCGCCATTGCGGCAGAACGCAGCAGTGACCGTGTGTTCCTTCGGGCCGACGGGGCGATTCCTTACGCGCAGGTGATGCAGGTAATGGGTGCGTTGAATGCGGGTGGGTTTTCCAATGTGGGTCTTGTGACCGATAGCGGCGGGCCGGCCCTGGACGAAGGTGGAGAGTGAGGCCGCGCGGTGGATACCGGCACCAAGATCTCGGCTGTTGCCCATGTCGTCTTGATTGGATGGGCTTTTTTCGGCGGTACGTTCCGGTCCGAACCCCTGCCTATGGCTGTGCAGGAGGTGTCGGTGGTCTCGGTTGATCAGTTCGATGCTTTAACCGCACAGCGTACCGCGCCTGAGGTGTCGACACCCGTTGCCCTGCAACCGCCCGAAGTGCCCACCGAAGATGTGACACCGCCCGCACCGGTTGAAGAAGAACAAACCCCACCCGAGGTTGTGACCCCAGCTGAACCCGAGCCCGATCCCGTACCCGAACCGGTCGAGGTTCCGCCAGAACCCGAAGTGGTCGACGAAGCGCCGACACTGGATCAGCCCGAGCCAGTGACCGAAGTGCTGCCCGTGGCTCCGGGCCCCGAGGCGCAGCCGCGCCCCGCTGACAAGGTTGCACCGGAACCCATTGCGCCACCACCGCCCGAGGCGGAACCGGACGAAGTGGAAACGCCCGCTGTGTCGCTGGATGAGGGTGCCGATTCCCAGCAGGAACAGCAGGATCAAACCGCTCCGGAAGAGACCACGGATCAGATCGTGACCGAAGCCGAGGAAACCAAAGAGAACGCTCCGCGTACGTCCCCGCGACCGCAGGTGCGGCCAAACCGACCCGCGCCACCGGCAGATCCGGTAGTGGCAGAACCTGAGGAGCAGGAGCCGACGCCACCAACACAAGTTGACGAAAACGCCGTTGAAGATGCTTTGGCCGAGGCTTTGCAGGAGAGTAGTGAGCCTTCTGGTCCTCCACTGACAAGCGGTGAGAAAGATGCAATGCGTCTGGCCGTGTCGCAGTGTTGGAACGTTGGGTCATTGTCCACGGATGCCTTGCAAACGGTTGTAGTCGTTGGATTTTCATTGACTCGTGAAGGGAAGGTGGAGGGCGGTAGCCTGCGTATGATCGATAGCTCGGGCGGAACAACGGCGTCTGCTAAACAAGCTTACGAAGCCGCCAGACGGGCAATATTGCGCTGTGGTGCCAAAGGTTACGACCTGCCTGCTGACAAATATGCTCAGTGGCAAGATATTGAGATTACATTCAATCCCGAGAGGATGCGGATCAAATGATGAGATTTCTGATCAGCCTATTGCTTGGCCTGACGATTTTGACAGCGCCGGTATACGCACAGAGCGGACCGCTGCGTCTGGAACTGGATCAGGGGATCATCGAACCCTTGCCCTTTGCGGTGCCGAACTTCGTGCCTGACGGGCCAGCAGCGGCGCAATATGCCAACGACATCTCTCGGGTCGTTGCCGCCGACCTGACCGGTACCGGGCTGTTCCGCGAAATCTCATCGGACGCATTTATCAGCCGGGTCAGCAGTTTTGATGCGCCGGTCCAGTTTGCCGACTGGAAAGCCATCAACGCCGATGCGCTGGTGACGGGTGCCGTAAATGTCTCGGGCAACCGCCTGACTGTGCGGTTCCGGGTGTGGGATGTGTTCTCGGGTCAGGAACTGGGCAACGGTCTGCAATTTGCGGGCACCACCGAAGGATGGCGGCGCATGGCGCATAAAGTGGCCGATCAGGTTTACAGCCGCATCACGGGAGAGGGCGGATATTTCGACAGCCGCGTGGCCTTTGTTTCGGAAAGCGGGCCCAAGGATCAGCGCCTGAAACGTCTGGCGATCATGGATTATGACGGAGCCAACGTGCAGTACCTGACTGACAGTGCCGCCATCGTCCTTGCCCCGCGCTTTTCGCCGTCGGGCGATCGGTTGCTCTATACCAGTTATGAAACCGGTCAGCCACGTATCTATGTTCTGGACGTCGACCGAGTGAAAAGAACCGAATTGCAGACGCAAGAAGGCACGATGAGCTTTTCCCCACGCTTTTCGCCCGATGGCCGCTCGATTGTTTATTCGCTGATTCAGGGCGGCAATACCGACCTGTGGAAGATGGACCTGGCCTCGGGCCAAAGCGTTCGACTGACGAATACGACGGCCATTGAAACCGCGCCCAGCTATTCCCCGGACGGTTCGCAGATCGTGTTTGAAAGCGACCGCTCGGGCACACCGCAACTTTATATCATGCCCGCCAATGGGGGTGAGGCGACACGGATCAGCTTTGGTCAAGGCCGCTACGGCACCCCGGTCTGGTCGCCGCGTGGCGATTTGATTGCGTTTACCAAGCAGAACAAGGGCCGTTTTCACATCGGTGTCATGCGTACGGATGGCAGTGAAGAACGACTGCTGACCTCATCCTTCCTTGATGAGGGGCCGACCTGGTCCCCCAATGGCCGCGTCATCATGTTCACCCGCGAAACGCAGGGGGCCAGCGGGCGGGCGACGCTGTATTCGGTGGATATTTCGGGGCGGAACTTGCATCCGGTGCGCACTCCGGATGGCGGCAGCGATCCGTCTTGGGGGCCATTGCAGAATTGATCGGGGCAGGCGGTTGGAAAAGTTCACAAAAATCCTGCACTGTGATACAGAGACGGCAATAAACCGATAAAACAACGAGGCACTTGAAATGAACGTATTGGGCAAAGTTCTGGCTATAGGCGCGCTGAGTGTAATCGCCGCCTGCACCAACAACGATCCATCGGCACTGGGTGGCGGTTTTGGAAATGGCGCAAATGGTGCCATTGCGCCGGGCTCGCCCAGCG
The DNA here is from genome assembly GCF_056537925.1 of Ruegeria sp. BI7. Lineage (NCBI taxonomy): Bacteria > Pseudomonadati > Pseudomonadota > Alphaproteobacteria > Rhodobacterales > Roseobacteraceae > Ruegeria > Ruegeria sp. BI7. The sequence goes on from NZ_JBQFSK010000010.1 coordinate 135,502, forward strand.
ATCCGCGCTCGCCCGCCTATTTCCAGCAAACTGTTGGCGACCGGGTATTGTTTGCAGTGGATCAGTCCACACTGACGCCGCTGGCGCAAACGGTCTTGCAGGGGCAGGCAGATTGGCTTTTGGCCAACCCGGATTTCGTGGCTACTATCGAGGGTCATGCAGACGAACAAGGCACACGCGAGTATAACCTTGGTCTGGGCGCGAAACGGGCGAATGCGGCCCGCGACTATTTGATCTCGCGCGGGGTGGCAGGGAACCGCCTGACAACAGTCAGCTACGGCAAGGAACGCCCGATTGAGATTTGCAGCACCGAGGAATGCTATTCCAAGAACCGCCGCGCGGTTACGGTGCTGACCGGTTCAACCTTGGGGTAAAACGATGAGACTTGCAGGATGGGTTCTGGCCGCAGTTATTGCGACCGCCGGTGTGGCACAAGCACAGGATCAGCAGACGCTGGCGGATATCCGTCAGGAATTGACAGTGCTGCACGTGGAGATTCAACGCCTAAAGCGTGAGTTTTCGACGACCGGATCTCCGGCGCCGAACCTGTCTGGCAGTTCCATTCTGGAACGGGTCGACGCGATCGAGGCCGAGTTGCAACGCCTCACGAGCCAGACCGAGCAGCTAAATCAGCGAGTTCAGAACGTCGTGACCGATGGCACCAACCGGATCGGTGACCTGGAGTTCCGTCTGGTCGAACTGGAAGGCGGAGATCTGAGTACGCTTGGCGAAACCTCGACCTTGGGTGGTGATTCAGGAGCTACGGTCGGTTCTGCGGTACCCATTTCACCAACGCCCTCTTCGGTAAGTGAGCAGGGGGAACTGGCGATCGGCGAACAATCAGACTTCGAAGCTGCTGCGCTGGCCCTGTCTGAAGGGGATTTTCAGGCCGCAGCCGACCAGTTCGCGCAGTTCGATTCGTCGTATCCAGGCAGCCCGCTTGCGCCCGAAGCACATTTGAAGCGCGGGCAGGCGCTGGACGGATTGGGCGACACGCGTGAGGCCGCACGGGCGTTCCTGGCCAGCTTTACCGGCGATTCCGAGGGTGCGTTTGCCCCCGAGGCCCTGTTTGAACTGGGTGCCGCGTTGGGGCGTCTGGGACAAACCGAACAGGCTTGTATCACCCTGACAGAGGTTGGCGTGCGGTTCCCGGCCTCGGCCACAGTATCCGCCGCCACTCAGGAAATGGCTTCGCTGGGCTGTTCTTGACGGGCGAGGCCGAAACACTTCGATCTGAACTCCGCAAGCGGCTTCCTGACCGACTGCCGCCACGTTTGGGTATCGCCGTGTCTGGTGGCGGGGATTCGGTGGCGCTGATGCATCTGTTGCATGAAATCGCTCAGGCCGAGCAGGTCGATCTGTTCGCTGCCACCGTGGATCATGGATTGCGCCCCGAATCGGCATCTGAGGCTATTTGCGTGGCCGAACAGGCCGCTGGATTGAATATCCCGCACGAAACGCTGCGGTGGCAGGGGTGGGATGGCACAGGCAATCTGCAGGATCAGGCCCGTCAGGCGCGGTACCGATTGTTGACCGACTGGGCGAACCGCAATGACATCCCGGCGATTGCTTTGGGACATACAGCCGATGATCAGGCCGAGACTGTTCTGATGCGGTTAGGCCGGGCGGCTGGAGTGACGGGATTGTCAGGGATGCCTTGGGTACGGGACCAAAACGGCGTGTCGCTGCTGCGCCCGATGTTGGGAATCACCCGGCAAACCCTGCGCGGCTACCTGTCACGGAGAGGTGCAAGTTGGATCGAGGACCCGTCGAATCAGGACTTCAAATTCGATCGGATCAAAGCGCGTGAAGCCCTGACAGGGCTGGAACCGCTGGGAATTTCTGCACAATCGCTGTCGCGCGTGGCCGAAAATCTTGCACAAGCGCGTGAAGCACTGGCGCGTTATACGCAGGAATCCGCACGACGGGTTACTGCAGTTGATGGCGGGGACGTCTGCGTGGACCGCAACGGCTTTGAACGGCTTCCGGCAGAGATCCAACGACGGCTGATCGTTGGAATCACCGCGTGGATTGCAGGACCGGGCTATCCGCCGCGCGGGGCTGCGGTGGATCAGGCTGTGGCAGCCGTTCGGGATGCAAAGACCCTGACACTGGCGGGCTGTTTGTTGATCCCACACGGCGATAAAATGTGGTTTTGCAGAGAGCTAAACGCCGTGGCGACAGAAATCACCAACCCGGAAAAGCTTTGGGATGACCGCTGGGTTCTGTCCGGCCCTCGGGCCGTGGGCGCCGAGGTGCGTGCGCTGGGTGAGACTGGTTTGCCGCAGGTGCCGGAATGGCGCGCATTGGGCAAACCACGTATGGCGCTTTTGGCCTCGCCTGCCGTGTGGAGCGGTGAAAACCTGCTTGCTGCACCCCTAGTTGATTATTCCAACGGTTGGACAGCCGAAATGGCCCCACAAAGGCCCGAGTTTTACTCTTCGCTTTTATCGCATTGAACATGCTTGAATCATCTCTATTTTATAGGGCAAACCGGCAGACCCGCACCTGCCGAAATCTTTTGGGAGATATTCCTTGGGCAACGCTCGTAACATCGCCTTCTGGGTCGTTCTGTTTCTGCTGATCCTTGCACTGTTCAATTTCTTCAGTGGTCAGGGCGGAACGCTTCAGAGCAATGAAAGAACCTATTCCGATTTTGTCAGCGCAGTTGAAAGCGGCGAAGTCAAAAATGTGACGCTGGACGGTGAACAGATTCGCTATTCCACGCAAAGCGGCGCGACCTATGTCACCATCAAACCCGCCGATGCCGAAGTCACCAAGCTGCTGATCGATGAGAACATTCCCGTTCAGGCCGTGAAACAGCAGCAATCCGGGTTTCAGTCCTTCCTGATCACGCTGCTGCCTTTCCTGCTGCTGATCGGTGTCTGGATTTACTTCATGAACCGGATGCAGGGCGGTGGCAAAGGCGGCGCGATGGGCTTTGGCAAGTCCAAGGCCAAGATGCTGACCGAAAAGCATGGTCGCGTGACCTTTGACGATGTCGCGGGCATTGATGAGGCCAAGGAGGAGTTGGAGGAGATCGTGGAATTCCTGCGCAACCCGCAGAAATTCAGCCGTCTGGGCGGTAAGATTCCGAAGGGCGCGCTGCTGGTTGGCCCTCCGGGTACCGGTAAAACGCTGCTGGCCCGTGCCATTGCGGGTGAGGCAGGTGTGCCGTTCTTCACCATCTCGGGCTCCGACTTTGTCGAGATGTTCGTTGGTGTCGGTGCATCCCGTGTCCGCGACATGTTCGAACAGGCCAAGAAGAACGCGCCCTGTATTGTCTTCATCGACGAGATCGACGCCGTGGGTCGCCATCGTGGTGCCGGTTATGGCGGTGGTAATGACGAACGCGAACAGACCCTCAACCAGTTGCTGGTCGAGATGGACGGGTTCGAGGCCAACGAAGGCGTGATCATTCTGGCGGCCACCAACCGTAAGGACGTTCTGGACCCTGCGCTGCTGCGTCCGGGCCGGTTTGATCGCAACGTGACCGTCGGCAACCCCGACATCAAAGGCCGCGAAAAGATTCTGGGCGTTCACGCACGTAAGACGCCTCTGGGCCCCGATGTGGACCTGCGCATCATCGCGCGCGGTACACCAGGCTTCTCGGGAGCGGATTTGGCGAACCTCGTGAACGAGGCCGCGCTGATGGCCGCGCGCGTGGGCCGTCGCTTTGTCACCATGGAAGATTTTGAGAATGCCAAGGACAAGGTGATGATGGGGGCCGAGCGTCGCTCGATGGTGCTGACCCAGGATCAGAAAGAAAAGACCGCCTATCACGAGGCGGGTCACGCCGTTGTCGGCCTGACTCTGCCGCTGTGTGATCCGGTCTACAAGGCGACGATCATCCCGCGCGGTGGTGCGCTGGGCATGGTTGTTTCGCTGCCGGAAATGGATCGCCTGAACTATCACCGTGACGAATGTGAGCAGAAGCTTGCCATGACCATGGCGGGCAAAGCCGCAGAGGTGATCAAGTACGGCGAAGACCATGTTTCGAACGGCCCAGCCGGTGACATCATGCAGGCCAGCCAATTGGCGCGCGCCATGGTGATGCGCTGGGGTATGTCGGACAAGGTCGGCAATATCGACTATGCCGAGGCGCATGATGGATACTCTGGCAATACCGCCGGGTTCTCGGTTTCGGCCCATACCAAAGAGCTGATCGAGGAAGAGGTGAAGCGTCTGATCCAGCAGGGTTACGAGCGCGCCCACCAGATTCTGACCGAACAGAACGAGGAATGGGAGCGTCTGGCACAGGGTCTTCTGGAATATGAGACGCTGACCGGGGACGAGATCAAGCGCGTCATGAACGGTGAATCGCCCAGCGAGGGTGATGATGATGGTGACAATCCCGACGAGGGCAGCGCGCCCAGCGTGACGGCGATTCCCAAGACAAAGGTCAAGAAGTCTCCGCCCGATGGTGGGATGGAGCCGGAACCTTCAGCTTAAGTACATCAGACCCGGGCATTGTCCCGGGTCTTTTTTGCTTCACTTCACAGTCGGGATACGTACGGTACGAAGAGCCGTTGTCAGGAATTTGGAGCGAGGCCCCACATGCCGGTGATGCGAAAAACCGAGTATTCGGCGCAGGTTGTCTGGTTGGGGCATGTCCCGTCAGGTGGCTCGCTGCGCGCCCGTCCGGTCGATCGGTTGGATCTTGATTTTACCGGGGAAACAGGCGCACGTCACGCAGGGGTCAATCGCGCCTCATGTATGCGTATGAAGAACCTGTACCCCGAAGATACTGAAATTCGAAATGTGCGTCAGTTGACGATTCTGTCGTCCGAAGAACTGGACGATATCGCAAGTGAAATGGGGCTGGAAACGCTCGACCCCACCTATTTGGGGGCGTCGATCGTGCTAAAGGGAATACCGGATTTTACCCATATTCCGCCCTCATCGCGGCTGCAGGCCCCCGATGGGCTTACGATGACCGTTGATATGGAGAACCGCCCTTGCATTTATCCAGGGAAAGAAATGGAATCTGACATTCCAGGCTATGGCAAGACGTTCAAAACCGCTGCCAGGGGCCGTCGTGGCGTCACGGCCTGGATCGAACGTCCGGGAACGTTGAAGCTGAACGACTCCGTCTCGCTTTTTGTGCCGGATCAGCGCGCGTGGGAACCCTTATAAGCCTCGGAATGTTGCGCTAACAGCGCCAGAACTGGGTCAACGCCGTTTCACGCCATGATTATGTCGGAATTCATATCCATTGCGATTGTACACGACGGTATGGATTGATCAGCACCGACGTATTGCGTCGGCACGCACGGCATTCAATCAGGGACCCTGCCCAATGAGCTACAAATCCGACATCGAAATCGCCCGTGAGGCGAACAAGAAGCCGATTCAGGAAATCGGTGCGAAAATTGGCATCTCCAGTGACGATCTGCTG
>NZ_JBQFSK010000011.1:0-130938 GCF_056537925.1 Ruegeria sp. BI7
ACAAGCCATCCATTGATCATAGGTGATTTCGTTGCGCGCCATGGCGATGGGAATATCGATTTCAACGCGATGCAACGGTCGTTCATCTTTACCAATGGCCGGAGGCCCGACGTCGACCATAGCCAATTTGCCATCTAGCATGACCAACCCGTTTATCGAGTCTCCGATCGGGCCTCCCATCGTAAATTCACCAAGGGGTAAGACGATCATTTCAGGACAAACATCGCATTCCTGAAACACATCAAGCGGTGCAACTTCAGTGCCATCCGAAAGCACATATTCCGCATATACTGCCGAAGCGAACGTTGAAAGCGCCCAAAGGCAAGTGAAACGTGCGAATGTCAAAGCCGTGATCCAACCCATCAAACAAAAAGCGTAAAGGTTGGGTCATTGGCATCTTACTGCCCCCGAAGTTGCAAGCTCAAAATACTTTTTGGGACCTGTCGCAGGCTGACCTGCGACCTTCCGACTGTGAAGGATTGGTGAAATTTCGCCAACATGGCGATTGAGGGGTTTTATTGCCCCCCATTTAGCTTTATCTTTCCCAAAGTTAGAATTTGGGAAAATCAAATATGACGCTTCCTCCAAACGTTCATGACGCCGAACCCATCCCCGAAGCCGCAAAAGAAGCCATCGACGCCCTGATGCAGTCGGGCGACCTGTTCCGCTATACCGCGCCGCAGGATGCCCCCGTGGCTTTGCTTGAGGCGGAATTCGCCGCCCTGCTAGGCACGAAATACGCGCTGGCCGTGTCATCGTGCTCGGCTGCATTGTTCCTATCCCTAAAGGCACTGAACCTGCCGCGGGACGCGCGGGTGTTGATCCCCGGCTTTACCTTTGCCGCCGTGCCCTCGTCTGTCGTGCATGCGGATTGCATTCCGGTGCTGTGTGAGGTCGGCGAGAATTATCGCATCGACATGGAAGATTTCGCCACCAAGCTGGACGGCGTACAGGCCGTAATCATCAGCCATATGCGCGGCCACACGTCCGACATGGATGCCATCATGGCGCTGTGCAACGAACGCGACATCCCGGTGATCGAGGATGCGGCTCATTCGCTGGGCACAACCTGGCATGGGCAGAACATTGGCACCATCGGCAAGGTGGGGTGCTTTTCATTCCAGTCCTACAAGATGATCAACGCGGGGGAAGGCGGCATCCTGATCACCGACGATGCCGACCTGGTGGCCCAGGCCGTGATCATGTCGGGCGCTTATGAGCACAACTGGAAGAAGCACAAAACCCCGCATGGCGACAACTCGCCCGAGTTGGAGCAAGCCTTTGCCCGCTGGCAGAACCAGTTGCCGCTGTATAATCTGCGGATGAGCAACCTGAGCGCCGCCGTGATCCGCCCCCAAATCCCCGAACTGGCGCGGCGTGTGCGTGATGGCCTGTCTAACCACGACTACGTGGCCGAACGGCTGAACACCTCGTCCCATATCGACGTCCCTGCCCCCCTGACACCCGAACGCCGGGCACCGGATTCGATCCAGTTCAATCTGGTCGGAATGAATGAGGCCGAAATCCGCGCCTTTGCGGCTGCTTCAGAGGCACGCGGTGTCAAAGTTCAGGTTTTCGGCCTGAGCGAAGACAACGCCCGCGCCTTCTGGAACTGGCAATTCCTGCCCGAGAAGTTCGACTTGCCGCAGACACGGGACATGCTGATGAAAGCGTGCGACGTCCGTCTGCCTGTACGGCTGACCAAGGAAGAACTGGACGTGATCGCCGATATTCTACTGGCTTCGGTCGGCGAGGTGACCGGTCCGGTTCCCGTCTACGGAACTTGATAAGGCTTACGGATCGAGGTCAAACAACTCGGTCGACAGAAACAGGGCTGTAATCCCCTCGGGGGTTACACCCACACGCGACAGGATCGCCGCGACTTGGGGGCCGGTCGGTGTGTCCACTAAAAGCGGCGCACCGGAATCTCCCATCATGACCGGGCACAGCGACAAGACCATTCCTCCCTCAAGGGGACGCGGCGCACAGGTCAAAGTCCGGCTGAGGACATGAGGCCGAAGACCGGGATACCCCGCAACAAACGACGAAGGCGTCAACGCAGATGCCAAAGGCAGATAACCAACCGTTTGACCAATAGGCTCGGTCAATTCCAGAACCGCCCAGTCCAATTCGGTACGGTCGTCGAACGCCCCGTCAACGCCTTGTTCCGGATGCAACTTATACCCATCGATACCCGCAACGGCCGCGGCCTCTCCGCGTTGATAGCCAGCGACAAACCGGATGCTAGAGGGCAGTATCCAACGTTTGCGTGGGGAATTGTACAGGCAATGCGCAGCAGTCAAGACCAGCCGGTCAGACACCAATACGCCAGTACAATGTGACCGCCGATCCCTGCTGGCGAAATTGAGGCGCCCAATGGCACGCCATGGGGGCTGATCCGCATCCAGGATCTCGCGCGCACGAATGGCATCGCACCCTTCTTCGGATTGGGTGCCCATCGTGCAAACCGCAGACCAGCCTTCTGAAAAAACGCCCTGTGATGACACCGGGTGGGCCCAAAGCACCGCAACACTCAGGACCAGCCAGCGCAACACAACAGACGTCAGTTCAACTTGGAGAGCTTTTTCTGCAACTCAGCCAGCTGCTTTTTGATGTCATCCAGATCTTCTTTCGATTCCGAATTGGCATCTTCACCTTCTTCTGGGCCTGACCAATTGCCTGACAGCCCCCCGGTCATCGCCTTGAGGAATGCCTGTTGCTGCGCCTGCATGGCTTCGAAACCCGGTATCTGCGACATCGGGTTCATGGCATTCATATTCTCCATCATCTTGCTCTGGCTTTCGCGCAGCATCTCAAACGAACTTTGCAGGAATTGCGGCATCATCCCGCCACCCGGAATCATGTAGCTGCGCACCAGATCGTTCAGAACGTTGACCGGCAGCACATTTTCACCCCGGCTTTCGTGTTCGGCGATGATTTGCAGTAGATATTGCCGGGTCAGATCGTCGCCAGATTTCAGGTCAATGATCTGCACTTCGCGCCCATCGCGGATGAAGGTCGCGATATCTTCGAGCGTAACATAGTCGCTGGTCTCGGTGTTATACAGCCTGCGGCTTGCATAGCGCTTGATCAACAGCGGTTTTTCTTGTTCTGGCACCGTTTGCCCTCCCCAAGGATGATGCGTTGCAGCAGAGATTATGCGACCGCAGAACAAAAAGAAAGGGCAGGTCCTAAGACCTGCCCTGCGCGATTGCACCAAATGGGAGGAGTGGGTGCGCCTCGCGCCCAAATTTTACTTGGTGGCTGCAGCTTTTTTGGCAGCGGCAGTCACGTCGTTGGTGGCTTTCTGAACAGCAACGGTTGCTTCTTCAGCAGCGTCTTTACCAGCGGCCATCAGCAGCTCGACGGTTTCGGTCTGCAGTTTTTTCGCGATTTCAGCGAAAGCAGCCATGTTTTCAGCAGCAACTTCAGCCGACGCGCTTGCGAAGTCGGTTGCGGCTTTTGCGTATTCAGCAGGCTCGGCCTTTGCTTTCGACATCTCGGTCAGCTTGGACAGTGTGTCTTTGGTCCATTTGTTCGAGATTTCAGCCGACTTCTCTGCTGCTTCCAGAGCAACACCGGACAGCTTTTCGTTCAGCGAAGCGGTCGATTTGAAGGCACCTTCCAGAGCGGTGGTGTCAACGGGGAATGCACCCATCATGTCTTTCAGGGTCGCGGTAAAGTCTTGAGTCTTTGCCATTGTCCTAATCCTTTTTGCCGAACCGGGCCCACCCCGGCTTTCATCAGCTTGAGGACAATATGATTGCTGCAATGCAGCATTGCAAGTTTTTTATTGCTGCATTGCAGAAATTATTAAGTTTCAAAATGAAATCAGTTGTTTGGATCGGCCACCACATAGGTCCCGGGTGCTGGTGCAAGCCGTGGGTGATCCGAATCGCCGGTATCGCGGGCAGGAACCTGCTTGCCGGATCGCTTCTTCAACCAGGCCTCCCACAGGGGCCACCACGAACCTTCGTGGAAGTCGGCCTCTTTCATCCATGTGTCCGCGTCCACCTTCAGATCGGGGTTGGTGTAGTGGCCGTATTTCTTCTTGCTGGGCGGGTTGATGATGCCTGCGATGTGACCGGATTCCGAGACGACAAAAGTCTTGGAACGTGACCCCATCTTTTGCACACCACGATAGCAGTCTTTCCAAGCAGCAATGTGATCCGTCTGACAGGTGATCGCCATCAACGGCACGTCCACGTCACTGACATGCAGCTTGTGCCCGAGAAGTTCGAAACCGCCTTCGGCGAACTCATTGCGCTGGCATAGCCCGCGCAGGTATTGCACCGTCATCTTGGCAGGCAGGTTGGCCCCGTCCCCATTCCAGTACAGCAGATCAAAGGCTGGCGGCATCTCGCCCAGCATATAGCTGCGGATGGCTGGACCGTAGACCAGATCGCGCGAGCGCAGAAAGGACATGGTGCGCCCCATGATCCATGAGCGCAGAATGCCTTCTTTGTTTACCTCTGCCTCAACCCCGTCAATGAAGTCGTTCTGCAGAAATGGCGTAAACTCGCCCTGTTCGGAAAAATCCGTCAGCGCAGTAAACATGGTGGCCGATTTGATCGACTTGTCGCCGCGCTGCTTCTGCAACGCCAGGGTCAAACTTAGAGTAGTACCAGCAATGCAATAACCAATCGCGTTCACCTGCTTGACCTTGCAGATTTTCTTAGTTTCTTCGATCGCGGTCAGAAAGCCATCTTCGATGTAATCTTCCATCCCAACATCCGCATAGCTTTCATCAGGATTGATCCAACTGACCACAAACAGTGTATAGCCTTTTTCAGTGATCCATTTGATCAGGCTGTTCTGGGCCTTAAGGTCAAGGATATAGAACTTGTTGATCCAGGGCGGGAACAGCACGATCGGTGTTTCATACACCATTTCAGTCGCGGGTTTGTACTGGATCAGTTCCATCATACGATTGCGATAGACCACATCACCCGGAGTGGTCGCCAGATTGCCGCCGACCTCAAACGCGCTTTCATCGGCCAGTTTGACAACCAGCTCGCCGTCATTGGCCTCAAGATCCGAGACAAGGTTTTCCAGCCCTTTGATCAATGACTGCCCTTCGGTCTCAACCGCCTTTTGCAGAGCGTCTGGATTGGTCGCCAGGAAATTCGTGGGGGACATCATGTCGACAATCTGCTGCGAGAAGTATTTGAGGCGGCGTTTGTCCTTGGCATCCAGATCCTCAACCGAGGCCACGGCCTGCGCGATGGCTTCTGCGTTGGTCTGGTATTGCTGCCGGATCAGACGGAAATAGGGGTTGGTTTCCCATAAGGGGTTGGAAAAACGCTTATCCTGGGGTTTGGGCTGGTCATCGTCAGCCTCGCCCGTGGTCATTGCTTTTTGGGCTTCGGCGAAGTTCAATACCGACTTGCCCCAGTATTCTATCTGTTGTTCCAGCAGTTTTGCCGGATTTTGCCAAGCTTCGGCCCAATAAGCTGTTGCTGCTCGTGCGAAAAGCTCTTGATTCGGGCCATCCAAAGCGGGGGTATGAGGCTTTTTGGCCGACATGACTTCGATCAGCCGCTTCGAAAGCGCCTCGACCTTTTCCATATTTTCTTTAAGGCGTTCAACGTTTTCTTCGGTCAGTTCTGGCATCTGATCTTCACTTGTTGTCATTTTAACAATTCCCCCCTAACCTCGCTGCTACGCAGAATAACGTCGTGGGTGTCGGGGGGCAAAGCGGCGAATGGTCCAATCTTATTGGCTGACATCTAGGAGGCCCCTTTTTCCATGCGCTACATGATGACATACGACCTGATGGAAACGATGCGCAACACCAACCAATGGATGGGCGCAACTGCCAGCGCAATCGCATCCTACCCCGCGTTTTCCATGATTCCCAACCCCGCAATTAGTATGATGGCTGCCTGGGGTGATGTCACCGAACGTACTTTCCAACGGATGATCGTCAAACCGGACTGGGGCATCCGCACTTTTACATGCGAGGATGGCAAAGACCATCTGGTCGATATCACGACCGTTGTCGAACGTCCCTTTGGTGATCTGGTGCATTTCCGGGTCAATGGGCGCGAGGAACAGCCCCTCAAGGTGTTGCTGGTGGCGCCGATGTCCGGGCATTATGCGACGTTGTTGCGCTCGACGGTGAAAAGCCTGCTGGTGAATTGCGAAGTCTATATCACTGATTGGCATAACGCGCGCGACATTCCTGTTTCCGAAGGCAAGTTCGATGTAGAGGACTATACACTCTATCTTGTCGATTTCATGAAAGAACTTGGTCCCGACACTCATGTGGTGGCGATTTGTCAACCTGCACCGCTGACTCTGGCCGCCACGGCCTATCTGGCCGAGGTTGAGCCCAAAGCGCAACCCAGCACGCTGACCCTGATAGGTGGACCGGTAGACCCCGATGCCACCCCGACCGATGTGACCGATTTTGGCCGCCGCGTCACCATGGGGCAGCTGGAAGAGACCATGATCCAGCGTGTCGGCTTCAAGTACAAAGGCGTTGGCCGCATGGTCTACCCCGGCCTGTTGCAGCTGGCGTCTTTTATGTCGATGAACGCAGAGCGTCATTCCAAAGCGTTCTCAGAGCAGATTCAGCGCGTTATGCAAGACGAAGCTTCGGACCATGATGCGCATAACCGTTTCTACGATGAATATCTGGCCGTTATGGACATGACCGCCGAATTCTATCTGTCGACGGTTGAGCGTGTGTTCAAGAACCGCGAAATTGCCCGGAACGAATTCGTCGTCGCGGGCCACAAGGTGGACATCGGCAAAATCACCAATGTTGCGGTCAAGACGGTTGAAGGCGCAAATGACGATATCTCGGCCCCCGGCCAGTGTATCGCGGCGTTGGACCTTTGCACCGGTTTGCCCGCATCAAAGAAGGCCAGTCATGTTGAACCAGCAGCCGGGCACTATGGCATTTTCGCCGGACGCAGCTGGCGTGACAATATCCGGCCACTGGTGATCGACTTCATGACCGCCAACGCCCGCAAACCACAACGCCGGGCCGCCAATAAGAACAAGATCGCCTGACAAAATGAGCGGGAGAGCGGCCCACCCAATGCCCTTCTCCTGCGAATGCGGTACTTTGCACGGGCATATCACCGCTGAAGGAGTGCATTCGGGCACCCATGTCGGTTGCTTTTGCCGCGACTGCCGCGCAGCACAGCTGTACTTCGGTCAACCCGATCCATCCCCCGGCCCTGTCAACATCCTACAGATGAGCCCAGAGGAGATCTGCTTCGAAGGTGGCTCGGAAAAACTTGCGCTGATGCAGCTAAGCCCCAAAGGGATGTTGCGGTGGTATTCCAGTTGCTGCAATGCGCCGCTGGCGACTACCGCGCGGACCGCGAAGTTTCCTTTTGCGGGGTTCGACGTCAAGCGCATCTCCGATCCAAGCGGGCTTGGTCCGATCACAACCCGTGGCTTTGTTCCGCAGCCGAACGGCAAGCAATCGCATGAAAAACTGCGCTATGCAGCGGTTGGGATGCTGACGCGCCTCAGCAAATCGTGGCTGTCCGGAAGCTGGAGAAACACGCCGTTTTTTGACCTAGGCGACGGCAAACCTGTGGTCGCACCGACGATACTCAGCAAGACTGAGCGCGCGAAATTCTACACGTAAGCTGCGCGAGCGGGTGCGCTTAGCCATTGTGTCAGCGCGTCATTCACGAAATCGGGCGCTTCGAGCGTCGGCAGGTGCCCGGCCTCGTCAATAACTTTCAAATCGGCACCCGGTATCAGTTCGGACATAAAGGTATGTTTGCGTAGCGGTGTAAGGGTGTCATGCGCGCCGGACAGAACCAGTGTTGGCACCTTGATGCGCCGCAGCCCACCTTGCTGATCGGGACGCCGTTGCAAAGCGCGAATCTGACGTTCGAACACCTCTGGCCCCAGATCCAGCGCCATTGCGACCAAGTCGTTCAGAATAGGTATGCGCCGCGGTCCCGGTGCCAACGTGTTCGAGCTGATTATCCGACGCATCACCTCTTCCAGCCGACCCATTTTCGCGGCGACCAACAACTCTTCGCGCGCCGCCGCGGTCTGAGGTGTATCGGCCTGCGCATCCGTCGCCATCAGGCAAAGACGCGACACCCGATCTGGCGCGCGCCGAACCAGCTCCAGCGCCACCACGCCACCCATACCCGACCCAACCAGCGCAAATCGTCGCGGCAGTTGGTCCAGAAGGGACGACGCAATCTCTTCGATACGTTCACCCAGTGAAATCGGTGCAACCGTAACCGCGCGCTGCCGCGACAAGCTGTTGATCTGGGGTTCAAACAACCGTGCGTCGCACATCATTTCAGGCAGTAAAACCAGCGGCTCGATCACGCGGGGCCTCGCAACACTTCAACTTTATAAGCAATGCTCTTTGCACTCAGGATGAGGGGTTTTGCAGGTTCGGGCAAGTTAAACTTCAGGGATATTTGATGTCCCGGAAAGGCGGGAAATCTGCATATCGGTTGCGACGGGTTTTCAGGTCTTCGCCCGGCTCAGCCCCGGCGCGCAGCATACACCCCCGCGGCGCAATATAGCTGTCGATCCGGCGATGGGGGTGTGGCCTCCACACCAGATTAAAGGCGCAGAGCTTGGGAAAGAACCAGATTTCGGAATAGTCAAGATGATCGTGCATCCACCACGCCAAATCACGCCAATCACGTCCCGCATCGTATTGATCGGCGAACCAAGGGATGACGATTGACGCCCCGGCGATCCGGGCATCCCCTTCGCCCCGATCCCAGATATGGCATTCCAACGGGTTGTCGTTGCGGGCGCAGTTCAATCGGTTCTCATTCCCGAATTGATTCAACGAGGGTGACCGATACCCGGACCGGACCGCGATACGTCCAAAGGTTTCCTCAAGCGGGTCCAGCAGGGTCTGGCAAAAGGCGCGCCCCGTTTCGATGGCAAGGTCAGGATTGTCTGGAAGGTTTTGCTTTTCATGGAAATTTCCAATCTCAGAATACAGGAATTCCCGCATGAAGAAATGCCGGGACAGACGTACACGCCCAAGCGTTTCAAGGCTCCACATGCTGCCCGGCTTGCGCATTACCCATACCCGTTCCAGCAAAAGGCACCGTCCGGTGCAAGCGCAGAGAAGGGATTGAAGGCCACTTCCCAGATCGTCCCATCGGGGGCGCGGAAATACCCATGATGCCCGCCCCAGAAAACATCAGATGCCGGTTTCAATATCTCGGCTCCGGCTTCTCCGGCCTTGTCCAACACCTGCGCAACCTCGTCCTTTGACCGGCAATTGTAGCTGAGCGTTAGCGCACCATGGCCCAAAGAGTCTACGTCAACTCCGATCTCTTCAGCCAATGCAGACAACGGGTACAATCCTAAAGTCTGACCGATAAGGTCAAAGGCAATTACCCCGTCGGGGCTGATGACCCGCTTCCAACCCATGTCCTCATAGAACCCGGCGGCAAGCTCGGGGTCATCCACCCCAACTGTGATCAAGCTCACTCGCTGGTCCACTATTCGATCCCCTGCTCACTCAGCCAGTCCAGAATACCTGCAACAGTCGCGTCCGTCTGCCCCGGGGACATCAACCGACCCGCGATCACATGCGACGCTGGATCATCCCCTGGCCCCATTGTCACCAGATTGACCGTCTTCGGTCCACCCCATCTTTCGGCCATTTTATGCGTCAGGTCAGGACGCACGACTTGATCGTCATCCGAAAACCAAAACAGCGCTGGAATCTGCGCGCTCGAGAAGTCCAAGGCATAGACAGCCTCGACCAACAGGGTCATCGGCACCACAGCCTCCCACGGGTAAACCGAGGTCCAATAGGTGTTTACCTCCGGGTCCGGGCCAGAGACATTCCGTTCCTCCCCCATCACCAAGGGCAGCCACTTCCGCGCCCAGGGCAAGCCGGGAATCCACGCGCCCGGTGTGTTCACCCCGAAATTCGGAGACACAAAGACCAAAGCCGCCACGTCTTGGCTCAGTTCTTCATCCAACGCTGCTGCTGCGGCCAGCGTTCCGCCGGTCGAGGTTGAGATGACAACAACCTTGTCGCCAACGGCCCGCGCCGCGGCCAACCCCTCGGCCATATCCTGCATCCAGCCCGTAGCCGTCCCTCCGGCCATTGCCGGGCCATCGCGACCATGTCCCTTCAGGCGCGTATAGACCAGATTGGCCCCCAGAGCGTCGGCCACCTTATCCGGCACCGGACGGATTTCCTCGGACGAGGCCGAAAAGCCATGCACATAGAGAACCGAAACGGGCGTGCGTTGTTCTTTGAACCCGTCCTGCCAGACCACGCGCTTTTCCACTCCGGGCACGATGTCGTCATAGACGGATTCTGTGCTTTCAAAGTAGACCTGAACCCCTTCGCCGAATTTGCGCGGATCAAAGCGGGGATGCAGGTCGACCTGTTCACGCGGCCCGAACCAATAGATCAGGCCACCGACAACAGTCAGTGCCAGCAGCAGACGCCCAAGAAACCACCCTAAGCGCTGCATCAACTGGCCTCCATTACCTCAAGCACTGCGTTTTCGATCAACCCCAGACAGGGGCCGTCCGAGAACCGGTGATCTGCGTCTTTGACCAGCAATAAACGCATATCTGGCCCACTGGCGTGTTCCAGCAACCGCACAGCCGTTTCAGTGGACACCGCCGTATCCGCCGTGCCCTGCAGAAAGCGCACCGGGAAAGGCAGGTCTAGCGCGTCGCGCAGCACCAACCGTTGCCGCCCGTCTTCGATCATCCGCTTGGTGATGATGTAGGGTTCCATATAATCCGAGGGCAGTTCCACATGCCCAACACTATCCAGCGCAGCCTTTTGTTCGGCGCTGAACGACGCCCAATAGCCGTCCTCAGTGAAATCAGGCGCGGCGGCAATGGTCACCATACCAGCGATCCGTTCGGGTATAGTTCTGGCAAGCAACAGCGCCTGCCACCCGCCCATGGATGATCCGACAACGATTAACGGCCCTTCGGTCAAGGCTGCCACAGCCTCAATCGTATCTTCGTGCCAATCGCCGATACAGCCATCGGTGAATTTCTCGGAACTTTCACCATGACCGGAATAGTCGAACCGCAAAAACGCCTGCCCGCGCGCCTGTGCCCAGTCTTCCAGGTGCACCGCTTTGGTGCCTTCCATGTCCGATTTGAGCCCGCCCAGAAAAACGACGGTCGGGCCATGGCCCTCACTTTTGTGATAGGCCAACCGCCGGTCTTTTGCGGTGATCAGAAATTCCGTAGCTGCCATGAAACCCTCTTTCCATTTGCATCACATCATGCACGGCAGACCAGTGGTCGCAATTCCCGATTTTTGCAGTCTCGCAGCGTCAGTCCTGCTTCCTTCGACACTTGACAGGTTTTGCTGCACCTGCCACATGAGCCGGACACCATAACCCGCAACCGGGCGTTCAGTGGGCGCCAAACCGACGAGGAGAGCCGATATGGCCCTGGATGCAAAATCCGTCTCACTCACCTTTCCCGATGGCAATGCACGTTCTTATGACGCAGGCGTAACGCCCGCGCAGGTGGCTGCCGATATCTCGACCTCGCTGGCGAAAAAGGCCATCTCGGCCACGGTGAATGGCCAGCACTGGGACCTGCAATGGCCCATCGAATCCGATTCCGATATCGCCATTCACACCATGAAGGATGAGGTTCAGGCTAATGAACTGATCCGCCACGACCTGGCGCACATCATGGCCCGCGCGGTGCAGGAGATCTGGCCCGATACCAAGGTCACCATCGGCCCCGTCATCGAAAATGGCTGGTATTATGACTTTGATCGGGCGGAACCTTTCACGCCCGAAGACCTTGGCCTGATCGAAAAAAAGATGAAGGAAATCATCAACAAGCGCGACCCCGTGACCACCGAGGTCTGGGACCGTCAGCGTGCGATCGATTTCTACACCGCCAATGACGAGCCCTATAAGGTCGAACTGATCGACGCCATTCCGGGCGATGAGCCGCTGCGCATGTATTGGCATGGCGACTGGCAGGACCTGTGCCGCGGCCCGCATCTGCAGCATACCGGTCAGGTTCCAGGCGATGCGTTCAAGCTGATGTCCATCGCCGGAGCCTATTGGCGCGGTGACAGCGACCGTGCGATGCTGCAGCGCATCTATGGCGTGGCCTTCACCGGCAAGGAAAAGCTGAAAGCTCACCTGCACATGCTGGAAGAGGCCGCCAAGCGCGACCACCGCAAGCTGGGCCGCGAAATGAACCTGTTCCACATGCAGGAAGAGGCCCCCGGCCAGATCTTCTGGCATCCGAACGGCTGGAAAATCTACACCACCCTGCAGGACTATATGCGCCGGATGCAGGAACGCGATGGATATGTCGAGGTCAACACCCCGCAGGTCGTCGACCGCAAATTGTGGGAGGCCTCGGGCCATTGGGACAAGTACCAGGAAAATATGTTCATCGTCGAAGTCGACGAGGAACATGCCCGCGAAAAGGCAATCAACGCGCTGAAACCGATGAACTGCCCCTGTCACGTGCAGGTGTTCAATCAGGGCCTGAAATCCTACCGTGATCTGCCGTTGCGGATGGCTGAATTCGGGTCTTGTGCCCGTTATGAGCCTTCGGGCGCGCTGCACGGAATCATGCGCGTGCGTGGATTCACACAGGATGATGGTCACATCTTCTGTGCCGAGGATCAGATCGAATCCGAGACCGCCAAGTTCATTGCCTTCCTGTCTAAGGTCTATGCCGATCTGGGCTTCCATGATTGGACGATCAAACTGTCTACTCGTCCGGAAAAACGGATCGGGTCGGATGAAAGCTGGGATCTGGTCGAAAAGGCGCTGGGCGATGCCTGCAAGGCCGCCGGATATGAGTATGAGCTGCTAGAAGGCGAAGGCGCGTTTTATGGGCCCAAGCTGGAGTTCACTCTGACCGACGCGATCGGCAGGACATGGCAATGCGGGACCCTGCAGGTGGACCCCAACCTGCCCGAGCGGCTGGATGCCAGCTTTATCGGTGCCGACGGCGCCAAGCACCGCCCGTTCATGCTACACCGGGCAACGCTGGGTTCGTTCGAACGCTTCATCGGCATTCTTATCGAAGAACACGCAGGCAAGCTGCCGTTCTGGCTGGCCCCGCGTCAGGTCGTCGTCGCCTCGATCACGTCAGAAGCCGATGATTATGTGGCCGAAGTGGTTGAGACGCTCAAGGCCGCCGGTGTCCGCGCCGAGGCTGACATCCGCAACGAAAAGATCAACTACAAGGTTCGCGAACATTCGGTCGGCAAGGTTCCGGTCATTCTGGCCGTCGGTCATCGCGAAGTTGACGAACGCACCGTCAGCGTTCGCCGGCTGGGCGAAAAACAAACGCAGGTTCAATCGCTTGAAGCTGTAACAAATGAGCTTTCACAGGCCGCGACACCGCCGGATCTGTTGTAACATTCGGCATGGAATTGCCATGAATTCGGCCCCGCTTTTGGGGCCGAATTGAAATATTTCCTCTTTTCTTATTCAAAAACAGTATATTAACTTACAAGGGGGCATTGTGCGCCCTGACGGGCTTGTGAGACACGGGCTCGTGAATTCAACTCTGGGCCGCAAGCCACTACCTTTGTCATTGTCACAAGCAGACATACGCAGTCATCAAAAGGGATTACCGAGATGTCGAACACCGCAAAATCACTGGTTATCGCAACCGCAGTCGCAGCCGCCGTTTCGGGCGCAGCCACAACTGCCACCGCACAAGCCAAAGAGAAATGCTATGGCATTTCGCTGGCCGGTCAGAACGACTGCGCCGCGGGCCCCGGCACAACCTGCGCGGGCACCTCGACCGTAGACTATCAGGGCAACGCCTGGACTCTGGTCGATGCAGGTACCTGCGCCGATATCGAACTGCCGGCCGAGGCTGACGGCACACCGCGCAAAGGCTCGCTGGAAGCTCAGGACCGCGATCTGCCGGCATAAGTCTGGCCTAAGCTAGTCAGGGGGCGGGCGACTTCGCCCGCCCCTTACTTCTAGAACAAGGAGCTGCCAAATGTTGGATGACACACTCCGTTCGAACCGCCTGCCTCTGGCACCCGGCGTCGGGTACAAGCCGCAGCATTTCGCACAGATCCTTGAACACGCACAGCCAGTTGCCTGGCTGGAAATTCACGCCGAGAACTACATGGGTGACGGTGGTCGTCCGCTGGCGCAATTGCGCCATCTCTCGGAAAAGTTTCCGATCTCGGTCCATGGGGTTGGCCTGTCCATCGGCAGCGAAGGCCCGTTGGATGCCGACCATCTGGCACGATTGAAACACCTAGTTGGCTGGCTGAAACCGGCCAGTTTCTCGGAACATCTGGCATGGTCGACCCATGACAGCCATTTTCTGAACGACCTACTGCCCCTGCCCTATACCAATGCCTCGCTTGCACGCATTTGCGAGCATATCGATCAGGTACAGGAAACCGTCGGTCGCCAAATGTTGTTGGAGAATCCGTCCAGCTATCTGGCGTTCGAAGAAAGCACCTGGTCCGAGCCCGATTTTCTGCGCGAAGTTGCACGTCGCACTGGGTGCGGCCTGCTGCTGGATGTGAACAACGTCTTTGTCTCAGCCACCAATCTGGAATTCTCACCGCAGGGCTATATCGATGCCTATCCTCTTGAGAAGGTAGGGGAAATCCATCTAGGCGGACATGATGAGGATGAGGACGACCATGGTCGCCCCCTGCTGATTGACAGCCATGGGCGCGAAGTCGTTGATCCGGTTTGGGCGCTGCTGGACTACGTTCTAGAGCGATCTGGCCCCAAACCCGTGTTGGTCGAGTGGGACACGGACGTTCCAGAATGGCCCGTGCTGCGGGCCGAAGCAGACCGAGCGCAAGCGGCCCTGGACCGCGTCCCGGCATGAGCGTTTCGCAAGAAAGTTTTCACGCCGCGCTGATGAACCCGTCAGCCGCCATCCCCAAAGGGCTGCTGGACGCGGTCGCACAACCTGCCGGGCGGCGGTTCAGTGTGTATCGCAACAACGTGGCGGTGTCGCTGACTGAAGCGATGCATCAGGCATTTCCGGTCATCACCAAATTGCTGGGGGCACAGAACATGGATGGGCTGTCGGGTATTTTCCTGCGCAAACATCCCCCTTCATCGCCGTTGATGATGTTTTACGGTGAAGAATTCCCCGAATTTCTGGCCGGAATGGAGCAGCTCTCGCATATTGGATACCTGCCTGACGTGGCGCAATTGGAGCTTGCCTTGCGCCGTTCCTACCACGCCGCTGACAGCGAACCAGCCCCGGCGGACGCACTGGCTGTTCCGCCCGAAGACATCATGCGGGCGCAGCTGGGATTTGCCCCGTCGATGCGGGTTCTGCGCTCGGACTGGCCGATTTATTCGATCTGGCGTTTCAACACCGAAGACGACGCCCCCAAACCCGATCCCACTGCCCAAGACGTTCTGATCACCCGGGCAGAGTATGACCCGGTTCCACATCTGCTGCCCGAAGGCGGCGCGCACTGGATTGCGGGCCTTCAGGCCGGGCAAACCATGGGTGGCGCGTTTGAAGATACTGCAAACCATTTCCCCGAATTTGACCTTGGGGCCACTCTGGCGCTGCTATTACAAGGCGGCGCAATAACCTCTGTGACTATCGAAAGGCTGGCAACATGACTGCCCTGATCTCATTGCACAACAACACCCTGGGACGGTTAGAGATGACCTCTGGCTGGTTGACACCGACCTTGGCCAGGCTGGTCTTTGCGGCAACATTGCTGGTGTATTATTGGAATTCGGCGACCACCAAGCTGGGTAGCGGATTCTTTGGGTTCCTGTTCCCGTCCGACGGTGCCTATGTGCAGATTTTCCCCAAAGCAATGGAAGCCGTCAGCTATGACAGCTCGCAATTGGGGATCATGCATTGGGCCATTGCTGTTGCGGGGACCTGGGCTGAGTTTCTTCTACCTACGCTGATCGTGATCGGACTTCTGTCGCGGTTCGCAGCATTGGGTATGCTGGCATTTGTCTGGGTTCAGACGATCGTAGATGTCACGGGCCACGGTACGGAATTGGGCAGCTACTTCACCAACGCCGTAAGCCTGCTGGATGATCGGACACTCTGGTCCTTCCTGCTGGCAGTGATCGTGATCAACGGCGCAGGGCCGCTGTCCGTTGATCGCATCCTGCACATCAAGTGATCTAGAAATGCGCCTTGGGCTCGTCCGGTTTACCCGCGGCCAGTCCAAGGAGGCCCGCAACACCCGCAAATGCCACCGGGAACATAGTGAACACGTTAAAGCCAAAGGCGTAATACATCCCGGCCGCTGAGATCAGCAACAAGACCCCTCCGATCAGGGCCCGTGCATGGGCCATTGCACCGCCAGCAATCGCCAATAGCGGCGCAATGATCGACGCGAACTGTATGAGTTGCGCGTTGTCCACCTGCTCGGCCAGCCCGTCGATCTCACCAAACCGATCAATCAGTTCGACATAGCCATAGCCGAAAAAGCCAACAATCATCCCGATCAAACCGGCGATGACACCCAAAATCATAGCAGCGTTACGCATTCAAAATCCTCTAACTTGCGTCAATTCAGATAGTCATCCGGTCACGCAACGCCAAGCCCTGCCTTCGTTTCCGCCGTCCATCCCAGATACAGGGTTCCGTCTTGCTCAATCAGGGGGCGCTTCATCAGGGTCGGGTGATCTGCCAGCAGTTGCAGCGGAGGCCGCGCGCGTTGTGCATCGTCTAATCCACGCCAGGTTGTCGAACGGGTATTGAGCAAAGCCTCGCCGAAGCGATCCAGCGCCTGCGTCAGCATCGCTTTGGGTACGCCATCGGTCCGAACGTCGACAAACTCAGTATCTGGAAGTGATTTCAAAGCCTTGCGGCACGTGTCACAGTTTTTCAGACCATAAAGGCGCATTTCGGGTGTCTCCTGTATCTGGTTCAATTTTCAGCAAATTTGCCTGCACGTTTCAGAAATTCTTGATTTTTTACTTCACCATGCAATGTTGAAAAAGACGAAACTCACAATTCGCGCTGTATCGTTACGGCGATACGGTGATTAATTGCGGCGACGTCAATCACTGCCCCCACCAATTATGTGGGACAACGCGTAAGTAGAAGGAGACACGGGAAATGCCAACTGGCACCGTGAAATGGTTTAATACCACGAAAGGCTACGGGTTTATTGCCCCTGATGAGGGCGGCAAGGACGTATTTGTTCATATCTCGGCCGTTGAACGGTCCGGTCTGACCGGGCTCGCTGACAATCAGAAAGTCTCGTATGAGTTGGAAGACGGACGCGACGGCCGACAAATGGCATCTGATTTAAAGCCACTGTAAAACAGTCCCGCATGCTGCGGGTGATCAAAACAGGCCAACGGCCAATTTCCGGCCGTTGACCAATATTCAAAGGTTAGAAACCTTACCCTCGCGCCGGGTCGGCTTAGGCGCGAGAGGATTAGCTTTTTCCGTCACAATAATGCGCAATACGCGAGATCAGCTTTTGCGAATGACCGCTTCGAACTCGCGCCATTCCCGAGCGGTCATGCCCGAGTTTTCCTGCGTGACATTTTCCCCAGCCAGCATCCGGCGCAGGCTGTCGACCATCTGAGCCGAAAGGTTCACCGCACCCAGCCGATAATCCTCGAACGCTTTGTAGGCGAAGGGCACCCAGTCGGCGACGATCTTGCACATGGTATCCGCATAGACCCGGATCTCGTACTGCGCATGCGGGTCGGCACGCAGGCGCAAGAAGTGGAACAGGTTGTGCAGATCAACCTTCCAATACCACTGCGTATAGATATTCGCGGGCAGGTTCATCCGCGCCAGTTCACGCGCCAGACCCTGTTGGCCGTCTTGGTTGATCATCGATTCATAGTTGTCATAGCACCGGGCGCTGTCGGCCTTGAGGATATCCAGAACTCGCGCGGCCTCTTCCCCTTGCAGCGCATCACCCCGGCCTTGGTTGTTTACCTCGGACTGCGCGGCAACGTGATCGGGTGCGGGGATATAGAACTCGCGGTCCAGAATTGAATAACGCGCGGAATACTCGTTCACATTTGCCGTGCGGTGACGAATCCACTGCCGGGCGACAAAGACAGGTAGCTTAACGTGCAGCTTGATCTCGCACATCTCGAACGGGGTCGAATGCCAGTGACGCATCAGATAGCGGATCAGACCCTCATCGTTCTGCACCGATTTTGTGCCTTTGCCATACGACACCCGCGCCGCCTGACAGATCGCCGCGTCGTCACCCATATAGTCGATCACGCGCACAAAGCCGTGGTCCAACACCTGATGAGCGGTATAAAGGTGATCTTCCATACCCGCAGCCACAACGCGGCGTGTTGGATGCGATTGCGCCCGTTGCGCTTCGATCTCGGCCAGTTGGTCAGAGGACAGCGGCATAAAAGTTCCTTTCCAGCAATGAGTCGCCCACCACTATATATCGGCAATTCCCCGACCGGAACCGCGACATGTACACCCAGCGGCGCATTTTCAAAATTGTGTCCGCCCTGCCCCTCGACACGCATTTTCCGCGCGCTAAGCTGCAGCCCATCACCTGAACGGAAAGGAAGCCACAATGGGGCTGAGATATCTTCACACCATGATCCGCGTGAAGGATCTGGAAAAGTCGATGGCGTTTTTTGAGTTGCTGGGCCTGAAGGAAACCCGCCGCTATGACAGCGAGGCGGGGCGGTTTTCGCTGATCTTCATGGCGCCCCCGGGGCAAGAGGATCGCCCAATTGAGCTGACCCACAATTGGGATGGTGACGATGCGCTGCCCAGCGACAGTCGGCATTTCGGGCATTTGGCCTATGGCGTCGACAATATTTACGAGGTCTGCCAGCACTTGCAGGACAATGGTGTGGTGATCAACCGCCCGCCCCGCGACGGCCGTATGGCGTTTGTACGGTCGCCCGACAATATCTCGGTCGAGTTGCTACAGAACGGTGACGCGCTGGAAGCCGCCGAACCCTGGGTCAGCATGGAAAGCACCGGACACTGGTGATCCGCTGGCTGACAGCACTGGGACTGGCCGGACTGGCCAGCCCGCTTCGGGCCGAAACCTGTCGCCTGGCCCTGGCGTTGGCTATGGATATCTCAAGCTCGGTGGATGCAACCGAGGATACCCTGCAGCGGCAGGGCCTGGCCGCTGCCCTGATCGCCCCTGAGGTGACCGAGGCGTTCTTTTCCTCTCCTTTGCCCGTGGCATTGGCTGTGTATGAGTGGGGCAGCCGCTCGACCCAGCGCATGATCCTGAACTGGACGATGATCAACACGCAAGCTGATTTGCTAACGGTGGCAGAGACCATACAGCGTTCAGTCCGATCTGACGGTGACTCGGCCACTGCCATCGGGCAAGCTTTGGCTTTTGGTGCGACCCTGATGCAGCAAGCACCACCATGTTTGTTTCAGACCATCGACCTGTCTGGGGACGGCGCAAATAATGACGGTTTCCAACCTGCATCCGCTTATCGCCACTTTCCGTTCGAGGGCATTGTGGTCAACGGGCTGGTTATCAATGCTGCCGATTTCGAGGGCGAAGTTCATCTGATTCCCTACTTCGAAAACAATGTTCTGTACGGGCCTGGCGCATTTCTAGAAGTCGCACAGGGGTTCGAGGATTTCGAACGCGCCATGCGGCGAAAGCTGGAACGTGAACTGACAAGCTTGCAAATCGGCGTCCTGCAGGACTTCGCGCCTAGATGACGCGGCTATTGGCATTTGTCATTAGTTTGATCGCTGGTTCGGCCACGGCAGAGTGCCGACAAGCTCTGGCGCTGGGGCTGGATGTTTCTGGTTCGGTGGACAGTCACGAATACCGGCTGCAACTTGACGGTGTGGCAGCCGCTTTGCAGCGTCCTGAAGTGGTGCAGCTATTGCTGTCAAACCCTGCTGCCCCTGTGCGGCTGGCGATTTTTGAGTGGAGCGAGCCGGGCCATCAACGTCTGTTGCAAGACTGGATCGCCATACGTTCGGGCAACGATCTTGACCGGATCGCCTTATTACTGAACCGAGCCAAGCGCAGTGCCGCCCCGCAAGGTACGGCTGTTGGCTCAGCGATGCTGTTTGGGGCTGACCTGCTGTCCGACCAAACAAGTTGCTGGAAACGAACACTCGATCTGTCTGGCGACGGCAAACACAATCTGGGCACTCACCCGCGCGAAGCTAAAAGCGCGCTTGAAGCTTCGGGCATCACCATCAACGGCCTGGTCATCGGCGCGGATGATCCCAGCCACGGCGACAAACGCTATGTGCAAGTTGGAGAGCTGTCTGCCTATTACACTGCCTGGGTAATTCTGGGGCCAGACGCCTTTGTCGAGGTTGCCCTTGGGTTTGACGCCTACGAGGACGCCATGACCCGAAAACTGATCCGAGAACTCGAAGGGTTGATCCTGTCAAACCTGCACCCCTGATCAGTAGATATAGCGGATCTGATCCGTCCAGTACCGCTCAACCCGGCGCAGAGAGGTTGTGATGTCATCAATTCCCTCCAACCCAAGCACGCCACGGGTCTGCAGCCCCTCGGCATGGCGCGAGAACAGCTCGGTCACGATATCCCGAATCTCGCGTCCTCGTGGCGTTAACCGAACCCGGACCGAGCGTCTGTCGATCTCACACCTTTGGTGGTGCATATAGCCCATTTCGACCAACTTCTTGAGATTGTAGCTGACGTTGCTGCCCTGATAATAGCCACGGCTTTTCAACTCACCCGCCGTCACCTCATGATCGCCGATATTGAACAGAAGCAGGGCCTGAACGGCGTTGATTTCCAACACGCCCACCCGCTCGAACTCATCCTTGATAACGTCCAGTAGCAGACGGTGCAGCCGCTCGACCAAAGCGAGCGCTTCAAGATAGCTGGTCATGAAACCCTTGGTTTCCGGCGCGGAGACCTGCATTTCCATACTCATCCGATCCTCCGATTCAGTCGCGCTGTTTCAGGCAGCATGAATCGAAATCCCCAAGAATCGGTTAAGCTGGATTTTCTTTATTTTTGAAAGGTCTGCGCGATCTCCGAAACCAGATGGACAAACCCCTCGGGCGGCTGGGCCTGCCCGGTGACCCACTGATACAGATCCTGATCATTTTCGTGTAGCAGCGCGTCGAACTGATCCAGACCCGCTGCATCCATCGCGTCGAGATTACGTTCGGCATAGGCCGAAAGGATCAAATCCATCTCTTTGATCCCGCGTCGCATGGACCGCATTTTCATGCGTTTGATCCTGACTTCCCGTGTTTCGGTCACTTTCCCTGCTCCGACATCAAGCGCAGCTTCTTCTCAAGCCGCGCGGCCCGTTCGGCACTGGCGCGCATCTCGCCCCGGATTGCGCGTAGCTCGGCCACCGCATCCGCCAGCTCGATATTGACCTCGCCGTCTTCGACGGGGGCGTCCATACCTTCGCCTTCGCCGGTCAGCAACCACATGATCGAAACGTTGATCATACCCGCCATCATCGACAAACGGTTGGCACGCGGTTCGGACAGATCGTTTTCCCAGGCCACAATAGTCGCTTTTTTGACACCCAGCCGACGCGCCAGTTGGGTCTGAGTCATACCAGCGGCCTCGCGCGCGCCTGCCAGCCGGTCCCCGAATGTCGCTGCCTCTGGGCTATACCAGTCATTTTCGTCGGTCATCAGGGTCTCCATGTCTCGGCCTCATATCGCTTGATCGTCATTCGGGCGCACCCTATGACAGACAGGTTGAACATACAAACTGAGGCCATCATGACTTTCCTGTCTGCGACACTGTCACGCGTAAAACCATCACCAACCATCGCGATGACCGCCAAAGCAGCCGAGTTGAAGGCGGCGGGGCGTGATGTGATCGGCCTGAGCGCGGGTGAACCCGATTTCGACACGCCACAGAACATCAAGGACGCGGCTGTTGCAGCCATTGCAGCGGGCAAGACAAAGTATACCGCCCCTGACGGAATTCCCGAATTGAAACAAGCCGCCTGCGCCAAGATGAAGCGTGATCATGGGCTGGATTACACGCCCGCACAGATCTCGGTCGGGACTGGCGGCAAGCAGACGTTGTATAACGCGTTGATGGCGACAATGAACGACGGGGACGAGGTTGTTATCCCCGCGCCATATTGGGTCAGCTACCCGGACATGGTTCTGCTGGCCGGAGGTACGCCAGTCGTGGTCGAGACGACGCTGGAAAACAGCTTCAAACTGACCGCCGAACAGCTTGAGGCGGCGATCACGCCCAAGACCAAGTGGTTCATCTTCAACTCCCCGTCGAACCCTACGGGAGCGGGCTATAGCCGTTCGGAATTGAAAGCCCTGACAGATGTACTGATGCGCCACCCGCATGTGTGGATCATGTCCGACGACATGTACGAGCATCTGGCCTATGACGGGTTCGAATTCTGCACTCCGGCCGAGATCGAACCGGGCCTCTATGACCGTACCTTGACCTGCAACGGCGTATCGAAAGCCTATGCTATGACCGGCTGGCGCATTGGCTATGCGGCGGGACCGGTCGAGATCATCGCCGCCATGCGCAAGATTCAATCACAGTCGACCTCGAACCCCTGCTCGGTCAGCCAATGGGCGGCGGTCGAGGCGCTGAACGGAACGCAAGCGTTCCTGGCCCCGAACAACGAGACGTTCAAACGTCGCCGCAATCTGGTGGTTGACATGCTGAACCAGATCGACGGTATCACCTGCCCCACGCCCGAGGGCGCGTTCTATGTCTACCCGTCGATCGCAGGACTGATCGGCAAGTCCACTCCGGCCGGCACCAGAATTGACTCGGATGAGGCCTTCGCCACCGCTCTGCTGGAAGAGGCCGACGTGGCCGTTGTATTTGGCGCGGCCTTTGGCCTGTCACCGAATTTCCGGGTCAGCTATGCGACCTCGGACGAGGCGCTGACCGAGGCCTGCACCCGCATCCAGCGCTTTTGCGCGTCCCTGACCTGATCCGGAGGCCCCTGATGACCGCAGAACTGCCTGAATACTACTTTCGTGTCCGCGAGAATGGCGCAGCGGTTTTTCGGATCGATACCGAAAACCGTCAACGGCGGATCGAGATGGATCAGATCGCGGTCATCAACATCCGCAATGGCGAGGTCAAGCCACAGGGCCAGCGCACCCTGACAGCGGCGGATCAGGCGGAAATCGTACGTTGGATGGACGCGCGCAAAGCCCTGCTGGCGCAACGGGATATCGACGACATTCACCGCGCGGTCGACTATCTGAATCTGACCACGCAATGGGCACAATCCAAGGCGTCGGACGAACAGCTTGAGGATGTCACCGACCGGTTGTTGCTGGCGATGCACGACTTACGCTCCGTACTGGTGCGCAAAAAGGCAGATCGGCTAAGCAAAGGCTGAAGGCGCGGCTATTCCGCAGGCACCCCTACGGTCTGAACCGAGCGCATCCAGAAACGGGCCATCAGCAGGACAGCCGCACAGGCAAGCCCCAGCACAAGGCCCAGCCAGATGCCGATCCCGGCCATCCCCTGCACAAAGCCAAAGTAATAGGACGCCGGTATCCCAACCACCCAATAGCTGAGCCCGGCCATTACCATCGGCACCTTGGCATCTTGCAATCCGCGCAACAGGCCCAGTGCAATCACCTGTGCCCCGTCGACCAACTGGAACAAAGCGGCCATGGCCAGCAGGCCCGTTCCGATGGCCAGGATTTGCGGGCGCTGCGGATCGTCGGGTTCGACAAACACAGAAATCAGCGGCTCGGCGCAGGTCACAAACAAGATAATCGTCAGAACAGACACCAGCAGAGACATCACGGTCACCGCCTTCGCACCTTTTTCCAGATGTGGTCGATCCTTGCGCCCAAGGGCGTTCCCCGCACGGATCGTGGCCGCGTTAGACAACCCCAGATGCACCATGAACGTGGCCGAGGCCAGATTCAGCGCAATCCCATGCGCCGCCAGCGGCACCGGCCCGATCCAACCCATCATGAAGGCGGACATGGCGAACAGCGACACCTCGGCAAGCAATGTAAATCCAATGGGAATGCCAAGACGCAGCACGCTGTACAGCATCTCCCAATCCGGGCGCCAGAACCGTTGGAACAGGTTATGTTCGGGCAATACGCGCACGGCGTAGACCACGACCGCAACCAGCGACACCATCTGCGTCACCACCGAGGCAATTGCCGCCCCCATCACGCCCAGTTCGGGCGCACCCCAATTGCCGAAGATCAGCGCATAGTTGGTCAGTGCGTTGACGACAGCGGCCGTCACAGTGATCCACAAAACGATCTGCGTGCGCTCCAAAGCGGCCAGATAAGATTTCAGCACCATAACCACCAGCGCCGGGAACAGTCCCCATCCCGCAACACGCAGATATTGCGATGCGGTTTCAGCCACCTGCGGATCTTGCCCTGCAGCAATCAAAATCGGGTGGGACCACCACAGCAAAGGCATAACCAGCACGGCGTATAACAAGGACAGCCACACCCCCATACGGGTCGAGCGGCGAATGCTGGTCTCATCCTCTTCGGCGGCCGCAGTCGCCACCATGGGCATCACCGCTAGTCCGAAACCGCCGCCAAACAGGAACAGCACGAAATAAAAGCTACTGGCCAGCGTCACTGCGGCCAAAGCCTCGACCCCGTACCAGCCCAGCATGATCGTATCGGTCAAACCAATGGCAAACTGCGCCAGATGCCCGCCGACCAGCGGCAGACCCAGAACTGCAATGGCCCGGAAGTGGGCGCGATATGTCATTACCTTATTCATTTCACCAGCCTTATGCCCGGCCTGAGGCCGGGACAAGAGGTGATCAGTGAAATTTCAAGGTGAGACTAGTGCTGCCGGCAATTGGCCGCTTGGTTCATCGCGCGTCAGGATGCAGGGAGGTGCCCAAAATATGCTCGGACTGATGAATGACGTGATGCGCCTGCCCTACGATCATGGGATCGGGCTGGCCCACGATATTGTGGTCCTTGTCCGGGTAATCCAGCGTCGACAAAAAGTGGCGCATACAGTTCAGACGCGCACGTTTCTTGTCGTTCGACTTGACGATGGTCCAAGGCGCGTCGGCGGTGTCGGTATAGAAGAACATCGCCTCTTTCGCTTCGGTATAGTCGTCCCATTTATCCAGGCTCGCCTTGTCGATGGGCGACAGCTTCCATTGCTTCAACGGGTCGGTTTCCCGGCTTTTGAAGCGGCGCTGTTGTTCCGGCTGCGTGACCGAGAACCAATATTTGTAGAGCTGAATACCCGAGCGGACCAACATCCGCTCCAACTCGGGCGTCTGTCGCATGAACTCAAGGTACTCGTTGGGCGAACAAAAGCCCATGACCCTCTCAACGCCCGCACGGTTGTACCAAGAGCGGTCGTAGAACACCATTTCACCGACCGTAGGTAGTTCCTGAATATAGCGCTGATAATACCACTGGCCTTTCTCTTCCCAGGTCGGCTTGTTCAAGGCCACGACGCGGGCTTGCCTTGGGTTCAGGTGTTCCATAAACCGCTTGATCGTACCGCCTTTGCCTGCCGCATCACGCCCTTCGAACAGCAGAACAAAGCGTTGCCCCGTCTCTTGCGCCCAAAGCTGCACCTTAAGCAATTCGGCCTGCAATTGCGCCTTTTGCGCCTCGTACTTGCCCCGCGCCATCTTGCGATCATAGGGATACTTTCCGCTTTCGAACGCCTGCCGAATTCGCTCGGGGCTGGGTTGCGATGGCTCAGGATTGGGTGTTGGGACAATTTTGACAGAGGATTGTTTTTGTTCAATTTGTGCCGCTGCTTCCATTCAATTTTTCCTTTTTCACTATCCGCAGGAACGTCTAGCAAAAGGCGCAGATTTTCGCTTTGACACGGGTCAAATTTTTGAGCCGTAGCGTAGGAAACTTTCCACTAATGAAGTTCAACACGCTGCGGCAGATTTCTAGCTATGCCCCCAATCCGCCGGATCATCCGAGTTGTTGGGTGAAAGACCCAGAACGTCGCCTGTGGTAGAACATCCAAGCCCAAGAACCGTTCTGTTCGCGTATGAGAAATACGCGCAGACCTGATTGATCTCGAGGATCTCGCCATCGTCCCACCCGGCGTCCCGCAGGGCGCGAACATCAGCCTGAACCATCTGCGCAGGTGCTTCGGTTAGCTTGCGCGCATAGCACATAGCAGCGATCTGGGCGTTGTCCAGCGGTGCGGAATCCGGCGTTCCGGCCTCAATCGCGGCGCGGATGGCATCGCCCCGCTCCGCGTCTGCCAACAACCGCTGCAACCCGCTAAAGTGATGCTCGACGCAATAGCTGCACTGGTTCAGGGAACTGACCCAAACCCCCAGCACCTCAAGAAACCACTTCGGGACTTTATTGGCCGAGTGATGCAGGACGTTCTTGTACAGCGCCATGTGACCTTCCATCGAATGCGGCCGCAAAGAATGCACCATCATTATGTTGTCCACGTTGTTGTCAGGCCCGGTTACCCGCTCGTAAAGCTTTCTCAGCTTGCCGGTGGCTTCGTCAAATGGAACAGTCTTAATCCAGCTCATATGGTCCTCGCCCTGTTGTCGTGTCGCGTCTTCGCCTCCCAGTTTCGCACTCGTATCCTTCTGAGACAAAACTGGATCGCCCCACCATGTCAGGCTAAGCTGACGAAACGCAAGTAAGGGAGTATCTCATGGAAATGGCGGAGAAAACTGTCACTGAGTTCTATGCCAACCACCCAATTTCTGCGCCGCATATTCTGACCAAGCTGACAAGCCTTCGCGGATCGCTTGAGGATGTGACCCCGCAAGAGCTCTACCCTTATGATCAGGATCACTATGACGGCCTGAATGCCAACGCCCGACTGGCGGACAAGGTCCGGATGAAATCTGGTTATCGCGTTTTGGATGTTTGTGCCGGGCTTTGTGGACCTGCGCGATGGTACGCCTCTGAGCTTGACGTTGACGTCACTGGCCTCGATATCAGCCCCAACCGCGTCGACGGTGCCAAGGAACTGAACGCGCTTGTCGGACTACAGGATCAGGTGCATCCAATTCTGGGCAGTGCGATGGATATACCCTTTGACGATGCGCATTTCGATGCGGCGGTCAGTCAGGAATCCTTCTTGCATATCCCCGACAAGCTCAAAGCCCTATCCGAAGTGTTCCGCGTTCTGCGCACTGGCGGACGGTTCGCCTTTACCGATTGGGTGATGCATGAGCCCCTGCCCGATGATGAGATGGAATTGTACCACCAACGTTTTGCCTGCCAGTCCCTGCTGAGCATTCCCGAATACGAAACTGTGTTGAAAAAAACTGGATTTTCGGTTGCCTCGGCCAACGATGTAACGGCGTCCTGGGGCGAAATTCTGGCGCGTCGGCTTAGCATGTATCAAACCTTGGATGCCGAGGCCGAACGCGCTGGCAACCCGTCCAAGGGGGATACTTTCCTGAAAATGTACGCGCAATTTGTCAGCGACGTGAAACAAAGAAGGATCGGCGGGGTACGATTGACGGCGGAAAAACCTTAATAACTTCGGCTTCGTGCAGAGGTGTCACCCATCAAGATCACAGCCAATCGCCCACAACACCTCGCGCCCCTCTTCCCCCGGACCACATCACCTGCCATAATGGGTCTCAACCTAAAAACAAGAGCAGCCCCGATGCCCGACGATCTGTTGACGCCAAGCGCGACCACCACTTACGACGCCTCTTCGATTGAGGTACTGGAAGGTCTTGAGCCGGTCCGAAAACGCCCCGGTATGTATATCGGCGGCACTGATGAGCGCGCTTTGCACCATATGGTGGCCGAAATCCTCGACAACTCGATGGACGAAGCCGTCGCGGGCCATGCCAACCGGATCGAAGTTGAACTGCACGCCGACTACGCCCTGACCGTACGCGACAACGGACGTGGCATTCCGATCGACCCGCATCCGAAATTTCCCGACAAATCAGCGTTGGAGGTAATCCTGTGTACCCTGCACGCGGGTGGCAAATTCTCGGGCAAGGCGTACCAGACCTCGGGCGGTCTGCATGGCGTGGGCGCATCTGTGGTAAACGCATTGTCGGATTCGATGGTCGTGCAGGTGGCGCGAGATAAAACGCTGTTCGAACAACGGTTCTCACGCGGTATTCCTTTAGGCCCGGTGGAAAAGGTCGGCGCGGCCCCGAACCGACGCGGCACCACAGTCACTTTCCACGCTGATGCCGAGATCTTTGGCCATCACAAATTCAAACCGGCGCGGCTGTTCAAATCCATCCGATCCAAGGCCTATCTGTTCTCGGGCGTCGAAATCCGTTGGAAGTCCGCCATCGACGATGGCGAGACCCCGACCGAAGCGACCTTCCACTTCCCCGGTGGCCTGTCGGATTACCTGAAAGAGACGATGAATGGCTCGTCCACCTATGCTGAGCAACCCTTTGCCGGTACCGTGGACTTTAACGAGAAATTCGGCACTCCCGGCAAGGTCGAATGGGCGATCAACTGGACGCCTTCACGCGACGGGTTCATCCAGTCCTACTGTAACACCGTCCCCACCCCCGAAGGTGGCACCCATGTGGCAGGCTTCTGGGCTGCGGTCCTTAAGGGGATTAAAGCCTATGGCGAGCTGATCAACAACAAAAAGGCAGGTCAGATCACACGTGATGACCTGATCACCGGCGGCTGTGCGCTGGTCTCTTGTTTCATCAGTGAACCTGAATTCGTGGGTCAGACCAAAGACCGTCTGGCCACGGTCGAGGCACAGCGGCTGGTCGAAAACTCGGTCCGCGACCATTTCGACAACTGGCTGGCTGCCGACACGAAATCCGCTGGCGCTATCTTGGACTTCCTCATCCTACGGGCTGAGGAACGCCTGCGCCGACGGGCCGAGAAGGAAACACAACGCAAGTCCGCCACTAAGAAACTTCGTCTCCCCGGCAAGTTGGTGGACTGTAGTAGTTCAACACGCGACGGCACGGAATTATTCATCGTCGAGGGCGACTCGGCCGGTGGGTCCGCCAAGATGGGCCGTGACCGCAAGACACAGGCCCTGCTGCCCCTGCGCGGCAAGATCCTGAACGTGCTGGGCGCGGCCAGTTCCAAGCTGGGCACCAATGCCGAGATCAACGATCTGACGCAGGCTTTGGGAGTGGGGCTTGGCACCAAATTCAACGTCGACGACCTGCGCTATGACAAGGTCATCATAATGACCGACGCAGATGTGGACGGGGCGCATATCGCCTCGCTGCTGATGACGTTCTTCTTCACCCAGATGCGTCCGATGATCGACGCGGGACACCTGTATCTGGCCTGCCCGCCCCTCTACCGTCTGACCCAAGGCGCAAAACGCGTCTATTGCCTGGACGAGGCCGAGCGCGACGAATGGCTTGAGAAAGGTCTGGGCGGCAAGGGCAAGATCGACGTGTCACGCTTCAAGGGTCTGGGCGAAATGGACGCCAAGGACCTGAAAGAAACTACGATGGACCCGGCCTCGCGCAAGCTAATCCGCGTCACCATCGACGAGGACGAACCCGGCGAGACCGGCGATCTGGTCGAGCGCCTGATGGGCAAAAAACCCGAACTGCGGTTCCAGTACATTCAGGAAAACGCGCGGTTTGTGGAGGAGTTGGACGTCTAAGACGATCGAACGCGAAAGACATCAATCAGTGCAGAGGCCAAATGTTCAAATCACGTAAGGCAAGACTGTGCTGGTCAACTGGTATTCTTGTTCTCGCTGGTGTGATTGTGATGTTCGCGGGTCGCTACCGCGAACCGGCCACTGTTGAAGACATCGTCGAGTCCTTTCTTCAGACACATAATATTCCGGGGGCTGTGCTGGCCTACGGCCCCTCGGATGCAGAGCCCAAAGTCGTGGCGTTTGGCGTGTCAGACCCGATTGAGAACACGCCCATGTCGACCGACCAGCCATTTCGCCTGGCCTCGGTCACAAAACCCATCGCAGCCAGAGCACTGATCAAAGCCGAGGAACGTGGCCAAATCGACCTGGATCGTCCCATAGCCGAGCTTGCCGACCTGCCTCCGCCGCATGACCCGCGGGCCGCACAAGTATCGGCGCGGCAGCTTTTGGCGCATACGGGTGGGTTCGATAGAACTATCAGTTTCGATCCGATCTTCGCGCCCGATCGGCTTGGCCTCGACTGGTCGGCCAGTTGCGCCAAAGTGGCCCGGACCGTGTGGCAAACCATGCCGTTGGATCACACGCCGGGCAACAAGACGGCGTACTCGAATGTTGGCTTCTGCCTTCTGACCGATCTGCTGGGGGCGGACGTTGAAGACGCCCTGCAGCAGGTTGCCGATATCCATCTGGAGGGGCCCGCCGGGGCCAATTGGGAACTTCGCAGCGACGGTTGGACCCGCGTGCTGAGTTCAGAGGACGATCAAGGCTGGCTTTCAGGCTTGGGTATCGCTGGTGGGGCAATCGGCACTGCCGAGGCGGTCTGGACCATGGCCTCGACGCCCAAACCGTTTTTCGAGGCGACGGCATCACAAGACGAAAAAAGTGATTTCTACGCGTCGGGCTGGCATGTCTGGCCGGAAGAGAACGGCCAGCATCTGACCCATTGGGGCGGGGTTCGAGGCATCTTCACAACCGTCTTTCGATTTTCGGAAGGAGAGACCGTTGTCGTGTTGTTCAACGCCTCACCTGTTGAGCCCAATAGTGCATTTGTGTCGCTGCATAACGCGTTTTATGAGTTCAATAAATCGAATAGGTGAGATCAAAATTGACCACACTGAAGAGCAAGCGCCTGATGGGCAAAAAACCCGAACTGCGGTTCCAGTACATTCAGGAGAATGCGCGGTTCGTGGAAGAGTTGGATGTTTGAGGAAGTCCATTGAAGAAAGAAGAATTTAAAGCGCAATACGAAGGCCGACGAAAAGAATTTGAAAGCCTCAGAACTTCGATTTTTGGGTTGGTTTCAAAAGCGATTACCGAAGCGGGCGTTTCGGCAATGCCTATCTTATCTCGAACAAAAGACCTAGACAGCGCAGTGTCAAAGTTTGAACGGAAGAAATATGATAGTCCGTTCCAACAAATGACGGACATTGTTGGTTTCCGGGTTGTACTGTACCTTGAGCATGAAATTGAGTTATTCGAAAAAACCCTTCGCGAGTATTTCAAAGTTGATGAAAAAAACTCTGTTGATAGGCGAAAGCCTACTGACGTTCAAAAAGTTGGGTACCGCTCTTTGCACTTGATATGCACTCTCGGAGAGGAGCGAAGGAACCTTCCAGAATATCAGGATGCGTGTGACATCCCATTCGAAATTCAAGTGAGAACAGCCTTAGAGCAGGCTTGGGCTGAAATTGAGCATAAGCAAAAATACAAGTCAAAAGTCGCGTTGCCTTCCGACCTACAAAGGCGGCTTAACATTTTGTCCGGCAACTTGGAACTAATCGACAAAGAACTTTCTCGGATTGCTCTAGCGGCAAACGATTACAAACATAGACTGAATTCGGGAGATGATTCTGTTGAAAGCGATTACCTTTCCGCCACCTCAGTCTTAATAGTCTGCGAAAAATTCGCTCAAGAAAACAGGTTGAAAGTCGCCTCGAAGAATAAGTTGAACCCGAGTGAAAAATCAACAGAGCGCCTAATTGAAGAACTCACCGAGTTTGGTGTGCATACCGTCAAAGATTTTCAAGATCTACTCGGGTCTCTTCCAATCGAAGAGTACAAAAAGAATGAAGATGATGATAACACTGTATTTGGGATTATCAGGGATGCGATGATCATCAACAATCACAAAAAATACTTCAAAAAATGCTATTGGGGTCAATTCGATTTTGAAGTGCGAGACGTCACTTTTTACAACAAGCTTATAGATGATCTCGAGGACATTGAAACTCTGATCTACCAAAATGGTGGGGAAATTCGTTATGACGACGAGTAACTTCTACACGGCGAGCGTGGCTTGACCGCTCGTATTGATCATTTTACTCGACGCGAGATTTGCGTAAACCCCGTCCAGCCAAGTTACAATTCTCGCACCCGGCTGTAGGGTGGGTGCATGATGCCTAGCGTCACGCAATGGTGGGATAGCGCCAAGCCTTCCCACAAACGCCCTACAAACACCCCCTTGCCTAACCCGTTGATCTCGTTCACACTTACCCTCAATCCGTCATTCAAGAACGACATTTGAGGTTCCGAGCGTCCAAGACGCAATGAAACCAACTACAGATTTTCGAACGGGAGGACGACATGAAAACACTAACCCTTGGGCTGGCCGTTGCGCTGCTGGCCAGTCAAGCGAATGCGCAGCAGACATTGACCACCGCATCCCCCATTCCGGACGGGGCCGAGACCAAGTTCTGCTACTACAACGGCATGGCCTATTCGCAGGACGCGTTTGTTCTGCTGGTCGGCGACAACACCGTTACCCAGACGGTCAGCACGATCCAGGAACGCCTGCTGCGTTGTCACCGTGAGGACGACGGCACGATGAAGTGGAAACCGCAGAGCACGTTCTCGACCAACAACTGAACGCTTAAGGTGGGCGGGCTAGCCCACCTTCTTCTCCAGCCAGTCCGCGATCTGCGCGGCGGGCTTTTCCCAGCCGGGCTCCATAAACAAGAAATGCGCGTGGTTCTCGACGGGCATGAAAGTCGCTCGGTCACCATACAAATCGGCCAGGGCGCGGCAGGTGTTGGGGTTCACCGCCCTGTCCTCAGTCCCTGATACGACCAGCA
Organism: Ruegeria sp. BI7; assembly: GCF_056537925.1. Taxonomy (NCBI): domain Bacteria; kingdom Pseudomonadati; phylum Pseudomonadota; class Alphaproteobacteria; order Rhodobacterales; family Roseobacteraceae; genus Ruegeria; species Ruegeria sp. BI7. The sequence goes on from NZ_JBQFSK010000011.1 coordinate 32,515, forward strand.
CTGGGCAGTCGACCTTGTCGATATCGACCTTCATCGCGTGGTGATCGTCGAACATCCAAAAAAACATCTCGAACATCACCCGCCCGCTTTCGGCGCCCAAACGGTCGAACACCGCGTGCTGTTGCGCCTCGGGCATTTTGTTCAGCGCGAAGGGGGCCATCAGGTCGAACTCGACCCGCATGGGCTGTTTCCAGAACGCCCCGCCCTCCATCAACGCACGCGGGATGGCGCGTTCGTCATCGGTTTCGGGCAAGGTGCCCCAAGGCGCGTTCGGGTTGATCAGGACAATCGCACTGGCCAACCCGCGTGAGGCCACCTGCTGCGCCACAACTCCGGCGATGGCGTGGCCCAACAGAACCGGTTTGCTGTCCAACCCCTGCACGAACTCTGCTATGTCGTTGGCATAGTCCATCACGCTGGTATCGGTCAGGCGCGGGTCAGGGTTCGCCTTGGGGTCCCCGCCGTGATAGCGCAGCGCGGGGGTGTGAACGGTCCAGCCCCGGTCGCGGAAAAACCCGGCATAATCCTGCATACACCATGGCCCCGCAAAGGCACCGTGGATCAGAACAATCTCTTTGGTCATGAAAACGCTCCCTTTTCTCTCGCTACTATGAGAGATCGGGGGCGACTTCAGCAAGGCTGTGTCGCAGGCCTATCAGACGGACAGGCCTATCAGCGCCACTCCGACAGCCATAAGAACCGCTGCACCAAGCCGCCGCATCCAGTTCCCCTCTTTCAGGAAAACAAACCCGATCAGCGCCGCGAATATTACCGAGGTTTCCCGTAGCGCCGAAACTGCACCAAGCGGTGCGTAGTTCTTGGCATAAAGCACCAGACCATAGGCTGTCATCGAAACAAGCCCGCCCAGAATGCCGATCATCCAGACTTTGGCAGGCAATTCAGCCAGGGTCTTCCGTCGACGGATACCAACAAACCCCGCGATAAACAGATGCAGAAACGCACCCCAGGCCCAGTAGCTAAGCGTATTGCCTGACAAGCGCACGCCAATACCGTCCACGACCGAATATATCGAGATGCAAAAGCCCGTACCCAGCGCAAATCCAAGGGCCCAACGGCCCACACCAGAGCGCAATGCCTTCCAACTGCTGAGCTGGATACCAACCGCAATCAGCGCGATCCCTCCCCACGCTTGCAGCGGCAGCACCTCGCCCACCAACAGCATCGCCCACAGCGATACAAGCGCCGGAACGATACCGCGGGCAATTGGGTATACGACGCTTAGGTCTCCGTGCTGATAGGCTTTGCCGAGCATGAAATAATAGCCGAAATGCACCACGGTTGAGATCAGGATGTATGGAAAGCTTTCGGCACTGGGCAGTGGCAGCAACAGGATCATTACCGTTGCTGGAATGACATGCCCCAACGCCACCAGACCCAGAGTGGTGGTCCGATCAGCCGCGGTTTTGACAATCGCATTCCAAACCGCGTGCAACACCGCCGCCGTCAAAATGATGGCAATGACAAACAGGGTCACATCCGAACCTTTCGTAAAGGAAGAAACTGTCCTGCAAATCGGACCGGCTAAGTTATTTGCACAGGTTGAGGCCGATCACAACGCAGCTTCGATCAGTGTTTTGAGAATGTTTTCGGTGAGTCTGTTTGGGTTTCCACCGCAGGAGGAAGCGGTGATTGTGCCGTTGACCAGCGCAAGATAGCTGCCCTGCAGGCAAAGCCCTATTGATGCGGAATCTCTACAACTGAACGTGAGGAGTGTTGCCAGCGCGCTGGCGCGCGGTCACTTTGATGTCATGACATTTGTGACCGAAAATCAACTGCCCTTGCTGATCTTGTTCTTTATTATCGGCTCGGTTGGCACCGCGTTTCTATTTCGCAAACCGGCCGGGCACCGGGCATGGAAGCTGGCCGACCTTGTCTGGGTCGTTCTGGGCGGGATCGGCGCACTGGTGGCGGTTCTGGCCGGGCTCTACACCTCGGACAGTTCGCGGTTGGACCGGCAAATCGATGTGGCTTATGCCGCGACGCTTGCTTTTGACCGCGACGCCGCGCGCTTCCGACTGCGGTTCTGCGATCCAGCCTATGACCCGGACACCGCCGTTTTGTGCGATAAGGTTGAATTCCTTTCGGCCTCAACCGCCAGTAATGCTGACCTGCCCTTGTTCATCGCTGTGACCAATGAGGTGGCACCGCTACAGGGGTTGCATTTCCTACTTGGCGGGCAAGCGAAAGATGAACAGCAGGAAATTCGCGCTATGGCCGCCAAGGCCGATGCGTTCAGCATCGATCAGTTCCTTGTTTTCACCACGCTGGACGATGCAACACAGGTTGCGATCGACAACATGCGCCGGAAAGTGCCCGCCATTGCCGGGGATTATCTGATCCTTGCCCAAAGCTATGATGACCTGGTTGAACAGGTCGGAAAGCTAAAAGACGAATGGGAATACCTGCAGGAAAACGCGCATATACTGGTGTTGCAAATCGTCGCCCTGTGTCTGGTCAGCTTTGCCGCGCCCTTCCGGTTGGGCAAATCCATTGTCGAACTGCGCACAACGCTCAGCGTCGGTACGCCTGCGCCAAGCGTTCCGGATCAGCCCCAAGAAAATATCGTGTCAGGGTCCACAGATTCCGTGCTCCCCGACGCAGCCACCCCGCCCGCGCATAGCGGTCCGCGCTCGTAGCCGCGCGGGTGCTCAGCAGGGTGATGCGGGGCAAGGCGCGCACCAGCGCCACGTCCTCCATCAACGGCTGGTCCGGGTAACCTGCGGCTTTGTCATAGGCGCGACGCGGCACAAGCAACCCCTGATCACCATAAGGTAGGCTAAACACCCGGCTGCGCAGATTGGCCCAGCCCGCAACCCAGGCTGACCAAAACCCGCTGGCCTGAAAGGTCAGACGAAAAGCCGCGGGGTTGCCCGTGGGCAGATGCTCTCCGACGTCCTTGCTCCACCCTTCTTGCAGGACGGTATCGGCGTGCAAAACCAAAAGCCATTCACCTTTGGCTACCGCGCAGCCCCGCAGCAACTGCCCCCCGCGTGAGGGCGGCCCGGTCACAATCTCAGCCCCCGCCTCTTCTGCAATTTCAAGGGTCTGGTCGGTCGAACCGCCATCGGTAACGATCAGCTCTCGGACCAACCCCGTGTGCAAACCCTCCATCAAAGCCGGTAAGGACTCCAACAAAGCCTCAGCCGCGTTCAGGGTCGGAATGACGATGCTGATTGGTGCTGGCAAGGCGGATATCCTCTGGTCATAGCGACGCGATCTCCTATATCACGGGGCCAAGGGAAAAGACGAGGACCACCCCATGCCCAATCGCCGTATTCTGCGCCTTAGCGGGTCGGACACTGACAGCTTTCTTCAAGGGCTGGTCACCAATGATATTTCCGGGCTGGATCAGGGACTGGTTTATGCCGCACTGCTGACCCCGCAGGGCAAGTACCTGGCGGATTTCTTTCTGAAACGCGACGGCGAGAAGGTTCTGCTGGATGTCGCCGAGGATATCGCCGACGGGTTCGTCAAGCGGCTGGGCATGTACAAGCTGCGCGCCGATGTTTCGATTGAAGATAGCGGGCTGAATCTGCAACGCGGCATAGGCCCGGCACCCGCAGGCGCCCTGCCCGACCCGCGCCATCCAGATATGGGGTGGCGGGCGTATACGGTCGAGGCCGAAGGCGACGATGGTACGGATTGGGACGCCATCCGCGTGCGACATTGCATTCCGGAAACCGGTATCGAACTGACCCCCGACAGCTATATCCTTGAATCTGGATTCGAGGGTCTGAACGGCGTCGATTTTAAAAAAGGGTGCTATGTCGGGCAGGAAGTCACCGCCCGGATGAAGCATAAGACCGAGTTGCGCAAAGGGCTGCGTAGCGTTCGGGTTAATGGCACCGCGCCCGTTGGGACCGAAATTACATCTGGCGGCAAACCGGCCGGTACCTTGTTCACCCAATCGAACGGTCAGGGGATCGCCTATCTGAGGTTTGACCGCGCCAGCGACGATATGCAGGCTGCCGAGGCCACCGTCACGCTTGACGCCTAACATGTTGCTATTCCGGCACGGCTGAACCGTTGCGCGGCCCGGTACCCTTTGAACCCTTTCGGGGCGCTGCCACACTGCGGTCAGTCCACTGAACGGATGCGCATATGCTTAAGTTATACGCTGCGATCTGGCGTGCCAGCGCCGGGCGGCAAATCATTCTTATTGTCCTGTCCATCGCCATCGCAGGCCTTGCTGCGGTGCCATTAGAGTTTCAGCGCGATATCGTTAACCATCTGACCTCGAACGATATCAGCACCGAGCGATTGCTATATCTGGGTGCAGGCATGATGTCGGTCATCCTGCTGAGCCTCGCCTTAAAGTGGCTGCTGGGCTATCGCGCCGGGACGCTGGGCGAGGATCTGATCCGCATGATCCGCCAGCGGCTTTTGGTGCGTTCCTCCGACTTGAGTGAAACCGGTGAGAAAATGCGCTCGGGAACCATGACCACGGCTATTTCCGCCGAGGCCGAGGAGTTGGGAAAGTTCGCCGGTGGCGCCTTTTCAGATCCGGTTGTGCAGATCGGCACGCTGATCAGCGTCATTGGTTACATCTCATCAACGCAACCGGGTCTGGGCATGATTGCCTTTTCAATGATCGTACCGCAGATCATTATCGTGCTGGTCTCACAGCGTAAGGTGAACGTCTTCGTGGCTGAGCGGGTCCGCATATTGCGCAGCTCTACCGACAGGCTGACGACCGAAGACATTGATGCCGTGGCGCGCGATATCGAGGCTCAGTTCGACGATATCTACAACACGCGCCGCCGCATGTTCCTGTGGAAGCTGTCCGCGAAATTTCTGCTGAGCGTAATTAATGGCGCAGGCACGGTCGGTGTTCTGATGCTGGGCGGGTACCTGGTTCTGAATGGCAAAACGGATGTGGGCACCGTGGTCGCCGCCACCAGCGGTCTTGGCCGCATTCAGGGTCCCACGGCCTTTTTGATTGCCTTTTACAGACAAGTCAGTGCCAATCGCATCAAATATGAATTGATGCTGGAATTGTTCGGTCCGAACCCAGAACGATATCGTCGACCCAGAAAGCTAAACTAAAAAAGACCGCGCGGCCCCTGCCATCGCGGTCTTTTCGTGTTTTGCTAAAGCACCGATTTACGCGCGTTCGGAATATTCCATGCTTTCGGTGTTCACAACGATCATCTCATCCTGACCGATGAAGGGCGGTACCATGACCTTGACGCCGTTATCCAGAATGGCTGGCTTGAACGAGTTTGCAGCAGTTTGACCTTTGACCACCGGCTCGGTCTCGACGATCTTGCAGGTCACTTTTTGCGGCAATGTGGCGTTCAGTGCTTCGCTTTCATAGAATTCGACCACGATGGTCATGCCGTCCTGCAGAAACGGGCGACGTTCACCCAACAGTTCAGCAGGCAGTTCGATCTGCTCATAGGTCTCAGAATCCATGAACACCAGCATGCCGTCAGATTCGTACAGGAACTGCTGATCTTTCTGTTCAAGACGCACGCGCTCGACCTTATCCGCCGAACGGAAACGTTCGTTCAATTTCGAACCATTGCGCAGGTTGCGCAGTTCGACTTGCGCAAAAGCACCGCCTTTACCGGGCTTTACATGGTCGACCTTAACAGCAGCCCACAGCCCGTCGTTATGCTCAAGCACGTTGCCGGGGCGAATTTCGTTCCCATTTATCTTGGGCATCACATAAATCCTTCACAAACGGTTGATGCGTCAGTTCCCGTCCCTATATCTGGCGTAACCACACCTGACAAGACAACGAGACCTAGTGCTGCACTTGCAGCAAGCTATGCAAATGACGCAACGCAACTATGCATTTTAGCTGTATCCGAATCACATCTAATAGGTCATAAGGACCGTCACGCCGAAAATGCAAGAGCAAGAACAACAAGGAAGACGAGATGAGAGATTTCGTTGACGGCACTGCCTTTAACAATGAGCAAGGCAATCGTGCACGCAAACTTTTCGCAGCCGTTGTGCTGGCTGCACTGGACGACGCTATTGCCGATGACAAGAAATACGGCAACGGCCCGGAACAGATCGCCCGTTGGGCCCGCTCGCGCGATGGCCGCGAGGTGCTGTCCTGCGCAGGTATCGACCCCAACGAGCGGGTTGTCGGCGGGTTGATGGAGTTCGTTGGTCGTGGCGTGCGTACCTCGGTCGCGCTGTCGCGTGAAGAAAGCGAGCGTCGTAATGCCGCTCAGCAGGCAGAAGCCGCTTAAACCAAGGCGACATCTGCAGGAAAAAGCGCGCCCACTTTCCGGGCGCGTTTTTCTATTTCCGGGTCAGAAAAGCAGCAGCCATTGGCGGGCAACCCAAATCTCGGCCCCTAGCAATGCGGCAAAGAATAGCTTGGCGGGCGCTGACAGCCCCCTGTTCCATAGCACCACATAAGAACCAGCACATATAACGACAGAAACAGGCGTTACCAAAAGCGCGTGATACGCACTGTCCCAATAGCTGACCGGGCTGTGAAAGACCCAATCGCTCAGCGGCCAGAATTGCGGCCGACCGTCACCGGCATGCAGTAGGAAATCCATCGACAGATGCAGCAGCCCTGCGGATGCGGTGACCGTCAAAAACCGCCATCCCCGCCAGTACCCAAGCATCAACGCCACCCCCCACAGGATGAATGAGTTGTCGATGGCAAACACCGTCTGCCAGGCTGGTGAGAAGTATAGTTCGTCAAAGACGACCTGTGGCGGGATGCTCAAGACGTGCAAGGACACCCCAGCCATGACGTACAGCGACAGATCGGGCAGAACCGAGCCCAGCACCGCAGCCCACAGAATGGCCCCCCGCGCAGGCCGCGCAAAAGCGGCAGCGCCGATCAAAAGATGCGCGGGCGTGTTCATCCGGGGCTTTCCCTTTGGTGTCAAATCAGGTCATCTGCGCCCTAACGTATAGGAGACGACCATGGTTCGCGCCATCATGATTCAGGGCACCGGCAGCAATGTCGGAAAATCAGTTTTGGTGGCCGGGCTTGCGCGCGCTTATACGCGGCGCGGGCTGAAAGTGGCGCCGTTCAAGCCGCAGAACATGTCCAACAACGCCGCCGTGACCGAGAATGGTGGCGAGATTGGCCGCGCCCAGGCCCTGCAGGCACGTGCTGCCAAGCGTCCGACCCATACGGATATGAACCCGATTCTGTTGAAACCGGAAACGGACACCGGCGCTCAGATCATTGTTCAGGGTCAGCGTGCAGGCACGATGAAGGCGGGCGACTATCGCAAGGACAAGTCCAAGCTGTTGGATGCCGCGCTTGAAAGTTTTGACCGGCTGTGCAGCGATGCCGATCTGGTGCTGATCGAAGGTGCCGGCAGCCCGGCTGAAACCAACCTGCGCAAGGGCGATATTGCTAATATGGGCTTTGCCTGTGCCGCTGATGTACCGGTCGTTCTGGTGGGCGATATCCACCGAGGCGGAGTCATTGCGCAAATCGTCGGCACGCAGGCGGTTTTGGATGCCGGTGATCTTGAGATGATCACAGGTTTCGCCGTCAACCGGTTCAAGGGCGACGTCTCCCTGTTTGACGAAGGGCGCGACGACATCGCCACCCGTACAGGATGGCCATGCATGGGCGTAATTCCGTGGTTTCATGACGCCTGGAAATTACCCGCTGAGGATATGATGGACATTCGCTCGCACAGTGGCGGGGCCTGCAAAGTGGTTGTCCCGCAATTGGAACGCATGGCGAATTTCGACGATCTTGATCCGCTGTCGGCCGAACCGGGGGTCAGCGTTGAAATCATCCCAGCCGGGCGTCCTTTGCCGGGTGATGCCGATCTGGTGCTGTTACCCGGCAGCAAATCCACCATCGGCGATCTGGCCTATTTCAGGGCGCAGGGCTGGGATATCGACCTATATGCCCATGTTCGCCGGGGTGGCCATGTGCTGGGCCTGTGCGGTGGCTATCAGATGCTGGGCAAAACCATCGCCGATCCCGATGGCGTCGATGGCCGACCCGGCACTGTTGACGGGCTGGGCTTGTTGGACGTGACCACCCTCATGGCAGGCCAAAAGCAGGTCACCCTGCGCACGGCACGCACCATTCCGGGACATGAGCCAGTCACCGGGTATGAAATTCACATGGGCCGAACCGAAGGTCCCGATTGCGATCGCGCTTGGCTTGAGATCGAAGAGCGGCCGGAAGGTGCTGCTGACAGCACAGGCCGCATCCGCGGGAGCTACCTGCACGGCATCTTTTCTTCTGACGCTTTCCGCGCCCGCTATTTGCAGCAGTTGGGCGCAGAATCGGACCTGTCATATGAGGATGGGGTCGAGGATACGCTGGACGCGCTGGCGGACCATCTGGAACAGCATATGGACCTGGATCGCCTGCTGGGTATGGCCCGGCCGCCTAAGCGGCCTTAAGGGTTAATCGACTTCGCGCTCGGCCAGCGCGCGGTAAATCTCACGCCGCACCATCTTGCGGACGTTGCGAGTGATACGCTGGCCTAGAACGCCCTGCAGCTCTTCCCGAACGACCTGTGCGATCAGAACGCGCATTGCGTCTTCGTCCAAGGTCAGCGCGCCTTGTCCGGTAGCCAGAGGGGCTGTGTTCATCACTGGCAAGTCTTTGCCTGCAGTCTGCGCATTTTTGCCAGTTGGCCGCACGTGCAGTTCTTTTGCTTCTGATTTCACCGCCTGCGCAGACGCCACGACCGCAGGGTCCCGGACGAAGGTTGCCTTTGTGGCTGTGTCAACGTCTTCGTGTATCGTTTCAGCTTGGCTGATCTTTGCCGAGTAGGTGATGTTGAACTCATCTTCTGCGGCCCACTCCAGCGGTTTTGCCGGTGTCTCGACCTCCGCCGCCCACTCCAGCGGCTTTGTCGGCGTGCCGGAATAAGCATCTTCGCTGTCGCCGTCCGGCTCCCACTGATCTTCGGTTCGGGCAATTGCGGTTTCCAGCGCTTCGATCTTGGCGCTCAGACTGCCGGTCAGGCCGTCCTCTGGCTCAGTCGTGGTTTGCTGTTCGACCGCGGGTTCGGCATGTTTCACGATATCACAAGCCCGCAGAAGCATCGGTTTGACAGAATCTTCGGCCTTGTAAACCGGTTCCGCTTTTTCTGGCTGAGGCTTCTCTTTCACGGCCACTTCACCGACTCGCAATGCGTCGGTCAGAACCAGCCTGCCGGGCTTTCGCGTGTTGGATGACGCCATAACACCCGGAATTTTACGATCTTCTTCGGTGACCAGACGCTTAATCGAGGACAAGACGTCCTCGATTCCCGCTTTTACGACTTTATCCGTCATTGTTCTCTACCGCTCTATCCTCGGGATCGAGTGTAGCTAAACAAACCGGTCCTAACAACAGGTAGTATTGGCCCTTAGTCGCGACGCAACGCTTTGAGGACGCGATCCAAGTCCCGGCTTTGCCTGCTGATCTGCGCCGGAGCCTTTTTAACCAAGTTGTAATACAGGGTTGGATCATAAATCTGGACAGCCAGACCCAGACGTTCAGCCGTCAGCAAACCCTGCGCATCCAGCAGTTGATAAGCGGCACGCGACCGTTCGGTGCGCGATCTAACTTCGGCCAGCTGCGCATCCAGCAAGTCCTGCTGAGCGTTCAGAACGTCCAGCGTGGTACGTGCACCAAGGGTTGCTTCTTCGCGGATACCGTCAAACGCAACCTGCGACGCGCGGACCCGTTCGGTCGATGCTCTCAGGCTGGCTGAAGCAGCTTGGAACGACGAATAGGCATTCACAACACCTTGGGTGATGTCTTTTTGCACGTTCAGCAGGTTGGCGCGCGATGCGTCGCGTTGTGCCATTTGGCGGCGAACCGAAGCTGCAAGACGACCGCCAGCATAAACCGGCTGCTCAAAACGCAGTGCGATGGTTGCGTCTTCGAGGCTATCATCATTGTCATAGCTTTCACGGATACCCGCATCGGCATTCAGACGGACATTCGGACCAAGGTTTGCACGTTGCTGTTGCACGTTTAAGTCCAGCGCGCGCACCTGATGCTGTGCTGCCAGAATGGCGGGGTGATTTCGTTGTGCCAGTGCTACGGCTTCTGATTCCGAGCGCGGCAGGTTCGGCAGACCAGGAAGGCCCTGCGTCCGTCCGGGAGCCTTGCCAACTGCATTCACGTATTCAGCCTGCGCCTGGGCCAGAAACCCTCGTTCGACCGCGAGGTCCGCTTGCGAGCTGGCCAGCTGCGCCTCGGATAGCGCGACGTCTGTCCGGGTGACTTCGCCAACGTCAAACCGGTCCTGCGACGCCCTCAATTCCTCGGACGACACGTCGACGTTGTTCAAGCGAATCTGAACCGCTTCTTCCTGCTCCAGGACGCGCAGATAAGCTTCGGCCCCGCGGAACAGGACACCTTGTTCGACGTCCAGCAAGGTCTGACGTGTTGCCAGAACCGTTTCTTGCGCGGATTGCTTGCCCAGAACCGAGAAGCCACCGTCATAAATCAGCTGGCTCAGGGTGAGGCCGGTGAAAAAGTTGGCTGGCTCATCCCGCACAACACCAGCGCTCGTGCTGTTGCGATTGTAATTCTGACTGACCTCGACCGCCCAGTTGATGATCGGGCGCAGCGCCGACAGCGCGATTGCGACGTCTTCATCAGCCGCGCGCAACAAGGCGCGGTTCTGTTCCAGCAGCCCACTTGTATTGTAAGCCCCGATAAACGCGTCGGTCAGGTTATCAGCCCAGACCGCACGCCCCGGTACAACACTGAGCGCGAGTCCCGCCGTCAGTGCCATCGCCTTAATTAGCTTTCCCCCTGTCCTTGAACGCATGTCGAAATCCTTCTCAAATCAAAATTACGCTGCCCTGAGCGTAGTTTGCGCCGATGTTTTCAACTAATCAAGGTCGCAGAAAAATAAGCGATGAAATTATAGCGAAAATGCACACTCGGCGGAAAATGCCTGCAAAACCGGGGCATTGGCGTTGAATGCATGACGCCACGTCACCCGACCGCCAGATTTATGCCCGATCCGAACGGTTCCAAGCTCTCCTTCGACGAACAGGCAGGCAATGCGTCCGTGATCCTTCAACTGGGCGATCAATGCCTCGGGAACCTGCTCAACCCCGCCTTGTATCATGATGACGTCATAGGGGCCGTGTTCGGTCGCGCCCTGCGCCAGCGGCCCAACATGTACAATCGCGTTGTCGGCGTCTGCTTCCATCAAGATCGTTTGTGCTTCGGCGGCCATATCTTCATCTTCTTCCACGGCAACCACCAACTGCGCCATACGCGCGGCAACCGCAGTGGAATAGCCCAGCGCCGGGGCGATATCCAATACAGCCTCGTCATTCGAGATATTCAGCGCATCCAGCATTTTGGCCAGCGTCCGCGGTTCGGGCAAGCAACGGTCGCCACCAAGGTCGATCACGCCTTCGGCGTAGGCCGCTTCACGCTGAGCGTCAGGTACAAAATTCTCTCTCTGAACGGTTAGCATGGCGTCAATGATGGGGAATTTCGTTACATCCGAAGGTCGGATCTGCGTATCGACCATCGTGCGGCGCCGGGTTGCGAAATCTGTCATTGGATCGCCCATGTTTTTCCCTAGTGTTCCCGGCTTTTGCCACATCCAGAAGAAACCGGCAACGGCTGCAACGTCGAAAGTTTCACCAGATCGCAGAGACTTGGTGTCGCGCCGCGCCATGCTGCAACACATGGAGGTGGATTTTTGCAATCAACCCACTGGACGCCCCTGACGAAAGGTGTTAAAACGCCTGCCACACCACAGCAAGTATTTGATTTTACTTGAAAAGGCGAGTTGGCGGAGTGGTGACGCAGCGGATTGCAAATCCGTGTACACCGGTTCGATTCCGGTACTCGCCTCCATTTTATTCTAAATCATTGACTTAGCCCTGTGGTGCTCGGGTGTGACACAAAGTGGGACACACCTACAATGATGCAGTCATCCTTCCTAAGCCTTTCAAGACACGGCGTTTATTACTTCCGGTGGCCTATCCCTCCGTCTTCTGAGCAAAAGAGAACATCTGTAAGAATATCGCTGCGTACTCGCTGCCCGCATAGGGCTGGTGATCTGGCGCGCTTTCTTGCATCTTGCGGTCGATTAATACCGGATCAAACTAACGTGCCCCGACTAAGACAAGACCAAATCCGATCAATGGTGCATCGGTACTTCAAGGCTTCGCTCGACAAGTATTTGGAACGGCTAAACGACAAAGGCTTTCCAGATGGATCAATCAGCGCAATGCAGCAAGAGATTGAAATCCATGAAAACGCTGGTGAAGGCGAGGATTTACTTTCAGACCTCTATCTCGATAGCGATGCGTTTTGCGACGCCTCTGACATAAGCACACAGGACTGGGATGATAACGCGATGGACCTACGCCGGGAGTGGCGAAAGGGACGCAGAGATATGCTCAGGCGCGTTCTGGAGGCTGTAGAACGCCTTGAACACTATTCTTATGATGACGCCCCAGCCGTGACTGTTTCACCGCCTGCAAAGGCGCTTCCTGCCTCTTCACCAATAGGTACCGCAATTGATGACTTCATTGCGGAACATTCGCGTCAGTGGGCTGAAAAAACAGTTAGCCAGAACAGCGCGTACCTGAAAATTCTTGTTGAGTACTTTGGGCCAGACAGGTTGCTGAGCACGATAACTAAGCAAGATGCGAACGAGGTCAAAAAGGTTCTGCAAGCCTTACCATCCAGCCGGAACACCAAGCCCGCCCTAAAAAACATGCCTTTGATGGAAGTCATCAAGCTGCCGGGTCAGAAGACAATCGCCCCCAAAACGATCAATAGCCACATACAAATGTTCAAAGGGTTTTTTGATTGGGCCGAGCGACACGGATACTCACCGCATAGCCTCTTCGACGGCATGAAAGTGGCAAAGGCCAAAAACAGCGTAACCGAACGCAAACCCTTCAAGCCCGACCACGCCCGCACGATTTACAAAGAACTAACAGAAAACTCGTCTGGGCTGGTGCGCAAGGAATGCCACAAGTGGGGTATGCTGCTAGGAATGTTCACTGGTGCGCGCCTGAACGAGGTATGCCAACTAGAAACTGCAGATGTGCAGCAGGATTACGGTGTTTGGTATCTGAACATCACCGATGAAGGAGATGACAACAATAAACGCGTTAAGTCTGACGCAGGGAAACGCAAAGTACCCCTACACGCCGAATTGCTTCGCATGGGATTCTTGGATTTCGTGGAGAGTAGAAAGCCAGGCAAAAGACTTTTCCCTGAATACAGCTACAACGTGAATGGTGGCTATGGGCGCAACCTAGGCCGCTGGTGTAATGAGAGTTTCCTGAAAAAGTTGGGAATCAAGGAACCGGGTTTAGTGTTTCACAGCTTTCGCCACACTATCGTTACGCGACTAAGCCAAGCCGGAGTATCTGAACCAATTGTTCAGTGCATAGTTGGCCACGCCCGATCTGGCGTAACGCAAGAGGTCTACAACAAGGAAGGGTACACTTTAACCCAACTCAAAGACGCAATCGACAGTTACCAGATTGAACAAAATATTTTGCATCTCGGATCCACTGCATCGTAAGTCGGCTTTTGTGTTTTAGTGGCAAGGCCGAACCTTGCCGCTTTCAGTCCCCTATTGAAGTAAAAAGCACCAATTTTTACCCCAGCCGACCAAAGGACAAGCCATGCATGAGGCTTGCAATCCTGTAGCGAAAGCAGTTCAATCTGTCTTCTTTCCAAATTCTGCTCAATGTTATTTTCTACTTAGATTTGATGCGAACCCTCGTGTCCGAACGAATGATCGCCGTTGCAAAATATACGCCAAATTGTTGCCTGCCAAACTTAGTCTGCCGTGCTTGACCTGCGCCGTTCAAAAGCATAGCAAAGCTTTGATTTATATCCTTAAGCTTTTCTGCAGGTCATTCGTGAGTAACGCCTCAACTCAACTCAACCCCGACGCACCCATATCTAAAACTGATGAGGATAAATTTGCCTTCTCGCCATTTGCGGAGGGGTTAGCAGGAGTAGTAGCCGACTATGATCGTTCAAGTAGTTTTACGATTGGAATTTGCGGCCCTTGGGGATCAGGTAAAACTAGCCTAATCAACCTAACAAGAGACGCCTTAAAAGAAAAACTGCGGAATGGCGATCACAACGCCCACGCTGTAATTTTGCCGTACTCACCTTGGCTCATTGGCAATAGGGACGCATTGTTGCGTGGATTGTTACCCGCAGTTGCAAACGGCATTCGTCGTAGCGTCCCTAGAAAGAAAAGAACCAGTGATCTCAATCGTGCTATCAAGACACTGGACTTGTACGGGCGGGCCATCAAAGGCGTTGAAACTGGTTTGACTGTGGGCGCAGCGACCGCCACCGCATTTGGGCTTGCGGTCGCTCCTTGGCTTGCGCCTGTGGTAGCCGCATTTTCAGGATTAGGGAAGATCCTTGGACTCGTTTCTGATAAGCCTGCCACTCTTGATGAGCTGCGTGATGCTGCGCAAAGGGCTCTAAGAAAAGCTAAAGTAAGGGTGTTAATTGTAATTGATGACCTTGACCGGCTTGATCCAACTGAAGTTGTCGAAATGGCGAGGCTTGTGCGCTCAACGCTTGATCTTCCACATGTTACGTTTTTGGTAGCATACGATAGACAACAGGTGGCTAATTCTGTCCGAACAGTATTGGGCGTAGACGGTGACGCCTACTTGGAGAAAATCGTCCAACTGCAAGTGAATGTACCCGCGTGCAACTCCTACGACCTTGCGCGTGCTCTGGCAGAAGAACTGCAATCTGTTTTCGGAGACCTTAGCGAAGAAGAGACCAATAGTGTGCGCTCTGCTATTTGGGCTGGAGCACGACAACTATTTCTCGACACGCCGCGAGATATAGCGCGTATCACAAACTCATTGAGCTTTGGGTGGTCTATGCTTAAAGGAAGCGTGGACGCCGGTGATCTACTTTTGGTCACTTGCCTACGTCTAAAGACTCCAGAACTGTACGAATGGTGCAGAAGGTATTGCGAGGAATACTTTGTAAACAGGCCTCAACGGATGTGGGGGGACGGGCCAACAGGTTTGTTCAGTCAACACCTTACTCAAGCTTGTGAAACTGCTGGGGTTGAACAGGATACTCTCTTGTCGGTCTTGGAGAACCTGCTGCCAGGGATTTCAATGGTACCAACGCCTGACGATACTCCATCACTCTTCGGGGACCAAGAAGATGCAGATGCTGCTGTCAGAAACCGTAGACTGAGTAGCCCAGAACACTGGCGTAAGTACTTTGACCTGGTGGAAGGCAGGTACGGAATTACTGATCAAGGGTTTGCTACATTCATCGAAGACGCCAAAAACAATCCGCAAGTTGCGGTATCAACGTTTTTAGAGCACTCGCAAAGAACGGACCCATCGGGCACAAACTCGGGAGAGAGATTGCTGGACAGGCTACGTGCGGAAGCTCGCGGTGCTAGCTTAGATACTGAACAACGCATCGGTTTGATCTCGGTTTTGGCTAACTCAGCCGATGAATTGGATCGTAACCTTGGACCCGCCTCGTTCTTTGGGGCAACAGCTTATCAAATGGCCAGCTGGACATTGCGGCCTCTGTTGTGGCCGCTTAGTCCTGAGCATCGCGAACTTGCATTGAGAAACGCTGCAAGTGACGGCACCTCAATTGGCTGGATCAGCTACGTGCTTAGAGGAGAGTTGTTTGACCATGGAATTATTGGTCGGGGACAGCGGGAAAGAGAACCAATGCTCGACGAGAATGCGTTGCGAACCGTGAATGGAATTCTTGTGGAGCGCATTCAAGACACCGCTGATCATGGCTCACTACTCGAACTGCACTCGTTGCCCAATTGTTTGCTCTTCTGGAGAGATGCCTCTGAAAACCCTGAATTGGTCAGAGCAAGAGTTAGTCACTCAGTATCTACTGACGCTGGCTTAGTGCTTTTCCTTCATGCGTTGAAGCAGATGGTGCGCTCGTCTGCGGGAGATTATTGGAAGATTGATCGGGACTTGGTTGCGGAATTCTATGACGTTGAGATGGCTATAGAACGTCTTAGACAAATTCAATCGGAGGAGAATGGAAAGTTGTCATCCAAAGCAACCGATGCCTTGGAGATGTTGCGAAGAGACCGAGACTAAACATTCGCCCCTACTTCGCTTATTCGAGTTCGGCTCAGTAAATGTCTCAGCATTTCTATAGATTCAAAATTTGCCGCATAGGCGGTTTGAAATCAACGCTACACCACTTAGCCGAGCAGCACTCTACCTGCAAAATCGCACTTTTTCAGCATGCAGCATTCATTGCAACGTGGGTTTCTAGCTCTACATAGCCCCGCTGCAAAATCCAGAACAGCCCAGTTGACCCGAATTGGGTTGGCACACTTAACCAGCCAATGAGCGGCCTCTTGGAGCCATGGGTCGTGACGAATGTCCGCAAGCCGGCGAGGTCTCAAATATCTCTCCAAAACCCTTGCCATATTGACGTCTACCAACGGCCTAGGCTGACCGTGCTGGAAGAGTAGAATCGCGTTGCCCACGTATTGACCAACGGCTGGAACCTTAGCGAGTGCGTAGGGATCTGAAGGGAAATGACCGTCTTGCTCTGCGGCATAAGATGCCAACGCGCGAAGAGAACGTGCCCTTCTCCTCCACAAGCCAATTGGCTTCAGAACACACTCGAGCTCTTCTACCGGCGCTAGGGCAATGGCATTCCAACTCGGATATCGAGAGAAGAATTTTCGATACATGCCCGCCACGGTTTCAGCACGCGTCCGTTGTAATAGAACCTCCACACAGATTCTCTCGAAGTCACTTGCATCAAGGGAGCGCCAAGGCAGGTCACGTCCGTTTTTGTCGAACCAACTCAATAAATTAACGCGAAGGTGTGAAATCCTTAACTTCTCAGACCTAGTTAGTTTGCTCGATTTAGAGGATCTGACTAACGGCATTTCGGTTTTCTCGTATCTAGGGTCCTCTGCGCCTAAAATACCGGCGCCTCGAAGTTAATCAGCTTGGCCGATTGCCCAAATTCGATCACGTAGAATTGCCAATCAACCGACGGCTTCTTCCAAAATCAGCCTAAAGTGAGCGCTGACCGCCTCCGCCAGACCGACAGGAACAGCGTTTCCAATTTGGGTATACTTCGGCACTTCCCGGTCAAACACGCCCTCACGAGGATTCCCAGCGCGTCGTAGTCCTCCGGTAGTTCGCTTGCCACGGAACTGGTACCAGTCCGGGAAAAGTTGCAGGCGCGCCCATTCCCGAACTGTTGGAACACGTGGTTGCGAGAAGTGAACGTAGTCATCCGGGAGCGATGTCGCAGTTATGGTCGGTTCACCATTTCCCCAGCTGGCAGGAAGCAACTTCTGCGCGAACTTCTTGGTCTTGAACTCCTCAGGAATCTCCCCGTTGTTTGCATGCATGGCAATGAACTTTGCAACTACGCGCCGATTGTGCCGACTGTATTCCTGCTCCGTGAGTGCGAGCTTCTTACCGCGCATCCATGATGGTTTGGCCCTAAGCCTGCGCTGAATGACTGTAAGCGGTTTCGGCGATGGGTAGACAAGCGACTCGAGCTTTCCGCGTGGATACTCGCCGCTTCTCAGGAGCGCATCCACTTCGGGATCCACCAAATCGCCAAGCAAATCCTCTAGGTGAGGGAATGACATTGCACGTGGTGCCGGCAGAAACCCAGCTTCTACGGCATCTCCCTTGCGCAAAACATTCTCGCTTTTGAAAGTCGACGGTTCCAGAAAACTACACGCTTCGAACACGTCTTTGCGTATTCCAACAACGAGAACTCTTGGCCGGTTCTGGGGAACACCGTAATCCTTTGCATGCACCAGCGACCAACGAACTTCGTAACCGGGGATTGCCTTGAAGCGTTTCAGCACGTCAGGAAAAATTAGCTCACCACCCGACTTCGTCCACTTGGCATGTAATAGACCTCGAACATTTTCAAACAGGAAAATGCGAGGTCGCAGCTCCTCTATGATATTCGCCATTTGTTCGTAGAGCTGGTTAGACGGGAGCTCTTTTTTGTCAACGTCGTATGACCTGCGTATACCGATTCCAGAGAACCCTTGGCAGGGCGGTCCACCAGCTAGCACGTCGATGTTGCTACCGCCACCTTTAGACCAAGTCCTCGCGCGTTCTTTCGAATACCCGAGCTCAGGAAGCGCCGCCAAGTCCGCCTCCAGTTTACGAAGCCGGTTGCCCACCAGCTCGTGAGCATCCTGGCAATGCAGGTCTTCGTTTTCAGCGAAACGCATACCGCCTAGGCTATGGTGACGGTTCGCCAAGTAAGTCGCCCGGGCATCATCGTTGAGCTCGTTTACGAACACTGGGGTAAAACCCGAGTTCTCAAATCCAAGCGACAGACCACCACAACCGGCAAATAGGTCTACCACCGATAGCAAGCGATCTCCACCGCCTTTGCGCTTCGGGTTGTCGGCGTCATCGACCGCGACACCTTGGAAAGAATTATTGTCTCGTAAGTTGTTCACGTTTTCCCCTAGGTCCCGGTCGATTCCCTGGCCTCTGACCATATATGCCTCAGACGTGCAATCAAACTACCAATTGTTGTGCCAGCGGTCCAGGCCTGAGAGCCACCATCAAGACAAAATTCTCAAGGGTAAGCCGGTATTTTCGCCAAGACTACACTCCACCTCTTAAAAATATTCTCTTACGGACTTCGTGAAAGCCTCTATATCCTCAGTAGATCAAGGCTAGGCGAAGAAGGAAACAGCGCTTCCACGTTGCTTGGCTTGATCTTAAACAACGGGCCTTTCTCAACAGTCTTCCCGCCCCGGTCGCTGATTAGGTGATCGACCGTAACGGTTCCTGTCTCAAGCAACCGGCCCAGTTCCCTTACTCGTGGCCGAGCCGTGAACGTCACATACCGATAGTGAAAATAGTCCTTGCCAACATGTTTGCTGGGAACCGCGACGATCCATGCCGATGCTGGCTGCTTTTGGATCAAGCGTTGCTCGAGATCCAACATGTTCCAAGCAACGAGGTCTCGCGCTCCCGTTTCCGGCAAGATTTGCTTCTCGCGTAGCCAACCGTTGGCATAATCAACCTCGAGAAACAGGCCTTGGCTGTTCGGAAGCCTTGCACGTACCGTGCAATTCAAGCGGCGCTCCCCGTCTCGATCATATCCGCACTTATCAAGTAGTTCTCGGGTGCTCTTGCAAGAACTGATGTCCCAATCAGGGACCTTTGCAAATAGGTTAACCCGGTTCAAATCCTTGGCCTTGCTACCTCGCCTAGCGGTTATTACGACTCCCTTGTACTGGGCCTTTGAAAGCGATGTCATCGGCACGTCGAGATGATGAAGCAAGGTCATTCCCACGCTCGTGTCCCCATGGCCCATCGCTTCCACGGGCCCCTTGCCCGCCAAGGTCTTCAGTTTTTGGAGCAACTCCTGCGCTTCGGGCTCAAGAGATTGAATATCTTGCATCAAAAGTCCTCTCCACCCGGGAAGCGCAAACGAGCACCGTCTTCGGCGTCTTCGACGTCCGCGACATCCGCGAGGTACTTGTTAAAGAATTCCGCGGGTTCATCGTTGTCGAACTTCACGATTTCACCGTCTCGGTACCGGACGATCTCTACGCCCGAACCTTTTTCCTCGGCGTCGCGGTTCATCGACAAACCAGCGGCAAGTCGCCTGATGTCAGCAACGAAATCGAGCACTAGGACCCGGTCCTTTTTTTCGTTTACCCTCAAGCCTCGGCCGAGTTGCTGCAAGAAAATACGCCGACTATGGGTTACCCGCATGAAGGCCACCAAGTTGACATCCGGCACGTCGATGCCTTCGTTGAGCATCTCGATCGAGATCAGCAGGTCGATCTCACCCATGCGGAACGCCGATAGGTTCTTGAACCTTTGCTCACGTGGCAATCTGCTATGCATCAGCGCAGCTCTTACGCCTTGCGCAGAGAATAGTGGCCTAAGTCGCTCCGCGTGCTCAATAGACCGGCAAAAAGCCAAGGCGCGCGGGTCCGACATTTCAGCCATTTTCTCGCAAATGGTCTTGACCATTGCGAGGTCGCGTTCCGGAACAAGCAGCTTTTGGTTGAGGTCCTTTATAGTGAAACCTTGCTGAGATGCCCGGGCAACCTCCTCCCAGTCGATCCCGTCGGTGAGCATCCGATAGTCAACTTCCGCTAGGAACCCGCGCTGCATGCCGTCGACGATGTCCATGGAGAACGCCGGGTCCCCGAACAGGTCGGTGATATCCCTGTCATCTCCGCGCCATGGGGTCGCGGTCAGCCCGACGAGGAAGTTTGGCTCCAGCTTTGCAATAAGACTGCTGAAGCTCTCAGAAGGCGCATGGTGAGCCTCGTCTACTATCACCAGGCCAAATCTACCGGCTAGGTCGTCCCCTCGAGCAATCGCCGAGCTGACGGATTGCCAGGTCGCGAACACGACGCCGCCGGGGTATGCAGGTCGCTCGCCGTCCGTCCAAAGATGCGTAGAACAATCCTTGGGCAGCTGCGCCCAACTCGACACTTCCAATTGCTTAACTAGGTCACTCATGTGGGCCATGACCAAGACTTCTTGCTTTTGGTTTCTGGCGAATTCTTGGGCAATGAGCTGGTTGGCAACCATCGATTTTCCAAGTCCCGTTGCCATCAACACGAGCGCACGTCGGTCACCCCGTCCCCTCTTTGCCTCGACCGCGTTGATCGCCTCGTTCTGGTAATCTCTAGGCTCTCGCCTGTCCATCGAAACCGATGGTAGTTGATCGTAGAACTGCAGGAGGTGATTTCCATTCCAGGCGCGTAGATCGATGCCCGCGTTTTCTTGGGCTCTAATGAAATCGTACGCGCCCGGGTAAAATTCTTGGTTCGTAGCCGCAACAGCTGTGACTGCGTCGTACTTCCCGAGGGCCCACGCGGCTTCTCTTGCACCAGCCTCGTCGACGCTTCCGTGCGTGCGATACTTCGCTTGGAATACCCACCTTTGGCCCTCGATGACACCCACAACATCTGCGCCGTGGTCGCCTGAGCCACCGACGAGGGCAACGTTGTCGAAACCGGCG
Source organism: Ruegeria sp. BI7 (assembly GCF_056537925.1). Classification (NCBI taxonomy): domain Bacteria; kingdom Pseudomonadati; phylum Pseudomonadota; class Alphaproteobacteria; order Rhodobacterales; family Roseobacteraceae; genus Ruegeria; species Ruegeria sp. BI7. The sequence continues at coordinate 53,474 of NZ_JBQFSK010000011.1, forward strand.
TGCTTCGCAAGCCGGGCGATCATGCGCTCGAATGCCTGCCACGGCCCGTAGGCCAACCTTTCAACGCTAACGAACCCGGGCATCTACGCCTTCCAGGACTCGAGCAGCTTGAGCGAAGCGAGAGCACGCGCGAACCTCAAGCGCCAATCGAGGTCCTTATTCAAGGCCGATGCCCCGTCGTCCACCAGCCACGTCGCGTCGTTTAGACCTTCAATAACTTGCATCACGGAGTCTTCTCTTTGGTCCGGCGAGAGGTGTTCGTAAGGCCGGTCGAAATACGCTCCATCCATGACGAGCTTTGGCCATCCTCGAACCAATTCGGCCAGGTAATCCTCGGACACGAACCGAGCGAATTCTCCCCTGCGTACAAGTTCCTCGACCTCGCCTGGTGAAAGAGATGCAGACTTATATGCGGACCGCTTGATGTTCTCTAGCTCATGAGGTGACAATTGACCCGGCTCGATCGGCGCGACTCCGGGGAGTTTCTCGTCAAGGAAGAGCTTTAACCCTTCAAGTAAGTTGGACGCAGCACTTGCGGCGCGCGACACGTCACCCGTCTCTTCTGGGAAGTATTTTTCGCGCAATAGTCGGCTTACTCGCGACACTGGAAAGTTTCTTGGCGTTTCCGCGGACAACGTGAGAAAGTGATGCGCTAGATCAACCAAGAGATAATCCGCTGGCGTAACTACGCTTTCTTCGAAGTAAGGGGATGACGCGTTGTAATCGAAGCGGAAAGTGTATCCGTCCGGTTTAACGCGAAATGGCTGGCCATCGAGGTCAGCCTTGTGGCGAAAAGCCGAGACCTTGACTAGGACATCCCCGGGCAATTCAGAAAGCTCGTAGCTCTGGGAGAGCGATAGGTCCGGTTCAGGCTTCGACGTGCTGGGCTTGTTGCCGTCTTCCGGCACATACCCGTCTATCGGGGGATCGGACTTTTCGTCTGGATCGTCTATACCAGTGGTTGTCTTCTTCCCAGCAATCGGAAACTTTCCCGCGAACTTGTCGGCGCCGCTTCCACCACCTCGCTTAGCCCTTTCAGCTTGTTCGACGAGTTCGTACCACTTGTCGTCCTCCTGAAAATCGGGATCGCCTTCGTAAAACTTGTCTACGTACTCCTTGATGAGGCCTGAATTAAGTCCTGTGCCCTCAGCCGTTCCCGGGACAAGAGCAGCGAGTCCTGCCGTGCTTTTGCGGTAACCTGTGAAGAGGCGCGCCATGGGACTATCGTTTTTGGCCATTCCCATGCGGCTAGCGACTTGAGGTTGCATAGGTGATGTCCCGCGGACAAGTTCAACAACTTTTCTCCACTCGGGATCGAGCTTATCGAACGAATCCTTCTGGTGCGATACTCGGACGAAGTCGATCTCTAGCTCGCCCACGATACGGCCGCCCCAGTGTATCGCGTCAATCGGGTACTCTAAGAATGAATCCCCATCGATGCCACGGAAAGTAAAGAAAGACTTGTCCAATTCCTCGATCACGCGCCCGTTTCGTATCAAGTCGATCCCGAATTCTTCCTTGTCGAAGTATCTCTGGATCCCCAGCCACCCTTTCAACCGCCTTGTTCTTTTGACGACGTTCTCATCGTGTCCGCAGGCAGAGCACTTTTCCTCATTCTCGAGTAGCCACACCCAACAAGTCGAGCAGAATTTCCGAGAGTCGAGCGTTTTGTCGATCTCGACCTTGGCCGGAACCCTGCCAAAGGACTGTGTTTCAACTGACCGCGTCTCGCTCCAGACGCAGTGTTTCATGGGCTTAACTACGTCACCATCGTAGTTAAGCTTGATATCTAGGCGCTGCATGACCCGTCCGTAAATCTTGCCGAGCCGGTCGCGTGTTCTTTTCTTTCCAATACCCCAGATGAGTGGGCGAACTCGGTCTGCCTCTAGCCGCGAGATTTTGATCTCAGTCCCATGAATCCCTTCCGACATTTCTTTCTCAGACTTGGCACGCGTTTGCACCGGAGCAATGAATGTTTTTTGTTTCTCCAGAAGATCAAAGTCTATTACGAGGCCTGTCCACTCGGGATCTTCAGACCGTGTAGTCCAGACCTCTGTTCGCCTGCCCATACGCGCTGTTGAAATATTGAAGCCCATCCCGAATAGGCCCATTTTTTCAACGGGGTCATTTCCGGAGTACCCTGCCCTAACGGCGTCTTGCAGTGTCTCAAGCGACATGCCGATACCGTTGTCGAGCACGGAGATTTCACCGTGTCCAGCCTTTAGTTCGGCGTCGCTAGGCAAACGGATCCAGATTCTCGGGTCGGTTGCCGGCTTGTCATTGCGCGACTGATCGATAAACGCGTCAATAGAATTGTCGACGAGTTCTGCCAAACATTGCCAAGGAGCGAAGTCAATTTGACCCAGCATCCTGAGAACCCTCGGCGACGGCGTAATATCGACTGTTGTCATTGGCTGCTCCCCTCTTGGAGTGTTTTTAATTTCTTAATGCGGCAAAAAATAGAATTCTAGGCCGCTCAATCATTTTATGGTTGCGCCCAATTCCCAGCTGTACGGGCTTCATGTGATAGGCTTCTCCATACGGGCAAACTTCCCGGGAAATTAGGTAGCGCTCGCAAACACGACAATTTGCGCGAGATGCACAAAGGCTTCTTATTCGCCCCGGTAATGGTTGAGTATCAGTTGGAAAGGGAAGCTGCACTCATCCCGATTTTATCGCGGAAGCTTTTACTGTCACTTCTGGGAGTTGATCATACTTGTTGTAAAACTTTTCTTTCATGACAGAAACGAGCTCGTCCAGTAGATGCGCCTGCACGATAAAAGCATCATGAATAGGCAATATCGAATGCCCTTGTTGGACAAAGTGTAGCATGACACTCTCTGCCAGATCACTTTCTTCGCGTTGCAGCTTTAAGCCCGCATTTTGCCCAATCAAATCCCCGACCATTGGGTAGGCATCCAGAACGGCTTGCCGGAATTCGATAGCAGTCATTCCATGCTTGCGTTCATCAAATCCTCTAGGCTCGGCGATGTGTTTGGTCGGGGCATTAAGTAGAGCAGCCAATGTGGACTTGGCATGATCACGAAGTATGTCACTGGCAGCAACACCCTTTATTGCTGAGTATGGGTCCGCGGGTATAGTGGCATTTGCCTTTGCCAATAGTACTGCAGGATTAAAGCCTCTGTAGTCGACTTCTACAGTTTCCTCACCATTGATCCTCACCGTACGCCTCACATGCTTGCGCACGTACTGCCACCATCCTCCATGGAACCTACCACCCTGTTCAAACTTGCCGTTGTTGAAGATGCGGCGCATGTATTTTGCATTCTCTGAAAACGCTAGGTCCGCGTAGTCCTCGCTAACGTCTTTGTACCCCAAAGGCTTTATTGAGGTAATGTCGGCCTGCCCATTCACCTCATTGATCAAGTGAAGTGCTGCCCTCATGGCATGGGTCTGTCTGGTGTCAGGATACTTTATGGGTTGCTTTTCGCTATCCCTTAGTATCAGCACCTCATCTGGCTCTGCAGTTTTGAAGGCACTTATGGTCAACTGTTCTGTGTACAGTGCCTGTATCGACTTTGAAGTCATTGCAAAACGGGTGTGCTGTGCATTGTCCCCGTATTGGTATCCATCCGCGGTGATGCAAATAAGGTCTGTACTCAACAGCCAATCAAGTGCCATGCGGAAGCGATGGGCAGTCATGTATGCCGGTCTGTACCTGCTTTCACGATCAAGGCGCTGCTTCTGCCGTCCTATTCCTACGGACATTCCGCACTTTTTTACATGGGCCCGCAACACATTGACAAGCACAGTCCCTGCGCAGTCACTGAACTTTTGCTGTTCTCGTTGATTGCGTTTACGCGCATAGCTTGCTTGCCACTGCGCGCAAAGCCAATCTAGCGTGGTATCCAATCTACCTTGCGCTTGCTCGTTGTTAAGTTGCAGATACGGCTCGAAAGCCCAAGACTGCGCCGCACCTTGATCGGGTAGGTTAGCCTCTTCTATAGCTTGCCTAATGTGCCTCAGAAACTCTTGGCTCCGGTCTTGGTTCATTACAAAAATCCGACATATTTTTGCGCGCACCTATCTACCTTCTTTGTCGAACCCACTTCCCCCATACCCCTCACTTCTGACCGTGTTGTTTGCTTGGCTCCTTAGCCGGGCCTCTGGGAAGTATCTAGCCCATCAGACTTTGACACTAGAGGTTAGCACCCTTTGCCATCTCTTTTTGGGCGTTGACAATACCTGCACCAATCTCCAGCTTGTGTGACACAAAGTGAGACACACAAGCCAACCTCGCTCCCGATAGCTTTGGGAATTCAATGGCTTAGAAAAACGGTAGCGGGTCCGGTACTCGCCTCCACTTCTTTGATTATCTAACCGGTATTCAACTGCGCTCGGTGTGCGCTATTCGGCCTGACCTCTCTGTGGGATAACTTCATAACCCGGCTCCTCCGGTTCATCATCGTGCATCTCGGTCGGGAAACCGGGCGCCGTGATATCCAGCCCGGTCGCGTCCTCCAACCGCTTGATAATATTCGGTGACAGTTCGCGTTCACCATAGCGGGCGATACCGTCGTCGAAGATGCGGATCATTACCGGGTTGATTTCCAAGGGCACTCCGGCGCGGTCGGCGACGTCTTGGAACAGTCCGATGTCCTTTTTGACAAGGTCCATGGTGAAAGAGATATCGCGGGACCCGTTCAGAATGACTTGGCTTTCCGTTTCATGCACGAATGAAGTGCCCGACGAAATCTTTATCGCCTCATAAGTGGTATTCAAATCCATCCCGGCCGCTTTGGCCGTTACCAGCGCTTCGGCACAGGTGATCAGGTTGGCGGTCGCCAGATAGTTGGTCAGAACTTTTAGGACCGAGGCTGAGCCCAACTCCCCCGTGTGCAGCACGCGCCGCCCCATCGTGGTTAAAAACGGCAGAATCCGCTCAAAGGTTTCGCGATCACATCCGGCGAAAATCGAGATATTGCCAGTAGCCGCCCGGTGGCACCCGCCCGAAACCGGGCAATCCACCGCCGCGCCTCCACGCTCGATCACCATGGCGCCCAGTCGTTTAACCTCGGCTTCGTCGGTGGTCGACATCTCCATCCAGATCTTGCCCGGCCCGACCTCGGGCAGCATATCTTGCATCACTGCGTCCGAGGCCGCCGGGGACGGCAGGCAGGTTATAACGGCATCGCAGTCCCGCATCATCTGCGCCGGGCTTTCCGCGGCTTCGGCCCCCTTGGCCACAAACTCGGCCACCAAATCGGGGTTAAGGTCGTGAACCGTCAGGTCAATCCCGTTGCGCAGAAGCGAGCCGGACAGTTTGCCGCCCACATTTCCTAAACCGATAAATCCGACTTTCATGTTTCCCTCCTGACGGTCGTATTCGGGCCGAGTATCAGTGTTGTCTGTTAGAAACGAAAATGATTAATAATGCCAATTATGGTCAAAATAATTTGGTGATCTATGGACCGCCTTCCAAACCCCACATGGTTGCGCAGCTTTGAAACCGCCGCGCGGCATCTGAATTTCACCACCACAGCAAAAGAGCTGGGCCTGACGCAGACGGCGGTCTCATTGCATATCCGGTCGCTTGAGGCCGAGCTTGGGCAAAAGCTGTTCACCCGGAATGCCCGGCGGTTGGAACTGACTGAGCTGGGGCAGTCTTATTCGTTGACTGTGCGGCGTGCGCTTGGCGACATCGCCCTGTCCACCAACAGCCTGTTCGGCCCTGCCTCTCGCCAGACCCTGACGATCCGTGCGGCGATATCGACAGCCACCTATTGGGTCGCGGCGGAACTGCCCGACTTTACCGCTCGCCACCCCGAGATCCCCGTACGCCTTGTCTCGCACATCTGGAATGACAGCGTGGCCCCCGGCGATGTGGATGTGGAAATCCGGTTGGGTTATGGCGATTGGCTCGGCGTTCAGTCCGAAAAGCTGACAGACGAAATGCTGGTACCGGTATGCCGGGCCGGGGACTCGCCCGCGACCCTGAACGTACTGCGGCAAGGCCCTCTGATTCATATCCTTGGATACGAAGACAACTGGGCGCGGTACTTTCAGGCCAACGGACTCGCGCTTCCGGACCAACCGCCCCGACATTCGGTGGACACCTCGGTCGCAGCACTGCAGCTTGTGATGGCCGGTGCGGGCTATGCAACGGTTCTGGAACGGTTCGCCCGGAATGCGATCCGGCAGGCTGCGCCGATTGCAATTGCGGGTCCTGCGATTCCCTTTGCCCAATCGCATTACCTGATCCGTACACAAGGCGCTGCGCAACCGACCGCTGCGGCAGGGTTGTTTTGCGCCTGGCTGCGGGAACGGCTGGCCGTGCATGCCGCAGATTGACACAGGCTGGTCGCTTTTTCGGTTTGAACGATTTCACCATGCGCCTCGTGCTTGACAAGCCCCCTGCCCGTGCCGCATGTCGCATGCGTTGGTGTCCATCTTCGGATGGATGAAAAGGGAATGCGTCAGCGGGCAACCGTCAAACGCAGCCGCCCCCGCGACCGTGACCGGAGAGGGTGCCCAATGCCACTGGCCCGCAAGGCCGGGAAGGCGGGACATCTGCCGGGGCAAACGCCCCGACATCCGCAAGCCGGGAGACCTGCCAGCACCCGAAGTTGAAACCGGACGGGGTGATCCGGTGTCGGGTCCATGTGCAGACGTGGCCCGCATGAAACCCCGTCCCCTGCAAAGAGGATTTGGGGGGATGAGAGACGTGACCGAGACTGCACCAGTCGAGCTGCTGGTCTGCACGACCTGTCGGCGTGGCCTGCCGATTGAAGACGATGCGCAACGTCCAGGTGCCCTGCTGCACAAGGCACTGGAAGACGCAGATTTGCCCGAAGGTATCGTGCTGAAGCCGGTCGAGTGCCTGTCAAATTGCGATCAGGGTTGTTCCATAGTGCTGCGCGGCGGACCGACCCGCTGGACCTTTGTGTACGAAAACCTGAACGAAATCGACCATGTCGACACCATCGTCGAAGGCGTCACCAAGTATCTCGCCGCCGAAGACGGTTTGGTCAAATGGCGCGAACGTCCCGAACATTTCCGCAAAAACTGTGCGGCCCGCATTCCCCCGATTGGAGCCCTGAAATGAGCAACCTCGAAAAACTCCCCGTCACTGTGATCACCGGCTTTCTGGGTTCGGGCAAAACCACGCTGGTCAAACATCTAATGCAGAACCCGCAGGGCAAGCGTCTGGCCGTTGTCGTCAATGAGTTCGGCGATGTTGGCGTCGATGGCGATATCCTCAAGTCCTGCGCCATTCCCGATTGCCCCGCAGAAAACATCATGGAATTGGCCAATGGTTGCATCTGTTGCACCGTGGCCGATGATTTCATCCCGACCATCGAAGCCCTAATGGCGCTGGAACCGCGCCCCGATCACATCCTGATCGAAACCTCGGGCTTGGCCCTGCCCAAGCCGCTGCTGAAAGCCTTTGACTGGCCCGATATCCGTTCGAAAATCACCGTGGACGGCGTGATCGCTCTGGCCGATGCCGAGGCTGTCGCCGCCGGTCGCTTCGCCCCGAATGTCGAGGCTGTGGACGCCCAGCGCCTGGCCGATGACTCGATCGACCACGAAACACCCCTGTCCGAGGTTTTCGAGGATCAGATCTCCTGCGCCGACATCATCCTGCTGACCAAGCCCGATCTGGCTGGTCCGGAAGGCGTGGCAAAGGCCAAAGAAGTGATCGCAGCCGAGGCTCCGCGCCCCCTGCCCGTCGTCGAAGTTGCCGAAGGCGCTGTGGACGTGCGCGTCGTACTGGGGCTTGAGGCTGCCGCCGAGGATGACATGGATGCACGCCCGTCGCACCACGATGGCCACCACGATCATGAACATGACGATTTCGAAAGCATTATCGTCGAGTTGCCGGAACAGACCGATCCGGCAGCACTGGTTGCCAATATCGAACGCTTGGCAAATGAGCTGAACATCCTGCGGGTCAAAGGTTACGCCGCTGTTCAGGGCAAACCGATGCGCTTGTTGGTCCAGGCGGTTGGCGCACGCGTGCGACATCAGTACGACCGCCCATGGGAACCCGGCGAAGAGCGCCGCTCGCGTCTGGTGGTGATTGCCGAACATGACGACATCAAAGAGGCCGCGATCCGCGAGATCCTCGCGGGTGTGACCGAGGCCGCCGAGTAAGCCATGCACGTCGTCTTCCGCGAAAGCCACGGGCTCGAGGAAACCGAGACCCCGACCGATCTGGGCCAAAGCCCGGCGGATCTGGTGGTGCTGTCCTTTTCGGACAGCGACCTCGGAGCTTTCGCGGCAGGCTGGCATCGCGGTGGCGGGGCTGAGGGGCGGATGCCCACGATGCGGTTGGCCAATCTGACGGCGTTGAAACACCCTCTGTCCGTCGACACCTACGTCGAACAAACTCTGGAAGGTGCGAGAGGCATCCTGATCCGCCTGATCGGCGGCGTGCCTTATTGGTCCTATGGCCTGCAGCAGGTTCTGGCGCTGGCGCAGGACAAGGGCATCGCGCTGGCTGTCCTGCCAGCGGATGGGCGCGAAGATACGCGGTTGGACGACTTTTCCACCCTACCCGTTTCAACCCTGCGGCGGCTGGCGCATCTGTGCGATACCGGCGGCGAAGTTGCAGCGCAGGCCGCGCTGGCACAGATGGCGTTGGCGGCGGGGCTTTATGCAGGCCCTGTGATGGGCGCTAAAACCATCCCCGAATGCGGCGCCTGGTGCCCTGACCGTGGCGTAATTCCGGTGGAAAAGGCGTTCACGGGCGATGCAAAACGCCTTCTCGTGAGTTTCTACCGCGCTTACCTGACCTCGGCGGACACCGCCCCGGTCGCGGCCCTGATCCGTAACCTACGCGCGCGCGGGTTCGAGGCTGTGGGCCTGTTCGCGCCGTCGCTGAAAGCCCCAACCGCCGCCGAATGGTTGCGCGGAAATATTGTAGCATTGCAGCCGTCGGCCATAATCAACGCCACTTCATTCTCGGGCAAGGGCGCGTCTGGCACATCTCCGCTGGACGCGGCCAATGTCCCTGTGTTTCAGGTCGCTTTGTCAACTGCACGCCGCAAGGCCTGGGCCGAGGCGGAACGTGGCCTCTCGCCCGCCGACCTTGCCATGCATGTGGTGTTGCCCGAGGTAGACGGGCGGATTTCGGCGGGCATCGCCTCATTCAAAGAACCCGGGAAACGTGACCCACATCTGGAATACTCGCGATTTGCCCACCGGGCCGAAGATGAACGGATCGAGGCCATCATCGAACGGGTGACCGGGTGGCTAGCTTTGCATGACAAGCCCAAGGCCGATCAAACCCCGGTGCTGGTGCTGTCCACTTACCCTGGTAAGGACTGGCAGATGGCCCATGCTGTGGGGCTGGACGCGCTGGCCTCAGCCGAGGCGATGTTGGCCGATCTGCAGGGCGAAGGGTACGACACCGCCCCCGCCCAACCCATTACCGAAACCCTGATGGATGCAAGGGTATCGTGGCCGCTTGCGGACTATCTGGCGGCGCTGGCCGATCTGCCGGATGAATTGCGCGGCGACCTCGAAACCGTTTGGGGGAGGCCCGAGGATGACCCAGCATTCACAGACGGCGCTTTCCAATTCACCGCCTTGCGCCGTGGCAAGGCGCTGATCGCGCTGCAGCCCGAACGTGGCACGCCCGAGTTGCGCGAGGATGATTACCACGACCTCTCACGCACCCCACGCCACGGCTATGTGGCCTTTTATCTGTGGCTGCGCAGAGGGTTGGGTGCGGATGCGCTGATCCATATCGGCGCGCATGGCACGCTGGAATGGCTGCCTGGCAAATCGGTCGCCCTGTCGGCGAATTGCTGGCCCGAGGCGCTGATCCGCGATCTGCCGGTGATCTACCCCTTCATCGTCAATGACCCCGGCGAGGCCGCGCAGGCCAAGCGCCGGATCGGGGCGGTCACGCTGGGTCATATCCCACCCCCGATGAAGGAAAGCGGCACGCCCGACCGGATGGTGCGGCTGGAATCCCTGCTGGACGAGTTTTCGAACGCCGACGGGCTGGACCCCAAGCGCCGGGACCGCCTGCAAGAAGATATCCGGGATGAGGCGCAGGCCATCGGGTTGGAAAACGACCTAGGTCTGGATCAGGCCACCTGCACTGCCGAGGCAATCACCCGCATCGACCGCTTTGTCTGCGATATCAAGGAAAGCCAGTTCGGTGACGGGTTGCACATCTTTGGTCGCACGCCTGAGGTCACCGGTAATTTTGACCCCGCCCCTTCCGCCCGTGCGGAACGCAGGGCTCTGCTTGACGTGCTGGCGGGAAAACGGATCGAGGCCGGACCGTCCGGCTCACCCTATCGTGGACGGTCGGATGTGCTGCCTACCGGTCGGAACCTCTATACCACCGATCCGCGTTCGGTTCCTACCCACGCCGCCTATACCCAAGGCGTGAAGCTGGCCGAAGAGCTGGTGCGGCGGCATTTGCAAGAGGAAGGTGATTATCCCAAGGGCCTGATCGTCGACCTATGGGGCTCGGCCACCATGCGCACGGCAGGCGAAGAATTCGCCATGGCGCTGCACCTGTTGGGCGTCAAGCCAGTCTGGGACAAGGGGTCCGAGCGAGTGTCAGGCATCGAAGTGCTGCCGATCACCGATCTCAGCCGCCCCCGCCTTGATGTGACCCTGCGCGTATCGGGCCTGTTCCGCGACGTGTTCCCGACGCTTTCGGCACTGTTCGGTCAGGCCGTCCGTGCCTTGTCTGACCGTGATGAAGCCCCGGATTGGAACCCCTATGCCGGGCAAGCCCCTGCCGCGCGAGTCTTTGGCCCCGCGCCCGGCAGCTATGGCGTGAATATGACGCAACTGTCTGAAATCTATACCGATGAAGCCCGCGCGCAGGCGGGTGAAGCATGGCTGCAGGCAAGCTCTTTTGCGTTAGAGGGCGACCATATCGCGCAGGATGTCACCGGCATCACCGAACGCGTCGCCAATGCCGACAGCTTTGTCCACCTGCAGGACCTGACCGAGACCGACCTGCTGCTGGCCAACGACTATGCCACGCACGAGGCCGGGTTTGCCGCTGCCAAGACCGTCACCGGCGGCAGCGCGCAATTGTACCACCTCGACAATACCAACCCCGACACTCCCCGCGCTCGTACCCTGTCCGAAGAAATCAGCCGCGTGGTTCATGCCCGCGCTGCCAATCCCGGCTGGATTGCAGGGATGCAACGGCACGGGTTCCGCGGGGCCGCAGAGATCGCGGCGACGCTGGACCATATGGCGTCTTTTGCCCACCTGTCCGGCACAGTCGCTCCGCACCTGTTCGATTTGTACCACGATGCCACGCTGGGTGACGCCGAGGTTGACGCCTTCCTGCAAGAGGCCAATCCGCAAGCACATCAAGCCATGCAGGACCGATTCCGCGCATTGCTTGACGCGGGGTTGTGGAACACACGCCGGAACTCGATCCGCGCGGATCTGGAGGGGTTGGGATGAGCGCCCCCACCTCAAAACCTGTTGTTCAAGGCTGGTGCCCCGGCGCCCATCGTCCGATGATGTCGGGCGACGGGCTGGTGGTGCGGGTGCGCCCCCGGTTGGCACGTCTGAATGCGACGCAGGCTTTGGGCTTGTGCGAGTTGGCCGAGCGGTTTGGCAATGGCACCATCGACCTGACCAACCGAGCCAACCTGCAATTACGTGGCGTGAAAGAGGCCGATCATCAAGCGCTACTTGCCGAACTTTCCGCGCTGGAACTTTTGGACGCAGAACCCGGCATCGAAGTGCGGCGCAATATTCTGGTCTCGCCGCTCTATGAAACGGGCGATCTGACCGCACGGCTGACACAATCCTTGATTAACCGACTGGCAGACCTGCCCGCCTTGCCTGCGAAATTCGGTTTTGCCATCGACACTGGCCCGGCCCGTCTGATGGCCGCGGATTCTGCGGATATACGGCTGGAGAACGGCGAAGATGGCCTGATCCTGCGCGCCGATGGCTGCGAGACAGGGCGCGCCGTCTCAGAGGTCGAAGCCATAGACCAGCTTATCGCGTTGGCTGAATGGTTTGCCGAAAACCAAACCTCGGACAATCGCCGCATGGCCCGCGTGGTCGCAGCACAAGCCTTGCCTCTGGAATGGCAAGGCAGCCCAGCCAACGCTGTTGGCTCACCGCTCCAACCTGGCATTTGTGAACTGGGCACACTTTATGGTGCAGCATTCGGGCAACTGCCTGCGCAGCGTCTTTTCAGCTTGATCGAGGACACAGGCGCTTCCGCCCTGCGGGTGACCCCCTGGCGGCTGTTCCTGCTGGAAGGCGGGGCGGCGATCCCGGCCCCGGCCTTTGTCACAGATGGCACCGATCCGCTGATGACCACCGACGCCTGCCCCGGTGCACCGTTCTGCCCGCAGGCGCAGGTAGAAACCCGTGCTGTCGCCCAAGCGCTGGCACCGCATTTGGAAGGCAGCCTGCATGTCTCGGGCTGCTCAAAAGGATGCGCCCGAATGGGAACAGCGGATGTCACTTTGGTCGGTCGCGATGGGCGATTTGACCTTGTCAAACACGGCCGCGCAGGGGATGAGCCCTGCCAACGCGGGCTGACCCCCGAAACACTTATGACCATGGACCTGACCTGATGCCCTATGAATATGAAACCGATGGCGCAGCGATCTATAAGGAAAGCTTTGCCACCATTCGGTCCGAGGCCGATCTGGCCCGGTTCGACGCCGACGAAGAGCAGGTTGCCGTCCGCATGATCCATGCCGCCGGGATGGTTGGGCTGGAAGAGTTCGTGCATTTCTCACCCGGTTTTGTGACCGCTGCCCGCACGGCACTGGAAAACGGCGCGCCAATCCTGTGTGACGCGCGCATGGTCAGCGAGGGCGTGACCCGGTTCCGCCTCCCCGCCGACAATGAGGTGATCTGCACCCTGCATGACGAACGCGTACGTCCGCTGGCCGCCGAGATGAGCAACACCCGTTCGGCCGCTGCGCTGGAATTGTGGCGCCCGCATCTTGAAGGTGCTGTTGTGGCCATCGGCAATGCTCCGACAGCACTCTTTCACCTGTTGAACATGCTGGAAGATCCCGACTGCCCGCGCCCTGCAGTCATCATCGGTTGCCCGGTGGGCTTTGTCGGCGCGGTCGAATCCAAGGACGCACTGTGGGCGGCACAACCGGTGCCATCCTGTATCGTCAAAGGTCGTCTGGGCGGCAGCGCCATCACCGTCGCCGCCGTCAACGCCATCGCGAGCCGCGCGGAATGAGCGCGGGCAAGATATACGGCGTCGGCCTTGGCCCCGGCGACCCGGACCTGATGAGCGTTCGGGCCGACCGTCTACTGCGCAATGCGCGCCACGTGGCGTTTTTCCGCAAGCCCGGCCGCAGCGGTCAGGCACGCAAGATCGTCAATGGCATGATTCCCGGCGATGCTGTGGAATTTCCGATGGAATATCCCGTCACCACGGAAATCCCCCTAACCGATCCGCGCTATAACGAGCTGCTGTCTGCCTTCTACAAAGACTGCGCCGCGCATTTGAAAACCCTGTCGGATGAAGGTGAGGATGTGGTGGTTTTGTGTGAAGGTGACCCATTTTTCTATGGGTCTTTCATGCATCTTTACAGCCGCTTGCGTGACGAAGCTGACGTCGAGGTTGTTCCCGCCATCACCGGTATGTCCGGCGCGTGGACAGCAACCGGTGACCCGATCACGTGGGGCGATGATGTCCTGACCGTTCTGGTCGGCACACTCCCCGAAGATACTCTGGCGGAACGCATGGCGCAGACCGATGCTTTGGTGGTGATGAAGATCGGGCGCAACATCGAAAAGGTGAAACGGGCCCTGAAAACGGCTGGCCTGTATGATCGAGCATGGATCGTCGAATACGCTCAGATGCCGAACCAGACCGTGACGAAACTGTCCGAGGCATGTGACAAGGTCACCCCCTACTTCTCGATCATCATCGTGCATGGTCAGGGGCGGCGGCCATGAGCGGGTGGGTCAAGATCGCGGGTCTCGGACCCGGAAACGAGGACCTTGTAACGCCCGAGGTTTCCGCCGCATTGGCCGAGGCCACGGATATCGTCGGCTATATCCCTTACGTCGCGCGCGTGGCCGAACGCCCCGGCCTGACGCTGCACGCCAGCGACAACCGGGTCGAGATTGACAGGTCGCAGCACGCGTTGCAGATGGCGGCCGAGGGGAAACGTGTGGTCGTTGTGTCCTCGGGCGATCCAGGCGTGTTTGCCATGGCGGCCGCCGTGTTTGAGGCGCTGGAAAATGGCCCTGTTGAATGGCGCGAAATTCCCATCGACGTGCTGCCGGGCATCACCGCGATGCTGGCCGCATCGGCGCGTGCGGGAGCACCTTTGGGGCATGATTTCTGTGCCATCAACCTCAGCGACAATCTGAAACCCTGGTCGCTGATCGAGAAACGTCTCCGATTGGCGGCGCAGGGTGATTTCGCCATGGCGTTTTACAACCCGCGCTCAAAATCCCGCCCCGAAGGCTTTGTTAAGACGCTGGAAATCCTGCGCGAGGAATGTGAGCCCGAACGTCTGATCCTGTTCGCCCGCGCCGTATCCCGCGCGGATGAGGCGATCCGGGTTTCGACACTGGCCGAGGCAACGCCGGATATGGCGGACATGCAGACGGTGGTTATCGTGGGATCATCCCTGACCCGTGTGATTGATCGCAACAGCGCCCCGATCGTCTACACCCCAAGGTTCACACCGGAATGAGCCAGCCAGTCCAAAACCTGCGTTACGCTCGTCAGTTCGTGTCGTTGTGGCAGGATCGGACGGTCGATCATCAGTACGGGCAGGCCCAACGCCCGCGCGGCGTCCAGCTTGGCGCGCGCGCCGCTGCCGCCTGCGTTCTTGGACACGACCAATTCGATGTCATGGCGTTGCATCAGCGCCCGGTCATCCGCTTCGGTAAACGGCCCGCGCGACACAACCACATCGCAATTCGGCAAGGGCAATTCACCGGGTTCATCCACCAGCCGCAGCAGGTAGTGGTGTTGGGGCTGGGCGGCGAAGTCCTCAAGGTGCATCCGCCCTACCGCCAGAAAGACACGTTGCGCCAGGCCGGACAGGGCAGCCACTGCGCCGCCGATATCGGGAACATGCTGCCAGCGGTCCCCGTCTTGCGCCGTCCAGGCCGGACGGGTCAGCGCAGCCAGCGGCAGCCCGGTATCGCGGCAGGCGGCAATGGCGTTCCGGCTCATTTGTGCGGCAAAGGGATGAGTGGCATCGATCACGTGGGTGATCGCGTGATCCCAAAGGTACTGCGCCAACCCCTGCGCGCCGCCAAAACCACCGACACGCACAGGCAAGGGTTGCGGGCGGGGGTTATCGACCCGTCCGGCGTAGGAATAGGTTGCCGAAACGCCCTGCTCGGCCACGGCCTTAGCCAGCGCGTTGGCCTCGGTCGTACCGCCAAGGATCAGGAGGTGTGTCATGCTTAAAGCTCCGTGGCTGACCGTTCTGGGCTTGGGCGAAGATGGACTGGATGGCCTGCCACCGGCAAGCCGTCAAGTGCTGGAACGCGCCGAAATCGTCATGGGCCCGCCGCGGCACTTGTCGCTGATTCCAGAAACCGGCGCGCAGAGGGTTGAGTGGCCTGTGCCTTTCTCCGATGGCCTTCCGATGCTGGCCGGCTTTCGGGGCCGTCCGACTGTGGTTCTCGCCTCGGGCGATCCCTTCTGGTTTGGTGCAGGTTCAGTTATCGCGCGCAATTTCGAGGCTGGCGAATGGACTGCCCTGCCCGGCCAATCGACCTTTTCGCTGGCCGCTGCGCGATTGGGCTGGCCGCTAGAGACCACGCTGACCTTCGGCCTGCACGCAGCCCCGCTGACCCGGTTGCGTCCTGATCTGGCACCGGGGGTACGCGCCATCCTGCTGTTGCGGGACGGCAAGGCGGTGGCGGAACTGGCGACCTACCTAACCGAAACTGGATTTCCCGACACCCGCCTGCATGTGATGGAGGCTCTGGGCGGCCCTCGAGAACGGGCGCGCAGTGTATCGCTGACCGAAGCGCTGCTGGGCGGATTCGACCACCCGGTCTGCGTCGGGCTTGAGGTTGCAGGCGAAGGTCGCGCCTTTCCAAAGGCGTCGGGCAAGCCGGACGAGATTTTTGAAACCGATGGCCAAATCACCAAGCGCCCCGTGCGGGCGTTAACTCTGTCGGCACTGGCGCCGCAGCGGGGCGAACACCTTTGGGATATCGGCGGCGGCACGGGTTCGATCAGCATCGAATGGCTGATGTGTGACCCGACCCTGACGGCCACAACCATCGAACCCCGCGCAGATCGCGCCGAGCGCATTCGGCGCAACGCTGATACGCTGGGCCAGGACCGATTAAATGTTGTACACGGCACTGCTCCGGGCTCACTGGGTGGTCTGACCTTGCCGGACGTGGTTTTCATCGGCGGTGGTCTCAGCACCGAACTGATGGAATGGCTGCAAGCCGCCCTACCCAAAGGCACAAGGCTGGTCGCCAACGCGGTGACGTTGGAAAGCGAAGCATTGCTCGCGCAGTGGCAAGACAAGCTGGGCGGCGAGCTGTTGCGGATCGAACTGGCGCAAGCCTCGGCACTTGGCCCCCGGCGCGGCTGGAAGTCCGCTTATCCGGTGGTGCAGTGGAGCGTCACCCTATGATCGTCGCGGGATTGGGATTCTCATCTACGGCCACGTTGGACAGCTTGCGGGCGGCCTTTGATCGGGCCAGCGATGGGCAGCGCGTGGATGCGCTGGCCACGGTGGCGGACAAAGACGGCCATCCTGCGTTGATCGAATTCGCCTCGGCCATCGCACTGCCCTTGCATTTCGTCGCCCCTGCCGATCTGGCCGGGCAGCGCACGCTCACCTGCTCGAACCGCAGCCGCGCCACGTATGGCACCGGCAGCGTGGCCGAAGCATCCGCCCTTGCCGCTGCCGGATCCGGCGCGCGGCTGACCTCACCCAGACAAATCTCAGACGACCGGCTGGCCACCTGCGCCATAGCCATCGGAGGACAAACATGACTGTTCATTTCATTGGCGCCGGACCGGGCGCTGCCGACCTTCTGACCCTGCGTGGACGTGATATCATCGCGTCTTGCCCGGTATGCCTTTACGCCGGGTCGCTGGTGCCCGAGGAAATCCTTGGTCACTGTCCCGAGGACGCAAAGATCATAAACACCGCGTCGATGGATCTGGATCAGATCATGGCCGAGATCGAGACCGCACATCAGGCTGGTCAGGATGTGGCGCGCCTGCATTCCGGCGACCTGTCGGTCTGGTCAGCGATGGGTGAACAAATCAGACGGCTGAAAGAGATGGGCATCCCGGTCAGCGTGACGCCGGGCGTGCCGTCCTTTGCTGCTGCGGCGGCTTCACTAGGAACCGAGCTGACCCTGCCTGGACTGGCGCAATCTGTGGTGCTGACCCGGACGCCCGGCCGCGCGTCCTCGATGCCCGAAGGGGAAACGCTTGAGAACTTTGCCCGCACCGGCGCGACTTTGGCCATTCACCTGTCGATCGGCAATCTGGACAAGGTGATTGCCGATCTGACCCCAGCCTATGGTGCGGACTGCCCGGTGGCCGTGGTGTATCGCGCCAGTTGGCCGGATGAGAGGATCATCCGCGCCACGCTGGACACCTTGAAAGAGGCGCTGGATGAAAGCATCTCGCGCACCGCACTGATCATGGTGGGTCCGGCGCTGGCAGGCGAAGGGTTCGATGAAAGCTGCCTGTATTCAAAGGATTACGACCGACGCTATCGTCCGCAAAGTGCCGATAGCCCGTGGTCAAGCTGGAGCCACGGTGATGACTAACCCCCCGGGTCTTCTGATTTCTGCCCCGTCCTCGGGAACAGGTAAGACAACAGTCATGCTGGGCCTGTTGCGGGCCTTGGCCGAGGATGGGCTGACCGTACAACCGTTCAAGAGCGGTCCGGACTACATTGATCCTGCCTTTCACCGGGCAGCAGCCGGGCGGGCCTCGTTTAATCTGGACAGCTGGGCGATGGGTGATCCGTTGCTGAGCGCGATTTCGGCACAGGCCGAGGGTGCGGATATCGTGGTCGCCGAAGGTTCGATGGGGCTGTTTGACGGCGTCGCCAAGCCGGGCGAGCTGGGGCACGGGTCCAGCGCCGAAACCGCCCAGCGCATGGGCTGGCCTGTGGTGCTGGTGCTGGATGTGGGCGGTCAGGCGCAATCAGCGGCGGCAACTGCACTGGGGTTTCGGATGTACAACCCCGACCTGCCGTTTGCCGGTGTAATCCTGAACCGTTGCGCCAGCCCGCGGCACGAGCGTCTGACGCGTCTGGGTATGGAGCGCGCGGGTCTGCCAGTTCTGGGCGTTTTGCCCCGGCGCGGTGATTTGACTCTGCCGGAACGCCATCTGGGCCTGATACAGGCGGTCGAGCATCCTGATCTAGAAAGCGCAATTGTCGGCTATGCCGCGTTTCTGCGCGAACATGTGGATCTTGAGGCGATTAAGGTGGCGGCCTCCTCAGGCCCCGATGGGCCATCGTCAGCCGCGCTGCCGCGCCCTCCGGCGCAACGGATTGCGCTGGCCCGCGATGCCGCGTTTTCCTTTACCTATCCGCATTTGCTGGAAGGCTGGAGCGCGGCGGGCGCAGAAATTCTGCCGTTTTCACCTCTGGCGAACGAGGCACCTGCTGCCGATGCCGATCTGGTCTGGCTGCCCGGTGGTTATCCGGAA
This sequence comes from Ruegeria sp. BI7, assembly GCF_056537925.1. Classification (NCBI taxonomy): domain Bacteria; kingdom Pseudomonadati; phylum Pseudomonadota; class Alphaproteobacteria; order Rhodobacterales; family Roseobacteraceae; genus Ruegeria; species Ruegeria sp. BI7. The sequence continues at coordinate 72,096 of NZ_JBQFSK010000011.1, forward strand.
TTGCATGCGGGCACACTGGCTGCCGCCGACATGTTCCAGACCGGACTGCGCAAACACGCTGAATCCAAACCCGTGCATGGGGAATGCGGTGGATACATGGCGCTGGGTCAGGCCTTGATCGACAAAGAGGGCGAGCGACATCAGATGGCAGGCCTGCTGGGGCTGGTGACCTCGTATGAAAAGCGCAAGTTCAATCTGGGATATCGCCGTGCGAAATTGCTGGCCCCGATGCCCGGTTTTGCTGTCGATGCGGCTTTGCGGGGGCATGAGTTCCACTATTCTTCGATAGTAGAACAGCCTGACGCACCACTGGCGCGAGTATTTGATGCCGAAGGCGCTGAAGGGCCTCAAACAGGATCGGTGCGCGGGAATGTCACTGGTACGTTCTTTCACCTGATCGCCGAGGCTTCGGCATGAGCGGTTTCGTATCCTTCATAGGTTCCGGCCCCGGTGATCCCGAGCTTTTGACCCTGAAGGCGGTCGACCGGATGCAAAAAGCAGATGCGGTGCTGTTTGATGACCTCAGCAGCGGCCCGATCCTAAGTCATGCGCATGACGATGCAGATCTGGTGGGCGTGGGCAAACGGGCCGGGCGACCCTCACCCAAGCAGGATCACGTGAGCCGCCTGTTGGTGGATTACGCCAAGACCGGTGCTCGCGTGGTGCGGTTGAAATCCGGTGATGGCGGACTGTTTGGCCGGCTGGAGGAAGAACTTGTTGCCCTGCGTGCGGCCGGGATCGAATATGAAATCATCCCTGGCATCCCCTCGGCGGTTGCGGCAGCGGCAGCGGCGGGGATACCGCTGACTCGGCGTTTGACCGCACGACGGGTGCAATTTGTCACTGGCCACGATGTCAGTGGCAAACTGCCCGAAGATCTGAACCTGCCCGCGCTGGCCGATCCGGATGCAACGACTGTGGTGTTCATGGGCAAACGGACCTTTCCCCTGTTGGTAAATGCACTGCATGAGCATGGCCTGCCGCTGGAAACACCAGCCCTAATGGCCGAATCCGTATCGACTCCCGACCAGAGCCTGCACCGTGCAACGATTGGCGCGCTGTCGCAAAAGCTGGAGGTCGAGATCGGCACAGCCCCGGCGCTGATCCTGTATGGCCCGTTGGCAGAGTTCGACGATGTTTGAGTTGTCTCTGATCGGAATTGGCACTGGCAACCCGGATCACGTGACCTTGCAAGGGGCAAATGCCATCCGCGATGCAGACCTGATCCTGATCCCGCACAAGGGCGAGAACAAGGCTGATCTGGCCGGGTTGCGCGAAGAGATCATTGCAGCTGTGACGGACACTCCGCCGCAGATCGCCTATTTCGACATTCCCAAGCGCCGAGCCGATGATGGTTATCTGCGCGGGGTCGACGAATGGCATGATGCCATTGCCCTGCGCTGGCACGAGGCGATTGCTGCCCATCCAGATGCGCGACAAGTGGCGCTGCTGATCTGGGGCGACCCGTCGCTTTATGACAGCTCGCTGCGAATCGCGTCGCGGCTGGACCCTCAGCCCACGACACGGGTGATCCCTGGCATCACCGCGCTGCAGGCATTGACGGCCGCCCACGCCATCCCGATAAATGATCTGGGCGCGCCTTATGTTGTGACCACCGGACGGCGGATCAGGGATGAAGGCTGGCCGGCAAATGCCTCGAAAGCAGCGGTAATGCTGGATGGCGAGTGTTCGTTTCAAACTCTGGACATGGCCGATTATGACATCTGGTGGGGTGCCTATGTCGGCATGAAAGAGGAAATCCTGATCAAAGGCGCTTTGACCGATGTGGCGCAGGAGATTCTGGACACCCGCGCCAAGGCACGTGCCGATCATGGCTGGATCATGGATATCTATTTGCTGAAAAAGCGCGTGATCTGACCTAAAAGGTCGCAAATGACGATTGCACCTGCGGCACCATAGAGGCTAAATGAACGCGTCTGGTCCTGCCGGAGACATCCGGATGCTAAGAGGGAATGTGGTGCGACTGCCATGGCAGCCAAGTCCACAGCCGCCCCCGCGACTGTAAGCGGAGAGCCCCTGTTCAACCAGCCACTCCTGTTTCTCAGGGGGAAGGCGAACAGAGGCATCGACCCGCAAGCCAGGAGACCTGCCAGGCGACAATTGAAACACCGGCCGTCGGGTGCGGCGGCAAAGGAGAATAAAAGATGGCAACACAAACGCAAACAGCATCCGCCTCGCGCGCTGGTATCTTTCCGGTCATGTTCGCGGTGGTACTGGGTCTGGGTATCATCACCCTGACCGGTCACGTACAGGCCGCGGCGCTGCATGACGCAGCACACGACGTGCGCCACGCGACCGGCTTCCCCTGCCACTAAGACCATGTTCAGTCGTATACTGACCAGCGCGTTGTTAGCTGGTGCTGCAGCGGGGCTGATAGCCGCCTTGCTGCAGTTGGTCTTTGTGCAACCTGTTTTGTTGCACGCAGAGCTGTACGAATCCGGTGAGTTGGTGCACTTCGGAGCCGAAGCCGTTTCGGCGCATCCCGAATTGCCGGGCATGTTCTCGGAACTGACCCGTGACGCGCTGAGCGTCATTTTCACCATGCTGACCTATACCGGTTACGCGCTGCTGATGGTTGCTCTGATGTCCGTGGCCGAAGGCCAGGGCCACACGATTGATGGCCGCACCGGCGTGCTTTGGGGTCTGGCTGGGTTCATCGCCTTTCATCTGGCGCCTGGCTTTACCCTGGCACCAGAGGTGCCTGGTGTAGCGGCAGCTGACGTCTATGCCCGACAGGTCTGGTGGTTTGCCACTGTTGGTGCTGCGCTTGTTGCGCTGTGGTTGATTGCGTTTGGCGGCAACCTGATCAGCTATGTGATCGCAGCAGCCTTGTTGCTGGCACCCCATCTGATCGGTGCGCCCGAACCGGATGTGTTCACCGGCCCCGTACCGACCGAGATCGGCGCTCTGTTTGCTGCTCGCGCCTTTGGCATCGGTCTGGTGGCCTGGGTTCTGGTCGGTGCCTTTGCCGGGTATTTCTGGCAAAGCGAAGGCAAACGCGTCGAAGCAGCGGCCTGATCCTCTTATATAATGACGCGCCGGGTTCTGCCCGGCGCGTTTCTTTTTGCCCTAAAGGAAAGAAAAAATGGCACGCTCACTTGCCCTTTTTGCAATCGGCCTTGTGTTCGGTGGAGGTACTGGTTTTGTGCTGGCGGCAGCCAATGGCGTCACGTTTGACGGCCACGATCATGGCGATCCGTCCCATCACGGCGGCGCGCATGCCGAAGCGATGGCCCATGACCATTCGACCACGGTAAACCTGCCCGCAGGGGCGGACGCCCCCAGCGTTGCAATCGCGCTGACCCAGGACCCGATGGCCGGGTGGAACCTGCACGTCATGCCGCAGAATTTCCGGTTTGCCCCGGAAAACGCGTCAACAGCCGATGTAGACGGCGAAGGCCACGCGCATGTTTACATCAATGGCGAGAAACTAGCCCGGCTCTACGGCAACTGGATACACATCCCCGATCTTCCGAAGGGAGAGGTCGAGGTTTCGGTTTCGCTGAACGCAAACGGCCACAGCGCACTGACGGTCGACAACGTACCGGTCAGCGCAGCCGTGACCGTTCAGGTCGATTAAAGCGCCGGTATCCGCGCGCGCAAACACATCCGAAGTCGCCCGCAGGGTCGGGCGTCTTCGATCCAACCTGCGGGACTGTCCAAATAGGCTTTGCAGGTCGCGACGATGTCTTCGGCATCGGTAACGATATCGACCCCCGAAAACACGTAAGACGCCCGTCCTGCGGCCTGCAATGCCAATGCGGTCGGCTCAGCGCAGCCACTGAAACAGGCGTGATCCGAGATGACGACCCGACCATTCAGCCCTGCACGCACCAGCGCGTCATCCACGGCCTGCCTCTCGGCCACTCGGTCACGCGTTCCCGCACAACTGCTGCAAATCAATAGGCGTATCGGGTCCACGTGTGGCCTCGTGTTTGATAGTTTGCATGTTTCTGCGGCTTTCTGGACGTCGGCGCAATCCTGAATACGCACGGAAATGTGCGTGCGCGGAACTCGGATTTCTGGCATCACTCAGACAGTCACATTGAACGAGGCACCGTCATGCGCACGCTTTTGGGTTTGCTCTGTCTTCTCGCCCTGCCTGTCCGGGCCGAGGAACCATTGTCGGGTTGGGCAGTGTATCCAACCGTCAAAAGCTATGAGGAACTGGTCGCGGATACGAAGGCTGCGGTGAAGGAAAACGGGTTGATCGTGGTCACGCAGGCTGGTCCGACCAAGGCGGCTGCGGCCCGTGGCATCACTATACCCGGCAATCTGGTGATCGGTGCCTTCAACAACGACTATGCCGTGCGCGTTCTGGAAACCTCTGTCAGTGCAATGATCGAAGCGCCGATTCGTTTTTACGTAACTGAGAACGACGACGGCACCGCCACCCTGTCCTACAAAACGCCCAGCTTTGTCTTTGCCCCCTATGTGTACGAGGGCGGAGAGCCTTTGCGCGATATTGCCCAAGAACTTGACACAAAGTTTCAGTCAGTGGCGGAATCCGCAGCCAAATAGTCACACTGACGTGAACCTGCTTGCGTCTGGCTACGTCCTCCGCAATCTGCTGAGCAACGAAAACTTCGGAGCATAACGAATGCAGGACCTCTCCCCCCGCGCGGCTGACCTTTTGGCCCAAAGACTATACGAGGCCGGATGCCGCCACGCTTTTGGCATGCCCGGCGGCGAGGTTCTGACGCTGGTGGATGCTCTGGAACAGGTTGGGATCACCTTTCACCTGACCAAACACGAAAACGCCGCCGGCTTCATGGCAGAGGCTGTCCACCACCGTGATGGCGCACCTGCCATTCTGGTGGCCACTCTAGGCCCCGGCGCGATGAATGGAATCAACGTTGTTGCCAACGCGCTGCAAGACCGGGTGCCGATGATCGTTCTGACCGGCTGTGTCGATGCGGATGAGGCACTGACCTATACTCATCAGGTGATGGATCACGCGCAGGTTTACCGCTCGATCACCAAGGGCACGTTCACGCTAACGGCCCAAGGCGCAGACGTGGTTGCTGACAGAGCGGTTTCGCTGGCCACACAGCCCCGCCCCGGTCCGGTTCATATTGACGTGCCGATCTCGGTCGCGGATACGCGCGTATCCGGGAGCAAACGCCGCCGTCTGGTCAAACCCGCTGCGGTCGCGCCCGAAGGGAACTGTGTTGAGAAAGCCCGCCGCTGGGTGACCGAGGCCGAACGCCCCATCGCGATCGTGGGTCTGGACGTGCTTTATGACGACTCGCGCAATGTGGTTCAGGCGTTTCTGGAACATTTCAACATCCCCTTCGTGACCACCTACAAAGCTAAGGGCGTCGTGCCCGAGGATCATCCTTTGTGCCTGGGCGGCGCAGGTTTGTCGCCCTTGGCCGACAAGCATCTGGTGCCGTTGGTCGAACAATCCGATCTGGTGTTGTGTCTAGGGTATGACCCGATCGAAATGCGCCCTGGCTGGCGCGAGATCTGGGACCCCGAGGAAAAGCGCGTCATCGATATCTCGGCTGTCGTCAACGATCATTACATGCATCAAGCCGGGTTGAATCTGGTCGCCCACACGGGCGCCACGCTAGAAGCCATCGCCAAGGGGAACCCCGCCCGAGCGACGTGGCCGGGTGGTGAACCCGCGCAGGTTAAGGCCGCGCTGGCGCAGGCCTTCCCCGCGGATGATGACTGGGGCCCGGCGGCCGTGATCGCCGAATCCCGCGCCGCCCTGCCCGCTGATACGCTGGCCACCGCCGACAGCGGCGCGCATCGCATCCTGCTGAGCCAGATGTGGGAGTGCCACGAAGAACGCGGGCTGATCCAATCCTCGGCCCTGTGTACCATGGGCTGCGCCGTACCGATGGCCATTGGTCTGAAACTGGCAGAGCCTGACCGCCCGGTCATCAGTTTCTCGGGCGATGCTGGTTTTCTGATGGTTGCCGGAGAGCTGTCGACCGCAGCCGAGATGGGCTGCAATCCGATTTTTCTGGTCTTTGTCGACGCCAGTCTTGCGCTGATCGAGTTAAAACAGCGCCAGCGTCAGATGGGCAATATGGGCGTGGATTTCGACCGCCACGACTTTGCCGCTATGGGGCAAGCCTTTGGTGGCTATGGACATACCGTCCGCAACCGCGCAGAACTGCGGTCGGCGCTGGAGCAGGCGGTCAAAGCCGACCGCTTTACCGTCATCGCTGCAGAAATCGAGCGTGGAGGATATGATGGCCGGATCTGAGGGACCGCTGAAAGGCGTCAAGGTGCTGGATCTCAGCCGCATTCTGGCTGGGCCAACCTGTACACAGCTGCTGGGCGATTTGGGCGCCAACGTCATCAAGATCGAAAACCCGGCCAGTGGCGGCGATGATACCCGGCAATGGGGCCCTCCTTACGTTGAAGACGCTCAGGGCAACCGCTCGGACCTGAGTGCGTATTTCATGTCGGCCAACCGCAACAAGAAATCCGTCGCCATCGACATCACTACGCCCGAAGGCCAGGCTGAAATCAAACGGCTGGCATCGCATGCCGATATCCTGATCGAGAATTTCAAACCCGGCGGGCTGGCGAAATACGGGCTGGATTACGCCACGCTATCGCCGGAGTTCCCGAGCCTCGTCTATTGCTCGATCTCGGGCTATGGCCAGACCGGGCCGAATGCGTCCAAGCCCGGCTATGACCTGATGGCGCAAGGTTATGGCGGGATCATGTCGCTGACCGGCGACCCCGAAGGCGCACCGATGAAGGTGGGTGTTGGCATCGCTGATGTGATGTGCGGAATGTATGCCTGCGTTGGCATTCTAGCCGCTCTGCGCCACCGGGATCAAACCGGCGAAGGCCAGCAGATCGACCTGGCATTGGTCGACTCACAAGTTGCCTGGTTGATCAACGAGGGCGTCAATTACCTGACCTCGGGCAATGTTCCGCAACGGCGGGGCAACGGGCATCCCAACATTGTGCCTTATGACGTTTACGAAACTTCGGATGGCCATGTGATTCTGGCCGTGGGCAATGACGGACAGTTCCGCCGTTTCTGCGACTTTATCGGGCGGCCCGAGCTGGCCGATGATCCGCGCTTTGCCACCAACCCGACGCGCCTGGAAAGCCGCGACGCTTTGAACGCAGTTCTGCGCCCGGCGGTTCAAGCCTATGACACTGCCACCGTCATCGCCGAGCTGGAAGACCGCAAAGTACCCGTCGGCCCGGTGCGGACTTTGGATCAGGTTTTTGCCTCGGATCAGGTCGCGGCTCGGCAAATGCAGATCGCCATGCAGGCGGCACCGGGGTCGGTGCAGCTGATCGGGAATCCGCTGAAATTGTCACGCACTCCGGTCACCTATCGAGCTGCCCCGCCCGAATTCGGGGCGGACACCCAGGCCGTTTTGAACGCCAAAAATCCATTCGAAGATTGAAACACTGTGCCCATTTAGGCGGCATGTTGCTGAAACATGCCGTTGAATCGGCGGTTTTTTTCACGTTTTACACACACGGCTTTTCACCAATTCGAGAGCAGAAGCGATACTGATACGACGCCGTCAGAGTCTCTGCTACATCGAATAGTGTAGAAAATTAAAATTGGATCGGACCAATCGCATGAAACAGGATGTTTTCGGACAGATGAACACCCTCAGCCATTCGGCAAGCGTCGAGGCGTGGAACGGTGTTCTGCTTGGGTTCATGGCGCATGCGGCCATTACTCCGCAACATCTGGGCAAGGTGCTGGAGCTTGAGCCCGACTTTGCCCTGGGTCACGCCATCAAAGGGCTGTTCATGGTTCTGCTGGGCCGGCGTGAGATGACGGCGGTCGCGGTCGAGGCCCTGTCAGAGGCCAAAGCCGCGATGGAACGGCAACCGATCTCTGAACGTGAGCGCATGTATGTCGAGGCGCTTGGCCTGTATCTGGAAGATCTGCCCTCGCAGGCGATTCAAAAATTTGAGCAGATTCTGCGCTCCCATCCGCAGGATACTCTGGCGATGAAACTCAGCCACGCAACCCGGTTCGTTCTGGGTGACCCGACCGGTATGCGCCGGTCAATCGAGCGGGTCTTGGCCGCTTATGAACCGGATCACCCAGGGCGTGGCTATCTTCTGGGCTGTCACGCTTTCGCGTTGGAGGAAACGGGCGAATACCAAAAGGCCGAGATTGCCGGACGCCAAGCCCTTTGGATGGTTTCGGATGATGCCTGGGGTCTGCATGCGGTGGCCCACGTGCACGAGATGCAGGGCAATGCGCAATTGGGGCTGGACTGGTTGGCCGGACGCGAGGACGCTTGGACCCATTGCAACAACTTCCGCTATCACGTCTGGTGGCACAAGGCACTGATGCATCTGGACCTGGGTCAGGTCGACCAGGTGATGGAGCTGTACGATACCCACGTTCGCCAGGACAAAACGGACGATTACCGCGATATCTCGAACGCGACCTCACTGCTGTCGCGCCTAGAGCTGGAAGGCGTCGACGTAGGCAATCGCTGGGAAGAGCTGGCCGATCTCAGCGCGGCCCGGACCGAGGATGGCTGCGTGGTCTTCGCCGACCTTCACTATCTGCTGGCATTGACTGGTGATAACCGCAACGAAGCGACCAGCAAAATGTTGCAGCGCATCCAAAATGACGCGCAACGTAATCAAGGCGATACTCCGGTCCGCATGTCCGACCCGGGTATTGCAGCCTCCAAAGGGCTTGAGGCTTTTGGTGAGGGGCAGTACGCCGCCGCATTCGACTTTTTGTCGAGCGCGCGCAATGGCATGCAACTGGTAGGTGGCAGCCACGCCCAACGTGATGTATTCGAGCGCATCACCATTGATTCGGGCCTGCGCGCGGGCCGTCTGGATGCTGTCGAGCGCATCTTGGACGATCGCCGCGCCAAACGGGCCGGAGGCGAGGACAATTACGCACTTGCGCGCCGCGCATTGATCGACGCGGCCCGCGACAACGGAGACGCACAAAGCGTCCCGGCTGAATAACAAAAACAAAGACCAAGAAGGACAGAACACGTATGGCGACTGCATCGCCCGCTTCTGATTTTGCGCCTGTGGCCGCCTCGGCGGCCGCCCCTGCCCGTGTGCGTGATCCGCGCCTTGATTTTTACCGCGGCATCGCGATGTTCATCATCCTGATCGCACATATCCCCAATGACCCCTGGGCCAAATGGATCCCCGCGCGGTTCGGCTTTTCCGATGCGACCGAAATTTTCGTGTTCTGTTCCGGCATGGCCTCGGCCATCGCCTTCGGCGGGGCGTTCCTGCGCAAGGGCTGGTGGTTGGGCACCGCCCGCGTGGCGTTCCGCATCTGGCAGGTCTACTGGGCACATATCGCATTGTTCTTCTTTGTCGCCATGTCCATGGCCGCGCTGAATGAAAGCGGATTGTTCGAGAAAAACTATATCTCTTCGCTGAATCTGCAGCATTTCTTTAACGATCCTGCACCGCAGATCGTCGGGCTGTTCACCCTGACCTACGTGCCCAATTACTTCGACATCCTCCCGATGTATCTGGTAGTTCTGGCGATGATGCCGCTGGTCATGGGCCTGTCACGGATTGGGTTCTGGGCGGTTGCCTTGGCCTCAGTCACGCTGTGGCTCGTGGCGCAGACCGACGTTCTGGACTTGCCGGCCGAGCCGTGGTCGGATCGACAGTGGTTCTTCAACCCCTTTGGTTGGCAATTGCTGTTCTTCACCGGCTTTGCATTCATGCGCGGCTGGATTCCCGCCCCCCCGGTCTCGAAAACGCTGATCTGGGCAGCGGCGCTGTTCCTGATCTTCTCGATGCCGTTTGGCTCATGGAAAGTGTTCACCTGGATCAACGCAGCAGCCCCCGATCTGGCCGACGAAATCCGAAAAGTTTGGCCCGTTACTAAAGAGTTCCGCGACAAGACCGATTTTGGCCTGTTCCGGTATCTGCACTTCCTGTCGCTGGCCTATCTGGGCTGGGTCGTTGCGGGAGAACACGGCCATCGCCTGATCGCCACCGGTCACGGCGCGGCGGCCAAAATTTGGCAATTCCTGCTGACCGTGATCACCAAAGTCGGGCAGCAATCGCTGGCAGTATTCGTTTTTTCCATGGCAGCAGCACGGCTTATCGGCGTCGGACTGGACCTGAGTGGGCGGGATGTTGCCAGTGTGTTCATCGCTAACATGATTGGCTTTGCGATGATCATCGGGGTGGCATACATGGCCGCTTGGTTCAAATCACAACCTTGGAAGTCAAAGAAATGAATTTTACACGTCGTGCATTTCTGGCCTCGACTTCGGCGCTTGCCTTTGCGCCTGCCACATTTGCCACCGGCGGGGAAACCCCCTTTGACCGCAATGACGTCATCGCGATGGCCCGGGATCTTGCCAGCCGCCCCTATGCGGAACGCGAAATGGTGCCCCAGGAATGGCAGGACCTGACCTATCAGCAATACCGCTCGATCCGGTTCCGCCTGGACCGGGCGCTATGGTTTGAAACCGAGACGCCCTTTAACGTCGATTTCTTCACACCTGGCTTATACTTCCCGCGCACCGTCAAGGTGTCGACGGTCGAGGATGGTTTCGCAACGCCGGTCGCGTTTGATCTGAGCATGTTCGACAAATCCGAGGATGTGCCTGAACTTCCGATCGACGACACGCTGGGCTTTTCCGGTTTGCGCCTACGCACCGAGATGCACCGCCCCGGCAAAACCGACGAGTTCTGCGTCTGGCAGGGTGCCAGCTATTTCCGCGCCATCGGCCTGCACGAGGTTTACGGCCTCTCCGCCCGTGGTCTGGCGCTGAAAACCGGCGATCCGGATGGTGAGGAATTCCCCGAATTCATCCGGTTCTGGCTGGAGCGCCCAAAACCCGGCCAGCGTGACATGGTGGTTCACGCGCTGATGGACAGCCCCAGCGTGACCGGTGCTTACAGATTCAATGTCACCGCAGGCGCGGATTGCGTCATGGATATCGAGGCCACCCTGTTCCCGCGCGAAGAGCTAACACATGTCGGAATCGCGCCGGGCACTTCGATGTTCTTGTTCGACCAGACCAATCACAGCCGGTTCGACGATTTCCGCCCCGCCGTCCACGACAGCGACGGTCTGCTGATCCGCAACGGTGCCGGAGAAGTTTTGTGGCGACCGTTGGCGAACCCGACGCGTCTGCAGATTTCGTCCTTCGTTGACATGAACCCACGCGGGTTCGGCCTGATGCAGCGGAAACGCGAGTTCTCGGACTACGCGGATCTTGAGGCGAATTACCACAAACGCCCCGGTCTTTGGGTCGAACCGAAGGGCGACTGGGGCAAAGGTACTGTAACGCTGGTTGAGATTCCGGCAGATCAGGAAATCTATGACAACATCGTCGCCTATTGGCGCCCGATGGAGCCTTATGCAGCGGGCAGCCAGGTCGACCTGTCCTACCGTCTGATCTGGGGGGACGAGCCGCAGCGCACGCCGATGCCGCGCGTGATCAACACCGCCATGGGTGAAAACACCTTTGGAGAAGGGCGCCTGGCCGTCATCGACTTTGAACCGTCTGAGTTGTTCGAAGACCCCGAGGCGATGACGATCTTCGTCAACTCACCCCACGCCGAAACGTCCGAGGGTGTGCTGCAACGCAACCCCGATACCGGCGGGCTGCGTCTGGCCTTTTCCTTCCAGCCGGGCGACCGGAACCACGTGGAACTGCGCGCGCAGTTGCTGAAAGACAAACAGCCTGCCTCTGAGGTCTGGCTCTACCGTTGGACCGTATGACCGAAGACTTGCATATCATGCCGCCCGAGGCACCGCTGGCCATGCCCGCGCAAGATTTCAGCGCGGGCTTCCGTGACGCGCAAGTGCCCGAGGGTCAGCGCCCCTCGGCCGGGTTTTGGCGCGCCTTGGCGTTTTCGCCTGCGATGGCCGCGACTTTAGGCCTGCTGTGGGTAATGAGCGACTGGTTTGGGGCCGAAGGGATCAACCTGATCGAAGCCATCCTGCTGGCGCTGATCTCGTTCAACTTCTTCTGGATTTCCTTCACGGTCTGCACCGTGCTGCTAGGCATGGTTTCCCTGTCGCGGCAGGAACAGCCCAAACGCGAGGGCCGTCCACAGCCCTTGCGCGTGGCGCTGTTGATGCCGGTCTATAACGAGGTGCCGTGGAACGTGCTGGGCAATGCCCGCACGATGCTCGAGGATTTGCAGGCGCGGGGTGGTCAACACCACTATGCCATGTTTATCCTGTCCGACACCCGCGACCCCGAGATCGCAGCACAGGAACAGGCCAGTATCGAGGCACTGCGAACGACGCTGGCCCCGGGTCTGGAACTGTATTACCGCCGTCGCGAAGAAAACACGGACCGCAAGGTCGGTAACATCGCCGACTGGGTCAGCCGTTGGGGCGCGGATTGGGATGCGATGTTGGTGCTGGATGCCGACAGTCTGATGACGGGCCGTGCCATCCTACGCCTGACGGATTCACTGGCGCGCGATTCTGGCGCGGGCCTGATCCAAAGTTATCCGCAACTGATCGGCGCGCAATCGGTCTTTGCCCGGATGCAGCAGTTTGCCAACGGCGTGTATGGCATTGCATTCGCCGAAGGTCTGGCGCGCTGGTGTGGGCAAGAGGGCAACTATTGGGGTCACAACGCGATTATCCGCACCAATGCCTTCGCCAATTGCGCTGGTCTACCAAAACTGCTCAGCCTGAATGGTCAGGAAAAGCTGATCATGAGCCACGATTTCGTCGAGGCCGGTCTGATGCGTCGCGCCGGTTGGGGCGTGCGGTTCCTGCCGCGCATCCGCGGCTCGTACGAGGAAACACCGCCCACACTGATCGACCATGCGCTACGCGACCGTCGCTGGTGCCAGGGCAACCTGCAGCACCTGAAGCTGCTGGGGTCTGCCGGGTTCCGGGCAGTGTCGCGGTTCCACATGTTCCACGGGGCGGTGGGCTATCTAATGTCGCCGCTGTGGTTCGCCTTGCTGGTGATGTGGGCGCTGATCGGTCAGGGCGAGGATGCCTCGGTCCTGCATTATTTCAGCCCCGACAACCCGCTGTTCCCGCAATGGCCCGAGATGTCGGAAACCCGCCATGTGCTGATCATTCTGGTGATGTATGCGATGTTGCTGGCCCCCAAGGTGCTGGGCGTACTGGCGCTGCCGCTCAGCGGAGTGCGCTATGCGGATTTCGGCGGCGGTTCCAAATTCCTGACGTCGTTTCTGGCCGAGGTCATCCTGTCGATCCTTTACGCTCCGATCCTGATGGTGCAACAGATGATCGCAGTATTCCGCACGGCGCTTGGTCTGCAAAAAGGTTGGTCCCCGCAGGCGCGGGATGGTGGCAGCTATAGCCTGCAAACGCTGGTCCTGTGCCACATGCTGGAAACCATCAGCGGCATCGCATTGAGTGTGGGTATCCTGTCCGGTCTGGTGTCGATCTGGCTAGCCCCGATTGCCGTCAGCCTTGCGCTGGCGATCCCCCTGTCCGCACTCAGCGGTGTGTCGGCTGGTACTGCGCGGCGCATGGTCGGGATGAAAGAGGATTTTCACGAGCCCGCCATCACGCGATCCGCCCGGCGTCATCGGAACGAACTGAAGCGCTTGATTGAGGGTAAATCGGTCATGACCCCTGCCGAGTGATTAGCCGCCCGGCAGGCCTTCGTACCAGTCCACCATTATGTCCGCCCAACCCTTGGGCACTGAGTGGCCACCGGGAAACAGCGCGAATTCCAGCATGCCGCCTTCGGCACACCCGCTCCATCTGCGTCGCATGAACTGACCGGTGGTTGAAAAACCGCTGGGCTTGGTATCGACGCATTCATTGGCAACCCGCCAGATTTCCAGCCCGGCAAAGATATCGCCTTGATGGAACCGGCCACCGCCCAGAATGCGTCCTTCTAACGGCACCACATTGTCGGTCCAGCCGTGGGTGTGGAACATCCGTACCGGGCCTTCGCAGCTTTCGGGATGCGGTCGCCAGAAACCGCCAGACACCGGTACATAGGCCGAAAACGTATCGGGTGCCGCGCAGGCGAGGTAATAAACCATGAACGCCCCGGCCGAGAAACCGCCGAGAACCACCCGATCCGCATCCACACCGAAACGGTCCGAGGCATCTTGCACGGCCTCGGTCAGAAAGGCGGTTTCATCCCGCCCTTCCCAACCGGGAAAGAAGTTCCAGCTTTGGCGGCCATTTCGTTCTGACCCCTCGGGCGCCATGACTGCATAACCGCGCGCCAGCAAAGGCTCGACCATGCTGCGGTTTTTCAAAGTACCGGTAGCCGAACCCCCATAGCCATGCAGAAAGACAACCAACGGTGGGTTATCCGCCTCGGGCAATTCGATGTGGTACCCACCCGAGGCCGTCTCACACACGCCTTCCTGATCGGCACAGGCCGCCAACCCCGCCTGCCCGGCGAATGTCAAACCCGCTGCCAAGGTGAATGCCCGGATCATCCTGTCTCTCCTGTATTGTGTTCAACCGGCAAACCAGCCCGTACCCATCCCGGCCCTGCGGCGGACCCCAGCATACCCTCTGGTACGTCAATGATGTTTGTGAACCCTGCCTCGGTCAATCTGTTGCTCAGCCGAGCCGACCTGACCCCACGCGCGCAAATCAATGCAACAGGCGCGTTCCGATCACCGCCGGTCAGCTGTGCCAGCGCCTGTTCGAAATCATCGCGGCGCATATCCAACGGATGCGCTCCCTGGCCAACGCCCGTGGTCTGCCATTCCCGCGGCGTGCGAATGTCGACCAACAACACATCCCCAGACACCGCTTGCTGATGCGCGTCCTGAACACTCAGCCTGTCACCCGCGTAATCTTGCGGGATCAAGCGATATTCCCGAACAGCAAAGCCAGCAACGATGGCGGCGCCACCGCCCAACAGAACCCATCGGCGTGTTCGGTTTGCTTTGTCTGCCACGCAGCTCCCTCCTGATCCGATGGGATGTGCTTATCACAGCCCGAATTTCGAATCCGCGTTGAATTTCAACCGGCAGATCAAGATCGCGTCATTGTTTCGCACCCCAATCGATGGCGCTAGGACTGCGGGTAAAACTTGCAATAGCTGGACAGTTAGAAAATTATCCTTAAAAACCAGTACTACATTTGACCGCCCAGATCGGAGTATCGCACTTGTCCCTATTCCTCATCGCGGCCCTTCCCTTCCTCGGAGCTGTTTTCCCAGCCCTTCTGATCCGGGCAGGACGAAACGCAGCAGCATCAGCCGCCGGGCTGACCACCTTTCTGGCGCTTATGGGGCTGTTGATTCACATCCCGTCGGTCATGCGCGGAGATGTCGTTACGGCGCGGTTCGACTGGATACCGGCACTGGGACTGAACGCGAATTTCATGCTGGACGGTCTTGGGTTTCTGTTTGCCCTGCTGATCCTGGGGATCGGATTGCTGATCATCCTCTATGCGCGGTTTTACCTATCACGCGAAGATCCAATGGGGCAGTTCTATACCTACCTTTTGTTGTTTCAGGGCGCGATGGTTGGGATCGTCCTGTCCGACAATATCCTTCTTTTGCTTATTTTCTGGGAACTTACATCACTAAGTTCATTCCTACTGATCGGCTATTGGAAACACCTGCCCGAGGGCCGACAGGGCGCACGGATGGCGCTTGCCGTCACCGGTGGCGGCGGACTGGCGATGATCGCGGGGATGCTGATTCTGGGCAATATCGTGGGCTCATATGACCTAAGCGTCATCCTGCAAAACAAAGAGCTGATCCAAGCCTCACCGTATTACATGCCCGCGCTGGTCCTGATCCTGTTGGGCTGTTTTACCAAGTCGGCGCAGTTTCCGTTCCATTTCTGGCTGCCACATGCGATGGCCGCACCGACCCCGGTTTCGGCCTATCTGCACTCGGCCACGATGGTGAAGGCCGGGTTGTTCCTTATGGCCCGGATGTGGCCGGTTCTGGCGGGGACGGATGCGTGGTTCTACATCGTAGCAACCACAGGTCTGGTGACCATGCTGATCGGGGCCTGTATTGCCTTGTTCAAAGACGATCTTAAGGCACTGCTGGCGTTTTCAACCGTGTCGCATCTGGGTTTGGTGACGATGCTGCTGGGCTTTGGCACCAAGATTGCAGCTGTGGCGGCGATATTCCACATTATCAATCACGCCACCTTCAAATGTGCTCTGTTCATGACCGCCGGGATCGTGGACCACGAAACCGGAACCCGAGACATCAAACGTCTGGGCGGGTTGCGTCAGTTGATGCCGATTACATTTACCATCGGAACGATTGCCGCGCTATCCATGGCCGGTCTGCCTCCGCTGAATGGCTTCCTGTCCAAAGAAATGATGCTTGAGGAGACAGTCCACACCACCTGGCTGCACTCGCACTATCTGGTACCGGGTCTGGCGCTGCTGGCGGCACTGTTCTCGGCTGCCTATTCCTTCCGCTTTGTCGGGCATGTCTTCCTTGGCCCGCAGCGCAACGATTATCCGCACCACCCGCATGATCCGCCTGTCGGTATGTGGCTGGCTCCAGCCTTCCTGGTGGTGCTGGTTGTGCTGATCGGGCTGTATTCGGCCGCGCTCGTTGGGCCTCTGGTCGCGGTAGTATCCAGCGCCGTAATCGGTGGAGAGAAGCTGCCCTACTACTCACTGAAGCTCTGGCATGGCTTTACGCCCGCGCTTTACATGTCGGCCGTAGCCACACTAGGCGGTCTGTTCCTGCTGGCGCTACACCGTCGTGGCGAACAGCTGTGGAACGCCCTGCCCCGCCCCGAAGCGAAAGTCATCTTCGAGGCTGTCATCGGCGCGTTTACTGCCCTCAGCCGCTGGATCACCGACACATTACATAATGGTGTGATCAGCCGGTACGCCATCATCCTTGTCGCGTTCACCGTCGGGCTTGGCTACTACGCCTATTCAACCGGCACGATAGGCCCCGAAACGCGCGAGCCCCTGCCCATTCAGATCATTCCATTCATCGGCTGGACTTGCCTAGTGGGCGCGACGCTGGCGATCATGTGGTTCCACCGCAATCGTCTGCTGTCGCTGGTGCTGATCGGCGTCGTAGGCCTGATCGTTTCGATGGCGTTCAACTACCTCTCGGCCCCGGATCTGGCG
Source organism: Ruegeria sp. BI7 (assembly GCF_056537925.1). Taxonomy (NCBI): domain Bacteria; kingdom Pseudomonadati; phylum Pseudomonadota; class Alphaproteobacteria; order Rhodobacterales; family Roseobacteraceae; genus Ruegeria; species Ruegeria sp. BI7. The sequence continues at coordinate 89,122 of NZ_JBQFSK010000011.1, forward strand.
CTGACGCAGATCTCGGTCGAGGTGGTGACGATGATCCTGTTGCTCCTGTCGCTGAACTTCCTGCCCACGGATACACCGTGGGACAGCAGCGCGGCGCGACGCTGGCGGGATGCGGCGATCTCAGTGGTGGCCGGCCTTGGCACCGGTGCACTGATCTATGCGCTGATGCTGCGGGATTTTGCCTTTCCCACGATTTCCGAGTTCCACTTGGCCAACTCGTACAAAGGCGGTGGCGGTACCAACGTGGTCAACGTGATCCTGGTGGACTTCCGGGGCTTTGATACCTTTGGCGAGATCATCGTTCTGGGCATCGCCGCCCTGATCATCTTTGCCCTGACCGAGGCCGTTCTGGGCACCAACGTCCGCAGCTATCTGTTGAACCGCAAGCCGCACTGGCCGCAATCAGGGGATTCACATCCGCTGATGATGGTTGTGGCAACCCGCGTGATGATGCCGATTGCCCTGATGGTTGGGGCCTACATCTTTTTCCGCGGTCACAACCAGCCTGGGGGCGGGTTCATTGCCGGTCTGATCGTCGCGATTGCCTTCCTGATGCAATACATGGCCAGTGGCTACACATGGGCCATCGAACGACAGCGGTTCTACTATCACGGCACCATCGGCTGGGGTGTTCTGATCGCTGCCGCCACCGGGATCGGAGCATGGTTCAACGAACGCCCGTTCCTGACCAGCGACTTCGGCTATCTCCATTGGCCACCCCTGGAAGAGTTCGAATGGGCCACCGCCATCCTGTTTGACACCGGCGTGTTCCTGGCCGTGCTGGGTGCGGTGATGCTGGCGCTGGACAGCCTGTCGCGGTTCGCGTGGCAGCCGGGCATGGCGCAAGAGTTCCCGATGGATATCAACCCGCTACGGGACGACTCGAAAGACGAAGATAAGAAGGAGCAGGCCTGATGGAAGCGCTCGTAGCCTCAGCCGTAGGCATCATGACCGCCGCCGGGATTTTCCTGATCCTGCGCCGCCGCACATTCCCTGTCATTCTGGGGCTGTCGCTGATCACCTACGCGGTGAACGTGTTCCTGTTCGCCACCGGGCGGCTGGCGCTGGATGCGCCTGCGGTTCTGAACAAATACGAAGAGGTTCCTTATACCGACCCGTTGCCACAAGCGCTGGTGCTGACGGCCATCGTGATTTCCTTTGGTATGACGGCGGTGATCGTGATGATCGCGCTGTCCGCTTATCTGTCGTCGAAGGATGACCATATCGACATGACCGCAAAAGACAGCGTCGACGGCGCGGGAGAAGACGCATGAACCACTGGATCGTAGCGCCGATCGTCCTGCCCGCGATCCTGGCCCCGTTCATCATCATGGTCCTGCGATATCACCTGGACCTGCAGCGCATCTTCTCGGTCGCCGGTGTAGTGGCGTTGCTGGGGATTGCCCTGACCATCACCGCGCAGGCCGCAGGTGGCGATATTCTGGTCTATGAGCTGGGCGATTGGCCTGCGCCCTTCGGCATCGTGCTGGTGCTAGACCGCCTGTCTGCGATGATGGTCTTGCTGACCGCCCTGCTCGCCTTGCCCATTGTGCTATACGCTATTGCGTCCGGGTGGGACGACAGGGGCAAACACTTTCACGCGCTGTTTCACTTTCAGCTCATGGGCGTCTGCGGTGCCTTCCTGACGGGCGATGCCTTCAACCTATTCGTTTTCTTCGAGGTGCTGCTGATCGCTTCCTACGGCTTGATGACGCATGGGGGCGGGTCGGTCCGGCTGAAGGCCGGGGTGCAATATGTGGCCTATAACCTGTTGGGCTCGACCTTGTTCCTGTTTGCGCTCGGCACGCTTTATGCCGTGACCGGAACGCTTAACATGGCCGATCTGGCTGTTCGAGTCGCCGAAATTCCGCCCGAGGATACCGCCCTATTGCGGGTTGGAGCGGTGTTGTTGCTGTTGGTCTTTTGTATCAAGGCGGCCGTCTTGCCACTGCATTTCTGGTTGCCTGCCAGTTACGCCAATGCACCTTTGCCCGTCGCCGCACTGTTTGCGATCATGACCAAGGTGGGTGCCTACTCAATCCTGCGCGTAGATACGCTGGTCTTTGGGCCCGATGTGGCTGTAACGCAAGGATTGCTGGGCGACTGGCTGCAACCCGCCGCGCTTCTGACGCTGGCCGTGGGTGCCATTGGTATTCTGGGCTCGCAGCACATCGCACGGATGACGGCCTTTTGTGCCATCGCATCAATGGGCACATTGTTGATCGCAATTTCACTGTTTACCGAAACGGCCACAACTGCCGCGCTGTACTACATCTTTCATTCGACCCTTGCGACGGCGCTGATGTTCCTGGTGGCTGACCTAGTGATGGAACGCCGGGGCGGGGCCATCGCGCCAACGGCCCCGATGGCGCAAAGCGGGCTGGTCTCGGCCCTGTTCTTTGTTGGGGCAATCGCTATGGCGGGGATGCCCCCGCTGTCGGGTTTCATCGGCAAGCTCCTAGTGCTGGATGCGGCGCGCGACGCACCGGATGCAAACGCAATCTGGGCAGTGATCCTGATCGGGTCGTTCGTCACGATCGTCGGGTTGGCGCGCGCAGGCACGCTGATCTTCTGGAAAAGCCATGACGCACAACACAACCCGGCGCCCGAGGTGGAAGATGACGAGGAAGCACCAGCCCTGCCCGCACCCGAACCAAACCCCGGACTGGCCTTCACCGCCATTTTTGGCATGGTCATGGGGCTTGTGATGCTGACCTTGTTCGCGGGCCCTGCCCTGACTTACGCTGGCAAAACAGCTGAACAGTTGTTCACACCCGAAAACTACATCTCAGCCGTTCTGGGGGGAGAGGAATAATGAGACTTCTGCATCGAATATTCCCCCACCCGCATCTGACGATCCTGCTGACGCTGGTGTGGATGCTTCTGGCGAATTCGCCTTCGCTGAACTCTCTGGTGTTCGGGTTGCTGCTTGGGATTATCATTCCCTTCATTACTCAGCCCTACTGGCCCGACAGACCCAAACTGCGAAACTGGCCGATGATCATCGAGTATATGCTGGTGGTGCTGTGGGATATCGTAATGGCCAATATCACCGTGGCCCGTATCATCCTGTTCAAACGCGATGCCGACCGACAGCCCAACTGGGTCTGTATCCCACTTGAACTGCGCACCCCCGAAGCGATCACTGTATTGGCCGGAACCATCACCATGACCCCCGGAACGGTCAGTTGCGATCTGTCGGCGCAAGGCCACAACCTGCTGGTTCACTGCCTGGATGCGCCCAACGTGGATGAGGTGCGCGACCAGATCAAACAACGCTATGAGCGCCGTCTGAAGGAGATTTTCGAATGATCGAGATTGCGATCTGGTTTGCCTTCGCCTGTTTCGGGGCGGCCATCATGCTGTGCCTATATCGGATCATCTCGGCCGAGGGTGTGGGCACACGTGTTCTGGCGCTGGACACGATGGTCATCAACACAATTGCGCTGATGATCCTGTACGGGCTGGCTCTGGGGACCGAGATCTTTTTCGAGGCCGCCATGATCATCGCCATGCTGGGTTTTGTCTCAACCGTAGCCTATGCGCGCTTTATGCTGCGCGGCAATATCATCGAGTGAGGGCGCCCCAATGTTCATAATCGAGTTTCTAGTCGCCTTCTTTCTGATCGTATCCGGCATATTCGGTTTTGTCGGCTCGTATGGGATGATAAAGTTGAAGGACCCGATGTCGCGTCTTCATGCCCCAACCAAAGCGACGACGTTAGGTGTGGGTGGTGTGCTGCTGGCGTCGATCTTTCATTCGGCAGTAATCGAGCAGCATATTTCCCTGCACGAGCTGCTGATCACCCTTTTCCTGTTCCTGACTGCGCCGATCACGGCCCTGTTCATTGCCAAATGGCATATTCATCGCCATGAAAAGCCCGATGATCTGCCAGATGCGGGTGAGGATGAGCTTTGGGCCACTCACGCGGTTGAGCAGGTCGAAGACGTACCAGACCACACAAAGACCTGAATTCCATGCATCACCCTCCGCTGCCCCTGACCCGTGATCTGGTTCTGATAGGCGGCGGGCATACCCACGCGCTTGTACTGCGGAAATGGGGCATGAACCCTTTGCCCGGTGCGCGGGTGACGGTGATCAACCCCGGTGCCAATGCCCCCTATTCCGGTATGCTACCAGGCTTCGTCGCCGGACATTACCAGCGTTGGGAGCTGGACATTGATTTGGTGCGCCTTGCCCGATTTGCCGGTGCGCGCGTGATCCTGGGCCCGGTTGATGGTATCGACATCGACCGGCGTCAGATACACGTGCCTGGCCGACCACCCGTGGCCTTCGATGTGGCGTCGGTCAATGTGGGGATCACCTCGGACATGCCGGCCCTGCCCGGATTTGCTGACCATGCAGTTCCCGCCAAGCCGCTGGGACCGTTTGCCTCCAGGTGGGCGGAGTATCTGGACGGCAGCGGCCCCGCCTCAGTCGCCGTGATCGGCGGTGGGGTCGCGGGGGTAGAACTGGTTATGGCCATGGCTCATGCCCTTCGCGCCAAAACCCGCACGGCGCAGGTGACACTGATCGACAATGCCCGGGCCCTGGCAGCGACGGGGACCAAGGCGGGCGCGACCATTCGTAAGGCGATGGCCGATCTGGGGATTGAGCTGATCGAGCATGCCGCGATTTCACGCATCGAACAGGATCATGTTCTGCTAGAGGATGGCCGCAAGGTTCCCGCCGAATTTATAACCGGGGCTGCCGGTGCCCGCCCCTATGATTGGATCACCCAGACGGGCCTTGATCTGCATGACGGCTACATCCGCGTGGACGCCCATCTGCAATCCAGCGATCCGGCGATCTTTGCCGCCGGAGATTGCGCCCATCTTGCCGATAACCCTCGTCCAAAGGCCGGTGTCTATGCGGTCCGAGAGGCTCCGGTCCTGTTCAACAATCTGCGGGTCGCTCTGGGGGCCGGGAAGATGCGGCGATATCAGCCGCAGAAAGACTACCTAAAACTGATCTCTTTGGGTGGTAAATCGGCACTGGCCGAACGTCTTGGAACCTCGTTCAGCGGGCCAGTGATGTGGCGATGGAAGAACCATATCGACCAGAGCTTCATGAATAAATTCCGCAACCTGCCCCAGATGGCACGCCCCGCCCTACCGCGCCACCATGCAGCGGGCATGCAAGAAGCCCAGGGGGAAAAACCCATGTGCGGCGGCTGTGGGGCCAAGGTTGGACGCGGCGCATTGCAAACAGTTCTGAGTGGCCTGCCAAAGCCGAACCGCGACGACATCACCCCCTTGCCCGGGGACGACGCCGCCCTGCTGACAACCGGCGGAGCGCGGCAAGTGATGACCTCGGACCACCTGCGCGGCTTCACGAATGACCCAGTGCTAATGACGCGCATCGCCGCTGTTCACGCACTGGGGGATATCTGGGCCATGGGGGCCAACCCACAGGCGGCGACGGCAACGATCATCCTGCCGCGCATGTCCCCGCAATTGCAGCACCGCACCTTGTCCGAGATCATGATGACGGCCACCGAGGTCATCCGCGAAGCCGGGGCAGAAATCGTGGGCGGTCACAGCTCACTCGGGGATGAGATGACCATCGGCTTCACTCTGACCGGACTGTGCGACAAAGACCCGATCACTTTGTCCGGAGCACGTCCTGGGGATGCATTGATCCTGACAAAACCCCTGGGCAGCGGGGTGTTGATGGCCGCTGAAATGGCGGGGCAAGCTGATGGCAGTTGGGTGGCCGATGCCTTGCGGCAAATGGTTCAGCCGCAAGGCGCGGCATCGCGCATTCTGGCCGGGGCACATGCGATGACGGATGTAACCGGATTTGGACTGGCCGGGCATCTGATAGGCATGTGCGAAGCCTCGGATTGTGGTGTAGTTTTGGATCTGGACACGATCCCTCTGATGATTGGCGCGCTGGAATTGGCCGCTCAAGGTGTCCGGTCGACAATCTTCGAGGACAACCGCGCAATCGTTCCGGGCATTCCATCCTCGGACAAGGCCGACCTGCTTTTTGACCCGCAAACTGCTGGGGGATTACTGGCCGCCGTCGCATCCGATCAGGCGCACGAATTGTGCGAACAGCTAAGGCACGCGTGCTATCCGGCGGTCATCATCGGGCATCTGACTGACACTCCGGGTTTGCGGCTTCAGAGCTGACCCAGAATTTCTTCAACCCGAGCGGCTGCGGCGTTCAGGCCCGCATCGTCCAGCGCCGCCACGTCGATTTGCGCGATAATCTTGACGGCGCGTGTTTTGGAGTATTTGGCATAGGCCGGGTCATAATGCTGTTCCATCAACGCCCGCGTCAGCGCCCGTTTATCCCCCGCATCGATCAGCGTTAGCCATCCATCCACCACATCGTGTCCTCGATGGAACCGTAGCGGAGACAGGCGATCGCGCAAGCGCTCGGTATCCGAGAGGATATCGTCGTAAGCCTTGACCAGATACGCGGTACGCGCCTTAAGGGAAGCGGACACCTGAATCCGCGGTGCCGTCCGCAACGCAGTCCACAAGCTTGGCGGCAGGATCAGCGACCCGATCTTGGAGGATTCAGCCTCGACAACCACCGGGCGCGCTGGGTCCAAGCCGCACAATGCGGCGGATAGAGCGGACTCGAAGGCTTTCTGGCTGGGCTGCCCGCCCGGCATTTCACCTAGCAAAGATCCCCGGTGGTTGGCTATGTCTTCGAGGTCCAGAACCTGAACGCCGCGCGCCTTCAAATACATCAGCAGGTCAGTCTTGGCTGTGCCCGTATACCCATCGAGGGCCACCAACCGGTGCGGCAATGGATCGTCATAGAGGTAGCGATTCACCAATCGGCGGTAGGCTCGGTATCCGCCATCGACCACTTCGGCCCGCCAACCGATCTGTTGCAACATCCATGTGAACGACCCTGATCTCTGTCCGCCACGCCAGCAATAGACCAATGGTTTCCAGCCGCCCTCGTGGTGCGACAGGCTGTGTTCTATGTGATTTGCCGCGTTCCGAAACACCAGCGCTGCGCCCAGCTTGCGGGCCAGAAACGGGTTTTGCTGCACGTAGATCGTACCTACCTGCGCGCGTTCTTCGTTATTAAGCACTGGCAGGTTGATGGCGCCGGGCAGATGATCCTCTGCATATTCAGCGGGGCTGCGCACGTCGATCACAGTGTCAAAATCATGCGCATACAGGCCGGGTAGATCAGAAAATTTCAAAGCCATGCCAACGGTCTATCCTGCGAACTTTGAAATGAAAAGGCGCCCAGTCACGCCGGGACAGGTTCAATCAGGTCCGGCCCGTTCGCCCGGTTCGAATTCACTGCTGGATCAACGCGGTAGAACTCCAAGACACCCTCGGCCCCGGGTTGCATCAAACGTGCCGCGCCTTTCCCCGCCTCCCCTAACCACAAAGGCCAATCGTCAGGCTCAAGGATCAGTGGCATCCGATGATGAACGGCGCTGAGGTGGCGATTTGCCGGTGTTGTTACGATGGCGCAAGTGCCCTGCTGCGTACCCTCAATGCCCCAATCCTGCCAGACCCCGGCAAATGCAATCGGTGCGCCATCTTTGCGGTGGATGTACCATGGCAGACGTGTTCCCTGTTCAGTTTTGGTCCATTCATAGAACCCTGTTGCCACGATCAGGCAGCGTCGTTCGCGGCAGGCGGCGCGAAATGCAGGCTTTTCGGCCAGAGTTTCGGCACGCGCATTGATCAGCAAAGGACCGGCGGTTTCAGTCTTGTACCAATGCGGCAGGAACCCCCAGCGCAGCGAATCCAACTGGCGTCCGCCTTCGCCAACGCGCACCACATGCACTTGATTTGTCGGGCAAACATTGAAGTTCGGTACAGCAGGCAACGTGTTTGCAGGCCGTGCTGAAAACAGCTGCGCCATTGCGTCATTTGGAAGGGTTATTGCAAACCGTCCGCACATGGGTAAAGAACCATCAATAATCGTTTCATACAGGCACAGGGTGTCACGGGGTCACATGCAAAATCAAACAGCGAATACCCTCAAAGGCAAGGCGGTGGCTGCTTTGGAAGCAGGCAAGCTGCAACAGGCGCTGAAGAAGGCACAGTTGGGTGTTAAGAAATTCCCCAAGGATTCTGATTTCCACGCCATCTCGGGCTTTGTGCTGACCGAAATGAAGCAATACAAGAAATCTATTCCGCATTTCGTCGAAGCGTCACGAATAAAGCCAGACGACCCTCAATTCGTCGAAAATCTGGCAAATGCGCTTATGCAGACCGGACAGATCCCCAGGGCGCTGGAATATACTGAACAAAAGCTGGAACAGTTCCCAAACAACAAAGAACTGAACCGCGTCCTGGATGAGATTCACCTGAAAGGCAGCAACTGGCGCCTGATCATTGAATATGCGAGCAAGAAGCTGAAAAGCGAGCCCGACAATGCGAACCTTCTGTCAAAGCGGGCCCGCGCTTTTTCACAGATCGGGTTTGTCGAAGACAACACACGCGATATCTCTCGCGCCTTTGAGCTGGAACCAGACAACGTAAACATTGCGTTCCAAAAATCCGTGAACCTGCATCAGAGTGGCGACAAGCAAGCGGCAAAGGAAATCTTGCAGCGCATTCTGGATGCTGAGCCCGAAAACATGTTCGCTCTGATGCAGATGTCTTCATCAATTACCAAGGATGACGCGCCAAAACTAATGGAGGCAGTTGAGACCGCCATCGCCAACGCGGACGAAGACCTCCATGAATTGGAATTCGCCAAGGCGCAATTAATTTCGAAAATCAACGGCTTGAGCGCCGCTATGCCGCAATATGAACGTGCCAATAGGATACAACACGACGGTAACCCCTATGATGCCGCCGAGGAAGAGAGAAAGCTTAAGCGGACCATCGAACTGTTTCCCAAAGGAGCCGATTTACCTACAGCCGGATCAAGCGAAGCGCCGGTTCCCATTTTCGTTCTGGGTCAACCCCGCTCGGGCACTACGTTGATGGAAATGATGCTAAGTTCAGCCACCGATATCTTTGGGTGTGGTGAGTTAATGCTGGCTTCTGACCTTTCGCGTGAATTCGAAATGGACGGCCAGGGATTTGACGCTGAAAAAGCTGATGAATTTGCGCAGAAATTCCGCAAGATGATGCCGCCAATCCCTGATAACTCGCTCGCCTTTGTCGACAAGTTACCGCACAACTATCAGCGTGTTGGTTTCCTGCTGGCCGCCTTCCCCAATGCAAAGATCGTCAATATGCTGCGTGATCCCCGCGATGTCGGATTGTCGAAATGGATCCGTCGGTTCCCGGCTGGTGGGATGCGTTATGCGTCGAACCTGACAGCCATTGCTCATTCGGCGAATATGTACCGCCGCTATATGGCACATTGGGATACTGTGTTCGGTAACCGCATACTGACCGTTCCTTATGAAAAATTGGTGGCCGATCCAAAAACCTATAGCCAACAGGTTGCTGCGTTCTGCGATATCGAATGGAACGAAACCATGATGCATCCCGAGAAAAACACCAAGCAGGTCAGAACGGCCAGTATCGATCAGGTCCGCAATAAGATCTCGACCAAATCCATTGGTGGATGGCAGAGCGTGTCCGAACATCTACGCCCCATGCTTGACGGGTTCGATCCCGCGCTCTGGCCCGAATACAATTTGGGCTGAGTGCGCCCGAAACACGAAAGGCCGCATCAGGGATGCGGCCTTTTTCTTTGCTATGTCGCAGAGTTACTTCTGCTTGATACGACCGTCCAGATAAGGCTGGTAGGGCGCATTTTCAGCCAAGTACTCAGCCGTGACATCTGCCAGATCCGGACCAAAGTCATAGGCATTCTTGTCGTCGCCTTCGAACATGTTGTACCCGTCGCCGCCGTTGCGGACATAATTATTGGTCACAACCAGATACGTCGCTGCCGGGTCAATTGGCGCAAAACCATCACCCTCGGCGACCATGACCTCGGACACGCGCCCTTCGTTCGGCGCAACCGCCGGATCCCAGGTGAATGTCAGACCCGCAACCTGCGGAAAGCGGCCCTTTACATCTTCGACCTGGCTTACGCCGTTCTCCAGTGCGTCGATCACCCCCTGACCACTGATCTCGAAGGTAGACAGGGTATTCTGGAATGGTAGCACCGTCAGCACCTCGCCCATGGTTACTTCGCCCGGGTCGATTGAGGCCCGCAGCCCGCCAGAGTTGGCAATCGCAATCTGTACACCCTGATCGGCCACACGCGCCAGCATGGCGTCGGCGACGAGGTTGCCCATCTCACATTCCTGCACACGACAGACAGAACGGTCCCCCTCGATGGCGTCTGCTGCATTCGCCACCACCTTGTTGCGGATTTCGTCCAGCGGCACGGCCAGTTCGGCGATACGGTCCAACGCGGACTGATCCTCGGTAACGGAGTTGTCCATGATCAACGGCTCGCCCACCGCCTCAAGCACATTGCCGTCATCGTCGAAGGTTACGTTCAACTCACCCAGAAACTTGCCATAAGCATAGGCCTGCACGATCTGGACACCGTTGACCACGGTCGGGTACGGACCCGCTGCCTTGTCGGACACGTTCGACAGGTAAGTGTTCGAATGACCGCCGACAATTACGTCCACCCCGCTGGTTTCCTGCGCTACGCGTTGATCAACACCATAGCCAGAATGGCTGAGAACGATGATTTTATTAACGCCTTCGCCGGTCAACTTGTCCACTTCGGCCTGCACTGCGGGGGCCGGATCAGAAAAGCTGATATTTGGACCAGGAGAGGCAAGATCATGCGTGTCTTCCGGTGTCAGGCCAATCAGGCCGATCTTTTCCCCGCCCACTTCGATGACAGTCGATTTCTTGATCTTGTCAATCAGCAACTCTTCGTCGGCAATATCCGCGTTCGACATCAAAACCGGAAATTCCACCGAGTCGATGAAGCCGCGCAGCACTTCGGGGCCATCGTCGAATTCATGGTTGCCCACGGTCATCGCGTCATACCCCAGCTTGTTCATGAACTCGGCTGCGACCTTGCCCTTGTAATAGGTATAGAACAACGAACCCTGAAACTGATCCCCACCATCGACCAGGATCGAGTTTTCGGCCCGCGCGCGCGCGTCATTCACCGCAGTAACCAACCGGGCCGAACCGCCGAAACACTTGCCTTCTGCTTGGTCTTCCTCATCACAAGCGCTGTCATACTTGTTGATCGGTTCAAAACGCGCGTGGAAATCGTTGGTATGCAGAATCGTCAATTTATAATCGGCTGCGGCCATGCCTGCGGTCAGGCCCAGAACCGCGGCGGACGCCAAAAAGCGAGTGAACATCTTCATACTCCTTGTTTTTGTTTGGCGCGATGTTGCGCCTGCAGACAACAAGAGTCAAAGGGGGAAATCCGGGTTGATTCTGCCCGTCACGCGGGGCATCACCACCTCATGCTGATTTACAAGATATTCAGGGCCGAGGAATGGACCGCACTGCAGGATCAGGGTGCCTCGGATGGCGCACCGATTGATGTGTCTGATGGATATGTCCATTTCTCGACCGCCCAACAGGCGGCTGAGACCGCAGCCAAACACTTTGCCGGTGTCGAAGATTTGACCTTGTTGGCCTGCGATGCCGATGCCATGGGCGATGATCTGAAATGGGAGGTCTCGCGCGGTGGCGCCTTGTTCCCGCATCTTTACCGGCAGATCCGCATGACAGATGTCGTCTGGTCGCGCCCCCTGCCCTTTGGCGGGCAAGCCCACCAATTCCCCGAGGGGATGGAATGAGGTCTTTTGTCGACCCTGACCGCACCCAGTTTGAAGCCTTCAAGGCGCTGGACCGTGATCATCCGATCGAGATGTTGAATCTGGTCAAGTTTCGCGACATAGCCGAATACCCGACGGGACACGAACTGGCGGATGCCGGGCTGACCGGCGCGCAGGCTTATCGAAATTACGGCGCGGAAACCGCCCCGATTATTGCGCGCCTTGGGGCGTCGATCCTGTGGCGCGGCGCGTTTCAGACCACTCTGATCGGCCCGCAGGACGAAGATTGGGATGAGGTATTTATCGCCCGCTATCCGACTGCACATGCGTTTTTGGAAATGGTGACCGACCCGGATTATCAGGCTGCGGTTATTCACAGGCAGGCGGCGGTTGCAACTTCGCGCCTGATCCGCTGCGCCCCGGCCAAAGGTGGAGAGACTTTCGGATGAAACTGACCGAGAAACTGGGGCTGGCGGTCCTGCACAAGATGGACCCTGAAGCCGCCCATGGCATGTCGATCAAGGCGTTGAAGGCCGGGCTTGCCCCGATGCCCGGGCCGGTCACATCGCCGCGGCTGAAAACTCACGTAGCTGGACTGGACCTGCCCAACCCGGTCGGTCTGGCTGCGGGGTTTGACAAGAATGGAGAGGTTTTGACCCCCCTCTCACGCACAGGCTTTGGCTTTATCGAAGTGGGCGCTGTTACACCACGCCCGCAGCCCGGCAACCCCAAACCTCGCTTGTTCCGCCTGACTGAGGATAAGGCCGCCATCAACCGCTTTGGCTTCAACAACGAAGGCATGGAGGTCATGGCGCGCCGTCTGGCCGACCGCCCCAAAAACGCGATCATCGGGCTGAACCTGGGTGCGAACAAGGACAGTGACGACCGCCCCGGAGACTTTGCCAAGGTGTTGGCCCATTGCGCCGAGCATCTGGATTTCGCCACGGTCAATGTCTCATCCCCCAACACCGAGAAACTGCGGGACCTGCAGGGCAAGGCCGCGCTTGGCGCATTGCTGGGCGGCGTGATCGAAACCCGCAACGGCCTGTCCCGGCCTTTACCCATTTTCCTGAAAATTGCCCCTGACCTGACCGAGGCCGAATTGCAGGACATCGCAGATGTGGCGAAGGAAACAGGCGTTGACGCGGTGATCGCAACCAACACTACACTGTCCCGCGATGGGCTGCGCAGTGGGCATAAGGGTCAAACCGGCGGCCTGTCCGGCGCGCCTCTGTTCGATAAATCGACCCGCGTTCTGGCACAGCTGAGCCAGCTGACCGAGGGCAAAATCCCGCTGATTGGCGTGGGCGGTATCAGCAGCGCGGAACAAGCGTATGCCAAGATTTGCGCCGGTGCATCCGCCGTGCAGCTTTATACCGCGTTGGTGTATGGCGGCATTTCTCTGGCCGCAGATATCGCGCAAGGTCTCGATAAATTGCTGGAACGAGATGGATTCAACAACGTCGCGCAAGCAGTTGGAAGTAAACGAAAGGATTGGCTTTGATTTCATATTGGCACAACCCGCGCTGTTCGAAATCCCGCGCCGGTCTGGCTCTGCTGGAAGAGAATGGCGCGCAGGTCGAGGTTCGGAAATACCTGGAAAACGCACCCTCGACCGATGAGCTGCGCACGGTGCTGGGCAAACTCGGCATCAACGCCATAGACATGATGCGCACGGGTGAGAAACAGTTCAAAGAACTGGGTCTGACCAAGACCTCACCTGCTGACGAGTTGATCACCGCAATGGCCGAGAACCCCATCTTGATCGAGCGCCCTCTGGCAATCGCAGGTGACAAGGCTGCCATCGGGCGCCCGCCCGAGAACCTGTTGACGTTGATCTAGGCCACCTGTGCCTCCAGCCTGGGATAACGCCAACCCATGGTGACGCCGCGCGCGATGTTCAGAACCATCAGCGCGGCCCACAAGCCGTGGTTACCAAAGGCCGGCACCAGTAGGAACAGGGCCGCCACATAGATCGCAACTGATTGAACCATCGCGTTGCGCATCGCACGCGTCCAGGTGGCCCCAATATAGATGCCGTCGAACATCCAGCTTGCCACCCCGATTGCCGGGGCCAGCGCGGCCCAGATCAGATAGTCTCGCGCCGCCGCGCGCACCTCGGCCGAGGTTGACATCAGATCGATCAGCGCAGGCCCAGCCAAATAGAACACAACCCCCAGCAGGAACGCCCCACCTACGCCCCATTGGGACGCCATGATTGACGCCCGCCGGACCTGAGACCGGTTCCGCGCGCCCACGGCACTGCCGACCAGAGCCTCGGCGGAAAAGGCGAAGCCGTCCAAGGCAAATGCGGTGATCTCAAGAAATTGCAGCAAGACCTGATTAGCAGCTAGGTTAACGTCTCCCAGATCGGACCCAACGAACAGAAATGTCGTGAACGCGCCCGTCAGCAGAACAGATCGGATCATGATGTCAGCATTAACCTGCATCATCCGGCGCAATCGCGCTGCGTCGAAAATACGTGGCCAGTCGCGCCATTGATTCCCTGTGAACGCTTCGCGGCACAGATACAGGCCCAGCGCCAGCCCGGTCCATTCCGCGATCAGGGTAGCAATGGCCACACCTTCGACGCCCCAGCCCAACCCAAGCACGAACCACAAGTCCAGCAAGATGTTCAACCCGTTCATCCAAACCTGCAGGAGGAACACGCCCCGTGTCTGCTCTATTGCGATCAGCCAACCCGTAACGGCAAAAAGCGCGATGGTTGCCGGGGCACCCCAAATGCGGATTTGCAGGTAATCCTGCGTCAGCGCCTCAACCTCGGGGCTGGCGGGTGACAGGGCAAACGCCCCCCAGAACAGCCCGACTTGTGTGAGAATAAAGAACAGCCCCGCCGCGCCGCCCAACAGCAGCCCGCGCATCAATAGTGCACCGGTTTCCGCCGCATCCCCTGCCCCGCGCGCCTGCGCCGCCAGACCGGTCGTGCCCATGCGCAGAAAGCCAAAGATCCAATAGATCGCGGACAGGATAACCGCGCCCATACCGACGGCCCCGATGGGCGCAGCCAACCCCATCTGACCGACTACACCGGTATCCACAGCGCCAAGTATCGGAACCGTGGCATTCGACAGCACAATCGGAACGGCGATTTTCAACACCCGCGTATGTGTCAGGGGTGCCGAGGCGTGCTGCGTCACGGGTTACTCTCTTTCCGCTTTCGGCTGCGGCATCAGGAAATGCCCCGTGGCCTGCGCGATGGGTCGTGCGTGATTGTCCTGCCAGGCCTCGACCCGGACCGAGGCATATCGCCTGCCGGACCGGCTGACAAAGGCGCGCGCATAAGCATCCCGCGGCAAGCCAGAGCGTAAGTAATCAACCGTGAAATCAACGGTTTTTGGAAATCTCACCGCATCGGCTTTGAACAAATCTTCGGCGTCGATCTCACCGCTTTCGATGCGGGGAAAGAAGTGTTCCCAACTCAGCGTGATGACGGCCGTCACCTCAAGAAATGCGGCTGTAACCCCGCCATGCAGCGCGGGCAGCAATGGATTTCCGATCAGCTTGTCGTCAAAGTTCAGCACCCCAGTCAGCTCATCGCCGCGTCGGTCGAAGGTGATATTGAGAAAGCGGATGTAAGGAACTCCGTCGACAATCGCCTTCAGGGCCGCGTCGCGACGTTGCTTGACCACCTGCATGGGTTCGGGTCGGGGACGCGCCATTACAATCCCTCCACCGTAAAGGCGCCTGCCGCTGTTGCGACCGGGCGTTCTTGATCGTCGTCCATCGCGGTCGCCCGAACAAAAGCAACATTGCGCGTAATGTGATAGCAGGTCGCACGCGCCGTAATGCTCTGCCCCGGCGTCGCCGCGCGCATATAGTCAATTCTCAGGTCAATTGTGGCCGTCCCGCCCGGAGCGGACGGATGGGACATAACGGCCGCCCCACAGCATGTGTCCAGGGCGGCAAACACAGCGCCGCCATGGATAACGCCAGTTCTGGGGTCTCCGATCAGATCCGCATTATACGGCATTGAAATTTCAGCCTCGCCATCGCTGATGGTCGTCAATTTCAGACCAAGTGCGTTGGCATGCGGAATCGCCTCAATGAACTGGCGGGCAATCTCTACTTTGTCGACCATGTATGCGTGTCCTTTGGATTCCGTCCTTTATGAGCCTGCGCTTTGCAAAAGAGCAAGACCGCCTGTTGCGCTTGCCGCCACGACGCCCTAGTTTGCTGCTGAGGAGACAACAAATGACTGACAACCGTTTGTCATTAAACGAGATGTGCGAAGAGTTCGACGTAACCAAGCGCACTTTGCGTTATTACGAATATATCGAACTGCTGCAGCCCGAACGCGAAGGCCGCTCGCGTTATTATGGGCCGCGGGAATGCGCGCGGATGAAACTGATCATGCGTGGGCGCCTGTTTGGATTCTCGCTGGAAGAGATTCGCCAGTGGCTGCTGATCTATGAAGATCAGGGGGATCAGGCGCAAATGGCCGAGTTTATAAAACTGGCCGACCGGCAGATGCCTGAACTGCAAAAACAGCGTCAGCAACTGGACGAGGCGATGGAAGAACTCCAACGCCTGCGCGACCAGACCGCTAAATCTCTGGGTTGATCTTCGACAGGATCAACTGGCCATTTTTAACCTTTAGAACATTTTGCGAGCGCAGCGCTGCGTCAGAATTACTGTCTGACCGTTAGGCGTCAGCCCCCGCCCCACAGCTAAATTCCGTTACGTAACGTTTTCAATTGGGCGTTATCCGTACCTTGACGCGAGAGGATGCTACGTCAACTTTCATAGTGACGTAGCGTTTGCATTACGTGAACGTCATCTACGTGTTGTAACGTGCGCATCAACTGCGCAACTGACTTTGATAGACGCCAGTGACAAGAGTGCTGAAACCATGACCGAAGATCTGATGACCATCCGTGAAATGTGCGAGACATATGATGTCACGCCGCGCACTTTGCGATTTTACGAGGCCAAGGAACTTTTGTTTCCGATCCGCGAGGGCCAGAAACGTCTGTTCACCAAACGTGACCGGGCGCGCCTGAAACTGATCCTGCGCGGCAAGCGCTTTGGCTTTAGCCTGGAAGAGATCCGGCAGCTACTGGACCTGTACCATGTGGGCGACCAGCAAATGACCCAGATGACCCGTACGTTTGAAATCGCACGGGAACGTCTGGCAGATATGGAAGCCCGCCGCGAAGAGCTGACGCAAGCCATTGACGATCTGAAAGAACAGCTGCGCTGGGGCGAAAAAGTCATCGCCTCGATGAAGAACGAGAACAAAGCCGCCGAATAACCATGGCGGCTCAATCCCCGGACATCTGAATTTAAGGGAGCTTCAAATGCCCGTCTATAACGCGCCTACAAAAGACACTCAGTTCATTCTGCACGATGTTCTGAAAATCTCAGACTCGGATATTCCGGGGTACAGTGAACTGGAATCCGAATTTACCGGTGCCGTTCTGGAAGAGGCCGGCAAGGTCGCGGCCAATGTTTTACATCCCCTGAATGTGGTGGGTGACACCGAAGGGTGCCGGTTGGAAAATGGCATCGTGTACACGCCCACAGGCTTCAAGGACGCGTTCGAGCAGATGAAAGAAGGCGGCTGGACCGGCCTCGACATGCCCGAAGAGTATGGCGGTCAGAACATGCCCTACGTCATCGGCACGGCTGTGGGCGAGATGTTCTCGGGCGCGAACCAGGCCTTTACGATGTATCAGGGCCTGACCCATGGCGCGGCCTCGGCCATTCTGGCGCATGGTTCGGACGAGCAGAAGAACAAGTACCTGCCCAACATGGTCAGCTGCGAATGGACCGGCACCATGAACCTGACCGAACCGCATTGCGGCACCGATCTGGGCCTGATGCGTACCAAAGCGGAACCGCAGAGTGACGGCAGCTATAAGATTTCCGGCCAGAAAATCTTTATTTCGGCCGGCGATCACGACATGGCCGACAACATCATCCATCTGGTGCTGGCCAAGATTCCCGGCGGTCCCGAGGGTATCAAGGGCGTGTCGCTGTTCATCGTGCCCAAGTTCATCGTGAACGAAGACGGGTCACTGGGTGAGCGCAACGGCGTCTCGGTCGGCAAGATCGAAGAGAAGATGGGCATCCACGGCAACTCGACCTGCGTCATGAACTATGACGAGGCCACCGGCTGGTTGCTGGGCGAAGAACACAAGGGCATGCGCGCCATGTTCACCATGATGAACGAGGCGCGTTTGGGTGTCGGCATGCAGGGTCTGTCTCAGGCCGAGGCTGCGTTCCAGAACGCCTTGGAATACGCCAAGGACCGCTTGCAGGGTCGCGATGTGACTGGGGTGAAGAACCCGGACGGTCCCGCCGATCCGTTGATCGTTCATCCCGATATTCGCCGCAATCTGATGGATCAGAAAAGCTTCACCGAAGGGGCCCGCGCTTTCATCCTGTGGGGCGCGACGATGATCGACAAGGCGCACCGGTCGGATGACAAGGACGCGGACGGTCTGATCTCGCTGCTGACGCCGGTTATCAAGGGCTTTTTGACGGATGAAGGCTACGACATGACCGTTCAGGCGCAGCAGGTCTATGGCGGCCACGGATACATCGAAGAATGGGGCATGTCGCAATACACCCGCGACGCCCGCATCGCGATGATCTACGAAGGTGCCAATGGCGTTCAGGCGCTGGACCTCGTAGGCCGCAAGCTGGCACAGGATAGCGGCAAGCACGTCATGGCGTTTTTCGAGATGGTGAAAACCTTCTGCAAGGAAAACGGCGGCAAGGATGAGGCTTATGATAAGGCGTTCATCGAACCGCTGAAGGCCGCGTCCAAGGATCTGCAAGCGGCTGGCATGTATTTCATGCAGGAAGGGATGAAAAACCCCAACAATGCTCTGTCCGGTTCGTACGACTTCATGCACATGTTCGGCCATGTCTGCCTGGGCCTGATGTGGGCGCAGATGGCCAAAGCGGCGCAGGACGCGCTGGATGGTGGCGCGTCGGACAAAGAGTTCTACGAGACCAAGCTTAACACCGGTCGTTTTTACATGGCGCGCCGCCTGCCCGCCACGGGCATGCATCTGGCGCGCATCCAGACCGGCGCGGAAACGGTCATGGCGCTGGAGGCCGCTAACTTCTGAACACAACCCGGCCTTGGAGTCCTACCCCGAGGCCGGACTTTCGAAAGAGAGACAATGCCGAAACGTTTTCGCCTGACCCGCCGCTTTCCGGTCGCAATGACCGAGGACAGCTATCGCAAACTGCGCGGCTTTGCGCGCGAGGCCGGGTTGGACGAAGGGGAGGCGCTATCCTTTCTGTTCGAGAATTTCAACAGCGTTATCAATGAGGACAAGCTGACCCGAAGGCTGCGCGAATTCAATTCTGAGCTTGAGGCGCGCAAGCGATGATCAAGGCGCAACAGATATTTGCTCGCGCTCAACTCAAGGCTGGGCGCCTCCGGCGGGAGTATTTTTGAAAAGATGAAAATGTGATGCGTCCCTGCCACCGGGCGCACTCACCATCAGGACAGGGACGACTTCACCTTTTACGGTCATCGGCTCTCCAGCCTGTACCGCTCGGCCATATCAAAGGAACAAGGTTGGTAAATAGTGAACGCGAAGTCTTCATCTTTTCAAAAATACTCGAATCCGACCTGACCACGCACACCACGGGAGGGGTGATCGCATGACTATCAAACTGCACTGTTTCGGCGAAAGCGGAAATTCCTACAAGGCCGCGCTGGCGCTTGAGATGTCGGGATTGGACTGGGAGCCTGTCTTTGTCGATTTCTTCAACGGCCAGACCCGCACATCCGAATACCGTGCCGACGTCAACGAGATGGGCGAAGCACCCGTTCTGATCGATGGCGATTTCCGCACTACGCAATCCGGTGCCATTCAGGCCTATGTGACCGAGAAGTCTGGCAAGTTCGGCGGCAAGGATCGCGACGAGAATTACGAGATTTTCCGTTGGGTTCTGTGGGACAATCACAAGCTCAGTTCGATGGCCGGGCTGACCCGCTTTCTGATCAACTTCTTGCCTGAACAGCACCGCAACCCGGATGTCATCGCCTTTAACCAAGGGCGGTTGAAAGCGGCCTATCAAATCCTGAACGACCATTTGGACGGCCGTGACTGGATCGTCGGTGATGGCGTGACCAACGCCGATATCAGCTGTTGCGGCTATCTCTATTACCCCGAACCATTCGGCTTTGACCGCGCCGACTGGCCCCATATCGATGCCTGGCTGACGCGCCTTAGCGAGCAGCCCGGTTGGAAACACCCCTATGACCTGATGCCCGGCAACCCGTCGGATCGAGCTTAAGGAGAAGACCCATGACCGAAGCTTATATCTATGATGCCCTGCGCACCCCGCGCGGCAAGGGCCGCAAGGATGGCAGCCTGCACGAGGTTACCTCGGTGCGCCTGTCCGCCCTGACCCTGAACGCGATGAAAGAGCGTAACAACCTGGAAGGTCACGCCGTCGAGGACGTGATCTGGGGCAACGTCACGCAGGTGATGGAACAGGGCGGCTGTTTAGCGCGATCCGCCGTGCTGGCCTCCGATCTGGATCAATCGATTCCCGGCTTGGCGATCAACCGTTTCTGTGCCTCGGGGATGGAAGCCGTAAATTTGGCGGCAAACCAGGTCAAAGGCGGCGCCGGCCAAGCCTATATCGCAGGCGGCGTAGAAATGATGGGCCGTGTGGCAATGGGCAGCGATGGTGCCGCGATTGCCGTTGATCCAACGTTGGCGATGGATACCTATTTTGTGCCGCAAGGCATATCGGCCGATATTATCGCAACTGAATATGGGTTCAGCCGCGACGATGCCGATGCGCTGGCCGTTGAATCGCAGAAACGCGCTGCGGCCGCTTGGGAAGACAATCGGTTCGAGAAATCGGTTATCACGATCAAGGATCAGAACGGCCTGACCATTCTGGACCGCGATGAATACATGCGCCCCGGCACGGACATGCAAAGCCTTGGCGCGCTGAACCCCTCGTTCGCGATGATGGGTGAGCAGATGCCGGGCTTCGACAAGGTCGCGATGATCAAATACCCGCATCTTGAGCGGATCAATCATATCCACCACGCGGGCAACAGCTCGGGCATCGTGGATGGTGCTGCCGCCGTACTGATCGGCAACAAGGAGTTTGGTGAGAAATACGGCCTCAAGCCGCGTGCCCGCATTAAGGCAACTGCCAAGATCGGTACCGATCCGACCATCATGCTGACCGGCCCGGTTCCGGTGACCGAGAAGATTTTGGCCGACAATGGCATGCAGATTAGCGATCTGGACCTGTTCGAAGTGAACGAAGCCTTCGCTTCGGTCGTGTTGAGGTTCCAGCAGGCATTTGACGTTGACCCTGCTCTGGTTAATCCAAACGGCGGCTCAATCGCGATGGGTCACCCGCTGGGCGCGACCGGTGCAATGATCATCGGCACGTTGCTGGATGAGTTGGAGCGTCAGGACAAAGAAACCGGTCTGGCCACGCTCTGCATTGCATCCGGCATGGGTGCGGCAACCATTATCGAGCGGGTCTAATGCCCAAGCTGGACCTCTCACAGATCCCGTTCAAGGGGGGCTCGTCTTATCCCGGCAAACTGGCGCAGGCGACCGCCGGTCGTTTTGTGCAGCGTGTGGGCGATGCGGGCGGGCTGACCCAATACGGCGTTAACATAGTGCGGCTGGAACCGCAGGGCATGTCCTCACTGCGCCATTACCATATGGAGCAGGACGAGTTTGCCATCATCCTCAGTGGCAGTTGCACACTGATCGACGACGATGGCGAGCATGACTTGCAGCCAGGCGATTGCGCCGCTTGGCCTGCAGGTGAGGCCAATGGCCACCACCTTGTGAACAAAACCGATGCGCCCATGACCTTTCTGGTCGTGGGCACACGGACCCCGACCGAGACCGGCTATTACAGCGACATAGACATGATGGTGAAGGATGACGAGAACGGATTCGCCTTCACCCGCAAGGATGGCAGCCCGCTGACGGCTGACCAGATTGGAGATGACAATGACTGATTTCACTCTGAGCAAAGACGCGGACGGCGTCGCCTTTGTTACCTGGGATGCCCAGGGCAAATCCATGAACGTGCTGACGCGCGAGGCCTTTCAGGAGGTCAGCCAACTGATCGATCAGGCCCTGAACGATGACGAGATCAAAGGTATCGTCATCACCTCGGGCAAAGAAGGCTCATTCGCGGGCGGTATGGACCTGAACACGCTGGCCACCATCCGTCAGGAAGCGGGCGAGGAACCAGCGCAAGCGTTGTTCGACTTCGTCATGGGCGGCCACCACATCCTGCGCAAGATGGAATTGGCGGGCATGGACCCCAAGACCAAGAAGGGCGGCAAGCCGATCGCCTGTGCCATCAACGGCACCTGCGCCGGTATCGGGACCGAGATCGCGCTGGCCTGTCACCACCGCGTCATGACCTCGAACCCCAAGGCCAAGATTGGTCTGCCGGAAATCATGCTTGGCATCTTCCCCGGTGGCGGCGGCACCATGCGTTTCAGCCGTATGGTTGGCGCGATGGCAGCGGCCCCGGTCCTGCTGGAAGGCAAGATGATGGACCCGGCCAAGGCCAAAGGCGCGCAGCTGATCGACGCTGTGTCGGACGACCCGGTTGCTGCGGCGAAAGAGTGGGTTCTGAACGCCAAGGACGCCGATCTGGTCAAGCCTTGGGATGCCAAGGGCTACAAAATGCCCGGTGGTGCGCCCTATCACCCTGCCGGGTTCATGACATTCGTCGGTGCCAACGCCATGGTGAACGGCAAGACTCAGGGTGCTTTCCCGGCAGCCAAAGCATTGCTGAGTTCGATCTACGAAGGTGCACTGGTCGATTTCGACACCGCCCTGCGGATCGAGGCGCGGTGGTTCACTTCGATCCTGATGAACCCGTCATCGTCGGCAATGATCCGGTCGCTGTTCCTGAACAAAGAGGCACTGGAGAAAGGCGCGGTGCGTCCCAAGGATGTGCCCGATCAGCGCGTGAATAAGGTCGGTGTTCTGGGCGCTGGTATGATGGGGGCTGGTATCGCACTGGTCAGCGCTCAAGCAGGTATGGAAGTGGTTCTGGTCGACCGCGATCAGGAAGCTGCTGAAAAGGGCAAGGCCTATACGGAGGGCTATCTGGACAAGGGTATGAAGCGCGGCAAGGTCACGGCTGAAAAGAAAGAGGCCATGCTGGATCGCATCACCGCGACCCCGGATCTTGATCACCTGAAGGGCTGCGATCTTATCATCGAAGCTGTCTTCGAAGACCCGGGCGTGAAGGCCGAGATGACCCAGAAGGTCGAGGCGATCATCCCCGAGGATTGTATCTTTGCCTCGAACACCTCGACTCTGCCGATCACCGATCTGGCCAAAGCATCCTCGCGGCCTGAACAGTTCATCGGTATCCACTTCTTCTCACCGGTCGAGAAGATGTTCCTGGTCGAAATCATCAAGGGCAAGGAAACCGGGGATCGCGCGGTGGCCAAGGCGCTGGATTATGTACGTCAGATCAAGAAGACGCCGATCGTGGTCAATGATGCGCGCTTCTTCTATGCCAACCGGTGCATCATTCCTTACATCAACGAAGGGGTTCGGATGATCGCTGAGGGTGTAAACCCTGTGCTGATCGACAATGCCGCACGTCAGTTGGGCTTCCCGGTGGGGCCAATCCAGCTGACCGATGAGACCTCGATCGATCTGGGGGCCAAGATTGCCCGCGCGACCAAGGCGGCGATGGGCGATGCCTACCCGGAAAGCCCCTCGGACGATCTGATCTTCTGGATGGAAGAACAGGGTCGTCTGGGTCGCAAGGCAAATGCGGGCTTCTTCGACTATGACGACAAGGGAAAGCGCGTCGAATACTGGAAAGGCCTGCAAGAGAAATATCCCCATGCGGAAGACCAGCCTGACCTGATCGAAGTGCAGGAACGTCTGATGTTCGCACAGGTTCTGGAAGCGGTCCGCGCGCTGGAAGAAGGTGTTCTGGAAGACATTCGCGAAGGTGACGTGGGCGCGATCCTTGGTTGGGGCTTTGCGCCTTGGTCGGGTGGTCCGCTCAGCTGGTTGGACATCATCGGCACGCCGTACGCGGCCGAGCGCTGTGATCAGTTGGCCCAGGCCTATGGCGAACGTTTCGCCTGCCCACCGCTGCTGCGTGAGATGGCTGAGAAAGGCCAATCCTTCTACGGCCGCTTCAACCCCGAAGCAAAAGCCGCCTAAAGAAAAACGCTGGCGCATGCCCCCATGCGCCAGCGTTACTTTGCAGTCTCAGATACAGCTTCCCAGTCAGATCATCATGACGGGCCGTCCCGGGCGCCCAGGACGACGTGCGCCTCTGGCCGGTCTGGTCGGTACAATCGGGTGATCAAAGATCGGTGCAGGCAGCGAGCCCAGTGAATTGGCCAGAACGGCAATATCGCGGCGTCTTCCGGTCAGATAGATCAAATCCGCAGCGGCCTCGGCCGAGACGACCTTATATGACGCCCTACCAGGGACATTACGTGATCCAAAACGCCCCGAGGGGCAAAAGGCCCGGAAGCCGCCCTCGATATAGATCACCTCATCCTGATCGAAGAACAGGGTGCTGATATCGAAACAGGACGCAGGCACATTCGAAGTGATGCGAAACATGCCGCTCAGCAACCTTGCCGAAACAACAGGCAGGCTGACCGGCAGCGCGATCGGATCATGGTCCAGCTTGGTGTTATCCAACGCCACGCCCTGTTCCGGCATCAGCCAGACCGGCCGACCATTATAGGCCGCATGTGAAGGTATACGCACCGGCATGCTATCAGCATTGGTTTCATCGGGCGGCACCGTAATGCAATCCGTCGCAATGCGATTTATCGCCTTGAAACCATTGTCCAATGTACGAATGAGGTCGCCAACCTGAAGCTCTTCTACCAGCTTCCATCCACCTTTGGTTGCAACCTTGGTTCCATGTACCAGACCGCCCCGGCGTGCGTTCAACGCGGCCTGCGGTTCAGCGGTGCCCTGGTACTCAGAACGCTCTGCAAAATCAATGACACTCTCTACTTTCAACAAGAACCGAACCCACTCTTTACTCACTACAACTACGTTCGATGATTAACACAGGATTAAGTGGGATGACTTATTTTTGACATATTACGGCCAGATTTGGGCCATTTCGGGGTCGATAAACGACCTACACCCAAACAACACCGCGAAAATTAATAAAATTGGGCTCGAATTGGAAACTATGCGCGGTCAATCGCATCAAATGCATAGCCGAATCTAGCGATGTCTTCAGCACAGGCTTCGGCCACAGCATTGGCGGTCTGATCCGAATAATACTCGCGGTAATCTTCCAATCGCTCGGATCGATTGAGCCTGGGTAAGCTTAGGTGAAAACCCAAATGGTCGAACAATGGGGCCGCGTCCTGATCGAAGTATTCCAGCCGAATGTAGAACCGGCATTGTTCGACTCCATCCGCACGGGTCATATAGTGCCGCGCCGGGTTCCGTCGGAATGACTGTGTCGTATCGGGGTGCAAGACAAACTGGTCAAAAGTCAGAGCCTTTGCCAGCGAAACCGCCGGGTGGTCAAAGCCTTGCACGCGCAGCCAGTGAAAATAGCTGACGATCCGATCCCACGGGTTGCGCACCATAGTGAAAGTGGTCAGAGCCTGCAATTCAGGGACCGACAGAACTCCGTCAATATCGGTCAGGGTCGAGTGTTTCCATAACCTTCCCCTGCCCTTCAGCGCCTTGGCCCGATTGCGGCGCCTCACAGCTTTGGGCGTATCCCCAATCAGGATGTCATCCTTCATCGCCCGTGCTTCCAGCGCCTGCGCCAAAGACGTGCCGCCGGTTTTGGGAATATGAACGAACACATAGCCGCGCCCAGGCGAGATGATCACGCCGCCTCTCCCAGCGCGGCCGCGCGCTTTGAGCGCCAGCCCAGCAACGCACCCGCTGCCGCGATCAGGCCAATCCCCAAAATTTGCATGACACCAATCGTCTGACTCAGTGCCACCCAGGCGAATAGCGGGCCGAAAATCATCACCGAATATTCGAACACAGCTACATAAGAGGTCTCACCGATCTGATAGGATTTGATCAACATGAAGACTGCAATGGTTGAGCCGACCGCCTGTATGACGACCCAGATCAACGCGGGTTGCATCTGCCAGACCATACCGCGCGTCACGAACCCGTCGGGGAAGGAATGTGGCACGAACGAGAACACAGCCAAGCCAATTGCCCCCGCCAACCCAAGCGTGATGATCATGGCTGCCAACAGCGCCACCGTGCTTTCCTGCGCGCAATACTTGCGCGTGACGATGGAACTGAGGGCATAGAACAACCCTCCGGCTATTGGCAGCAATGTCCGGGCGTCAAATTCATAAGGGTTGAGTTGCAGCACAAATAGAGTGCCTGAAAACCCGATTAAAACCGCCAAAATACGCCATGGGCCGATCCTTTGCCCAATTGCGAATGCCGAGATCAACAACACAAAGATTGGTGATGTGAACAGCCCCGCCAACGCCTGCGCAATCGGCATCAACGCTAATGAGGCGAAATAGAAAAGCATGGCCACTGTGATCAATAAACTGCGTAACATAACAGGCCCCAGCCGTCGCGGACGCAAACTGCCCATCCCCAGCAACGAAAGGCCAACAATCAGTGGCAGCATCAGCAAGGCACGGGTCAAGTGGAACTGCCACAGGCCGATCGTATCGGCCAGCAGGATCACCACATTGTCAATGACCCCAAGGATCGCCATAGCGCTGACCATCAGGACCGAGGCCAATATCGGTGAGGTCTGAGTATCTGCCTGCATTTTGCACCCCAGTAGCAAAGTGGTGCGTGACACTCTGATCTGCCGCGCGTCGCGATATACAGCACAATTACAAATCGGCGCGCAACAGGTTTGCGCCTTTGGATTTTACCATGCTAAGCTGAAACAAAATAAGTACGAGCATTCCTCACCTTGAAGACAGCACTTAAACAGTACCAGCGGATCGAAGCGACCGGTCTGTGGCGTCCCTCGCCCGATGTGCAGCGGCGCGAGGTGGTGGTGTCGATTGGTGAGGCCACGCTGACGATCTCGGACTTCAACGAACAGGCGCTGACTCATTGGTCCCTGGCCGCGTTGGTGCGCCAGAATCCCGGCGATTTTCCGGCCCTGTTCAACCCCGACGGTGACCCGGACGAAACGCTGGAGCTGGAGGAAACTGAGACCACGATGATCGAGGCCATCGACCGCCTGCAGCGCGCCATCGACCGGGCGCGACCGCATCCCGGCCGGTTGCGTTGGCTCAGTGTTGCGGGTGTGGTGGCCGCCGTTGCCGCGCTGTTGCTGCTGTGGATGCCGGCTGCGCTGCAAAACCATGTCGTCTCGGTTGTGCCTGACATCAAACGCGCGGATATCGGGAATACCATCCTGCAGCGGATCGAGCGGGTCTCGGGGCGGGCCTGTACGTCCGAAGATGCGCAGGCAGCGCTTGATCAGTTGGCCGCGCGCACCGGCGTTCGGAAAATCGTCATTCTGCCCGCAGGCGTGCAGACAAGCCTTAGTCTGCCGGGAGGGATCGTTTTGCTGAACCGGGCGCTGGTCGAAGATCACGAGGACCCATCGGTCGCAGCTGGCTACGTCATCGCCGAACGTACCCGCACGCAGGCGCAGGACCCGTTGGATGATCTGCTGGACCGCACCGGCGCCACAACAGCTTTCCGCTTGTTGACGACCGGAGAGCTGACGCCGGCGAATATCGACGCTTACACCGAACAGGTTCTGTCCGAACCGCGCCCGTCTCTGCCCGAGGATGATCTGTTAGAAGTGTTCGCCCAGGCCGCGCTACCGTCGACACCATACGCCTATGCCGTGGATGTCACGGGTGAGACGGTTCTGGGCCTGATCGAGGCCGACCCGATGGCGGGCCGCCCCTTGCAACAGGTACTGCCGGACCGCGATTGGGTCCGGCTGCAAAATATCTGCGGCGAATAGCTTACTTGGTGCCAAACATCCGGTCACCCGCATCGCCGAGACCAGGCATGATATAGCCTTTTGAATTCAATTCCCGATCCAATGCCGCGGTGACGATTTTGACATCCGGGTGGGCTTCTTTCATGCGCTCCACGCCTTCGGGTGCGGCCAGCAGGCACAGGAACCGGATATCGGTGGCCCCGGCCTCTTTCAGCAAATCAATCGCTGCGGCCGAGCTGTTGCCGGTAGCCAGCATCGGGTCAACGGCGATGACCAGACGGTCCTTCAGCCCTTCGGGGGCTTTGAAGTAGTACTGTACCGGTTTCAGCGTTTCCTCATCCCGGTAGAGACCAACAAACCCAACGCGGGCCGAGGGTATCAATTCCAACACCCCGTCCAGCATCCCGTTCCCGGCGCGCAGGATCGACACCAGCGCCAGTTTCTTGCCGGCCAGAATGGGGGCGTCCATCTCCTCCATCGGGGTTTCGATGTGGCGGGTAGTCAGCTTCAGCTCGCGCGTGACCTCATAGGCCAGCAGCAATGTGATCTCACGCAGCAATTGGCGGAACACGGCAGTGGACGTGCCCTTGTCCCGCATGAGCGTCAGTTTGTGCTGCACCAGCGGGTGGTCAACGACGGTCAGGTGTTCGCTCATGATCTCTCCAGTCTTTTCTTGACCCGCGCGCGGGTGTCATCATCGCAAAAGGCAGCCGCAAGGGCCGTGTCGTTCAGGGCGGCAAAGTCCTCGGCCTCCCAACCGAAGGCTTTGCCCAGCATCTCATATTCGCGCCGCATGGTGGTATGGAAAAACGGCGGGTCATCGGTGGAAACGGTGACTTTGACGCCTGCATCGCGCAGTTTCGCAATCGGGTGGACGTCGAAATTGGGAAACAGGCCCAGAACCACATTTGACCCTGGGCAAACCTCGAGCGTAACCTCACGGTCGACCAACTCGCGGATCAGGTCCGGGTCTTCGATGGCACGGACACCGTGACCGATCCGTTCCACCCCCAGATCGCGGATCGCATCGCGCACGCTTTTGGGGCCGCCGAACTCTCCGGCGTGGGTGGTCAGGCGCAACCCGGCCTCGCGCGCGCAATCAAAGGCCCATTTGTAATCGCTCTGCGTGCCAATAGACTCATTACCGCCCATGCCGAAACCCGTAATCCAATCTCCGGCGGTTTCTGCAGCGCAATGGGCGCTGATCTTGGCCTGCTCCGGCCCAAAATGGCGGACACAGGTGACGACGCCACGCAAGGTGATGTCGAACTTGCGCTCAGCCTCGTCCGCCGCATCCTGAATAGCACTCAGGTAATCGCGCCAAGCATCCAAATCCCCGCCACCGCAGAAATCAGGACTTAGGAAGGTTTCGGAATACACTACACCATTCGCCGCACTTTCTTCGAGGATCGCGAGGGTGAGACGGCGGAAATCCTCGGGCGTTTTCAATACTTCGCAAGCGGCCTCATAGACGCTGAGAAAATGGGCGAAATCGCGGAAGTCATAGCTACCGTCCGGCTTGAAAATTCCGCTCAGGTCAATGCGCTTTTCATGCGCCAACTGGCGGATAAAGGCGGGCGGGGCCGCGCCTTCGTGATGCAGGTGTAGCTCGATCTTTGGTAGGTCTGCGACGGTCATAGAAAACTCTTCCCCGGCCCCTGTGCCGGAATATTCAGGTGGTGCGCAATGCTGGCTGCGACGTCGGCGAAATTGATCGCACCAATCTGGCCTGCACCTTGCCCTGCGATCAGAACAGGCACTTGTTCGCGCGTGTGGTCCGTGCCGATCCAACTGGGATCATTACCGTGATCAGCGGTCAGCAGCATCAGATCTCCGGGGCGCAGCTTTTGCAGGATCACACCAATCTCACGGTCGAACCATTCAAGCGCGCGGGCATAGCCGCTGATGTCGCGACGGTGGCCGTAAAGGCTGTCGAACTCGACGAAATTGGCGAAGGTCAGGCTGCCCTCTTCGGCGTCATCAACCAGATCGTACAAATGCCCCATCAATTCGGCATCCGAGCCCTTACGTAAAGTGTCGATCCCCTGCATCGAGAAAATGTCACCTATCTTACCCACCGCATGCACGCGCCGACCGGCATCTTGTGCCCAGTTGGTCAGAACCGGCGCGGGTGGTAGGATGGCGAAATCCTTGCGGTTAGTGGTGCGGGTGAACCCGTCTTCTGGCGATCCGACGAAGGGTCGCGCGATAACGCGCCCAACTTTCATTTCGTGCAGACGGGGTGCCAGCGCCTTGCACATCTCCAGCAAACGGTCGAGGCCAAAGCTCTCCTCATGCGCCGCAATCTGAAACACGCTGTCGGCCGAGGTGTAGCAGATCGGCCAACCGGTCCGCATATGCTCGGCCCCCAGTTCGGCGATAATCGCCGTGCCAGATGCATGACAATCACCTAGAATGCCGCCGGTTCCGGCGGCCACGGCGGCGGCACGCGCTAAATCAGGTGGGAATGACGGCGTTGTATCCGGGAAATAGTGCCAATCCCACGGCACCGGCAACCCGGCCAGCTCCCAATGACCCGAAGGCGTATCCTTGCCCAGAGAATGTTCACGTGCGCAGCCCCATAAGCCCTTTGGTACAGCGTGCAAACCGGGTGTCTCTGCGCCCGAGGCCAGGCGTGTCGCGGCCCCCAAGCCCAGCGCATCCAGATTGGGCAGGTGCAATGGCCCTGTGCGACCGTCTTCTGCCCGTCCGTCAGCGCAGGCCTGAGCTATATGGGCCAGCGTGTTGGCCCCGGTATCGGGGGTTTCTCCGTTAAAAAAGCGGTCCGCATCCGGCGCGCCGCCGATGCCCACCGAGTCCATCACCACCAGAAAGGCACGGGTCACGGCCTGATCCTTTCATGCACAAGCGTTGGGGTCATGGCTGTGTCTTTGCCTATCGTGATGGCCCGCAGGACCGTGTCGGCCGCCTGTCGTGCCGCGTCTTCGCGGGCTGCGTGGACCACGGCCAAGGGAGTGCCTTTGTCGACCTTGTCCCCCAGACGAACAATGCCCGACAAACCAACCGCGGGGTCGATGACGTCGTCTTCGACCTGCCGCCCACCACCCAAGGCGACCACGGCGAGGCCCAGCGCCTCACCGTCGATTGCCGCAATGTAGCCCGCATCCGTTGCCGGAACTTCAAGGATCACGCTTGCTTCGGGCAGGTAGCGTGACCAGTTGTCTACAAACTGTAGCGGCCCGCCCACGGCGGCCATCATACGGCCGAACCGTTCCGCCGCACGGCCATCGCGGATCACACCAGTGATCTTGTCGCGCCCCTCATCGGCGGTTGCGAACATACCGGCATCGGCCAGCAAAACCCCGCCCAGTTCCGCCGAAATTTCAGCCAATGGAGCGTAATGGTCGTGGGTCAGGACATTCATCACCTCGACCACCTCCAACGCATTGCCCAGCGCCGGAGCCAAAGGTTGGTGCATGTCCGTAATCACCGCCGACGTCCGGCACCCTGCTGCATTTGCAGTTTCCGTCAGGGCCTTTGCCAGCTTGCGGGCGTCTTCCAGCGTTTTCATGAACGCGCCGCTGCCCACCTTGACGTCCAGCACCAAAGCTTCGGGGCTCGCCGCCAGTTTCTTGGACAAGATCGACGCGGTGATCAGGTCCAGGCTTTCCACCGTCGCCGTTACGTCGCGGATCGCATAAAGCCGTTTGTCCGCAGGCGCGATCTGCCCGGTCGCGCCGACAATGGCCGCGCCGGTATCGCGCAGGATCTGGGTCAGACGATCCTGCCCGATCTGGGTACTGACGCCCGGAATGGCCTCAAGCTTGTCCAGCGTACCGCCGGTATGACCCAACCCACGGCCTGAGATCATCGGGACAAAAGCCCCCAATTCGGCCAGCGCTGGGGCCAGCACCAAACTGACGCTGTCGCCGACCCCTCCGGTCGAGTGTTTGTCGATTACCGGGCCATCGAAATCCCAGCTTAGAACGTCTCCGCTGTCCCGCATCGCCACTGTCAGATCGGCGCGGCCCTGCGCGCCCAGCCCACCCATGCAGACGGCCATGGCAAAGGCCCCGGCCTGCGCGTCGCTGACACCACCGTCGGCAAGGCCCTGCGCGAACCAGGTCAGTTCCTCCGCGCTGGGCACTTGTTCGCGGCGCAACTTGGCAATGATCGAACGGGCGTCCATAGCCTCAGACACCCGCCATGTGCGAGGCGTCAAATGCACCCGGCAGAAGGTCACCGATGGTGGTTTCCAGTTCGGCGCCATCGACGCTGGCCAAGGTCACCTTGACGTCACGATTGCCGAACTCGGCCAGTTTCTGTCGGCACCCCCCACAAGGCGGTACCGGCTGCGGCGAGGAGGCAACCACGTAGACTTCGGTCAATTCCTGTTCGCCTGCCGCGACCATAGCAGCGATGGCACCAGCCTCGGCGCAGGTGCCTTCGGGATAAGCCACGTTTTCGACGTTACAGCCCGCAAACACCTTGCCCGACGCTGCTCGGATCGCTGCGCCAACCTTGAAATTGGAATAGGGCGCATAGGCTTTTTCCCGGACAGACAGTGCTGCATCTTTCAAAGTCATGGCGATTCCCCAATTTTTGATCATCTGGTCAGAAAGTCATACCCTAAATGAAACCGACCGGGGAGTTGAAGCCCCGGACAGCAGATTCCTTGGCCAAAATCCTCTTAGTCCAGCGTTGTGTTGAACGTACCGGGCAAGGTGACCTCAAGCAGTTCAATATCCTCGGACGGGTCGGACAGACGTGTGCGCATGCCGGGTGGGATGACAAAGGCGTCGCCCTGCTTTAGCCGATAGGGATTACGACCTTCGCCCTCCAGCGTGACCTCGCCCCCCATGACAAAGGTAAAATGGATATCGGTGTTGTGTGCAGCCCAAACCGGATCACCCTGCCCCTTGCGCACGACCTGCACCCCCGCAACGCCTTTGGTGTTCTCGGCAATCGTGGTGTCGCGGCAGATATAACCCGGCAGGCGGAACGGGGCCCATTCGGCCCCTTCGGCCTGATTGAAGACAAACCGTTGACCCTGCCATTCCCGGTCAGGGCGGTAATGGGGCGTGGGCAGGTCCATTTCATGATCAATTTCGGTGACGTGTTCTGCGGGGACACCAATTTCGATCACCTGCACATTGTCCGAGGCCTCAAGCACGCGGTGGCGAATTTCAGGCGGCTGGATAAAGCAATCGCCCGCGGTCAGGCGCATCTTGTCGCCTTGATCCTCATAAACCACATCCACCCATCCGTGGATGCAGAAAATCAGCTGAAAACCGACCTTGTGAAAATGCACCATGTCCGGCACCGGCCCGCCGTCAGGAATGCGGATATGGCTGGCGATGATCGATCCGCCCAACCGGTCTGGCACCAAATCACGGTAATGCATTCCGGCCCGCCCGATGATCCACGGGGCCTGATCCTTGAGCCGGCGCACCACGAAAGAATGCACCGTTTCCGGCATGACCATTGGCGGGTTCAACTCATCAATCTCAATCCGTGTGCCGTTGGGGGCCACCAGATTGCGCTGGCCACCTGCAAATTCATCCGGGTTGTCTGTCAGGATGCGCAACGTGCCGGGGGACTCGGGCGCGTCTTTTTCGATCCGCACACGCAGGCCGTGGCCGGAAAACACGGCGGTGCGCGGATCGTCGGCGGGATAGATCATGTCCATCCGCATCCCCAGAACCTTTGTATAAAACGGGATGTCGTTGCGCAGTTCCTGCGTGGGCAGGCGGATTTCAGCGCATGTCCGAGTTTGGGATTTGCTCATCTGATGTTCCATCGGGTTTGGATTTTGGCCATCCGATCAGAACGGCGGCCAAAATGCCAATCGAAAAGAACATCTCCAGCGTTTCTTCCAGCACGAATAGGCGAGTTGCCATGATGGTCGTCATCTGGTCACCCAAGGCGCTGCTGACCTCTTCCAGACCCTGCGCCACGACGGCACACATACCCGCCAGAAAGAACACCAGCAGAAATGGCGCCCGTTCTTTTAGTGCCCGCCACCCATTTGGCACTCCATGCCAGACGACTCCGCCCAGCACGATCACCGCCAGGGTTACACGCACAATCGTCATATCCAGAAGAACATCCATCCCGTGCAGAATGAAGTACGGAACACTGTCTACGGCATAAATATCAGCCTCAAGCTCTCGTTCCGCCAACAGCAGCAGAACCACGCCGATGTATAACCGGCTGATCCCGCGATACCGTACCAATGCGGCGATACCAGCCACCAGCAATGCCGCGGCCGAACCCGTTTCGATCAGACCGCCTTCCTGGTTGAATGCCTCGGCCTGCATCGGCCACACTGAAATCGCACACAATACCAACATGGCCAGAACAAGGGCTGCGCGAAACGCAAAATGTTCAGTTCCAAACTTGCCGGTATTCAGCGATAGGGTCTTATCAACCTCGCCGTTTTCTTTAGAGCGCATGCTGTTATTCTCGGTCCAGAAGGGGGTGTGTTCGAAAGTCGCGGGAGTTTAAGTCTTTTGCCACGGAAAGCAACCACAGCGACAAAACGGCCTTGTTTGCCGAATTAAGTTGCACAACGTAGCCAAGCAGAAAAAAATAGTTTAAGGCTAAATCAAATTTGAAAACGGAGCTGAGACGCCATGTCCGACACACCTAGCCTGCGGCAGGCCGCGCTTGATTACCATGCCTATCCAAAGCCCGGAAAGTTGGAGATCAAGGCGACAAAACCCATGGCAAACGGCCGTGATCTGGCCCGCGCGTATTCCCCTGGCGTGGCCGAGGCCTGCCTTGAGATTAAGGCTGATGCGGCTGAGGCCGAACACTATACGGCACGCGGCAATCTGGTGGCGGTCGTCTCAAACGGGACAGCGGTTCTGGGGTTGGGCAATATCGGCGCGCTGGCATCCAAGCCGGTGATGGAAGGCAAGGCCGTTCTGTTCAAGAAATTCGCCGGTATCGACTGTTTTGATATTGAGGTCGATCAGCCCGACCCTGAAAAGCTGGCCGATATCGTTTGCGCACTGGAACCGACCTTTGGCGCCATCAATCTGGAAGACATCAAGGCACCCGATTGCTTTACCGTCGAGAAGCTGTGCCGTGAGCGGATGAACATTCCGGTCTTTCACGACGATCAGCACGGCACCGCCATCGTGGTAGGCGCCGCTGCCAGAAACGCACTGCACGTTTCAGGGAAGAAATTCGAGGACATCAAGGTTGTCTCGACCGGCGGCGGAGCGGCAGGGATCGCGTGCCTTAGCATGCTGGTCAAACTGGGCGTAAAGCGCGAGAACATCTGGCTGTGTGACATTCATGGGCTGGTCTATGAGGGCCGCGCCGAAGATATGAATCCGCATAAGGATCAATTCGCGCAGAAATCCGACCTGCGCACTCTGGACGACGTGATCGGTGACGCCGACCTGTTCCTAGGCCTCAGCGGCCCTAACGTCCTTAAGCCGGAAATGGTCGAAAAAATGGCCAAGCGCCCAATCATTTTCGCATTGGCGAACCCGACACCGGAAATCTTGCCACAAGCCGCGCGCGAGGTGGCCCCGGATGCCATCATCGCCACCGGGCGCAGCGACTTTCCCAATCAGGTAAACAATGTTCTGTGTTTCCCTTTCATCTTCCGTGGCGCCTTGGATGTAGGCGCGACCGAGATCAATGACGAGATGCAAATTGCCTGCGTAGAGGGTATCGCGGAAATGGCCCGCGCTACCACCAGCGCCGAAGCCGCAGCAGCTTATAAGGGCGAGCAGCTGACATTCGGGCCGGATTACCTGATCCCGAAGCCCTTTGACCCCCGCCTTGTTGGTGTGGTCTCTTCGGCCGTTGCCAAAGCTGCGATGGAAAGTGGCGTGGCCAAGCGCCCGATCGCCGATCTCGAGGCGTACAAAGAGCGCCTGAACCAATCCGTGTTCAAATCCGCCCTGCTGATGCGCCCGGTTTTTGAGGCCGCATCGGTCGCCTCGCGCCGGATCGTCTTTGCCGAGGGCGAGGACGAGCGGGTGCTGCGCGCGGCCCAGGCCATTCTTGAGGAAACCACCGAAACCCCGATCCTGATTGGCCGCCCCGAAGTGATCGAGACCCGTTGTGAACGGCTGGGGCTGGCGGTACGTCCGGGTCAAGACTTTCAGATCGTCAACCCACATGACGACCCGCGCTATTACGACTATTGGTCCTCGTACCACCAGATCATGCAACGCCGCGGCGTCACCCCAGATCAGGCCAAGGCGATCATGCGCACCAACAACACGGCCATCGGTGCCATCATGGTGCATCGCGACGAAGCCGACAGCATGATCTGCGGCACGTTCGGCGAATTCCGCTGGCATTTGAACTACGTGGAGCAGGTTCTCAACGATGGCGACTTGCGCCCCCATGGCGCCCTGTCGCTGATGATCCTGGAAGATGGCCCCCTATTCATCGCAGACACCCATGTGCGGCAACTGCCCACCCCTGAAGAACTGGCCGAGACCACAATAGGCGCGGCCCGCCATGTGCGCCGTTTCGGAATCGAGCCCAAGATCGCCTTCTGCTCACAATCGCAATTCGGCAATCAGGCCGAAGGGTCCGGCAGGCGACTGCGCGATGCAATTGCGATCCTGGACAGCGAACCCCGCGATTTCATCTATGAGGGCGAGATGAACCTGGACACTGCTTTGGATCCGGAACTGCGCGAGCGAATCTTCCCGAACTCACGTCTAGAGGGTGCCGCAAACGTGTTGATTTTTGCTCATGCGGATGCGGCCAGTGGCGTGCGCAATATTCTGAAGATGAAAGCCGACGGGCTAGAGGTTGGGCCGATCCTGATGGGCATGGGAAACAAGGCACATATCGTGACCCCGTCCATCACCGCGCGTGGATTGCTGAACATGGCCGCGATTGGCGGCACTCCGGTCACGCATTACGGCTAGTTCGCCCCCCGGTCGAACCGGAGGTCAGTATAAAAGAGCCCTGTCATTGCTACGCGGTGCACAGGAAACGTTATGGTATTGCGACCAGTGTTGCAGATGCCATCGCGTCGCTTGATGCTGTGTCGCCGTGTCTTTTATACTAGGTACTTGCCAGAGACGGCCCAAGGGACACGACCCTATGCCCCGCCAAAACGCCAGCCAAGTTGATTCCTGCGTAACGCATGATTTGCATGGTAGAGTTTGCACATTTGCAAAACCGTTACACGCCTGCCAACAAACCTCTCAAAAGCACGTATTTTGCAAAAATTTGCATAGCAATGTGATCGAAGTTGCAAATATTTTGCGATAAACTGACGCGCCATCTGCTGCACGGCTTGCCCGGTTTGCTAAGGATGCCTAACACATTCCAAAAGCTGTGTTGGAGGAGGGCGCCATGGCCTATCAGGACGTATATGAAAGCTGGAAGAACGACCCAGAAGGGTTCTGGATGGAGGCCGCCAAAGGGATCGATTGGGTTCAACCTCCGACCAAGGCTCTGTTTGACGAGAACGCGCCGCTTTATGAATGGTTCTGCGATGCCAAGGTCAACACCTGCTGGAATGCAGTAGACCGCCATGTCGAAAGTGGCCGAGGCGAGCAAACGGCCATCATCTATGACAGTCCGATTACCCACACCAAGCGCGAGATTTCATATGTCGAGCTGCGCAACCGCGTGGCCACTTTGGCAGGGGCGCTGCGAGCTAAGGGTATCGAAAAAGGCGACCGGGTCATCATCTACATGCCGATGATCCCCGAAGCGCTTGAGGCGATGCTGGCCTGCGCCCGTTTGGGGGCCGTGCATTCAGTGGTGTTCGGCGGCTTCGCCAGCAACGAGTTGGCGGTGCGGATCGACGATTCCAAGCCCAAAGCAATTATCGCCGCGTCCTGCGGGATGGAGCCAGGCCGCGTGGTTCACTACAAACCGTTGCTGGACGGTGCCATCGACATGGCCAGCCACAAACCCGATTTCTGCGTGATTTTCCAGCGTGAACAGGAAGTGGCGCAATTGATCGAGGGGCGTGACTTTAACTGGCATGGCTTCCAATACGGGGTCGAACCTGCGGAATGTGTGCCTGTGGATGGCAACGATCCGGCCTATATCCTATATACCTCGGGCACCACCGGCGCACCCAAGGGCGTGGTGCGCCCCACCGCTGGTCATTTGGTGGCCCTGAACTGGACGATGAAGAACATCTATGACGTCGACCCCGGAGACGTCTTTTGGGCGGCGTCGGATGTGGGTTGGGTCGTGGGGCACTCCTATATCTGCTATGCCCCGCTGATCCATGGCAACACCACGATTGTATTCGAAGGCAAACCTGTCGGCACCCCCGACGCGGGCACTTTTTGGCGGGTGATTGCCGAACACAAAGTCAAAAGCTTCTTCACCGCCCCCACCGCCATTCGCGCTGTCAAGCGCGAGGATCCTTCGGGTGAGTTGATCGCGAAATACGACCTGTCCAACCTGCGCGCCTTGTTTCTGGCCGGTGAACGCGCCGACCCCGATACGATCGAGTGGGCACAGGACGCGCTGAAAGTGCCGGTGATCGACCACTGGTGGCAAACCGAAACTGGCTGGACTATTGCCGGAAACCCGCTGGGGATCGAAGAATTGCCGGTCAAGCTAGGGTCTCCCGCCAAGCCGATGCCAGGTTATGACGTGCAGATTCTGGACGAAGGTGGCCATCCGATGAAGCCCGGCGAACTGGGTGCGATTGCTGTGAAGCTGCCGCTACCCCCGGGTACACTACCAACCCTGTGGAATGCGAAAGAGCGGTTCAAAAGCTCGTACCTCAACCAATTCCCCGGCTACTATGAAACCGGCGATGCGGGCATGATTGATGAGGAAGGATACCTCTACATTATGGCGCGTACCGATGACGTGATCAACGTCGCGGGTCACCGCCTGTCTACTGGCGGGATGGAAGAGGTTCTGGCCGCCCACCCTGACGTCGCCGAATGCGCAGTGATCGGTGTTTCAGATCAGCTCAAGGGTCAGATGCCGGTAGGCTTCTTGTGTCTCAACGCGGGTTGCGATCGCGACCACGGCGAGGTGGTGCAGGATGTGGTCAAGCTGGTGCGCGAAAAGATCGGCCCGGTGGCGGCGTTCAAACAAGCCGTTGTGGTGGATCGCCTGCCCAAGACCCGATCCGGAAAAATTCTGCGCGGGACTATGGTGTCGATTGCCGACAGCAAGGAATTCAAAATGCCCGCAACTATCGATGATCCGGCCATTCTGGACGAAATCACCGTGGCTTTGAAATCCATCGGCTTTGCGCAGTAGCCAAGCCTCGGGCGGCCTTTGGTCGCCCGCTGCACGGCTTTCCCTTGCAACCGGACACAAGGCCCCTACTGTCTGCTCAAGACAGTGAGGCCCCATGACACATACAGACATCTGGCGTCTGACCGCCACCGACCTGACCGCCCTGACCCGCAGTGGCGATCTGAGCGCCGAGGACGCGGTGCAAAGCGCCGTTGACAGAATGCATCAGGCCAACCCCGGCCTGAACGCAGTGGTCGAGGACTTGAGCGCCGAGGCGCTGGAGCGCGCACGCGCCCTTGATCAGAAGCGGACACAGGGCGCACAAACCGGTCCGCTACACGGGGTGCCAGTCACAATAAAAATCAATGTCGATCAAAAGGGCCATGCCACCTCAAATGGCGTTGTGGCCTTGAAAGACGTGATTGCGCCTGATGATGCGCCGATTGTCCGTAACCTGCAAAACGCCGGGGCGGTGGTGATCGGGCGCACCAACACGCCCGAGTTCTCGTTTCGCGCTGACACAGACAACCCGCTGCATGGGCGCACGCAGAACCCCTGGGGTCGGCACATCTCGCCCGGCGGTTCGTCAGGGGGGGCAGGTGCTGCCGTAATGGCCGGGATCGGGGCGTTGGCGCATGGCAACGACATTGGCGGCAGCTTGCGGTTTCCAGCCGCCGCCAACGGTGCAGTTACCGTAAAGCCCGGCCTGGGCCGCGTGCCTGCCTGGAACCCAAGCCAACAAACCGAGCGCGGATTATTGGCGCAATCCATGTCAGTACAAGGGCTGATCACTCGCTCTGCTGCCGACCTTCACCTGTCGATGCCAAGCCTGATTGCAGCAGACCCGCGTGATCCGTTTCACGTCCCGATGCCTTGGCGCGGTGCGCCGATGGATGGCCCTATCAAGGTAGCCTTCACCAAAGACACCTTTGGCTATGCGCTGCATCCCGAGGTCGACAGGGCCCTGGACACCGCGCGCGATGCGCTGAATGACGCGGGCTATCAGGTGGAAGAGGTCTCGCCGCCGGACGTATTCGACTGCGGCCGAACCGGGTACCGTGCGCTGATGGGCGAAGTTCTGACCCTTTTGAAAAGCGATATCGAGGCCGCCGGATCTGAAACCATACGTGATATCTTTGACGTTTATTTTCAGGAGTTTCCGCCCATTCTCGGCACCGAACTGCTGCAAGTAATGGCAAAACGCAGCCACTATGCGCGGGAATGGTCGTTGTTCATGCAGGATTACCCTTTGGTCCTGTCACCCTTCCTGCCGCAGCCCTTCTTCAAACCTGACCGGGACACCGAAGGGCCCGAAGGCGTGCATGAGGTTCTGGGTTGTGCGGTCTATTCCTACGCAATGAACTTCCTGGGGCTTCCTGCCGCTAGTGTGCCCGCGCGTCTGGCCGAATTGCCGCAAGGGCCGCAACCGATCAATATCCAGATCGCTGCACGTCAGTGGCGCGAGGACATGGCAGTTGACGCCGCCGCCGCGATCGAAGCGCGCGTGGGTCATATGTGCCTGCCGCTATGGCAAAATATGGAAGAACGCGCTTGAATACGCTCAATCACAAAAATAGACCCCGGGTTCTTGTACCCGAGGTCCGCTTGCTTAAATAAGCCCGGAAATCTGACAACGAGCGTAGCACCACCTACCCTCGCCGGCGCGAAAACTGCGCAATCATTCGAAAACGCCGTCTGGTGGCCACTCACTCCCACCTTGGCGTGTTCTCCGGGCAAGTTAAGATTACCAAAGGGTGAGTCAAACGCCTGTGAACTGGATCACACAAGTTCGAAAAAGTTCACTTTTGAGAGATCAGGTGAACTGCTCCGAGATCAAACGCTCTTCTAATCCGTGCCCGGGATCGAAAAGAATACGGTGTTGGATCGTGGGTTCCGAGCGAATCTCAACCCAGTCTATATCCGGAAAGGAAACAGAATCCGCGTCAGCCATGACTGGACGTTTATCCGCGTCCAGCACGTCGAAACGAACCTTCGCGATCTTGGGCAACAGGGCCCCACGCCAACGGCGTGGACGGAACGCGGCAATCGCCGTCAAGGCCAGAACATCCGACCCAATAGGCAATATCGGCCCGTGCGCCGAATAGTTGTAAGCCGTTGATCCGGCGGGCGTAGACAGCAACGCCCCATCGCAGACCAACTCATCCATCCGAACCCGACCATCGACACTGATCTTCAACCGCGCGGCCTGCGGGCCAGCCCGCAGCAGCGATACCTCGTTGATCGCAAGCGCTTCGTGTATTTTGCCGGATTGATCCATCGCCTTCATCGCCAGCGGGTTGATCACCTCTTCTTCAGCCGCGGCCAAACGGTCCAACAGATCGTCCTTGTGGAATTCATTCATCAAGAACCCGATGGTGCCGCGATTCATGCCATAAACGGGCGTGTCCAGATGCTGCATGTTGTGCAGTGTGTGCAACATGAATCCATCGCCCCCCAACGCGACCACTACATCCGCATCTCGGGGCGCTGCATTGCCATACCGTTTCACAAGGCTTTCCCGTGCAGATTGCGCCACTTTGACGTCGCTTGCGAGAAAGGCGATTCTCTTTGTCATCTTTTCCGGTTTCCGGTGTTGTACATTTGGTTCCGAAACAAACATACCTTTCCCCAATAGGCCAGACTTGACGCCGTAGCGGGCCAAATCGTCGCTTTACAGCTTTTGCATATGAATCGTTTCCGATAGGAAATCCGCAAGATTCTTACCCAGCCCTGTGGAGCCCCCATGAACGCTAATCTTCGTGATACCGGTTTTTTCACCCAATCCCTATCCGACCGTGACCCTGAGCTTTTTGGTTCGATCACATCTGAGCTGGGCCGCCAGCGCGACGAGATCGAGTTGATCGCGTCCGAGAACATCGTCTCAGCCGCCGTGATGGAGGCGCAGGGCTCGGTGATGACCAACAAATACGCCGAAGGCTATCCCGGGCGGCGCTATTATGGCGGCTGCCAATTCGTTGATATCGCTGAAAACCTGGCCATCGACCGCGCCAAGCAGCTGTTTGGGTGTGACTTCGCCAACGTGCAGCCGAACTCGGGCAGCC
>NZ_JBQFSK010000012.1:0-123792 GCF_056537925.1 Ruegeria sp. BI7
CGGTGGCGTCGGACCAATGACCATCGCCTGCCTGCTGGCCAACACGCTGACCGCCTGCTGCCGCGCCAATGCCTTGCCAGAGCCCGAAGGCCTGACAGCTTGATCCAAGGGAAAATAAAGCTGAACAAATGGACCAAAGAGCAAACGCTTTTTGGTCCATTTGCTTTCTGAAGATTGAATTAAGTTTCAAGGGCCGGGTTTGAATGTCCGGTAAATTGGTGATAAGTAAGCTATTCCAGCCGGTTACGAGAGATTGGTGAGAGCCGTGTGGTGTTGGGCTGGAACCTGTAGTCTTGTTTGTTGAGTATGTATGACCGAAGTGCCCAGACCAATTCTGGCCGAATTCACGTTACGCCGAGTGATTGCAGGCGTTGGTTTCCCGCCTTTGTTGGCCAGTGCGTTCCAGCCTTTTCCGGCCATCTACCTGACCTATCCCCAGCGGCTTGTTTTCTGGATCGGTGTACTGGGATTGGCCCTGTGCGTGACCTGGATCGTCAGACGCGTGAGCCGGAAATTTTTCGCAGAAGCCCATTTCAGCTGGCGTGACATTGCGCTGGTTTTCTTCATTCTGGTTCTGTTCGTGCCATCTATGTGGCTTATGTCATATCTGCTGTTCTCTGCCGGGGGGCAACAGGCGCCGGATGTTCTGGCGGTGGCCCCTTATGGTGCCCTGTTTGCAACCGGGCTGGTCCTGGTGCGCGGGTATAGCCACGTTGATGAGCCGGTGCAGGATCAGATCGAGCCACCCTCGCCACGCCTGACCAAGCGTTTGCCAGAGTCGTTTTCCGGTCAGATCTATCGACTGACAGTCCGCGACCATGCGGTTGATGTGGTGACTTCAGCGGGGACATTCACCATCCGATCCCGCCTGACTGATGCGATCGCCGAGATGGAACCGGTACCCGGCCACTGTACGCATCGTTCCCATTGGGTGGCAGACGATGCCATTGTCGGCGTTGAAAAGCTGGACGGAAAAACTCTCTTGCGTCTTAAGAACACCGATCTGGTTCCGATCAGCCGAAAATACAAACCGGGGCTAGAGCTAGACGGCCTTATCTAAGCCACTCTATCTGGGCATTGGAATGACCCGAGGATGCGATCCGGTGAGTATGGCTATGGCCTGACCATCCATCAAAGCGTCCAATGTATGATCCGAACTGCGTAACCCGCCAGTATATGTGCCGTAGGCCGGTAGGATCAGCCGCGTCTTGTCCACCAAAAAGGCGGGCCGGGTGATGGTTCGACCCCGCGCGTTCAGACGTGCTTTGGGGTGGTAGTGGCCTGACACCTCGGCTTGCGCTGGTTCCTGCGCGATATGGCGGAAAGTCAGCGGGGCAATCTTACACTCGGACAGATGCGTACCGCCCAGATCAATCGGACCGGGGTCGTGATTACCCTCGATCCAGATCCAGCGCCGACCAGCCTGCAGGGCCGTGATATCACGCTGTTCTTCCGCTTGCATTGCGGCCGAAGCTTTCAGATCGTCGAAGCTGTCGCCCAGGCAGATCACGGTGGCAGGATTGGTTCTGGCAATATCCACAGCCAGCCGGTTCAGGGTTTCTTGACTGTCATAAGGCGGCAGACTCGGGCCGCCCCTCCGAGCGATGCGCTCAGACTTGCCCAGATGCAGGTCGGATACGCACAGCAATTGCTGATCCGGCCACCACAAGGCCCCAGATCCCAATGCCTTCAGGGTCTGTCCCGCAAAAGAAAACGCCACTTCGTTCATGATCCGTTCTTTGCGTGTTTCACCTCCGGACGCAAGCCGTATCAATCAGGTGTTAACCCGGCGGCTTGCATCAACCGCGCGCTTTCTTCTGCCAGTAGGCGTTCTTCGGCCGCGCCCTTGACCGGAACCTTGCCGACCTCAAGAAACAAAGGGGCGGCAAGAGGCGACACGCGATCCAGCCGCAGCAGATCAATACGGTCTCCGATCCGAGCGATCATCGCTTCGATCCGCCCGAAATCCACCAGCCCGCGCATGGCCTCTTCGCGGGTGATCTGCATCAACAAATGATCCGG
Organism: Ruegeria sp. BI7; assembly: GCF_056537925.1. Classification (NCBI taxonomy): domain Bacteria; kingdom Pseudomonadati; phylum Pseudomonadota; class Alphaproteobacteria; order Rhodobacterales; family Roseobacteraceae; genus Ruegeria; species Ruegeria sp. BI7. The sequence continues at coordinate 2,023 of NZ_JBQFSK010000012.1, forward strand.
GTCGTATTTCAACAAGGTGTCATAAAGGATATCCGACGAGAACGTCGCCTGACGACCGCTTTTGCGCTGACCGCCCATGTTCCGTTCGATCAGCCCAGCAATCGTGGCCGAGGCGCGAAAGGTCCGTTTCATCACGGCATTTCCGGCCAACCAAGTCTCAAGCCCGTCACGCAGGGCATCCAGTTGAAACAGTGGCCGCGGGTCGGTCACTGCATCCAGCCCCCAGATTAGTGTGGCATAATCGGTTGCGACAAAACCCAGCGGGGCGAGCCCGGTTTCCTCCATACGTTTGGCCAGCAATAGGCCCAGCGTCTGCTGTGCGTTGCGGCCAGCGAAACCGTAGACGCACAGATTCTCGCGCCCGTCATTCGGAAAGCTTTCGATCAGCAGCCGGTCGCGTTGAGGCAGGCGAGACATGTCGCGCTGTAGAGACAGCCAGTCGGCAGTGTGTTTAGGCAGTTGCGGCCAATCCGGCTGGGCAAACATCCGCAGAATCCGGTCGCTTAACTGCGTCGAGGTGGCGAATTTCGTGCCCGCAAAAACAGCAACTTTCGGTTTTCTGTCCGCACGGCGGCTGACCTCAACCACCATCTCGCGCAGGCCCTCATAGCGGACAATCTGCCCCCCGATCAGAAAGGTATCTCCGGGCGTTAGCGAGGCGGCAAAGGCCTCTTCCACTTCACCCAGCGGTTTGCCTCCGCGGTTGCGTTTCAAACGTACCTTCAGCGTGTCGGTGTCCTGAATGGTGCCCAAGTTCATGCGGATACGCTGCGCTGCGCGCGGGTCGCGCAGCTGCATTTGTCCGTCTGCGCGCTGTTGCAAGCGCTGCCAGCGATCATAGGCGCGTAGGGCGTAACCTCCGGTCGCGCAGAATTCCAGACAGGCGTCGAATTCATCGCGTGACAGGTGCGCGTATGGCCCCGCTTTGGTCATTTCCGTAAAAAGCGCGCTGGCGTCGAACGGGCCTGCCGAAGCCGCTATCAAGATATGCTGGCATAGCACATCGCGGGGGCCAGAGCCGCGCGGTTCACCGTCCAGATCATGCGCTCTGGCGGCCTCAAGTGCCGCGACGCATTCCACCACCTCAAAGCGGTTGGCAGGTACCAGCAGGGCCTTGGAGGGCGCGTTGTAGCGGTGGTTTGCCCGCCCGATCCGTTGCACCAGTCGTTTGACATTTTTAGGCGCACCAATTTGGATCACAAGGTCCACGTCACCCCAATCGATGCCAAGGTCCAGGCTGCCGGTACATACTATGGCGCGCAGGTCGCCCCGCACCATGGCGGCCTCGACCCGCTCGCGTTGCTGCCGGTCCAGACTGCCGTGGTGAATGCCGATGGGCAGGCCGTCATCGTTGGCAAGCCACAGATTGTGAAAGAAAATCTCGGCCTGTGCGCGGGTGTTGTGGAAAATCAGCGTCGTTTTGTGTTGTTTGATCTGCTCGAGCACCGCCGGGATCGAATAAGCTGCACCACCGCCGGACCAGGGGGGCATTTCCTGCGTTTCCAGCATGCGGATATCCGGATCAGGTCCGGGGTCGGCCTGCACAATCTGACAAGGGTCCGGGTGCCGGGCCAGAAAGTGCGCGATGGCCTGCGGGTCCTCGACCGTAGCTGAAAGACCGACCCGGCGCAGGTCAGGGCACAGGGTTTGCAGCCGCGCCAAGGCCAGCATCAGTTGATCTCCTCGCTTGCTTTCGGCCAATGCGTGGATTTCGTCGACAATCACCCGTTGCACTCCCGCAAACATCCGAGGCGCGTCCTCGTATGAGGTCAGCAGGGCCAAGCTTTCAGGGGTGGTCAGCAAAATATGGGGTGGGTCTACACGCTGCCGCTTTTTCTGCGTAGCCGAGGTGTCGCCGGTGCGGTCTTCGATCCGAATGTGTAGGCCAATCTCATCCGCAGGGCCGCGCAGGTTGCGGCGGATATCAGCGGCCAGTGCCTTGAGCGGAGACACATAAATCGTGTGCAACCCCTCATGCGTGCCATCTGCAAGTTCCGCCAATGTCGGCAAAAACCCGGCCATTGTCTTACCGCCCCCGGTCGGCGCGATCAGCAACGTGGCCGGGTCCAAGGCCCGGTTGAACATATCGTATTGATGGGGGTGAATGGACCAGCCCTTGGCGGCAAACCAAGATGCGATCCGGGCGGGAATCTGCGTCATACGCGCAGATTACCCGGCCCTTTACCGAAATGGCACGGCGTTATTTGACGATGGTCTCGTCCTTGACGAACATGTTTGACCAAGCGCGGTCGATCAGGTCAGGGCTCATCTGATAAGGGATGCCCTCAAACTCGCAGATCGAGATCATCTGGTCGATCAGGAAGATCGGCTGATAATTCGCATAGATATTGTTGATGGTCGGGTATTTAACCTTCAACAGATGGACCAGAGCAGCCTCGTCAAGCGGCATGCCGCGTTTGCGCGCCACCATGGCAAAGATTTTCAGGAAGTTCTCCTGGTTTGGGCCGTCGATCTTGATCTTGAAGAAGATCCGGCGCAGGGCCGCTTGGTCGAAGATTTCATTCGGATGGAAGTTGGTCGAGAAGATGACCAGCGTGTCGAAGGGAACTTCGAACTTTTCACCCGACTGCAGGCCAAGGATATCCTTGTTCTCTTCCAGCGGAACAATCCAACGGTTAATCAGGGCCTGCGGCGGTTCCTGCTGACGGCCAAGGTCGTCCACGATGAAGATACCGCCGGTCGATTTCAACTGCAAAGGGGCCTGATAGGTTCGCGCTGTGGGGTTATAAACCAGATCCAGCATACCCAGCGTCAATTCACCACCTGTAACCACGGTTGGACGTTCGCACTGAACATAGCGTGTGTCGAACCGTTTGCGGCGGCGCAGGCTGTTGGGATCGTCTGGCTCCTGTTCAATCGCAGTATGAACGATCGGGTCATAAACCGTAATCACCTGACCGGCATATTCGATGGCGAAAGGCACATAGACATTATCGCCCAGTGCATCGCGAATCCCGTTTGAAATCGAGGATTTACCGTTGCCCGGAGGGCCATACATCAGAACCGAGCGACCGGCGCTGACCGCCGGGCCCAATTGATCCAGCAAGCTGTCGGGCAGAACCAAGTGGCCCATTGCGCCAATCAGCTGGTCGCGGGTCACCTGAATGTTGCGGATCGACTGGCGTTTCACCTGTTCGCGGTAGACGTCCAGCGGTACGGGCATGGCGCCGAAATATTCTGACTGGCTCAACGCGTCCAGTGCGCGGGCCTTGCCGGCATCAGTCAGCTGATAACCCATCTCGTTGCCGCTGTTGGCATTCAGGGTGCCGGTGGCCTCGATCAGCTTTTGCTCGCGGGCCATGTCGATCAGTTCCTGCGTGACGGAGCCCGGCAGACAAATCGCCACGGCGATCTCGGACACGGTGTCTACGTTCTTGCGAAAGATCGTTTTCAACATGATGTCGCGCATCATGACGATGGGCAGTCTCATTTCGCCCAAACCCTTTGGGGCAGGGGGGGCCATTACCGAAGTTGTCTGCATATTCATGAGCGTCGCCCGTCTATCCAGTATTCACGCCAATGGCCCCAAAAAGGGCCGCTTAGGGGAAATCTGGCCCGGCTTTGTGGCAGTACCAAGGCGGCGACAAGGCGCGTTAATGATAGTTTACGAGCCGTAAACAGTGCCTAAGATCAGGTAAATAGCCAGGCTGCCACCAAGAGGCAGGCCCATTGGAAAGTGCTTCTTCCTGTTCCAGCTTTCCCAATTTGGCGCAACGTTGCGCAACGCGGTATGCATGGCCAGTCGATGCGTGACAAAGGCAGCAAGCGTGGTGGCTGCCAGAATAAACATCACCAGAACCCAATCCCCAGACCAGACAAAAGGTGAGGCGGCGGCCATGAACTTGGCATCCCCGGCACCCAAAACGCCAGCGGCATTAAACAGAATACCCAAGACCAGCACGGTCACAATATGCAGCAAGTGCCAGACATAAGGGGGAAGTGTCACCGAGAACGACCAGATCGTTAGTGAGGTCCACTGGGTGGACCACGGGGGCAGCACAAACAACCCGACAATGGCGAAAATGACGGCCAGCGCAACAACGGCGTGGTTCTTGATCAGCATGTCCCGCAAGTCTGTGAACGCCACGTAAAAGCAGATCGGCAGAACAAACGGAAGAAACCACAGCGCAGCAAACGCGGGAATACTCATCAATCAGGCATCCTCAAGCGCGCGCAGCGAGCGGACAGCCTCGTCAAAATGCTGTGGATGGGTGGCGATGGCTTCGCGGAACAGGTTTTTGGCTGTCGCCACATCCCCTTGCTTGACCGCAGAGATACCCATCGTGTTCAGCAGCCTGGCGCGTTCCACCTGTGTCATGGGAACAACCGGCAGGCTGTAATTTCCTTGCGCAGCTCGGGCCAGAACCAGATTGTTCTTGGCGGTGAACAGGGATTTGTCCTGACGGATCGCCTCGGTAAACAGCCGTTCGGCTTCGGCAAACTGGCCGCGTGTCAGCTTGGAATAACCCCAATTGTTCATGACACCACCGGGGCGGGTGGTCAGGCCGACCGCTGTTTCATAAAAGTGGTCTGCGCGTTTCCAATCCTGTTTGGAGTCTGCGACCACCGCTTCAAGCCGATACCGTTTGAAGGTTTCATAAGTGGGTGGAATGGTATCCAGAACCGATCTGGCCTGCCCCCAATTGCCGGCGCGGACAAGCGCGTCAGCATATTCGAGCTTGTCGACGTTTCCGGCACCTTTCATCGTCGTCACCTTTTTCCAGGCGGCGACGGCTTCGGTCGACCGTTTCGCACGAGACAAGGAAATCGCCAGTCCCCGCTGCAGGTCAATCCGACCCGGATTTTTGGCGGCGGCGCCTTGAAAGTAGGTGACCGCCTCATTTGGATCGGCGGCGGTCAACAAGACCTCGTTCAGGTTGGTCTCGTCAATGACGTTGACCTCCTGATAGGTACGCTCGACCTTTTCTTCCTCGGTTTCTTTTTCGCAGGCAGAAAGGATCAGCCCGCACATCACGATTGGCGCAATCAAGAATTGTTGGCGCATTTTTTGCGTCCCTTACTGCTCTTGCCTGTTTTACGGGAGCTTGCGCAGCTTGAATTGCCCGTCGCCTTGCTGCTCCAACGTATATTCTTGTTCTTCTGCCGTAGTATTAACAGGATTTTCCATTTTTGCGAGCGCTAAGCGCAGATTGTCCCGGATTGCGTCACTTTCGCCATTGTCCAGCGCAAAGGCCCGCTTGAAAACCTGCGCGGCCTCGGGATATTCGCCCTTTTCGACCAGCACCACGCCTAGATTGTTCCAAGCAACTGGCCAGTCAGGATTGTCCTTGACGGCCCGTCGCAGTAGGGTTTCGGCCTGTCCTAGACGTCTGAGTCCCAGATTGGCCGTGCCCATCGCCGTCAGGATTTGTGTTGTCATCCCCTGATCCAATGCGGCGCGGGCAAAAGAATCCAGCGCCAGCTCGTATTCCCCGGCGGCCATCAACCGGTTTCCCACCGTAATTTCGTCCGCCCTTTGACCTTTAGGGTCAATTCCGGGGACGTCCAGATCATCTGACGACCCTGTCTCAGTGCAAGAGGCCACCATGGCGATCACCATGGCGGCCTTTAGCATGTGGCGTATACCGTTGTGGATGCGCCTGAAGCCTACTAAATTTGGGTTATTAATTACCCGCCGCAAAATCAGCGATTCCTTTTGCCGAAGGTCCGACCAGAATAACCAGCAAAGGCGGCACCGTCAGGATCATTGTGGCAAGAGTCATCTTGGTTGGCAACTTGTTCGCGGCTTCTTCGGCGCGCATGACCCGTTTGTCGCGCATTTCGCCAGCGTAGACCCGAAGCGCTTCGGCGATCGAGGTGCCGAACGTCGCGGACTGGATCATGACGGTCACGAATGAGCTGACATCTTGCACGCCGCAGCGGGTTCCGAAGTCACGCAAAACCGTGTCCTTGTCCTTACCGGCCTTCAATTCATAAGCGACAATTTCGAACTCTTGCGCGATATCGGGGTAGGAGGCCTTCATCTCACGCGCAACCCGTACAATGGCTTGATCCAGAGATTGTCCGGCCTCGACGCAGACCAGCATAAGGTCCAGCGTATCGGGAAAACCGGCGACAATTGCTTCATTACGTTCGGCAACACGCCGGGTGATCCAGTAGCGCGGCAGAAAATATCCTGCACCTGCCGGAATCAGAACCCTAAGAGCCATCTGTTGACCGGTGAATTCCTGGCCGCCCGACAGTACGGTAACCAACATGACGCCGACCAGAATGCCGATAATACCCAGCGCAAATTGTGCAAAGTGGAAGAAACGCACAGAATCCTTTGAATGATATCCGGCTTGCCGCAGCTTTAGCTGCATTGCCGACAGTTCGGCTTCGTTTTGCGGCTCAAGGAATGTTGCGAACTTTTCAAGCTGCTCGTTGCGGCTGGTGTTGCGAAGCTTGTCCTTTTTGGATTTCTTATCGTGTTTTGGTGCGGCAGTGGATTTTTGCAGCTTTTTCAGAGGGTCCTCTGGTTGGTTCAACATCAGAGTAACAGCGATTAAGATCATCGCCAGACCCAAAACGCCGATCACGATAAGTGGACCGAATTCGCCAAGGTACTGTTTGATCAGGTCGTTGATTGGGGCCAGAACTTCCATTGCAATTCCCTCAGACCTTGATGTTGGTAAGAACGCGCATCACGATCAGGTTCAGCGTCAGCATGATGCCCACGAAGAAACAGGCCGGGATGAACAGGGGATGATCAACCACGTCGTCATAGTAATTGGGATCTGTCACCATGATGAACAGCAGGCAGAAAAGGGGAAACCCTGACAGAAACTTGCCGGACCATTTTGCCTCGGCGGTGATCGCCTTTACACGCCGGAACAGGCGGAAACGGGCGCGGATCACCTTGGCCAGACCAGCCAGAATTTCAGCAAGGTTACCGCCTGACTGTTGTTGGATACCCACGGCCACCGCCAGAAAGCGAAGGTCCTGCATGTCCAGTCGTTCAGCCAGATCACTCAGCGCCTCACCCACGTCCCGGCCATAGGCGCATTCGTCGGCAATGACACCGAACTCGGTTCCCAGTGGGTCCTGTACTTCGTTTGCGACAATCTGAATGGACGACACAAATGGGTTGCCCACGCGCAGGGATCGGACCATCAATTCAACCGCGTCAGGCAGTTGCTCTTCCATCATGCCCATGCGTTTACCGGCCTTCCGGCTCACCCAGGTGTAGACACCGCCAACACCGATAAAGACCGACAATGCCACCCGCAGAACCATTTCCGTTGCGGTGCCGACGCTCAGGCCGACGAAAGCAAAGCCTGACAATAGGATCATGACCATGATCAGTTGTTTCGGGGTGAAGGCAATAGCTGCCTTCTGCGCTTTGTCAGCCAACAGTGAATAGAGCGGGATGCTCTGCGTTTTCATATGCTGCTGCATTTCCTTGCGCAGCTGTTCCAGCACTTGTTCCCGCCCGACACCTTTGTCGAGCATATCCAGACGCCGGTTTACACGGCTGTTCAGGCTGATGGATTTGCCGAAAGCCACCAGATAGATGCCTTCGACTAGGGCGAACACCGCGACGAAGATCACGACATAGATGAGCGCCTCAACAGGCAGTTGCATTGCCAGATCTCCTACATATTCGTTGGTTCATAAACCGAAGCGGGCAGGTCAAAGCCCCACAGGCGGAAGCGCTCAGAATAGTGACTGCGCACGCCGGTCGCTGTGAAGTGACCGATGATTTTGTTGTCCGGTGTTAGCCCAACGCGTTGAAACTTAAAGATTTCCTGCATTGAGATCACATCGCCTTCCATGCCCGTAATCTCGGTGATTGAGGTCATCCGACGCGAACCATCTTGCAAACGGCTGGCCTGCACGATCAGGTTCACAGCTGACGAAATCTGGCTTCTTACCGCTTTGATTGGCATTTCGATACCGGCCATCGCGATCATGTTTTCCAGGCGCGAAATCCCGTCGCGCGCCGAGTTGGCGTGGATCGTGGTCATCGAACCGTCGTGGCCGGTGTTCATGGCCTGCAACATGTCGATCACCTCGGCGCCACGCGTCTCACCCACGATGATGCGGTCAGGACGCATACGCAGGGCGTTTTTCAAACAGTCGCGCGGGCTGACCTCACCTTTGCCTTCGACGTTGGGCGGACGGCTTTCCATCCGACCTACATGGGTCTGTTGCAGCTGAAGTTCCGCCGTATCTTCGATTGTCAGGATGCGTTCTGCGTCATCGATGAAACTGGACAAGGCGTTCAGTGTGGTGGTTTTACCCGAACCCGTACCACCTGAAACGATGATGTTCAGACGGGTTGACACGGCGGCCTGAAGATAAGCGGCCATTTCTTCGGTAAAGGCACCAAAATTCACCAGGTCATCGATGCCCAGCTTGTCTTTTTTGAACTTACGAATTGAGACCAGCGATCCATCCACGGCAATCGGTGGCACCATCGCATTGAAACGCGAACCATCAGCCAAGCGAGCGTCAACGTAAGGGTTGGATTCATCGACACGACGTCCCACAGCGGACACGATCTTGTCGATGATCCGCATCAGGTGCTTTTCGTCTTTAAACGTGATGTCGCTGATTTCCAGCCTACCGTCGCGTTCCACAAAGATCTGTTGCGGACCGTTGACCAGAATATCGTTGACGGTATCGTCCTGCAGCAAGGTCTCAAGCGGGCCAAGACCCGTCACTTCGTCATACAGTTCCTTGTTCAACTGCGAGCGGTCCTCGCGGTTCAGAACAATGTTCCGGGTTTCCAAAATTTCGCTGACAATCGAGCTGATTTCCGCGCGCAATTCAGATTCGCCTGCATTTTCGAGCGCCGCTAGGTTCAGGTTTTCCAACAGTTCGCGATGCAGTTCGATCTTGATTTCGCCGAGGCGTTCCTTGCGCTTGCGATCGCGATCTCCGGCCACCGGTTCGGCCGCCTTTTTCTGCACGGGCCGTCGAGCGACGGCATTAGCTGTGGGCTTTTTTTCTGCGACAGGTTCAGGCGTCGCGGCCGGAGTTTGAACCGGCTGCGCTTCGGGCTGTTTCTTGTAACGTGAAAACACGGCGGCTCTCTCCCTTTAGGACTGGTTACGCGGCCTCAGCGTCGCTGCTGCCCAAACTATGAAGCGATTTCGCAAGCTTCGCGATTTCGCGACGCAGCGGATTCTTGGCGGCTGCATTGGCCAGCGGTTGTCCGTGGTCGCCACTCTGCATGACCGGCTTGCCGCCATCCGGCAATTGCAGGTCAATGGAGATACCCAGGCTTTCACCCATCCGTTTGACCCGGCTTTTGCCGTTCAGATCGGTAAATTTCGGCGCCCGATTCAGAGCAAAGCGCAATTTGTTGAAAGGCAATTCCTCGGCCTGCAGCGCACGTTTCAGGCGCAGCGCGTTCTGAGCCGAGCGCATGTCCAGTTCAATCATGGCGAAATACACATGTGCGGCCTGAAGAACGGTTTCAGACCAGTGAACCAGCGTCGAGGGCATGTCCACGATCACATAATCAAAGTTCCGACGAGCCGTTTCGATCACGCGCTGAATATCTTCGGGTGTGATCAGATCCAGCGGCACCATGTCCGATGGCGCTGTCAGAACCTGCAGTTTCTCTTCATAGGTTTGCAACGCTTGAGAAAATACGTCGTCATCCATCAGCGATGTGTCCGAAAGCATTTCAAAGACAGTTTCGCGCCGTGGTAAATCCAGATAGGTCGAAACTGTGCCGAATTGCAGATCCAGATCCAACAGACAGACTGATGGCGCGTCTTTGTCCGATACGGTGGCCAATTCCCAGGCCAGATTGACTGCCATAGTGGTGGAACCGACGCCTCCGGCAAGTCCGTGGACCACAAAGAGGGCCCCTTCTTTCGATTCACCTTGCGCCAAAGGTGCAGCGGCTTGCTGTACTGCAACTGGATCGGGCTGGTTCATCCGGGCGATAGCTTCCTGCAATTCGCCTTCGGGCAGAGGGTAGGGGACGAACTCGTCCGCGCCCTTGCGCAACAGTTGGTGCAGAGACGCAGGAGTGACGTCTTCGGCGATCAGGACGATTTTGATCTTCTTTTCTTTGGCTCGCGTGATGATCTCACCCATCAAGGACAAGTTGTCCTCATCTTCGCCGTCAATCGCTAAGGCGACAAACTCTAAAGAATCGGCATCAGGTTGGCTGAAGAATGCCAGAGCTTCGGCAAAACCGAGATCACCCCATCGTTCTCCCAATGCAACCTCCATATCCTCGATCAGAAGGTCGAAATTCTGGACGTCACGGCTGATGGTGCAGGCCAGAATGGCATTTTTATCATCTTGTGGCGATGCGCTCGTCATTAACACAATCCTTGTCGCGAGAGCCGACCAACCCAGAGAACCCGAAGATTCTGTCTGGTTCGCTCTTGCCCCGTCGCGGCCAGATTTGGCCGCAGGTCACCTAATTGTTGAAAATTTGGCTTGGAACTTAGGCAAGATTTAGGCGCAAAAGAACCAATTGTAGGGAAATGGGCGACGATGTCGCCCAAATCCGACTTATTGTTCGGTTGTATCGCCAACTCGGGTCTGGCTACGCAGTTGCCCCTCGTACGTCGCGCTTTGTACATATTCGCGATAGACGATGGCGGCATACTTGCCGTCCAGAACCAGCGGGTTGCGATCCACAAAGCCCGAAACCTCGGTCACGGTGCGGCGGTTGCGCCGATCGCGATTCGGAGTATCGATCAGTGGGCGTGACTTGCCGAAGGAAACAACAGCCTCAAGTCGTGAGCGCGAGATGCCCTGCTGCGTCAGGAAGGCAACTGCCGCATTGGCGCGTCGCTGACCCAGTGCCTTGTTGTAACCTGTCGAACCGACGGCGTCCGTATGGCCATAGACCCGGAACCGCGCTTCGGGGAACTGTTTGATCCACGCAGCCTGCCGCAACAGAACCCGCTGAGCCGTTTCGTCCAGCTTTGCGCTGTCAAAGGCAAAGTTGATCTGCGTCGGAACCTCGGCCGCGAACCGCTGACCCAGGATTTGGGCATAGGTCAGTTCGCCGTTCATGACCTGGGTGTTGTTCAGGGTCGCATTCCCGAAAGCACCTTGATCAACTTCATACCCGGCTTCACGCGTACAAGCGGTGACAGCAACCGAAAGACCCAGTGTGATTATCCACTTCTGCATTGGTCCTATCCTCCTATCAATCCAGAACGTAGCCGTAGGAGCTGCCAAAGTCCTGCTTGGCCACTTCCGAGGCTGCGCCGGCACCCGGGCGCGTTGTACGACCGACTTTGCCGTTCACGAACAGATCAAATTCGCTGGGCGGTTTGACCCGATCTGTTGGCAATGCCAGCGCTTCACCACGTGTCGGCGAAACCAGATGCGCAGTGATTATGATAACCAGTTCGCTTTGTTGGCGCTGGTATTCCGCAGAGCGGAACAACGCTCCCAGCACCGGAATATCACCGACCCAAGGAACTTGGCTGTTCAGGTCTGCAAAGTCATCTTGAATCAACCCCGCGATTGCGAAGCTCTCACCATCTCGCAATTCAACCGTCGTGCTGGTCTGACGAGTGACAAAGCTAGGAACTGTATCGCCTTGGATAGTAAAGTCTGAACTGGTGTCAATGCTGGACACGGCGGCGGCAAGCTCAAGATTGATCAGATCGCCATCCACAACGCGTGGAATAAAGTCGATTTCAACGCCGAACGTCTTGTACTCAATGGCAATAACACCATCTTCTTGCGGCACCGGAATGGGAACTTCACCGCCGGCAAGGAAGGTTGCTTCCTGACCCGACAGGGCAGACAGGTTTGGCTCTGCCAGACTGCGGGCAAGACCTTTGGCCTCCAATGCTTCCAGCAGCAAACGCACCTGCGTCGATCCGGCCCCAAAGCCGAACAGGATGGCGCCTGTATTTGTTTGAAGTATGGGGATGTTGTCGTTCAGTGCGTTGGCCAGAGCACCCGCATTGTTGAGGGTGTTGAAACCACCTGTCACGTCACCGCCGCCAAAGCCCAGCGAAGCGGTCAGGCTTTTGGCCACCGAGCGGTTCATCTCGGCAAAACGTACTTTCAGCATGACTTGCTGTACGCCCCCGACTGACATCAGGTTCGAAACACGCTCGGGCGCGTAACGCTCGGCCAGTTCCAGTGCGCGCGCCAGTTTTGCACCGCTGGAAACCGTTCCCGAAAGTACAATACCATCATTGGCTGTGCGTACTTCGATCGGTTCACCCGGCAAAATCTGCAGTAGGCGCTCTTTAAATTCAGATACATCCGGAGATACGCGAACCCGAACGTTCGCCAGCAGGTTGCCCGCGCCGTCAAACAGGGTCAGCGTGGTCAGGCCCGGAGCCTTACCCAGCACATAAATAGTGCGATCCGAAAGCGACGAGATATCGGCGATGCCGGCATTCGCAATGCTAAGTTCGGCGAAAGGTTCTTCGCTTTCCACCACAATTGCGCGGTTCATCGGAACATCCAGCGTTTCCGCTGAACCGTTTTTCACCACGCGCAAAGTTTCAGCCCAGGCCGTATGGCCGACCGGACCAACTATAAGCGCCAACCCCATAAGGGTTGCGCTGATCCAAGTACGTATTGTCATGTGACCTGCCTCTCCGATCACGCCTCGTTTTTTGGGTCTATGCCCTATGTCAGGTAACACTGCGCGAATTACGAATTTATTGCAATAATCAAGGGTTTCTGGAATTTTCCTTATGTGGACAATGCGCAACATGCATAACGAAACAAGCCGCGCAGTTAGCGCGGCTTGTATTGGTAAATCTCTGATTTAACGTCAGTTTGTGCAAGGAATTTCGGTTTGCACAATTTCTCCGCTACGTCGAACTCTCGTGTAGCATTTCCGTTCTTCAGCCTGAACCGGGGCGGGGGCTGCTTCTTTGATTCCCAACAGTTTTCGCTGGTCCACTTCAACCGCACTTGCGATTGTGTCGTCCTGCACCCCAACTAAGGCCAATGACAAGCGACCTGTGTTCTGTGCTTGGGCCAAAGCCGCGATTTCTTCTGGGGTGGCGGCCACTGTCACAGTACGCGCAATTGTTGTGCCCGTCAGATCTGATCCCGCTGACTGGTCAATCGCGACCAATTCGATGTTGGTCTGAATCAGGCGGGTGATTTCGCCGACTCCAGCCTGAAGGTTGCTGTTAACGGTTCCGGTCCAATACACATCTACACTATCACCAGGGCGCAAAAAGCCAGAAACACCAGACGCAACATCAACGCTGATCGCAAATGCGCGTTTACCTTTTTCTATCCGTGAGGTCAGACCTGCAGCCTCCCCAGGATTGGTGACTTTGACCTCCATGAGGGCCTCGTCTTTTTCCATCGCTCTCAGGACGAATCGGTCACCTTTTGCGTCTTCGGGAAACAAAACTGCCATGTCCACGAAGCTGCCTTCCGGGATTGCTTCGTCAGGCCAGTTGACCACGCGAACGTCTTCCTTGGTCAGGCGCTCTCCGTATTTCATGGCTCGGTTGGATACGAGAACGCCAGTGGTTCCTTCCAGGGCGGCATTTTCCAACGCTTGTTGCGCGGCCAGGCGTTCTCGGGCGAGTTGGTCCTGATGCTGTGCGATGTAGTCGCGCGCCAAATAGACGGCGCCTCCGGCCAAAGCCACCCCGACAATCAGGACAAGTCCAAATACTGCACGCATTCACGTCCCCTCGTATTGTTCTATTTTGGTTTGTTCGCCGCGACATTACGACGAAGTCCATTTCTTCGTAATGTTAAATTGTGTCGAAAAGGGGGACAATCTCGATTAATTTCGTGATTGTAATTCCGCACTCATTCTGAGGCGTTTCCGCATCAGGGGCTGGTGGCGGAAAACTTTGTGCGTATGTCTTGAACCTCAACCGCAGAGACTGCGGCACCATTTTTTGCGTCCAGGTTTTGCACAGGATCTGCGATGTAAAGACCGATGAAAGAGCCAAAGCCAACCAGCATGGCTGTCAGCACGACCCAATCAACCGTTACGGCCCCGTCCTCTTGGTGAGAAAATTTTGCAAGTCTCTTCAGCATAGGAGTACCACTTTAGGGATATTGCATAAAAAGAGGGGCCAAGCCTAAGCAAGCATGGCCCCACCATATAAATCTCTACTGGCGTTTCTATTAGCCGCCGGAGGTCGTCGTGCCGAACTTGGTTTTGATGTCTTCAACCGTGGTGCCGTTGATTTCGGTACCGATTTTGCCTGACAGAGCTGCGGTGCCATCACCGATCGCGCTGTAAGCAACTGCGGCCAGGCCAACGATAGCTGCAGTCAGAACGACCCAGTCAACTGTTACGGCGCCGTCTTCGTCTTTGCGGAAGTTCTTGATGAACTTGATCATGTTACGTCCCTCCTAAAGGATCAAAAGTCAAATAAACCTCGGGGTCTATCAGAGCTTTCTCTCTCAGTCCGCTCCCGACCGTCTCGGTATGGCACTATGATTGCCTGTCAGGCGTGGCAGGAATTGGGCTAAACACCATTTTTTTTCTTTTCCGCTTAACTTTTTGGTAGTTTTTCCTTCAGGCTATTGAAAATAAACAAATAAAAGTTCGTTACCGATTGGGGTGTTCTGTGTTGCCGATGCAAAATTGCGCCAAATGAGGCGAAATTGCCCCATTTCGACGTGTTTCTCTGGCTTTACAACGGGATTCGCGGTTCAAATCCCGTAAAAGAAAAAACATGAGGCAGGCAAAATGAAACTCCGGGACGCAATGATCTGCGCCGGCACGTTGGCTTTGATGATGTCAGGGCCCTTGCCCGCTATCGCGAATGAAGTTGAACCCAGGGGCGTATATAAAAGAGTAAAGCCCCCCAAACCGGGGACACGACCCAAGATAACTGTTCAGATTTCGCCCGAAGAACATGCATCGGCGCCCTTCGCGCCCAGCACCGGGGCCGAGCTCGTTATTCCCGAGATCGTCAAACGCGCCAAGGTTGTACCCCCAAGTGTTCCAGGGACTGGATCGCAAAACAAGCCGGTCGGGTCTTACAAGGCTTTCTGGGATAAAATCTCACCTGCTTTGGCCGAAGCAGGAGCCTGGCGGTTGGATGCAGCCATAAACGCGCTGGCCGCGACCAATGTGGCCTCACCGCGTTTGCAGACGCTGCAGAACATTGCGCAACAACAAGGGATCGAGATTCTGCGCTCGACCGTAGGAACAAATGTATCGCCGGCTTTGGTGCTGGCCGTGATTTCGGTTGAATCTGCAGGTCGTGAGAATGCGGTCAGCTCAGCCGGGGCGCAGGGGTTGATGCAGTTGATGCCAGCCACCGCCAAACGATTTGGTGTTAAGGACAGCTTGCAGCCGTCTCAGAATATCTCGGGCGGTGTGAAATACCTGAACTGGTTGATGGAAGAATTTGGAAATGATCCGATCCTAGTGCTGGCTGGATATAATGCGGGTGAAGGTGCTGTGCGCAAGCACAGCGGAGTTCCCCCTTATGCCGAGACGCGGGATTACGTGCCCAAAGTCCTTGCGGCCTTTCAGATCGCCAAGGCCCTTTGTTCAACCCCGCCCGAGCTGATTTCGGATGGCTGTGTGTTCCAGACATTGAATTGAAAAGGCCCGCCAGAACTGGCGGGCCTTTTCAATCTAGTGGATTAGTTGACGATCTTGGCCTCGGTGGCGGCGCGAATCTCGTCTTCGGTTACACCTTCGGCGATTTCGACGATCTTCAGGCCACCGTCGACCACATCCAGAACACCCAGATTGGTAATGATGCGATCCACCACTTGTTTTCCAGTCAGGGGCAGGGTGCATTTCCTCAGCAGCTTGGACTTGCCGTGCTTGTTAGTGTGATCCATCACAACGATCACGCGGCCAACACCGGCCACAAGATCCATCGCGCCGCCCATGCCTTTGACCAGAACGCCTGGAATCATCCAGTTGGCCAGATCACCTTCCTCATCAACCTCCATAGCGCCCAGAACCGCTGCAGCAATCTTGCCGCCCCGGATCATGGCAAAGGATGTGGCGCTGTCGAAATAGGACGTGCGCGACAATTCAGTGATCGTCTGTTTTCCTGCGTTGATCAGGTCGGGGTCTTCTTCACCTTCGAACGGGAAGGGGCCCATGCCCAGCATGCCGTTCTCGGATTGTAGAGTGATGTCCTTATCACCCACATAGTTCGCCACCAGCGTCGGAATCCCGATGCCGAGGTTCACATACATGCCGTCTTCCAGCTCTTGCGCCGCGCGGGCGGCCATTTGATTGCGGTCCCAGGGCATTATGCTTCCTCCTTCTTGCGGGTGGTGCGCTGTTCGATGCGTTTTTCGTGATCGCCCTGAATGATCCGGTTCACGTAGATGCCGGGCAAGTGGATTTGGTCGGGATCCAGCGAACCGCGTGGCACGATCTCTTCGACTTCGGCGATGCAGACCTTGCCGCAGGTCGCTGCGGGCACGTTAAAGTTGCGGGCGGTCTTGCGAAAGATCAGGTTGCCGGTGTCGTCGGCCTTCCATGCCTTGACGATGGCCAGATCGGCAAAGATGCCTTCTTCCATGATATAGGTTTCGCCGTTGAAGTCCTTATGCTCCTTACCCTCAGCGATCACGGTGCCCACACCTGTTTTGGTATAGAAGCCGGGGATTCCTGCACCACCAGCACGCATACGCTCAGCCAAAGTACCCTGCGGGTTGAATTCCAATTCCAACTCACCCGCCAGGTACTGACGCATGAATTCCGCGTTCTCGCCGACATATGAGCTGATCATCTTCTTGACCTGCTTGGTTTGCAGCAGGATGCCGATGCCGAAATCATCGACGCCCGCATTGTTCGAGGCAAAGGTCAGGTCCTGAGCGCCCGACTCCTTGATCGCCTCCAACAGCAATTCAGGAATACCGCACAGGCCGAACCCGCCTGCTGCGATCATCATGCCATCCGACAACACCCCATCAAGCGCTTCGGTGGCATTGGCATAGACTTTCTTCATGGAAAACTCCCCCAATGACATGGTGATGGGCAGGTTGTGCCGCCACGTCACGGGGAAGTCAACGAATCCAAGGGGGTGGTGGTATTTCTACCTAGCCACCGTTAGGTGGCCGCCTTCTTGGTTGTTTTCTTGGCTGCCGCTTTTTTCTTGGGTGGGGCCTTTTTCTTGGTGCCCTTCTTGGCAGCCCGCTCATTGACCAGCTCAATGGCCATTTCCTGCGTCACGTCTTCGGGCTTGATATCCTTGGGAATGGTGGCATTGACCTTTTCCCACTTCACGTATGGCCCATACCGCCCATCAAGAACCTGCATTGCGCCGCCATCGGGGTGCTCGCCCAGCTCTTTGAGCGGTTTGGCAGCGGCCCTGCGTCCGCGCCCCGGATTGGCGCGCTTCTCGGCCAGCATTTCAACTGCGCGGTTCATGCCGATCTCGAACACATCGTTCGGGTCCTTGAGGTTGGCATAGACCGGTTTCGCTTCCTCGGGCAGCTGGTGCATCAGATACGGTCCAAACCGCCCAAAATTCGAGCTGATCATACCGCCCTCGGGGTGTTCGCCGATCTGGCGGGGCAGGGACAGCAACGTCAGCGCCTTGTCCAGATCCATGTCATCCTTGCTCCACCCGCGGGGCAGGGACGCGCGCGGCGGCTTCTTGTTCTCGGGCGTGGGTTCGCCGCGCTGAACATAAGGACCGAACCGGCCGGATTTTAGCCAAATCTCATCGCCCGCATCCTCACCCAGCAGACGTTCGTCGCCTTCGGCCCCTTCGCCCGCGATGGGGCGGGTATAGGTGCATTCGGGATAGTTGCCGCAACCCACAAACCCGCCGGTGCGCGAGGTTTTCAGGTGCAACTGGCCCACACCGCATTTCGGGCAGATACGCGGATCAGAACCATCCTCGCGCGGGGGGTACAATTGCGGCGCCAGTGCCTCATCCAACTTGTCCAACACCTCGGAAATACGCAATTCCGATGTCTCGCCAATGGCGGCTGAGAAATCACGCCAGAACTTGCCCAGCAGTTCTTTATAGTCGCGGCCACCGGCGCTGACATCATCCAGCTGTTCCTCCAGATTGGCTGTGAACTCATAGCCCACATATTGTCGAAAGAAGTTCAGCAGAAAGATCGTAACGATCCGGCCTTTTTCTTCGGGGATCAGACGGTTCTTGTCCTTGCGTACATACTCCCGGTCCTGAATCGTGGTCACGATCGAGGCATAGGTCGAGGGGCGCCCGATCCCCAGCTCTTCCATCCGCTTGACCAAGGTGGCCTCGGTATAGCGCGGCGGCGGCTGGGTGTGGTGTTGCAGGGCCAGAACGGATTCGTTGTCGGACAGGATGGCGGCCTTGTCCTCAGCCTTGGCGCACTGATCTTTCAGCGATGTCTTGGCAAATGGTGCTGGATCACCCTGCATGATCTGCGGCAAGCGCTTCTCGTCGTCATCGGCCACATCATCGCGGCCCTCTTCATACACGCGCATGAAGCCGTCAAACAGCACCACCTGACCGGTGGCACGCAGGCCAACCTGGCCATCGGCGCTGCCTACCTCAACTGTAGTTCGCTCCAATCGCGCAGCAGCCATCTGACAGGCGATGGTTCGTTTCCAGATCAAGTCATACAGCTTGCGCTGATCCTCATCCGTAACCTTCAGTGCCTTGGCATCCCGCGCCATGTCCGTTGGGCGGATACACTCGTGCGCTTCCTGTGCATTCTTGGCCTTGTTCTTATACATGCGTGGGCTGTCCGGCACATATTCCGCGCCATACCGGTCGGCAATTGTATCGCGGGTGGCGGCCACGGCTTCGGGCGCCATATCGATACCATCCGTCCGCATATAAGTGATGTAACCCGCCTCATACAGCCGTTGCGCCACCTGCATGGCATGGCGGGCACCCATGCCAAACTTGCGGCTGGCTTCCTGTTGCAAGGTCGAGGTCATGAACGGTGCGCTGGGGTTGCGCGCGGCGGGCTTGGCTTCGACCGAAGTAACGCTGAGCGCGCGGCTGGTGATCGCCTGAACCGCCATTTCCGCCTGAGTGGCATTGGCCAAGTCATGCTTGTCCAGCTTTTTGCCCGCCAGAGTGACCAAGCGTGCCTCATAGGTCTGACCACGTGGCGTTTCAAACAGGGCACGTACCGACCAGTATTCGACAGGTTTGAACGCTTCGATCTCCATCTCGCGCTCGACGATCAGGCGCAGACAGACCGATTGCACACGTCCTGCCGATTTCGCGCCGGGCAGTTTACGCCACAAAACCGGAGACAGGTTGAACCCGACCAGATAGTCCAGCGCGCGGCGGGCCAGATACGCCTCGACCAACGGCATGTCGACCTCACGCGGGTTCTGCATCGCCTCGGTCACCGCGTCTTTGGTGATGGCGTTGAAGGTCACGCGGCTGACGGGCGTATCCTTTTTGATCGAACGGCGCTTGGTCAGCGCCTCTTGCAAGTGCCAGCTGATCGCCTCACCCTCACGATCGGGGTCAGTGGCAAGGATCAGGGCATTGTCTTCCTTCAGCGCGTCGGCGATGGCTTTGACATGTTTACGGCTGTCGTTGCCGACCTCCCATTTCATCTCAAATTCATGCTCGGGGTCGACGGAACCGTCCTTGGGGGGCAGGTCGCGAACATGACCATAAGATGCCAGGACAGTGTAATCAGGGCCAAGGTATTTGTTGATTGTTTTGGCTTTGGCCGGGGATTCTACAACAACAACAGGCATTTAATGGGAAACCTCGCTCGACGGATTGGGCGCCTTCTATGATCGTGCAAGATGTGTAGGGCAAGAGCGAATTGTCAATGCGTTCCTTTAAATACGTGAATTTTACGGCGATTTCAGCGCGATAGCCTTCAAAAAATCAGCGCGGGGCGTGAGACGCTTGCTCAGGCCGTCAACGACAGCAACCCACCGGGCTGACGTTGGATGCGCCCGTCCAATTCCAGATCAACCAGCGCCGGACCAATCTCGCCTGCCGTGGCTGCGATGTCGCGGATCAACTGGTCCTCGGCGATAGGCGACGGGCCAAGTCGGGCCAGAATTTCGCGATGCAGTGTGGCACCCAACGCGGCCGGTTCGGGTGCTATTTCGGGAACTGGGACCTCAAATATTTCGGGCTGTTGTTTTGGCAACGCTTCGATAACGTCTTCGGCGGACCGCACCAGAGTGGCCCCGTCGCGGATCAGCAGGTTGCACCCGGCCGCGCGGGCATCGAATGGGTGGCCGGGTACGGCCAGGACCTCGCGCCCTTGATCCAGCGCGTCGCGTGCGGTGATCAGGCTGCCGGATTTTGCAGCCGCTTCAACCACCACAACAGCCTGTGCCAGGCCCGAGATAATGCGGTTGCGACGGGGAAAGTGCCGGGCTTGCGGTGTCACGCCCATGGGCTGTTCCGACAGGCGCAGGCCAGATTGGGCGATGTCCCTTGCCAGATCGGTGTTTTCCGCAGGATAAATCACATCTACGCCGCCGGCCATGACCGCCACCGTGCCAGTATTCAGCGCCGCCAAATGCGCCGAGGTGTCAATCCCGCGGGCCAGGCCCGAGACCACGACATATCCCTGTTTTCCGAGGTCGGTTGCCAGGCCACGCGCCATCCGCGCCCCTAAAGACGAGCAATTGCGCGCACCGACCATCGCAATCGAGGGCTTGCGCAACACGGATACGTCGCCAATGGCCCAAAGCATCGGTGGGGCATCGGAAAGATCGTTCAGGGCTTTGGGGAAATCAGCGGACCCAAGGCACAATAGCCGCGCGTTTGCGGCTTTTGCGGCCTTGAGCTCCGCCTCAATCACGCCAGGCGGGCAAATTTCATACCCTTTAATTCCGGCGGCACGTGCCATTTCAGGCAGCGCGGCCAGCGCATTCTGCGCTGAGCCATGTTCGCGCAGCAGCCGATGAAACGTCGCCGGGCCGACCTTGCGCGAGCGCAACAGACGAAGCCAGGAGAACCGGTCCTCTTCCGTGGTGGGTGGGAGTGTGGGGTGATAGGAAGAAAGCTGCTCTTCGGTCATCCGTTGCTCCGCCTGATTGCAGAACTGGTTTACGACTGAGGGGGTTAACAGCTTGTAAATCTTGTCAAATTATTCAGAAAATTTCCCAGAATTGATAGCGTGTTTGGTGTAACCGTCAGATAACAAACAGGAAAATAAAACGCCTGCCCGATGGAATTTCTCAGGCAGGCATCAATATTGATTGATCGTCCACACGTGGCGTTAACCTTGTCGGTGACCGATTCTGTGTCAGGCAGCAGATCCGCCGACGGTCAGGCCATCCATCAGAACGGTTGGCTGGCCGACACCTACCGGCACCCATTGGCCGTCTTTCCCACAGGTGCCCATACCCGGATCAAGCGCCATATCATTGCCCAATCCCCGGATGCGGTTCAGGGCGGAGGGTCCGTCGCCGATCAGGGTTGCACCCTTGACCGGGGCGCCAATCTTGCCGTTTTCAACGCGGTACGCCTCGGTGCAGGAAAACACGAACTTGCCGTTGGTGATATCCACCTGCCCACCACCAAAGCCCACGGCCCAGATACCGTCTTTGATTTCGGCCACAAGCGAAGCAGGATCGGCGTTGCCGCCCAACATCACCGTATTGGTCATTCGTGGCATGGGCTTGTGCGCATAGCTTTGCCGCCGCCCGTTTCCGGTGGGCGCAACATTCATCAGACGCGCATTCTGACGGTCCTGCATATAACCAGTCAGAACGCCATCCTCGATCAAAACAGTCCGCGAACTTGGCGTGCCTTCGTCATCCAGCGTGATCGAACCGCGACGATCGGGGATCGTGCCGTCATCCACGACGGTGACGCCTTTTGACGCGATCTGCTGTCCCATCAGGCCCGCGAAGGCCGAGCTGCCCTTGCGATTAAAGTCGCCTTCCAGCCCATGTCCGATGGCCTCGTGCAGCAAGATACCGGGCCAGCCGGGGCCCAGGGCCACCTCCATCACGCCCGCCGGGGCAGGGATGGCGTCCAGATTGACCAAAGCGATCCGCAGCGCCTCGCGTGCTTTGTCCTGCCAGTCTGTCGGGTCGATGAGGCCATCCAGACCAACGCGTCCACCACCCCCGGCCGAGCCGCTTTCACGGCGGCCGTTCTGTTCAACAATGACCGAGATGTTCAGGCGGGTCATCGGACGCACATCGCGCACCAGAACCCCGTCGGGGCGCAGGATCTCGACCTCTTGCACAGCGGCGGCGATCGTGGCGCTGACTTGCACGACGCGAGGGTCGAGGTCGCGGGAAAAGGCGTCGATTTCGCGCAGGGTTTCAATTTTCACCGGGAAACTTGCCGATTCGATCGGGTCTTCGTCCGTATAAAGCCGCGTGTTGGTGGCGCGGGGCGCCTCGGCCAAGGTGCCGCCGCCGTCGCCAACAGCCAGACGCGCGGTTTCAGCGGCGCGCTTCAATGCCGGGATCGAAACGTCGGTAGAATGTGCATAGCCCGCCACCTCTCCTTGCACAGCACGCAGGCCGAATCCTTCGGAAGCATCATAGGACGCCGTCTTCAAACGCCCGTCATCAAAGACCAGAGACTCGGATTTTCGCCGCTCGACAAACAGCTCGCCATCCACGGCCCCGGCGGTGGCCGACTGCAAAACTGCAAGCGCTTCGTCCTGCGGAAGAACGCTTTCAAATGGGCGAAACGGGTCGTTGGGCATCGGTTGGGACCTTTCGAGTTTGATCCAGATCAAAAATAGCGTCTGTTTGACGCAAGCATTTTGCTTTATCTACCCGCCGGAATATGGTTTTTAACGCGGCCAAAGACAACGGGAGAGGTGCGACTGATTCACACCTTTTCGCCAGAGAAGCTAAGATCAGACGATCAGGACAGAAAATGAAGAACGCTTTGATGCTTTCCGGGCTTGCAACAGCCCTCTCCAGCCTTCCCGCCATGGCTCAGGAGCTTGAGATTATTGGCAAGCCGGTTGCCGGCGGTGTAAATTTCCAGCCTGCAGCTACAGACCTTGCCGTGGGGATTCACAGACTGGACGCGATGATTCTGGTGATCATCACCGTCATCTGTCTGCTGGTCGCGGGCCTACTGGTCTACTGCATCATGCGTTACAATCAGCGCGCAAACCCGACACCGGCGCGATTCTCGCACTATACCCCGGTTGAAATTGCTTGGACCCTGGGGCCGATCCTGGTTCTGGTCTTTATCGGTGCGTTCTCACTTCCGGTTCTGTTCAAACAGCAAGAAATTCCCGAAGGTGACGTAGTAATCAAGGTGGTGGGCAACCAGTGGTACTGGACCTACGAATATGTTGATCACGATTTTGCGTTCGACAGCTATCTGCTGGGTCACCCCGCAACTCTGGACGAAGGTGCCCGCCCGGCGGATGCCGACGTAACGCCGTTCGTTCTGGATGATGCGATGCGCGCTAAGCTGGCCGATTCCGGTTACAGCGATGATGAGTGGCTGCTGGCCACCGATACGGCCGTTGTTGTGCCGGTCGGTAAGATCATCGTTATGCAGGTGACTGCGTCGGACGTGATCCACTCTTGGACCATCCCGTCCTTTGGCGTAAAGCAGGACGGCGTACCGGGCCGTCTGGCCGAGCTGTGGTTCCAGGCTGACAAGGAAGGCATCTATTTCGGTCAGTGTTCCGAACTGTGCGGAAAGGACCACGCTTACATGCCGATCACCGTCAAGGTTGTCAGCGAAGAGGCCTATGAGCAATGGCTGCAAGGCGCTTTGGAAGAGTACGCAGGTCAGCCTGCGGCCTATCAGGTTGCCTCGAACTGATCCGGGCATTGGCCGGATAAATACATGATGCAGGCTGCGCGGTGATCGCGCAGCTTTCGCCCCAAAAGGACCCGACATGAGCGACGCAAGCTTCAATGCCAGCACCGTGACCGCGCAGACCCGCGCGGACGAGGCCAGCTTTGGCGATTATTTCGCCCTGCTGAAGCCGCGGGTCATGTCGTTGGTGGTGTTCACGGCGCTTGTCGGTCTGCTGGCGGCGCCAGTGCCAGTCCATCCCTTTGTCGGCTTCTGCGCCATCTTGTTCATTGCCATCGGTGGTGGTGCCTCGGGTGCGCTGAACATGTGGTGGGACGCTGACATTGACAAGGTGATGAAGCGCACCAAAGGCCGTCCGATTCCGTCCGGCAAGGTCGAGGCGGGTGAGGCCATGGCCATTGGGCTGGCGCTGTCTGGCCTGTCGGTGATCATGTTGGGTCTGGCAACGAACTGGTTTGCCGGAGCCTTCCTGGGTTTCACCATCTTTTTCTATGTCGTGGTTTACACGATGTGGTTAAAGCGTTCGACGCCGCAGAACATCGTGATCGGTGGTGCGGCAGGGGCTTTCCCCCCGGTAATCGGTTGGGTCGCGGCCACGGGGTCGATGACGCTTGAGCCGTGGCTGATGTTTGCCTTGACCTTCATGTGGACCCCACCGCATTTCTGGGCTCTGGCGCTGTTCATGCGCTCGGATTACGACGATGCGGGTGTGCCGATGCTGACCGTGACACACGGCCGCCGCGCGACGCGCTGGCACATTCTTGTTTACACCGTACTGCTGGCGCTGCTGGCGGTTGGCACGTCCTTCTCGGGCATCGGTGGCCCGATCTATCTGACCGTTGCTGTTGTGATGAACGCCCTGTTCCTGCGCGGAGCGTGGCAGATCTCGCGCCGCACCGAGGATGACTCAGAGGCAGATAACTTCAAGGTCGAGCGCTCATTCTTTAAGCTGTCACTGCTCTACCTGTTCCTGCACTTCGGTGCAATTTTGACTGAGGCGTTGTTGAAACCCTATGGATTGGGAGGTTGGTCATGAGTCTGCGCAAAAGCCATGAACTGCACCAGCGCCGGTTCAACCGCAATCTGGGGGTGGGTCTGACGCTGGCTGCCTTCATAGTGATCATCTTTGGGCTAACGATCGTAAAAGTCTCGGGCACTGGCCTGGGTCAGCCGACACAAGAGGTTCAGAACTGATGGCCTTGTCCGGTCCGCAAAAAACAGTGATGCAGACGGTCAGTGTGGTCGTGCTGATGGGCGGTTTGGCCTGGGCGGCGGTGCCGTTTTACGACTGGTTCTGCCGGGTCACTGGTTTTGGCGGTACGGTTGGTGTGGCCGAAACCGCGCCCGAGGATATTCTGGACCGCAAGGTCACTGTCCGCTTTGACGCCTCGAAAGCCAAAGGCATGGCGTGGGAGTTCAAACCGGTCGAGCGTGAGATGGAAGTGCGCATCGGTGAGACCGGATTGGCCTTTTACGAAGCCCACAACCCGACCGACCGTCCGATTGCCGGGCAGGCGTCTTACAACGTCGCGCCGTATTCGGCCGGTGGGTATTTTCAGAAAATCGCCTGTTTCTGTTTTGAAGAGCAGGTGCTGCAACCCGGTGAGCGGGTGCAGATGCCGGTAACCTTCTTCGTCGACCCGGAAATCGTCGAGGATCTGGAAGCCAAGTATGTGCATACGATTACTCTGTCGTATACATTCTACGAAATAGACCTGCCCGAGGGCTACGCAGCCCTGGATGAGCAGGCAGATACAAATACGAACTAACGCCTGTAGGTGAGGGACGCTGATGGCACACGCAAAAAACCATGATTATCACATTCTGGCCCCGTCGATCTGGCCGCTGATCGGCGCGATCGGTGGCTTTGTGATGCTGTTCGGAGCCGTCCTTTGGATGCACGGTGTTACACCGTTTGTGTTCTGGGCCGGTCTGGTGGCCGTTCTTTACACCATGTTCGCCTGGTGGTCCGAGGTTGTGGCCGAGAGCCGCGCTGGCGACCACACGCCGGTTGTGCGCATCGGTCTGCGTTACGGCTTTATCCTGTTCGTGATGTCCGAGGTGATGTTCTTCTTTGCCTGGTTCTGGTCGTTCTTCAAACACCGCATGTATCCGATGTACGACTATGCTGGCACCGAGTACATCCAGCCGGATATTCACGCGGTTGACCCCTTCCACCTGCCGCTGATCAACACGCTGGTTCTGTTGCTGTCGGGCTGTGCGATCACCTGGGCGCACCACGCGCTGGTGCATGACAATGACCGCAAGGCGCTGATCAACGGTCTGGCTATCGGTATCGTACTGGGTATCGCATTTACCGCCCTGCAGGGCTTTGAATATTATGAATTGCTGGCGCACGAAGGCTGGAAATTCGGCGACGATCAGTTCTATTCGAACTTCTTCATGGCCACCGGGTTCCACGGTTTCCACGTGATCATCGGTACCATCTTCCTGTCGGTCTGCCTGATCCGGGCGCTACGCGGTGACTTTACCCCTGAAAAACACGTCGGGTTTGAAGCGGCAGCCTGGTACTGGCACTTTGTGGATGTCGTCTGGCTGTTCCTGTTCTTCGCTGTCTACATCTGGGGTCAGGCTCCGCTGATTTAACGCCGGTCAGGCGATCCAATTGCAAAAGCCGCCCCAAGGGGCGGCTTTTTCTCTTTCCGAGGCGCAAGATTGCGCCCGATACAATTGCGTGGTTGCAATCTTGCACGTGGCACCCTTAACAAGGCGCCGGTTCAACCCGAGCCTTTAGGTAACGAAATCTGGTCCTGATATGCGCCGCATCCTGTTCCTGCTGATTTTTGGTATTGCCGGTTTGGCGATCCTGTTGTCTCTGGGCTTCTGGCAGATGCAGCGACTGACATGGAAACAGGGTGTTCTGTCCGAGATTGATACCCGCATCACGGCAGCACCGGTTGCCTTACCCGACAGCGTTTCTCCTGAGGATGACAAGTACTTGCCGGTAACGATTTCTGGTGAGATGGTGCCCGGGGAAATCCATGTTCTGGTTTCGGTCAAACTTGTCGGCGCAGGTTACCGCATTATTCAGCGTTTCAGCACTGAAGACCGAACAATTCTTGTAGACCGAGGGTTTGTTCCGACCACTGCCAAGCAGGCTGAACGGCAAGTGGGTCAGATGGAGGTAACGGGTAATCTGCATTGGCCCGATGAGGTCGACGGGTACACACCCGAACCGGACATGGAAAGCAATATCTGGTTTGCCCGCGACGTCCCCAAGCTGGCGGCCGCCTTGGAGGCGGAGCCTGTGCTGTTAATCGCGCGGACGCAAACTGACCCGGGCGTGACGCCCCTGCCTGTCGACTCTGCGGGTATTCCCAATGACCACCTGCAATATGCAATCACATGGTTTGGTCTGGCTCTGGTCTGGGCCGCGATGACCGGTTATTTCCTGTGGCGCAATCGCGCCCCTTCTGAAAGTGAAGAGCAATGAAATACATCTCGACCCGTGGCCAAGCGCCTGAACTGACCTTTGAAGAGGCGATGCTGACCGGGCTGGCCCGCGATGGTGGCCTGTACCTGCCTGCCGAAATTCCGGTTATGAGCCAGGAAGAGATCGCAGCATTGGCAGGGTTGCCCTATGAGGAAATCGCGTTCAGCGTGATGTGGCCCTATGTCAGCGGGTCCTTTGCCGAGGATGAGTTCAAGGCGATCATCGCCCGCGCCTACGAAGGCTTTGGTCATGATGCCCGTGCGCCACTGAAGCAGCTGAACGAAAACCACTTCCTACTGGAGTTGTTCCACGGTCCGACATTGGCGTTCAAAGACTTTGCCATGCAACTGATCGGGCAACTGTTTCAGGTGGCCCTGAAGCGGCGCGGTGAACGTGTGACCATCGTGGGCGCAACCAGCGGCGATACGGGCTCGGCCGCGATTGAGGCGTTCCGGGGGCTGGATGCCGTGGACGTGTTCATTCTGTTCCCCCATGGTCGTGTGTCCGAGGTGCAACGCCGCCAGATGACCACGCCGGCAGACAGCAATGTGCATGCATTGGCCGTTGATGGCGACTTTGACGATTGTCAGGCTGCCGTGAAGGACATGTTCAACGATTTCGAATTTCGCGATGGGGTGAAACTGGCGGGCGTGAACTCGATCAACTTTGCCCGCGTGTTGGCGCAGGTGGTCTACTATTTCTCGGCTGCGGCCAGCCTGGGGGCACCGCATCGCAAGGTCAGCTTCACTGTGCCTACCGGCAATTTCGGTGACATCTTTGCCGGTTATATCGCCAAGTGCATGGGGCTGCCCATTGATCGGTTGGTTGTGGCCACAAATCAGAACGACATTCTGCATCGCTGCCTTTCGGGGCAGGGGTACTTCAAGGGCGACACCATTCCTTCGATCAGCCCGTCGATGGATATTCAGGTCAGCTCGAACTTTGAACGTGCGCTGTACTATGCCTATGGCGAGGATGGCAGCGGTGTATCGCAGTTGATGGATGAGCTGAAGAATGGCGGCTTCAATGTCAGTCAGGGCGCGATGGAAGCACTGCGCGAGAATTTCGACTCGGGCCGCGTGTCCGAGGATGAAACACTGGCCACCATCAAATCCGCATTGGCCCACAGCGCCGAGCTGGTTTGCCCACACACCGCGGTCGGTATCAAGGTCGCCGAAGATCACCGTGCGGCTGACGTTCCGATGATCACTTTGGCCACCGCTCATCCGGCGAAATTCCCGGCGGCGGTTGAGAAGGCGAGTGACGTACATCCGCCTCTTCCCTCTCGCATGTCTGATCTGTATGAACGTCCGGAACGGGTGACCCGCATCGCCAATGATCTGGGTGCCATTGAGGATCATATCAAAAGGCATATTGCTGAGTGACTGTCAGACAAGACCAACTGAAGAACGGCTTTCGTATCGTCAGTGAACATATGCCGGGGCTGCAATCGGCGGCCATCGGCATTTGGGTAACCGCCGGTGGGCGGCATGAACGGATCGAGCAGAACGGTATTGCCCATTTCCTTGAACATATGGCGTTCAAGGGAACTGAGCGCAGGTCTGCGCTGCAGATCGCCGAAGCGATCGAGGATGTGGGCGGGTATATCAACGCCTATACCTCGCGCGAGGTGACGGCCTATTACGCACGCGTTCTGAAAGACGATGTGGCGCTGGCGATGGACGTGATTGGTGACATCGTTCTGAACCCTATCTTTGACCCGCGCGAGATCGAGGTCGAGCGCGGCGTGATCCTGCAAGAGATCGGCCAGGCTTATGACACGCCGGACGACGTGATTTTTGACTGGTTGCAAGAGCAGAGCTATCACGATCAACCGCTGGGCCGCACCATTCTGGGCCCGACTGAGCGGGTCAGCGCCTTCTCGCGCGAGGACTTGTCGGGTTTTGTCGCTGAGCACTACGGGCCGGAACAGATGATCTTGTCTGCCGCGGGCGCGGTGGATCACGACGCGCTGATGAAAATGGCCGAAGAGATGTTTGGCCATCTGCAACCGCGCAAAGGGCTGGTTCCTGAAACGGCCCGCTTCACCGGTGGCGAAGCGCGACAAGAGAAAGAGCTGGAACAAGCCCATTTCGCACTCGCGCTGGAAAGCCCCGGCTACCGCGACGATGAGATCTATACGGCACAGATTTACTCCACCGCTTTGGGTGGCGGCATGTCCTCGCGCCTGTTTCAGGAGGTGCGCGAGATACGTGGCCTATGCTACACGATCTTTGCGCAGACCGGGGCCTATGCTGATACCGGTACAACAACGATTTACGCAGGCACTTCGGCGGATCAGGTCGCAGAGCTGGCCACGATTACCATCGATGAGATGAAGCGTGCCGCCGAAGACATGAGCGCCGAAGAGGTTGCCCGCGCCCGCGCACAGATGAAAGCCGGGATGCTGATGGGGCTGGAAAGCCCATCAAACCGGGCGGAACGCCTGGCGCGTCTGGTTCAGATTTGGGACCGGGTGCCGTCGCTTGAGGATACGGTCGCTAAGATCGATGCGGTCAGCACCGGGGATGTTCGTGCGTTTGCAGAAAAGATGGCGCTTCAGGCGCCGGCGGCCTTGGCGCTCTACGGTCCAGTTTCCGCCGCGCCCACGCTGGCAGAATTGCAGGAGAGGCGTGCGGCGTGATGCTGTTGGGCAGACGCAAGCTGAAACTCGAGACCGAGCGCCTAAGCCTGCGCCCGCCCGTTCACTCTGATTTCAACGATTGGGCGGCGCTGCGGAGAGCGTCCCAAGAATTCCTTACCCCGTGGGAGCCGATCTGGGCTAAGGATCATCTGACGCGCAAATCTTTCACCAATCGCGTCTACTGGGCGCAGCGTTCAGTGGCCAGTGGCACAGCGATTCCTTTGTTCCTATTCCGTCGATCCGATGATGTGCTTCTGGGGGCGATCACGCTGGACAACGTGCGCCGCGGCCCGGCGCAGGCCGGTACGCTGGGGTATTGGACCGGTCAAACCTTTGCCCGCAACGGGTATATGCGCGAGGCGATAGGCGCGATTGTCCATTATGCCTTCACCCGCCTGGATCTGAGCCGGATCGAGGCCGCGTGCCTGCCCGAAAACAAGCCCTCGCGCGGGTTGCTGGAAAGCTCGGGCTTTAAATATGAGGGCGTGGCGCAGTCTTATCTGCAGATCAACGGGCGGTGGCGGACGCATGTCCTGTATGCCAGCCTGCGGTCGGATCGGCGCGGCAAGACGGACGCGGGCTAGGGGCTTTACCCCCGGCGCGGCCAGCCGCGCCTCCCCCGAGATATTTTTGGCCAGATGAACAAGGGGCATGACTTGTTGGCGTTCTGCGCTACACTTGCCCCATGCGCTGGATTGTTGCGGTATTGATGGTGATCTCGGGCGGGGCTGTGGCGCAGGAGCGGCGGCCGAGCCATTGTATCGCCATCGCGGATGCCGCGCCGGGGATTGAGTATATTCACAAGGCGGCGTGGCAGGACCCGATCCGGGAATTTTCCGTGCGGATCAGCTATATCGCCCATGCCTCTTTCCTGATCCAGACACAGGGCGGGTTGAACGCGGTGACGGATTTCACCGGCTTTATCGGTAGCGCCGATTTGATCCCGGACGTGGTTACCATGAACCACGCTCACAACACCCATTGGACCGCTCATCCCGATCCTGCAATCCCGCATGTGTTGCCGGGGTGGGGCGAGTTTGGGCAGGGGATCGATCATTACCTTGATCTGGGCGAGATGCTGGTACGCAATGTCTCGACCGATATCCGATCTGCGTATGGCGGCGTGGAAGAGCGCGGCAATTCGATCTTTGTGTTCGAGGTGGAAGGGCTGTGCATCGGCCATCTGGGCCATTTGCACCATATACCATCCGACGATCAATTCGCCGCACTAGGACGGCTGGATGTTGTCATGGCGGCGGTGGATGGGGGAACGACGATGCCTCTGCCCGAGATGATCTCGGTCCTCAAGCGGCTGAAAAGTTCCGTTATCATCCCGATGCACTGGTTCTCGGGCTTTTCGCTGGACCGGTTTTTGGTCGATATCCGCAATGATTTTCCGGTTGAACGCAAGGGAGCGACCGAAATCACCGTGTCGCTGCGTACCCTGCCAAGTCAGCCAACAGTGGTCGTGCTGGAGCCGCAGTATCTGATCGAACTAGAATAGGGCTTGTCCGGGCGCGCTCGCTTGGGCAATGAGGTGGCATGACACTGAATCCTGCCGATGAGAACCTGGCCCGTCTGATCCGGGCTGATCTGGGTGAAGATATTTTGCGCCCGGTCACGGAACGCTATCTGGAAGAGCCACGGGGTCGTTTTACCGGACATGCCGGTTTGTTGGCCTTACCGCGAACGGTTGATGAAGTAGCAGCGCTGGTGCGATTGGCCTTGGATAGGCGGGTACCGGTAGTGCCTTACGGTGGTGGCACAGGGCTGGTAGGCGGACAGGTAATGCCGGACGGGCCAGCGCCCCTCTTGATCTCGTTAGAGAGGATGACCGCGATCAGGGCGGTTTACCCGACCGAAAACATTCTGATTGCCGAGGCAGGTGCCATTCTGGCTGATGTGCAAACCGCCGCGGAAGAGGCGAACCGGTTATTCCCTCTGGCTCTTGCAGCGCAGGGATCGTGCCGGATCGGGGGCAACCTTGCCACCAATGCGGGTGGGGTCAACGTGTTGCGCTATGGTAATGCGCGCGACCTTTGTTTGGGGCTTGAGGCGGTTCTGCCCAGCGGTGAAATCTGGCACGGGCTCAGCCGGTTGCGCAAGGACAACACCGGCTATGATCTTCGTAACCTGCTGATAGGTGCGGAGGGTACATTGGGGATCATCACCGCCGCCTCGTTGAAACTTTCTCCGCGGCCCGAGGCGGTCGGAACCGCGATGGTTCAGGTCGCTTCGCCCCAAGCGGCGATCGATTTACTATCATTGGCCCACCACCAACTGGGTGAAGCGGTCAGCACCTTTGAGCTGATCCACAAGCAGGGGCTGCAATTCCTGACCGAGGTTTTGCCAGATGTGCGCCAGCCATTTGCAACACAGCCCGAATGGTGCGTTCTGATCGAACTTGGATTGTTTGCGGGGCACTCGCCCGCCGACGCGCTGGAAACGCTGTATATCGAAGCGGACAAAGCTGGCCTCGTCGGGGAGGCGGTTATTGCGCAAAGCGAGGCGCAGCGTATGGACCTATGGGCCGTGCGCGAGCGTATCCCCGAGGCCAACCGGCTGATCGGGTCGGTGTCCAGTCACGATATCTCGGTCCCGATTTCCCGAATTCCCGAATTCATTCAACGCGGGGCCGAGGTCGTGGCCGCGCTTGGGTTGTTCCGCATCAACTGTTTTGGTCACGTTGGTGATGGCAATCTGCACTACAACGTGTTCCCGCCCTTGGGCCACAGCCGTTCGGAGTTTGATGACGAGAGACAGGCCGTCAAACACGCTGTGCATGATCTGGTGGAGGCCTTTGGTGGCTCGGTCAGTGCCGAACATGGGGTAGGGCGTCTGAAAGTCGATGATCTTGAGCGCTATGGCGGCGCGACAAAGCTGTCTGCAATGCGTGCCATCAAAGCTGCGCTGGACCCGCAGGGGATCATGAATCCGGGTGCGGTTTTGAGGGCGGATTGATCGTGCCGCTTCCCGCGCCTTGCCTTTGGGAAATTGAATGACGGGCGTTTACAGCCCTTCGAATTCGCACAGAACGTGCACATCCATACCCATGTCTTCCAACGCCTTGCGGCCGCCCAGTTCCGGCAGGTCGACAATGAACGAGCATGATACGATCTCACCCCCCAGCCGTTCAATCAGCTTGATCCCGGCAGCGGCGGTGCCGCCCGTTGCCAGCAGATCGTCGACGACAAGGATTTTCTCGCCCGGTTGAATGGCGTCATCGTGAATCTCGACGATGGCCTCACCATATTCCAGTTTGTAATCCTGGCTGATGGTGGTGCCGGGCAGTTTGCCCTTTTTGCGGATCGGCACGAAGCCAACACTCAGCTGATGGGCGATGGCACCGCCCAGTATGAAGCCGCGCGCCTCGAGGCCCACGACTTTGTCGATCTGCTCACCCGCGTAGGGGTGCAACATCTGGTCGATTGCCATACGAAAACCGCGCGGATCAGCGAACAGTGTGGTGACGTCGCGAAACATGATCCCCTCATGCGGGAAATCGACGATGGTTCGGATGTAATCCTTGACCGACTTGTTTCTGGACATTGCCAATCCCTCTGACGTCAAAACACGCGGGCGTATTTGGCCCATTGGGGACAGCCTTGCAAGGAAAGATTATCGCTGACTTCCCGACAGGGAGCGGAATTGAGCTTTGATAATACGAAATAGCGATGCTGTGCGGTAGGTGGCCACGATGGACGCGCCGGACTGGTAAATGGAATGCCTGAGTCGCGGGAAGGTTGATTGCCAAAACTCTGTTTTGTTGGTAGGTCGCCGGTACCTGAAATTGCTATGCATTGTATATGCAGTGTATCGCTTGTGGATTTAGGCATTGAACAGGGTGTGCGGGAAAGATGGACAGCAAGGTATCTGCCAAGAAAAACAGCCAGTTGGTCCTGCGCCTGGACAAGGATGAACGGGACGCATTTGTTGAATTGTGCAGGGAACTGGATACATCAGCCGCTCGCGAAATACGACGTTTTATCCGTGGGTTCATGAAAGAACACGAAGCGAGCTGAACCCTCAGGCCGGGCGGCGCAGCACAGCGGTTGCAACCCCCATTCCAATCAAAGTCAGCCCTCCGAACCGGGTCATCGCAGTGATTACCTCGGCGCGTCCGATCATCCGGCGCAGCCGGTCAGCCAGCAGCGCATAGGCCAGTGCGTTCAGCCAGGCCAGACCCACGAAAGTCGCGATCAGGATAGCGAATTGCGGGCCCAATGGGTCCGCCGGACGCAGGAATTGCGGTACGAAGGCGATGAAAAAGGCAATGGATTTCGGGTTCAGCGCCGTAACGGCGGCGGCATGGCCAAAGACACTTTGTGCGGTGACGTTTCGCCCGGTCGCTGGCGCCTCTAACCCGCCCGAGGGCGCACTGCGCAGCAGCTTGATTCCCAGCCACACAAGATAGGCCGCACCCACCCATTTCAGCACAGAAAACAAAGTAGCCGAGGCCAGCACCAGCGCCCCCAGCCCCAGTAGCGAAGCGGTCATTGCAACCAGATCCCCTACCGCCACCCCTGTGGCCGAGGCCACGGCGACGCTGCGCCCTTTTGATAAGGCATAGCTAAGCACCAGCAACACAGTCGGGCCGGGGATAAGCAGCAAGGCGGTCGATGCGGCCACGAAAGCCAGCCAAAGTTCAAAAGACATGGGGTTACCCGTTTGGTTTCGCCCTCACCAAGCCCCGCCGCGACGGTGAGGTCAAGCCTTTCGTGGCTCGGTGACGCGACGCATCAATGCCTCAAGTGGGCCACGCTTGAACCGGCGGAACCACAACAGGGCAAAACCCGAGGACAAAGCGCAGAACCCAAGCGCGTAAACCACGATCTGTGTTGGTTTGAGTGTGCCATTCAGCAAACCAAGCTCCTCCAGCAATCCCATCCCGATCAGGATATGCGCCACATAGAGGGTCAGGCTCTGCCGTCCCGGAGCGGTCAGGGCAGAGCCAAGGCGCAGTTTTTCGATCTTTGGCCATAGCTTCAGCAACAGTCCGATCACCACGCACGCCGATCCGGTGCTGGCCAGGATATAGAACGGCCCTGGCGGAATCGACGCAGTGCCCAGATAGGCAACCAATTCCGGTTCGGACACCAACCTTTGTGGAAACAGGGCCAACACGGCAGCGCCAAATCCCCACATGATCAGGCGGTGTTGAATGCAGATCGTGTGAAGCTGTGATCGCCCGATGGCCATACCGATCAGCAGGAAAGCAGCCCAAGGTAAAACCGGGTGCCAACCGTTGAAAATTGCATTTCGTAAAAAGCCGGGTAGGGTCCAGAGGTCGGTATAGCTGAGCGTGGACCAATCCCAGCCCCGCTCATAGTCAAAGATAAGGTTGGCCAAAACGGCCAGCGCAACAATCCCCAACGCCCCCAGCCACAACATGCGTCCCGAGGCCGAAAGAAACACAGCCCCCACCACAAAGTACAATGCGTAGAAATGCAGAATGTCAGCGTCGAACACGGTCATGTTGATCAGGCCGAGAACGAACAGAAAGGCCGCGCGCCGCAGCAGCACACCAGCGGGGATGCTCGACAGACCCAATCCTACACCGGCCAGAATGACGAACAGTGCGGCGGCCCTCCCCTCCAATGCGTCGACAAGGTTTGACGCCCAGTCTTGGCCCGGCGCAACTTGCGCCGCGATGCGGAAGTTCACCAGCACCATGCCGCAGAAAGCAAAAAAGCGGGCGGCGTCTAGGGCTTCGAGTCGTTTCATGGTGCTCCTCTGTTTGGGGCGTACTGAAATGAATTTTTGGCACAAATGCGGTTCAGTGGCGTGTTTGAAATAAACAATTTGCGAGGGTCTGGGTGTCCTTACCACCCCCAACGGTCACAATGTACCCGGGTTGAGTAAGTTAAAGATTGCGTTAAAGCGTGCGTACCGTCCTTGAAACGCCGGTCTGGCCCTACAACCTAGGGCATATCAAAGGATCGGAGGCGAAGGTGACGCAGACACATCCCGACTATACAAAAGCGTTCAAGGACATGTCCCGCTCAAACGACGGGCGGTTGAAACGTGTGCTGATCCTTCTGATCCTGATTAGCGTCGTGATTTACGCCGGGATCGTGGGGTACATGTACGCTAATCAGGATGAGCTGCTATACAAACCGTCCGGAGAATTGCCCGCCCCCAATGATGTTGGGCTGGCCGATGTCGACGTGATCTCTCTGCCCATGTCCGACGGGGTTGTGCTGACGGCGTGGTCCGCGCCACCGGCCACTGAAGATGCGCCGACCGTTCTTTTTTTCCACGGTCAAAGCGGCAATCTGGGTGAACGGGCCGACCGGCTGCGGGAAATCCTGAACAGTGGTTTTGGCCTGCTCGCCCCCAGTTATCGCGGTTTTCCAGGCAGTGGCGGCGAGCCCTCGGAACTGGCGCTGATCTCAGATGGGGTTCACATGTTTGACCAACTGGACTCTGAGGGTGCAGCCGTCGTCCTGCACGGTCAAAGCCTTGGCACCGGCGTGGCGGCTGCTGTCGCCCAACAGCGTCCGAATGCACAGTTACTGGTGCTAGAGGCCCCCTTCACCGCGACTGTGGATGTCGCGTCCGAGCGCTATCCGTTTCTGCCGGTTTCGGCCTTGATGAAGGATCAGTTCGCAACCCGTGACTTTATCGGCGATGTTACGGTGCCAACGCTGATCTTCCACGGAACCGAGGATGAAACCGTTCCGGTGCATCACGGCCAAGCGCTGGCGGCGATGTCGGGCGACACCGCCAAACTTCATGTCATCCACAACGGCACCCACAACGACCTCTGGTCGTATGGCTTGTGGGACGAGGTGCAGCAGACCCTTGCGCAGTAGCGTGGTTTAAAGAATCCGGCCTGCGACCGCATCCAGCTTGGCCAGTAACGCCGGATCGCGTTTTTCGGGCGCAGTGAGGATCGCAAACTCCAATGCCCGATCGCAGCCATGCGGGCAGGGCGCGCGTTCAGCCCCCAACAGATCGGGCAGGCCCTTGACCAGCGCCCGGCCTTTTTCCGCATTCCCGGTTAGGGTGGCGATAATGGCGGTTACGTCGACCTCGCCGTGATCCGGGTGCCAGCTGTCATAGTCGGTCACCATGGCGATCGAGGCATAACAAAGTTCGGC
Source organism: Ruegeria sp. BI7 (assembly GCF_056537925.1). Classification (NCBI taxonomy): domain Bacteria; kingdom Pseudomonadati; phylum Pseudomonadota; class Alphaproteobacteria; order Rhodobacterales; family Roseobacteraceae; genus Ruegeria; species Ruegeria sp. BI7. The sequence continues at coordinate 38,857 of NZ_JBQFSK010000012.1, forward strand.
TTCGCGGGCGAGTTTCGCCTCGGGCATGTTAGTCATGCCAATCACGTCACATCCCCAATGCTCGCGATACATCTTGGATTCGGCCAGAGATGAGAACTGCGGCCCCTCCATCGCCAGATAGGTGCCACCGCGATGGATGGTGATACCTGCCGCCTTGCCTGCGCTCTCACAAGCGTCCGACAGGCGCGGGCAGGTGGGATGCGCCACGCTGACATGGGCGACGCAACCAGTGCCGAAAAAGCTCTTCTCGCGCGCAAATGTCCGGTCAATGAACTGGTCGACAATGACGAAATCCCCCGGCGCCATATGCTCGCGAAACGACCCGCAGGCGGAAACCGAGATCACGTCCGTAACCCCCAGCCGTTTCAGCGCATCGATATTGGCGCGATAGGGCACCTCGGTCGGTGAATGAACGTGGCCACGCCCGTGACGGGGCAGGAAGGCCATTTCGACCCCATTCAAAGCCCCCGTCAGAATCTGGTCCGAAGGTGCACCCCACGGCGTTTCAACCGTAACCCATTCCGCCTTTTCCAGCCCGTCGATATCGTAGATACCTGATCCGCCGATGATTGCGATTTTCGTCTGGGTCATGGCTGCGCTCCGAATGAAAAAATACGATGCAGACTGTCTGAGGGGCAGCGGAGGATTTGGCAAGTGGGTTCAACGGTTTGTGTTGGCTGAAGGCGCGGTATGCGTCTGTTGCATATCTGGGTCCCACCTGGCGCGGTATCTCCTGCGGGGATTGACCGCTAAAAGACCCCTTTCGCGCGAACCCAAAATACCAACAGGACCGTCCCATGCCCCGAGCCATGCTGGCAAGCTTTGCCAATCGTATAGCTAAACCCGATCTTCGTTGGGTGCCGGACGAAGGGCTGACTGCCTCGCGCCTGCGGATCGAACTGCTGTCCGGTCTGACTGTGGCGCTGGCGTTGGTGCCCGAAGCAGTGGCCTTTGCCTTTGTTGCCGGGGTGCATCCGCTGGTTGGTCTGTACGCGGCCTTTATGGTCGGTCTGATCACGGCGCTGATCGGTGGCCGTCCGGGCATGATTTCGGGCGCGACCGGGGCGTTGGCCGTTGTGATGGTGGCGCTGGTGGCCCAACACGGGGTTGAATACCTGTTCGCGACCGTGGTTTTGATGGGTATCCTGCAAGTGATCGCCGGGGCCATGCATTGGGGCCGGTTCATCCGGCTGGTGCCGCATCCGGTGATGCTGGGCTTTGTGAATGGTCTGGCTATCGTGATTTTTCTGGCGCAGTTGGGTCAGTTCAAAGTGCCTGGCACCATGGAAAACACCGGCCATGGCGTCGGTGGCGGCGAATGGCTTTCGGGTCTGCAGCTTTACACGATGCTGGGCCTGGTCGCTCTGACCATGGCGGTGATCTGGGTCATGCCGCGTATCACGCGCATCATTCCTGCGCCGCTGGCCGGTATTTTTGTTGTTGCCGCGCTGGTGATTGGCTTTGGTTTGGACGTGCCTCGCGTCGGTGACCTGGCGTCTATCGAGGGAGGTTTGCCGCCGTTCCACATCCCGATGGTGCCGCTGACCTGGGAAACTTTTGAAATCATCCTGCCCTATGCCGTCATTCTAGCCGCAATCGGCCTGATCGAATCCCTGCTGACGTTGAACCTTGTTGGAGAGATCACCGGTAAGCGCGGCGGGGCTTCGCAGGAATGCATCGCGCAAGGCGTTGCTAACGTCGCCACCGGTTTCTTCGGTGGCATGGGCGGCTGCGCAATGATTGGTCAGTCGATGATCAACGTAAAGTCCGGTGGCCGGACCCGTATCGCCGGTATCGCGGCGGCGCTGTTCCTGCTGGTGTTCATCTTGTTTGCCTCACCGCTGATCGAGCAAATCCCGCTGGCCGCACTGGTTGGGGTGATGTTTATGGTGGTGATCGGTACATTCGCCTGGAACTCGTTCAAGATCATGCGCAAGGTGCCATTGACGGACGCATTCGTTATCGTTCTGGTGACTGTGGTGACGGTGATGGAAGACCTCGCGGTCGCGGTTGTGGTTGGTGTCATCGTCTCCGCGCTGGCCTATGCGTGGAACAACGCCAAGCGTATCCATGCCATCACGCGTGAATCGGAAACCGAAAAAGGCGCAAAAGTCTACGAAATCCAAGGGCCTCTGTTCTTTGGTTCCTCCGAGGGTTTTGTCGAGTTGTTCGATGTGCCAAGCGATCCTGACACGGTGATCGTGGATTTTGCAGAAAGCCGGGTTGTCGACCAGTCGGCCTTGCAGGCCATCGAAAACGTCGCTTCGAAATACGAGGCCGCAGGCAAACGCGTCATGCTGCGCCACCTCAGCCGCGATTGCCACAAGCTGCTGAACAAAGCAGGGCATCTGATGGTCGACAGCGATGATGACCCCGATTACCAACTGGCGGTGGATTATTCTGTTCGCACCGGCATTCTGGGCGGCCACTGAGTATTTTGCGAGGCTCTGCCTCGCGCTCCGAGGTATTTGTGACCAGATGAATACAGGATCCCCTGGTTCATCTGGCTGAAAATATCTCGGGGGAGGCACCCAAAGGGCGGCGGGGCAGCGCCCCCCCTGTAATTCCTAATCGTCTGGGCGACTAAGCGAGAACAACTCGGTTACGACTGAATAGTCCCGATATCCAAGCCGGGCGAGCGGGTTGAAGGTCGTCACGTCGAATATTCCATCCCTCAAACAATCGTCTCGCAGGTGGACACCGGTTACTTCTCCGAAAACAACCCGATTTGCCTCGCCCGGCAGATCGACAATCTTGGTCAATTTGCATTCCAGAGCAGCCGGAACGCCCTCGACTCGAGCGCAGGGGATGGTTTCGCATTCAACCGGCGTCAGGCCAGCATGTTCGAATTCGTCGTGATGTTTGGGCAGGCCTGCGGAACTGGCGTTCATCGCATCGCGGTGTGCGTGTGCCACCACGTTCACGCAGAACACTCCGGTTGCTTCGATGTTCGAAACACTGTCCTTGCCACCGTCCTGATCGTGTTTGGTGCCCGTTGAAGCGAACATCACCTGTGGGGGCGTGTAGGCGACCCCGTTGAAGAAGGAATAAGGTGCCAGATTGTTGATCCCATCGGGGCTGCGGGTGGATATCCAACCGATCGGACGGGGGGTAATGACAGCGTTGAATGGATTGTGCGGCAGACCGTGGCCGTCTTCGGGTCGATAGAACATCTCTACTCCAAGCGTTTGCCCAAGGCGTAGCGAAGTGCTAGGGCGAATGCCAGCAAGGAAAAGAGGGCTGAGGTGCAGCAGTTCGGGATCAGGCCGGAAGAGCCGGATGATTGGTGGGAGGTCGAAGCCCTCTATGACCTGTGCTTTGCGCCCGGGCGCGAAGCGCTGTCTTCCTATCGTCTGCGCGATGATGTGCCGCCGGTTTCAGGCTTGTCTCTGGTTGCGCGTGACGGGCAGGGCATTCTGGCTGGGGCCATACGGTTCTGGCCGGTGCACGTGGGTGATCACGATGCCTTGCTGCTGGGGCCGGTAGCCGTACACCCGACCCATCAAGGCGAGGGTCTTGGGGGCTTTCTGATCCACGAAGGTATCGAAGCTGGCCGGGTGATGGGCTGGGATCGGGTCATGTTGGTTGGTGATGCACCTTATTATGCCCGGTTCGGGTTTTCCCGTCTGAATGGGGTTGAAATGCCCCCTCCGACCAACCCGGACCGAATTCTGGGGCTGGAATTATCCTCGGGTGTTTGGGACGGAGTGGATGGGCTTGTCACCCGTTGGACCCGCTGAACTATTGAAACCTTGGCTATAAACCCCGATGTCTTATGGGCAGGAGGGTTTTTATGCAGGACGTGGTTCTTGTTGAAAAGCTGGATGCCGAGGCGGAACTGGACCGATTGGCTAGGTATTACCGAACGGCCGGAGGGCCGGGCGTCAAGCTGTTGAATAATTTGGGTGGTTCGGCGGAATCCTTGTTGGAGCAATTGCCAGAACCGATCAGGCAGGGCCTGACGGGCGCGACGGAACAGGCCCTGTGGCTGGCGATGCGAGCCGCCGAAGGGTCACGACGGGCTGTTCCGGACCAGCATCCCTGGGTCAACACCGCAGTAACAACGGCCATGGGTGCAGCCGGAGGGTTGGGCGGCATGTCCACTGCTTTGATGGAACTACCTGCGACGACCGCGATGCTGCTGCGTGCCATACAGGGTGCGGCTGCGCGCGAAGGGTTTGATCCGTCGGAAGATGGTGTGAAATTTGATTGCGTGCGTGTCCTGTCCGCCGCCGGGCCTTTGTCCAATGACGACGGCGCCGATCTGGGGTTCTTCTCGGTCAGGTTGACCTTGACAGGACCTGCCATGCAAAAACTGATCGCAGCGGTCGCTCCGCGGTTGTCAGTTGTGTTGGGGCAGAAATTGGCGGCGCAGTCCGTGCCCGTGTTGGGTGCCATCGCCGGAGGCGGCACCAACTATGTCTACACGCGGTATTACCAGCAGATTGCCCGCGTGCATTTCGGCCTGCGCCGTTTGGCGGTCGATGCCGATATTCCCCACGATGAACTGGTGCGGAAACTGGCCGCCCGAATGTGATTTTTCTTCAAAGGCTTGGAGAATTTCACCGCATATGGTATTGATGGTCTGAGGGTCCGCCATATAAGCGAAAACAACGCGGGCAAACAGGCAAATATCCATATGAAAGGCGGCTCGGCGTGATTGACGCAAGGCTTTCGCCTCATGTTTCCAACAATGCCCGGCACCTGCCGGTGCTGCAGCAATCGGCGGCTTTGTGCTATCGTGTCGAGCAAGGGCAACCAGAAGTGCTGTTGATCACAACGCGCAAATCACGCCGTTGGATCATTCCCAAAGGGTGGTTGATTGATGGGCTGACTGCGTCTCAGACCGCAGGCCAGGAGGCGTGGGAAGAGGCCGGTATTCGAGGAGAGTGTGACACGCAGGCAATGGGGCAGTTTTGCTATCGAAAACGTCATCAGAAAAAAGGCGCAGTATTGTGCGTCGTGGATGTCTTTCCGTTATTGGTGACATCGGTTGCTGCGTGTTTTCCCGAATTCAAACAGCGGCAGAGACAATGGTTTGTGCCGAAAAAAGCCGCAGTTCACGTCAATTTCCCCGAACTTGGGCAAATGTTTCAAAAACTTGAGCCAATCATGCGCTAAGATGCCTCTGGTAGGGCTTGATATTGCCATGTCTGTGGTTATCAATTCGACAACCGACATTTGGACGGATCATGATTCAATACGCATTGAAATGCAGCAACGGCCATACATTTGACAGTTGGTTCCAATCGGCCGCCGCTTACGACAAACTGGCATCCACGGGCATGGTGACTTGCGCTGTGTGTGGATGTGCGGATGTTGAAAAGGCTATCATGACCCCACGTGTCCGCCCGGCCCGTGAGGCCGTGGCAAAGACCATCGCCCCCATGCCCGAGGCTGAAACGATAGATGTGGCCGCCCCTGCGCCAGACATTGAAAAGGTGCTGGCCGAGCTGCGCCGCAAGGTCGAAGAGAACTCGGACTATGTGGGTAAGGATTTTGCCAGCGAAGCGCGCAAAATCCACCTTGGTGATGCGCCCGAGCGTGCGATCTATGGTGAGGCCAAGCCGGACGAAGCGCAGGCCCTGATCGACGATGGGGTTCCAGTGGCACCTTTGCCTTTTGTTCCCAGCAGAAAGACAAATTAAGCCGTGCATGTAGTTATTACGGGGGTCAATCGTGGCATTGGCCGAACGCTGGCCGACAATTACCGGGCCCGCGGGGACAAGCTGACCGGCACCGCGCGGGATGGCAGTGCGCAGGTGGTTCTGGATGTTACCGACCCTTCGCAACATTCCGACGTGGCCACGTATCTGGCAAATCAACCCGTCGATTTGCTGATCTGCAACGCCGGGGTATATCTGGACAAAGGGCAAAGCATTGACGGCTATCCCGCCGACATGTGGGCGCAAAGCTTTGCCATCAACGTGACAGGCGTGTTTCTAACCGTTCAGGCATTGTTGCCAAACTTGCGGGCCGCACGAGGAAAGATTGCGATTATTTCATCGACGATGGCCTCGCACACCCGCGCGCCGGGGGGCAGCTATATCTACCGCGCATCAAAGGCCGCAGCCTTGAGTCTGGGACGCAATCTGGCCACGGATTTGCGCGATGATGGAATCGCCGTAGGTATCTATCACCCGGGCTGGGTGCAGACCGATATGGGCGGGCCCGAAGCCGATATCACCCTGGATCAGGCCGCAGAGGGCCTGATTGAAAGGTTCGATGCGTTGTCACTGGAAACAACGGGTTGTTTCGAAAACTGGGACGGTCGCCCCCACGCTTACTGACGTATCAACGCTGCGGTGGGGATTTCGTAGACCTCATCCGGGTCGATGAAAATCACGGTCAGGTCGCCACGTGTTTCATGGCTGATCTTGGCAGGTGAACTGCTGGAATTCGGCACGCCATCGGTGAAATAGATGCTGCGCACTTCACCGCCGCCCAATGACACAGCCAACGTCGTCGTGCCGTCGTCATGGTGGCGCAATTCGGCATGGCAGCTGTCGAGCGGTGCGCCGCCCGAGGCGCAGGGCACAGTGCCCAAAGCATTCTTGCCGTCAGTTGCGGCCAGAGTTGAAACCTGTGCAAGGGCAGGGGAAGACAGCAGGACAACTGCGAGGGCAAGGCGGAACATGGAAAACCTCTTGGAAAATTCGATGACTAAGGCTGACAGCCTCGCTGCCGGATGTAAAGCAGCCCCATGCGGCATTCGGAGCGGTTTTGAACCCTTGCCCTTGCGGCCCCCCTCGCATAAGACGCACGGAACCTGAATTCCAAGGCGCGGAGAGACCACCCCCATGCCCGTACTCGTAATGAAATTCGGTGGCACGTCGGTTGCCAACCTTGACCGTATCCGCCGCGCGGCGAAACGCATCGGTGTTGAGGTGGCCAAGGGCTATGACGTGATCGTCATTGTCTCGGCAATGTCGGGCAAGACCAATGAGCTGGTGGGATGGGTCAACGAAACCTCGCCCCTGTTTGATGCGCGTGAATATGACGCCGTGGTGTCCTCGGGCGAGAACGTGACCGCTGGTCTGATGGCGCTGACGTTGCAGGAAATGGATATTCCCGCGCGCAGCTGGCAGGGCTGGCAGGTGCCGCTGATGACTACCAGTGCCCACAGTCAGGCCCGGATCGAAGAAATTCCGACCGAAAATCTGACCCAAAAATTCGACGAAGGCATGAAAGTGGCCGTTGTCGCAGGCTTTCAGGGCATCAGCCCCGAAGGGCGCATCACCACGCTGGGCCGGGGCGGTTCGGACACCACCGCCGTGGCCTTTGCCGCCGCGTTCGGCGCCGAGCGTTGCGATATTTATACGGATGTAGACGGCGTCTATACCACCGACCCGCGCATCTGTGAAAAAGCGCGCAAACTGGACCGTATTTCGTTCGAAGAGATGCTCGAACTGGCCTCGTTGGGGGCCAAGGTGCTGCAAACCCGCTCGGTCGAGTTGGCGATGCGGTATAAGGTGAAACTGCGCGTTCTCTCAAGTTTCGAGGAACAATCCGACGAGGCTGGTACGCTGGTCGTTGACGAGGAGGATATCATGGAATCCAATGTTGTGGCCGGTGTGGCCTATTCCCGTGACGAGGCTAAGATGACCGTCGTTTCGGTGGCGGACCGACCCGGTATCGCCTCGATCATCTTTACCGCGCTCAGCGATGAGGGCGTGAACGTGGACATGATCGTTCAGAATATTTCGGACGAGGGGCGCACCGACATGACCTTCTCGTGCCCGACCGATCAGGTCGCGCGTGCCGAGAAAGCGTTGTTGGCGATCAAGGACGCGGGTGAGCTGAACTATGCCGAACTGGTTGCGGACGAAGATGTCTGCAAGGTCTCGGTGGTGGGCATCGGAATGCGTTCTCAGTCGGGTGTTGCGGCCAAAATGTTCAAGATACTCTCGGATGAGGGGATCAACATTAAGGTCATTACAACCTCTGAGATAAAAATTTCCGTCCTTGTGGATCGGAAATACATGGAACTTGCGGTTCAGGCACTGCATGATGCCTTTGAACTGGACAAGGCGGCCTGAGCATTTCAGCCAAGGATTTCGCCTGACACAATAATTTGGTTGGGCCATGGCGGACGGCACCGAAACAGAATCCCGCAAGCTGCTGGGGCGGCTGCGCGAAGAAATGGCGAGCGAAGCCGCCGGTCAGGAACGTCTTGACCGGATTACGCATCTGATCGCCGACAGCATCCGGGCCGAGGTCTGCTCGGTCTATCTGTTTCGCGACGAAGACACGTTGGAGCTGTGCGCCACTGAAGGCTTGGCACCCGAAGCGGTGCACAAGACCCGGATGCGTATGGGCGAAGGTCTGGTTGGCCGCGTCGCCCAATCTGGCAAGGTCGTGAATACCCCTGACGCGCCGTCGGCCAAAGGCTTCCGCTATATGCCGGAAACCGGCGAAGAACGGTTTTCGTCCTTTCTGGGCGTGCCGGTTCAACGGCTGGGTGAAAAACTGGGCGTTCTGGTGGTGCAATCCCGCGAGGCGCGCCAGTTTTCGGCGGATGAGGTTTATGCGCTGGAGGTCGTCGCCATGGTTCTGGCCGAGATGGCCGAGCTGGGCGCCTTTATCGGCGAGGGTGCGGCCCTGTCGCCCCTGCACCAGCAATCAGTACAGCTGAGCGGTGGTCCCGCACAGGAAGGATACGCCGAAGGTCATGTCTGGCTGCATGAGCCCCGCGTCGTGGTCACCAACCCGATTGCCGATGATCCACATCGCGAACGTGAACGCCTGAATGAAGCGGTCGAAGAGCTGCGCGTTGGAGTCGACAAGATGCTTGAAATCTCGCAGGGCGGCGACAAGGAACAGCTTCAAGTCCTTGAGGCTTATCGCATGTTTGCCAATTCCAAAGGCTGGATGCGCCGGATGGAAGAGGACATCGCCCTGGGCCTAAGCGCCGAGGCAGCGGTTGAAAAAGAACAATCGCAGGCCCGCGCGCGGATGGGGCAGGTAACCGATCCGTATTTGCGTGAACGGCTGGCTGATCTGGATGACCTGTCCAACCGGTTGCTGCGCATTCTGACAGGCCAAGGCAATACAAATGGCGCTGACCTGCCACCTGATCCGATCCTGATCGCCCGCAATATCGGTCCCGGAGACCTGCTGGAATACGGACGATCACTGAAAGGCATCGTGCTTGAGGAAGGCTCGGTCGGCAGTCATGCCACTATCGTGGCACGTGCGTTGGCTATTCCGTTGGTGGTACATGTGGGCCGGATCACGACCGAGGCGCTGAACGGCGACCATATCCTGGTAGATGGGGATCAGGGCATTGTCCATCTGCGTCCCGAAGACACCGTGGCAAACGCTGTGCGAGATAAAATCGCGATGCAGGCCAAGGCGCAGGAACGCTATGCCTCAATCCGTGAAACCCCGACAGTGACGCGGGATGGGGAGCGGATCAATCTGGTAATGAATGCAGGGCTGATGGCCGATCTACCCTCATTAAATAATTCAGGGGCCGAGGGCGTGGGCCTGTTCCGAACCGAGCTGCAGTTCCTGATCCGCAACCAGATGCCCAAGCGGTCAGAATTGGTGACACAATATCAACGGGTTCTGGACGCTGCTGAAGGCAAGCGCGTGATCTTTCGCACGTTGGATATCGGGTCCGACAAGGTTTTGCCCTACATGAAGCACGTGGCGGAACCGAACCCGGCGCTGGGCTGGCGCGCAATCCGCGTCGGTCTGGACAAACGCGGCGTGATGCGGATGCAGTTGCAGGCCCTCTTGCGTGCCGCCAATGGCCGCCCCTTGTCGATCATGTTCCCCTTCGTGGCGCAAGCCGACGAGTTTTACGAGGCCCGCTGGGAGGTCAATAAAACCATCGAGCGTGAAAAACGTCTGGGTCATATCCTGCCCGAAACGCTTGAGGTTGGGGCGATGCTGGAAACCCCATCGCTGGCCTTTGCGCCCCAAAAGTTCTTTGACGAGGTCGATTTTGTCTCGGTCGGAGGCAATGATCTGAAGCAGTTCTTCTTTGCTGCTGACCGTGAAAATGAACTGGTGCGTCGTCGCTATGACACGCTGAATGTCAGCTTTCTGAGTTTCATCGCGCAGATCGTTGAGCGCTGCAACTCCTCCAATACGCCGCTTTCGTTCTGCGGCGAGGATGCCGGTCGCCCGGTTGAGGCGCTGTGCCTGGCCGCGATGGGTATTCGGACACTGTCCATGCGTCCGGCCTCGATCGGCCCGGTCAAAAGCGTGTTGCTGCGGGCCGATCTGCAATCTTTGCGCAAGATCATCGCGGATGCGCGGCACCGGGGTGAGCAATCGGTGCGCCCCGCCGTCATGGAGTGGCTGCGCAATCAGGGCTGACATCCCAAATCCGGGCTTGCTTTCTGCATCTGCATTGCCTATGCCATTTGCAAATGTTAGCGTTAACATCGCTCAAACCACAAGTGCTGCGACTTTCTGGTGCTATGTTGGCAGAGGTAGAACTGAAGGAGCCCTTCGATGGTTTCACGCGTAATTCCGGTTAACCCGTTCGATCTGGTGCTGTTCGGTGCGACCGGCGATCTGGCGCAACGCAAGATTCTACCGGGCCTATATCACCGCTTTGAGGTCGGGCAGATGCCCGAGGACGCCTGCATCATCGGCTCGGCGCGATCGGACATGGACAGTGATGCGTTTCGCGATCAGATACGCGCCTCGATGGCGGAGTTTGCGCCGGAATTCAAAAAGGACGTTCTGGATCGCTTTCTAAGCCACGTCTCGTATGTCCCTGTTGATGCGTCAGGCGATGCCGGCTGGTCGAATTTGGCCAAGGCATTGCGCCCTGACGTCGTTCGTGCGTTCTATTTGTCGGTGGGGCCTGGCTTGTTTTCGGGCATTGCGCACCGGCTGAACCAACACGGGTTGGCCACATCAGACAGCCGCATCGTGGTGGAAAAACCCTTTGGTCATGATCTGGCATCCGCCAAAGCGTTGAACGAGGGGCTGCGTACCTGCTTCGAAGAACACCAGATTTACCGGATCGACCACTATCTGGGTAAAGAGACGGTTCAGAACCTGATGGCCCTGCGTTTTGCCAATTCCCTGTTCGAACCGCTATGGAACTCGACCCATATTGACCACGTACAGATCACGGTTGCTGAAACTGTGGGTGTTGAAGGGCGCGGCGCTTATTATGACCAGTCCGGTGCCATGCGGGACATGATTCAGAACCACTTGGTACAGCTTTTGTGTCTGACGGCGATGGAGCCGCCGTCGAAATTTGCGCCCAACGCTGTGCGCGATGAAAAGGTCAAGGTGATCGAAGCGTTGGAGCCTGTTGAGCAGAAAGATATCGCGCGCGGCCAATACCGCGCCGAACACGGGCAGGGTGGTTATGTCGATCACGTTGGCAACCCCGGCAGTCGTACGGAAAGCTTCATCGCGCTGAAGGTACATCTGGGCAACTGGCGTTGGGCGGGTGTTCCGTTCTATCTGCGCACCGGCAAGCGGCTGCGGGCGCGGGAATCCGAGATTGCCGTGTTCTTTCGTGACCCGCCGCATACGATCTTTCCGAATGTTGGCCCGCTGCACGGGAACGTGTTGGTGATCCGCCTGCAACCGGACGAGGGCATCACCCTACGCACCACCATCAAAGATCCAGGCCCAGGCGGGTTCCGCCTGTCTGATGTGGCGCTGGACATGAGTTTTGCCGACGCTTTGGGCGTCGAGGCCAGCGCGCCGGATGCTTATGAGCGGCTGATTATGGACGTCATACGTGGCGACCAGACCCTGTTCATGCGCGGAGACGAGGCCGAGGCCGCCTGGGCCTGGGTCGATCCCATCATTCAAGGCTGGGAAGATCGCGGCGATCGCCCGGCACGCTATGATCAGGGCAGTTCGGGCCCCGAAGAAGCATTGATGCTGATGCACCGCGACGGACGTCGCTGGCGTCAGATCGGAGGTTAACCATGGTTCATTCTGTTATCACTGACGTCACCCAGCGGATCATCGACCGCAGCGCCGACCTGCGTGGCCCGCATCTGGAACGGATGGAACAGGCCAAATCCAAAGGCCCGGCTCGCGCGCATCTGTCCTGCAGCGGTCAGGCCCATGCTTATGCTGGGGCGGGGACAGATCAACAGGCGATGGCGACCGGCGCCGCCGGAAACCTTGGTATTGTTACCGCTTATAACGACATGCTTTCAGCTCACCAGCCGTTTGAACGCTACCCTGGCCTGATCCGGGATGCGATCCGCACTGCCGGTGGCACTGCGCAAGTTGCAGGTGGTGTACCTGCCATGTGCGACGGCGTCACCCAAGGCGAGGCCGGGATGGAGCTGTCGCTGTTTTCGCGCGATGTGATTGCGTTGGCCACGGGCGTCGCGCTGAGCCACAATACCTACGACGCAGCTGTTTTCCTTGGCGTTTGCGACAAGATTGTTCCCGGTCTGATAATTGGGGCGCAGGCCTTCGGCCATTTGCCCGCCGTGTTCCTGCCCGCAGGCCCGATGACCAGCGGCCTGCCCAATGATGAAAAGGCCAAGGTGCGCCAGAAATTCGCTGCCGGAGAAATTGGCCGCGATGAACTTATGGCCGCCGAAATGGCTGCTTATCACGGCCCCGGCACCTGTACCTTCTACGGTACCGCCAACACCAACCAGATGCTGATGGAGTTCATGGGCCTGCACCTGCCGGGCTCTAGCTTCATTAACCCGAACACGCCGCTGCGGGATGCCTTGACCGAAGAGGGTGCGCGCCGGGCGTTGTCGCTGAGTGCGCTGGGTAACAATTACACACCGGTTTATCAGATTCTCGATGAGCGGGCCTTCGTGAATGGCATCGTCGGGCTGATGGCCACCGGTGGCTCGACCAACTTGCTGATCCACCTGATCGCAATGGCGCGGGCGGGTGGTATCATGCTGGATTGGCAAGATTTTTCTGACATTTCCGCCGTTGTCCCGCTGGTCGCGCGGGTCTATCCCAACGGTTTGGCGGATGTGAACCATTTCCACGCGGCTGGTGGTTTGGGGTATTGCATCGGCACGCTGCTCGACGATGGGCTTTTGCACCCGGACACCCTGACAGTCGCAGGGCAGGGCCTGCACAATTACACCAAGGAACCCAAGCTGAAAGACGGCGATCTGGTTTGGGAAGAGGGCGCGGGCCACAGTCTGAACGACAAGATCGTCCGCCCCGCCAAGGACCCGTTCCAGCCTACAGGTGGACTGTCACGCCTGACTGGCAATCTGGGCACCGCCGTAATGAAGGTTTCCGCAGTCGCGCCCGAACATCAGATCGTCGAAGCACCCGTGCGTGTTTTCCATGATCAGGCCGAGGTCAAGGCGGCCTTCAAGGCGGGCGAATTCACCGGGGACGTGATCGTTGTGGTCCGCTTCCAGGGACCAAAGGCCAATGGCATGCCCGAATTGCATTCACTGACGCCAATCCTGGCGATCCTCCAGGGCAGGGGCCAAAAGGTGGCGTTGGTCACGGATGGCCGTATGTCAGGTGCCTCGGGCAAAGTTCCCGCCGCGATCCATGTCTGCCCCGAGGCGCTGGAGGGTGGTGCAATTGCCTATCTCCAGGATGGTGATGTGCTGCGCGTTGACGCAGTGAAAGGCGAATTGGAAATCCTCACTCCGGGTGTGCTGGACCGCGCCCCGGTCACTGCGGATCTGTCCGCCAATCAGCACGGGGTCGGACGGGATCTGTTCGCTGCTTTCCGCAACAATGTCGGGTCCGCCGACGCCGGTGCTAGCATTTTCGGAGTGTAATCTTCATGTCAAAAACCCAACGAACCCGCGATATCTGCGGGCTTGCACCTATCGTTCCGGTTCTGGTCGTCGATGATGCCGCGCAAGCCCGGCCTTTGGCCGAGGCGTTGGTGGCAGGTGGCTTGCCCGCCCTGGAGGTGACCTTGCGTACTCCGGCGGCACTGGATGCCATCCGGGCTATGGCGCAGGTGCCCGGTGGGGTGGTGGGCGCAGGCACGCTGGTCACCCCCGAAGACGTACGCGCCGCAAAAGAGGCGGGCGCGCAGTTCGGTGTTTCGCCCGGCGCAACAGACGTATTGATTGCGGCGTGTGAGGCCGAAGGCCTGCCTCTGCTGCCCGGCGCGGCCACGGCCAGCGAGGCGATGCGCCTGCTGGAAAAAGGCTATGACATGCTGAAGTTCTTCCCCGCCGAGGCGTCTGGCGGCGCGCCCGCGTTGAAAGCCATCGGCGCGCCGCTGCCGCAGATCACGTTCTGTCCGACGGGTGGTGTTTCGCCAGCCAATGCCAGCGATTACCTGTCGTTGACGAATGTCGCCTGCGCTGGCGGCAGCTGGGTTGCGCCCAAACAGATGGTGCAGAGCGGTGATTGGGCCGGGATCGAAGCCCTTGCGCGTGACGCCTCAAAGCTGATGGATTGACGCGGCTTTTTGCTGCGCTAGGTTGGGCGTCAATTCAAACAGGTTGATCCCATGACAAACCATCTCTCTCTTGCGCAGGGGCGCGAATATCTGGCGATTCCCGGACCCTCAGTCATGCCTGACGCTGTGCTTCAGGCCATGCACCGCCCGTCACCCAACATCTATGACGGCGAGCTGATCGAGATGGTGCCGACCCTGACACGCGATCTGAAACGCGTGGCGGGCACGGATCACAACGTCGCCATCTATATTGCCAACGGCCATGGCACTTGGGAAGCCGCCCTGTCCAACGTTATTGCAGCGGGGGAAACGGTGCTTGCCCCGGCCTCGGGCCTGTTCACCCACGGATGGGCCGAGATGGCGCGCGGAGTTGGCGCCGAGGTCGAGCTGATCGATTTCGGTGCATCCTCGCCTTGGGATATGGATCGCATCGCCGATAGCCTGCGTGCTGACACGGCTCATCAAATCAAGGCCGTGCTGGCGGTTCACGTGGACACGTCCAGCTCGATCCGCAACGATATCCCGGGGCTGCGGGCGTTGCTGGACGATCTGAACCACCCGGCGTTGTTGATGGCGGACTGTATCGCCTCGCTGGGCTGTGATCGGTTCGAGATGGATGCCTGGGGCGTCGATGTCATGGTGTCGGCCTGCCAAAAGGGGTTGATGACCCCGGCGGGCGTGGGTTTTGTGTTCTTCAATGACAAAGCACAGGCCAAACGGGCAACGATGCCGCGCGTCTCGCAATACTGGGACTGGCAGCCGCGTGTGAACCCGCAGGTGTTTTACCAATACTTCAACGGCACAGCGCCGACGCATCATCTGTATGGTCTGCGGGCAGCGCTCGACATGATCCATGCTGAAGGGATCGAGAATGTCTGGGCTCGCCATGATCACCTCGCCAAGGCCATCTGGGCGGCATGCGAGGTCTGGGCAGAAGGTGGCGCGCTTGAGATAAACGTAGCCAACCCCGCCCATCGCAGCCACGCGGTTACCGCCTTGCGTCTGACCGATGGGCGGGGAACACCACTGCGCCAGTATACCGAGCGCCAGCTGGGCCTGACCCTTGGCATTGGGCTGGGCATGGAGGATCAGAACAGCTGTTTCCGTCTGGGGCATATGGGCCACGTGAACGGCCAGATGGTCATGGCGATGCTGGGAGGGGTGGAAACCGCCATGGCCGCCCTGAACATCCCGCGCGGCTCGGGTGCGCTTGAGGCCGCTGCTGCCGCGTTGGCCGCTGAACCCTCCAAATCCCGGGTCAAATCGTGGCCTTCGCAGTGGCCAGCGCCTTTGGCAGAGCTGCAGCAAAGGCATCCAGATCCGTAACCGTACCACAACTGACGCGGATACAGCGGTTCTGCGGAGCGGCAAAGGGCATGCGCACAAATATCCCTTGTGCCACTAACCCCTCAAGCACCGCTTTGGCAAACGCTCCATCGCCACCGCAATCAATCGCCACAAAATTGGTGGCCGAGGGCAAGGGTACCAAGCCGTTTTCCCGTGCGATCTGGCCGATCCGGTCGCGTGCCTTAGCGATCTGTGCCTGAACTTGCGACAGCCAGTTGGCATCCTGCAAGGCCGCCAAGGCCCCCGCTTGTGCAGCCCGGTTCATTCCGAAATGGTTGCGGACCTTGTTGAAAGCTTCGATCAATCCCGGCGCGCCGATCGCATAGCCAACCCGCGCCCCGGCCATGCCATACACCTTGGAAAATGTGCGCATCCGGATCACACGCGGATCATCGGCTGAAACCGGGGCTGCGGTGCCTTCTGGCGCGCATTCCACATAGGCTTCGTCCAGCACCAGCAGGCATCCCGCAGGCAGGGCCTCCATCGCGGCCAGGATATCCGCGCCTTTATGCCAACTGCCCATTGGGTTGTCGGGGTTCGCCAGATAGACCAGTTTTGCGTCCACCTCGACGGCTTTGGCAAACAGCGCCGCGGGGTCCTCGTGATCGTCACGATAGGGCACCTTGTGCAACGCGCCGCCAAACCCGGCCACGTGGTAGTTGAAGGTCGGATACGCCCCGTCCGAGGTCACAACTGTATCGCCGGGGCCAACCAGCAACCGCACGAGGTAACCCAGCAGGCCATCAATGCCTTCTCCGACCACGATGTTTTCCGGCTTTACACCGTGATGATCGGCCAGTGCATGTCGCAGGTCGTGGCTTTCGGGGTCACCATATTTCCATATGTCCGTTGCTGCCATCGCCTCGATAGCGCGGGGGGAGGGGCCAAAGATGCTTTCATTCGCCCCCAGCCGGGCGACAAAGGGCGCGCCGCGCTGACGTTCCTGCGTTTCCGGCCCGACAAAGGGCACGGTTGCAGGCAGTGACAGGGCAAGCGGAGTATAGCGTGGGTCAGTCATGGTGCGAGATAACCCCATACCCACTCGTCAGGCAACCATCTGCGACGCGCAGCCAGAAGTGCCCCAACGTTGAGGTGGAACTTGGCAGACCTTCCGGGCATGGTTGGGTCAACAAGATCAGGAGGCCCGCATGACCCGCGTATCCGTCGAGTACAAAGACCACATCGCCCATGTCACGCTGACGCGCGGCGACAAGATGAACGCGCTGGACGACGCGATGATCAAGGCGTTGCTGTCTGCCGGGCAAGAGGTCGCAGCCTCGGACGCACGCGCCGTGGTCCTGTCGGGCGAGGGCAAGAGCTTTTGCGCCGGGCTTGATATGGCCAGCTTTGCCAAGATGGCGCATATGGACCCGACTGAGTGGCTGATGACCCGCAGCCACGGGGATGCGAATGAAATGCAAGAACTTGCCCTGATCTGGCGGCGTGTGCCAGTTCCGGTGATCTGCGCCATTCAGGGTGTTGCTTATGGTGGCGGGCTGCAAATCGCGCTGGGCGCGGATATTCGCATCGCACACCCCGACGCCAAGCTGGCGGTGATGGAGATGAAGTGGGGCATTATCCCCGACATGGGTGGGATGGTTTTACTGCCACATCTGGTGCGCTCGGACGTACTGCGCCTGCTGACCTACACCGCGCGTCCCATCGGCGCGCAGCGGGCGGCGGACTGGGGGTTGGTGACGAAACTGTCAGACGATCCACTGACCGAGGCATTGGCGTTGGCCGAAGACATCGCGGGCAAAAGCCCCTCGGCCATTCGCGCCGCCAAGCGTCTGATCGAAGTGGCCGAAACCAAGACCCGCGCCGAGGTTCTGTTGGAAGAATCCGCCGAACAGGTCGAACTGATCGGAAAACCTGATCAGATGGAGGTTGTGATGGCGCAGATGCAGGGGCGAAAACCTGAATTCAAGTAGCTAGCGCATAAAGGCCCGTCGTGCATCTCGGGCCATGTTGTACCGCATCTCCAACTCGGCGATGCGCGCCATGGCAGCTTTACGTGCATCTGCATCGGTCAACTCGGCGTAATCCTTTCGGGCGGCATCAAGCTTTTTCCTGATCTCGAACTCTTCCGGCAGCACACCGGCCTGCGCCATGATCCGGTGCCCAGCGGCGATGGCCGGATCACTCTGCGCCTCACCCGACCGATCCGGCAAAGGTTTGCCTTCACCCTCGAGCCCCTGCAACTGGCCCTCGGCCTGTGCCTTTTTGATCTGGCGTTCGATCAGTTTTCCAAGCGATCCGAGCATGGTCAAACTATATCCCAAGTCGAGTGAGCACCGCTAGCGAATTCGCTTCGTGACCAGATACGCAATGCCACCAGCCAGCAAACCCCAGACTGCCGCGCCCAGACCAAAGACCGAGATACCTGAAGCGGTGATGGCAAATGTCAAAATAGCGGCTTCCCTCTCCGCTGGAACATCAAGCGCTGCGTGGGTGGCGTTGGCAAGCACTCCGATCAACGCAATCCCTGTCAGGGTGCCCATCAGCAGCGGATCAGCATGTACGGCAAACCCGGTGATGGCCACCGCGAATACACCAAACAGGCAATAGAATACGCCTGCCATCACCGCCGACCAATACCGTTGGGCCGGGTTTGGGTGGCTGTCTTCGTTGGAACACATGGCGGCGGTGATCGCTGCAAGGCAGGTGGCCGGCGCCCCGAACGGGGCCGACAGGATGCTGGCCAAACCGACCGAAGAGAACAACCTGCCTGGGGCGGGGGTGTAGCCAAAGCTGCGCATCACCGCGATGCCGGGGATGTTCTGTGTGGCCATGGTGACGATAAACAGGGGCAATCCAATACCGATGGCCGAGGCCAGTGAGAAACTCGGGATTGTCCAAACCGGTGCGGCCACCAGATGGGTTGGGGTGACCGACGTGTCGCCCGCGTTCAGAACCACAACAATCGCCGCTGTGACGACCGCCGCCGGAACCGCAAACAACCGGTTGATCCGCCCGGCGATGAACCAAGTCAGGATTACCGGCAAAGCTTGCCACGGCAGCTCGACCGCGGCCTTGAAAGGCAAGATGCACAGGGGCAGCAGAACGCCGCCCAGCATTGCTTGGGCCAGCGTTGTCGGGATGGCCGACGCCAGCCGTCCCAAAGGTCGCCAGAGTCCTGCAAGCACGGTTAGCGCGCCTGCACACAGGAACGCGCCGACCGCGTCAGAAAACCCTGCTACAGGCATCGCGGACACGGCCAACAGCGCAACGCCCGGAGTGGACCACGCAACGCTGATGGGTTGCCGATACCACAAGCTGAGACCGATGGCCGTCACTCCCATGGCAATGGCCGCCATCATCAGGCCCGAAGCGGAGTCCTGCGCCGAGGCCCCCATGGACGCCAGTCCCTGCAACACGATAGGGAAAGAGCTGAAGAACCCGACAATGGCGACCACCAGCCCGGTTGAGATGGTTTGGATCGGGGGGAATGCGCGTGCCATCTGAGTCCTCGGGGTTATATCCGCCTTTGCTAGCAAGGGCTTGCGAGTGGGGGCAAGGGCCGTGTGTGCAAAAGTAAACCCCACCGTGGCATACGCGGCGGGGTTTGGGATTTGAGTATTTTTGAAAAGATGAAGATTAGGCGATTTCGGCCAGGCGGGCCAGCGCCTCGTTCAGCTTTTCTTCTTCCTCTTCGCGGGCGGCGAGATTGGCTTTGGCTTCGGCAACAACCTCCTCCGGGGCCGAGGCCACGAATTTCGGGTTGTTCAGACGTCCACGCAGACCGCCCAGTTCTTTAGCCAATTTACCCTTGGCTTTTTCCAGCCGTTCCTTTTCAGCACCGATGTCGATGATATCCGCCAGTGGCAGGCCGAAAGTGGCGCCCGGTGCGGCAATGGAAATCGTTCCTTTGGGTAGGTCGTCGACCTTGGTCAGGCTGTCGATCCGTGCGAGACGCTTGATCAGCGCCTCGTTGCGGTCCCACGCTGCCTGTCCGTGGGCGTCGATCTCGGTCACCAACATCGGCACATAGAGCCCTGCGGGAACCCGCATCTGCGCACGGGCCGAGCGAGTATTTTCAATCACCGAAATTACCCAGTTCATCTCACGATCCGCATCGGCGTCGATCAGGTCGGCGGCGGCGTAAGTCGGCCAGTCGGCGTGGACGACCATCTTGGTGCGGTTGCCGGTTAGGCCCCACAGTTCTTCGGTGATGAAAGGCATAATCGGGTGCAGCAGGACCATGCACTGATCCAGAACCCAGCGCATTGTGGCGCGGGTTTCGGCTTGCGCCTCGGCGTCATCGCCTTGCAACAAAGGCTTAGAGAGTTCCACATACCAGTCGCAGACCTTGCCCCAGACAAAGGCATAGAGCCCATTGGCCGCGTCGTTGAAGCGGTAGCTTTCGAGCGCCGCGTCGACCTCGGCCCGCACACGGGCAGTTTCGCCGATGATCCAGCGGTTGACGGCGGCTTTGGGTTTCAAGTCGGCTACGTCCAGTTGCGGCACGGCGTCGGTGAAGACCTCGTTCATCTCGGCAAAGCGGACGGCGTTCCACAGTTTGGTGCCGAAATTGCGATAGCCGGTGATGCGTTCGCGCGAAAGTTTCAGCACGCCGCCAATCGCCGCCATTGAGGCGTTGGTAAAGCGCAGCGCATCGGCGCCGAATTCGTCGACGATCTCCAACGGGTCGATGACGTTGCCGGTGGTTTTGGACATCTTCTTGCCCTTCTCGTCGCGGACGAGCTGGTGCAGGTAGACGGTGTGGAACGGGATCTGATCGACTACAGCCAGCTGCATCATCATCATCCGGGCGACCCAGAAGAACAAGATATCGAAGCCGGTGATCAGCACATCCGTGGGGAAGTAGCGCTCCAGTTCCTCGGTCTGCTCGGGCCAGCCCAGGGTGCCGATGGGCCATAGGCCGGAAGAGAACCAGGTGTCGAGGACGTCGGGGTCGCGCCACACCGGATAGACAAGCTTGGTCGGGTCTTGGTCGACAGCGTATTGAGCAAGGCTTTCAGCGAACTGATGGATCGCTTCCTGTTTGTCTTCGACTTCGATAACGGTCGCGTGGCTCAACGGGCTGGGGATGTTGGCATTGTCGTCGAGGAACTTTTCCGTGACGGCCTCAAGGCTCGCCGCGCATTCCATGACATTGCCACGGTGCAGCATACCGCCTTCGTTCAGCAAACGGCCCAACTCGACCAGATCAAGATCGCCGTCGTTCTCGTCGTCTTTGAACCCCTCTGCGGACAGGTCGATCCCATACCAAACCGGAATCTGGTGCCCCCACCACAGCTGACGCGAGATGCACCAAGGCTCGATGTTTTCCAACCAGTGGTAATAAGTCTTCTCGCCTGACTCGGGGATGATTTTGACCGTGCCGTCTTTGACCGCGTCCAGCGCGGGGCCGACAACCTTTTCGGCGTCGACGAACCACTGGTCGGTGAACATCGGCTCGATGACAACTTTCGAGCGGTCGCCGAAGGGCTGCATGATTGGTTTGCTTTCGACCAGCGGGACCAGTTTGTCGGCACCTTCATGCTCGGGCTTCAGCGCGGTCGAACCCAGACGTGCGTCATCGGCGCGGCACATGACGGCCAGTCCATCGGCGGTGATTTCTTCGACCACTTTCGCGCGCGCCTCGAACCGGTCGAGGCCACGCAGGTGATCAGGGACAAGGTTGATTGCGTCGATTTCGTTCTCGGTAAATTTACGCCCACGCGCGTATTCCTGCGCTTTCCCTGCTTCGTCTGCGTAAGGGGCGCCATCGGCCCGCATCGCGCCTTTGGTGTCCATCAGACGGTACATCGGAATGCCGCCGCGCTTGGCAACCATGTTGTCGTTGAAGTCATGCGCACCGGTGATCTTCACCGCGCCCGAGCCGAAATCAGGATCAGGGTAGTCGTCGGTGATGATCGGGATCTGACGGCGATGTTCTTTCGGACCAACCGGGATTTCGCAGAGTTTCCCAACGATTGGCGCGTAACGCTCATCCGACGGGTGAACCGCAACCGCGCCGTCCCCCAGCATGGTCTCAGGGCGCGTTGTGGCGATTGAGATGTAGTCGCGCTTTTCCTCAAAGACGATATTCCCGTCCTCATCCTTCTCGACGTAGGTATAGGTCTCGCCACCAGCCAGCGGGTATTTGAAGTGCCACATATGACCCGCGACCTCGATATTCTCGACTTCAAGGTCCGAGATCGCCGTTTCGAAATGCGGATCCCAGTTGACCAGTCGTTTGCCGCGATAGATCAGGCCCTTTTCGTACATATCGACGAAGACCTTGATCACCGCGTCATGAAAATTCGCAGAATTTTCGTGCCCCGTGCGTGGATCACCCGCCGCACCGGCCATGGTGAACGCATTGCGCGACCAGTCGCAGGATGAGCCGAGACGCTTCAACTGCTCAATGATCGTGCCGCCGTATTCGCCTTTCCATTCCCAGACTTTCTCAAGGAACTTCTCACGGCCCAACTCACGCCGTCCGGGCTGTTGGGTCGCAGCCAGCATCTTTTCCACCTGCATCTGGGTGGCAATACCGGCGTGGTCCTGACCCGGCTGCCACAGCGTGTCGAAGCCACGCATTCGGTGCCAGCGGATCAGAATGTCCTGCAGCGTGTTGTTGAAGGCGTGGCCCACGTGCAGCGCGCCCGTCACGTTGGGCGGCGGGATCATGATGGTAAAGCTTTCGTCGCGCGATTTGTTTGCGCCTGCCTTGAAGGCTCCGGCCTGTTCCCAGGTCTCGTAAATGCGGGCCTCAGCCTCGGCCGCGTTGAATGTCTTTTCCATCGCCATGGGGTGCGTCCTGCGTCATCAATCTTGGGTCAGCGCCTGCAATAACGAATGCGCAGGGGAAGGGGAAGGGTCTGCGGGTACTCTGGACAACGAACCGGTGCAGCCTAAAGTCGCCCCTACAGGCCGAGGCAGGAGCATCCAATGGACAAGTTCGGAAAAAGTCAGCCGGTCAAACGGACCGAGGATCAGCGGTTTCTAACCGGGAAGGGGCAGTACATCGACGATGCTGTGCCCGGCGACGCCCTGTTTGCGGCGTTTTTTCGCAGCCAGGTTGCGCATGGGCGGATCACCGCGCTGGATCTGGATGCCGCGCGTGAGGCGAATGGCGTGCGGCTGGTCATGGCGCTGGACGACCTGACTGAGGCCGGGATCGACACGGTTTTAAACGCGGCGCTTGTGTCGAACCGGGACGGCTCGAAAGCGGCGGCGCCGGATCGCCACATGCTGGCCAAGGACCGCGTGCGTTTTGTCGGTGAGCCGGTCGCGGTGGTCATCGCCGAAACGCAGAATCAGGCCCGTGATGCGGCCGAGTTGATCTGGATGGAAACCGAGGATCTGCCCGCCAAACTTGACCTGGAGATGGGGGGCGAACCGCTGCACATCGAAGCTCCTGACAACCGTGCCTTTGACTGGGGCATGGGGGATGAGGCAGCGACCGAGGCGGCCTTTCAGGACGCCGCGTACAGAGTGCAACTGAACGTTGCGGATAACCGGGTGATCGTTACATCGATTGAGCCGCGCGGCTGTCAGGCTGCTTGGTCCGACGGGCGGCTGCACTTTGCCTATAGCGGGCAGGGCGTCTGGGCGATGCGCGGGCAATTGGCGCAGAAGCTGAAGCTGGAACCTGAATTCATTAGGGTCACCACGCCCGACGTGGGCGGTGGGTTTGGCATGAAGGTGATGCCGTATCCCGAGTATTTCTGTGTCGCCGTCGCCGCGATGAAACTGGGCCAACCCGTTCACTGGATGTCGGACCGATCTGAGGCGATGCTGTCTGATCACCATGGGCGCGACCTGACTTCGCTGGCTGAGCTGGCTTTTGATGAAGACCACCGAATTACCGCTTACCGCGTGCATAGCAAGGTCAATCTTGGGGCCTATAACAGCCATTTCGGTCAGGCAATCCAGACAAATCTGTTCAGCAAAGTTCTGATGGGGGCCTATGATGTGCAGACCTCTTATCTGCGGGTCGAAGGGTTCTTTACCAACACAACGCAGGTGGACGCTTATCGCGGCGCTGGTCGGCCTGAGGCTATCTATGTGCTTGAACGGGCTATGGACCGCGCCGCGCGTGAATTGGGCGTCGATCCGTGGGAGTTGAGGCGCAAAAACTTCATCCGGCCTGAAGCTTTTCCTTACAAAACGACGACTGGTGAGGTCTATGACGTCGGCAATTTCGACATGGTCCTGAGCCGCGCGAGTGAACAGACATTAGGTTTTGCTGCCCGTAAGGCGGCTGATGCCGAACGCGGCCTGATCCGGGGGCAGGGCATCTGTTACTATATCGAAAGTATTTTGGGCGACCCTTCCGAGAACGCAAAGATCGCATTCTGCGAAGATGGCACCGTGAACCTCTATGTGGGGACGCAATCAAACGGCCAGGGCCATGAGACGGCCTATACCCAGTTTTTGTCGGATCAGATCGGAGTTCCGTTGGATCAGATCAATGTCATCCAGGGGGACAGCGATCAGTTACCTGCCGGAGGAGGGACAGGAGGATCGCGGTCCGTTACAGTCCAAAACACGGCCACCCTGGCCACAATCGACGTCATGATCGTCGCATTCGCGCCTTATCTGGCCGATAAGATGGGCGTCGAGGAGGCTGACGTGAATTTTGATCACGAAACATTCCGCGCGCCAGGGTCGAACCTGACGCCTACATTGATCGAAGCGGCCGAGATGGCCCGCGCCGATGGCCGAACCGATCTTCTGCAACATGAGGCGCACATTACGCTGGACGCACGCAGTTATCCGAATGGCGCACATGTTGCCGAAATCGTTATTGATTGTTTCACCGGTGAAACATGGGTCGACCGCTACACCGTAGTTGACGATTTCGGCAATCTTATCAATCCGATGTTGGCCGAGGGGCAGGTACATGGCGGCGTGGCGCAGGGCATTGGTCAAGCCCTGTCCGAGCGTGTTGAGCATGATGCGCAGGGGCAACTGCTCACGGCTTCGTTGATGGACTACGCCTTGCCCCGTGCGTCTGAGATACCCATGATAAAGTTTACCTCGGCACCGGTTCCGTCAACTTCGAACCCAATGGGTATGAAAGGATGCGGAGAGGCCGGCACCGTGGGCGCGCTGGCCGCTGTGGCGAACGCGGTGCAGGACGCGCTTTGGGAACATGGGGTACGGCAGGCGGATATGCCATTCACACCCCTAAGAGTTTGGGAATTGCTGACGCATGGTTCTGTCACGGCTAAGTAAAAAGATACTTGGATGGCTCGGACGGCCTTTGCGGTCCGAACATTCGGCCGAGGCGCTGCACCGTGAACCTATTAGTCATGTCATTATCCTTGACGGCACCATGTCGACGTTGGAGCCGGGGTTTGAAACTCATGCGGGTCAGACCTACCATCTGTGCCGCGAGATGGGCGGCAAGGTCTCGGTCTTTTACGAATCCGGTGTGCAGTGGGAAAGCTGGAAAACCTCTCTGGACGTGATGATGGGGCGCGGCATCAACCGGCAAATCCGGCGGGCCTATGGCTATCTGGCGTCACGCTACAAACCTGGTGATAAGATATTTTTCATCGGCTATTCGCGCGGCGCTTACGGCGTGCGCAGCCTTGCGGGCGTGATCGACATGATCGGTCTGCTCAAGGCCGAACACGCGACCGAGCGCAACATCAAGCAGGCCTATCGCCACTATGAATGTACGTCTAGCGGCGAGGCAGCCTGTGAGTTCCGCCAAAAATTCTGTCATAACGAGCTCGCAATTGAAATGATCGGTGTCTGGGACACCGTCAAGGCGTTGGGCCTGCGTCTTCCGCTGCTGTGGCGCTGGGCCGAAGATAAGCACGCGTTTCACAACCATGAACTTGGCCCCGCCACCCGGCATGGCTATCACGCTATGGCGCTGGACGAGACGCGCGAGGTGTACGAGCCGGTACTGTGGAAATGTACGCCCGAGTTTAAGGGCCACGTTGAACAGGTCTGGTTCCGTGGCACACATGGCGACGTGGGCGGGCAATTGAACGGGTTTGAAGAGGCGCGTCCCCTCAGCAATATTTCCCTGATCTGGATGCTGGACAAGGCCGAGCAGCATGGATTGCCGCTGCCCGAAGGTTGGCGCGACCGGTTCCCAACTTCAACTACTGCAACTTCGGTCGGGACCTGGCGGGGGTGGGGCAAGGTTTTCCTGCTGCGCAAGCATCGCAAAGTCGGGATGGACCAGTCCGAGCAACTGCATGTCTCGGTCGCCCCCGATGAACTGCCGGGTTGGGTACCGATGCCGGATTCGTCCTCGCACCCGGCGCAATAGGTCAATCGAATAGAGTTTGGGATTGGTCTGTTGAATGGGCGCGGAACGCTGCTGTGACATCCGCGTGAATATTTCGTGCCAAAGATAGTGCAGGTATTTTGTCCGGGGGAAAGAAGGCCGCGTCGCTGGTCTCGGCACCCGGCTGCGGGGCGTCCGTGCCATCCTCATCGCACAGGAAGAAAAGTTTATAAAAATCTCGCGAATCCGGCGGGTAGGGATGCCGTGCCTTGTGGCGCAGAGCATAGAGGTGTCTGGCACGGACCTGCAGCCCAGCCTCTTCCCAGACTTCACGTTCCATATTTTCCGCTGGAGAGCTGCCAATGTCCGCAAAACCACCCGGCATGGCCCACAGCCCGTCCAGTCGTTCGCGGACCAGCAGAATGTGGCCATCACGGATTACAGCGCCGCGAATGTCGATGCTGGGCGTGGCATAACCACCAGCATGATCCGAGATCAGCCCCTCGATCCGCGATAGGGGCACCCGGCCCAAATCGGCCAGCATGGCGCGGGCCATGGCTGCGATCTCGTCATAGCGTTCGCGATCAAATGGGTCTTTGGTGAAATGCTGGCCGGTTTCGGCCAGCGCCAACAAGCGTTTTGCCCGTTTCAGCCAGGCATCCTCCAGTGCAGTCGGATCCTGGCGCATCTTCCTTACCGCCGACGGTCGCGGCGCGAGCTCATCGGCTGAAATGCCACGCCCACATGCGCCTCGCAATAGGGTTTGCCGGCCTCAACGGGCAGGCCGCAGAACCAGAAATCCTCGGTTGCGGGGTCGCCGACGGGCCATTTGCAGGTCTTCTCAGTCAGTTCCATCAACGTCAGTTTCTTGGCCTTCTTCTCAATCTCATTGACCTTGGCCAGTGCCTCGGGGCTGATTTCATTGGCCGAGGGTTGCGGCGGCAATGGCTGACCGGCCGGGATGATCTGACGGCGGGCGGGTACGGCAGGCTTGGCCTCGGCCGCAGGCGCGGGGGCCGGGCGGGCCGGTTCGGTTTTGGGGGCCGGTTTCGGCTTGGCCTCGGCCTTGGGCGCGGGGGCCGGTTTTTCCTTGGGCTCGGCCTTGGCCGGGGATGCGCCGGTGGCACGGTTCGACAGGCCCAGTCGGTGCACCTTGCCGATCACGGCATTGCGGGTCACCCCACCCAATTCCTTGGCGATCTGGCTGGCCGACTGGCCTTCGCCCCACATTTTCTTCAGTAGCTCTACACGCTCGTCAGTCCAGGACATCATTTGCCTTTCAAAAGCGGAAAGCGGCCCCGGATTCGGGCCGCCTTGGGAAATCGTCTCAGCCCCCTATTCTAATCACTGCGCCCCGAGTTACAAGCAGTCTTCGAATCAGGTTGAGGTCAGATGATGCAGATGCCCTTTGAGCAGAACGAACACCGTTTCGGGGCGGTCAACTGGATGGGTCTTTATACGTTGGCTCAGCGCGAAACATTGCGTTTTCTGGCGGTCTGGACCCAGACCCTGTTGGCGCCGCTGGTGACCGCAGGCCTGTTTCTGCTGATCTTCAACATCGCTATTGGCCCCAGCCGACCCGACGTGATGGGGGTGCCGTTCCTGACATTTCTGGCGCCGGGTATCATGATGATGACCGTGATTCAGAATGCTTTTGCCAACACCTCGTCTTCGATGGTGATTGCCAAGGTACAGGGCAACATTGTTGATACGTTGATGCCACCACTGTCTCCGTTGGAAATTCTATTGGGCTATCTGGCGGGAGGCATCGTGCGTGGTGTTCTGATCGCCTGTGTGGTTGCCGTTGCGCTGGCGCTGGTGCTGGGGCTGGTGCCGCGGAACCCGTTGATTGCGCTGCTGTTTGTTGTTCTCGGCGGTGCTTTCATGGGGGCGTTGGGCCTGTTTGCGGGAATATTTGCCAACAAGTTCGATCAAATGGCGGCGATTACCAATTTCATCGTCACGCCGCTGGCCTTCCTGTCGGGTACATTCTATTCGGTCGAGGCATTGCCACCTGTTCTCAACCGCCTCAGCCACGTGAACCCGGTATTCTACCTGATTGATGGGTTGCGAAATGGCATGATCGGGGTGTCTGACAGCTCACCCGCACTGGGTTTCGCGGTTTGCAGTGGCGCAACGTTGATTGTCTGCGCCATTACCTGGCAGATGCTGCGAAAGGGATACAGGCTGAAAGCATGACGGTGCAGGTTTTGGATCCCGCAATCCCAAAAAAACGCCTAGCTAGGCGGTTCTGACGCGTGCCTCGCGCCAGACAAGGATTAGTCCGCCCGTCAGAATGATTGCAGAACCGATTTGGCTAACCACATCCGGGATAACGCCAAACACCGCAAAGTCATAGAGGGCGGCAAAGATCAGTGTGGCATAGCTGATTGGCGCCACAAAGGATGCATCCGCGCGCGCCATCCCGTTGACGAAACAGGCTTGGGCACAGGCCATCAGCACCCCGATTGCCACCAGCGCGATCCATTGTTCGGGCGTTGGCATCTGGAACACAAAGCTGACCGCGACCGAGGCGATGGTCAGCCCCATCGCGTTGTTGATCAACAGAATCTGGATGGGAATTTCACGGCCCGAAAGCTTTTTGATAAAGATCAGCTCCATCCCGATCACAGCCGCCGCCGTCAGGGCAAGCAACGCCGCAGGTTGGAAGCTGGCCGGTGTCGGACGCAGCAGGATCAATGCACCGGTCAGAGCAACAGCAGCGGCCAGCCAGCGCCACGGCCCAACGCCCTCTTTCAACAGCGGGATGGCCAGGACCATGCCAAAGACGGGGTTCAAAAAGGAAATCGCAGTGGCATCCGAGATCGGGATGAACGCGACCGAGGCGAACATCAGCGTAATCCCCACCCAGCCAAAGCTCGTCCGCCCAATATGCAACCCCCAATGCGGGCGGCTTAACCGTGGGCGCAACACGCCCACCGCGCTGACGATCACCAGAAACGCGAACAGGAACCGCCCGTGGCTGATCTGCATCGGATGCAACGCCGGGCCTAAGGTATTCGTCCCCAACGCTTTGGCCAGAAGTGTGGTGGCGGCCAGAAAAGCGCTGGCGGTGACGATCAGCAAAGCCGCAAGGGCAGGGTTCTGGCGCGCGGGTGTCATGACCCAGCGGTGCGTCACTGCGCCCTAAATGGCAAGCGATAAAAGCTGAGTTTCAAAGTGAAATTTCTGATTTTGGAAATTCGGGGTTTTCAGAGGCCAAACACCCGGCTATACGGCCCCGCATGATCAAACACGCACATATCCTGCGACTCCGACGCCGACGCATTACTGCGTAACCGGCCTGTTTGATCCATTGCGCGCTGTAAATCCGCGCAAATCCCACCAAATCTGTTGACGAATCCGGCCTTCGTGTATCACTCACGGGGCTTAACCTAACGAAAAGGATGATCCGATGATCCCGTCCGTTCTGCCGACCTATAATCGCGCGCCCCTGACTTTCGTAAAGGGCGAAGGCGCCTGGCTGACCGAGGCGGATGGCCGACGTTTCCTTGACCTTGGTGCCGGGATTGCGGTGAACGCTCTGGGCCACGCGCATCCGGCGCTGGTCAATGCGCTGACTGAACAGGCGCACGTGCTGTGGCATGTCTCGAACCTGTACAACATCCCGCAGCAGCAAGCGTTGGCGGATAAGTTGGTTGAACATACCTTCGCCGATACGGTTTTCTTCACAAACTCGGGCACGGAATCCTGTGAGCTGGCCGTGAAAATGGGCCGCAAGTATTTCTATGACAAGGGGCAACCCGAACGGGTCGAGATCATTACCTTCGACGGCTCGTTCCATGGCCGGTCATCGGCTGGTATCGCGGCGGCCGGATCTGAAAAGATGACCAAGGGCTTTGGCCCGCTGTTGCCCGGGTTCGTGCATGTCACATTCGGCGATCTTGACGGCGTGACCAATGCGATCACGGACAAGACCGCCGCGATCCTGATCGAACCGATTCAGGGTGAGGGTGGCATTCGTCCGGTGCCCGACGCGGAACTCAAGGCCCTGCGCCAGATCTGCGACGACAACGGCCTGTTGTTGATTTTGGATGAGGTGCAATGCGGCGTTGGCCGCACCGGCAAGCTGTTTGCCCACGAATGGGCAGGTATTACCCCCGATATTATGATGGTTGCCAAAGGCATCGGCGGCGGCTTCCCCTTAGGCGCGGTGCTGGCCACCGAAGACGCGGCCAGCGGTATGACCGTGGGTACCCATGGCTCGACTTATGGGGGTAACCCTCTGGGCTGCGCCGTGGGTTGCGCGGTAATCGATCAGGTGGCAACGCCTGCTTTCCTTGAAGGCGTGAACCGCAAGGCGGGGATGCTGCGCCAGAAGCTCGAAGGCCTGATCGCCGATCACCCCGACGTGTTCGAAGAGGTGCGCGGTACGGGCCTGATGCTGGGCTTGAAATGCAAGGCGACCAATACCGATGTGGTTAACGCGGGCTATGACAATGAGGTCATCACCGTTCCCGCCGCCGACAATGTCATCCGCCTGTTGCCGCCCCTGACGCTGACCGAGGATGACATTGCTCAGGCCATGATCCGCCTCGACAAGGCTGCCGCACAAGTCGAAGCCAGCCTCGAATCCGCGTAATCCTCATCTTTTTCTAAATACTCCGGGGGGCCGGGGGCAGCGCCCCCGGCGACCGACAGCCAAAAGCGAAACGATATGAACCATTTCCTCGATATCCACAAAACCGATGCAGGCGATCTGCGGACGATGATCGATCAGGCCGGCGAAATGAAACAGGCCCGTCTGGGTCGCCCCAAAGCCGCGCAGGATAATGATCAGCCGCTCAAGGATCGCATGGTCGCACTGATCTTTGAGAAACCCTCGACCCGAACGCGCGTGTCCTTCGATGTGGGCGTACGGCAGATGGGCGGGCAGACCATGGTGTTGTCGGGTAAGGACATGCAACTGGGCCACGGCGAAACCATTGCCGACACGGCCCGTGTCCTGTCGCGTTATGTCGACATGATCATGATCCGGACGTTCGATGAAACCATCCTGACCGAGATGGCTGAATATTCCGACGTGCCGGTGATCAACGGCCTGACCGACCGTACGCATCCCTGCCAGATCATGGCTGACGTGCTGACTTTTGAAGAACATCGCGGGCCGATCAAAGGAAAAAAAGTGGTCTGGACCGGAGACGGCAACAACGTCTGCGCCTCGTTCCTGCATGCGGCGGGCCAGTTCGGATTCGATCTGACCTTCACCGGTCCCGCTCAGTTCGACCCCGAGGAAGAATTCATGGGGTTCGCTCGTCAGAAGGGTTCGAAAATCGTGGTCGAGCGTGACCCTTACAAAGCGGTGGAAGATGCCGATCTTATAGTGGCCGATACTTGGGTCTCGATGCACGATTCCCAATCGGCCAAAGAGCGTCGTCACAACCTGCTGCGCCCCTATCAGGTGAATACCGAGTTGATGTCTCATGCCAAGCCGGATGCGCTGTTCATGCATTGCCTGCCTGCGCACCGCGAGGAAGAGGCGACATCCGAGGTCATGGACGGACCGAACTCGGTAATCTTTGACGAAGCTGAAAACCGTCTGCATGCCCAAAAGGCGGTCATGCGCTGGTGTCTGGGCGTTTAACTGCGCGGCCGGATATCCCACACACGCAATCTGGCGAGCGTTCGGACGCTCGCCAACAGAACCAGAACGCAGAGGGCGGTTTTGGTCATGATCTCCATCGTCCCTTCAATCAGCATCGCATGCACGACACTGCCGACAATGGTTATGGCTGCTAACCCTGTGTGACCCAGCCTCCAGATACGGTACCGCAGGGCCAGACGCTGCCGAAAGATGCCCAGACAGGCGGCAGCAAAGGCGGCCCACATCGCAACGACGCCCCAGGCTGAAAACGGGGTAGGTGAGACGAGCAGCAACGCATCCACAACATCCGGGGGGCTGGTGATCCACAAGCCGCCCACATGCACCACAAGGGCGATGATCAGAGTGATGCCAACCCGTCGATGCCAGCGCCGGCTGGCCAAAGGCAGTAATACAGGCAAGTCGCGCCCGGCCAGCAAGGGTTGCAGCAACAACAGCCCCATACTCAGCACTCCGGCAAACCCGGCCACGATGTAGACTGGATCGCGCCACGCCAATAAGGGGCTATGCGCCGCCGCAATCAGCGGCACAGCTATGGCGGCGATCACCGCCGCCCAGATCAAAAGGCTGCGGATCACGTAAATCAGGCGGGTTGCAGGACGAAATGCGCGGCAAGGGTCTGGTCTTTTGAACTTGCCATGATCGGACGCAGGAATACCGTCTCAAACTCGCCGCTGTCATAGGCCAGATGCCCGTGCGGCTGGCCAAAGGCGGGCACGATCTGCGGCATCTCCAACCGGAACTCACCATTGGCGTCGGTCAGTGTAGCACCATGGCTTTGCGGATCCCGCTCATGCCCTTCGGTTGTGTGAGCCCAGATTTGGATACGTTGGCCGGGCAGAGGGGCACCGTCCCCAGCCCGCCGCACAGTGCCGGTCATCCAGAACCCACCGCCGCCGATCCGCTCGACGATGGGTGCGCCGGGGCGGTAGTTGTTCGACCCACCGCGCATGGACCGTGTCGGGGCCAGCCCGGCGGCGCGTGCGGGCATCAGCAAGCCCGAACCGCCAGTGACCAGAACAGCCCCGCCCAGCGCCATTACGGATCTGCGAGACAAGTGTGAATTCGTCATGTCGGGACCTCCTGCAAGGTAACATCCATAGCAACCTGAGCGCGCCACAGCGCAAAGATAGCACGGTTCAGATCAATTCCGAGGCGATCTTCACCACTCTGTGATCACCCCAAGCCCCGGCGAATTTCTTTGACCCTGTGCGGGTTGCGGTGCCATCGTCGGTATATCGATGTGAAAGGCTGAAAAATGGACAAGACACAATCGGTTTCGCCCGACGAAATTGCGGCCTTCAAGCGGGACGGTGCCGTTGTGCTGCGCTCGAAATTCTCGGAACATTGGTTGGACTTGTTGCGCGAAGGTATCAGTGCGGACCTTGCCAACCCAACCGACAATTTCACTCGTCACACCAAGGACCCAGACGCCCCTGCTTATTTCGAGGATTTCTGGGCGTGGAACAAGATTCCGCAATTTAGGGATTTCGTGCATCACTCGCCGTGCGCCCCACTGGCTGCGGGTTTATTGGATGCCCCGTCGATCAACCTTGTGATGGATAACTGGTTCCTGCGTGAGGCCGGATCGACCTCGCGCCCACCCTTTCATCAGGACCTGTCCTATTTCGATTTCGAAGGCACTATGTGCGTCCTTTGGCTGCCTCTTGAACCGGTGACTAAAGAGAACGGCATTGCCTTCGTCAAAGGCTCGCATCTGTGGGACAAGCTGTTCATGCGGGTTCGGTTTGCGGATGGTCATCCCAGTCTTGGGGCCACTGAGGTCGCAGGCCGAACGTATCACCAGCCCCCGGATATCAACGTCGATCCCGGTGCCTATGACTTGTTGCAGTGGGATATGGAATTAGGGGATTGCATCTATTTCGATATGCGAACACTGCATGGTGGTCTGTCCTCGGTCACGCCGACGGAAACAGTGCGTCGGTTTAGCCTGCGGATGACAGCGCCGGACGGGATCATCCGATATCGCGGAGATTGGGCGAAAGATGAACGTGCGCAGTTCGAGGCCGCCGGTTACAGCGAAGGCGACCGCATCGACGGGCCGTTTTTCCCCCGGCTTTGGCCAAGAGAGGCACTTTGAGCAATGGATGAAATAACATAACATCGAAATTGCACTTAATCTGTGCGAAATGGCGAATACTCAAGCTGAAAATACCGTGTATTCTGCGATGGTGAACGCAACTACCTGATCGCAGGAGCGCAGCAATGAGTTGGAATCCGACCCAAAGCCCCGAATCTCTGTCACACAACACGGCGCTGGACACATTGATCATTCCGCGAGCTCGTGATCTGGGCGGGTTCGAAGTACGTAGGGCGCTGCCCTCGAGTAAACGGCAGCTGGTAGGGCCATTCATCTTTTTTGACCAAGTAGGTCCAGCCGAATTCCTGACTGGTGACGGCATCGACGTCCGACCACACCCGCATATCGGTCTTGGGACGGTGACGTATCTCTATCAAGGAGAGTTCGAGCATCGCGACAGTCTTGGCACGCATCAAATGATTTACCCCGGCGAGGTCAACTGGATGGTTGCCGGGCGCGGGGTGACTCATTCCGAAAGGACCAGTCAGAAGACACGCGACAAGAAACACCGCCTGTTCGGCATCCAGACCTGGATTGCATTGCCCGAAGCGCATGAGGATATGGCCCCGGATTTCGAGCATCACAAGCAAGGTGCGCTGCCACATTTTCAGGACCAAGGTGTCAGCGCCCGTTTAATCCTGGGGTCAGCTTATGGTGAAACCAGCCCGGTTACGATGCTGTCCGAGACCTTCTATCTGGACGTGCGACTTGATCCCGGCGCGTCGTTTCCTTTGCCGGATGACCATGAAGACCGGGGTGTTTATGTCACCCAAGGTTCCGTCGAGATTGCAGGCGATACGTTCACACAGGGCCGTATGATGGTGTTCCGCCCCGGCGATCCCCTTTCAGTCAAGGCCGGACCGCAAGGCGCGCGGTTAATGCTGCTGGGCGGGGCGACATTGAACCAAGAGCGCTATATCTGGTGGAATTTCGTGTCATCCTC
Organism: Ruegeria sp. BI7; assembly: GCF_056537925.1. Taxonomy (NCBI): domain Bacteria; kingdom Pseudomonadati; phylum Pseudomonadota; class Alphaproteobacteria; order Rhodobacterales; family Roseobacteraceae; genus Ruegeria; species Ruegeria sp. BI7. The sequence continues at coordinate 73,434 of NZ_JBQFSK010000012.1, forward strand.
GAAGGAAAAGATCGAGGCGGCCACGCGTGAATGGAAAACCGCCGATTGGGCGAAAGGTGCGTTCCACCTGCCGCTGGGTGATGATCAAGAGTTCATACCGATCTCGGATGAACTGGAACGGACACGGCCAAGGCGCGCACGCTGACCAGACGTCAGGGGGACTTGTCCGTGCCCTCGTTCCCGGCGATCCTTTGCGCCGGGAGGGATGCCATGAAAATCGTGATCGCGGGTGCAGGCAGTATCGGATGCTATTGCGGGGCATTGTTGGCGCATTCAGGGCATGACGTTGCCCTTTTGGGCCGTCCACGCATATTAGATCCGATCCAAGAACAAGGACTGACGATTTCGGATTTTTCGGGCCTGACCCGGCATGTGGCCGCGCAAGATTTGACCCTGACCGAAGATGCAACCTGCCTGGCCGGTGCCCAAGTCGTCATCGTGACCGTTAAATCAGGTGCCACAGCGGAAATGGCTGCGCAGATCGCGGAATACACGCCCATCTCAATTCCGGTGGTATCGTGGCAAAACGGTATGGAAAACGCCCGTACTTTGCGCATGGTTCTGTCAGAGCATGACGTGCGCGCCGGAATGGTGCCGTTCAATGTAGTGCCGACTGAACCGGCCAGCTTTCATCGCGCCACCTCTGGTGAGATCGTCATCCAAAGCGGTCCCGGTGCGCTGGGTCAGAGGCTGAGTAGTGCTGACATGCCGGTTGTGGAAAGCGATGACATCGAAGCGGTCCAATGGGGTAAGCTGGTAATCAACCTCAACAACGCGCTGAATGCGCTGTCGGGGATGACGTTGAAAGATCAACTGCTGGACCGGAACTGGCGACGCCTGATGGCCGATCAGATGGCCGAGGCTCTGATGGTGTTGAACGCCGCGAACCATCCGGTCGCTTCGACTACTCCGCTGCCTGCATGGATGACGCCGCATATCCTGCGCCTGCCAACGCCGATCTTTTCCAGGATCGCCGCGCGAATGCTGACCATTGACCCCAGCGCGCGCACCTCGATGGCCTATGATCTGATGGCAGGTCGCCCGACTGAAATCGACAGTCTTCAGGGTGAGATCATTCGCCTGGGCGCGCAATTCGGCGTCGAAACCCCGATCTGCGCCAAGATACGAGATTTGATCGAGGACGCGCCTGAAACCGGGATTTCTGTGGATCAAATTGCGTCTTAGGCTGGATTAGGCGAAGGCCGTCAGGATTAGAAATATTGTCGCTGACATCGCCGCGGCTGCGGGGACCGTGATCACCCAGGCCGCCACGATGGTCATGAAATGTGAACGCCGCACCAGCTTGCGGCGCTGATGCTCTTCCCGGGCCAGCCGCTGTTCGACCGGACGCTGGCGGTTGGAGTGTTTCCACCGGCGATCTGAATGCCATTCGCGATAGAAACCAACCCCAAAAACACCGCCTACAGCAATATGAGTTGAGCTGACCGGCAGGCCAAGCCAGCTAGCCACGATAACGGTAATGGCTGCGGACAGCGCCACGCAGAAGGCCCGCATTGGGTTCAGTTTGGTGATCTGACTACCGACCATGCGGATCAATTTGGGCCCGAATAGAAACAGGCCGAACGAAATTCCAAAGGCTCCGATCACCATGACCCAGTTGGGGATCGCAACTTTTGCGGCAAAGTCGCCGAATTCCGCTGCGTGTACGATAGCGGCCAGGGGGCCGACCGCGTTGGCCACATCATTGGCGCCATGCGCAAAGCTGAGGAATGTGGCCGAGATGACCAGCGGCAGGCCAAACAGAGTTTTCAGTGATTTGGTGCGGTTTTCCATCCCCTCGGATTTGTGCCGTACCCAGGGCACCGTGACCGACCAGACCAGGAACCCCGTTGCAAGGCCGATCAGCAGCGCCACCTCAAGCTCAATCTTAACGATCCGCTTAAGACCCTTAACGGCCAGATAGGTGGCAAACGCCGCAGCCATTACGGCCACAAGGATTGGAAGCCAGCGCCGTGCTGCCGCTATTTTATCGTCCTGATATTGAATCTTGGCTTTGATCAGTGCCAGAAACCCAGCCGCGATCAAGCCACCCAATACTGGCGAGATTACCCAGCTTGCGGCAATCGCGCTCATTGTGCTCCAGTTGACGGCGCTCAGGCCCGCTGCGGCGATGCCGGCCCCCATCACGCCGCCGACAACCGAGTGCGTCGTTGACACCGGTGCCCCGACCCATGTGGCCAGGTTAACCCATAAGGCCGACGAAATCAGCGCAGCCATCATTGCCCAGATGAATACATTGCTGGTTTGAACCGAGGCCGGATCGATGATCCCCTTAGAGATGGTCGAAACGACATCTCCGCCTGCCAACAGGGCACCGGCGCTTTCGGCAATGGCGGCGATGACGATAGCACCACCCATGGTCAGTGCGTTGGCACCAACCGCGGGCCCCATGTTGTTGGCCACGTCATTGGCACCGATATTGATCGCCATATAGGCCCCAAAGGCGGCTGCCGCAGCGACGATCAGGCCGCCATCCGCCAGCCCGAACACTATCGCCGCCGACAACCCGGCCAGCGCAATAAAGGCCAGTGAAATACCAGGGGCCAACAGCGGGCGCGCCACATGGGCGTTGGCATTCTCAACGCGCGAGATACGGTGAAGGTCGCTGTCCAGAGCCTGCCAGCGGGATTTCGAGGTCAAATTCGACATGATCTTTTTTCAAGCAGCCAGTGCATTTCGGCACGCGGCTAGACGGTTTCCCCCCTCGGGACAACAGTTATGTTATCAATTTTTTGCGAAACTATCACACTTGCAGCAGCAAATCGCTCAATTCCGGCTCGTTAACACGATCAGCCGCAGTTGAGGGCGAAACCCAGACCCGCTCGCGTTTGCCAGCTTCGGGAAAGTCATCTTCCAGATCCTGAACATCAACCCGATAGACACTGGTCAGAACGGGATAGGCCGTGCCATCGTTCAGGATTTTATCGTAAGTATAGTGCCCGATCGGTTCCTTGGAGGGGTTCGGCGCCCGCACGCCTGCTTCCTCCCACGCCTCCTGCAGTGCAGTTTCGGCACCGTCCATGCCATCAACCGGCCAACCTTTGGGAATGATCCAGCGTCCGGTGTCGCGACTTGTGATCAATAGAACCTCTGGTCCGCTTGGGGTTTCACGGGTGCAAAGGGCTGCAAACTGCACCCGTTGCGGGCGCAGGAAAATTGGTCGGGCGACCTCGTCCCAGATTTTTCGCAGCCATTTCGTCATTGGTCGATCGATCCTGTGCTTTTCTTGCCTGAAACGTCGGCACATAACAGTGAAATAAGGCTGGTACAAACAATTGCCTGAACCAACTCTATCACAAATGTCGGGGTCGTGGTTATTTCCGCCGTTTGGCGCGCAGGGTTGGGTCGGCCTGTGTCGGGTCTTCGGGCCAGGGATGCTTGGGGTATTGCGCGCGCATATCCTTGCGAACATCGGCGTAAGAGCCCGCCCAGAATCCCGGTAGATCACGGGTGATCTGGATCGGTCGTTGCGCAGGAGAAAGCAGGGAAATTTTCAACGCCTCGCCCCCCACAACCGGATGCTGCGTGACGCCAAACAACTCTTGCAGGCGCACGGAAATCTCAGGCACCGCGCCGCCATAATCAATCGGCACCTTTCGGCCCAGCGGTGTTTCGAACGATCCGGGAGCGCGGCGATCCAGTTCTTGCGTCTGGGTCCAGTCTAGCCGGGCGCGCAGAGCGGGCAGCAGGTCAAACCGCTTCCACTCTTCGGCGTTGCGTACGCCCGAGAGCATGGGCAGCAGCCAGTCCTCAAGCGACTCTGTCAGCCCTTCGATGGTAAAGTCAGGTAGATCAGCCCCTTCGGCCCGCACCAATTCAACGCGCGCCGCCAACCGCGCCGCCGCCCCGTCCAGACGCAATCCAAGATCGCGCACGCCATCCAGCATGGCCTGCGCCACGGCATCGTCCGGCACGTCCTTCCACAGACGGTCGCTCAGCGTTATCGCGCCGAACCTTTCCTGTTTGCGCGCCACCACCCGGCGGTCGCGTTTTGACCAGGCGCAGCTGTCGACCCAGCTGATTTGCCCGGCAAACAGATCGCGGATTTCGCCTTCGCTGATCTGGGCGGCCATGCGCACCCGTGCTTCGCGCGGATTACCGTCGGTGTCCGTGACCACCAGATAAGGTGCCGCGGCCAGCGTATCGCCGCTGTCCAGCACCACACCTTTGCCGCCTGATAGAACATAGCGGGGAACGTCACCCTTGCGGCGCTGTCCGATGCGGTCGGGATAGGCCAACGCGGCCATGGCGGCGGGGCTCAGATCACTGGCCTGGCCCTTGGTACGCAGACGTTTGGTTTCGGCTTTGATCCGATCCACTGCGCCCGCATTCACTTGCCAGACGCGGTTGCGTTGAAACGCGCGGATGTCGCGCAGCGCCTCTAGCCGCAGCAAAAGGTCTGACGGCGCGCCCTTTAGCGGATCGCGTTCGGCCATCAATGCGGCCAAAGTGGCGGCACCGGAACCGGCAGACACCAACATATGACCCAGACGCGGATGAAGGGGCAGGGCACCCAGGGCGCGCCCGTGGTCCGTAATCCGCCCCTTGGCATCCAGCGCCCCCAGCATCGTCAACAGAGCCTTTGACTCGGCCATCGTGCCTTCGGGCGGCGGTGTCAGAAAGGCCAGATCGCCCGGTTCGGCACCCCACAGCGCCAGTTCCAATGCCAAACCTGTCAGGTCCGCGGCCTCGATCTCGGCCGGAGGATAAGCAGACAACGCACCTTCTTCACCCTTGGACCACAACCGATAGCACTTGCCCTCGGCCACGCGGCCTGCGCGACCGGCGCGCTGGGTGGCTTCGGCGCGGGTTACACGCTCGGTTACCAAACGGGACATGCCCGAACCGGGATCGAACCGCGCCCGTCGCGCTTGCCCCATATCAACCACGACCCGAATGTCGGGAATGGTCAGTGAGGTTTCGGCAATCGACGTGGCCAACACCACTTTGCGCCCTTGATCCATTGGCGCAATCGCAGCGCGCTGGGCGGCAAAAGGCATGGCCCCGAATAGGGGGCGCAGCACGCAGTTCTCCGGCAAGCGCGCGGACAAGGCGGCCTCGGCCCGGCGAATTTCACCCTCACCTGGCAAAAAAACCAACACCCCGCCGCCGGTTTTGCGCGTGTCCCTTTCAGCCTGAACAACCAGATCGACCAGAGCGTCCAGCCGCCGTGCCTGCGCCCCCAAGGGGCGGTCCAGCCAGTGTGTTTCGACCGGAAAACTGCGCCCTTCGGAGGTGACCATCGGCGCGCCCATCAACCGTCCAACCGGCTCGGCATCCAACGTTGCCGACATGGCCAGTAGCATCAGGTCATCCCGCAGAGCGCCGGTGACTTCCAAGCACAGCGCCAGCCCCAGATCGGCATTCAAGGACCGTTCGTGGAATTCGTCAAAGATCACCGCACTTACACCGGGCAGGTCAGGGTCGGATTGCAGCATCCGTGTCAGGATACCTTCAGTCACGACCTCGATCCGGGTTGATTTTGAAACCTTGGCTTCGCCCCGCACCCGATAACCTACGGTCTCACCCGCGCGTTGGCCCAAAGTGTCGGCCATCCTTTCGGCAGCAGCGCGCGCGGCCAATCTGCGCGGCTCCAACATCACGATCTTGCCGTCGCACAAGCCCGCCTCGAGTATCGCCAGGGGCACGCGTGTCGTCTTACCCGCCCCCGGAGGGGCCTGAAGCACAGCGCGGCCGGAACTCTTGAGGGCCGCAAGCAGGTCTGGGATGGCGTCTTCAATGGGTAGGCGTGTCATGCGGGCTTTATCCGCCAACGGCACGATAAGGTCCAGTTCCGCCCTGTGCGCGGCGCACACCAGGGTGGCACGACCGCTAACAGCGGAGGAACGGCAACACATGGGTGCGAATAATTGGTGTGCGGCGTATTTCCGCAGAGGTCCAGTCTGGACAAACGGTTTGTCGGGACGGCAAGTAGTCGTGCCGCAAAATATCGAGGATGAAATGGACATAGACAGCCTGAGCGACAGAATTTTGAACGGTGAGCGGCGCGCACTTGCCCGCGCCATCACTCTGGTCGAAAGCGGCCGTGAGGATCACCGGGCGCAGGCGACCGAATTGCTGGCACATCTGGCTAAATCCAAACGGCAATCGCTGCGTATCGGCCTGTCGGGGACGCCAGGGGTTGGCAAATCCACCTTTATCGAAAGCTTTGGCATGATGCTGATCGCCCAGGGGCTGCGGGTGGCGGTGCTGGCGGTTGACCCTAGCTCGTCCCGCTCCGGAGGCTCGATTCTGGGCGACAAAACCCGGATGGAACGTCTGAGCCGCGAGAGAAACGCCTTTATCCGCCCATCCCCCAGCCAGTCGCATCTGGGTGGTGTGGCCCGACGTACGCGCGAGGCGATTGCCCTGTGCGAGGCTGCCGCATTCGATGTGGTGCTGATCGAAACCGTGGGTGTGGGCCAGTCGGAAACCGTTGTGTCCGAAATGTCCGACCTGTTCCTGTTGCTGCTGGCCCCAGCGGGCGGAGACGAATTGCAAGGCGTCAAGCGCGGCATCATGGAAATGGCCGACATGATTCTGATTAACAAGGCAGACGGAGATCTGAAGCCTACTGCCATCCGCACCTGCGCCGACTATGCCGGAGCGCTGCGCCTGTTGCGAAAGCGCCCGCAGGACCCCGAGACCTTTCCCAAGGCTATGACAGTGTCGGCGGTGGAAGAACACGGCTTGGAAGACGCGTGGTCCGAAATGCAATCGCTGACCGATTGGCGGCGTGAAGCTGGCCATTGGGAGGTCAATCGAACCAATCAAGCGCGATATTGGTTCGATCAAGAGGTCCGGCATGCCCTGTTGGCCCGGCTCGAAACGCCACAGGCGCGTGCGATGATGGATCGTTTCAGCACTCAGGTAGGTGAAGGTGCCCTTAGCCCATCGATCGCGGCCAAACAAATGCTGACTGAATTGGCGGCAGACTAACCGGCCGGGCAGAGTGGCGCGTTCATCATTTGTCGTGTAAGATTGACGCGAATGCAATTTTGAGTTGTGCGATTGGCCTAGGCGACAGGAACCGTCGAACATGCCCGATATCAACGGGACGAATAACGACGACGATATTGAAGTCACTGACAATACCGGGTCTTTAAACGGGACGACGGTACCCGGACCAATTGACAATATTCGCGCCAGACAGGGCGATGACGACGTCACCGTTACCAATAGTACGATATCCGGTTCCGTGCGGGGCAATCGCGGAAACGACGATATCGTCATCACTGGCAGCACCGTGGTCGGGCAAGTTAATGCCGGAATTGATGACGATACGGTCAACCTTCAGGGATCTACCGTCGGTGATGTTCGGTTAGGGCAGGGCAACGACACCCTGAGCATTAACAGCACAAACGTAACGGGCGACGTGCGCGGCGGCGGCGGAACGGACAGCTTGAACCTGCCCGTCGGTACGGTCGTCACCGATGATACATTTGGAACTTTCACCGTTGCCGAAGGGGTTTCCTACTCGGTCTCAAGCGGCACTTTTATCCTGCCATCGAATTTACCTTCTGGGCCGTCCGTCTCTTATCAGGCATTCGAGAATGGAACAGGGGTTCCGTGCTTCACACGCGACACTGAGATTTTGGCACAATCCGGCCCGGTGCCTATCCAAGATCTCTGCACCGGTGACATGATCGAGGCACTGGGTAAGGGGTTGCAACAGATTCGCTGGATCGGGAGGCGACGCTTTGATCTGGACGGATTGAAGAGGAATCCCAAGCTTTATCCCATTCGAATTCTGGCAGGGGCGCTGGGCGGCGGTTTTCCAAGTCGGGACTTATTGGTTTCGCGACAGCATCGGATGCTGGTCCAGTCCCCCATTGCCCAACGCATGTTCGACGAACGCGAAGTGCTGATTCCCGCTATCAAGCTAACAGCCTTGCCCGGTATTTTCGTGGACGAAGACGTCACATCGGTTGAGTACTACCATCTGCTTTTCGATCAACATCAGGTCATCTTTGCCGAAGGCGCGCCGACAGAAAGCCTGTTTACAGGGCCCGAGGCGCTGAAAACTCTGAGTTCTGAGGCCCGCCGCGAGATTTTTGAGATATTTCCTGAGCTGATCGAAAAGAAACTGACACCGCGGCCCGCCCGCTATATTCCGCGCGGACGGCAGCAGTCGCATCTGTTGGAACGCCATCGCAAGAACAAAAAACCGCTTTTGCAGGCGTGTATCCAACCGCCCGGTGATGCCTGAGCAAAGATTTCGCGCGATCTGTCTTGACCCTTCTGGCGATTCCCACTACACGCATCCAACCAGTTTTCGGGCGCGACTTCGGGTTGCGCCCCTTGTGATTTGGCCGCTGGCATCATGCCCGGCCTCCAGAAACAAAGGAAGAAACCATGTCGCGCCGTTGCGAACTGACCGGAAAAGGCCCGATGACTGGCAACAATGTCAGCCACGCCAAAAACAGAACTCGTCGTCGTTTTCTGCCGAACCTGAACGACGTTACCCTGCAGTCCGAAACCCTGGGCCGTGGCGTCAAGCTGCGCATCTCGGCGGCTGCACTGCGCTCGGTCGACCACCGTGGTGGTCTGGATGCGTTCCTGGCCAAAGCCAAAGATGACGAACTGTCGGCAAACGCGCTGAAAGTGAAAAAGGAAATTGCCAAGGCACAAGCCACGGCGTAAACCCTTTTCCCTTCAAAGAATTCAACCCTGTACCGCAAGGTGCAGGGTTTTTTCTTGCGTGGCCTGCTCCTGAACTGGAATTAAATTTCAGCCACGGTGATATTGTTCACATACCCTGCGCCAGGACTGTTTTATGTTTAGTCATATTCATCTGGCGGAGTTTACCCCCATGTCTTTTAAATTGTCTGATTTCCTCTCCCTGTTGGCTGCCTTTTTTGGCAAGACGTTTGGGACATGCTTTCGGATGCAACGACAGGTGAACAGGTTGCATACGAGCCTGACCAAAGGGTCCGTCAAACGTCCTGGCGTGGACAGCTGACACGAACCTAGTGGTTGCGGGTTTCAGGCGTATTCAATTGCGCTTGAAGCCCGCTTTGAGTCCGGCCTATATCAGGCGCAGGATGAAAACCGTTCTGAACAGATTTCTACCTTTGGCGCTTTCGCTGCTTGTCATTCTGACAGGGCAGGGGGTGGCTGCATCGCGCGGTATGGACAGGGCGGTGGGGCAGATGGTGTTTTGCACTGGTACAGGCCCGGTGGTGGTCTATATGGACGCCGAAGGCCAGCCGACTCAGCCCCCTCATTTCTGCCCTGAATACGCGCTGACCCTTTTGGGGGCGGTCGTTGTCCCGGCAGCCGCCATGCCCGTTGCGCCAGAACAGGTTCAGCCCGCGCCTTTGCGCAAGGCGGGTAATCTGGTTGCCCTGCCGGTTCCCTTCAGACCGGCGCGCGCGCCTCCGGTTGTGATCTGAAGACACATTTTCTTTCAGACACTTATACAAGGAGAGGCGCGATGTCCCTCAAATCCAAACTTCTGACCACTCTGGTCACTGCAACGCTGGCAACATCTGCTTTTGCACAGGATACAATTGCCGTTGATGACGCCTATGCGCGCTCCGCAGGCAAAGCAGCCAAGGCCGGTGCTGCCTTTATGATGATCAAAAACACGGGCGAGGCTGACGACCGGTTGATTGGCGTGGAATCTGATGCGTCTGCACGTGTTGAGCTGCATACCCACAAGATTGATGACAACGGCGTAGCTAAGATGATGCACGTCGAAGAAGGTTTTGTCATTCCAGCCGGTGAAACCCACATGCTGAAGCGCGGTGGCGACCATGTGATGTTCATGGGGCTGACTGCCCCATTCGAGCAAGGCGCGACCGTACCGGTGACGCTGATTTTTGAGAAGGCCGGAGAGATCGAGATCGAGGTGCCGGTTGATCTGGAACGTCAGGACGCCGGCGGCCACGGGACACATTCGAACTGAGGCTACGCCTGTCTTCAGGCCGCGCTGCGGCCCTCATCCATGCGTCAGGTCGGGCTTTGCCCGGCCTGTTGCCGTTTCCGGAGGTGGTTAGCGATTGACCACGCGCATGGCGACCCGGTCATGGGCGCGTTTGAACCGGGCGGTCAGCCAGAACATCACCGCCGAGAAGGCCAGGGCCCCGAAGGCAATGGCCCATCCCAGCGCCACCATTCCGCTGCCGGGCCAGAAGATCAGCACCAACCCGATCAGCAGCGCTATGACCCCGGAATTGCGCACTGAGGGCGCATCGGGGTGTTGATCCGACATTTGCCGCCATGCCATCAGCGAGCCAACGCCGATGATCAGGGCCCACGCTCCCAACAAGAAGAAGGTCAGCCGCGCCACGCCTTCGGGCCACAGGAGAAGTACCAGACCGATCAACAGGGCCCCGACCCCTACGCCCCCTATCAATCCACGCCGACCAAAGCCCAGCAAGGTCAGGCCGCCATCCACGATCAGAAGCAGACCGACCAGACGCAACAGCAGTGAAATGCTGCCTGTCGGCCAGAACAGCGCAGCGATGCCCAGTGCCCCAGCGAAGATGCCGCGCAACAGGAACGTCCACCACAGTCCCGCGAGTTGATCGCCCAAAGCGTCGCGGCCGTCCAAAGTGCCATCCTCGAGGATTTCCTCGTGCGGGGATTGAGGGTCTGACATGATGCTCTCCCAGCTGGTTAGGCCTTCACTATAAACGGAAAATTCTGCCGGTGTCTGCTGTCATCTGGGGCTGAGCAAGCCATCTACCCAAGATGGGACTGTTTCCGTTGCGGGGCCGAGAATGACCTCATCAAAACTGGAGGCTCCGGTTGAAGGTTCGAGGTTCAGTTCGACCGTGCGGGCGCCGGATTGCAAGGCTTCATGAACGAAGGCGGCGGCTGGATAGACCTGACCCGAGGTGCCGATGGCAGCAAACAGGGTCGCTTCGGCCAGATGGTCGTAGATTGCGTCCATGTGATAGGGCATCTCGCCAAACCAGACCACATCCGGTCGCGCGGTGGCGGCACCGCAGGCAGGGCAGGGTTCGCCCACGGCCATCTCGGGTGGTGATGCCCAGCGGTGGCTGCATGCCGGGCAAAACGCTCCGGCCAACGTGCCATGCATGTGGATCACATGCTCGGCGCCGCCAGATTCGTGCAGGCTGTCGACGTTCTGAGTGACGATCACCACCTCGCCGGGAAAGTCCATTTGCAGCCGTGCCAGCGCGGCATGCGCAGCGTTAGGTTTGGCCTTGGCGGCCTGCACGCGCCGGGCGTTGTAGAACCGGTGAACCAGAGCGGGATCGCGGGCGAAACCTTCGGGAGTGGCGACGTCCTCAATCCGGTGTTGTGCCCATAACCCGCCTTCATCGCGGAAGGTGCCCAACCCGCTTTCGGCAGAAATACCGGCCCCTGTCAGTATGACGATCTTTTCCATGATTGCCCTTCGCGTTACATCTTGGCCCATGACCCACCGTATCCTCTTTGTCTGTCTCGGCAATATCTGCCGTTCTCCTGCTGCCGAAGGCGTGTTTCGCGCCCGCGCGCCGCATCACACCACCGATAGCGCCGGAACCTCGGGTTGGCATATTGGTAATCCGCCTTATGGGCCGATGCAGGCAGCGGCACAGGCCCGCGAAATTGACCTTAGCGACCTGCGAGCCCGGCTGTTTGTAGCCGAGGATTTCGAACGGTTCGATTTGATCATCGGTATGGACGCCGAAAACATTGCAAATATCGAGGCGTTGCGCCCCGCTGGGAGCACTACCCCTGTACAGTTGCTCACCGATTTCGCACCCGAAACGGGTGCCGATCATGTACCCGATCCGTATTACACCCGTGATTTCGACGGGGCGCTGGACCTAATTGAAGCTGCCGTTGAAGGGCTTCAAGCGCATCTGCGGGCCTAGCCCATTACTTTCAGTTTGTCCGTCAGCCATGGCAGTTGCACCAACGCCGGGTCGACGATCTGATTGCGCATAAGGCGACGCATCATGCCCGCGACCTCTTGTGGAACCTGATCGGACCAATCGGTGCGCGTGAACAGGGAAATTGTCCGCGAAAACTCTCCGAATGGAACGGGATGGACCGCCAGCGCGTCGTGGAAACGCGCCGCCCGCATATAGCCCAGCGGCGTTGTGATCGCCCAACCCAACCCGCGTGCGACCATGGCCATTAAAGCAAGATGCGAACCGATCTCGAACCGTTCCTCATATTTCTGTTGCTGCCGCGCCAGATGCGACTCGATCTGGCGGCTGATCAGCTGTTCACGGGCATAGCGCAGAAAGGGCAGGTCCTGCGTGGCATTGTCGACCCCTTTGGGGGTCACCAGAATAAATGGGTCGCGGACCAAGGGATATTCGACCACACCTTCAAGCACTTCGCCGGAATGGGCCGAGACCATCAGGTGCAGGCGTTGCGCTTCCAACTCGGCGAACAGATCCAGGCTGGGCAGGGTAATGAGCTTGAAATTCGACCGTGTCAGGCTGTCGGCCAATAGGGTTGCCAATCGAGGCGTCAGGTCATTGTCAAAGTCGTCGATCAGCCCGATGGACAAAGTGGTGAGGTGCCCCAGGTCCATAACGGTCAACTCACTTTGTGCTATTTGCAGCTCGGCCAGAACTGACTCGGTCCGTGCCAGAAAGCTGTGACCGGCCTGTGTCAGCCGCATCGGGCGTCGCGCGTGATCCACCAATTCGGTGCCAAGAGCGTTTTCCAGATTGCGCAATTGCTGTGACACTGAAGGCTGGCTGAGCCCCGTGATCTCGGCCGCCTGCGCCACCGATCCCGTCCGCGCCAAGGCTTCGAACACTTCGAGCCCACGCAGGGTCAGCCCTTTCATTACCATTAGATACACCTTTCGCTGCGCCTTTTCTGGGGCGCAGGACGGATCAGGTCAAGGATTCAGAATGCCTTAGCTGCAGATCGCCTGTGCCATCTGGCCAAAGTTCTGATACCGATCCCACAGCGCATCATCGCGTGCAGTTTGCGACATCTTCAACTCTTGCGCCTGGTGGGGGTCGGTGAACCACTTCGCGACGGTTTTCTGATCGCTGCGGGTCAATGCCTGATTGGCCACGCGTTGAATGCAGTTGCATCGATCCCGTGTCGCGGCTGTACGATCAGACGCCAGACACGCCCGTTTGATCTGCGCAGCTTCGACCGGTGCTATCGCCGTCAGAGATGTGGCACATAGTGCGATTAGGAGGAACTTTTTCATGCTCTTGCCTCGTTTTTGCCTGCCCGGAGTGATCTGACGCCTCTCTCGGTCTGCGGCGGAGTATGAATCAATCGGGTTTGCGGATCAATGGACAACAGCGATTGGAGCAAAAATGCGGCCTCACGGCGTTTTAAGGCCAGTCTTGCCGTGTCTGTTGTTTCCATAACACGCCCCGTGAGTTCGGGAAAAAATAGCCTGTCTGGGTTTGGCTGATCCGCCAAACATGCGGCCAGCAGACTTTCGGAGGCTGCGCCGTTCGCCCGGACGACGTTATGCCGTTCCAGTAAAAAGTGATGAAAGCGGGCCGTTCGATCTGTAGCCAGATATGCGATACCGGCATCCACAAGGCTTATGGCGGGGACAAAAACTTCATTCTCTGCGAACAACAACTCGGCCAATGGATGTGAAATCAATATCCTATGTTGCTGGGAGACTTTGAGCGGGGCAAAGTTGGATAGAACGCCAACGGGAATTTTCACTAGTTTGAAGCGGCCTGCAGCAATGACATCCTGGACACCCGTCCATTGCACCGAAACAAACCCATCATCCTGTGTCCAAACCCTGTCACCCGGCTTCAATGCTTCGATTGGCAGGTGACCCTGTTCCGTTTCAATTAAAGTTCCAGCATCATAGCAGATCGGTGTAACATATTCGCTTTCATCAAAGCTCGGGCCTTCCTGCGTGCTGACAACGGTCAAGGGCACGCCAGCGGGGGGAAACTGACCGGGCCCTCCGATAAAGGCAATCCCCTCAACGGTTGCGTATGCCGGAGAAGAGTTGGTTACGTTGAACGCAACCGCCTGCCAAGTGTTCACTCCATCTGTTAAGGTGATGCCGTACTCAGCCTCAACTCGCGTGCCGTCGGTGAATAGCGTGCCGTCTATTGTCTGGTCGCCATCCAAACGCTGATTTCCATCGTTGTCGGCAAAATTGGTGTCGCTTCCCGCGTCGGTGATGAAGACCTCGGTCGCCGCGCGAGAGTCAATCGTGATCGTCTGCCCGATCAAATGTATGCCCGTGCCCTGAGTGATGCCGTCCAACCCCTGAGGCACCGTGATCGACAGTTGGCTTTCACCAAGAACGAAAATCGAATAGTCGGCCAACGTTTAAACTGCTTTCTTGTTAGTGTTCGGGCCAATCAACGGCATAATCCTATCCGTTCGCAAATATTGGGTAAATGCATTTAAGTAGAAAGACCCACTGCGCGCCTATGCTGCAACGCTTCACGGCTTGACGAGACCCAAATCTCCGGACATATCCCAACCCATGACAGACCTCGCTCATATCCGCAATTTCTCCATCGTCGCGCATATCGACCATGGCAAATCCACTCTTGCTGACCGGCTCATCCAAGAGACCGGAACGGTCAAGGATCGCGACATGAAGGAACAGCTGCTCGACAGCATGGATATCGAACGCGAGCGTGGCATCACCATCAAGGCCAACACGGTCCGCATCGACTATACTGCCGACAATGGCGAGCAATACGTGCTGAACCTGATCGACACCCCCGGCCACGTGGACTTCGCCTATGAGGTCAGCCGGTCCATGCGCGCGGTCGAGGGCTCGCTACTGGTTGTGGACTCGACCCAAGGGGTCGAGGCGCAGACGCTGGCGAACGTCTATCAAGCCATCGACGCCGATCATGAGATCGTGCCGGTGCTGAACAAGATCGATCTGCCCGCGTCCGATTGTGACCGCGTGGCCGAACAGATCGAAGACGTCATCGGCATCGACGCGACCGACGCCATTCAGGTCAGCGCCAAGACGGGGCAGGGCATCCATGAGACGCTGGAAGCCATCGTGCAGCAACTGCCCGCACCGCAGGGCAATCTGGACGCGCCGCTCAAGGCGATGCTGGTGGATTCCTGGTACGACGCCTATCTCGGTGTCATCGTTCTGGTCCGCATCATGGACGGTACGCTGAAAAAGGGGATGCGGGTCAAGTTCATGTCGAACGGCACCCTGCACCATGTCGACCGCGTCGGCGTCTTCCGCCCCGAGATGGAGATGGTGGACTCGCTCGGCCCCGGCGAGATCGGCTTTCTCACCGCTTCGATCAAACAGGTTCGCGACACCCGCGTCGGCGACACCATCACCAATGACCGCAACGGTACTGAAATCGCGCTGGACGGCTTCAAACCCGCGCAGCCGGTGGTGTTCTGTGGCCTCTTCCCCGTCGACAGTTCCGAATTCGAAGACCTGCGTGATGCGATCGACAAGCTGGCGCTGAACGACGCCTCGTTCTCGTTCGAAATGGAAACCTCGGCCGCGCTGGGCTTTGGCTTCCGCTGTGGCTTCCTCGGCCTTCTGCACCTTGAGGTTATCCGCGACCGCATCGAACGCGAATATGATATCGAGCTCATCACCACCGCGCCGTCGGTGATCTATCACGTCTACATGAAAGACGGCGAGATGATCGAGCTGCACAACCCCGCCGACATGCCCGACCCGTCCAAGGTCGACCATATCGAGGAGCCGCGCATCAAGGCGACCATTCTGGTGCCCGACGAATACCTCGGCGACGTGCTGAAACTTTGCCAGGACCGCCGCGGCATCCAGCTGGACCTGACCTATGCGGGCAGCCGCGCAATGGTCGTCTATGACCTGCCGCTGAACGAGGTCGTCTTTGACTTCTACGACCGCCTGAAATCGGTGACCAAGGGGTATGCTTCGTTCGACTACCAGATGACCGGCTACACCGAGGACAATCTGGTCAAGATGTCGGTGCTGGTGAATGACGAGCCGGTCGACGCGCTGTCGACCATGGTTCACCGCGACCGGGCCGAGATGCGGGGCAGGGCGATGTGCGAAAAGCTCAAAGACCTGATCCCGCGCCACATGTTCAAAATACCGATCCAGGCCGCCATCGGAGGCAAAGTCATTGCCCGCGAGACCCTCTCAGCGCTGCGCAAGGACGTGACCGCGAAATGCTACGGCGGCGACGCCACGCGGAAACGCAAACTGCTGGACAAGCAGAAGGCGGGTAAGAAAAAGATGCGTCAGTTCGGGAAAGTGGATATACCTCAGGAGGCGTTTATTTCTGCGTTGAAGATGGACAGTTAAGGCTGTCCATGTTTTTGCCGGAGAATATCAGCAGTTGTTGCAGTATATGAAGCCAGTATTTCTGTGAGGCAGATGAAACCAAACTTTAGAATCAAGGATTTAATACTTGCAGTTTTGCCATTCTTTTTGTGGTTTTCTTTATTCTACTCATTGGGATACTTCTATTATCTAGGCTTTGAGAGCGCAATTTTTGTCTCTGCATCTTCGGTTACTCAAATGCTCTCCGAAGCCGTTATCCCGTTTTCTTTTTCGTGGGGAATGGCTCGCGTTTTTGAACGTTTTGCCGCCGCAGAAGTCAACAGAGTGGGGAATTTTTGGTCCGTTTCGTTAAGGGAAAGAAGTCTTTTTGTAATAATAGTTCTATTTTCTCTATTGCTTTACGATGCTCTGTTTAATGGTTCGCGTGGAGTGGATAACTTTAAGTTCCTTATTGTTTTCTTAGCGTTATTCTATTTTCAGTATTTTCTGTACGGACCTACGGCTGGCGGAAAGGCACCAATACCGCATCTGAGGCGACTGGTGAGGATTTTCAAGAAAAGGCGCAGGTTCGCGCGGACCTTCTTTAAGGAAGACTTCGCAGGTTTTGTTCAACATTCGTCTATCGCCATAGTCTTTGCGATTGGATCATGGCTTGGCTACTCGCGGTGTGAGTACTTCGCTAAAGATGTATTGGTTGAATTGAGTAATCCAGATGGAAGTAAGGAATTGGTGCACCCTGTTCTGAATGCCTACAACGCCGCAATCTTCCTGGACGAAAATGGTGATTTGATGCGTGTTCCAAATCCGAGGTTTAAGATTGTCGATACTAAACAACGCGAGCAGCGTGGATCATTGCAAAACGTGGACGAGCAATAACCTAGTTTTCAATCCTCCCGCCCGGCGGCACCGCCGGGCCGCGCCGAACCGCTCCTCGGTTCGGTCGCGGCCCTCAGCTCTGTAATCAACCGTTGCAGCGCGTTTGCTCCCGAGGCTCCACACGTTCGAAAGCGAAACTGTCTCGCCGTCAGCCATCCCTCGCCGATCCGCCGCGTTGGGCGCTGACGCTCACCGAACTTGACCGGTTTCATGGTATTCTCACCACACCCAAAAAAACGGGAGGAATAATCGATGAAACATCTGACTCTGGCCGCTGCCTTCTGCCTGCTCGCCGCGCCCGCCTTTGCCTTCCAATGCCCCACCGACATTGCCGCCATTGATGCCGCTCTGGCCGCGGGTCCCGACTTGTCCGCCGAACAGATCGCACAGGTCGAGGCATGGCGCAACGAAGGCGCTGCGCAACATGATGCGGGAGACCATGACGCGTCGGTCACGACACTGGCTCAGGCCAAGGACCTGCTCGGACTGAACTAGCGCCACATTACCGATCTGGTTTGACAAAGCGGGCGGTGCGATCGGGCATCGCCCGTGAAGGGGGCGGCACACCCATCACCCCACTGTGACCCACCTCACAGCCCCAACCGCACCCTCCTGCTACACTTGACCCAACGGAACCCTCGGCAGGAGGTGCAGATGTCCACATCCTTGATCCCCCTTATCGCCCTCGGGTCGGCGGGTCTCTATTCCGTGGCCATGATCGCGATGAAGTTCTGGTGGAAACTCCCCGGTGTGGGGCTTGGCCTGCTGATCGTCGCAACCCTGCTGGCCGGGGCGACGCTGGAGCTTGCCGCGCTGCGCGAGGAACGGTTGGGCATCATCTATACCGGCATTCTGGGGGCCGAGGTCATCCTGATCGCCATCGCCTCTTACTTCCTGTTCGGCGAAAACTTCTCTGGTCGCGAAGTCGCCGGGATTGGCCTTGTCCTGGTCGGCACGGCCTTGGCATGGGCCTGATCGCGCCTCGAACTTCCACTTATTCTGACCCAGATCAAGGATCACCCTCAAGCTTGGTTTTAAGGTGCGCGCAAACAGACTGGAAAAACGAGGCACCCTATGCTGACCCTGATGCTGATCCTTCACATCTTTCTTGGTTCCACCTTTGCCGGGTCCGCAGTAATTGCGGTTTTGGCAATGGGTTACACGTCGGCGACGCATATTCTGGTCGCAGCTGTCGTGGGGTTTGTGGCGGCGTTCCCGGTTTCGTATCTGGTGGCCCGCAAGCTCGAAAGCTGATCCGTGGTGCATAGGTCCCCGCTTTAGACGCACACATCTCAATCTGTTATTGTGTCCGCGGGGGACCGCGTTTGGGCGGCTTTATTCTTCGGGTGCCTGCAACGCATGACCCTCAGAAATGAGAGGTTATTATGCACAAATTCTTAACGACAACCGCAGCCACAGTTCTGACCCTAGGCTTGTCCGCAGGTTTGGCTCAGGCCGAGACCTATGACGCCGCAGCCAAGGGCATGGGGACGAACGCGAACCAGGTCTATGGCATCTCGGACGGGAACGCCGTGGTCAAAACGCAGACCGACTATAACAGTTTCGAAGTCACCGCCGGGCACCCGCTGGAGGGGGCAACGGGTTCGTGCTTCGGTGCGCTGCTGGTCAACGGAGCTGTGGTCTCGGGCACCGGGAATTGTGTGTTCGATACCACCTCGGGCGATAAGGCGGTGATGACCTGGACGGCCACGGGCCTTGGTGCGGATGGGGCTTTGACGGGTGACTGGACCGTCTCGGGCGGTTCGGGCAGTTGGGCCAGCGCCACCGGAAGCGGGAGTTTTTCGTCGCTGACTGATCCTGACACCAAGAAGTTCGTGAATACGATCACAGGTAGTATCACAATCGAATAATCAATCTTCACAAAGGCTTGCGACAGGGGCGCGGGGTTTGACGTGCCCCCGTTCGCTGTGGATGTCTAAGGGGTCCATGAACCATTCATGAAGTTTCCCTCAGGTAAGTTGTAACTGGATCGCGCCCTTCCAATCTGTTGAGCAGGCCAGCATCGGCCCGACAGAAGGAGAGAGCCAATGACCAGATACATGACTGCCGGAGCAGCCGCTCTGGCCACGACCCTCACCCTTGGTACGGCCGCGCTGGCTGATACCGCGCCGGATCTGCGCGGTACTTGGTTGGGCTCGTACACAACCGTTTCACCAAGCCATTATCAACGCGGCGATGAGCCCAGGTTCAATCAGGCTGAATGGATGCTGGATGTCCAGATTCAGGAAGACAACGTGTTCTGGGGTCCCAGCAAATGGCGTCGTGAAGGCGATGCCGAGTGGAACGAAAATGAGGCCACTGGCACCATCAGCCTGGACGGTTCGGGAAGTATCGGGATCATCGAAACCTCGCCCATGATCATCGGCGCAAACGCGTTGATCGACGCCCGGTACGAAGATGGAAAGATCTATGCGGATTTCCGTAGCCTGCGTAACGGAACGACTTACAGCACCGTTCTGGAACGTCAGGTGAACTGAAGCGTTTCCGGTCCGATCGGTCTGTAGGGGGTACTGGCTGCGGTTTGTTGCAGCACGTAATAGGTAATCCTGATCGGGTCGGAGCGCTTCTCAAAAAGCGGAACTATGATCCCCTCGGTGAGGGGGCGGGTCGGGCGGTGATGGTGCCACCTGCGACAGGGCTCGGATTGGTCTATGCCCAAAAGCGGCGTTCCTCGGTACAGGCCAGCCGGGCTTCGCGATCCTTCAGCGCGGTATTGCAGAAAGTGGGCAATGGCGCTCGACCCAAAACTCACATTATGTCCGCTGCGAAAAGTGGGATCGATTCTTGGAAACTTGCCTCTGGGGATTGGAGAATCTCACGGTTTTTACCAATTTGACCGATTAATAGCCTTTGCACTCGCAGAAAGACTGCAAAATTGCGTTATTGTCGGATGATTTTATTTTTCCACCGCCAAGCCAGTGGCACTTTGAAGTTTCCAGAGTTATCCACATAAGCTTCCCGGCACATATCAACATCTTATCCCCGTCTAATTTTCATGCTGCAGTGCTATTTTCTTGTTCGAGACAAGTCCGAATGTAACAGTCTGATTACTGCAACGGTTCTTCGGAACCTGAGCGGGGCGCAAAGGCCAGGGGGTCAGAGCGATGAGAGCGGATTTTAGGATTTGTTTTTCGTTGCAATGATTTACCGGTGGGCAAATGGCTGATCTAGGTTTCGAATTTGGATCAGGCGATTACCCTCTCAGAAGGTCGGCGCGTGCTGTGTGGTGCCAGCAGGTACGACGCAGCGGCTTTGGCCCTTTAGGGGGCCGGGGCAACTGGCTCGGGACGTTCCTCGGACGTGTCGACCCGGCAAGGCGTCAGGAGTATCCGCAAGGATGCATGCATGGACCGCGTCTGCGCACCTGACGCCTTTTCCTTTTGCCGGACATTGGCTTGAAACAGACTGCCACTCTATCCCCTTAAAAAAAGGGAACGGGGTTCTTGTGTGTACACAAGAACCCCGTCGTGTTGTCAGAAATGCAATACCGCGTCTATGCACCTGTGATCCGCAGTTTACTGTGGATCGTGGCCGGTATCAACTATATGTTGCGGTTCCTGCCTCGACCCAGCAATAAATGGAGTGGTTTAAAGGTTTTCCTGCACGTCCGTGGCCGCGCCTTGAATCGCGTCGCCTGCTTTCTCGATGTCTTTGCCTGCGCCCTTTGCGGTTTCACAAGCGGTGAGGGTGAACAGGGCCAGGCCAATCAGAATTGCACGGGTCATCGGTGTCTCCATTTGTGTCAGTTATGTGTTGCGTAGCAGTTTTTCCCGAACGGAACCAGAGCTTTGGGTCCCGTATTATTCCTTGCGGATCAACGGACCAAACAGCGCGGTTGCAACAAAGATCAAAGCCGCCGCACAAACGATGCTGGGCCCGGCTGGCGTGTCGGCCAGATACGCGCCCCACAGCCCGCCCAATGCGGCCACAGAGCCTATGATCGCGGCGTAGAACGCCATGGCTTCGGGTGTTCTGACCAAAGACCGCGCACCCGCTGCAGGGATTACCAGCAAGGCTGCGATCAAAAGAACGCCAACCACCTTGATTGCAACGGCCACGACCAGAGCCATGGCAACGGTCAGCCACATTTCTTCGCGCTTTGGGTCGATATCTGAGGCGTAGGCCAGGTCCGGGTTGAGCGTGGCCACCAACAAGGCCGACCACCTCCAGATCATTAGGGCAAGGATCAATGTGCCGCCAACCCAGATTGTCGTCAAATCGGTTTTGGTAACGGCTAGGATGTCGCCGAACAAAAAGGCGTTCAGATCCAGTCGGACATCCGCCAACAAGGCTACGGTGACCAATCCGGCTGCCAGCGCAGTATGCGCGATGACGCCCAGCAACGTGTCCATGGCAAAACCCTTACCACGCAGCAGCGTCACGGTCAGACCCATGGCCAAAGCGGCAGCGACAATAGCTGGCAGGAAGGGCAGCGAAAACGCAAGCGCCAGCGCAACCCCCAAAACCGAGGCATGCGCAGTCGCCTCGCCCAGATAAGCCATGCGACGCCAAACCACGAAACAACCCAGAGGGGCCGCCGCAATTGCAACGCCAACCCCTGCAAGGGCGGCGCGTACCATAAAATCGTCCAGCATCAGTTGGTATTGTCCTGTGCGTGATGGTGATCGTGATGGTGGGAATGGCTGTGCTTATGTTGATACAAAGCCATGGTCCCCTTGGTGCCGCTGCCGAACAATGCCCGGTATTCAGGTGCGTCAGCGACAGTGTTGGGCGAACCTTCACAGCATATATGTCCGTTCAGACACAGCACTCGGTCCGAGGCCGCCATGACCACATGCAGGTCGTGGCTGACCATCACGACCGCGCAGCCCAAATCGCGGCGAACCTGCTCAATCCGTTGGTAGAACGCAGCCGCACCGGGTTGATCAAGCCCTTGTGTCGCCTCGTCCAATAGCAGCAGTTGCGGATTTTCCAGCAAAGCACGCGCCAGAAGAACGCGTTGAAACTGGCCGCCGGACAGTTTCGTCATCTGTCTGCTGCGAAGGTCGGGGACCCCGGCAATGTCTAATGCATTGACGGCGTCGCGGGCCGAGATGCGCTTGGGAAGACCTAGAAACCGCTGGACTGTCATCGGCAGGGCCGCATCAAGCGCCAGTTTCTGGGGCACATAACCGATTCGCAGGCCTGACGCGCGTTGCACTGTGCCTTGGGCAGGAGAGACCGCACCAATCATCGCGCGCAGAAGGGTCGATTTACCCGATCCGTTTGGTCCGACAATCGTGACGATCTCGCCTTCGGAAACCGAGGCGTTCACATGTTCAAGAATGGTTCGGCCATCCACGCGAATGGACACGTCCTTCAGAGAGATCAGCGTTTTTGTCACGGTTGATCCCCAATGCATTCGGGGCACAGACCTTCGGCTTCGACCACAACCCGCTCGATCCGAAACCCCGAGGTGCTGGCCGCAGCGCCCAAACGCCCCTGCGTCAACTCGGTTTCAGTTTCGGCTACAGCTTTGCAGGATCGGCAGATCAGGAAGGCCGGAATATGGTCATGGGTCGGGTGGGCGCAGGCGGTATAGGCGTTCAGTTGTTCGATCCGGTGGACAAACCCGTTCTGCACCAGAAAATCCAGTGCGCGATAAGCCACGGGCGGTTGCGAACCCATCCCCTCGGCGGACAGGACGCTGAGGATGTCGTAGGCACCCATTGCCCGATGTTTTTCCAGCAGAATCTCAAGTACGCGGCGCCTGACCGGTGTGAATTGCAGGCGCTGCGCTTTGCACTTTGCGTCGGCCTGAGCCAGGGCTGTGTGAACGCAATGCGTGTGGTCGTGTTGTCTGAAGCCAACTGTGCTCATGGTGATGCGCTCCGGGTATTTTCTGCTTGATATGTTATAACACCAAGCTTATCAAGCGCTCGAAGTATGTGATAACATATCATCTTGGAGTGCGTATGATCCGTTTTTCCCTCTTTGTAATTGGTGCCGGTTTGGCAGGTCAAGCTGCAGCCGAAGCCCCAAAGGTCGCCACTGATATTGCTCCGGTTCATTCCTTGGTGGCACGCGTCATGGATAGGGTAGGATCGCCAGATCTGATCATCCCGCCGGGTGCTTCACCGCACAGTAACGCGATGCGGCCTTCTCAGGCGCGTGCATTGCAATCGGCGGATGTGGTGTTCTGGGTCGGCGAAGAACTGACTCCCTGGATGGTCAAGCCACTGAGTGCATTGTCCGAGGATGCGCAGCTTGTGACTTTGCTGGATACTGATGGAACAGTTCTGTACGATTTTCGCGATGTTACCGAAGAGGGTCATGAAGAGGATCATCATGATGATCACGATGACCACGCCAAGCATGACGACCATTCTGATCATGACGACCACGACGATCATGATGGTCATGACGATCATGCCGAAGACAAACATGAAGGCCACGACGACCACGAAGAAGGGCACGCAGGCCACGACGATCACGGTCATGACCATGACGGAATTGATCCGCATGCCTGGTTGGACCCTGAAAATGCGCGGGTTTGGATTCAGGTAATCGCGGAATCTCTGGCGACCGCTGATCCGGAAAACGCGCAACAGTATCGAGACAATGCACAGGCCGCCGATGCCGAACTGGCTGGCTTGCAAGATGAAATAGCTGCTGACTTAAGCGGTATGCAGGCACGCAGCTTCATCACATTCCATGATGCCTATCAGTATTTCGAAAAGCGCTTTGGCTTGGAAACCTCTGGATCCGTCAGCTTGGGCGACGCCTCGGCGCCGGGACCCGCGCGTCTGGCCGCCCTGCAGGAAAAAGTCACCGAAGATCAGATCGTCTGCGCCTTTGCGGAACCGCAATACGACACTCGTTTGGTGAAAACTGCGATTGAGGGAACGGGCGCCGCAATCTATCATCTGGATCCGATCGGCGTGGCCCTTAACCCTGGCGCAGATCAATATACGGATTTGCTGCGCGCATTGGTCGACGGTTATCAGGCCTGTGCCAACGGATCGTAAAAGGCTGAAGGTTCAGCCTTTTTCCTCGCCACAGAACATGTCGTAGACAAGTTCCAGCATGCGGCGCGGGCGGTCATCCGCCAGACGGTAATAGATCGCCTTGCCCTCGCGGCGGGGCGTCACCAGCCCCTCAAGGCGCAGGCGCGACAATTGCTGGGACACGGCAGCCTGACGCGCCGATAACAATTCTTCCAATTCGGTCACGGATTTTTCGCCAGACACCAGGTGGCACAGGATCATCAGGCGACCCTCATGGCTGATGGCTTTCAGGAAATTCGACGCGCGCGTCGCGTTGTTAACCATCTTGTCAAACGACTCGGGAGGCATATTTTGCGAAAGCTGGGGAAGGGCCATCGTTTGTTTCCTTTTCTACGCGTAAGCGGGGTGGATGTTGTTTTGAGCGGATCCGATACGCGTTATGTTTGGTTACATATTTTGATCATGTATTTCCATATGCACGGATCAAAATGATGTGATGTGACAGCGATGAGATTTGATGGACATCACCGCGATAACTTTGGCGACAGCGGGATTGGGCCTTAAAACACGGCGATAGGGGGTGAAGTATCCGGTCCCCCTTGCAGCCCCCCGATGGCGACACTAAGACTTGGGTAACGTTTCTTCGGGTAATGTCCCGATCCATAGCAAAGCAGGCAGGTTCAGAATGTTCGATCCAGTTGATACCTATATGAATACGCTCGTCCCAATGGTGGTCGAACAGACCAGCCGGGGCGAACGGGCCTACGATATTTTCTCGCGCCTATTGAAAGAGCGGATCATCTTCATCAACGGCCCGATCCATGACGGGATGAGCCATCTTGTCGTGGCGCAGCTGCTGCATCTTGAGGCGGAAAACCCCAGCAAAGAGATCTCGATCTACATCAACTCGCCAGGTGGAGTGGTGACCTCGGGTTTGTCGATTTACGATACAATGCAGTATATCAAGCCGAAATGTTCGACATTGGTAATCGGTCAGGCGGCCTCGATGGGGTCGGTTTTGCTGGCTGGGGGTGAAAAAGGCATGCGGTTCTCGCTGCCCAACAGCCGCATCATGGTCCACCAACCCAGCGGCGGGTATCAGGGTCAGGCCAGCGACATCATGATTCACGCAGCCGAGACACAGAAACTGAAGGATCGCCTTTATGACATATACGTGCGTCATACGGGCCAGACCAAAAAGGCAGTTGAAAAAGCACTTGATCGTGACAATTTCATGAGCCCGGAAGAGGCGAAAGATTGGGGTCACATCGACGAAATTGTTGAAAACCGCGCCAAAATGGACGGCGACGAGGCCTGAGTTTAAGCCCCCGGGCCGGTGGTGCGGGGGCGCATTTTGAGATTGTAGCCGTCTCGGTGCTGGCCTAAGCTGCACCAACAGGTGGCAAGCGCGGTTCAGGATGGGCCGCAGGGACGAAGCCCGAAAGGTAGAACATGGCGACGAATTCAGGCGGTGACGGCAAGAACACGCTCTACTGTAGCTTCTGCGGCAAGAGCCAGCATGAGGTGCGCAAGCTGATTGCCGGACCGACCGTGTTTATCTGCGATGAATGCGTCGAACTGTGCATGGACATCATCCGCGAGGAAACCAAGGCCAGCGGTCTGAAGTCCTCGGACGGGGTTCCGACACCGAAAGATATCTGCGAGGTTCTGGACGACTATGTGATCGGTCAGGCGACGGCCAAACGGGTTCTGTCGGTTGCGGTTCACAACCACTACAAGCGTCTGAACCACGCCCAAAAGGCGGGTGGCGATATTGAGTTGGCGAAATCCAACATCCTTCTGATCGGCCCAACCGGTTGCGGTAAAACCTTGCTGGCACAGACATTGGCTCGGATTCTGGACGTACCGTTCACCATGGCAGATGCCACCACGCTGACCGAAGCCGGTTACGTCGGTGAGGATGTCGAGAATATCATTCTCAAACTGCTGCAAGCCAGCGAATACAATGTCGAACGCGCGCAGCGCGGCATCGTATATATCGATGAAGTCGACAAGATCACACGCAAGTCCGAAAACCCCTCGATCACGCGCGATGTGTCGGGCGAAGGCGTTCAGCAGGCGCTGCTGAAACTGATGGAAGGCACCGTGGCCAGTGTTCCGCCGCAAGGTGGTCGTAAACATCCGCAGCAGGAATTCCTGCAGGTGGACACGACGAATATCCTGTTCATTTGCGGTGGTGCGTTTGCGGGTCTGGACAAGATCATCGCGCAACGTGGCAAGGGCTCGGCCATGGGCTTTGGTGCTGACGTACGTGACAATGATGAACGCGGTGTGGGCGAAATTTTCAAAGATCTGGAGCCGGAAGATCTGCTGAAATTCGGTCTGATCCCGGAATTTGTCGGTCGTCTGCCGGTTTTGGCAACGCTGGAAGATCTGGATGAGGACGCGCTGGTTACCATTCTGACCAAGCCCAAGAACGCTCTGGTCAAACAATATCAGCGCCTGTTCGAACTGGAAGATGCCGAGCTGGCGTTTACCGACGACGCGCTGAAGGCGATTGCCAAGAAAGCCATCGAACGTAAGACTGGCGCGCGCGGGCTGCGCTCGATCCTCGAGGACATCCTGCTGGATACGATGTTCGAACTGCCCGGCATGAAAAACGTGACCGAGGTTGTGGTCAACGAAGAGGCTGTGTCGTCCGATAAGCAGCCGCTGATTATCTACGCGGACGCGGCGGAATCGGCCTCGGCCGGTTAAGTTCAAAACGAATTAGCAAACACGGCGCGGCATGGACCGCGCCGTTTTCTTTTGGAGGCATCATGACGATCAAACGTATCTCCTCGGGCGGAGAATTCGAAGCCAAAATAGGCTACTGCCGTGCGGTGGTAGCCGGTGGCTGGGTTCATGTGGCTGGGACGGTCGGGCAGGGCGATGATGTGTCCCAACAATGTCGTGCAGCACTGGTGACAATCGAAAAAGCCCTGAGCGAGGCTGGGGCCAGCTTTGCTGATGTTGTTCGCGTAACATACATGCTGCCGGACCGTGCCGAATTTGAACCCTGCTGGCCGATTTTGCGAGAGTATTTCGGAGAAAACCCTCCGGCCACATCCATGATCGAATGCGGTTTGATTGATCCGAAATTCCGGATCGAAATCGAAGTAACGGCTTATTTGCCGGAATAGTGAGTGCAGCCTTTGTGACACTGGACCTTGGCGTGCCTTTGGTCCATATCTGCGGGGACAGAAATGCCGGAGGCAGCCGATGGGAATCCTGAACACGCTATTGCGGGCCGTAACCTGGTGGAACGGGGCCACTCTGAACACGCAGATTTATACCGCGCGCAAGGGCGTCAAGGTCGGTGAGGACAACGAAGGCAACGTGTTCTACCAAAACGCCGATGACAGTAAGCGCTGGGTGATTTTCAACGGCGAAGCCGAGGCAAGCCGGATCGATCCGGATTGGCACGGTTGGCTGCACCGTACCTGGGACGAGCCGCCAACCGACAAACCGTTACAGCACAAATCCTGGGAAAAGCCCCATCAAGAAAACCTGACGGGTACCGCACTGGCTTATGCACCCGCGGGATCTCTGCGTCGGCAAGATCCGATCGAGCGCAAAGATTACGAGGCCTGGAGCCCGGAATAAACGAGGCGAGCAATGTCTACTTACAATGTGACCGAAGTTCTTGTCGGCGGGGCCGTTTTGGCCTGTGCCGTTGCCTTTGGCGTCTATGCAAGCCAATCCACCGGTCTGTCGCAAGGCGGTGAAGGGTATCAACTGGGGGCTTCCTTCCGGTCGCTGGAAGGTGTCGGTGTCGGCACGGATGTACGTCTGGCCGGGGTCAAGATCGGCACGGTAACCGGTGTTACCCTAAACGCAGACACCTATCGTGCGGACACGACATTCACTATCCGGGACGGTATTCTGGTGCCTGATGACAGCGCCATCGTGATCTCTTCCGAAGGGCTGCTGGGCGGCAATTTCGTTGAGGTGATGCCCGGTGGTTCGCCTTTCTATTTCGAGCCGGGCGATCAGGTCGAAGATACCCAAGGCGCGGTGAGCCTGATCTCACTACTGGTCAAATTCGTGGCCGGGGATAGCGGCGAATGAGGCGTTTCGCCGTGATCACTGCGCTGCTGGTCGCCTCTGGCGCATCAGCTCAGGAAAAGGTTCAATCCGCCCCCGGAGCAATCCTGCGGGGCCTGGACAAAGTCAGCGGCCAAACCGTCGATGTCGAAATGCAAAACGGTCAGACCGGAGAGGTATTCGGTCTGGATGTTGCATTGGGGGATTGCCGCTATCCTGTCGAAAACCCGACAGGTGATGCGTTCGCCTATCTGACGATCTGGGAAAAAGGTAAGTCGGATCAATTGTTTGACGGCTGGATGATTGCAACGTCTCCAGCCCTGAACGCGCTGGATCATGCACGCTATGACGTCTGGGTGATCCGCTGTATTACACCCTCGGGCGACTGAACCAAAGGCGTGATAAAATCTGCGTTGGCGTTCAATGCCTCGTCCAATTCCTGACGGTATTGCGAGCGCGGAATTTCGATTGCACCCAAGGACGCCAGATGAGTTGTCAGAAACTGCGTATCAAACAGCCGAAACCCGGTTTGGCGCAGTCGGTCCACCAGATAGGCCAGCGCGATTTTTGACGCATCTGTTCGGCGTGAAAACATGCTTTCCCCAAAGAATGCAGCCCCCAATGTAACGCCGTAAACACCGCCAACCAATTGATCCTTTTCCCAAACTTCCAGAGAATGCGCATAGCCTGACTGATGAACTTGTATGTACAGTTCGCGAAGTTCGGTATTGATCCAGGTGTCGGCGCGATCTGCGCAGCCGTCGACCACCCCGGTAAAATCCTGATCTATGGTGACAGAGAACCCGCAATTTCGGATGCGGCGTGTCAGACTGCGCGAGACGTGGAATCCATCCAAGGGAAAGACTCCGCGGAACTTGGGATCAACCCAGAACAATTCTGGTGCGTCGCGGTTTTCAGCCATCGGAAAAATACCGATGGAATAGCCGTGTAGTAAGAGTTCCGGGGAAAGGCTCATGCGGAGTGCTCGAAGGGCGAAGGATTGCAGCCCTTCGCCCCCAGTAGGTTAGTCAGGCATATTCTCAGCAAGCCAGCGTTCCAACCAGTGGATGTTGTAGGTGCCGCTGTGAATATCGGGTTCCTGTAGGAGGTCGTGAAACAGCGGCACAGTGGTATCAATGCCGTCCACGATCAGTTCGCCCAATGCGCGTTCCAGACGCGCCAGCGCCTCGGCCCGGTCGCGGCCCTGTACGATCAGTTTGGCAATCAGTGAGTCGTAATAGGGCGGGATTGAGTAACCATCATAAAGCGCTGAATCCATCCGCACGCCCAATCCGCCGGGCGCATGATAGGCCGTGATCTTGCCCGGGCAGGGTGAGAAGTTGGGCAGTTTTTCAGCATTGATCCGAACTTCGATGGCGTGGCCATTGATTTCCAGATCGTCCTGACCGAACGACATGTCTTCACCGGCAGCCACGAGAATCTGTTCCCGCACCAGGTCGACGCCAAAGATCCCTTCGGTTACCGGGTGTTCGACCTGAAGACGGGTGTTCATCTCGATGAAATAGAACTCACCGTTTTCGTACAGGAACTCGATGGTACCCGCGCCGATATAGTTGATTTTGGCCACGGCGTCGGCACAGACCTTGCCGATCTTGGCGCGTTCCTCTGGCGTGATGCAGGGGCCAGGGGCCTCTTCAAACACCTTCTGGTGGCGACGCTGCAGCGAACAGTCGCGTTCGCCCAGATGAACCGCTTTGCCTTTGCCGTCGCCAAACACCTGAATTTCGATGTGGCGCGGCGTGGTCAGGTATTTCTCAATATAGACCTCGTCATTGCCAAAGGCGGCTTTGCCCTCGGCCCGTGCGGTCATGAATGCGCTTTCCATCTCATCGGCGTTCATCGCGACCTTCATGCCGCGCCCACCGCCACCTGCGGTGGCTTTGATGATAACGGGATAGCCGAAATCTTCGCCGATCTTTTTAGCGGTTGCCAGGTCAGGCACACCACCATCCGAACCGGGAACGCAGGGCACACCCAGTTGTTTCATCGTGTCTTTGGCGGTGATCTTGTCGCCCATGATGCGGATATGTTCCGCGGTGGGGCCAATAAAGGTGATGCCGTGATCTTCGACGATCTGCACGAACTCGGCATTCTCGGACAGGAAGCCGTAACCGGGGTGGATCGCCTGAGCGCCGGTGATTTCACAGGCCGAGATGATCGCGGGCATCGAAAGATAGCTCTGCGGGCTGGGCGGAGGACCGATACATACCGATTCGTCCGCCATGCGTACATGCATCGCGTCGCTGTCGGCGGTTGAATGCACGGCAACCGTTTTAATCCCCATCTCGCGCGCGGCGCGGATGACGCGCAGGGCGATCTCGCCTCGGTTGGCAATCAGGATTTTATCGAACATGGGCCCGCCTTACTCAACGATGACCAGAGGGGTGCCAAATTCCACAGCGTCACCATCACCAACCAGAATACGCTTGATGGTGCCTGCTTTGGGCGCGTGGATATGGTTCATGGTTTTCATCGCTTCGACGATCAGCAGCGTGTCGCCTTCGGATACCGACGCGCCGACCGAAATGAACGCAGGTGCGCCCGGTTCAGCTTGCATATACACGGTGCCGACCATGGGCGAGGTTACAGCGCCGGGGTGGCTGGCCGGATCTTCCTGTGCGGCGGGGGCTTCGTTTGCTGCAGGCGCGGCGGCAGGGGCAGCAACGGGCGCGGCCGGGGCTGCGGCAGGAACGGCAACCTGAACCGGAGCAGCGGCGACCTGGTTCATGCGGCTGACGCGCACGTTCAGGCTGTCTTCCTCGCCATATTCGCGTTTGACCTGCAATTCGGTCAGATCGTTTTCGCGCAGCAATTCGGCCAGTGCCTTGATGAATGCCACATCCGCTTCGTGTTTGGTGTCTGTCATGAGTGTCCTCGACGGTTCCCCTTTGGCCCGTCTGTTCCTGCGGGCTTTGGTCTAATTACGCAGCGTTATAAGCCAAGCGTCCGGCCATGAAAAGCGCAGTCTCGGCCTGACAGATAAGGGTTTTACCCAAGTTTTCCCGGGGGGAAAGGGGCTACAGTGGCATTCCTGAAAGTTTCGCCACCAATTCGGGTAGTTTGCGTGCCCCGAATTTCTCAAGCAGGCGTGCGCGATAGGCTTCGATCGTCCGATAACTAAGGCCCAATTCAACCCCGATTTCCTTTGCGGACAGGCCACGGCAAGACATGATGGCAACCTCACGCTCGCGAACAGTCAGTTCGACCAGGGGGCGTTCTTCCGAGATATCGGAAAAGCTCCAGATGCCATGTCGGAACGGATCGTCCGGTGTTAACGAGCGCCCGCGGGCACGGCACCAGAACAGATCGCTGTTGCGCCTCCGCATGACCCGCTCATCCGTGTAATACCCGGTGTCGCGCATCACCTGCAGGCTGCGTGCACCTATGCGCTCCCAATCGGCGACCGAGGGGTACAGATGCAACAGAGGCATGTTCCGATAATCCGCAACCTCGCCGCCAAAGGTGCGGGCGAACTGCAGGTTGCAGCGCCGAATAATCCGGTTTTCCAATTCGACTAACCCGATTGGCGCATATTCAAAGGCGGGATCGCTCATCCAGCTATCGTGCCGGGAATTGGGTGAAATGAGAAGGGGCAGTACGCAGATTCTGATCACGGCTGGCGAACGATGCGTCGTGCAGATGTGTTAAATTTGTAAAGTGGCTATGAAAATTTGTGCATAACTAATAGAAAAGAAAAACAAGTTTTGAAAACATCGTTGGGAAATGGCTAATTAAGTCCGTGTAAGATAGGGGTAACGGTATGCGCGATACGCTGACAGGCAGTCGCATTCGGGAAAGGCGTCAGATCGCCGGGATGCGCCAGGCTGAGCTGGCGCGGCGGGTCGGGATATCGGCATCTTACCTTAATCTTATCGAACACAACCGCCGCCGGATCGGTGGCAAGTTGCTGGTCAATATAGCGACGGTGCTGGCGGTGGAACCTTCGGTGCTGACACAGGGGATCGAAGCCACATTGATTGCCGCGCTACGCGAGGCGGCGGCTGATGCCGTTGGTCAACAGGCTGAACTGGACGGTTTAGAAGAATTCGCGGGCCGGTTCCCTGGATGGGCGGGTGTACTGGCCCAGATGCACCGGCGTGTGGTGTCGTTGGAGCGCACAGTCGAAACGTTATCCGACAGGTTGACCCATGATCCCCATCTGGCGGCGTCCATGCACGAGGTCCTGTCAACCGCTGCTGCGATTCGTTCAACCGCGGCTATTCTGGCAGACACGCAGGAAATCGAACCCGAATGGCGGGACCGGTTCCACAGCAACCTGCATCAGGATGCGGAACGCTTGGCGGATAGCTCGAAATCGCTTGTGGCTTACCTTGATGAAAGCGATTCCGCCGGGGATCATCGGGGCGTTCCGCTGGAGGATGTCGAGGCGTTTTTCGACGCCAACGGGCATCATTTCCCGCAGATCGAACAGGGTGGGCCCGGCGCTGAAATTGATCTGAGCGATCTGGATTCGGCGACAGCCAAATCCCTGACACGAGACTTTCTTGACATCTATGCTGCAGATGCCCGGGCCATGCCGCTAGAGGATGTGCAAGCGGCTTTGGCAGAATCTGCGTTGAACCCACTGCAATTGGCGTCCCGGTTTTCGGTGGATCTAGCGACGGTGCTGCGTCGGTTGGCGGCCCTGCCGGACGGGTATCTGGGCCGCCCGACGGGTCTGGTGGTGTGTGACGCATCCGGCAGCATTCTGTTCAACAAATCCGTCCCCGGCTTTGCTATGCCGCGTTTTGGCGAAGCCTGCCCCCTGTGGCCGTTGTTTCAGGCCCTGAACCGGCCCTTGGTGCCCATTCGGCAACGCATTGTACAACTTGGTCGGACGGCCGCTGTCTTCGACTGTTATGCCTATGCCTGGCCGCAATCCGTTTCCGGGTACGACGAGGGGCCAGTTTATCGCTCGGTGATGCTGGTACGCTCGGTCGAAGACGTGGCGCATGACGAACAGGCCGTGGCCCGGGTCGGGCCCAGTTGCAGGGTCTGCCCGCACAGCGACTGCAAGTCGCGGCGCGAACCGTCAATTCTGAGCGAAGGTTTTTGACAGTTTCCTGACACTGCGCGTAAGCTGTCGGAGACGGGTCTGCCAGTTTGTAGCCCGTCACGGGGAGGACAGATAATGAGCCGTAAGGTTCTGTTAATTGAGGATGAGCCCAACATCGCCGAGGCCATTCGGTTTCTACTGACGCGTGAGGGTTGGCAGGTGGAAACCCATGCCGAAGGTGCGGACGCGTTGCAGGTCATTCAGGGGGCAAGCCCGGATCTGGTCATTCTGGACGTGATGTTGCCGGGCAAAAGTGGGATGGAGATTCTACGCGACTTGCGTGAGCTTGAGGATATGCAGGGCCTTCCGGTTTTGATGCTGACAGCCCGCGGCCAGTCCCGAGATCGCGAAATGGCCGAAAACGCCGGTGTCAGCCGCTTCATGACCAAGCCGTTTTCCAATACCGAGATGCTGACGGCAGTGCGCGACCTGCATGCGCAGGCGACACAGTCATGAGCACTGGCGAAGACCGGCCGCCCTCGGGGGTTCGGCCTTCGCTGTTTCTTGAGCGACAGAGTTATCGCCGACGCAGGCTGTCAGACGCCGCGCGCCTGTTGCCGTTTTTAGGGGCGGCGCTGCTGGCCATTCCGTTGCTGTGGCCAGATGAGCCGGGCGCGCCGGAAGGGGTGCCTCTGTCCTCAGCGATTTTTTACATCTTTGCCTGCTGGGCGGGCCTGATTATTGCCAGCCTAGTGTTTGGCTTTGCTGCCCGGCGTATGGCCATTCCGGACGATTCCGAGCCCGAGACGGATTGATGGCAACGCTGAACGTCCTTATTCTGGTCTGCCTTGCCTATGTTGTTCTGCTGTTCGGGGTTGCTTTTGCCGCGGATCGGATGGCGGCGGCTGGGCGTGGGGCTTGGTTGCGATCTCCGCTGATCTACACACTGTCGCTGTCGATCTATTGTACGGCCTGGACGTTTTATGGCGCCGTGGGCAACGCCGCGCGGTCGGGGTTAGAGTTTGTAACCATTTACCTGGGGCCAACGCTGGTGATGGTCGGCTGGTGGTGGGGACTGCGCAAACTGGTGCGGGTCGGGCGCAGTCAGCGAGTGACCTCGATCGCTGACCTGATTTCTTCACGCTATGGCAAATCCAATACGCTGGCGATCTGTGTGACCATTCTGGCTGTGCTAGGCGGAACCCCCTACATCGCGTTGCAACTGCAATCCATTACCCTGTCGTTTTCTATCTTTGCCGAGGCTGACCCCTCGGGGCTGTATCGCGAAGGTGCCAGTGTTTTCTGGGTTGCTGCAGGGTTGGCCATCTTTGCGATCCTGTTTGGGACCCGGAACCTGGACGCCAATGAACGGCACCACGGAGTAGTGACGGCCATCGCATTGGAATCCGTGGTCAAGCTGTTCGCGCTTTTGGCGGTTGGCGCCTTTGTGGTCTGGGGCGTTGCGGGGGGCGTGGGGCCGATGATGGACCGGATCGACGCCTCTGAGATCGGTCAGTGGAATGTGGATGCGGGGCGCTGGACCACGTTTATTTTCCTCTCCGCTGCGGCTTTTATCTGCCTGCCGCGTATGTTTCAGGTGATGGTAGTTGAAAACGCGGATGAAGGGCACCTGAGGACCGCTGCCTGGGCCTTTCCGCTGTATCTGCTGTTGATGAGCCTTTTTGTGGTGCCGATCGCGGTCGTTGGTCTGGATCTGATGCCCGAAGGGTCAAATCCCGATCTGTTTGTCCTGACTGTACCCTTGTCTCAGGGCAATGATTGGTTGGCGATGTTGTCCTTTATCGGCGGCTTCTCTTCGGCCACATCGATGGTCATCGTTACCGCAATGGCGTTGTCGACCATGGTGTCAAACCATTTGGTCATGCCAATCTGGCTGAGCACACAGGAAGGGTCCGGCTCGGTTTCGGGGGACGTTCGGAATGTCGTTCTGATGGCGCGTCGGGTGTCGATCGCTGTCATCATGGCGCTGGGTTTCTTTTACTACCGCCTGTCCGGTGGCGGCGCGGCTTTGGCGTCAATCGGATTGGTGGCCTTTGCCGGGATTTCTCAAATCCTGCCCGCACTAGTCGGCGGTCTGTTCTGGCGCGGTGCTACGCGGACCGGCGCGCTGGTGGGACTGACGGTAGGTTTCCTGCTTTGGATATACACACTGCTGTTGCCGGGGATGAGTGGGGCGTTGATACCCGAAACGGTCGTTCAAAACGGGCCCTTCGGGTGGGGTTGGCTGCGCCCGCAGGCCCTGTTTGGGATCGATGGTATGGACCCGATGGTACACACCGTAATGTGGTCACTGTCCCTGAATACGGTGGCGTTCTGTGTTGCATCTTTGCTAAGCGTTCCCAGCCCGTTGGAACGCCTGCAAGGGGCGCAATTCGTTAACGTTTTCGACCATTCGGTCGCGCCGCGCGGCTGGACGGGATCGGTGGCTCAGAGCGAAGACTTGATGATCATGACCCAGCGGATATTGGGGGCGGGCCCGGCGCAAGACTTCTTTCACGCCGAGGCAGAACAGCAGGGTGGTCGCTCTAGCCTGCCGGAACCCACGCCCGCCTTTCTGGAACGTCTGGAACGGGAACTCAGCGGCTCTGTCGGTGCGGCCACAGCGCATGCGATGATTGGCCAGATCGTCGGGGGATCATCCGTTTCGGTCGAAGACCTGTTGGCGGTGGCCGACGAATCCGCTCAGTTGCTGGAATATTCCAGCCAACTGGAGGTCAAATCCGCCGAGCTGTCCCGCACCGCGCGGCAATTGCGCGAGGCAAACACCAAGCTCACGCAAATCTCGGAACAGAAGGATAGTTTCCTTAGCCAGGTCAGCCATGAGTTGCGCACACCCATGACCTCGATCCGCGCGTTTTCCGAGATCATGCGTGACACCGACGGGCTGAGCCCCGAAGAACAGACGCGCTATGCCGCGATCATTCATGACGAAGCTTTGCGCCTGACGCGATTGTTGGATGACCTACTTGATCTTAGCGTACTGGAAAGCGGACAGGTCAGCCTGAACGTGGGCGGGGATACGCTTCGCTCGGTTCTGGATCGGGCGGTGTCCAGTGCATTGGCCGGAACCGGGCAAACACTGACCGTCAAACGCGCGAAAGCGTCCGAGCGTATCCCGCTGTTAACCGATCTGGATCGGCTGGGGCAGGTGTTCATCAATTTGATTTCCAATGCTCAGAAATATTGCGATGCCGACGAGCCCGAACTGACAATCTCGGCCCATGATGTTGGTGGGCAAGTTGTGATTGATTTTGCGGATAACGGCAGTGGCATCCCGCCCGAGGCGCGCTCGATGGTGTTCGAAAAATTCGCCCGTGTTGGCGTCGACAAGGCGGGGGGTGCCGGATTGGGTTTGGCGATCTGCCGCGAGATTATGCAGCGCCTGGGCGGTGAAATCACCTATCTGCCCGGTCAGGGCGGGGCGGCCTTCCGTGTTCGGTTGCCACTGGCCTATCGGCAGGCTGCGCAGTGATGTGCTTGTAAAGACATTCGTAACCAGCACCGGTTTAGACAGGGTGTCAGACGCGGAAAAACACAGCGGATTCGGGAATGTCGCAAACGGTCAGCGCAGCATTGGCGCGCAAGCTTTCAGCGGGACGGGAAGAGCAGGGCGATAAGCCACGCTCGATCTTGCGGGCGCTGCGGCTGGCTTTTGCCCGCGCGGCCGGGGACAATTTGCAACTCCCGCTTGTTGTCATAGGGGCCAAACAATCCAACCGTACGCCGGACATGCTGGCGGGGCCGGTTGGGGAAGATTGGTTGATGCTGCAGTTTATGAACAGCGATGGAATCTCTGCCGCTGTCTGCATGGATCTGGGCGCAGTTTCAGCCATCGTTCAAGTGCAAACGATTGGTGAGGTAATGGCAGGTGATCCTGCGCCACGTGCCTTCACGCACACGGATGGTGCGATGGTTGCCCCGTTGGTCGAGCAGGTCTTGGCACGGTCTGTGGAACTGGTGGATGCGCCTTTGGATCAATCCAGTTTGTTGGGGTATGAATTTTCGACGCGGCTGGCAGATTTGCGCACATTGTCGCTGGCGATGGTTGAAGATACGTATCGGGTGTTTGACCTTACCGTGGAACTGGGCGGTGGCCTGCGGCAGGGCCAGATTTCTGTCTTCCTGCCCGATCATCTGGCAGAGCAGGAGGGGGAGGTCAGGCAAGAGGACACAGGTCCAAACCTTGAACAGGCTTCGGGTGTTTTGCGGGCAGAGTTAAACGCGGTGATCTGCCGAATGACCTTGCCGCTGGCGTCGCTGTCTGACCTTGCCGTTGGGGATGTGCTGCCGTTGACGGGATCACGGCTGGATCGGGCGCAGGTCTTGACGATCGACCGCGCGCGCGCTGCCGTTGGTCGCTTGGGGCAATGTGGCGGGATGCGCGCCGTGCGCCTGAACGAATGCGCACCGCTTACGGCGTTGACCCAATCTGAAGCCGAGGAGTTTCTGGAGGCCCGGTCGCCTGTGGCATCACATCAGGAACCGGACATGCCCGCACAACCAGAGATGTCGCAGATGCCTGTCCCGTTCGGTTCAATCGCACCGGAGGATTTGGAAACGAACCTGAATTTCGCCGACTCAGATCAAATGGTTGCCGAAATTTCGCAGCTGGCCGGGTTGTCGACGCCCACAACTGATCCCAATAATTCTAGCTAGTTTACTCAGTGTCGCCGCGGATCTGCTCAAGGATCGGGCGCAGGTTGTCCAGCGTGTAACCCGCTTTGGTGGTCGCGTTCAGGATGTCGTCCGCACTCATCCGATCGCACTGCCCCAATGCCCACACTACCGAACACCGCGTGCCCGAGGCGCAATAGGCCAGAACCGGTCCGCCGCAGCTTTCGGCCAACTCGCGTTGCAGGGCCACATTTTCAGGGGTCATGGTCTGGTGGGTCAGTTCCAGAACCTCGTATTCCATACCCGCCGCACGCACCGCGTCGCCGATGGCATCTGATTGCATGTCTGCAGGAACCTCGACATTGGGCCGGTTGCAAATCACTTTGACAAAACCGGCATCGGCGATGGCTGGGACGTCCTCGACCGAAATTTGCGGCGAGACGGCGTAGCGGGGGGTAATCGGGCGAATCTCCATGGCAATTGCTTAGGCCGCGTTGGCGGCTCTGTCCAGTTGCGCACCAAGGGTAGGGGCCGCAACCATGCCCACAATCATGGCGATCAGGAACACAATTCCGCCAACTCCCCCATAGCCAAGCGAGGCAAGGGCCGGTCCGGGGCACAGCCCAACCAATCCCCAACCCATGCCAAACAGAACAGAGCCAAAGATCAACTGGCGGTCCAATTCGGGTGCGGCTTTTTGCGGAAACCTCCCTCCGGTCAGTGGGCGGCGGTTGGACGTCAACCGCCATGCGACAAGCATGGGAAGGATCGCGCCAGCCATCACAAAAGCGAGCGTTGGATCCCATTGTCCGAACATATCCAACCAGCCCTGCACTTTGGTTGTGTCGGTCATACCAGAGATCAGCAGGCCGATTCCGAACAACGATCCTGCAAGAAATGAAATGACTACGCGCATCAGATCAGCCCCCAGACATGGCGCAGCAGAGCGACCGTTGCGATCCCAGCCATGATGTAGACGATTGTGGCGACAATGCCCCGCAGGGAAAATCGGGATATTCCGCAAACGCCGTGCCCCGATGTACACCCATTGGCGATGCGTGTGCCCAACCCCACCAATAGACCGGCGATAATCACGAGGGTGATGTTCCCGGTCAGATGAGTTTGGGCCGCGGGCAATAGCAGGGGCCGCAGCAACAAGGGCACTCCGATCAATCCCGCAAGAAAAGCCAGCCGTTCAAGTGATCGATCACTGCCGTCGACCAGTCCGCCCAGAATGCCACTGGCCCCCATGATGCGCCCATTGCCCAGCAAATAGAGGGCAGCACCCAGCCCAATCAGAAGACCTCCGCCAAGGCCCCATATCCATTCAGGTTGCATTGTTTGTCCTTTGCACGACAGCCGCCAATGTTTCAGAGTTTGTTCAGTGGCAGTTTCAAGTAAACGTCGCCATCTTCATCGGCTGGCGGCATCTGCCCTGCACGCATATTCACCTGCAGCGACGGCAGAATCAGGCGGGGCATGGGCAGCGTT
Source organism: Ruegeria sp. BI7 (assembly GCF_056537925.1). Lineage (NCBI taxonomy): Bacteria > Pseudomonadati > Pseudomonadota > Alphaproteobacteria > Rhodobacterales > Roseobacteraceae > Ruegeria > Ruegeria sp. BI7. The sequence goes on from NZ_JBQFSK010000012.1 coordinate 112,678, forward strand.
GCATCACGGGCGTCGCGCATTTCAACGAACTCTTCGACAGAGCGTCCATGACCAATATGGACGTTCAGCGCCTTTTGCTCTCCCACGGTTGTTTCCCAAGCATATTCGTCGCGCCCCGGCGCCATGTAATCATGCCCCACAAAGACGCGCGTCTGATCCGGTAGTGCCAGAATTTTTTGGATCGATTCGTATAGCGTTGCGGACGACCCACCTGGAAAATCACAGCGCGCCGTGCCGAAATCGGGCATGAACAGAGTGTCGCCGACAAACGCAGCATCGCCAATCACATAGGTCAGGCAGGCCGGAGTGTGGCCGGGCGTATGCAGAACATCGCCGCGCATCTGACCAACGTGAAAGCTGTCGCCTTCGCGGAACAGGGCGTCGAACTGACTGCCGTCCCGCTGAAACTCGGTCCCTTCGTTAAAGATTTTACCGAATGTTTCCTGAATGGTAACGATCTGATCCCCGATCCCGATCTTGCCGCCCAGCTTTTCCTGCAGATAGGGGGCAGCGGATAAGTGGTCGGCGTGCACATGGCTTTCCAGAATCCATTCAACCCGCAGGTTGTTCGCCCGCACGTACTCGATGATCTTATCGGCTGCGTGCGTACCCGTCCGGCCAGAGGCGTGGTCAAAATCCAGAACGCTGTCGATAATCGCGCATGCAAGCCCTTCGGGCTCTTGCGCCAAGTAAGAAACCGTAAAGGTCTCGGGGTCGAAAAACGCTTTTACTTTTGGTGTCATGTGGTCCTCCGCCTATGTCGGTAATTCATATATTAATTACGGAATATATTGCAATCAACACTGCGTGATTTGACGCGGGTCAAAGCAGGGTAGCCTCGTTTCGAGTAAAATTTAATCAAATCGCCCCCGGTCGCAAAAATAGTCCGACGAACAGGCGGTTTTCCGCGCGATTGTGTAGCAATCTAAACGGGTCTTAAAACGGTCACATATATCAGACTAAATGAAGACATTTGGGAGGATAGAAATGTCGTCAGTCAATTTATACTCAGAAGCCGAACAACTTGAAGAAAAGCTCAGCGGAGCGTGCCTTGATACACGTCTGGCATTGCAACCGAGTGTGGCCAAGGTGATTCAACGGATGCGCCAGCAGGGAATGCATGTCCCGTCGCGCCTACGTCGTTTGGATGCAGCCCTGTGCGAAGATGCGATGGAAGCGCGCTTTGATAATCTGCCCGTTTGAATTCAACGGTCAGCCAAAAGAAATCCCGACGATCACCACCATCAGGCCAAGAACCGACAAAAACAGTGATGCCAGGTTCCACGGCAATACACCTTGAACAACAGCGCGCAGTTCCTCGTCCGACAAGCCGGACTTGCGCGCCTTCATCACACGCAGGATACACCAAACCAGGCCGCAGAGCCCGGCAAGCGACAGGGCGGCACCGCCCCAGGTGATGAATTCGAACATGGTTCCCCACATTTGCTTGTCAATTCCACCAGCGCTTAGCGGATCGCCACTGCTCACACAAGTCCGGCAGGATTGGGTGCTTGCGGCCCGTGCGGCAGCAATGTATCCGGCGTAGAGCCCGCTGTCACAGCATCAGATATCCACCTCTGGGAGAGACATTTATGGATGACATGACCGAAGATCAGGCCACTGCGAATTATCGTGTTACCGCGGGTGAGCTGCGCCAGTTCATCGAACGCTTTGAACGCCTGGACGCAGAAAAGAAAGACCTTGCGGAACAGCAAAAAGAGGTGATGGCGGAGGCCAAAGCCCGTGGATACGACACCAAGGTCATGCGCAAGGTAATCGCGCTGCGCAAGCGCGACAAGGACGATATTGCCGAAGAAGAGGCGGTGCTTGAGATGTACAAGGAAGCTCTTGGCATGAGCTGAAACAGGGCTGGGTCCGTCTGACGATTCTTGTCATGCGGGTCCCCCACATTCACGATCAGGGTTTTAGAACACGCACGCCCGGTACAGCACCAAGCCGTTCAAGATCCTGTTCGTACAGTTCTGAAAACGCGTCCACGATCTCGGTGGACCAGCCGGGCAAGTCCAACTCTTCCTCGATTTTCTCAGGCAGCGCGTGCTCTTCAAAGATCTGAGCCAACTGTTCATGCAGGGCTAACCTGTCTTGCGGCTCAATTTGGTTGCTCAGGGCCAGCACTTTGGTTTGTCCGGCTTCATCCAGCAAAGTCGCCAACAGGTCATATTCATCCACCAGCGTCGTGCTGTCGTCCAAGCCAGTCAAAGACCGTATAATGTCCCCCCAGATAAACGGGGTGTCCTCATTGCTCCACAATGTGATTTGAACGCTGGGGGCGAGGTCCTGAATGTCTTCGATCATGCCGATCCAGCTAAGGCAGCTCAGGTCGGTGTTTCGGACGATTTCAGCTCGCTCATCTTCGGGCAGCGACATCAGGAGTTTGGGGATAAAGCTGCCCGGATTTCTGAGCCCTATGAACAACTCAAGTTGATGGTCATCGAAGGCTTGTTCCAACAGGGCCATTCTGCGACCGGCTAAAGGATACAACTGCCCTTCCTGCAAGGCATCAGCCGGTTCGCCCGCGAATCGTCTGCTGGAAAAGATCGCGCGCTGGGTATGTGCATCGTTTGGCAGAATGCTATTGAGGTTTTGGGATAAGTCGACGGCCTCAGTTCCCAACTTTTCAAAAATAGGATTGAAGCTCCTGTTGTATCGCCGCGGGCCAAAAATCTTGACCCCGTTATTTTTCAGGATGTCTGAGTTTTTCTTCAACGAGTTCAGCACGCGGCCTTCATCTGTAAAAGCCGCGCCCGCGTGGATAGCAACCTTCATTTTCGGTTCTTGTCCTTGCTTTCAACTCTTCTAATCGGGTTACAGCTTGCGGTCGGAACAGTCAAATCCACACCATTCTGCCGGGTTGTTTCTTCGCGTTGCCAAGAAATCCGACATTCACTAAGTTAAGATAAAAATATGGGCTTGCAGTCTCCTAAAAGAGAAAGTAATCGACACCCAGTGCCCCTATAGCTCAGCTGGTAGAGCAACTGATTTGTAATCAGTAGGTCCGCGGTTCGAGTCCGTGTGGGGGCACCATTTAAAATCAATGCCTTACAGTGTTTTTGTCAGCTTGAATTCGCGCCGTGATTTCGTTCTAGGGGACAAATGGGGGACAAGAGCACCGTTTTTTGCCTATAGAGCGCAACTTGAATGTGAGGTTCTCGCTTCCCGCCTGCAGATTGAGGGCAGCCGATATCTTACGGACGACCGGCAGTAGCTCGTGTGCCTAGGTAACTGCGAAACGCCGGAGGAATTTGCTACTCTCTACCTGCTTTCAACGCCATTGGGTCAATCCATTTAGAGTAGTCACAAGCTCCTAGAAATCAGAAAGCCCACTTTTTGCGAGCTTTCTAATTGTATTAACCGGCTACAGACTTAAAGAGCTGTGCCACAAATGAAGTCTTTGGTTGTGACCTGTAGCAGCACGAAACGCTTTCCTTCGGTTGTCCGATTAGCCCCTGCCAAGGCATTGGTAAGTTCTGGAGATGGTAGCATCTAGGCATTGCCCGTAACCGTTCTTGGAGTGGCACTGCTGCGACGTTCCTTGGAAGGGGTCCGCCTTGGAGTAACCCCATGCTTTGCATCGCGCATCCGCAGAGGCTTGAGCCTGTGCCCAATCCGGTGTGGTGGGTGCATATAGTCCAGTATTGTAGGAGAGCACCACGTTGGCGTCGTCTCGACTACCAGATGTTGGCACGGGAACGACGGTCTGTGCTTCACAAGCTGCAACCAATGCAGTTGCAACTATAAATATGTACTTTAGTTTCATGTTTACCCCTTGGTTGTACGGATTGAATATTTAGAATGAAAAGATAGTGTCAATGTGACGTGAAAGTTTCTTCTAAAAGCGTGTGAGACAGTGCAGCTTTTGGATTACAGCAGGGCCATACTCTATTGCCTACTGTTCGCAGCAATATGCATGAACTGAGAAAGCACGCTGCTAAAGGTTAAATGCGTGCAGCGCAGCATCAAGCACTTCGGGCACCAAGCAGTCGAATGCACCCTCAGTACCTCATTCCTAATCATTGGCCGTTTAGGAATCGGCTAATGGTCCAGACGCAATCGGCACATTGGCCTTTCTGTCCGATCAAAACTACCTTTCTAAAATCTGAACCACACTTTATTTGATGAATTCACAATAGATGTTTCGCCAATCGTGTGCCCGTGCAAGTGTTAAGACATTGTTAACGGAGTACGATTGTGAAAACGCTCATTTCAATCAGCGTGCTTGCGCTTGTCTTGTCTTGGATGCCAGCCCTTGCGCAGGATGCGACTTTGTCTTCGAATTCCGGAGGCAAGCCCATCTCTACTCAGTCGTTTTGGAAATTGATGGAAGACGACGGCAAGGCCCAGGTATTTGACGCTGCCTGCTGTAAAGTTTGCCGAAAAGGCAAGGCCTGCGGAGATAGCTGTATCAGCAAAAGTTACACATGCCGGAAGGGCGTGGGTTGCGCTTGTAATGGTTAACGACATTCCACAAAGGTTGTGAAGCTGGCGGCTAAGTCGGCAACTTCCTCAGGTTCCAACATATTGTCGTCCAGACTAAGAATCGGATTGATGGCATTCTGAGCTAAGAAAAGCTTTGCAATCTCCCCTCGTATGGCAAAGTTGACATTCTGTGGCGTATCTCCGAGGGCGTCAGTTACTACTCGTTCGTTCAATTTTGCGACAACCACTCCGACCACCTCGCCGTCGGCTGCAAGTAAAGGACCACCTGAGTTTCCACTTTGAATAGGGCTTGTAATCTGCATGGTGCTCAAGTCGCCACCAATGCCCTTTAAAGAAGAAACGGACCCGCGAGTAACGTTAAGACCACCAAGGAGGCCCGCATATGGGTAGCCAACTGCTGTGACGTCCGAATTCAATCGCGCAGGACTGGCCGAAAATACGGCGATTCCCCTGTCTTTCGGTGTGTCGTATTTTAGTAGCGCTAGGTCGTACTCTTCAGATGAATTGACCAGAGTTGCTGGCCTGTCATCAATGAAAACGTGTGTGCACCCGTCAACGACATGCTGGTTGGTAAGAACATGTCCAGCCCGTGAGACAATAAAGCCGGTTCCAGCACTTCCTTGACTGTCCGGGCTGGATGCCTCCGGCTCTTCTCTAATTGGTTCATCCGCCTCTTCGAGTGCAGCGACCACTTGTTGGATGACTCCATCAAGTTTCCCGTTGTTCGAAATATCCAGTGGATTGGCTCGGCCTTTTGAAATACTGGAGGCCACTGCTGCTAGAATGTGGCCGTCCGGTTCGTTTGCAGACAACATTACCGTTGACCAGCCGCCGTTCACGAAATCCGACCTAGTGTAAAGGGTGGAGCCGTCTCTTTTTGTTGCTGAGGAGACGGCGAGGTTGTTTTTCCTAACTGTATAGGGATCACTTCCCAACTGATGAGATTGGACAGTAAAGTCGTGAAGTTTCTGGGCGGTTTCGACTGAGTGAATGCCAACGGAAATGGAGAAGCTACTATTGGCGTGGCGGTAGTTCAAAAAGTAGTCTGAATCAGCTTCGCGACGGATAGTGTCTTTAGGCCAAAGTAGAGATAACCCCAAGCCCTCAAAGTACTGTATATCCCAACCATCTTGGGAGATGCGCTCGAATAGGGTCCACGCCAGAAACGCCATATGCCAGTCTTCGGGATCTGATTTGAACACATCGCGAGAATAGTCGTTTAGCGCTCGATTGCTGATTTTGCCCCACGCCCCATCCAACAGTCCATGGTAGTGACCCTCAAACGCAAGTGCAGTCTGCAGAAACCGCTTGTCCTCGTAGCTGAGGTTGGTCGCGTCAAACCCTTGTAACAACGCCTCAAAGTCTTGCGAACGTGCAATTGAAGGAAAAATCATTCCTGAAAGAGCAATAATTGCAACCAAATTTCGCAAAATTCTCATTAAATAACTCAACAGTCTGTACGCTTTCTGTGGCAATAGTTTACGTGCAGAAATGGACATTTCTAGGACGGCAATGATTGGTTTCTGTATTTTGTGAGGAGTCAAACTTAGCTGGAGCCTTGCGCCACCACCAACGGCGGTTCCTTCGGAAGCGACCGAATATCAAACCACTTAAAGCACGTGCCGTCAGGATTCCGTTTGTCGCCCATATGCAGATGCGCACCTGTCGTCTTGTGCCGTATCAAAGCCGCCCTGAACGCTCTCAGGTCTATCAGCCACCAGCTTACAATCGATTGTCCAGTAGGGTCCGCATGGCCGTAGAACATCCAGTCCCCGCAACCATTCACAATCTTGGATAGCTCTGTTTCAGCACCAGTTGGTAACTTCGCGCGGATACCCTAGAAACAGTGCGAAAACTGCTGCTTGGTTTATAGTCATATTCATTCTGTTTTGATTTCGGGGTTGAGCGCCCAGTGATGCAGCACGGCTACAGGTCAAGCATCAAAGGCAGAAACGAAAGCTGTGCGCCTTCCGCTCCACCTTGGCCTAGGCAAATACACGCCACCTACAAAGCGGGTTTCCGCAACGTAAATGCCCACTCACTATGCGAGGCAAAGGAATTACTCTACATCGTGCAGGACGTTTTGATGGGGGTCAAAATGAAGCTCAGCGTATTGGAAGTTTGTTGCATACTGTTGGCCAGTGCAGTGGCCGTAGCCGGGTTTGTCGAAGCCGCAAACGCGCTGATTTCAGCCATCTGACCTTTTTGACACTGAAGCCCCTGATGACGTCTCTAACTTCCTTCGCTACACCCTCGGCGGAGAATATTTTCGCCCTTATCAGTCATCCCACTTCTCCCAGCTCTTTCCTGAGCCAATGTAGACCCTTCTTGTCGAGATATGGCCACATTCTCGGCAACTGAAGCGGCTGATTTCCCCTATGGCAGTACCGAAAACTCCGCCAAGCCAGGGTCCGGCTAGGCTCTTTATTGCGGGGTCGTCTTGAAAAGAAAGGCTAATGCAATCAGCCGTGCCTCCGCACTTTCGGCACGCCGCGATTTCATGGCCTCGTTCCTTGTCGAACTCCATAGGGCATCTTATGCGGCGCTTCGATTGTCGAACAAGACCTCTCTGACCCAACGAAACCAAAAAACGCCGAGCGGGGTTGACTTTCCGGCACCCCTCTTGAGGGAGCAGAGCCTGTCTCGAGGCGCGCAGTTTGCTTTCCGGCGAAACGCACCAGACTGACTACTCCCTCTAACCATAGCGCCGTTTTCGCGCTGCCATCTTGCGACAACCTTCCTTGCAATACTTGGCATCGATCCGTTTCCACTCGGGCATGAGTTCCCCGCAATAGGCGCAGTGCCAGCCTCGGGCGTAGTTGCGCGCAAGCCTGTTTGCCCGCTGTGCAATCCGGTGCGCGTTCTGCCACGGGTAGTGCGTGAAGCCGAGCCGCACATAGGGCGGGCTTAGTTCTTCAATCCAGATTGTTGCGTTTTCGCGGTCGGTCATTGTGCTACCTTTTCCGGGAACGGCCCTTGATATTGCTGGGAAATCCTGGGTTAACTCCCCCTGCGGTCTTTACAGTCCATCCGCCAAGGCCCATCTTATGCACATGACAGTTGCTGACCTTTCCTTTTTCGAACTGTATTGCGTTTCAATGGCTTCTGCATCTGTGCTTGTGCTGGGTTTACTGATGTGACGTACTCGGGTTTTTCTTCGTCCCAGAACGCATTGACGATGGCTTTCAGTTCCTCATCGGGGCATTCGATGGCATCGCCCGAAAAGTTCGCCTCCACATGCCACACGTTCGGAATGTGGCTCAGGGAGAAAATGCCGATAGTGTCGTTCAGTCGCCAATACTGAACCAATCCGCTACGGATCATCTCTGCGGCATCACCAGCCAGTTCTTCAAACTTGTCTTGTCCGAATTCACGGACGAGTGACACGCGCGCAGCCTTGGCCAGCATGTCCTGTTTTGTGTCCTTCGCTGCCTGCATTTCAGCCCCCGTTTCCACTGCATTAAGGGTATCATAATACCTCAAGCAAAGCAAGAACAAGGAGGGAACAAAGAGGGGTAAAAAAGATGGCATCTGACTAGATTGCAGCCACTAAAATCTGTGAATTTCTTGGTGTCACCCGTTAAACGGGTTAGGTTTTCTGCATTCGTTTCAAGCCAAATTGTAAATGGAGTTACCCATGAAAATTGCTTCAGCTATTGCCTTACTGCTTGGGCCTGTTTTCGCTTTGTCTGCCTGCAGCGACATATTCCATGCAGACTTCGAGAGTGGAACGCCGGGTCAGTCGCCGCTGTCAAACCCGCCCGGACCTCCTGTTGGTGATAGCATTAGCGTCGGATCAGATGAGTTTTTCTTTGTCGGTGTAGCTGACGCAATTGAAGGTGACCTCTCCCTCAATATTCGTGAGCGCCCCCCTGGTACGAACACTTCTGGCGACCACATCATTTTTAGGACGTCACCGATTAGCGATGACACTGCTCCCATTTACATCAGATGGCAGGGGAAGGTTCTTGATACTGGCGGTATGATTATAGATAGCGGCGTTTTAGGAAGATACTTCGGCAGGGTGGTCTTCGATAATGGTCAAATTCTCATGTTTGATACGCCAGTGGGCAGCTACAGCATTGGCGACAGTCATACTGTTCTGATTTCCCTTTTCCCGGAAAGTATGGTGTACCGCTTAGCATTGTTTGGCGACACATCGTTGGATTCAGGATTTGCTGAAGCAGACCTGCGAGAACTCGACGGAGACCCGCAAAACGAGGGTTTCGTAGATTTTTCTGTTACTGCATCTTCGGATCAAAATCGTTTCTACGTGATGGACGGTTTGACGGTTTCGCTTCAGGACCTCAGTGAGTGATTTTGGGTTTACCGTCTATTAACCAACACATCGCCATTGTCGTTTGGCAGAGGAACGCGATGGGTGCAATTATGAAAAGTCAGATATTGGACCAACTGAAAGAGGCAATTGGCCGGGACAAAAAGAGGTTCGGCAAGTTGGTCAAATACAACGGGCAGAACGGCTTTTCAGAGGACGCGATGCAGGGGCTTGAGGATCTGGAAGCACGTACGCCACCTCCGGACGCAATCAGCGAGCCAGCCTATGCACCCGGCTATGTTCACCGTGACCGCCTGTCGCCAAAGAACGCGGCAGGAGGCGGATTAGTCAAAGGTGATGACGGGGCGAAACGCCCGCACTATTGGGGGCACCGTGAGCGCCTTCGGCAGCGGTTCCTAAAGGGCGGTCATGAGCCAATGCCCGAGTACGAGCTGCTGGAACTGTTATTATTCAACGCAATCCCGAGGATCGATGTTAAACCCTTGGCGAAACGCTTACTGGCAGAGTTTGGCGACTTGAACGGTGTCATTGCTGCATCCAAGCACCGAATTCTCCAAGTAGATGGCGCAAATGATTGGGTCTACTACCACTTGAAGGTAGTTGAAGCCTTCGGGCACAGGATGGCCCAGGCTCAGGTGATGAAGCGGGATGTTGTGTCATCTTGGGAGGCTTTGGTGACCTACTGTCGAACTGCAATGGCGCACCGCGAGGTAGAGCAGTTCCGCGTTTTGTATCTGGATCGCAAGAACGTTCTGATTGCCGATGAGGAGCAGGCGAAGGGCACCGTTGACCATGTTCCGGTTTATCCACGGGAAATTGTGAAACGTGCGTTGGAACTGAATGCTAGCTCGCTAATCTTGGTTCACAATCACCCATCAGGTGATCCAACCCCCAGCAAGTCCGATATCGATATGACCCAGCGAGTTCTGGACGCTTGCGATACGATGGGTATCCTCATTCATGACCACGTTATCATAGGTAAAAAAGAGGAATACTCGTTTAGTGCAAACGGGTTGCTGCAAAGGTTCTAGCCTTATAGTCGTCGGGGCAATTCAAGCTTACACACAGAGAATCCGTCATTCTATGAAATACCTTCTGTTCGTCAGTCTCATTGTTTTTACCACCAGCACCCAAGCCGGAACCCTTCACGTTCGTGACGCTGACACCATTGTTGTAGATGGCACCCCCGTTAGGCTGAACGGCGTGGATGCTCCCGAACTCGGCACCAGGTCAGGACAGGACGCAAAGCGCTGGATGGTCAACTATCTGCGCGGCAAGTCCATTTCCTGCGACCTGAATGGCGAACGCACCCATGACCGTTGGGTCGGGGTTTGCTATGCCGACGGGCAGGACGTAGGAGCCGCTGTAATCGCCGCTGGACACGCTTTGGACTGCGCTCGGTACTCCGGTGGCCGATACAGAAGCTTAGAGACTCCAGCAGCTAAGTCTCGGCTCAAGCGGGCAAAGTACTGTAAGTGAAGTGCCAGAATTAGTGACACGCAATTTAGCGTTACTTGACCACCTGAACAGAAAATTCGGGGGGGAGTATCTTGTGGAGTTAGGTAAACTGACCACTCCACTTTGCGAGCCGCCAATACCCAGTGCTTTTTGTAAGTTAACAGCAAAACACCAAGGCTGGGTCACATTGGACGTGATCCATGTTGCAGGGAAAATGAGAGGTAATGGTTTCGGTTCAAAGATGGTCACAAACTTGTGTCTAGCGGCAGACAGTTTCCAAGTTGAATTGCGTCTCACTCCAGCGTTTTCTGGCGAGAAAAAAGATAAAGTAGAACTCTGGTATTCTCGCTTCGACTTCTATCGTCACAGTGATTTGCACGAGCTTAAACGTGATCCAAAACTGTAATGTTCGGTCGACAATTTTCAGGTGTCGAACCGATGCACAATCGACGAAAAATTTTCGCCAAGTATAAATTAGCCGTTGCAACTTTTAGGATTGTTGGGTGACAAGGGGACAATCTTAGGGTCACACTAGGTTAACAGGCTAGGTTTAAGCTTTGATATTCAGAAGTTTTGCGTGCTTTGCCACGCTGTTCTCGCTCTCGACGGCCGCACATGCCGATTTCATCCTTTCGGACAGTACCGAAGTCGCTCCGTTGGAGATGTTTCAGGAATGCGATGTTTGCCCTGAAATGATCGTCTTACCCCTTGGTGAATTTACGATGGGAGGACCGATCGGAGACTCGATAAACGGGTTGGTCATGCTAGATGGCAAATTGGCTATGGTCGACGTCGGGCATCCGGCCATTGGTAAAGATGAACGACCGTTGCATCGCGTTGAAATCGATATTCCCATCGCCATGGCGCGCAACGAAATCACCTATGATCAATGGATGGCTTGT
>NZ_JBQFSK010000013.1:0-105191 GCF_056537925.1 Ruegeria sp. BI7
GCTGGGTGGTCCCGCTGTCAGGCTGGGTGGTCCCGCTGTCAGGCTGGGTGGTCCCGCTGTCGGGCTGGGTGGTCCCGCTGTCAGGCTGGGTGGTCCCGCTGTCAGGCTGGGTTTTCCCACTGTCAGGTTGGGTTATCCCGCTGTCGGGCAGGGTTATCCCGCTGTCGGGCAGGGTTGTCCCGCCGGTGTTAGAGCCGGTCCCCCCAGTTGCGCTTGTCCCAACCCAAGCGTCGTAAGAAAACGGGAATTGCAGAGCCAAATCCGAGCCCGCATTCATCGTATCAATGGCACCGCCTGGTTTGACACCAAACTGGTTGTATCCGTCTTTTGCACCAGTGGCGTGGTACGTGAACACGTCATCATAATAACCGGGTGCGTTCGGATCAGTATTCTGAATAAATACATTGCTGGTTACATTCCAATCCGACTGCCCACTGTAACCAGTGACGGCGGAAACCACGTTCTGCTCAATTGTGACGTTCTGCGAAGTAGTCGTCACGTTGATCTTCGGCACCGACACCCCGCCGGTCAGCAAACCAGGTACCGCCACAACCGTGTTGTTCGAAACCGTCAGATCCTTGGCACCGGACACGGTAATCCCGTGCGTGTGCCCATTGTAGATCATGTTGTCTTCGATCAGCACATTTGTATAGAACATGGACGGATCATGGGGATCAGCTTTCCCGCTGCCCATAAAGATCGCCTGGGCATAGTCGCCAGAGCCCATGTCGATAACGTTATTGCGAATAATAATATCGCTGCTGGGGCCCAACAGTTTTGAAAACTGGATGAAGTCTCCATGGTCCCCGGAGTTCAGTGAGCGCTCGAAGTCGTGGATATAGTTGCCTTCAATCAGGACGCCTTGGTTGCCATCAAGATACATCCCGTCCGACCGGATCGAATGCATATCGTTGCCTGAAATCGTCACATTGCTGCTGGTTCCAATATTCATTCCCTTGAGCCAGTCAGAGAACTCGTTGTTGGAAATGGTAATGTCTGAACTGCCACGGACATGCAGGCCCATGCCCCAGCCGTAACCGTCATCGGTCGGCGAGACGCCCGAGGCCCAGTCCCCCGAGAACGTGGAGTTATCGATAGTGATGTTCGAACTGTTCTGGATCTGGAACGGCTTATAGCTTTTTGGCTCTCCACCAAAAGTATAATCGAAGTTTATTTCTTCGAACGCGATATTCGACGCGCCGCTCAGCTTCATGGCCGAAATGGTAGCCGGCGCATTCGCATCAGCCGACTTGATCGTTACTGTCGATGCGTAGCTGGCACCGGTATTCAACGTACCGTAATCACCTGCTGCAAGCAGTATTGTTTCCCCACCTGTCGCCTGTGACAAAGCTTGGTTCAGCTCCGCCGCAGAGGTTACCGTGATTGTCGTCGACATATTTCACCTTCTGTTTCATAGGCGCTGTGAGTGGCAGCGCAAGAGATCCCGCACACCCAGGACAGAGGGGACAGCCGCACAAGGGCGACAGATAGGCCAAAATATGGCTATGTTTGGAAACGGTTGCCTGTATTGGGGCAATTATGCCCCATTGCCTTCATTTCCGAGTGAACTCGATACTCGTTACCGGGAATTGTTCCCCTTCCCGTTGCGGTAATCTAGGGTTTGATGAATTGATTCCTTAATCGCAACAATGGACACCAAATCGCCACAATTCAGGCGTGTCCTCGCGTATTCACGTTAAGCATCGGCAATGAGTTGCTAAGTGCCGCTACGTCAACTTCGCCAGAAGGCACGGCCACATGCATAATTCAGTCTCATATTGATCTCACATTGAGGCGAATATGGGCTTTCGATGGATTGACGCATGTCGGCGGAACACACACCCTCTGTCTCCCTAGACCGTCAGATGTGAGCCTTCAATCACTGACAAGGCACAGCCTAAATGTCCAAATACGGTCACTTCCGAGAAGTGGGTAGCACTGCCTGTATCGTTCCATCAGCAAATTCAGGAACCGCAAGAATTGGCCAGTTTCACATTCCCATCCCTTTTGTTTCCGCGTTTACGACAATAATCGAGGCCTGCCCACTCAAACAGATTGCAAAACTGGCGCTTACGATCTGAAGTCCGTGAATTAGGCTCATTTGCTGAAAAAATTTGCGACAACACCACGGTACGAGTGTATAATTTAACAAAGTTGGTTTCCCTGAGTGGTTGTACAGGGCGGTATAAGAGTTCTTAGAGTTACCTGAATGAGATGATCTTATTATGATCGATATTGAGGCACGGCACGAAGTCCAGGGTGGCAGCAACCGCAATTTTGGGTTCGTTTTTGCGTTCGTATTCACAATCATTGGGCTCTGGCCGCTGATCCATAGCGGAGGTCTGCGGTATTGGTCTCTCATTATCGCCGCCGCATTTGTGCTGATAACCCTGCTACGCCCATCGCTGCTGTCCGGAGCAAACCGGCTGTGGACAAAGTTCGGCCTGCTTCTGGGGGCGATTGTGGCCCCCATCGTTATGGCTTTGGTCTATTTTCTGACCGTGACACCAACCGGGCTGATCATGAGGGCCTTGGGAAAGGACCTTTTGAGACAAAAACTGGATAAAGACACGAACACATATTGGATTGAGCGCGCGGAAAATGTGGGCCCAATGAGAAATCAATTCTAGGAGTATCAGATGTCGTTTCTGGTAGAGATGTGGCAATTTCTCAGGTTTCGAAAGAAATTCTGGTTGCTTCCGATCCTTGTCATGATGGTGCTTTTCGGCGGACTGATTGTGCTCAGTCAGGGTTCGGCTATCGCTCCGTTCATCTATACTCTGTTCTAGGGCCAGGTCGTGACTGCAATTCTGGGGATCTCTGCGTTCTATCACGATAGCGCTGCGGCCATTGTAGTTGATGGCACTTTGGTCGCCGCCGCGCAGGAAGAGCGTTTTACGCGCAAGAAGCACGATGCGGGGTATCCGTTTCATGCGATCGAATATGTTCTAGGTGAAGCTGGCCTTGGACTTGGCGACGTCGATCACATCGCATTTTATGACAAACCATTCCTAAAGTTCGAACGCCTTTTGGAAACATATGTCTCCTACGCTCCGCGCGGGCTGAAGTCCTTTCGGATGGCCATGCCGGTCTGGCTGCGCGAGAAGCTGTTTCAGAAAGACTTACTTAGCCGGGAACTGCGCCGACACGATCCCGAGTTTCGGCCCGGGGACAAGCTGATGTTCAGTGAGCACCATTTCAGCCACGCTGCCAGTGCATTCTTTCCCTCTCCTTTTGACGAGGCGGTGGTTTTAACGCTGGATGGTGTCGGCGAATGGGCCACGACGACATTGGCGATCGGGCGCGGCAAGGACCTGAAGATTGAAAAGGAAATCCATTTTCCGCATTCGATCGGCCTGCTCTATTCCGCGTTCACGTATTACACGGGCTTCAAGGTCAACAGTGGTGAATACAAGGTCATGGGGTTGGCCCCCTATGGCACCCCCCGCTTCAAGGATGTCATTCTAGAGAACCTGGTTGACCTGAAGGAGGACGGGTCCTTCAGGCTGGACATGCAGTATTTCAACTATGCCGTAGGTCTGACGATGACGAACCAGCGTTTTGCGGACCTGTTTGGTGAGCCTGTACGCCAACCGGAAAAAGACCCGCTGACCCAGTTCCACATGGATATCGCGGCCTCGGTACAGGCCGTCACCGAAGAAATCGTTCTGCGGCTGACCCGCTCTGCCGCGCAGGAATATGGCATCGACAATCTGTGCATGGCCGGTGGTGTGGCGCTGAATTGCGTCGCCAACGGTCACATCCTGCGGGACGGCGCGTTCAAGGATATCTGGGTGCAGCCTGCCGCCGGGGATGCCGGAGGTGCGGTTGGGGCCGCATTGGCGGCCTGGCACACGGAACTGAAAAACGAGCGTCAAAGCAGCAGCCCGTCCGACAAGATGCAAGGCTCTTATCTGGGACCGGCCTTTGCACAGGATGACATTGAACAACGCCTGACCACGATTGGCGCAAAATTCGAGACATTCGAAACCGATGGCATGATCACCGAGGCAGCAACAGCTTTGGTCGATGGCAAGGCGCTTGGCTGGTTCCAGGGCCGGATGGAGTTTGGGCCCCGCGCGCTTGGGGGCCGGTCCATTATTGGCGACCCCCGCTCCCCTTCGATGCAAAAAACGCTGAACCTCAAGGTCAAATACCGGGAAAGCTTTCGCCCCTTTGCTCCTTCAGTCCTGCGCGAAGATGTGAACGATTGGTTCCAGCTGGACTATGACAGCCCCTACATGCTGCTGGTTGCGGATGTTCAGGAAAAATTGCGCCGCACGATGACCGCGGAAGAAATGCAGCTTTTTGGTATCGACAAGCTTAATGTTGTGCGCTCGGATATTCCGGCGGTCACCCATGTCGACTATTCTGCCCGGGTTCAGACCGTGCATGCCGAAACCAACCCCCTGTACCACGCGCTGATTAGCGAATTTAAACAGCGCACCGGTTGCCCGGTTTTGGTCAACACGTCCTTCAACGTTCGGGGGGAACCGATCGTCTGCACCCCCGAAGACGCGTTCCGCTGCTTCATGGGTACGGATCTGGACATGCTGGTCATCGGCCGGTGCGTTCTGCAGAAACCCGATCAGGATCAGGCGCTGAAACAGGATTACAAAGAAGCGTTTGAGCTTGACTAGCGCAAGTTCTCTCGTCGCGTTGTTCCTGACGCTTGCAATATATTGCCCATCTGGCTTCGGTACATGAGACTAAAATGACGCTCGCACGATCGACATTCGACTATCGAAAACTGCTCGGGGTTTTCCTGATGGCCGCAAGCGTGGGCTTCAACAAATGGTCGGTGCAGGCGTTGGTCGCGTCTGACGGGCAGATTGAATCAGAGCTGTTCACCTACATGATCATCGTGGTTCAGATTCTGCTGGGAACTGTGGGGCTGTTTTTTCTGAAACTCGGGCGGCAGCGTCTGTGGCTCGGCTTGATCCTGCTTGGTTTTGTTCTTTATGTCTGGGCTGCGACGCGCCAGCCTACTGAGCATTTCGAGAATTACTTTTTGGTGTATCAGCCACAAAGCTTTTACCTCAACATCCTACTCAGTCTGGCGGCGCTGCTGGGGTATGTTTTAACAACCCGGAGTGACCAGCGCCGGGATATTGCCCAGAACATTGCCCTGAGTGTTGCGGCATTTGGGTTTGTCGCCTTGTTGATCGAACTTCCCGCCATGACTGGCATCATCGACTACCGGCAGGTTTTCATACCCAAAGGGGTTAGCCTTCTGGGGCCTCACAATCGGATTTATGAACCAGGCGGTTTTTTTCACCGCCCCGAAAACGATCAATACAGCGACGTCCGGCCGGGAGATTCAGTGTTAACGCTGGGGGCTCGTACGAACCGCCTGTACAAGGCGAACTACAAATATGACCAGCACGGTTTTCGCAACAGCACGTCCATTGCAGACCCCGATCTGCTTCTTGTCGGTGATAGCTTTATCGAAGGGTATAAAGTCGATCAGGGCGTGACCGTTACCGAACAGATCATGCAGGGTTCCGAGTATACCGCCATAAGCATCGCCCAAAGCGACTATTCGCTTTATCACGGGCTGAGCGCGATGCTCCATCATCTGGATGACTACTCGCCCAAGGTCGTGGTCTGGTTTCTTTTTGAAGGTAATGATCTGCCATACTTTCCTATCAGCCATGAAGAGTTTATTTTACGGAACGCACACCTTGCCGAACCAGCCCGGTTCAGCCAAAGGTCGTTCTTTAACAATTTGTCTTTCAGTCTGGCCTCATGGAGTTCGCTGGCAGCACGTACCCTGCAGCGGGGAAACTATGCAATGACCCGCTCGGGCCATTTTCATGATGCAGCGTGGTCTCCGGAAACGGCAATGTATTTTGACTATGCCCCCCCCGAAAGGGTCGAGGCGCGCCTGCCCTATCTAAAGGAGCTCGTGCTGCAGGGGGATGCCCTTGTTCGGCAAAATGGCAGCAGGCTTCTGGTCGCGCACATTCCGATGAAAATAGATGTCTATCGCGACCTGCTGGCCTTTCCCGATGACAGTATTGTGCAGGACTGGGCGCCTTTGGAACTGGCCGCCAAACTTCAGACATGGGCAGATGAGAACGGCATAGAATATATGGATTTAACGCCTGCGCTGCAGCAGGCCGCCGCTGACGGGACATTGGTCTATTTTCTGGACGATGCGCATTGGACCCCAGAAGGTCATCAGGTCGTCGCCCATACGGTCATTGATCACCTGACGACGAAAGGCTGGTTGGATTAGAGTGCTGATATGAAAATTCTTTCCTTCAAATCCGGGCATGATGGGTCGGTCGCGGGAATCGACGCGCCAAAAGAGCACCTGATGTTTTCCTATGAAGCAGAGAAAGACAGTCTTCCCCGAAATTCGCCAATCGACCCGAATACGCTGATCGACGCTGGACTATGGTTCAACGAGTTGCCTGATGTTCTTGCCCTTAGCGGCTGGTCCACACGAGGCGAAAACCACACTGCCATATCCGGTGCCGGAAGTTTCGGCATCGACGAAAGCTCTGCCATTGTCGGGACAAAGAACTTTTTCGGGAAGAGGCTGGATTATTATTCTTCTTCGCATGAACGGTCGCTCATCTGGGCTACCTATGCGATGTCGCCATTCGAGCAGGGCGAGCCTTGTTATGTTCTGGTCTGGGAAGATGCGCTGGGTGATTTCTATGAAATAGATCGCGATCTGATGATACATCACAAGGGGCGGGTGCTGGCCGCCCCCGGACGCCGGTTTTCATTTCTCTATGCGCTTGCGGATCCCGCATTTTCGGGAACGAGTGAAACTCTGGGAAAGGATTTTTCCAGCAAGCTGCAATCAGCCAGCGCACATGGAGACGCGCGCGCCATTGATGGCGACGCACAAGGTTTGATTGACGCGCTTTTAAACAACAGTGCGGACTCTGGTTTCCTGCACAAGGATACGTTCAGAGGTTCGCCCTACCACAATGTCGGTGTCACATCCCCAAGGTTTCAGAACCTTGCAGCCAAATATTCCGATGCGGTCTTTTCCCGGTTCCATGACTTCGCAAAGACCAATCTTACCAAGCACTACCCCCTGCTGATTTCCGGGGAATGCGGGTTGAACTATCGCTGGAACACGCGCTGGCGGGACAGCGGTCTGTTCCGCGATGTCTTCATCCCCCCGTGCACCAATGATTCAGGCTGTGCAATCGGCACGGCGGTCGATGCCATGCGCCACTTTACCGGGCGGGCCAAGTTGGATTGGACAGTGTATGCCGGCCAGCCTTTCAATGACGACCGGATTGATATGGAGGGCGTCACCAGCAGTGAGTTAAACCTGAGTGAGGTGGCAGCCGCGCTGTATGATGGAATGGTTATCGGATGGGTCATGGGGAACTGTGAAATCGGCCCGCGGGCGCTTGGTAACCGCTCGATCCTTGCGGCGCCGTTTTCTACCGAAACACGCGACCGGGTGAACAAGATCAAAGGGCGTGCGGGTCTAGCACCGGTTTCACCGGTCTGCCTAGAAGAAGACGTGTCAAAACACTTCGATTGGTCGGGACCGTCGCCGCATATGCTTCATTTTCAGCAAGTCACCGACCCTAGGCTTAAGGCCGTAAACCATGTGGACGGGTCAGCGAGGGTGCAAACCGTAACTAAAGACCAGAATGCAATGCTGCATGATTTGCTGACCGAGTTCAAAGCGACCAGCGGCGTCGGCGTCCTGTGCAACACGTCGCTGAACTTCAAGCGCTCTGGCTTCATTAACAAGACGAGTGATCTGTACAAATTCGCGCGCTCTGTTGGGCTTGATGGTTTCGTCGCCGGCAGGTCGTTTTATTGTTTTTAAGAAGGGCTCCCTTTCTGGTGAGGGGGCCATCGTAGACAAGGCTTTTACATGTCCGTAATGTTTTTTCTGCCACCAATGTTATGAAGAGCCGCCGACAATGCGAAGCACATACATCTCTGTTGGCATTCTGTTTTGCTCCATTCTTCTGCTAATGGTACCGGCAAAACCGTCGCTTGCAGCATCGGCCTGCAGCGGGGGGAAAACCGCATCAGAAACCCTAAACGGTCAAATCATTCAAAACGCCAAGGGGCTCTCGGAAGCCCTCAGCAATGCCAGCGGCGGAGAAACCATAGTATTGGCCGGGGGTGATTATGGCGCTTTGCACATCCGGAAAGCCTTCAAATCCCCTATCGCGATCCGATCCGCAGACCCAGGTTCGCCAGCTTGTTTCACAGAACTGCGCCTGAATGGTGCCGGAAATCTCACGCTGGATGGGCTGCTGTTTGACTATTCCTACAAGTCCGGCGACAAAAACCGAACCAATTACTTCAGCATCCGCAACAGCCACAAAATCACCATCAGCAATTCTGTGTTCGATGGCGATTACAACGCGGGCATTGGCCATGGTCGGGGTCTGCTGATCAGGGACAGTTCCAAAGTCACCATCTCGAACAGCGTATTTCGAAAATGGTGGAAAGCGCTGACCGGCGTCCATAGCACATATCTGACAATCCGCCGAAACCAGTTCTATGACATCCGGGCCGATGGAATGATCTTCAGCGGCATGGATGATCTGGTGATCGAACTGAACAGGCTGCACAACTTCCGCGCCAGTACCAGCCGCGACCACCGGGATATGATCCAGTTGATACGGAGCACAAATCGTGGCAGTTCCAATATCGTGATCCGGGACAATATCTTTGACATCGGGGCTGGCGATTATACCCAGACGATTTTCATGGGTAAAAGCGGGAAGAATACGAATGACCCCCTTTTGCGTCACAAGAATGTCCTGATTGAAAACAATGTGATCTACAATGCGCACCTGCACGGCATTTCGATCCATGGGGCAGATAATCTTTCTATCCGCAAAAACTCGATCATCCGGGTACGCCAGCCGAATGACGGCAAGGTCACGATTCCACGCATAAATGTATCTGCATCGACCTATGTTGTGATCGAGCAAAACGTCGTCGGCGAGATCAAGGGCTATCAAAATCAACAGGATTGGGCGGTTCTCAACAACGTCATCGTTCAGGACCAGTCCCCCTCGAAACCCGGCTACTATGACCGGGAGTTCATTTACTATGCGACCGGTGCCGCCAATGGCTTTCATGAATACGGGGTACGCCCAGGCAGTGAGGTGGATCGCCTAAAGGCCGGTTCCACGCTCGTTAAAAATTACCCGACACGTCGCTAGATGCGGCTTTGAGAGGCCTCAAATTGAAACGATCACCTTTAACCGACCAACAGAACCAGTGGCATCCAAGTTTGCTTTGTCCTGCCCTTAGTCTGCATCTCGCAACCCTGTCATGAGCTCGGACCTCAAAGACAAAGGCCTGTTTTTCAGGTTCCTAGGCATCAGCGCCCTGGGCACCATCGCGGATTACCTGCTGGCGCTGCTGCTGGCTGTGGTTCTGCTTGCGCCACCTGTCCTTGCATCGACCTGCGGCTTTGTCCTCGGCTCGGTCATCAATTACTGCGGCCACAATATCTTCAGCTATGAACATACCAGCCAAAGCACGATCTCTGTCCGGGGATACGTGAAGTACTTTATGGCAGTGATATCCTCACTGGTCGTACGGCTCGCCGTGGTCGCGGGGTTGGGCTATGTCACCACCCTGCCCTTCTGGTTCATCCTGTTGGTGGCGATTGGCGCGTCCTTTGCCGTCAACTATGTGATCTCAACCCTCTGGGTATTCCGCAAGCCGGGTTAGGTCCGGCTCGGCCCTGCGCGCCCGGTATAGAATAAAGACCGCCAAGATCAGGCCGAACCCGGCCAGAAGCGCGCCGACCCATTCGCTCCAGTGCCGTGGAAGGGTGATCCTGACATCCGCGTCTGTCGGGGCGAATGTGACAAAGCCGGTTTCCGGGTCGGGGGAGAGTATTAGCGGGGTTCCGTCTGTGGCCTCGGCCTCCAGATGTGACCAATACATCAGCGCAACGCGTAGCCGCGTTTCCGGTTGGCCAGAGCCTTCGACGCGAATGATCCACTGACGCGGCACCTCCTGCACAGGCTGGATGAAACCGGATTCTGGCGCTTCGATTTCTGCCGCAAGCTCCAGCATATGCCGCGACAATCGCCAGATCGGCTGCCCTTCGGCTTTGACGTCTTCGGCAAGCGGGTCAAACACCGGAGGTGGCAGATATTCCGGCGCGCCAATCATCGCGACCGGTTGCTCGCGCGCCGCAATGCCTTTGGTAATGCGGTCCGGCAGCAGCATCCCCACAACAAGGAACGAGATCACCAGCCCCCCAATACCGACCCACGCAATTCGGCGCGAACGGCGGTCCAAGGCGAAGGCCGTGCTGAGCGCGCCAATCGAAAGGGCAAGCGCCAGATCGGAAATCACCGTCAGCCGGTAGGGGAACTGGACCTTAGCGATAATCCAGTTCTCCCACAGAACACGCGAGACCGAACTGTTGAGCAGGAGGACAAAAATTGCAGGCACCAACGCCCAGATGATCAGGTTTCTTCTGGTGTCGCCCTGCGTTATCACGACGGCCAACCCGGCCACGGCGGCGGCGGTCAACTGGCATATCAAAAGGGCGACCTTGTACATGTTGTCGGGCAGGACATCCGCCCCGATCAGGTACCAGCTTTCTGGAATGAGCTCTTTTGTATAAAGACCTTCGGGCGACACATCCCCAAGCAATATTATGGCTGGCAACCAATAGAATGCGGACAGGGCGACCCCCACCAACCCCATGACCGCCAGCAGGACAAGGGACCGCACAAAGCGGGTGCGATGGATCAAAACCCACGCGGCCACGATAACGGCCATAACGTGCACGACTAGAAGCAGGGTCGGAAGATGGCTGAGACCAAGCCCTGCAAGCCCAACCGGCAAGGACCAGACCGGGCGGTGGTCACGCAGGGCCACAAGCACCCCATGCGCGACAAGGGGCACGAAAACATAGGCCGCAAACTCACCCGCCGCCTGACGGACCATCCAGTCAATGCCCACATGATAGGGGGCCAGCGCCCACACGAAGGCCGCCACCAATGCAGGTTTTGGGGGCAGAAACTGCCGGCCAAAAATCCAGAACGTCACACCTGACAACCAACACAGGAAACCGCCAGACAACCCAAACAGCACCTGCGGGCTGCAATCCGGGCAGAGCCACTGTGCCGGGCCAGCGGCGACATAAAACGGAAGCGGTGCGTAAAAGAAGAAGTCGAGTCCCCCGACCCCATCCCAAAGGGCTGGCAGAAACCGGGGGTAAAGCGTGCCGCCGCTCAGCGCGTCTGCAAAAGCCACCGTCCAGCTCATGTTGAAGCCGTAGGAATGCCCCACCGGCGTGCCAATCACCGCGAAGACCAACAGGCTGACAGCCAAGGCCGCCAGCGCAATGAGCCCGATCCAGACATTGCTGCGCACCGATTTGTTTCTCCCTGCTCGACCAGAACTGAGCCTCAATTTTCCCAGATTCCGGGCGGGATCGCACCGGAACCGGTTGAGCGGAGGATATCACTGAAAGACAAAAAACACTCAGGCTCTTCTTCGAATTCTTTGAACCTGCCGCCAAACCATGGTCATTTATTATCAGCGTTACGAAACAGGACATTTGCCAGGGCGCCGCTGAATATGAATATATCCACATCCCGGTCACAAACGGCCACAGCCGCCGACCCGACGTTGAGTGTCGTCATTCCTATGTTTAACGAAGAAGGCGCCCTGCCCGACTTGTTCAAGCGCCTCGGGGAGGTCATGGAAAAAATTGGCGAGAGCTACGAGATTATCTGCGTCAATGACGGCAGCACAGACGAGACAGCCAGAATGCTGACTGAAGCGCATGACCGCGACAGTCGGATCAAAGTGCTGAATTTCTCTCGTAATTTCGGAAAAGAGATCGCGCTAACGGCCGGGCTGGATGCCACCTCAGGGGCTGCTGTCATTCCGATTGACGCTGACCTGCAGGATCCGCCCGAGCTGATTGCAGCCTTTCTTGAAAAATGGCGCGAAGGATATGACGTGGTTTATGGTGTCCGTCGAAGTCGTGATACCGACACTGTCCTGAAACGCTGGTCTGCAGAAAAATTTTATAAATTTATCAATATGCTATCCGGAGTAAGCATCCCCGCCAACACCGGAGATTTCCGCCTTATGGACAGGCGCGTCGTTGGGGCGGTCGTTCGGTTGCGGGAACATAATCGCTTTATGAAAGGACTTTTTGCCTGGGTTGGTTTCCGGCATGCCGAAGTCTTTTATGATCGACCCGAGCGCATTGCCGGAAAAACCAAGTTCAATTACTGGCGGCTCTGGAACTTCGCGCTGGACGGGATCACAGGGTTCAGCACGGTTCCGCTGCGGATCGCTGGCTATATCGGAATGCTCACCGCCATCGGAGCGATCTTTTACGGCATCTTTCTGACCCTCAGGACATTGATTTACGGCATTGATGTCCCTGGCTATGCCTCGCTGATGGTCGCGGTCTTGCTGATCGGCGGCCTGCAACTGATCGTATTGGGTGTGATCGGGGAATATCTGGGGCGTCTCTATGAGGAGTCGCGAAAACGCCCGCTGTATATCGTGGAAAGCAGCCTGGGCCTGACGCAGGACAAGTAGTCTTTTGGAAAATGTCCGGCAGAAGACCACCGCCAGAACAATCATTTATTTTTATATTTATTGTCCATAAATTGAAAACAAATTATCCACTGCACGTCACTTGCGCCGATAGACTAGAACTTGCCCATCCCCAAGCGTTCCGGCGAAGGTCCGTACAAGCTCCAATTGTTCCTCAACATCCGCCCCCAGCCTTGGAATGACACGAAACATTCGGTTCGGGAACAAAACGACCAGCGCCACGGGCCCTGGCTGTGCCATTGCCTCGGAATAACCATCTGCATCACCGATGGTAATCCAATCCGCGCCAAAGTGGCTTTCGAAGACCGGGCCACCCGGGTTGATGGCATAAACCCGCTCTGACGGCCCGCGCATCCCTTCAACAAAATCGAAGGCTCCGGCCAAATCCTGCTTTGGAGCATCGTAGTTGCGCTGCACCAGAAACAGGGACATGACAATCATTGCCAAGACACCCAAGGCGAACAGCACCCGCCCGAGTTGAGGCCGCCTGAGCAGCCGGACCACCAGGTCGGCACCATATCGGCAGCCGACAACGACCAGCACGATGACCGGACCGATATCGACAAAGAAAAACCTCGGCCAGATCCGCATTTCGAGTGACATGAGAATGCCCAGTGTCACGACGATATGCATGGCGATGGCGACAAAAAAAAGTGGCTGCGCCGAATGCGTCCCCATTACGCCAAAGGCAATGGTTACCAGCCCAACGAAGGCGACAATCAGTGACGGTGAGCCGGTGTTTCCGATTGCGGTGCGCAGGCCCTCGACCATGGTCCAGATCGGGTTTTGGTAAACTTGCATCTTGTCGACAGCGGAAGTCGCTGAAACCTCGCCCATGGTTTCCAGGATACTGGGCAAAATCGGCAGATACGCCAAAAGGATCAAAACCAACGCGATGGCAACACCGATCAGTGGCCGCAGCACCCACTCGCGGGTCAGGGTATCCCGGCCGAACCCGGTCGCCAGAGAAATAAGCCAGACAAGTCCCAGGGCGACAAAGAAAAATGCGCCGGTCAAATGCGTGAAAACAGCGGCAGCTGCGGTCAGCCCGAAGGCGAGCCAGATTCCCATCGTCGGATGGCGCACTCCCCGCAGAAAAAGAATGAGGCCAAGCATACTCCAGAAAGCAAGCTCAGTATATCCGCGCGCATTCTGTGAGAACCAGACTTGATGATAGGACAGGGCCACAAGCAGAGCGGATATATGTGCAATCCTAGTGTCGGCGACCTCCTTGGCCAGCCACCAGATAGTCGCGACGGTTCCGACGCCGAACAACACGGCTGGGAAACGGTACGCCCAGGCTTCCTCACCTAAAATCTGAGAAAACAGCTTTGCCTTCATGCTGAAGAAATAATGATGGTTCATCGAGTATTCGCGCATCATCTCGCCCCAGGGCAGACGAACATGCGTGTCCACGGTCCAGATTTCATCATACCAAAGCGGTGTGTTCAGCCCGACAGCCCTCAGCACCGCCGCAAGAAGCAGGATAAACAGAAGAATTGCCAGATCATTGCGGCCAATCGCGGGGGATGGCGGGTTCATTTCAGTTTCTCCGATCACACTCGCATCTCTTCAAGCACCAAACAAAACCCCAACCTCGCACGCCGACCAATTTTCAAAGCAGACCAACTACTTCAACAGACCATCCAGATAAGCGCCATACTCGTTCTTGGCGAACATCTCCGCTCGCTGGCGCAACTGTTCGTCACTGATCCACCCCAACTGCCAGGCGATCTCTTCCGGACAACCCGTCTGCAGTCCCTGACGTTCTTCCAGCGTGCGCACGAAATTGCCTGCATCCAGCAGGCTGGCATGTGTGCCGGTATCCAGCCAGGCATACCCCCGCCCCATGGTTTCGACCCTAAGTTGGCCTTTTTCCAGGTACATCTGCAGCAAGTCGGTGATCTCCAACTCACCCCGCTGCGAGGGTTTGACCTGTCGGGCGCGTTGTGGTGCCGAGCCATCCAGAAAGTAAAGGCCGGTAACAGCATAATTCGACGGAGGGACCGAAGGCTTCTCGATAATCTCGCGCGCACGTCCATCCGAGTCAAAAGCAACCACGCCATAGCGCTGAGGGTCGGCCACGTGATAGCCGAACACAGTCCCACCCTCGGCATGCCCATCCGCCGCGGCCAGCAATTTGGGCAAGCCGTGGCCAAAAAAGATGTTGTCCCCCAGAACCAACGCCGAAGGTGCGCCGGCCAGAAACTCTTCGGCAAGGATAAAGGCCTGAGCCAGACCGTCAGGGCTGGGCTGCACCACATAGGTCAGGTGTACCCCCCATTGGCTGCCGTCTCCCAGCGTGCGCTTGAACTGATCCTGGTCCTGCGGCGTGGTGATCACGCAGATGTCCCGAATACCGGCCAGCATCAGCACCGACAACGGGTAATAGATCATCGGCTTATCATAGAGCGGCAACAGCTGTTTCGACACAGCCATCGTGATCGGATACAGCCGGGTGCCTGATCCCCCCGCAAGTATGATGCCTTTGCGTGTCGTCATGTTGCGCTTTCCAACTCTTTCAGAATATCACTTAAGCCGTGCCTCCAATCAGGACGTGTAATGCCAAAAGTTGTTTCCAGTGAGGAACAATCAAGGCGGGAATTCAATGGGCGTGTAGCAGGGGTGGGATAATCGCTGGAAGGAATGTCCGTTACATCACAATTAGTCTCTAATTCAGTAAAAATTGCCCGGGCAAACCCGGCCCAGCTGACATCCGGTGCACCCGCAAAATGGTAGATACCTGCCTTGCCCGCATCATCGGTCAGTTGCTGCGCCATAGACAGGCACGCTGCGGCGATGTCCCGCGCGGGCGTCGGACCGCCGATCTGGTCGGCCACGATAGATAGCTGGTCCCGCTCGCCCCCCAGCCGCCGCATCGTTTTAACGAAGTTATTGCCATGAGCCGACACCACCCAGGAGGTGCGCAGGATGCCATAGACCCCTCCGGCCTGGGTGATCCCCTGCTCCCCTGCTAATTTCGAGCGCCCATACGCCCCCAGCGGCCCGGTCGGATCCGTGGGGACCCAGGGGGCATCACCTGATCCATCAAACACGTAATCCGTCGAAATAGAGACGAAAGGGACGTCCAACGCGGCACATTCCTGCGCCATCGCAGCGGGCGCATCTGCGTTGATGACGGTTGCGAGCACTTCTTCTTCCTCGGCCCGGTCAACGGCCGTATAGGCCGCCGCGTTGATCACCGCCTGTGGAGCCGCCGCGCGGATTGCCGCTGCACAGGAGGCGGGCTGTTCCAGATCAACCTCAGAACGGTCGAGGCATGTCACACCCGCATACGCCGCCAGTTCCCGCGCCACCTGCCCGGTTCGGCCAAAGACAAGGATGGTCATGCTTTCATACCCAATCGCTTGCCAACGCCGTCGCGGTTCTGCAGCGCGCGCCACCAGCTTTCATTGTCCAGATACCACTGAACGGTCCGCTCCAAGCCTTCTTCGACACTGACAGAGGGTCGCCAGCCCAGTTCCTGTCGAATACGGGTCGGGTCGATTGCATAACGCGCATCATGACCCGGACGATCAGCGACAAAGGTGATCAGGTCGGCATAGGGCGTGGCCCTAGGGCGCAGACGATCCAGAATACCGCACAGCATCTGCACCAGTTGCAGGTTGGTGCACTCGTTTTCACCACCAATGTTATAGCTGCGCCCGATCTGACCTTTCTGAACCACCAAAAGCAGTGCCTCGGCGTGGTCTTCGACGTATAACCAGTCTCTAACATTGGACCCATCGCCATAAACCGGCAGTGGATTGCCCGCCAAAGCGTTCAAGATTGTGACTGGAATTAGCTTTTCCGGGAAATGATACGGCCCGTAATTGTTCGAGCAATTCGTCAACACCACCGGCAACCCATAGGTTTCAAACCACGCCCGCACCAGATGGTCACTGGCTGCCTTACTGGCCGAATAGGGCGAACGGGGATCATAAGGGGTCTCTTCGGTGAACTGACCGGTTGGCCCAAGCGAGCCATAGACCTCATCGGTCGAGATATGGTGGAACCGAAAGCTCTGCGGGCGGCCCTGCCCGTCCCAATACGCTCTGGCTGCTTCCAACAGATTGCAAGTCCCGGTCACGTTGGTTTCGATAAAGGCACCGGGCCCGTCGATCGAGCGATCCACATGGCTTTCTGCCGCCAAATGCATGATCGCGTCCGGGGCATATTCTGCCAGCGCCCGGTCCATGGCAAATCGATCCCGGATATCAGCCTCTAAAAAGGTGTAATTCGGGTCATTTTCCACCTGGGCCACATTGTCGAGGCACGCCGCATAAGTCAGCGCATCCAGATTGACCACCTGATGCCCGTCCGCAATGGCCCGCCGCACCACGGCCGATCCGATAAAGCCAGCGCCACCTGTCACCAAAAGCTTCATGGCTTACCCTCCCAGACAAAGGGGCTGTCGAATTCGGCCAGAGCGGGGGCTACCGCATCCTTATCGGACAGGACCGGATCACCCGTCAGCCCCCAATCGATGCCGCAACTGTCCCAGTGCACCGCTCTGTCGCAGTCAGGCGCGTAATAATCGGTGCATTTGTAGCAAATCTCGGTATGAGGCGACCGCGTGACAAAGCCATGCAGAAACCCTTTGGGCACCAAAAGCTGCCTTCCGTTCTCCGCCGTCAGTTCAACGCCTGTCCATTGCCCGTATGTGGGTGAGCCCTTGCGGATATCGACAACCACATCGAACAACGCACCCTGCCCGCAGCGCACAAGCTTGTCCTGCGCATGGGGTGGCGCCTGGAAATGCAAGCCACGAAGGGTGCCGACACTGGCAGATACCGAGTGATTGTCCTGTACAAATTCCAGGGCGATCCCGAACTCGTTCAACGTTCTGCGGTTCCAGGTCTCGGAAAAGAACCCGCGCGCATCGCCAAACCGTTTTGGCGTCAGGATCAAAACACCCGGTAAGGCGGTATCTTCAATCTGCATGTACTCAAAACTCGTGTTAACACAACATGTTCATAGCAACTGAATACCGGACTGTCATGAAGGGGATGCGAAGAGAAGAGCCCCCTGTTGCACCCAAAGATCAGCCCGCAGTTTGATCACGCAGGACAGGTGGAATGGCATCCGTTCCCGAGTGTATCGCGCGCCTTTTCGGATGCGTCAGGCTGTAACGCGCTTTGTAATCGCCGACACCAGATCGCCCACATTTTGGAGGTTCGCAACCTCACCGGTGCTGAACTGAAGCCCAGGAAAAGCTTTCTCGATGGCGATCAGCAACTGGATATTCGTCAGGGAATCCCAATCCTCGATCGCTTCAGCCGTGGTCTCAGGGCTCAACGTGATCTCGTCATCCTCGAAGACACCCTGAAAGACCGATGTTAAACGCTGCCATACCTCACTTTCGGTCACGCAAAATCCTCCACTATTTCGATGCTGACTGGAAACGGTTCGAACCCTGTAAGTGTTCGGCTCCAATTTGTACCATTATCTTCCGCAGGACCGTCCTTTTCAAACTTGAGGTCGGCATAGAGGTTTTCGACCAGGCGGTTCTTAGCCGTTGGCCGATAGATACCCCTGATATTTGAAACCCCCCTGCGTGCAGCTTCCTGCAAAAGATAATTCGCCATAGCAAACTCGGCACCCCTTTTGAAAACGCGGCAACTCATTAACCAAAGGTCGAGTGTAAGCGTGTCACCTTCGACCGATCCTGCAGCTACGCTGATGAGCCCGTTGTCACCAAAGCTGTCCTTCAACCTCATATAAGCCGTAACCGTGCTGTTACTGGCTGCCAGCGCCTCTACCTCGGATTGCGTCATCCGCTGAGTGGTCAGGTTAAACTGGTTGGTTTTGTTGATAAGCTGCGTAATCCGGTCGAAATGCTCTGGCTCGAACGGGCGGATCACCGCTTTCTGATTCAACGAGCGCAGATAGCTGTCATAGTCTACTGCGCTTTCCGCAAGCTCGGTACGCGATCGATTGGCTGCGTATTGTTCGGATTTCTTGCGGTCCTCACTGGTAATCTCGATTGTCTCAAGCCAGCCGGACCTGCTTAGAAGATATGGGTATTCCGAAGGATCGTCGCCCACTTCCAGAACACGCACTTCCGGTAAGCTCTGCCGTACCAAAGCACGCTCCGCCGGGTTGTCATCGACAAATATGATCGCGTCGAGCCCGATGTTCAGTTCCTTTGCGATGGCTGCGATACTATCGGGCTTGGGTCCCCAGTTTGCCTTGAACGACACGAAATCGGCGAATTTCAACGCCATGTCATCCAGCGTATCGAATGGCGCGCGCGCGTTGGCATCTTCGTTTTTTGAGGCCACGGCAAGCAGAATGCCACGTGATTTCAATTCCAACAGATAGTTCTGAAAGGCCAGGAATGCCTCGCCTTCAGCGCTGCCCTGGCCAATCTTGATGCCATTCACCCCATCGTCACCGACAATTCCGCCCCACAGGGTATTATCCAGATCCAGCACGATACATTTCGAAGTCTTGCCGTAGATGGCCGCGATAATCCCAGCCATGTCGCGCACAAGCGGGATCATGCAATCGAATGAGACAGGTTGTTTGGCGTGGTACCAAAAGCGGGGGTCAAACCATTGTTGGACCCCGTATTGGGCCGAGAGAAGCTCTACGTCCAGTGTATGAACAAATTTCGGCGCACGTTCCGCCAAAAGCTGATTGATCCGACGCACGAAGTTAGTTCGATCCCAAGGCAGGCGGCGGCTAAGATGACCGCTCGAGGATGTCGGGGGCAGATGCAGGTTGCCGAGTATGATTTCAGCGCCAGTTTCCCTGTTGAACGTTGCACAGATGTTGTTCAGCCACAGATCGGCAAACCGGTCGGCCAGCGTCGCCACGTCTGCCTCTGTGTCGCCCACAGTAGGCCATTCCCTGATGTCGGACAGCCCAAGCAGAAGAACTGCAATCTGCGGAGAAAACCCGGCAGTGGCGCTTGCAGGATCCAGAAGTTCGGCGACATGAGTGTTGAAATCCGGGCGGTGAATGCGGGCGCGAAGACCAAAACTGTCAAGCTCTGCACGAAGAGGAAGTTCAAGAAAATCCGTCGTCGCGCCGCTGAGAAGCGCAACGCGCAATACGTCGCGCTCGTCGTCAACGGCAGCCCGCTCGATCTTGCGCCATTTGCGGCAGAAAGAGAGGTAATCCTGAATGGATTCGGTTGCACGAAGAGCACCCAGAACCTGGATCCGCGCTGTATCATTGGAAACATCCGTGCCGAGGGACTCACGCCCGGCCTTAACATTAAAAACCACTTACTCACCCCCAAAAATCAGGGTACTTGTTCAACTAATATCATCAATCACAGTAGCATCGGTATCTTATTCACTTACTAACATATGTCATGTCAGTAACGATTGCACCCAAACTATTACGCGGTTCGTCAGACGTCGTGACCCTTCCGGTATGGTATGTTCGGCGTCGTGGAACTCATCATCGTGCGAGAAAGTACTCAGATCGAGAAACGGTGCTGTCCCAATGCCGTCGCGGATCGCACCGAGATAGTCTTCATACTCGAAAGCAAAACGGGAGCGGGAGTATGACCGCTCCGGCATATTGACGACCGCCACGCCTATTCCGTGTTCGTTGAGAAAATCCAGAAGCTGACGTAGACGCACAGCTGCAGCATCACCGTTCTTGCGCACATCCCAGTCGAAAACAGACTCCCACCAACTGCCGGACATATAGACAGCAAGATCCTCTTCACTCAGGCCGGCGCTTCTGGAAAACTTGTACGGCGAAACGAGCCTGCGCTGTCTTTCGACTTGCGATGTCCACATGTTCAGAAATCCGGCTTTGCGCAAAAAGGCTTCGCCGGGCGGCCATTCTTCGATCGAGCGACCCCAATATGCCGCCCAGGCACGCAATGCAGATCTGAAACGCTCGGGCTGCTTGCCAACGAAGCGGATTTTAGCCAGCGCAGCGCCAAATAGCGATTTTTTGTGCAGCTCAACCCCGTTTGGACCAGTTGTCACCGACCAGGGGCTGTAGGTATTAACGATTGTTTTAAAGGGCCGTTCGGGCGGCAGGTTGGCAAGGAAACGGGGCCCGAGGCCAAGGACGACATAATCCGGCAACGCGTCTTCACCATATGCTGCCTCGATCAGTTTCAGCGAGATTGTAACATCTTCAATCGTGCCCACGCTGATCCCCCCCTGATAGATGTGATAATCGGGAAACGCCTCCTGCATCTGCTCCCATCGCAGGTTCTCGCGTACTGTAGAGGGGCCAGCCAACATGATGACGGGTTTATCCTGAACCACAAATTGGGATGGCAGAAGAAAGCGGTACCAGCTTTCCTGTTTATACGGGAGCATGAAAAAACTGCGCTCGGCGCTGATGGCCAGCCATGTCAGTGCCGAAAAGACCAACACAACGACGACCCCAATTGTCCCAAGGGCCGCGAGCGAAAGGCGCAGTTTCCTAGAAACCCGTGTAGACAAAGTCGACCTCCGTCGCGGAGAAAACAAAAAGAATACCAACAAGCCCGGCTGCGACGAGAACCTTCATGGTCATCCGAAAAGACCGGTTGGGAAAAAGGGTCAACCACATCACATAAGACCTTTCAAAAGCGCAACCACGCTTGGCGTGTCCAACTGGAAGAACAGGAAAGCAAAAGCGGCCGCGTGAAATGTAATCGCTATTCCGACGATCCGTCCGGGCCAGCTTGCCCTAATTTTTCGCAGCCGTTTTTTACCGAAACGCACCGTCAGAACATGATCCCATATCCGATAGATGGCGAGCCACGTCCCATGCACGAGACCAAAGATCAAAAACCCGATTGTGGTGCCGTGCCAAAGGCCAGAAACAAGCATGGTCAGCATGGCCGCAATAATCCCGGCAGCCAGCGGCAAACTGGCGAATGAACTGGAACTGAGGGCTTTTTTATACACCGGGTTAAAGACGTAGTCGGTTAACCACAGTGTGAGAGATCTGTGCTGGCGGAGCCAGAAATCAGCGATGTTCTGGGCAAAATACGGGTTGTTGAAATTCTCGGGTGGCCGAATGCCCATCAGACTGCCGATACCGATCACGACGTCGCAGTAGCCGGAAAAATTCATATAAAGAAAAAAGTAGAAGGCTACCAATTGAAGCCAGAATTCACCCAAACTCAACGCAAGGACATCGGTATTGGGCTGTAGCGCAAAACGGAAGATGAATGTTCCAATGACGTATACTTTGACAAGCCCCCAGAGAATTCTCAGCCCAGCATCAAGATGAGCTTCATACGTCATCTCGATGGCTTGGGTACGATCTGCCCATTGGTCGCGAAAATCCTGATATCGTTGGATTGGACCCATCATGAATGTGGTAAATGCCAGTAAATAGTTCGGATAAACGGCTGGATCTATGCGGTCGATGACACCCGACCGGGCATCAATCATGACATGCAAGATACGAAACAGTAGAAAGCTCAGGCCGACTGTCTGCAGGAATGATAGGCGCGCTGCGTCAGGCAGGAACAATCCCAGAAACTCGTAATCCAGCATGTATATGAAAACGAGGATCAGCAGGGTTGCCGACAGAATTGCCGCCCATCTGGACGCCGTCAGATGCACCCGGGTCAGCACCCACCCTAACCCGGAAAAGAACAAGGTTGACGCCAAACCGATTGGACCAAGAAGCGCAAAAACGAACGCGATATTGGCGCTCAGAAAGCCCGTCGCCCGCACAACTCCCGTCGAAGACGCAACCAAAATGATGGTAAACGTCGAAAACAGCAGGAATTCCCAAGACAACAGATCGATGAACATAACACTCTGGAATAAAACTCAAAAAAGAAAACTAATTACCCTTTCCCACGTGTCGGATCCTGAACAAACTAAACCCGAAAACCGGACCGCGAACATGCACTTTACTTGCCAGTTTGTTCGCATTTTGGGGCAAGTCAAATGGAATCCCGGTGTTGTTTCCAAACAAGCATCAGTGTCTCTTTCTCTGGCAAAGAGATGAAAGACATCTCTGAGACAACGATCCTGCAACACAACCCAGTGCACGCCCCGGACCAAAAGAGAGCCATATAGAAGCCAGACTAAAGCGGCTGATCTGGTGCATGGCAGACAACGCCATTCCCTTGAAATGGCGTTCCGTGTTATGGGCGTAATGTTACTTTGTTAAAGGGTTTGCCGTGTTGCAGATTGAGTGTCAGGACCAGTCGAAGGCGATAGATAACAAATCCGGCGACGGGTTGGACTGAAGCCGGATGTGGCGCGTCATTGGTATCAACATCCTGATCCTCGCGGTGCTTCTGGTTTGCCTGGAAGCCGCGCTTGCTTGGCTTGTTGCACGGGACTCTCCGACCGGTATCCGGCCTGTTGACCGGCTGGCCCGGAAAATTTACTGGGCGAATGTTTCGTATGTGCAATACCTCCCGGATTGTGCGCGTTACGATCCTGAACTGGGCTATACATTGCGCCCCGGGAATTGCGTTTTCGAAAACACCGGTTTCTCAACTGAACTCGACGTGAATTCGGCAGGCTATCGCGATAACGAGGCGTCTCTTGATGCGCCAGAGATCGTGGTTTTAGGCGATAGCCAGGCAATGGGTTGGGGTGTCGGGCAAGGGAAGACCTTTGCCGACATTATCGAGGCGGAAACCGGGCGCAAAACGCTGAATACCGGTGTGTCGTCCTATGGCACCGCCCGAGAGCTTATGGCGCTGGACCGCGTTGACCTCAGCAACCTTAAGACGGTGATTATCCAATACAGCGACAATGACGGCTACGAAAATCGCCACTATCTTTCTGAAGGCACACTGTCGGCTATGTCGGAAGAAACCTATTCGCAACTCGTCGCCGGAAACGAAGGGACAGGCGGAGGCTTCGGGCACTATCTGCCCGCCCTCTTTCAGGAGGTTCGCGGACGTTTCGGTGGTAGCGACGGCGAGGGCGAAAACAGCGATCTGCCTATGGCGGACCTGAAAGACCCCGATGTTCTGACCGAAGTCCTGACCAACTGGGATTGGGGTGTCGCCCCACCGCAACTGGTCGTTTTCGATGTAAACACAGGCGGTCGGGGTGGTCGTTTCACAGAGGCCCTTTCGACCTCCCCGAAGCTCAGCATTTTGCGCTCAAAGATACCTGACTTAAAGATACTTCATACGCCGGAAATACTGGACGCGGAGGATTATCTTTTCCCGGATGGACATTTGTCGGAAACGGGCCATCAGAAGCTTGCCGGTGCAATTATTGAAGTGATTGCTCAGAACTGACCTTAGCTCCTGGCTGCACCGCTCCAATTGGCGCTGTCCTGCCCAATACCCCTTCGACAAAATCCCGGGCCACATAATCTGCGCCTCGTGTTTCCATTAAAGCGAAATTGGCATCCGCGGATTCGCCAATGCGATGATGGAACGCCGAGAGACTGGTTTGATTAAGAAATTCCCAAATCGGTCTGCCTTCCAGCAAGTCAACTTCCAGGACCTGACCAGTTTCGGAAACCGATACAAGCGCACGTTCGTTGTTCTCGCTTAATCGTACTACACCTTGCTCTTCGGAAAACAGAACGTGTTCTGTGTCACCCGCCAACGGAAAAAGCGATGTACCCAGGCCGGACACCGGGTCAATTTCGAGTATGCGAGATCCACCCTGCGATGCGAGGCCGCCAAGATTATCGAACAGTACGAAAGTACCGCGTTCTGTGACGACTGGCGAATGCTGAGCGACCATTGGGCCCATTATGACCCGATGAACAACATCATCATATCGGTCCACGACAATTAGTGAGCTTGAGGATCGCAGTGACATGGCGATATCGCCCGCCTCTGCCCCCTCAATCTTGGCGGCGGTTGCTTCATTTATCTCCACAATCCCATTGATGTGATAAGGATCACACCCTTCGCGCACTGAGTACGCCAGACCCATCAGTCCGTTTTCTACAAAAAGATCTTCAAACCGTACTGCACGTATTCGCTCCCCGGCTCGATCGAAGATTTGGAAACCTTCCTCGTAAACCGCTCCAAGTATTGAACAATTGGTTTCGATCCGAGTGGGTCCAATATACTGTTCCGGAGGCTGCTCAAGTTGTGCCCAGGGCAAAAGGGCGTCGCCGTTACCCGCGATATGAGGCCAGTGATGTGCGTGATTAATAAAGGACCAGAGAATTTTGCTGTTCCGATCAATTCGCATCGAACCAATATGGTAAGGGAACATGTTTTTGGCCTGAAACGTAACAACCAGATCGCCGTTGTCGTCTAGGTCAACTCCCAACACATTCACATTGTCTCTTCGGGGTTGTCCGCTAAAGCCTTCAAATTCCTGCCCATCAAAGAGGTCCGCTCTCGACACACTCCAAGTGTGGAATACATTCCCTTCGCGATCCATGATCCAGGCGATGCAACCAAGCTCTGGACAGAGTTCGGGCTGTTCCTCAAAACCACCTGTAATCAACAACAAATCGTCATAGTCCCTGGGTTCGACAAGCCAGGTTGTCAGATCTTCCTTTGGAACTGCTACATCTTCCACCTTTCCGTAGATGACTTCTTTGGCTTCAAGTTTTCGCCAGGCGTCAAACCCGGCTTTGGCTTGTTGCAGAACTGGAACGGGAAACCATTCATATTTGTAGCTGACTACCCCGTAGACATACGCCCCGCTCAAAATTGAAAAACCAAACAAAACTGCGGAAAAATGTTCCCCCAAAAATCGTACTAACTTCATTTGCGTTACCAATCGCTAACTCAACGCTGCAATTAGAGGTCATGTCACTTGAACCCACGCGCAATGCGTTGTTCATTACCGGTTCACATTTAGGGCGGAAAAATTGTGAAAGGTTTGTGCAACACACGCCGCCCAAAACAAGAATGCTTTCGGCGATTGAATGTATGAACTCTTCTGATCGGAGCAGGTCAGCAGGAATCTACTTTCCCAAGATTTTTTGGCTCTAGCCGCTCCAGGTTTCGTACCAGTCTCAAATCACGTCTCGCAGCAGATCCCGGCGGGCGCATTTTTCTAATACGCCATAGATTTCAATCGCTTCCTGTAAGTGATCGGGATCGAACCTCTCTGTCTCAGTCAGATCGGGCTTCGAATGAAAATATCGTCCAAAACTCTGCTCGCCGGACGACAATCCGAGGGCGTCATACAGCCCTTCCATCGTCGCCTTTGGCGACGCACGCAGATCATCCTGTAAAAGAAAGATGCACTTGTCTTTGTACGCAAGCAGATTCCGAAAGGCGCAGGTCCAGTATTGCAGCCAGTAATCAGGTGTGTGGGTGTCTTTCTGTGCCGGTTCGAAGCCGGAAAACATAAAGGGCTTATGCAAATTGCCGAACTCAAAATGGCCAATATCAGCCATGTAGCGAGATACAAAGCTGTCCTGGGTCTGCAGTTTGCTGAAATTGTTGTGTTGCCGCAGCAGGGACTCTGCATGGCTTTCAGGACGCCGCACTGGAACAACTATCCTACAATCTGGGAAGGATTTAAGCAGATAGGGAATCCGGGCAATGTTGGCATTGTTCTTTGAACAATAGCGCATTTTCTGGACACTCAGAGGATCGGCTTGAAGATTGCGTGCCCGGATAATGCTGCTCATATGGTTTAGCAGAAACCGGTCGGCCTGTTCATTTGTATCCCCAGCCTCCCACAGGGGGATCGAGGATCCTTTGTACCTCTCTGGCCAGAACATTTTCCAGATCACTTCCTCGAATGCCTCCGCGCTATCAAGGTCGATCTCCATTCCATCCCCGTGGGCGCGCTGCTGGCGTCGCACCTCTCGCCTCTGGCCGCCGGCCAGTTTGTTCCACAGCACGGGGGCCGTCACAAAAGGCATATCCCGATAGGTATGCGTCGCCACTTCCGGTGCATCATGCAGCGCGTTGAGAACCGCTGTGGTGCCGCCTCGCGCAAGGGAGGTTACGAAAATGGGATTCGCTGCTTCTGGCATCGGAGGGCGCGGCATCAGGCGCGCCTCAATCCGTGCGGCCGCTTTCTGAACCGTCGGACCCGAGAAAGCCAGGTTGTGAACAAACTGGTCTACAGGCGAGTATTGGGACACGCCGTTATCCTGCGGTGTTTCGCTGCGACGCAGACGGCTGACGATCTTAACCGCAGCAAAGGCCAGAACGGACACGATGACGATGTAATCCAGCCGCAGCATCACATCCAGAACTGCACTACCGGGCGCGAGACCCGCAAGATCGGCCAGCAGAATAGGCAGACCCGCCGCAGCCAGCGCCAGAGCGATACGCCATGTCAGGTTCAAACCGCCCAGGATCAGTTGCACCCCTGCCCGCCGCGCTGCAGCTTCCTTGGCATCGTCAGATAACTGGTTGTCAAACAACGCAGCCACGCCTGCCATGCTTGCGCCAACGATCTTATGGGCAATTCCTGCAATATTCGTCCACCACAGGGCAATAATAAACCCCGCGACGGCCAGCAGCGAAACGGCTATAGCCTGTGTCATTGCGCCGGGTCGGTCTCGTTGCCTGCGTCAGCCGGGCCTTTCCTGCCGCGAAGCAGCCGCTTGAGTGGAAACCAGACCAGCCCGACAATAAGAAAGATACCACCCAGAACTACGGCAATCGTGACTGCAATAGCCCCCAGCCCGGCACCCGGGCCGATATATGCATGCGCCGGGCTTGCCAACATCAGAAACGGCACTCCTGCAAACAGCAACAGCGCAATCAGACGTCCCCCCGCCCATGTTTTCATGAACAATTTCATTGCGTGCATTCCTTCCAATCGGTTTCAAAATAACTCAATGGGTAGAGTTTTGCATTGGTGATTTCACCCACAAATTCGTCATCGTATTTATTGACATATTCCCAGACCACAGTGCCAGCACCATCCACCTCCAGCACGCGTCCGGCATCGAATTCCGTGATCAGAATTCCACCACCGTCGAGAATTTCATGCTGCCCCCGGATGACCGACAGCATCTCCTGACCGGGCTTGCTGCCGAAAACAACCTCCGTCTCCCGGCTGACCGGGTCGATGGTCATGATGTTTGTATCCCGGGGCGCATCGAGCCGAGTTTTGTCACTCCGCGTGTAAGACGTCAGGTATGCGTTGTTGTTGAAGATCGAAATTTTGCCATCCGGGCGGAACTCAGGGTCGTGCTGCCGGATCCAAGGGCCGGTCTGATGCCACCTCACTGTCCGCGTGGCCGGGTCCACCACTATAACAAGGTTCAGACCCCGCATCGAAACCACCCAGTCCCCGGCATTGAACAGCGGGAACCTGTAGGCCAACTCTGACGGCAGTTCATCAATCTTGTTGGCGTGAAGCAACTCGCTCCGGGTTACGCCTTTCGTTTTGAAATCCTGATTGTTGGCCGTCAGCAACGCGGTCAGGCCACTATCCATGATGATGTCGGGGATCGATACCCGTTCCAGAACCTGCCCCTGTTCGTCAAGCCTCAGCACCACATCTTCCCAGATCGGCGCATCCGTGTCCGCGGTGAAAAAAGGCGGAAACCGATCGGCAACCTCGGCGGCGGTCCAGTCGTCGCGGCCAATCGTCAGATATCCGCCCTGTTCAGACGTCACCAGCGAATGATGAGATTGCTCGTTGAGCGCCCAGAGCAGATTGGAACACTGATCCAGCTTGGCGGTTCCGCAATATTCGTAGCTGAACACAAGTTCGCCCTTCGGCGTCAGCAGTGCCCCGTGCACATCTATCTCTAAAGGGGTGCCAAGACCGTCACAGGGACGGGTTTCAACATCAGGGTAATGTTCGAAGTAATTCAGAGACCATTTGCGAATCACACTACCGTCGCGATTCACAAGCCGTGCCTGGTTCTCTCCGTCGAAAAACCCCATAAGCAGGACGGCGTCCTTACGATCCGGAGCCTCGTTAATCATAACACCATCGCCCTGTCCGCGTGAGGGTTGAAGATGTTTCTGCAAGGCCGCTCCCGTCAGGGATTGTTCGACAAACACCGTCCTGTACACGAGCCGAAGCTGAGGCGCAGGTGGCCATTGCTTCATTTGCGCGACAATCCCATAGAGGATGGATGCGCAAACGATGGCGAGCAATAGACAAGTCCAGAACAGCCGTTCAGGCAGGTTTTCAAAAAAGTGCTTCACTCTTTGCGCCTCAAACCCTCTAACACTGAACTTAATACCCGGTAATGCGCCTGCCCTGCGATCCAAGACTAAACCGCTTGGCACAAAAATAGGAACATCAAGGCCCCACATTGCAAGGTCCTAATGACTATGCGGCAAAATCAACTGCATTGTTTCCGGGTTAGACATTTTTGAAGTCGCACCCCCATAGCGGCAAACCTGTCTGAAATGCGCTGCAAAAAGCCCCGCAACTGGACAGGCTCGCCCCCAAACAGGCGGTTTGAACGGATTAAAGCTTGATCGCCGTCAGCCAAAAATCCAACGTTGCTCCATAGATCTGTGGATTGAGGTTCTTTGATTATGTCTGATCGCCTACTTGCATTGCTGTCGCTGGCTTGTCTGTTGGCAATCACTTTCTTGGCGGGACTTGTGTCTGCCTATCTGTATCTCGCCCCTTACAGGATCGCCGTTCAGGCCTGGGAAGAAGTCAAAGCCTTCATGAAGGAACCTGATCGGCTGATGCCGGTGCGGTATGATTTTGAAGGTGTACGCATTCACGATGCCAACGCCATTGCCCCCGGTTCTACGCTTATCACATCGTATTTCCCGGAATTCGACTGGCATGCAGGTGTTCGGCTGATCGACGAATCCGGCGCTGTCCTGCACTCCTGGGCGCCTGACCCCGGCGAGATTTTCGGCGGGCGGCATAACTACCCATACATTCACGGCTCGCATCTTTTTCCCAACGGCGACATCCTGTTCAACTTCGAATTTATCGGGATCGCCCGGATGTCGGCCTGTGGCGATGTGTTGTGGGCCCTTTCAGAGCCTCGGGCACATCATTCAATCTCGGCAAATGATGACGGCTCGTTCTGGGTGTCCGGCAATCAAGAGCTTCGCTCGCGCGGTGGGCGCGATGAAGAGCTTTTGAATATCCTGTCCTTCCCCGTCTACGAAGATTACTTTATGAAAGTCAGCGCCGATGGCGAGGTCCTAAAATCCATCAGCTCGATCGAAGTGTTTGAGAAAAACGGTTTGAGCGACGCATATCTAAGAACGGGCAGGCGTTATAGTGGCGACATCTTTCACCTGAACGACATAGAAGAACTGCCACCGGAGATGGCCGATGAATATCCGCTGTTTGATGCGGGCGACATTGTCGTGTCCCTGCGTGATCTTCATATGGTCATGGTGCTCGATCCAGAGACGCTGGAGGTGAAATGGCACACCAACTCGGCTACTCTCTTTCAGCACGACCCCGATTTCATCGGTGACGGTTGGATAGGCATCTTCGACAACAATTTCGACAGAACCGAAGGGGGCAATTTACAGGGCGGATCGCGCGTGGTGGCCATCCAGCCCCATACAGAAGAACGCGCCATCCTATTCCCCAAACAGGCGGACATGCCGTTTTACACCAAGTGGTCAGGGAAATGGCAAAAGCTGCCCAATGGCAATCTACTGCTGACGGAATCCCGCGCGGGCCGCGCGTTGGAGGTAAACAGCAGTGGTGAACCGGTCTGGGAATGGGTCATGGACCGGTATGACGCTAATCAGGTGCCCGAGGTTATGGAAGCAAGCAGATACCCAATAACCGCAGAAGATGTCGCCACCTGGAACTGCCCATGACATCAGACAGTGTTTCGCGCGCGAAACATCAGCGCGCGCCTTTTGCAAATGGCCGCTAAAAAGGTAGAGTTTTAGATCAATTAGTATCTAACTAACAGTGTTTTGCGTTATTTTTGGGTTTGAGGTTACGGATGCTGCGACGAATTCTGGGCGAAATTGTCAATGACATTCCCGATACGCGCCTGACGCTGTCCCAAAACCTTGGACGTTTCAAAGCCTGGCTTGTCGCCAGCCGGACCGATCTGGGCTTGGCTTTTATGATCAGCCTTCTGGTCGGTGCGGGGTACTGGTTTCTGGCCAGCCAGATCCCTCTGGCTTTGATCGACCCGAACCGCGATGCATGGGTCTGGTTCGAGGCCGATCTGATCCGGGTCCATCCGGTGATGCTGGATCGCTATGCCAACAATTACCGAACCAATGTTCACCCGCTGCAGGCCATAATCATGTACACGCCAACCAAAGCGCTGATCGTGGCGGGCCTTTCTGAGCGGCTGGCCGTTCTCGGCGTGCTCTCCGCCACGGCGGGCCTTTGGAGTGCGACCCTGTTCGGCGGGTTCCGAGGACTTGGCCTACCCCGCTTTGACGCTGTTGTTTTCACAGCTCTGGGCGCGGTATCCAGCGCGGCCATCTTCTGGATGCCTGTGCCAGAGGTACACGCCTTTGCCGGTCTGACGGTTACGATTGCCCTAGTCTTTGGAACATTGATGCAGCGCGGGACGATACCGCCGATATTGCAGTCGATTTCCAGCGTGATTGCGTTCTCGATGACGATCACCAACTGGATGGCCGGCATTCTGACCGTGCTTGCCTGTAATTCATACAAACGCGCCTTCCGCATTCTGGTCGACGGCTTTGCAATCGCAACGGTCATCTTCACCCTGCAGCGGATCGCCTTTCCGCGCTCAGACTTCTTCATTCCACGCCTCAAATCGGAATTCGCCTATGTCCTGCACGATTTGGCCGGGGGACCGCTGGACAAGATCCGGGCCTTCTTCGCCTATACCATCGCCATCCCCGAAGTGCCGTTTTTGGACAATCCGGTCTTCCCCGAATGGATGCGCTTGTCCGTGCAATTCTCCCCCGTTCAGACATTGGCATGGGTCGGTCTTGCGGGGCTCGTGCTATGGGCCATCGTATTCATCACAGGCCTGGCCCGGGCCATCCTGACCCCTGGGCCGAATGCGCCGGTCGCGCAGGCTTTGCTTTTATATCTGCTGTTCGAAGGGATGCTGCATTTCTTCTACGGCGATGAGACGTTCCTCTATTCCATGAGCTACGTCCCGGCGATGTTCCTGCTGGCCGGGTTTTCCGTGCTTGGAAAAGGTCGTCTGTTCTTTCTTGTATCGGCGGTCATTGCCGTCCCATTTCTAGCCTATAACAACATTTCCGAGTTTCTGCGTGTCACATCAGATCTGCAGGCCCATGCGGACGCGCTGTTACAGGCCGCCAGCAATTAACCGAGCCACCCGGTTCCGGGGTTTGGCGATCCCGGACCTATGCCGTCCGGGACTTTAACCACTCACACAGTTCCAGATAGAACCCATCTGACACGCCAGGCCCCGATACTATGAGCCGTGCAGCATCAGGGCTGAGTTGCAGACGGATATCCCCGATCTCTTCGGACAGGGCCGCGTTGGATTCCGGGTTGGATGTCTTTCCAGGCTTTGGCTGCGCCGCGCTAATCGCCTTAGTTAGAGCCGAAATTTCGACGTCCGGGGTAGGGGAAGCCACAGCGTCCAGCGCGGAAACCAGATGCCCTACCCGCTTTGGTTCCTCCCTCAGAACCTTCGCAATCGACAGACCCAGTCGTTCGGGGATGGCCGATGCAAAACGCAGATGTTCGTCCAGCGCGTGATAAATTGCGACGAAGGACCCGATCTTTGACCGCTTGGCCCGGCTGGCCGAGGCGAACAGACCGCGCAGGGCGGCTGCATCATCCGGGTAAACACCCTGCTCTACCGCACGTGCCACTATCCGGGCGCGTTCGTAATAGCTCAGCCCGACGCGGATTTCGTTTTCTTCGACCATGGCCACATAAGCGTCGGACGCGCTCTGTGGCTGTCTGAGGAACGCCCGAACAGTTTCAAACCGAGCCTCACCTGTTTTGGCCGCCAGCGCCCGCAAGGCGGTCATGCGCCGCCAGCCGGAAATCAGGCCATATCGGCCGTCCTCCAGTTCTACGACCTCAATCGGGGTTTGCTGCCCCCGCGCCTTCAGGCTTTCCTTCAGTGCCTCCATCTCAGCGTCATCCGCAGCCATCCGGTCGCGTACCAGATAGGTTTCCTCGATAGCCTCCAGCGGCAGGTCCTGCACCAGACGGCCTTCGGCACGCGCGGCGCGCAGTTCCCCGGACAGCTCTTCCAGCGCGGCCTGAGCAGCCGTTGCGCCGGCCACCTGCGCAACCGGGGGTGCGGATCGGGGCGTATCCGTGGGGAACATGGATTTGGCCCCGGGGGAAGAGGGGGTATCTGCCAGATAATCCGGCCGGGCAGGGGTCAGTCGTTTGCGTTTTGCCATCGATTTCTCCTTTTCTGACGTAGTTCAGAGGTGTTTCGCGCGCGAAACATGTCCCTCACAGCGTCAGTTCCGGCGTTCCCGCCTCTTTGGCCTTTTGGGCCAGTTCCTCACCCCGCCAGACCCCGATCAATAGCTTCTTGAACGAGGCATAGGTGGCATCAAAAGTTTCCCGCCCCCGCACATAGGTTTCGCGGTTGAAATCGCGGTAATCAGCTTCGTAGATGCCATTGACCTGTTCCCCGGCCTGCCCGATCAGCGCCGTATAGCCTTGCCAATGCGGCGACAGGGTACGGCCCAGATAGGCTTGCATCAATCCGGCCAGCTCTGCCTGCTGACTGCCGTCATAGCGAGTGATGACCGTGCGCACCGCATCCCACTGAAAGGCCATCTCGGGGCGTCCCAGTGCGCGGGCGGCCATGTTCTCTCCGTCTTCGATCGACTGGAAGGTGGAATGCAGCATGTCAAAAAAGCGCCCGGTGGAATCAAACTCGAGGAATGACGCGCCCATGGGCACCAGCAGAATGTCAGATGCGGCCAGCCCGTTGATCGTCAGATATCCAAGGGCAGGGGGGGTGTCGATGAAGATGATGTCATACTCATCCAACACGCCATCTTCTTCCAGCGTGTCGGTCAGCGCGTCCCACAGCTTCCAGCTGCG
This sequence comes from Ruegeria sp. BI7, assembly GCF_056537925.1. NCBI lineage: Bacteria > Pseudomonadati > Pseudomonadota > Alphaproteobacteria > Rhodobacterales > Roseobacteraceae > Ruegeria > Ruegeria sp. BI7. Next base: position 33,348 of record NZ_JBQFSK010000013.1, read on the forward strand.
GCCCTGCATACGCCAGACCGGGATCTGGAACTCGGCCCAGTAGAGGTTCAGCTGAGCCCCAATCAGGTCGATATTCGGCCAGTGGGTGGCCTGGATCAGGTCGCTGCTGCGCACTTTCAATGCGTCTGACAGCGTATCGTCGATTGGATGCGGCGCCTCGCCCCGGTCAAGCCGCCCCTGATTGTCGCGGCGCAGATGGGCGGCATAGTGACGGGCGAGCAGCGGGAACACGGTCTGCCATTCATCTGTTATCTTGCCACCGAAGACCGAGGTCATTGACCCCTGACTGTCCAGATCAATGACCAGCACCTTGTAGCCATCCAAAGCCGCGGACATGGCCAGATGCGCACAGGTGGATGTCTTGCCGACGCCGCCCTTGAAGTTTGCCACCGACACGATTTTGGCGGGTAGTCCCTTGGGGCGGTAGGGGCGGTACTCTTTGGCTTTTGATCCTTCCGAGGCGAAATGCGAACGCAGGCGCAGCACCTCATCCAGCGTGAACCATTTGGCCCCGCCTTCTGTTTCCGACTGCCCTTGTGGCAGGTCCGGGTTGCCCTTCAGGACCCGGCGGAAATGAGCAGGCGCCACGGGGATCAAATACTTGGTAATCTCCCAGGTTGAAAACAGCCGCAGTTTTTTCTGGCCGTCCTCTTCCAATCCCCGGTTTGCCAGATCGGCCCGACCCCGGGCACAGGCATCCGCGATGTCCGAGAAATCATGTGTACCGGTGGGATCTCCAAGCTCTGCATAAGCCAGATCCGGATCGATATTGAAATACGGAGGGGTTCCCTCTGGAGTGCCTGCTCGCATTGAAAAGCTGCCTGTATGCTATGTTTTCCTCAATATACCACAAAAGGTGGCATATGGAAGTATTATGAGCACAAAACCAAATTTTCTAAGCAAAAATAGTGGGTAAAGGCTGTTTGAAAGGTGGAATTGAGGCGGTTTGCAAAAATTTATTCTGTTAGAATCCTGTTATATTATTAGTTACAGGCTCTATTCACTTTATCTAACTACAAGAAAAAAAAGAGATTTTCATCATTTTCGGTATCCATAGTGAATCTGATCCCACGATAGAGTGACTCTGAACCCACGTTGAACTGACTCTGAACCCACGATCCGGCGGCTTTACGCCTCCTGTGGATAACTTTACGGTGAGCGTCAATAAAACCACGAACGAAGATTCGGGCAGGAACATATGGGCAGGCTGATATGAGCGGGGCAGGGGCGCTGTTGCCCGACCGCCATCCGACAGGTGATTTTTTTGTATGCGATATCTTCGATGCGCTACCAAAGACCGATATGGGGTCGATGGAGCATCCGATGTTTTCGCTCTCGACCAGGCCGGACCGGCGGATTCTGAATTATGAACATAACGGGGTTGGGATCACGGTGACGCCTTCGGTGCGTGGCCTGGCGACGATTCATGACAAGGACATTCTGATCTTTTGCATCAGTCAGTTGATGGCGGCGATCAATGCGGGCCGGACCGTCAGCCAGGTGCTGCATCTGACGGCGCATGATCTGATGGTGGCCACCAATCGCGAGACCAGCGGCGACGGCTACAAGCGCCTGCGCGAAGCGTTCGAGCGGCTGGCAGGCACCCGGATCACCACCAACATCGTCACCGGCGAGAAAGAGACCACCACGGGTTTTGGCTTGATCGAAAGCTGGGAGATCGTCCGCCGCACCCGGGCGGGTCGGATGGTCAGCGTCAGCGTGAAGCTGTCCGACTGGCTGTTTCGCGCGGTGCTGGCAAAATCCGTACTGACCCTCAGCCGGGATTATTTTCGCCTGCGCAAACCGCTGGAGCGACGGATCTATGAGCTGGCGCGCAAACATTGCGGGCGTCAGCCGGAATGGCGGATCTCGGTCGAGGTGCTGCTGAAAAAATCGGGCTCGGCCTCACCCCGGCGGGTGTTCCGCAAGATGATCCGCGACATGATCGCTGCCGATCATCTGCCCGATTATGAAATGACCGAAGAGCCCGGCGACCTGATCCGGTTCTCGCGCCGTGGTCAGGTGGTCGAGGGGCCGGACAAGCCGATCCTACCGTCAGGCGCGCTGGAAGAGGCCAGGGCGATGGCGCCGGGCCGGGATGTTTATGCGCTGGAAGCAGACTGGCTGGCCTATTGGGCCGCGTCGGGTCGCCCGCAGATTAGAAATCCGAACAAGGCATTTCTGGGATATGTGGCCAAAAGGGTCGCCGGGCGGGATTAGATGGTTCAGCCGGAATAAGCGGGATCTTGTTTCTGGGTGCGGAGTTTAAATGAGCGGATGGCGAAGATCGCGATGATGGCCACCAGAATGAACATCCAGCCAACCAGCATATAGGCCCCGAACGCCATCAGGATGGAAGCCCCGGAGTACAGAGCGATACCCCCGGCGCACAGGCCGACAAGGATAGCCAATCCGATAATCCCCATCATGTTTTCCAGCCCTCCGGCTTTGGTCTTGGTGCGAGCACAACCCAAAGTAGGCGATGGTTTATGCCACAGGCAGATGCCCATAATGATTCCGCGACGAAATCATGGCAAAACTGTGAACCACCTTGGGTTAAAATTTGGTTATTTTTACCTGACGGGGCTTTGCCCCACTACTCGTTCTACACTGCGTATTTTTGAGGCACAAATATACCTGAGCCGAGTATTCCCTAAATCAGATACTTCGGCAATGCTTTGTAAAAGAGGCCACAAGAAATATGCGGAGGTCCGCTTGTCTGCGCACAATCCAGAGTAGATCTGGTGAAGGCGCACTCTGTCATTTCCAGCGTTTTGGCCAGACGTCAGGCCGGTTTGACCTGGGACAGGACGATTACGCCTGCGATGACAAGCCCGATCCCGGCGATTTTCTGCAGGTTGAGGGTTTCAGAAAACATAAAGTAACCGACGACCAGAATACCCACCATGGCCAATCCGGTGACGGCCGGGTAGGCGATGCTTAGCTCAAGGCCGCGGATGGCGACAATGAAGCTGCTCAGCAACAGCAAACCACTGATCAAACCGGCCCAAGCCCAGGGCGAAACCACAAGGGCGCGAATATCGAAAGGTCCTGAAAGCTGTTGCACGGCCAGTTTGAACGAGACGTTCGTGCAAATGTTTGCGCAGACGGCAAATAGCAAAGCGGACCAGTATAACGACATTTGTGTTCTCCTTCGTTTCCGGGGCCATCATCAAAGGGTCAGGTATTTCGCAGCCAGGGTCACCAGGACAAAGGCACCACCGACCATGAGGCTTATCTTATCGCGCAAGGCGAACAGGACCGGGTCATCGGCAACCCGTCCGCGTCGGGCGCCGACCCAGATCCGATTTCCCCAGTACAGCAACAGCAGACACAGCAGCCACAGGATTTCGGGTGTCCGGTAAATCTCCTGCACTTCGGGGCTGTTGATATACAGAGCCAGAATGACAACGGCGGCCGTGATATTGGCCACGCCCAGGCTGAACATGGTTTCGCTGTCAGTATAGGAATAATCCCGGCCATGGACATTGCCGTCTTCCTCGGGTGCCGCTGCCACCTCGATATAGCGCTTCAGATAGCCGAGGCTGACAAAGACAAACATCGAGAATGCCAGAAACCAGGAAGATAGGACAATGCCGGTGGCGGCAGACCCCGCGATGACGCGCAGCGTGTAAAGGGATGCCAGCACCATGACATCCGCTGTCGCGATCTGTTTCAGCCAGAAGGAATAGGCCATGGTGATGATCAGATAGGCGGTCAGCACAACCGCAAAGACAAGCGGCAGGAAAGTCAGCGAAAGGGCAAAGGCGATAACGGGCAGCGCGATGGCCCCGGCAACGCCTGCATGCAGGGACAGATCGCCCGATGGCAGCGGGCGGTGCCGTTTGCTTGTGTGCTGGCGGTCAGCGGCCAGATCAACCAGATCGTTCAGGAAATACACACCCGACGCACAGAGGCTGAAGCAGATAAAGGCCAGAAGAGAGGCAAGAACCGATGAAAAAGGCAGATACTGCTGAGAGGTGAAGATCGGCGCAAAGATCAGGGCGTTCTTTGCATATTGATGCGGCCGCATTGATTTGAGAAAGGCGCGCCACAGCGGCGGGCGTGATGTGATGACTTTCTCGGCTGTGCCCGCCGCCTGCGCGGTTGCCACCTCGGATTCAGGAGCATTTACGAATATGTCCGACGCAGAGGCGGCCCAGATCGGGTTGTCGGCGGCGCTGTCTCCGGCATATGCAAATGCATCACCATGGGCGGCGGCGCGTATCGCGGTCAGCTTGTTGGCGCCTTTCAGGTTGTGATCTGCATCCGTTGCCAGCACGGACTCGAATATCCCCAGATGTGCGGCAACCTTATCGGCATATATGCGGTGCGAAGCTGTCGCGAGAACCAACTGCCTGCCATCCGCTTTCTGCTGTTCCAGGTATTCAAGAAGCGGGGTTTCGTATGGCAGCGTCTCGGCCCTGAGGGTGACCTCCTGGGCAATGCGTTCCTTGGCGTAGGGAATACCTTTGAACAGCCATAAAAGGAGGGGAAAGATATTAAGCGGGTTCCTTTTCAGGAATTGAAGGATGGCCTCGACAAAAAGATCAGTTCTGATCAGCGTCCCGTCCAGATCAACAAAAATTTTCTCGGGCTTTTCACTCATTACAAGAATTCTACTTTTGATTTTTACCTCATTGAAAGTACGTAATTTTAGTAACCTTTTTTTTGTTTCAAAATTGCCGGACGCGTTGCACAGGGCTGATGTGTTCAGAGTTTGACGAGCTTGCCGCTTGTCACGGTAATTTCTGCTTTTTCAAAGACGTTGCGTGTGTCGAAGATCAGCGTCGCCGTGCGCGCGACCAGATCGTAATCCGGGGCGCTGTGATCGGTGATGACGGCCACCGCCGCATATTGTCTCAGGTTCTCGGCCGCCAGCGGCACAGACTCCCGGCCCGCAAGCTGCGGGTATTCACCGCCTTCCGGCAGTCGGGGGAAATACGGGTCGTGATAATCGACCTCGGCCCCCAGCTTCTCCAACTCATCCAGCAGCACCAGCGCCGGGCTGCGGCGGGTGTCTTCGACATCGCGCTTATAGGCGATGCCCATCAGCAAAATATTCTGCCCGGTCAGCGGCTGCCCGGTTTTCGCCAGCGCCGAGCCGTTGCGTGCCGTCAGCTCTGCAGCCATGCGCGCAGCCAGCATCTGCGGGACGGCGTCGTTGCTGGAGCGTGCCAGATTGATGATCGGCGTATCCGACCCCGCATCTGCGGCGCGCCACGCCAGATAGGCGGGCGATACCGGAATGCAGGCCCCACCAATGCCCGGACCGGGATAGAAGGGCATAAAGCCAAAGGGCTTGGTGGCCGCTGCCTCGATTACCTCCCAGACGTCCACATCCATCGCCTCAAGCGCAGTTTTCAACTCGTTGACCAAGGCGATATTGACGGTGCGAAAGCTGTTTTCGACCAGTTTCACCGCTTCGGCTGTGGCGGCCGAGCTGACCGGCACCGCGCTGGTGACGATGGCGCGATAGAAATCCTCGACCAGTTGCCGCGACAGCGGATCATCGGCACCTACCACTTTGGGAATACTGTGCGTGTCGAACTTGTCATTGCCGGGGTCTTCGCGTTCCGGCGAGAAGGCCAGAAAGAAATCAGAACCTGCACGCAGACCGCCGGCCTCAAGAATGGGCTGGACCAGAGTTGTCGTGGCTCCGGGCCAGACGCTGCTTTCCAGTACCACCATCTGACCGGGGCGCAGATGCTGCGCGATGGTTTGGGCTGCGGCAGCAACAAAGCGCATGTCCGGGTCCTGCGCATCGGTCAGCGGGGTCGGAACGCAGATCAGCACGATATCGGCCTCGGCCAGTGCGGCAGGGTCCTGCGTGGCGCGGAAACGCCCACTGTCCACAGCCTGCGCGATCCGATCCGACGCCAGATACGAGATGACCTGATCGCCCTGATTGATCCGCGCCACCCGATCGGGGTTGAGGTCAACACCGGTCGTATCGAACCCCTCATCATAAGCCGTCAGCGCCAGTGGCAGGCCGACATAGCCCAACCCCACCACAGCGACCCGCGCGTCGCGCGCCGCGATAAGCTGTCTGAGGGACTGATGGTGCGAAGTCTCGTAGTTCATAATTTACCCTGATCTTACAAAGTCAGACTGAAATCAATTCACGGTATGGCTGTCTAAAATTCTAACCTCTTCCACGGATAGGGGGGAAGGGCTGCGAATCCAACATATTTGTCTGCCTGGTTCCAGACTGCAGTACCGCGTTTCCGAGGAGAGCTCAATTTTAGTCCCAGGGTGGTATTGTTGAGGGTATTTTAAAAGACAAATCAGGGGGAGAATTTAATTATTTCGGACTTAATGCCCGTCGAAACGACTTTTCAGCCAGTTCTGCACCTTTGTCCCAGCTAAAGTTTGAGGCTTGCGCCAGGGCCTTTTGCGACAAGGCGCTGTGCAGCCCGGGTTCGGTCAGCAGGCGGATGGTCTGATCCGCAAGCGCGTGGCTGGATTGAGGATCGAAATATAGCCCGCCATCGCCCACCACCTCGGGCAGGCTGCCGCGATCCGAGGACAGGACGGGGGTGCCGCATGACATTGCTTCAAGCGCGGGCAGGCCGAACCCCTCCCATAGTGAGGGGAAGACCAGCGCATCGGCCGCATTGAGCAGGGCCGCCAGCTCCGGGTCATCAATCTCGCCAGTGAAGAGGATGCTTTCGGATCGGGCGGCACTGGCTTTGAGGTCCTCGACATTGTCCCAGAATCGCGCGCCGACCGTGCGCCCAACGATGGCCAGGCGCGTTTCCGGTACCTGTGCCAGAATCTGAGGCATGGCTTCTATCAGGCGCAGGACATTCTTGTGCCGGTTGAACCCGCCCAGGTAGACCAGAAGCGGTGCGTCAGGAGAGATGTCGTAAGCCTGTCTGGCCTGTATTAGAGCCTGTTTATCGTCAATAGGTCGAAAGACGTCTTCGGCCCCTTCGGAGATCGTGTCGATCCGCGCGCGGGGGATGCGTAGGATACGCGTCAGATCGTTCGCCGAGGCGTCCGAGATTGTCATCACCCGTGTCGCTTGCATCTTGGCCAGCCAGCATTTGGCCTGCCACAGCCGGAAATTCAGACGTTTGGGAAAGATCAGATCGGGAAAGCGTTCGGGGATCGTATCGTGATAACACACCACCGTCGGGCGCCGGGCGGGCAGGGGAAAATAGGAATAAACCGCCGGATAAAAGAAGACATCGCAGTCGATGCGGCGGGCTGCTTTCGCCATTGTCAGCAGATCGGCCCCGCCCCGAGCCTTGGCCCCCGAGGAGGCCTCGGACATCGATGATTCAGCCCCTGCAACAAGGGTTTCGACCCCATCCGGTACGGGTCGTGTTGGTTCCTGATCGAACAATAACGTATAGCGAAAACCGGTATCGCGGGCGGCAAGCGCGGCGATCAGATTGCGGGTGAACCGGCCAAAGCCGCGCTCGTTCTCCCAAGGCGTTGCGTCAACGGCAATATGGATCAAATGTCTTCATCCCTGAAATGAATGGGTAATCTTAAATATAGCCAGATTATTTTTCATAGCGGGCTTCAAGATAAGTACGGGTGGCGGCCAGCCCGGCCTCAAGATCATAGGCAGGTGCGTAACCCAGCCGGGCACGCGCATGATCGATCCGGCAGTGCCCCTTGGTTGCGAAAAGCTCAAGCATATAGCGGTCGGGATGCATCTCACCCTGCGCAGGCAGCCGCCGTTTCACTATGTGTACCAGCTTTTCGAACCTCTCTCGCCCGATCCTGGTGCGCGCGGCGGCGCTGAGCCGGGCGGCAAGCGGCGGGGTATCGGGGACCTCTCCGGTCTCTTCCGGCGGCAGCCCGTCTTTAAGGGTATCCAGCGGGACGTGACGCAGGCTGCCCCGTCCGATGATATCAGCATAGCCGGTCAGTAAATCCGACCAGGCAAAGGGTGCTGCGCCCGATATGATGAACCGCTCCTGCGCCAGATCATCCAGCACGGCGGCGCGAAGCATGGCCTGAACCAGATCGTCCACAAACACTGCGTTACACAGCCCCTCGGGGTCCGGCAGCACCACGCTGCCTGTGGCCATCCAGTCGGCCAGCCGATCGGTCCAGAGCATGCTGCCCGGGCCATAAACCAGCGTTGGTTGCAGGATCACAGCCGGACAATTTCCCTGTATCAGAGCCTGTTCCATCGCCATTTTGGCCTGCCGGTATGGTGTGCCTCCGGCTTGGGATAACGGGCTATCCTCAGTCAGATCCTCCTGCGGCCAGCCGTCATAGACGACGATCGAGCTGATATGGATGATCCGCCCGACCCCGGCGGCGTCAGCGGCCTGTCTGAGGGTGTCGAAGGTATCAAGGTTTTCGGCTGCAGGTGCGCGCATGTCATAGGCCAGATGAAACAGTACGTCCTGATCGCGTAGCGCGTTTTCCATGGCGGCCCTGTCGCCAAGCGCACCGGTTACGACATGTGCCCCCATCCCCTCAAGCGCGCGCGCGCCATGGCGGCTGCGCAGCAGAACGGTGACCTTGGCACCGGTGTCCAGGAGGGCCGGCACAAGCCGTTTGCCGACAAAACCGGTCGCCCCGGTCACGAAGACGGACTTGCCCTTCAGGTGGTCCAATCCGGAGATGTTCACAACGTCATGCCCCCTGCGATCCCGCTTTGTTGCTAACAGCGGCCTTTCAGAAACCTAGCGTGGAGGCAGCGCCTGTGCTACTCCGCTTATAAGTGAATTGTTGTTAAAGATGCCGGGTGTAACCCTGTTGCGCACCCGTGATTGTTAATGAGGAATTGAATGAAGATCGGTGTGATCGGGGCGGCCGGAAAGATCGGCCAGATGCGTGTTCAGAACATTCTTGAGTCTCCTGACGCCGAGTTGGCGGCGGTTCTGGATCTGGAGTTTCACCGGGCCGTGGCCGTGGCGGATGGCGCGCCTGCCTTTACCGATCTCGACCGGTTTTTTGCCACGTCGATGGATGCGGTGGTGATCTCGACCCCGGCGCATATACGTGAACCGCTCTGCCTGCGGGCCTTTGCCGAAGGCCTGCATGTGCTGACCGAAAAGCCGATGTCCCCGACCGTGGAAGGGGCAAGGCGCATCGTCGATGCCGCGAAAAAGGCGGGCAAGGCTTTAGGGGCCGGGTTCAATATGCGCTACTACCCGTCGTTTGCGCATGTGAAAGAGGTCGCATCCTCGGGCGAGATCGGAGAGATCGACCATGTCCGCGTATATGGCGGCCATGACGGGTTGGGCCATTTCACCCATGATTGGGAATATCAGGCCGAATTTTCCGGCGGCGGTGCGTTGTGGGATGTGGGTATTCACATGACCGACATGGCGCGTTTCATTCTGGGCGAGATTACCAGCGTTTATGGAGTGGCCACCAACACGGTCTGGAACGTGCCGGGGTCCGAGGACAACGCTGTGGCAATCTTCAAGAACCCCGATGGTATTCCGGCGATCTATCAGGCCTGCTGGAACGATTGGAAAGGCTATCAAAGTGTGATCGAGGTGTACGGCTCGCGCGGTATGGTGCGCGGGGCCTATGCGCCGATGCAGAACCTTGTCATCACCATGGACAAGCCCGGTGGGGCGCCCAAACGGGTGCGTAAGTTTTATCCGGAAATCATGGTGCGCGAGAAATTGAAATCCTGGAAATCGACCGCGATCCTGTCCTTTGGCGACGAACTGGCCGATTTCATCCGCCTGACCCGCGGTGAAACCGGCCTGAACTGCGCCGACGGTCATGCGGGCCTGCGCGCGGTAGAAATCGCCGCCGCTGTGCCGGAAAGCACGCGTAGCGGTCAGCCGGTTGAACTGGACAATCTTGGGGACATGACAATCCGATGAGCAGCGATCCGACCCTTTCTATCGTTCTGACCATCGTGCAAGGCGGCAGCTATGTACGGGATTTCCTTGAAGCGGTGCGCAGTTTCGACGATCCGCCGCCGCTGGATGTGATCATTCCCTATGACGCCAGCGTTGCCGATGTCGCCCAATACGCCGATGATTACCCCGAGGTGCGGTTTCTGGACCTTGGCGTGATCGACCCCATCCGCCCGATCACCTCGGAGGCGGGTAAGCACGAGCTTTATGATCGTCGCCGGTCAGCCGGGCTGGCCGCGGCCACGGGCGATATCATCGGTATTCTCGAAGACCGGGGTCTGCCGCAATCCGACTGGGCGCGCACCATCGTGCGGTTGTATGCAGAGACCGGAAAGAACGTGATTGGCGGTGCAATTGAATGCATGGAGCCGGTCAGCCCGCTGAACTGGGCCTTTTACGTCACCGATTTCGGCCGCTATGGGCGACCGTTTGAGACCGGCCCGGCGGATTGGGTGTCGGACGTGAACCTGACCTATAGCCGCAAGGCGCTGGATGAGACGCAGCACCTGTGGAAAGACCGCTATCACGAGCCGATCGTGCACTGGCACCTGATCGAACAGGGCGAGGAGCTGTGGCTCTCGAACGAGGTGGTCGTGCATCACCACCGGCCCAGGGCGACATTTCGGGAATTGCTGCCCGAGCGGTTCGATTGGGGTCGCCTGTTCGGTGAAATCCGGGTGCGCAATCAAAGCAACGCAAAGCGCCTGATGCTGATCCTTGCGGGGCCACTGATTCCGCCACTGCTTTGGGTGCGTCACTATAAGCTGCAAGCCAGTAAGGGGCGGGGGATGCAGTACCTCAAGACGCTGCCGTATGTCATGCTGCTGTCGACCGCTTGGACGCTGGGCGAAGTCTGGGGCTACATCACCAAACGTCCCTGATCTGCGGTCCTTTTTAGCGACCTGCCAGAGTGTAATAGGTCTTTTCGAATTGCTGGTGCACCCAATCCGGATCGAACCGGTCTTCGCGGCTGCGTTTCAAAGCATTTTCCGCAAGGGTTCGGCGGCGGTCTTCGTCTGACAAGACATCCGCCACGGCAGCGCAGATCGCATCGATATCGGCGATGGGTACGACCGCGCCAACACTGTCATCAATCAGTTCGACCACGCCGGAACAGGCGGTGGCCACAGCCGGGGTTCCGGCCTGGAACGCTTCGGCAATGGTGAATGGCAGTGCCTCCCACCGTGAAGTCAGCAGGAATAGGTCCGCCGCCCGCAGGAGCCGGATCGGCTTGTCGGTGCGACCAATGAAGCGCAGGTGCTTACCCAACCCTTTTTCCTGCGCCAGCGCATGCAGTTGCGCCTCATCCGGTCCGTCACCTGCAACGATGAAACGATAGCCCGGATGGATGTCTTTCATCCGCGCGACGCAGTCGATCAGGATGTCGATGCCTTTTTGCGGCAACAGACGGGCCAGAGTGACGATCACCCGGTCGCCATCGCCAAGCAACTCGGCGCGCAGGCTGGCAATGTCTTCTGCGCTGTCCTCAGGCGGAGGGGTGACGCCCAGACCTATAATCTTCAGCTTGTTCTGAGGTACGTTGCCAATGATGGCCAGATCTTCGGCTGAGCGATGGCTGGGCGTGATCACCAGATCACATTTGGCGGCAATCCGGCCGAATGCGGCGATCCGCTCGGGCTCGGACCCGTGATAGGTGACGGCAAGGGGGATACGCCGCCCGGTGCGGGCCAGATTGGCAACCAGCGCAGGGGCAGATTCATGGCAATGGACCAGATCGACTGGATTGTCCGCCAGCCAGCGCCGCAACCGCCAAGCCGCGACTGCCGTATGGCGCAACCGGTTGGCGATGTTGCCGCCATCGCCCGCGACATAGCGGGTGGGCAGGTCGAGGAAATCCGGCTGCTGATCAGGCCCGGCCCAGATATCGGCGGTGCCAGCCAGCGTGACGCGATGATCGTGTGTCTGCAGCCACTCACTCAGCCCTAGGATATGCCTGGTGATGCCGCCCATACCGAACTGGGTGCCCATTTCGACAACATGAAGGGGGTCTGAAGAGGAAGAGGTCTGCATCTGAAGCGGGATCGAGCCAATTTTCTGAGCTATTTCCCGATCATAGCATGCGCGCGGCATTTGCACAGCTGTGGTCACAGCCTGTGACGGCCTGCATGTGTTTGCAGCATGCCCGCAACACCGGTGGTGAGCCGGTTGCCCGCGTGGCTTGTGCCTTTCGATTGTCACAGGGATCGTGTTTGATACCGGAGAGTCATTGGTAACCTGGTATATTTTACATGCAATCGTTGCGCATTTTGATGTTCACCACATTTTACCCGCCGTATTCCTTCGGAGGTGACGCTGTAGGGATTCAGCGCATGGCCCGGGCGCTTGTGGCACGGGGTCACGACGTGACGGTGGTGCATGACGAGGACAGCTATTTGATCCTGGGCGGAAAGCCACAGCCCGAGGGCGCCCCTGATGGGGTCCGGCGGATCGGGCTGCGCAGCCGCAATGGCATGATGTCGAACCTGCTGACCCAGCAGCTGGGCCGACCTGTTGTACACGCAGCCCGCATCCGCGAGATACTGGCCGAACGGAAACCGGATATCATCTGGCACAACAATACATCCCTGATCGGAGGACCCGGCCTGTTGCCGATGGGTGAGGGGCTAAAAGTTTATGAGGCGCACGAGCATTGGCTGGTCTGCCCCACCCATGTTCTGTGGCGGCATGGGCGCGAGCTGTGTGACGCGCGCCAATGCCTACGCTGCGTGCTGAATCACAAACGTCCGCCGCAGCTGTGGCGCTATACCGGCGCGCTGGACCGGGCGCTGGATCATATGGATCTGATCATTGCAAAAAGCGAATTCAGCCGCGCCAAACATCGCGAATTCGGTCTGCGGCAAGACATGCAGGTGCTGCCCTATTTCCTGCCCGATCTCGATCAGAGCGCCCTGCCAGAACCAGCGGCCCATGAGCGCCCCTATTTCCTGTTCGTCGGACGTCTGGAAAAGATTAAAGGGTTGCAAGATGTGTTTCCGGCCTTTGACCGCTATCCGGATGCCGATCTGCTGATCCTGGGCGACGGTGACTATGCGGATGAGTTAAAGAAACAGGCTGCAGGCAATGACCGGATCAAATTCTTGGGCCGCAAGACGCTGGAAGAACTCAACGCTTATTACCGCGGAGCCATCGGGCTGATCGTACCCTCGGTTTGCTATGAGACTTTTGGCATCATCCTGATCGAGAGTTTCCGATTGGGAACTCCGGTAATTGCCCGCCGGTTGGGTCCGTTCCCCGAGATCGTTGAGCGGGCAGGGGGAGGATCTCTTTTTGAAACCGAGGACGAACTGATCGCGGCAATGCGCAACTTGCAACATCAGCCGGACCGGCGCGTAGGGCAGGGAACCGCCGCGCGCAAAGCTTTCTTGGATATCTGGCATGAGACCTCGGTGCTTGAGGCTTACGGAGCCGCATTGGCCCGCGCGGCGCACGGCAAAGGCGACCGTGCGTTGGCTCAGGCATTAGAGGCTGGTGCTTTCGAGGTTGGAACCACGCATCAAGCCTCCGTCAGGGTTCTGAGTGATCAGGAAGGGTTTTCTAATGAAATCTGAGAGAACGCCCTACCCGTCGACCGGTTCGCTTCTGGGGCGAGTTGTTCGATGGATGCGGCGGCTGTTTTGGATCATGTTGTCCGGGGTGTTGGTGATCTTCGTTATACTGGCCGGGTTACTCTTGCTGGTCGTGGTCGCAAACACGGCGTTGCGTGATCTTGAATTCTCCATGCGGGCGACAGAAAAGTATGAACAACTGCCTGAGCCCGACCTATCACTTCTGCAACATGCCGCGCTTTTTGTAACGGCCCAGTTTCTTCCATTGCGCCAGCCTGGCTATCACCTGGTTACATCTGGTCGTGTTTTCCAGGATTGCGCTGAATGTCCGGAACTGGTCGAGGTTCCTCCGGGCTACTTTCTGCTCGGCTCTCCGGTCTTCGAAAAGGGGCGTTATGCGCATCTGTTTATTTACAAGCCCCTTCGGAAACAGCTGAAACATGCCAACCGGGAAGGTCCAAGGCGTCTGGCTCGCATCCCGCGCCCGGTGGCGTTTTCCCGCTATGAGATCACGTATGGGCAATGGAAACAGGCGCAGGAAGATCCGGACTGGTTCGCGATCACCGGGCGCGAGCCGTATTTTCCTGAATTAGAGACAGGCTATCGCGACGACCAGCCCATGACGCCGACAGAATGGAGCGATGCAAAAGCTTTCGCCGAATATCTGAGCGCCAAGACTGGGCACACTTACCGTTTGCCGACGGATGCGGAATGGGAATACGCCGCCCGGGCCGGATCCGTGACGCGGTTCCCTTGGGGCGATGAAGTGGGGAAAAACAATGCTGTCTGCATCAATTGCTCTTCTATTTGGCCCGCGCGCACGATGGCGCCAGTGGGCCTGCATCCGCCCAATGATTTTGGGCTTTATGACATGCATGGCAACGGCTTCGAATGGGTCGAGGATTGTTATGAATCCTATCATGATCCCGTGCAGATCGACGGCTCTCCACTTGTGGGGGACGCGTGTGAATTCCGGGCAATGCGTGGTGGAGGATCGTTTTCACAAGACTGGCAGAGCCGATCCGGGTTTCGTGTCGGACCACATCACTACAATCGGGGCTATGGACATGTCATTCGTCTTGTCCGGGAGTTGGATTAAGCCATAAGGCAAATGTCAGGGGGCGAGCGTGCCAATTCGATGGGCATTGGCCATGACCGAGAAGGTGATGGTTGTGGCCGGGATGCTGGGCAGGCTTGAGGCGTCAACAAGATGTACCCGTGACAACCCTTTGGGTCGCCCGAGGATGTCGGATTGCCCCGCACTGGGCGCTATGGCCATGGGAACCGAGCCACCCACGTGAAAGCTTGACCCAACATCACCTGGACGGCGGGCAAAAGTCAGCGGAATAAGCCCCGCCAGCTTCATGACCTGTGCCAGTCGAAAGGTAGCCCGCGCCATAACCGTTTCGGTTTCGTCATTGTGGTTCACAGTCGAGAGAAGCCGCCCGTCGGTGGCCAGTGTCAGGTTGATCCTGGAAGAATGGGCCGAATGCAGGAAGGCTTGCGCCACGATCAACCGCCGCGCGAGCATCCGCCATAAAGGGGCAGAACCGGGCAGTTTTGAACCATAACTGTTGATCAGGTCATGGGCGTAGAACTCGTTCCATGTGTAGACCTGAGCGTGGACCAGATGGGGCGAGACCTCGGGGGCGTTCAGTTCTATGAATATCTGCGGCAGGGTGTGATAGGGCCTTTGGTCCGGACGGCGCGAAGTACGCCAGCGATGCAGGCTGGGCAGAAAGAAATGCTGGCTGTCCTGTAACTGCAAACTGGTGGTTGGCTTTGGCGATGAGGTCAGAAGCAGACGCGCCGTCTCCAAAACCCCGGCGGCGATAAAGACGCGGGTCGCTTTCAGGCTTTCGCCATTGTCCAGCGTCACAGTGACGTGTTCGGCATGTTCTTCGAACCGATGGACCAGACCGGTGCGGTATTGAAACGCAGAGTGTTGGCGCAAGTCATCGAGTGTTTTTTGGGCGGAATAAATGTAGCCCCAAGGGCATCCATGCAGACACTGGCCGCAATACTGGCAGCCGGGATCAACGGCCAATCGGGACATCCCGATATGGGCCCCCAATTCTGACAGGCCGCTTTCCTGTTGCTCCATCAGCTGCAACATCTGGTGCGCCTGTGGGGACGGGTTCAGCGGCACCCGATCCCGCATCGCAAGCACGGGAAACAGAGCCTGCAAATCGTCCTGTCGACCGCTTATTGGAAGGAACTCAGCGACGGCCCGGTAATGCGGTGACAGGTCCTCAATTCCAATCGGCCATTCGGCTATATCCTCGGCGCGGTTGGGCAAAACCGCCGAGCCCCAAAGGTTGGACAACCCGCCTGTGGCGTGCGAGGCGCGCAAGCCGATCTGGTCCGGCGACACCAGCGTGTCGGCCCCCGGCACCATGGCGAAATCCGACCCGAACCGGCGCACCTGCCCGGGCGGTGTGTCGAATTGCGGGGCCTGCCATTTTTTTTGGTCATCAACAGACCAGGTGTCGGGATCCGAAGCCGCAAGCTTGTCACGGCGGTCCTGCGCCGGGGCCTCCAGCCTGCCGCCCGGGTCCAGCATCAGAACCTGACGCCCCCGGTTCAGCAAAGCCATGGCCACAGACACGCCGGACGGCCCGGAGCCGATCACCAGATCAGTCACAGATGGGAACCTGACGGCTCATGCGGAAACCGGGGCCTGCATTTCAGTGATGATATCTTCGATAGTCTGCTGCAGCGTGCGCATCGGGCGGAATCCAGTGACGCGCTCCAGCTTTGACACATCGGGCAGCCGGCGCTGCATATCCTCGAACCCTTCGGGATATACCGCGTCATAGGGAACATAGCGGATTTCCGAGTTGGACCCGGTGAGTTCAATGACCTTTTCAGCCAAAGCGCGGATTGTGACTTCTTCGTTCGAGCCGATATTGAACACCTCGCCTTTTGCCTGTGGCGCGTTCATCAGCAACCCCAATGCCTTGACGACATCGGCCACATGACCGAAGCAACGCGACTGCTCGCCACTGCCATGCACCATCAGGGGCGCACCCTCCAGCGCGGCTTTCACGAAATTCGGCAACACCATGCCATAGCGGCCCGTCTGTCGCGGCCCGGTGGTGTTAAAAAACCGCAGAACCGTGACTGGCAGACCGGATTCGCGCGCATGGGCCAGCGCCAGAAACTCATCCAGCGTTTTGGCACAGGCGTAGGACCAGCGCAGGTTGCGCGTGGCCCCAATGGTCAGATCGTCGTCTTCCTGAAACGGAAACTTCGCGCTTTTGCCGTAAACCTCGGATGTAGAGGCGACAAATGTATAGGTCTTGTTTGGCAGCGCCGCATCCAGAACATTCTCGGTACCCGCAACATTGGTCAGGATCGATCGGCTGGGCTCATCCATGATCAGTTTGACGCCAACGGCGGCGGCCAGATGAAAAACGACGTCAGCCGGACGAACCAGATCGGTGACCATCTGGCGATCCAGAATTGAGCCTTCGGTGAATGTGAAATTCGGGTGGTCCGCAACCGAGGTCAGATTTGCCAGCCGTCCGGTCGAAAGATCATCAAAGACCGTGACCGTGTGGCCATCCCGGATCAGCTGTTCCGTCAGATGAGAGCCTATAAACCCGGCGCCACCGGTAACCAGAATATGCATTTGTTCGTACCTGTTACTTGTTGAAAACCAATCTACCGGATCGTATAACCCGCGCTGCGCATCCGGCTATAGCCGCAGGCGGAAAATCTGTTCACCACGGTTGCCCGCGTATTGCCGCGCGCACCCTTCGCATTGTCTTGCGCGCCGTCAGATAGGCTTTGCCGCGCCCTTCCAAATGCGCTTTCCAACGGGCGATGTCGGTAAAATAAAACATCTCGAGCCGGGGCAGATCGTGGATATCGTCCCCTGCCTTGGCCACGCCCAGCCTGGTGCCGACCGAAGTGTCGTAATGCTGCGCGATCTGTCTGAGCACGCTGTTATTCGATGCGCCATAAGGCGGTGCGAAATGTCTGACAGGCTGGCCCAGCCGTGCGGCAATGTCCTGACCGGATCCACTTACTTCCTCTTCTAGCATAAGCGAATCCAAATTGGTCAGATCAGAATGGTTGACACTGTGGGCCCCAAAGCAAACGCCTTCCCCTGCCAAGGTTTCAACCCTGTCCCAATCCATCAGGGGGCGGGGCGGGATGTTACCTCCGACCCAGTGGTCCATCCCGCCCATCAGGCCCGAGGGCAGATAGACGATGGGGCAGAAGCCATGATCGCGCAGAATGGGCCAGGCGGTATCAGCGAAATCTTCAAACCCGTCGTCGAAACTGATGATGACTACGCGGGGGGGCGACGGGTTGACCAGCGCATCGGGTGTGACCACCGGCAGGCCCGAGTCTGCCAACGCTTGCATCTGAGCCTTGAACACTTCGGGCGTGATCGAAGTTGGCCCCGGCGCATCCGAGATCGAGTGATACATCAGGATATCGGCCTGCCAGGCGGTCATGGTCAGTCTTCCACCACATGTGTGGCAAAGACATCGCGATATTTATTCCATTTCGCGCGGTCGACCTGACCCGTATCGTTGATGCAATCCGCCGCGCCATAGGCCATGGCAAAGGCGTGGTGGGTGTTGTCATGGGCGAACAAACCCTGCCGACCAAATACGAGCAATCCGTCCAGATTCGAGAGCCACTGATCAACCGTATCGAACCGCGCCTCGTATCCTACATCGTAAACCGGATAGGCGTGGCTCAGCCGCCGGGTTTCGCAGCGACGGACTGGGACAGTAACCGGTAGGCCCAACTGGTCCAGCCATTTGGTGAACTCCTGCCCCAGTTCTTCGTCGGACATGGACCACCACTTTTCATCCGGGTCGCAGGGCAGTTCGGCACACAGCACGGTCACGCCCTTCGGCGCGCCACTGGCGTTATAGTTCTTGGGTTCTGACATCCGGCTGATCGGGATCGACAGTTCCGGGAAGTAATGCGCGTCGAACTCGGTGAACTGATCTGTCTCCAGCACCAGATACAGCAGGATCATGCCCCTAAACCGGATGGCGCGGGCGGCCTCGACCACTTCCGGCGGAGGGGCGTCGATCAGGCGCGTCAACCCGGTCAGCGGAATGGTCGACAGGATCAGATCGCCGGTCACATGCCGCTCGCTGTCGCCGTCGCGGATCGTCAACCCGGTGATACGGTCGCCGTCGCGGTCAATCCCAGTGATTTCGGTGTTGAACATGAAGGTGGCGCCATTTGTGCGCGCGCTTTCAAGCATTGCGTCCGAGATTTGTCCGAACCCTTTGCGCGGATAGAAAAATCGCCCGGCGGTTTCGCTGCGCAGCCCAGGCACCAGGCGCAGCATCTTCATCAGGATCTTGCCGACCGAACCGCTGCCGACCCGGCGCTCGGCCAGCTTGACGGCCAGCTTTTCCGGATCCAGCCCCCAGAGTTTGCGCACGTAGGGGAAATAGAAATTGTCCGAAATCGTTGGCCCCAACCCGTCATAAAGCACGGTCGAGAATGTCTCGGGGCCCGTGCTTTTCTTGCGAAAGGGTTTCAGCACCATGTCCCCGATCAGTGACGCGGCAAAGGGCTTGGGCAGGCGCATAAGCGCGTCGGTCAGTTTCAGCGGGAAGTGAATCCATTTGCCGCCCAGCCGGATACGCCCATGGCGCGGGCGCAGCAGCAGATCGTCACCCAACAGCGTTTTCACATCCTGCAGCACCTCAGGCTCTGCCGCAGGGTGAAACCGGTGCGAGCCATAATCGCAAATCACGCCTTCGACCGGGAACGAGGCCGAATTGCCGCCTGCAATGGGTGCGCGTTCGATCACGGTCACCTTTGCCTGCCCGGTCAGGGCGTATGCTGCGGCCAGACCAGCGGGTCCGGCACCGAGTATGATGATTTCAGGCTTATCCTCGCCTGTTGGCCGGGAAACATCCGTCACTTGCACTCTTCCTTTTGGGAATTCGCCGGAGCGCTAAACCGCATCCCGGACATTGTCAGAACCAGCGCGCCAAACCCGCCCGCTGTAAACAGAACAATCTGCCAGACCAGCCCGGCTGCCACGACGGCAGGCGCGCTGGCACCAAAGGGGGCCAGAAAGCCCGCCAGCGTGGCCTCGCGCAGGCCCAGCCCGTTCAACGACACCGGCAGAACTGCGATAATCTTGGCCAGCGGCCAGGCAAATATCCACGGCCCGGTTGCCACATCGACACCCGCCGCGATGGCCAGCCACCAGGCCAGCATGACCAACAACAACTGGATCAAAACCGACGCGATAAAGGCCGCCGCCAGCGTGCCGGGCTTGCGGCCCAACCCGGTCAGCGCATCGGCCAGACGACGCGCAAAGCCCTTACCAGGCAGAGACGGGACATAGCGCCAAGGCAGGGGCAGCAGGCGCGGCAATGCGACCATACCCGCCAGCGCCGCAAGCAAGACCAGCGCCACAGGCCAGATCATATGTCCGCCCTCGGCCCGTTCCCATGTCAGGACAAGCCCAAGGCAGGACAAGGTCAACAAGGCCACCATGTCGATCAGCCGATCCACGGTTGCGCCTGCGACGACCCGCGCCCCGTCTTTCATTGCCGCTTGTGCCATCCCGGCGCGCACCGTATCGCCCCCAATCGCGCCCGGCAGGCACAGATTGGCAGCCAGACCAGCAAAATGCGCCCGGACAGCCAGCAGGGGCGAAAGCCCGCGGCCCAGCAGCAGCCACCATTTCAGCGCTGCACCCACATGGGCCAACAGGAACAGGACCAGTACGCTCAGGAACACCCAGATCGGGATTGCCTTGAATGCCGCCACGATGGCCTCGGCCGGAAGGATCCAGAACAGGATCGCCAGCACCAAAGCCGACCCGGCCAGCCGGATCAGCCAGCGCCGTTGAGTTGGATCGGAAAGCATGCCGCCGCTCATATCAAGGTCTGAGATGCAGCCGCGAAATCATGTCGGCAATCAACCCCAACGACCAGATCATGATCGCCGCCAGGAATGAGAACACCGCCGTTTCACTGAGGTTCCAGTAGAACATGTCGATAATGAACTTAACCGTGCCCAAAGTGAAAAACGCCAGCCCCAGCGGGATGAACACCCGCAGCGGGTTAAACAACGTGCTGATGCGCAGGATCAGGATGATGAAGTTCAGAAAATCGATCGGTCGGATTTTCGATTTACCCACCCGCTTACCGTATTCGATCGGCGTATAGATCATCCGCTTGCCATTCGAGGTCATGCACAGTGTGATCGTGGTGGTGAACGAGAAATTCTGTGGCAGCAGTGGCAGGAACGGGATCAGCTCGGATTTGCGGAACACACGCAGCCCGGAATTGAGGTCGTTGATCTTGCGCTCGGCCAGGAATGAGGCAAAGGCGAACAGGAACTTCTTGGCCGGCCGCCGCAGCAGCGGCACGTTCTTCATTGCGGCGCCCCGATCGCCCACCACCATGTCCTGATCGCGGCACATGGCCAGCATGCCCGGCAGGTAACGCGCCGGATAGGTGCTGTCAGCATCAAGGATGGCCACATATTCATACTGTGCCATCCGCACGCCCCGTTTGAGGCTGGCACCGTATCCGGAATTGACATCGTTGAAGGTGACGGTTGCACCGCTGGCCTCGGCCTCGGCGCGGGTGTTGTCCTGGCTGGCATCGTCGACCACGATGATCTCGTACGGAATGCCCAGCGGTTCGAGATGGGCCCGCACATCTTCAACAGTGCCACGGACGGCGTTTTCTTCGTTATAGGCAGGGATGACCACGCTCAGGCTCATGCCAGAAGTATCCGGCGCGCCGGTTGGGATGTTGTCCGGGGTGATCTGCTCGGCAACCTTGTTCATGAAAATGAAATCCCTTTGCGTACTTAATATGTATTCTGCCCCGTTTGGCATGCATGCTGTTCAGGGTGTGACGGGCTCAATTCCCTTCGCTGCCTATAGTATTCAAACACAGACAAGCTGAATATAGACAATAATTTTGACCAAATTCGGTTTTTCTAACATCAAGTCCCGCGTGTCACTTGCCGCATTTTACGCCACCTTGTTGTAATCCTACCCTGTAATTCAAAAATGGCGGTCATGGCTTTGGTTTTCCCTGCCGGGTCGGGCGGATTAATCGTGGGTTTTCTGATAAACACGGATGTTTTTTAACCACGAGGTTACGAAGATATTGTTTCCAAAATAAGATCAATAATGACCTGACCGTCCGGTTGATCCTTAAGTGACTTGAAACTCTTGCTGTACAGCCCCGGTGCCCGTTGGCGAAATATTGAGACGTTGGCAGGATATGCCCAATGTCCACGACTATTGTCCGAGGGGTTTTGAGAATGGAAGCTGGTTGGCCGCAGCGCCAAAGAAGGATGGGTGGTCTCGACAGCATTGTTTCTGAACCGCTACGCTACACTTCAGAATGTCGGCGGTTTCGTGCGGCAGTAGGGCAGTGGGAAGGATTCTGATGTCGCGGGGGCGGCGTTTCACCAGCGGCGTTGCCTGGATGTCCGTTGGCGTCTGGGCCGAACAGGCATTCAATTTCATAATCATCGCCATTCTTGCGCGGTTGCTTGGGGCCGAGGCCTTTGGCCTGGTGGCAATGGCCGCCGCCTTTGTCCTGTTTTCCGAATTTCTGGTCCGCGAAACCATATCCGAGATTTTGCTGACCCATGACACGCTGACGCCCGAACGGCTGAATTCGGTCTTTTGGCTGCTGGCGCTTCTGGGGGCTTGTCTGACCGTGCTGATCATTCTGGGTGCGGGGCCGGTATCGACCTTTTATGACGAAGCGATTGCCGGGCAATTGCTGATTGGATTGTCGCCAACGGTGCTGATGATTTCGCTCACGGCGGTGCCGGTGGCGCTGTTGCGGCGCGAGATGCGGTTTCGTGTTCTTGCCCTGCGCGCGGTGCTTGGGGCCATCGTTGGCGGGGCTGTCGGGATCGGAATGGCCCTTGCGGGCTACGGGGTCTGGAGCCTGGTTGGTCAGCGGGTGGCGATGACCGCCACCAATATCGTGATGGCCTGGGGGGCCGTATCGTGGCGGCCGAGTTTTCACGTCTCGGGGCATCAGATCCGGCAGGTTCTGCATTTCAGTCACCGGGTCATCGGGCTGCGCGCGGCCGAATTGGTGGCGGTGCAGTCCCCTGCGGTTCTGATCGGGGCGATGCTGGGTCCGGTCTCAGCCGGGTATTACGCGGTTGCCTGGCGGGTTGTGGAAACGGCGTCGTTCCTGACCATCACGCCATTGCGCATGGTCTCGCAGCCCGCTTTTGCGGCGGTGACGCGCGGGGGCGGCAAGGCGTCCGAGATGCTTTTGGATGTCATGCGCCTGACCGGGTTCGTGACCTTTCCGGCCTTTGCCGGATTGGCGGTTCTGTCGGAGCCGGTGCTGGTTCTGCTGTTTGGACAGAAGTGGATTCCGGCCGCGCCGGTTCTGAGCCTGATGTCCGTTTTTGGAATGTATCTCTGCACCGAAAGGGTGCAGCAGACATTCTGCCTGGCGTCTGGTCAGCCAGGCAGGCTGGCCGTGCTGTCATGGATCGAGGTGGTGCTTGCGGCCATTGCGATCACGGTTACCGCCCCGTATGGCGTGTCGGTCGTCACAACAGCCTTTATCGCCGTCTTTCTGATCATGTGGCCGTTCAAATTCGCAAATCTGGCAAGGATCTCGGGGCAGCCTGCGCTCAGGCTGGCGTCGCTGCATGCCTTGCCCCTGAGCGCGGCGGGGATCATGGCGGCGGGCGTTGCGGGATGTCTGGTGCTTTTGGGCGATCAGGCAAACATCGTACGTCTGGCCGTGGGCATCGTGACGGGTGTGGTGATTTACACCTGCCTCGCCTTTGCGACGATGCGAGGCAGGTTCGCAGTGCTCAAGGCGCTGGCCGCCCGGGTGTGAGATTACCAGATGGGGCTGCCCATTCGGAACGTGACCTTCTGTTCAGCGCCATCTGGTTTTTTCAGATAAGCGATGACCTCGTTTCCCGTCTCGAGGGGGTCAAACTTGAACTGGCCCAAAGCTTTGTCTCCGTCTCGGGTCAGATCAACCGGCTGCGCCGCAGCGCCGTTGATCGCAACCAGAGCTGTGCTGACATCCGGTGCGCCGATCCGCAATTCGATCTCGATCGGGGTATCGCGTCTCAGTGGTTCATACAGGACTAGATGTGCCGTTCTGATGGCGGCATCAACGGGGTTTACTCTGGACTGCACATAAGCGTCCGGGTTCACGCGCCAATATACAACAGCGAGAATGCCCAGTAGCAACAACAGATAGATCCAGCGCAAAAAACCCATGCTACTCCAGATGCGCATGCACAAACCACCCACTGAGCCTGCAGGGGCCAGACGGGCCGCATAGATGAGCGACCCGGTAAAGGCGAGGCCTGTGGCCACCAGCCCCAGAACAATCCAGAGCACCATTGAGAATGTGCCGCCCCAAAGCCCGTAATGAAGCACCTCCATCAAGTGATCCAGACGAGAGAGGCCCCTGAAATCAGCTGGCGTGTAGATGTTGAGAACCTCCAGCGTCAGCGGATCTATGGCCACGGTGCTCTGGCCGCGAAGACCAGAGAAATCCTGATGCTGTCCGATGAATTTCAGACTGCCGGCTTTACCGCCGGGAATGGTAAGGATGGCCGGATCAAAACCTGGCAGGGCGTCGCGTGCATTTGCCTCGGCCTGATCGATGACGGCTCCGTCAAACCCGGCCGGCAGGGCGGTTTCGCGCGGGGCAGGGGGTTGGAACTTTAGTTTATCCCCTTCGATTCCCAGACCGCCCAGCAGGAAGAAAAAGCTGGTTATGGCCGTCACAAAAACCAGTGGTATTGCCCAGAGCGCCGTCAGCCGATGGGCCCCGCCCGCCCAGGATCTGAGTCCACCCGCGCTGTTGGGCCATCTGAAAAACCCTTTCCAGAACCGCCGATAGGTGATCAGCCCGCTGACCATCTGAAACAGCAGCAGGATCGACGTTGCGCTAAAAAGAATGAAGACGATCCTGTTGTCGGTCAGGAACGTATCGTGAAGCCCGGCAAGAATGCCAGCGAACCCGGGATCGCCTGTTTCATAGACGACGGTGCCTGTGGTGGGGTCTGTCCAGTAACTGACACGCTCGCCCCACCCTGTGCGTCCGAACGTACGGTCCACAAACCAGGAGGCGGGGCGTTTGAGGATCACGAAAGCATCGCCTTCGGGGTGCGCGGTTTTAATCCCCTCATAGATGTCGCCAAAGCTTGCTGTACGCTCCTCTTCCGCGGCAGAAGTCCAGATCGCGGGCCGGCCTATGGATTCAAGCTCGAACCCGGCCACAAGCAGTGTGCCTGTCAGAAACATGAAGGTGAAAAAGACCGATAGATATAAACCAAGCCAAGTGTGAAGCCTGAATAATTGATTACGAATTTTACGAGTCATGTGAACACAATTGGCTAATAGCTTCTGATGACATTAACGCAAAAAACTGGGTCGAAAAGAAGGAAGCAAGAGCTTTCGGTATATCCTGTGTCGCACCCTGCTAAATAGGGCGGAGCTGTGGCGGCAAGCACACTGCGTTTTAAAACATTCCAGCAGATTGGCTGTTGCGCGAATCTGCAATGGCACAGGATGATACAAGTGTGACCGAACCGGCGGTGGGTAACCGGTGTTTGTAGATGTTAAGCAAAGATATGATATGAAAACCATTTCTATTGTCTCACCGTGCTTTAACGAAGAAAACAACGTGGTGGATTGCTACGAAACTGTTAAAGCGATCTTCGACAAGGATTTGCCTGGTTACAGGCGAGAGCACATTTTTATCGACAATGCCTCAAGCGACAGGACCGTGGAAATTCTGCGGGAAATTGCTGAAAAAGATCAGGATGTGAAGGTCGTTGTGAATGCCCGCAATTTCGGGGTGTTCCGGTCTACCTTCAACGGATTGCGCTATGCGACCGGCGACGGTGTCATTGTCATGCTGCCTGTCGATCTGCAGGACCCGCCCGAAATGATTCCTGAATTCGTCGAGCTTTGGGAAAGCGGGTATGACGTGGTGGCTGGCGCGCGCAGCACCCGGGAAGAAGGGTTCCTGATGCGCAGGGCCCGTGGAATTTTTTACTATATTATCAATGGTTTATCCGATGTTTGGCTGGAGCCTTCGGTCGGAGAGTTTCAGCTGATCGACCGCAAGGTTCTGAATGCGGTGCTGTCCCATAACGATCACTATCCGTATATCCGTGGTATTATCGCAAGCTGCGGTTTTCGCAGGATCATCGTCCCGTATGTGTGGCGGGCCCGAAAAAGAGGCCTGTCTAAACACAACCTGATGGCGCTGACCGATCAGGCTTTGAATGCACTTTTCTCTTTCACACGGGCGCCAATGCGGTTCTGTACGATCAGCGGGCTGGTGATTGCCATAAGCTGCATTCTGTTTTCTCTGTTTGCCGTAGTGATGTATTTTCTCGATCCGGATCGGGCGCCGCGCGGGACCACAACCATCATCGTGTCGCTGTTTTTCCTTTCGGGGATCCAGATGCTGTTTATCGGGATGCTGGGAGAATATATCACTTCGATCCACAATCAGGTCCGAGGCGGGCCGATTGTTACCGAACAAGAACGTATCAACATCGAAGGTCCCGCCCGGGATCCGGCAATGATCAAAGATGAGCATACGGTATGAGGGCTTGTTTGGTTCCGCTGCGATGGTGGGGTGTTGCTTTTGCCCTGTGGGCATGCGCAGGGCCGGTTTGGGCCGAGGGGCCTACGGTCACGAATGCCACGCTGACCGAGATGCGAATCTGGTTTGCCGCGATGACTACGGCGGCGGTGCTTTTGCTGGCTGTGTTTTGGTCTCGAGGGCAATTGCTGTTCGGCCTTTTGGGGGCAGCGTTGCTTTTGGGCAGCACGGCTAGGCTGTGGCTGACGCAGCCGCTTTGGTTTCCAAGGCTCGAAATTTCGGCAGACCCGCCTGAAAACCTGATCATGCTGGCGATACTGGCCGGGCAGGCGGGCCTGACGTTTTTCGTTCTGACACGCCCTGCCGGTCGGGCGGCAATGCATGTTCTTTTTGCGCAGGCAGGGGGGTTCCGCCTGGCCTTGTTGGTGGTTCTGATTGCGGGCTTCAGCGTTTCGGCGACACCTTACATCAACTATGGCTACTATACCGCCTTCGGGATGCAGATCGGCGTCGGAGGTGTTCTGTCTCTTGTCCAGATCGCCACGCTGGTTGCGATTTTCACGGTTTCGGGCCCCGATCAAGCCCCGCGCCTTCCGGTATCCGGCCTAGCCATCTTCGCCACTTTGGCCAGCGCGGCACTCGCCTGGACGGCCTTTGATCGTGTGCCGCATGTGGAAGATGAACTGTGTTATCTTTTCCAGGCCCGTATCTTTGCCAGCGGCGCCCTATGGAGCCCGGCACCACCCGAGGCCGCCCAGCCTGCTCTGGAGTATTTCCTGCTCGATATTCGGGATGACCGATGGCTCTCGGTCTTTGCGCCGGGCTGGTCTGCGATCCTGTCCATCGGTGTGCTCATAGGGGCACCCTGGCTGATCAACCCGCTGCTGACAGGGGCCTCGGTCTGGCTGACCCATGACATCCTGCGGCGCACTGTCAGTCAGGAGCGTGCCGATCTGGTGGCCCTGCTGATGGCGACCTCACCATGGGTTCTGGCCGTGGGCGCGTCTTTGATGGCGCATTCGGCGACAGTCTTCATGATTCTTGTTGGCCTGTGGTGCCTTTTGCGGGTGGGGCCGGGATCGACGCTGCGCAGTGTTGCATTGACGTTTGTTGCCGGGCTGGCCCTGGGCTGGGTTTTTGTGATCCGGCCACTCGACGGGGTAATCGTAGGGGGCCTGGCGGGCCTGTGGCTGCTGCGCCGCCTTCCTACCGGATTCGGGCAGGTCACGACCTATGCCGTGGGCGGGGTGCTGTCCGGGTCAACCTTCCTGTTGTTCAATTACGCCTTCACCGGGCAGATTCTGCTGACGCCACAGGCGGATTACTTCGTCCGCATCTGGGGGGAAACCGGCAATGCCTTTGGGTTCGGCCCAACCGTCGGGCCGCCCGCGAAAGACTTTGGCGCGCTCGACACGTGGCCCGGTCACAGCCCGCTGGAAGGGCTGGTGAACATGCTGCACGGGTTTGCGGCGCTCAATATAGAGCTTCTGGGCTGGGTTTTCGGATCACTCATACCGATCTGGGTTGCCCTGCTCTGGCGCAACAGCCTGACTAAGTTCGACTGGGCGATGCTTCTGGTTGTCGTCACCATCATCGGCGCACTGTTCTTTTATTGGTTTATCGGCGGGTTCTATATCGGCCCGCGATACTGGTACACGGCGGCGCTGCCGACGCTGGTTCTGGCTGGGGCCGGGATTGAAGAGGTCCGCCGCCGCCTGCCCGAAAAATACCGCGGTCGTCTGGGTGGTGTTGTCCTGTTGTTATGCGCGGTCTCGGTCGTCAGCTTCACCACATGGCGCGGTGTTTCGAAATATCAGGACTATGGCAACTATTCCGGCGACGTAAGACGGATGGCGCAGGCCGAAGATATTGGGAACGCGCTGGTGTTTGTGTCCTCGCAACGCAATATCGGGTCCGCGCTTTACCTCAACGATCCGTTCCTGCCGCCCAACAAGCCGATCTTCCTGCGCGATCTGGGGGCCGAGCAGAACGCAGCCGTGATCGCGGCCTTTCCCGGGCGCGATGTTATCTATCTGGGGGAAGCCGAGTAGGCGAGGGTCCGATCCCGAGACATGTTCGCGAAGGCTGAGAACTCTGGCACAAGGCCAGCCTGTCAGACCTGCTGCTGCCAGGGGAATCGGTCGGTCAGCACTCGCGAAATGGCGATGAAAGCCAGAACGGCGGCGGGCAGAACAATCAGCCCTTGCGCGATGATCGGCTGCAATCCAAGTGACAGCAAGCCTTCCAATGTCAGGGCATTGAAGGCGTACACAATCAGGTAGGACAGTACGTAATAAGGCAGGCGTCCCAAACCGCCGGAATAGAACACAAGCCGGGCATGGGTCATGAAATTCCACAAAACACCGACGGAAAATGAGATGACCAGTGCGACTTGCGGTGGCAGCCCGGAAAGGTTGAGCACGGCAAAGAGCGCATAGCCAAACCCTGTATTCAACACTCCGACCAAAGCAAAACGCATGAAGGATTTCCTTCGGGGAACAAGCAGTTTTTTCACAGTGTTCCCCCTTCGGCCCAGAGAATGTCAGCCACTCCTGAAGCCATGTCATGCTGCGGCTCAAAACCGGCCTCGTCTCGCAACCGGGTCACGTCTGCGGTCAGCCGGTTCGGGTCGTCCGGTGCGCGGGTGATTGCGCCCAGCCGGATCAGATCGGGGCGGTGCATCTGGTTCGCGACCTCTGCGATCAGGTCCCGCACCGGGATTGCGGTACCGCTGGCAACATTGACCGCGCCGGTCACATCGGTTTCCAGCAGCCGTAACAGCGCGCGGGCCAGATCGTCCACATGCAGGAAATCCCGCTCCTGCAGCCCGTCGGTACAGTCCACCGGCTGACCGGCCCGCAGGTTTGAGATCAGATCGCCAAGCAACCGTCCCGGCGGCTCACCTGATCCGTAAACAAAAAAGATACGCGCCCAGACCAGAGACAAGCCAAGCGCATCCTGTCCCTTACACAGCGCCAGACCGGTCCCGGCCTTGGCTGCCCCATACAGGGTGCGGGGTTGGAGGGGGCTTGTTTCGGTCAGCTCCGCAACTGACCAGTCATATTCAGCGCAGCTTCCGGCGCAGACCGCGCGCTGGCCGCCTGCGCGCGCGAAGCCCCGCACCAGATGCAGTGTGGCCGCCATCCAGTCCAGATTGGCCCCAGAGGTCCAGCGGTCGCGCGGTCCGTCATGCCACGCCAGATGAACCAGATGGCTGGCGCGGGCTGTTTCAAGGGCTTTGGTCGTCGCATCGGGGTCCAGCAGATCGCAGGGGATGTCGCTGGCCGGGTTCCGGCCCAGCGTCACCACCTCATGGCCCGCCTTTGTCAGAGCCGCGGCCGTCGCGCGCCCGATCAGGCCGGTTGCGCCGGTCAGCAGAACCCGTGCCATCAGCTGATCCTGACCTCGGGCACGGCAGTTGCGAACCGGGTCCCGTGGGCTTTGAGGTCGGCCAGCTGATCCGTGACTTCCTCGCGGATATTCCACGGCAAGATCAGCACGTAATTGGGTGGTGCCGCGCGCAGCGTCTCGACCCCGTGCACGGGGATATGGCTGCCAGGCAGCAGGGTGTTCTGCTTGGCCGGGTTACGGTCGACGCAGTAGGAAATCAGATCGGGGCCGATCCCGGCATAGTTCAACAGCGTGTTGCCCTTGGCTGCGGCACCATAGGCGGCGATGGTGTCGCCGCGGGCTTTAACCTCGCGCAGGAAGGCGAGTAGCCCGTCGCGCAGCGCCTCGACCTGACCGGTGAAACCCATATAGCCTTCGGGCCGATCAAGTTGTGCGGCCGCTTCGTCGGCGCGGACCTTTGCCACACCAATACCTTCGGGATGGTTGGCACCTTCGAGACAGGAATAGACCCGCAGTGATCCGCCATGGGTCGGCAGTTCCTCGACATCGAACACGCGTAGGCCCGCCTTGGCAAAGATCTTCTCGACCGCCAGCAGCGACAGGTAAGAATAATGCTCGTGATAGATCGTGTCGAACTGCACACTTTTGATCAGGTTGAGAAGATGTGGAAACTCGACCGTGTAAACCGCATCATCTGACAGCAGGGTGGCGATGCCGGCAACGAAATCGTTGATGTCGGGCACATGCGCCAGAACATTGGCCGAGGCGATCAGCGACGGCGGTTTCTCGGTTTCAGAAACCTTTTGGGCCAGCGCCTCGCCAAAGTAATCGACCAGCGTGCGCACACCTTTTTCCTCAGCGGCAGCAGCGACATTGCCCGATGGCTCGATCCCCAGCACCGGAATGCACTTTTCGACGAAATACTGCAGCAGATACCCGTCATTCGATGCGATCTCGATCACCAAGTCGTCCGACCCGAGGCTGAACCGTTTGACCATTTTTTCCACGTAATCCCGGCAATGGGCCAGCCAGCTGTCCGAGAAGCTGGAGAAATAGGCGTAATCGGTGGAAAATATCTCTTCCGCGGGGACAACATCGTCCACCTGTACCAGCCAGCAACTGGTGCAGACGCGGGCGTGCAGCGGATAGGCCGGGTCTGGCTTGTTCGCACGGGCGGGATCGACATAGGAATTGGCCAACGGAGACAGCCCGAGATCGACAAGCGTCATCTCAAGAGAGGCGCCGCAATGGCGGCAGGTGGGATGGGTAGTACCGGTCATACCTGTCTCATGCTCAGTGTTTCGAATTCAGCAATCTGGGTGTGACACAGCTCGGTTGCCGAGGTGCCATGGGCCCAGCCCGCATACCAGTCTGCCGTCAGCCTGACGGTATCCTCAAAGCTCAGGACCGGACGCCAGCCAAGCGATGTGCGCGCCTGTGAGACATCCAACCGGAGCATATTGGCCTCGTGCGGGGTGTCCGCGGGGGTATCGATTTCAATCCGGCCTTGTCCAAGCGCGGTGATGATGGCCTGTGCCGCATCCAGCACCGGGCGCTCGTCATCGCGCTCGGGGCCAAAGTTCCAGCTTTTAGCAAAGGCGTCATTCTGTTCGAGCTTTTGAGCCAGCATCATATAACCACGGAGAGGTTCCAGAACATGTTGCCAGGGTCGGATTGCACCGGGGTGGCGCAACACGACGCGCCCCTCATCGCTCAGGCAACCGCGTACGATATCTGGAACCAACCGATCCTCGGCCCAGTCGCCGCCGCCGATGACATTACCGGCGCGCGCGCTGGCGATCCCGGCCGGATGCGGATCTGCGGCATCGGGTGAATAATAGCTGCGCCGCATCGCTGCGGTGGCTATTTCGGTTGCGCCCTTCGAGGCAGAATAAGGATCATGCCCGCCCATCGGGTCGGTTTCACGATAGCCCCAGACCTGTTCGACATTTTCATAGGCCTTGTCAGACGTGGCGACCACCACAGCCCGCAAGCCGGACACTGCTCGTAAGGCATCCAAAAGCTGAACCGTACCCAGAACATTGGTGGCAAAGGTCTCAACCGGCATGCGGTAAGACCGCCGTACCAGGGATTGCGCGGCCAGGTGAAAGACGAATTCAGGGTCGGTTTCCGCGACCAGCCGATCCAACATCGCACGGTCATTCAGATCACCGGTGATAGATCGGATTTTGCCCTGATCCAATAAGGCCCAGAGGTTGGGGTTGGTCTCGGGGGGCAGGGCGTATCCGGTCACCTCTGCACCCGCCTCGGCCAACCAGGTCGCCAGCCAGGCACCCTTGAAACCGGTATGTCCGGTCACCAGCACCCTTCGGCCTGAAAATGCGGCCGCAGTCATTCCCATATTTTCCACGGCGCGTTGCCTGTGGCCCAATGTTCCTCAAGTTCCTGACGCTCGCGAATGGTATCCATAGGCTGCCAGAAGCCTTTATGTTCGAAGGCCATCAACTCACCATCGCGTGTCAGGTTCATCAGGGGGCCGCGCTCCCAGATGGTCTTGTCATCGCCAAGGTATTTTTCCACTTCGGGTGAAAGCACAAAAAAACCGCCATTGATCAAACCGCCATCCCCGACAGGTTTTTCGGAAAAGTTCAGGACCCGATTGCTTTGCATCTCTAATTGTCCGAAGCGGCGGGGCGGTGGCACGGCCGTGACCGTTGCAAGCTTGCCGTGGGCGTGATGAAAATCGATCCCGGCCCGAATATCGATGTCGCCGACACCGTCCCCGTAGGTCAGGCAAAAAGCCTCTTCCTCTTCGAGCAGATGCATGACACGGCGTAGCCGTCCCCCGGTCTGACTGCCTTCGCCTGTATCGACCAGCGTTACGCGCCACGGTTCCGATTTGCTGTTTGCAATCTCAAGCTTGCCATTGGCCAGATCGACCGTCACATCCGAGTTGTGAAGAAAGAAATTTGCAAAATATTCTTTAATTATATAGCCTTTATAGCCCAGGCAGACAATGAAATCGGTGATCCCATGAGCCGCATAAATTTTCATGATGTGCCAAATGATGGGCCGCTCGCCGATCTCGACCATGGGTTTTGGTATTCTGACGGTTTCTTCGCTGAGCCTCGTTCCGAAACCACCAGCCAAAATAACACACTTCATAAAATTGCTCCCTTTGCGATAAGGGGTCAGTCATCAATCGTGAACTATGAACCTTGACCAGTCATGTCATGACCTTGTTCCCAATAAACATCCAAGTGCAGTAGGCGGGAGCACCTGGCCCATGTCAAGATTCAGCGGGAGGCGAGGTTTGGCATTTGGTAATTGCAACAGAACTGATCTGAAAAGGGGCACAATGAGGGAAATTGATCGGCATTGTTGAACCGACTTTCTGATCGGAATCCGAGGTGCGACAAAAGTGTCTTCGCCCTTCGTGTTGCCTAAGCAGACCCTTTGGTGCCGGAGGGTGAAGAGGTCGTTTGTGACAATGCCCAAAGCTTTTACCGAACAGTCGAAAGAGTATTTCAAGCCGATCGGGGTCTGAGGAAATAGTTCATGTAACTCAAATTGTTGGGAGGTGACGGCGGGAGCTTTTGCACTGCGTCCACCCAGGCATTGGGCTGCGTGTTTGCGACCGGCCCGGTGCCAAAAGCACGCATTCTTGCGCTGTGTCCTCTTATGGGGTCAGCGGTCCAAAATTATGACGCCGCCGCTTACATTTTTTCTGCTCGGATCGGCATCGCGAAAAGCCTGCACTCATTATTTGAAGGCTCATTAGGATTTTGTTATGAATTGCTGGTAACTTTTTATAGCTTGTTATCAGTTTTTTTTGAGTACACGGGTGTTAGTCATTTGCAAAAAGATACCGTTCCTGTCGTAATTATCGGTGGCGGGCCTGCCGGGTTGACTGCAGCCCACGAGCTCCAGAAACTTAGTGAGACGCATGTTCCTCAGGTCTACGAGGCCTCGGACATGGTTGGCGGCATTTCACGCACCGAAACCCATAAAGGCTATCGTTTCGACATAGGTGGCCACCGGTTTTTCACAAAAGTGCGCGAAGTCGAGGACATGTGGCATGAGGTGATGGGTGACGATTTCATCACCGTGCAACGCCTGAGCCGCATCTTCTACCGCAACAAATTCTACGATTACCCGCTGCGCATCTTCAACGCTCTTGGCAACATAGGCCCGTATGAGACCTATAAGATCATCGGCAGTTTCGTGAAGTGGAAGCTGCGTCCCAAGCCACAGGAAGACACCTTTGAAGAATGGGTGATCAACCGCTTTGGCGGACGGCTCTATATGCATTTCTTTCACAGCTACACCAAAAAGGTCTGGGGCATTCCACCGTCCGAAATCCGGGCCGACTGGGCCGCACAGCGGATCAAGAACCTGTCCCTGCCCAAGGCGGTATGGAACGCGATTTCGGGTGCCAATGACACAGCCAGCCTGATCGAGGAATTCCAGTATCCCCGTCTGGGTCCCGGCATGATGTGGGAAAAAACCCGTGATCTGATCCAGGAAAGGGGCGGCAGCGTCGAGATGCGGTCCGAAGTGGTGCAGGTGAACCGTGATGGCAACCGCGTCACCTCGATCGATGTGCGCCAATGGGACGCAAGTGGTAACAAAACAACCGAGCGGGTCGAGGGTGAGGAATTCATCAACTCGATGGCCGTGCGCGATCTGATCCATGCCTTTGATCCGCCCCCGCCGCCCGAGGTTATCGAGGCTGCGGATCGTCTGAAATACCGCGATTTCCTGATCGTGACCCTGATGCTCGACCACGCCGATCCGTTCCCGGATAACTGGATTTACATCCACAGTCCCAAGGTCAAGGTCGGGCGCATCCAAAATTTCCGCGCCTGGTCCAAGGAAATGCTGCCCGATCAGAATACCTCGTCCATCGGGATGGAGTATTTCTGTCAGAAGGGGGATGGGCTGTGGTCGTCTTCCGATGAGGAGCTCAGGGAACTTGCCAGCCACGAACTGGAACAGTTGGGCCTGGCCAAAGCGACGGATGTCATAGACTTTAGCGTGATCCGGCAGCCCAAGGCCTATCCGGTCTATGATGGCGAATACAAGGAAGCGCTGGATACCGTCAGTGACTGGTTGAAGACGCTTGAGAACTTCCAGACCGTCGGCCGTAACGGCCTACACCGTTATAACAACCAGGATCATTCGATGTTGTCCGCCATGTATGCGGCCCGCAACATCATGGGTGAGGAAAACGATGTTTGGGATGTTAATGTCGAACGGTCCTACCACGAGGAATTCGAGGCAAAGCCTCGAAAAAAGATCTCTGAAAGAGCGTTTGAGAAAGGAAGCCGTACTCGAATGAGCGGGTGAGCTTTAGAGCTCACCTGTCTGTGCAGGAGTTTTTGGGGGATCAGCCTCCTGAGTTTCGAAACGACGGATTGACTGGAACCGTGAAGCAATTTCGATATCTTGTCTTGCTGGCAATTCTGGTCTGCATTGTTTGGACCGGGCAGGATATAGCCGTTACGCTTGCTGCAAAAACCGCGCTGGCGGACGGGCCATCCCCTTATTTCATCGCCCAAGATGCGCTGTTTCTGTACGTCTGGGTGCCGCTGGTGACGCTGTCGGCGTCGGCGCTTCTGGTGGCGCCAGGCCTGCTTTTGGCACTGGGCATTGCAGCGCCGGACGACCGTTTCGAGCATTGGCTGTTAAAGGGCTTTACGTTCTCTCTTTTTGGCGTGCCTGCAGCAGCAGCGGCCGTGCAGGCTATCAGTGGCCTGCCGTTGGTGGGAACTGCTTTCATCCTGCTGATCGTGCTGCTGTGTCTGCCAGGGATTGCTTTGTTGGCCAACAGACCTGTGCCTAACATCCTTCAGGGCAGGGGCTGGGATGTTGCAGGGATGATCCTGCTCCCCTTGCTGGTGCTGCTTTTGATGGCGCCCAAATTCTATTGGGAGGCCCTGAATGATGATGGGGCGCATAGCTTTCTAAACGCGACCCTTTTTATTGCCCGTGGCTTACCGTTCTGGCCGCCGGAATCCGGCCCGCTTGGTGGTTACCCAACCCCGAAAATGATGGCCGAAGTTTTCTTGCAAACGGGTTTCATGCGGGTGTTTGGTCCATCCGAAGCTGCCATCCGATTCGCTTACCTGCCGGGCGTGTCGATCCTGCTTGGGGTGATGTTGGCCTTTGTCCGTTCTCCCAATGATCGCACTGACATCTGGTCTGTTTTTGGGTTGAGCGCGGCCTTGCTTTTGTTTTCCTTCGTGATGGCGTTCAATCCATCTTACAACCCGTATTTCGCCGACATTGCCCTGCCTATGACACGAGAGCCGCTGATCGTTCTGGGCGTCTTGGGGTTCATTCTGTTCTTTTCGGAAAACAGGTTCGGATGGATGGCCGTTGTTTCAACGCTGGCATTGTTCACGTCACCGAACGGCATCCTGTTGATTGGCTTCTTTCTCATGGCATACCTTCTGCTGAACCGCTTTCAGCCGATACGGCAGGTATTTGTGGCCGGGTTGATCGCTCTTGGGGTTGTGGCGCTGAGTTCCCTGATTGCATTGGTGTTGGAAAGGACGGGGCTGACCGGTTCTGCCAGTGAATTCAGCACCGGGGCCATTCTACGACGCCTGCGGTTTGTTACGATATTTGATACGCAACGTTTTTTGTTCTGGCTGTTGCCGTGCGGGATTTTGCCCGGTTTGGCGCTGCTAGCCTGGCGCTGGCAGGATACGCTGTCCAAAACACTGACGCTGATGACTGTGGCCTATGTTCTGTTCTTTTACGTTCAGGCCTATCGCATTCTGCCGCATCATTTTGCCCCGGCGATCTTGTTTCCACTGATCGTTTTCTGGCGGTTGCGTCCGGTTCAGGCTGCCCCGGCGCCGGCATTCGCAATGGCGTTGGCCGGGCTTGCTGTCAGCACCTGGATCAGCTGGCCCGAGACACTGCGCCCGTTCTCTGTGACCCGGGACTTGGGACATCGCATTGCCATCGAAACCGAAGCTGACCCGTTTTTCGATCTTGATGAAATCCGGATCACGCCGGAACTGATCAGGGGTGCCTTTCCGCCAGCCTGGTCCGAGGACAAGCTGCAGGATCAATACGTGGCGGGCAGCGTTTCGGTCTATGTACATGCGCGGATGCCGACTCCGGCCGACATCGAGGCCAACTATTTCGTTCGCATGGCGTCAGACCCTCTGGTCGCTGGCGAGACGCAGTTGGGCGATCCTGTGGAAGGTAGGGTTTTGGTCACAGATCGTTTGTCTGTCTACGAGGCGGACATACAAAAGACGGATGCCCCAATCAGCATTGCGCAGGCTTATCGCGTGCCGTTTGACAGAATCTTCGGACGCGAAGTTCCGGCAGCGCCGCGCCAGATTTGGGATGTCGCAAAAATTGTGGGGCTGAGATAGCCAAAAAATGTTAATTAACAGGCCTGCGGAACAATCAGTGCAGGGCCATCAGGTGGAGAACTTTATGAAGGAAAATCTTGCCAAACTGGTTGAATCGTACCCGGTCCTCCAGAAACCCGCCTATTTCGCTTATATCGGCGTGGTCAGCGCCAAAAATATCAGCCGTCGCTTCGCGATGAACAATCTTGGATATTTGCCTACACGCGTCTCGGACAGGGGGCAGGACATCTGGGTGATCAACGAAGTCTACAATGGCATGCGTGATGGCTTCTTTGTCGAGCTTGGCGCTGCTGACGGATTTTCTGATTCAAACACGTTCATTCTGGAAAAACATTATGGCTGGAACGGACTTTTGATCGAGCCTAACCCGATCAATTACGACCGCATCACATCCTGGCATAACCGCACCGCAACGCCCGTTCCGCTGGCGGTTGATCCTGAGCCGGGCAAGCTGGAATTCATGATCGACGGCCAGCGCAGCAGCCTGCTGGTTGATGAGGCCGACAACATGACCGAGCGCCGCGCCACCAAGCTGGCCAGGTTCCGCGAGAAAGGTAAGGTTGTCACAGTTGAAGCTGTGCCTTTGGACGAGGTGTTCGATCGATACAACGCCCCCAAAGACATCGATTATTTCAGCCTGGATGTCGAAGGGTCGGAAACCAGAATTCTGCGGAACTTTCCGTTCGAAAAATACCGTTTTCGGGCGATGACGATCGAACGCCCAACGCCGGAGCTTAATGACTTGCTGTTTGCCAACGGCTATCATTTTGTGCGCAATTCGCTTTACGACACGTTCTATGTCCACGAAAGCAATCCACGCTTTGATCAGGTCGAGAAACTGCCCTTCGAACAATTGCCATCGAAACAGTTCTGACCCGGGCCGGAACGCCAGTGTCGAAAGAATCTGGCGTTTCACCAAGGCGCTGGTTTAATGCACCCTATTTTTGACGAAACGTTTCTTCGCGCTCGTCGTAAAACAGAACAGGACGGCCGGGAAAGGCTTTGATCACGACCTCATTCGTTTCCCCCCCCAGATCCCTAGCGTAAACCGGTTTGTCCAATGGAAACCAGGGATCATTGAAGAAAAACGCCGAGGCGATCTGGCTACGGGGTTTAACAAGGACAAGCGGTTGGGCGGTGCCTTCTGTTTCGGGCAACACCAGCGATCGGTAGTGATCGTCATAGGTGCGGTGGTCGTGATATCTTGTGACGCCCCGATAAGACAGAAAGATTGTCACGGAAAACAGGCACAGAATAAGAAGCACAGTGTTCAGTTTGTCCGGCGCTGAAGAGAGACCGACCGAGGCCAGTCGGTCACCTGCTACCAGAACCCCCCTGGCGCTCAGGATCACCAGAGGGGCAATCATCATGAACCAATATCGGGGGCCCACGTAGAAGCTGGCGGCGAACCAATAAAGGGCATGTGCACCGGCTACCACAAAGATAATCGCCAGCATCATCCGGTCCGTGGCATCGATGCGGCCATAGATCAGCAAGACCCAGACAAATACGAGTGACCCGATCCCCCAGCCCATGAAATCGGTATGAAGCGCGCTAATGTTAGTGAGCGTGTTGATCAGGCCTTCGAATGCAGAGTGCTCATGCGTGCGCAATTCCATATGGCCCCAGCCTTCGGGTGAGCCGATGTTTTGACCAAACCCAAATGCGTTTGATCCGTCGATCCAAACCCGGTGATAATAGTCCGACAATGTCGTCAGCAGCGGATCTCCGGTGAAATAGTAATTGTAGAAAAATATCAGGCTTCCGGTTGCCACACATCCCGCGCTGTAGCTGATCACGGTCAGGGGATGGCGCAAAACACCTCCACGCCACAACAGAAACAGACCCGTCAGAATTCCAAGCAGCAGACCGTCGAGGTTTCGCGTCAAAAACAGCCATCCCAGCGACAACCCGGCAATGAAGACCAGTAAAACGGCCCGTTTCAATTCACCTTCTTCGGCGCGCAGGATCAAAAGCCACGCGAGTAAAAGCAGAAACAGCGCGAATGTATGGGCCATAAGGGATGCGGACATTGCAATGAACCAGGGGGAGGTCGCCAAGATCAGAATGCTGATGCTTGCTGTGCGCGCATTCGTTAACCGTTGCACCACGCCTTGCGCCAGAAAGATGGACGCAACGCCCAGAAGCGGGTTCACCAGCCACGGCGCCCCAAGAAGAACCCCCAATGCCAGCATCGCAGGCCAGCCGGGCGTGAAAGCCGATATCCAATACCCGTCATGGTGATCGAGCAGGTAGTGCTCAAACGCCTCTCGGGGCCCCTCTGGCAAAGCGGGCACATACAGGGCTCCGCCCGCATAGGTCTGGGCCTGAAACATATAGGCAAGCTCATCCTGAACATGGGGAACCCGCTCAAAGGCGAACCATTCCAGCACCAGCGTCGCTATCAGAAAGACGGCCGCCATGCAGCCTGCCCATCGCCAGCCCGTGGGCAATTTTACCCCTCTGGGCAAGGTGACGGCGAGCGCGATCACCGTCACCAGATTGATGAGCACAAGGAACAGCCCCATCACAAGCTGAAGGACATAGACG
Organism: Ruegeria sp. BI7; assembly: GCF_056537925.1. Taxonomy (NCBI): domain Bacteria; kingdom Pseudomonadati; phylum Pseudomonadota; class Alphaproteobacteria; order Rhodobacterales; family Roseobacteraceae; genus Ruegeria; species Ruegeria sp. BI7. Next base: position 72,617 of record NZ_JBQFSK010000013.1, read on the forward strand.
TCGATTTCGTTCAGGCGCAGATGGTTGAGGATCGGCACGGTGAACGTGCCGCTGAGCAAAAGGAATGCGACGGTGCGTTTCGGCCCCAAAGCGCCAATAACCTGCAAGACTTTGGTGTCGCCTGAATGCCTGAACAGCACAAAGGCGGAAAGGACGGCCTGCCCGATAATTATGGCATACATTGCCATTTCGATTGCGGATCTGGGTGGCAGACGCAGTGCGGGGTACCAAAGCGGTTGTGTCACATAAAACTGCGATGCCCCACCCACAAACAGAAGCAACAGCATCAAACCCGACAGTGTCAGATCCTTCAGCGCAAAAAGGGAAAAGATGGCCAGCGACAGCGCCACCATCAGCACCCACCAATGCGCCAGATCGCGGACACCCGACAGGGCACCCTGCGCTGAACCGGCGAAGATCAGCACCGCTGCCAGCCCGGCAAAGGCGGCAAGCACAAACCTCAACCGTCGTGACGGCGCGGGCGATGAGTTCATAAAGGCGGTCATGCGCGTGAAGGCTGGTTTGAAGCGTTGGCGTTCTCTCTGTTCAGTTGCAGAACAGTGTCGATAACCGCCACCAGAAACAGCAAGGCGCCGATGGTCGCCAAACGCGAGCTTGGAAAAATCTCGACCCCTTCCACATGAAAGGCCCAGATACCGGCAAGGTTTTCCGATCGCCAGATCAGCAAGGCGCCAAGCCCCGCAAACACGATGCTGATGGCCCGCCCCCTGAAGAGCAGCGCAAGCGGCGCGGCCAGCAGCACAAAGTCATAAATATGCAGCGGGGCCAGCGCGACGATAGCTGCGCTCGCCAATCCGAAAACCTGCCAGGTATGTTCATTGGCGTCGCTGGCCCGCGTCAGCCGGGTGGGGCCGTAACACAGCGCCAGAATGATCGCGAGCGTGATGATCGTTGCAGCAGAACTGCCGACATCAAGACCTGTCACTTCCCATATGATAAGCCGGAGGCCCGTCATGGATTGCGGAAGGTTGGCAATTGTAAAGCCGTCATAGGCGGCCAGATTGCGGAAGAAATCCAGAATGGTGCTGGGGGCGGTGACAAGCGATGGCAGTGTCAGAAGGGCCGAAAGCAGAATGGCCATCAGAACCACTTTCCGGGAATGCGCATCGAACAGCAGGTACAGAACCACAAAGGGCGCACCGATCTGCGGCTTGAGCAATACCAGCGTCAACCCGACGGCTTCGAAGAAGATGCGCCCGCTGACGCGGCTCCATAGCATCGCGGCAATACCAAGCCCTGCGACCAGCGTTGTCTGGCCAACAGAAAACAGGATCGCCGTTGCTTCGAGGATTGCCAGAAGAAAGAACAGCACGCTGAAGAGGGGGACATAGATCTGCCTTCCGGTGAAATCGGCAAGCATCTGACTGCGCTCGGGAAAGGCGGTTGTGAAGGCGCTGGTCAGCAGGCAGCAAATTGCGATGACAATGGTAAGGCCGAAAATATTCCAGACGACATTTGCTGTGTTCAAATCCAGCGCACCCAAAGGCGCGGCAAACACCCACCATGTCGGTGGGTAGGGCCATAATTCCGGGATATGTCCGGTATCTATATTGGTTTCGCCATGCGCCAGATACGCAGGCCCGTAGGGGTTTATGCCAGCATGCCACATGTCGCCGGCTACCCAGATGAACCGGAAATCATACCCTGCGGGCAGGGTAGACAATTGTGTGATTTTCAACAGCAGGTAAGCCAGTGCCAGGGCGCACATGAGCAGCGAAAGACAAAGAATGATACGCCGTGCAAGAACAGGGCTCATGAACAATCGGCGCGGTTCACTGTCTGGTGTCATTCGCGACGAGGCTGTTGCTCTGTCAATTTCGTCCATGAAAAACCGTCACTATTAAACCACCCTTGCCCGGCAAAAATTACGATCAACCGCGTAACGGGCTTAAAACACAGGGCCTATCCTAAAGCATGTTGCTCAAAATCAAAGTATTGTCGGTTGCGTGCGACCAGAAATTCAAAGCACTCAGTGCTGCATGTACATTCCCTGGATTTTGGAAAAATTGTTGCCACCCGGCTAACTCACCCGGTCAGGTCCGCCAGATGCTCAGGTCGCGATCCAGAAGGTGTTCGAGGTCTTCGATTTCCTGCAGCAACCTCTCACGCAGGATCGCGCGTGCGCGGTCTGGCATTTCCACCTCGCGTTTGAGGTTGAATTGGGACAGGCGATCCCTGATTTTCCAGCGCAGTTCCTGTGACATGACACGGGCGATCATTCCGGTGATCGGGTTGGGTTTCATCAGGAAATCCTGAAACAGACGGCTGCGCGGCACGCCGCCGGCATTTACCCGCGATGACAGGTCAGATTGGAAGCTTGTATCGGCCCCGATGAATGCAGTGATGCTGTCGATGACGTCTTTCGGATCGTCCTGAAATTCTTCATAGGTTCGGATCAGGAATTGGCTGCGGTCGAAAAGCTTGAAATAGCGCGATAATTGCTGTGCATAGAGCGGAAAGCGCGAATACCCAAACAGGGGTTGCCAACCTGCGGCAAGCCGTTCGTTTTCGGCGTCCAATGCAGCGGAAAAATCCTCGAGCGGTTCGATCCGTTGCTTTACCGCATAAAGGTAATGGGACAAGGCCTGATCTATTGGATTTCGCAGAATAACCACCATACGCACCCGGGGAATACGGCGATGAATGCGTTCAGGCGCCTTGGGTGCATAAAGATATAGCGGGGATGCTTCTCCGCAGACCGCCTCCACTGGCGCATGGGAAAACAGAGTTTGATAGTCGGCGATCTGCGTGACCGAGTTGTTGACATAGTCCGCGCCCGGCCCAGAGAAATTCAAGGCTTCGCCCTCGAAGGCAAAGAAATTGGGCTCTTTGGCTGATGGCATAAAGATACTCGGGTTTTGCCGCAGATGGCTGTACAGCGCCGTTGTACCGGCCCGCGCGGCGCCAAGGATTAGGAAATCCGGCATCCGTGCTGCGGAGCCCAAAAACTCAGTTTCGGGTGACATGGAGTTTCTGCTTTTGCCCCAGAACGTGATATTCGAACAGGCACCAGACATAAACCGCGGCCGAATAGACGTAGTAGACTTGGTGATACAGCAGGCATTTAAAGGCAAACCACGCCCCACCATGCCCGGCCATCGTGCGCACCAAATCGAAATTTGCAACCAAAGCCGCCACAAGCAGCAGTAAGGGCAGGGGCCAAGTGCCCGGCCAGACGGGCAGGGCCAGAACCGACAGCAGCAGCAAACCCGCAATCGCGGCTCGGGCCCGTTCGGCCATCGAGGTGTTCAGATCGTCTGTCAGCCCTTCCCGCGAGATCATCAGCCGGGCCCAGGGCAGGGCGCGGCAATAGATGTCCGTGCTGAGGCTGTTGCGCATGGTCCAGACCTTCAAATGCTTGCCCTGCAATTGCGGCTCAACAAGAATACGGTATCCGGCATTGGCAATCCGATACCCCAGCTCGATATCTTCAATCGAGGGGACTTCATAGGTTTTTACGTCGAACCCGCCGACCTCAAGGAAGACATCACGCCGGATTGCGCCGCATCCAGCCCAGAAGGTCCGGGCCTCGCGTCGCGCGCGCTGATGGTGGTAGCGGTGCAATAGGTTTTTATAGCGCGAGAACCAGGACTGCCCGTCCGGCGCATCGTCATACGAGCCGAAGACAGCCGCGACATTGTCCTCGGACATGGCGCGGCGGATATGTTCCGGTCCGTCAGGCCAGGCGATGACGTCGGAATCAACGAACCATAGTATATCACCCGTGGCGTGCTGTGCGGCTAGGTTGCGTGCCGCGCCCGGCCCACCATTGACCGGTGTTGTCAGGACCGTCGCCCCTATCTCGCGTGCAATCGCGGCCGTGCCGTCAGGGGATTGGTCATCCACAACTAGAACCTGCTGTACCTGACCGGCATTCAGCAACTTAATCAGGGGAGTCAGAACGCGGGGCAACAGATGCTCGGCATTGTAGGCGGGCATCACGACACTAATGGACAGAGATTGATCCGACATCACAAATCCCTTTCGGTAACGACACGCGGGGCTGCGGACCACCTTACGACAAGAAGAAAGGCCGCGGTGAATGGCAATAACCACATCACGCGCGCGCCATAGCGGTCCGCCGGCTGTGATACGCCGCCACAAACCAGCGCGTTGACCGCAATTCCAATTAGGATGAACAGGGCAAACAGCTTGATGTCCCGCGATACGCTGCGCGGTATCAGCAACAGAACCACAATGGTTACAAATGATGCGGCGTAGACGGTGCCATGCAGAATATCGACCGCCTCGATCCACCCGCGATCTTTCGACAACAGGCCGCCCTGAATCAGATCCTGCTCATCGTCGTCCAGCCTGGCAAGATGACGGGCATTGTCCAGCGCCTGTTCCGTCGGGATTGTCATCCAAATGCTGTCGCGCAGAATTTGGCGATAGCCATTCTCGGCCAGTGCCAGTGTTGTGGCAATGGGCCGGGAAAGGAAAACTGCCTTGGCGAAGTCACGCTGGGCCAGCGCAACGTTCTTTCGGTCTTCCGCTGTCATGAGCCGGAATGATCCAAGCCTGGGGGAGCGCTCAAAAATGATATGCGATACCGTCAGTCGATAGGGATCATCAGACCATGAAAGCGCCTCGTGCAAGGCACAGGTCGGTACATCTTCGTTCGGGCAGACCTCGTCCAAGTAGTCCATACCTGGTCCGTCAACAATCAGCCGCGCGGTGATATGAGGTGTGTAGACGACCTCTTTATCTGTTCTGGTTTCCACGGCGATCTGAAATGCTTTGCGTTCGACGACGGCAATCGCGAGAATCATTAAAACCAGCATCACTGCCCGCCAGCGTCCTGGTGTCTTAACGCTTAGGGCGGCCAGGATGACAAAAGGCACCATAAGCCCTGCAATAGCCAGATGTGACGGGTGTGAAATGACGGAAAACACAGCCAGCGCGGTCAGCAGAAACAATTCCCAAACCTGCATGGACCGGCCGAATGCTGTTAATATTGCTATAACGATCAGCAGAACCGGCGCGAATATGTCCGGCATCATGTAGGCGATGTAAAAAGGCAATGAGGTGATGGCTGCTATCAGTAGTGGCACTGTGGTCAGCAGGGTCGTGTTACGGGAATCTTCCAGGGACCTATTGGCCACGCGCGCCAGCAGCCATACAGCCAGCAATACGCTCGCCAGATGAAAGAACGAAATGGCGGCAAGGGCATTGGCGCGAAAAAAGATAGCCATGACAATGCCGTATATCAGCGACCGGGAACCGGTTGCCGTATTGTCTTTATCAGCAGTGAAACTTCCACCGGCGTTATCGCCCTCGGGAACCATCGGCAGAAAAGTGTTCAGCGCCACGTTGCCCTGTCGAATATAGCTGCCAGTGTCGTAGTAATAGAGGGGGCCGCCATTGATCAGAAGCGCAGACAAACAGGCAAGCACCACCATGGCAAACAGCAGAAATACTCCAACTCTCCAAGACGGTTTATCAGAGGGAGCTGATACGTTCATATCCGTTCTACAGCGTTCTCCGCCGCCACAGCTATGCGCCGGAAATAGGCGATTGTTGCTTCCAGCCCTTCTTCCAGCGGAACGTGGGGCGACCAGTCCAGCTGCTCCCGAGCCCGGGTGATGTCCGGTTGACGCTGGATCGGGTCGTCCGGCGGCAGCGGACGCTGCACCAGTTCGGATTTCGAACCGGTCAGGCGGATCACAGACTCGGCCAGTTCACGGATGCTCAATTCCACCGGATTGCCCAGATTGATCGGCCCAGTCACGTCATCAGAGGACTCCATCAGCTTGATCAGCCCGTCGATCAGATCGGAAACGAAGCAGAAGGACCGGGTCTGACTGCCGTCGCCATAGATAGTGATGGGCTCTCCGTTCAGGGCCTGCATGATGAAATTGGACACGACGCGCCCGTCATCGGGGTGCATATGCGGACCATAGGTGTTGAAAATCCGCGCCACTTTGATCGGCAGGTTGTGCTGGCGATAGTAATCGAAGAACAACGTCTCGGCACAGCGCTTGCCTTCGTCATAGCACGAGCGCGGACCGATCGGGTTGACGTGGCCGACGTAATCCTCGGTTTGCGGGTGAATTTGCGGATCGCCGTAGATCTCGGATGTCGAAGCCTGCAGAATTCGTGCGCCGACCCGCTTGGCCAGCCCCAGCATATTGATCGCACCATGCACAGCCGTCTTGGTCGTCTGGACCGGATCGTGCTGGTAATGGAACGGAGAGGCCGGGCAGGCCAGATTGTAAATCTCATCCACTTCAACATACAGCGGAAAGGTCACGTCATGGCGCATGACCTCGAAGCGGGGGTTTTGTAGCAGGTGGTGCAGGTTCCCGCGCCGACCCGTGAAAAAATTGTCGACACACAAAACCTCGTGCCCTTGTTTCAGCAGGGCCTCGCACAGGTGCGAGCCGAGAAAGCCTGCGCCACCCGTAACCAGAATCCGCTTGGCGGTTAGATGCATGTCGTTGGGATCAAAATCAGACGCGTTCATCAGCGCTCTCTGCAGTTATATCCCGACCGGTATTTCTTCGCGTCGGTTTTCTAAATCGATCAGGCACTACAAACGAATAAAATATAGTATTCGGCTGCAAAATTGAGCGCCTGCACTCAGTATGTACATCATGGTTGACGCTACACGAAGTTTTTGGGGTGACGAAGGGTAAATACGCAAGTCACGCAAATTTTGTGGTTTTTCTTCGTATGACGCATCCTTCAGAACCAGTTCCCAAACAATTCGGCACTCAGGCCAAGACTGTTCCGGGCGCGCCAAAATAAGCCGCATTAAACCCTCTGGTTTCCAACAACAAACATGCCACGCGGAATCTATGTTATGGTAAAAATATGATGTGCGGCACTTTTTATTTAGTCGCGATCAGATGGTTCCTCCGGCGGCCTGACGCAGCATCCAGACCATGCGCTGGCATCTGAGCCTGAACAATGTGGAGATCGCCCGTACAACCTCGCCCGTCGAGGCCAACTTGTCGCTGGACATGACTTTCGGGGTATGCACGACAGCGCTTGCAGGCATCGCCAGACCACGAAGCACCCATCGCAACCGTGCGGCCAGCCCGCCACCGTTAAGCTGATATGCTTCTTGCGTTGTCCGGCGCCATTTGGCCTTAAGCGCGGGCCAGTCTCGTCGCGACGGATGGCTGACCCTCAATCGGTCTTCGTAGATCAGAGAATACCCGCAAGACACAGCCCGCATAGTCCATTCCTGATCTTCCGACACACCGTTGATAAATCCACCAATCGCGTCGAACACATCGCGCCGGGTCAGCAGATTGCCCGCGCCGGAAAACCCTTGAACCTCGATGTATCTGCGGAAGTTGAACGCAAAAACCGCCTCGAACGCCTCGGCACCACTGCGGGGCGGCGGGGTTTCGTCAAAAACATCAACACGCCCTCCGATCAGGTCCGCCAGGTTTGCAATCTCGCGACCGATCGTCAGCCAGTCAGACGCCGGCACACAATCGGCATCGATGAAGAACAACCTCTGCGCTGTGGTCTCAGCAACACCCCTGTTGCGAGCATGTGCGGCTCCCTTCTTAGTTTCGGTGATGAACCGCACGTCCGGGAAGGCCCGCCTCACCCTATCCAGCGAGACCGGAGAGGCATTGTCCACGACCACGATTTCGGTGTTGGCGATGTCATTCTCCATCAACGCCCTCAGGCATCGCTCAAGCCTGGGAGGATCGTTGTAATGGGGAATTATGACCGCATCTACCGGAGCCGGATCAGTAAGAGCCGTACTCATAGCCGAAAGTTCCACTGATATAACGACATTTGTTCAGAACGATCCCCATGACATTCGTGAGTTCTGCCAGCTGCCGTTCTGCGACATCGATATGGTCGATGCTGGTCTCTTCAGCCGCCGCCAGAAGCAGGGCGCAATCGACATTCTTGAGAAATCCGTGGCTGTCGTCACTTGCCATCAGTGGCGGCGTATCGAAAAGAATGACATCGGGTTTGTAATCCGCCTCAAGCTGCTCCAGCATCTCGATTGTTTTGCGGCTTTGCAGAACTTCCGCCGGATTACGTGTCGGGGCGTAATTCAGTCCGAAAATCACATTGTCACCGTGCCGCCGCCCATGTTCGTGAAACGGGACTTTGCCCCGAATGACATCAGCCATACTGTGGCGGCCAGTTTGCCTGAGTATCTCGGCCAGCCCCCTGCGCCGCATGTCAAAATCGATCACGATCGTACGCAGATCGTCCTGCCGCCCCAGGCTGAAGGCCAGGTTGGCCGCGGCCGTACTTTTGCCGCACCCGCTGTAAGGAGAGGTCAACGCTATCCGGCGCCATCCATTGGCCAGGGCCTGTTGCAACATCTTGGTCCGCAACATGTCGTAGGGCGTTGCGTCCGGGCCGCCGCTATAGGCCATCAGACGGTTGCGCGAAATAAGGGTTTGGTCGACTTCCAATTCGGACAGGGATTGCCAACCAACGTCATTTCCCCGCGGAGCATGGAGATTGTCCTCGGTCAACACAAACGGTTCGCTCTGGCGGCTTGCGCGTTCTTCGCGCGCCTTCTTAATTGCTACCTGAAGACGGTCCATTACGCCCTATCCAATCCTGTAGGAATAAAAATCACCAATAAACCTCCAACTTGTCGATCACTTTTTCAGCGATCAGATCTAGCGGCAAATAGTAGGTATGCACGGCCCAGACCGCTGCGGGAACACCAATCAGAATGGCCAGGACAACCACAACCCAGGCGACCCGGCGCCGGATCATCTCGCCACGTGAGGGCGCATAGGGAATGGTGGCAATAGGCCATACATCGAGTTTGTTAATCAGATCCTCGGGTCGACGTATGGATCGGTTCAGGACTTCCAACAGAAAAACCAAAGCCGCGCCCAACAAAATACCAAAGGTGACCCCCCCTCCGGCAATCATCATGCGGTTGGGTTTTGTTGGCGAACTTGGTGCCACAGGATATTCGATCACCGAGATGCGCTGACCCTGCGATGTCACTTCGATCCGTTCACCGGTCGATGCCGCGGCCAATCGACCGACAACACTGTTATACTGGGCCTGGATGTTGTCATGATCCCGCTGCAGTTCCGCAAGCGCGATCGCGTTGGCCGGAGTTTGGTCGATCGTCAGTGTCAGCTTGGCCAGGCGATCTACAATCGAAACCCTTTGATCCTCAAGGGCCGAAATCTGAGAATCAATCTGAGCCAGTTGCAGGTCCAGTGTCGAGTTGCCCGTCTGAGGGTTGGTGGCCGCAGCATTGGCTGCCTGCTCAACGGCTACAGTCTCTTCCAGCTTGGCAATTCTGGCGCGCAGAAGCCTTATCTGTGGATTGGCTTCCGAATAGACCGCGAGCTTCGAGTCGAGCTCGTTCCGCAACTGATCCAGCTGCAACTGCGCAGTTGTTTTGTTTTGCGGCGTTACGCCAACGATCTGGCCGGTCGAACCATAAATCTCCAAAAGTTTCTCGCGCTGGCTTTTAAGCGAGAAAATCTGCTGATCCGTTTGTTCTAGATTAGTCTGCAATGCCGCTTGCTGCGCCGTCCGGAACTGCAGGTTACTCGGCAGGGCGTCGGAATTTTCTCTCTCGAATTCGAGTATCCGGGCGCTGCGTTTATCAAGCTCTTTCCCGAGACGATCAACTTCCTGTTGAAAAAAGCTCAGCGTATCTGCAGCGCGTCCCTTACGGTAGGACACGTCGAGTTTCTGGATTTCCGTCAGGTACTCATTGAGCACCCCGGCTGCAACCTGACCTGTCCTGGCTTCGAAGGAAATGCTCATCAGGCTGGCTTGGTTCAGACCCGAGTTGATGCGGATATTTGTGTTCGCCCGCATCGCATCTACGATTTGATCCGGAGATGCGTCGTCGAGATTGTCCAGAACCAGCTGCTTTCGTGCGATGTCCAACAGGACCGGTCGAGTGAGCAGGCGTTGCTCAACGATCTGCAGTTGTTCACCGGCAGTGGTATTGACTGTGCTGGCTGCAAGGTTGCCCGGAATCTGCGGGGATTCAACAATCAGCCGCATCTGCGATACGTAGGTCGACGGCAAAGTCATCGCGATAATGATGGAAGCCACCGAAACAACCAACGCCACAATGAGGAAATACGGGAGCCGCCTCAGAAATATGGAAGAATAGTAACGAACCGGGCCCATTTCAGACTATCAGCTCCTTCTCAAGTGAATTTCCGCCAAAGAATACACCGTCGTCAACAACCTGATTGACAACGTCTTCGTCAACTTTGTCCGCCTCGTTCGTCCAGGCATACAGCAGGGCAAAATCGCAGAACTGGTTCACCAGACGCGGGACACCGCGGGTCTGCTGAAAAATCAGCTTGCAGGCGTCTTCCGTGAATTCTTCGCCTGAACCACCGGCGGTCTTCATCCTGTGCCTGATATAGGCTTCGACCGATGCTTCATCCATTCGTTCCAGATGAAAACTTGCCGCCACCCTTTGCGTCAGCTGGCGCATCTTGGGATCCATGACCAAATCCCGCAATTCAGGCTGCCCAACCAGAACAAGCTGGATCAACTCGTCCGTATTGGCATTAATATTGGTCAACATGCGGATTTCTTCTAATCCCTCGACCGTCAGGTTCTGCGCCTCGTCAAAAATCAGAACCACACGCCGCCCTGCGGCATACTCCGAGACAAGAAAATCCTGCAGCGCCCGGAACAGCTGTACATAGGCCGCATCTTTTTCGATCGGCAGGCCCAATGCGTGCAGCACCCACTGCAACAACTCTCCCCGACCTCCCTGAGCGTTCGAAATCAGCCCAACCGTAATCTCCTGTTGCATTTCGCTCAGAAGGTGCTGAACCAGCGTTGTTTTTCCGGCACCAATTTCGCCCGTCAGTACCGTGATCGGCGCGCAGCTCATGATGCCGAATTGCAGGACAGAATAACCGCGCTTGTGCAGCGGAGACCAATACAGGAACCCAGGGTCTGGAAGCAGCGTGAAAGGGCGCCGGTCCAGCCCGAAGAATTCTAGATAAAACCCGTCATTGGACGCCATTGCACCACGGTTGCCTTCCGCCTTGTCAAACCTCGTACTGGCCCCCCGGAGATTACCTACACCCATACTCTGAACCACCAGAAACCTCTTACTCAACGAGCATACCACATAAATCTAAAGTACCTGGGCATCACTCTGCCACAAAACAAAGGTAGCAATCAGCACTAAACTTCACACGTATTGATTTGACTTTGTTACCCTATCAATCAAGACGGGTACCCGCAGCGATGCTTGTCAAACTCCTGAGAAACCTGACCAGAAAAGCGGCAAACAAGTCAAAGGCAGAGAAGGCAGACAAAACCTCTGCCGTCTTCAATAGTTCCCGCCAAGGAACCAAAGAGCCCAAAACCTTCTAATTGTGCTCAATTGACAAACAGATACTTGAAGAACTTCATCAGATCAGGCCCTACAACACAGAATTGCTTCCTATTTTCATGAACGCCAGGCAGCCCAGACAGGATTAATGTTTTGCAAGATGACCGGAATTTGTTAACAATTGCGGGCAGAATATTCTGCCGGCTTGTGTGTAACGGCAGGGCGAAAAGACATAATAATATAGAATATTTTACATATAAACTGAGGTTGAGCGTAGTCGGTTTATGAGTTCGGTAGTCAGTTCATGGCTTTTTGTGTGCGCTGGGGGTTTAAATAGTGACAATTCATTCAAAGGATGTAGCCGACACTGGCTACTCTGAAATCCCTGTTATACCCGCTTCGGCGAACACCCCAGGCCTCTACAGAAGCTTAGGGAAACGTGCCTTTGATCTGGCGTTTGTGTTTCTGGCGATTCCATTTGTTGTGCCGCTGGTATTCTTTCTGGCGGTGTTTCTGGCTTGTCAGGGCGTAGCCCCGTTCTACCGGCAGGATCGGGTTGGCAAAAACGGCCAGACCTTCAAAATGCTCAAGCTGCGCACCATGGTGCATGATGCTGAGGCGGTGCTTAAGGAACATCTGGCATCCAACCCCGAGGCCCGGGATGAGTGGAACCGCAACCAGAAGCTCCGCAATGACCCACGCATCATCAAGTTCGGATCGCTTCTGCGTAAATCATCCATGGATGAGCTGCCGCAGTTCTGGAACGTTTTTGTGGGCGATATGTCTATGGTCGGGCCCCGCCCGATGATGGTTAACCAGCGAACGCTTTACCCCGGCAAGTTCTATACCTCTATGCGTCCTGGCATTTCGGGGCCGTGGCAGGTTTCAAGGCGAAACCAATCCTCCTTTGCCGAGCGCGCGTTTCACGATACTGAATATTGGAAGAGCATGTCATTCGGCACTGATCTCTCCATCCTGACCCGGACCATTTTAGTTGTTCTGCGTGGCACCGGTTGCTGAGACCGGGCACGCCCCTTGGTCCATATCTTTCGTAGACTCTGCGGGAGGACAGCATTGAGCGTAACAAGATTCGCCATCAGCAAGGGCCTCGCGGTTGTATTTTTGGCCGCGACTCTGTTGATGAGTGCATGTGACTCGGCTGAAGAACGGGCTGAGGCGCATTACCAGGCGGGTCTGGCCTATCTTGAAAAAGGTGAGGTTGAGCGCGCACTGATTGAATTCAAAAACGTCTTCAAACTGAATAGCCAACACAAAGAAGCCCGCCTGACCCTTGCCCGATTGGAACGCGAACGGGGCAATGTCTCTATCGCGTACAGTCAGTATCTGCAGTTGGTGGAACAGTATCCGGACAATTTCGAAGGGCATCGCGCTTTGTCCGAGATGGCTTTGGAAACAGAAAATTGGGAAGACCTGCGGCGGTACGCAGGGGTAGCAAAAGAACTTGCCCCCAATGACATCGAAATCCAATCCCTCAACAACACACTGGCCTATACCGAAGCAGTCGAGGCCAAAAACACGGCCGAAGCAGATCTCACCGTCAACACCGCTTATGAAATATTGAATGACCGCCCCGACTTAATGTCCGCACGGCAGATTGTCATTGACGATCTGGTCCGTTCTCAGGATTGGGCGACTGTATTGAGCGAAGCCGACACGGCCCTGAGCTTTGCGCCACAACAGGACAAGTTGTATGATATTCGGCTCCGTGCATTGCAGGAACTACACAAGCCCGAGGAAATCGAAAAACAGCTGATGCAGATGCTGCAGATCTTCCCCGAGGATACGAGCGTGCAGCAGAGGCTCTTTGAGCACTATGTCAACCAGAAGCAACTGGATGCCGCCGAAGGCGTTCTGCGCGATCAGGCAGAGCCAGAAGCGCCGGATCCGCTTTCGATACAAAGGCTCATAGCGTTTCTGGAAGAGTACCGTGGCACCGATGCAGCAATTGCCGAGCTGGATGACATCATTGCTTTGGGCGGGATCAATACGCCACGCTTCAAGACAATGCGGGCGGTTCTAAAATTCCAACTCGGAGACACGCAAACCGCACTTGGTGAGATGCAGGAATTGCTTGAAAATGCCGAACGAACCACACAGACCCGCGAAAGCGAAGTGGAGTTCGCCCGGATGCTATTGATTGTCGGCAAGCCCCAGGAAGGGCGGGCTGTAATCGAACAAATCCTGACTGACGATCCGACACAGACCGAAGCTGTAAAACTGAAGGCAGCATGGCTGATTGAGGAAGATAAGATCGACGACGCAATCGTGCTTTTGCGCAAAGCACTGCATGCAACGCCTCGGGATTCACAGCTTATGACCTTGATGGCCCGTGCGCATGAGCGCGACGGCGATCGTGAACTGATGGGTGAAATGCTGGCACTTGCAACAGAGGTGTCCCGGAATGCACCGGAAGAAACGCTGAATTATGCCCGGCATCTGATTGCCGAGGAAAATCTAAAAGTCGCCGAACGTGTATTGAACGACGCTCTCTACCAGAACCCCGAGAACTCTGAATTGTTATTGGCTCTCGGCAGTGTGTATTTGAACCTGCAAAACTGGGAGCGGCTCGAGGCGGCGCTGAACACCGTCCGCAATCTGGACGACCCCAACGCGCGTCAACGGCTAGACGAGCTCAGAGCACAAATGCTGTCGACCCAAAAGCGGATGGATGAACTAGCGGCTTTTCTGGAAGAACTGGCAAACGACCCTGAATTTGGGTTGTCCGCCGACATTGCACTCATCCGGCTGATGCTGACACAGGGCGACGTGACCGGTGCCATCGAACGCCTCGATGAATTACTCATGGGAAATCCCAACTCGCTGGCCCTGCGTTTTGTGAAAGCGCGCGCATTGACCAGTGAGAACAAGCTCGAAGACGCTGAGCAGCTCTACCGCGCGATCCTCAGGGATCGTCCCGAGGCCACCCGGGCCTGGCTGGCCTTGTTTTCACTGCAGGTTGAGCGCGAAAGGCCGGAACAGGCCCAATCCGTACTGAATGAAGCGGTGATCGTCCTGCCGGAAGATCCAGATATCCTGATGCTGCAGGCCACAGAATACGAACGCGCCGGAAAATTGGATCAGGCAATCACAGTCTATGAAAAGCTGTACCCGATCAGCAACCGATCTCTGGTTGTGGCCAACAATCTGGCCAATCTTCTGACAACACACCGCCATGACGATGAAAGCCTGCAACGGGCACAGCATCTGGTGCAACGACTGCGTGGCACCAGAATCCCTGCGTATCAGGATACCTATGGCTGGGTTGCCTATCGGCTGGGCAATTATGAACAGGCACTCATCTATCTCGAACCAGCGGCCAGGGCTCTCCCGGATCAACCTTTGGTTCTTTACCATCTGGGCAAGACCTATGCCGCAGTTGACCGACCGCAGGACGCCTTGCGTGCCTTTAGGGCCGCACAAGAAACCGGGGTTCCGTTAAATGTTATTCCAACGTTGGAGACCGAAATTAAGCAGTTGAGCGCGGCAAGTATCGCCGGGCAATGAGAGAAGGAAAGAAGCGCTGCATTTCTGCCGCACCACGCCCCTTTCAAATATCCGGCAGATTGTTTTGCGAATTACGTAAAGGCATAAAAGGAGGGAAAAGTGAAAGATTTAATTATGCGTACAGTTGTAGGGTCATTAATCACTCTTATTGTTGCCATGGTCATGGCGACAGTGTCATGGGCACAGGGTTCGTATCAAATCCAGCCCGGCGACGCGCTTCAGGTCGAAGTTCTAGAAGATCCCACCCTCAATCGAACCATTCTGGTTCTGCCGGATGGCTCCATTAACTTTCCATTAGCCGGATCGCTTCGGGCAGCCGGCCAATCCACAAATGGACTTAGCTCATCTCTCTCGTCGGCGCTGTCTTCAAACTTTAATACACCGCCGACCGTATTTATCTCGGTGGCTTCGCTTGCACCGCCTCCATTGCTGGGCGCGCTTGCCCCGACCGGACCGACGATCGAGGTCTTCATAATGGGCGAGGTCACCATACCCGGAAAGTACCTTGCGACAGAAGGTACGACCATTCTTCAGGTTTTGGCGCAGGCTGGCGGCCTGACCAATTTCGCGGCCCGCAAACGCGTCGAATTGCGTCGGGCTGACACTAAAACAGGCGTGATGAAAAAATACACTTATAACTACAATGGCTCGGGCGGCGGCATTCAAGGTAATACCATACTTAAGCCCGGAGACGTTGTTGTCGTACCAGCACGCCGCTTGTTCGAATAGGGGCTATACAGGTGGGGAAATTCAGGAACAAGCTATCCTCTGCGTTAGGGGGCGGGATAGTTTTTGCAGTTTCACTGACGCCAGCAATCGGTCAACAGGCCCAAATACCACAGGCACCCGTACAGCAGACGACGGCACTGCCAACAACTTCTGCGCAAACGACCCTGCAGCAGGCTACTGCGCCATCAACGCTTGTGCAGCAAACACCTAGCCAACAGTTGATCGCGCAACAGGCCCTACGGAACCCGGCCCGTCAGGTTGGTCTGCCCACGACCATCCAACCGACCGGCACGGGAACCGGCCTGAGTGTTACATTGGATTATCTGACGTCGCTCAGGCATGACAACAACCTCAGGCTGACTGACCCGTCGCTTGGATCGACAACATGGTGGGAAAACACACTTGCCCTGAGTGTCCTGAGGCAAGCATCCGATTCCTCTCTGGCTTTCGATCTGTCGGGTTTATACCGAATCGCCAACGAACCTATCATAGGGACTGAATCGTCGTTTTCAGACCCGTCCGCTCGACTAGCGTATCAACGTTTACGCTCCAACAGCCAGCTTGGTCTGCTGTTGGAGTACCAGGAAAGAGATCTGGCCTTTAACCGGTCGCTTACAGACACCAACCTGGATGGCATCATCGATGCCTCCGACGTGATCGGCACTATCGGAGATCAGGTCAACACCCGCGGGGATTTGAATTGGGCAACAGGTTTGAATGCCCCAATTGGATTCCAGTTCGACTATAGCCACCGAGAAAGAACTTATCAGGACACGATCGACCCGAACCTGTTCGATAACAGGTCAGACGATTATACCGCGACCGTATTGTTCCGGTTTTCTCCAATCTTGCTTGGAAACCTGCGGGTCGATTACAGAGATTTCGCCGCAGATGACAGCGTACGAACTGATCGACAGACAACCACAGTTTCAGCGGGGGGAACCTACAATACTTCCTCTGTTACTGCCGTCAGCGTCAATATCGGCTACAGCCAGGTGGACAATACAGAACGTGCAACCAACACGAATGACGTAACCGAAGACTTCGTCTGGAACTTCGCCTGGAACAGAACCCTGTCGGACGGAGCTGCCGTCGCTCAGATTGATCAGACATTCGGAGTGAACGGTTCCAGAATAAACGCAACGGCCGGACGCAGCTATCAGCGGGCTAACGGAACGTTGAGTTTCGACGTAGGATTTACCCGCGGGCCATTTGATGAGGTAACTCCGATCGGTCAGATCGACTATTCGTACCAACTGCCTAGTTCTCGGATCGGGGCGACGATCCAACGCCGGGTCGGCACCAGCACAGACAGCTTGGAAACTCGCCAGACGTTGGCCTTTCTGACATATGACTATTTCATCAACCCTGTGTCCGCCCTCTCTTTTAGCGCTGATATCATTGATCAGGAAACTGAGGGCTCAGGCCCGTCAAACCCGCGCACGCGCGGCACGTTCACTGCGTCTTATTCCCGCGCAATTACAAGAGATTGGGCGATGAACGTGGGATATGAATACGAAAAGGACGACCAGAACGGCTTTTCGGCAAGCTCAAGCTCGGTCTTTTTGACCCTTGGGCGGCGCTTCACCCTTAAGCCCTAACGCGTTTCAACCTGCGTCGATACCTCAAACAAACGTGTCCAATAGGTGATTGAAGCGACCCGGCTATGTCCCTCGCAGCATCAGTGCTGCGGGGAGGTTCCTTTGACGGTTTTGATGAAGCCGGTCCGCATTGGTGTGATGGGCGTTGCTAATTTGTACGGCCGCCACACCTGTGCCTCATGGTAGATGTATTTAAAAAATTTCAAACCACTTCTGAACTTAATAACTGTATGGTGAGGTGGTTCTGATTGTTGGCCGACAAAACGTTTAATTATTGAGTGTATGAAAAGAGTATGAGTGTACGGCAAAGATGAATACGTCTATCGATAGTGACGTCCAGCGCACGATTCTGGTACTGACCATATTCGTGAGTCTTATTCCGTTGTTCGTGACGCCCGTTCTGCCTTTGACGGATTTCTATGCCCACATTGCACGCTACTATGTTCTGGCGAACCTGCCGGATTCAAAATCGCTGCAACAGCATTACGAAGCTGCCTGGCATCTGCTACCAAATCTCGGTCTCGATATTGTCGGCGTGAGCATCATGAAGGTGCTTCACCCGTTGCTTGGGGCCAAGCTGATCGCCGGGCTTATCATCGCCGCACCCTTTGTTGGCGTCCTTTATCTGTCGCATGTCCTGCACGGCCGGATCGCGATACTGAACGTGCTGCTGGCCGGGCTGGTTGCCTATAACCACATCCTGATCTGGGGTTTTTCGAACTTTCTGCTTGGGCTTGGCGTTCTTTTGGGCGCAACCGGGTATTGGATTGCAACACAGGACCGCCCGACACGCCAGCTGCTCGTGACATCTGTGCTGGGTCTTCTGCTGTTTTTTATCCACGGCTTCGCATTCGCGCTTTGGGGTCTGATACTGGGCATGGTCGAGCTGTCACTGGCGCTTCGCGCCGGTTACCCGGGTTTTGCCACACTTGCGCGACGGGCTAGCAGGCTGGCTTTGATCGCCATCGCCCCGGCGTTGCTTTTCCTGCAAACGAAGACCGCAGGTGGCGGCGCGGCATCTCCGGTCTCAAACTTGCTGGCACATGCTGAAAAAGGAACCCTGTGGAGCCGACTGAGCACTGAAATCTTTTGGCGCATTGATGGTTTTCTGCGGGTGGCGGATTCAACCTGGCGCTCGTTCGACTATGTGTTTGGCATTGTCTTATGGGGAATGTTGATCTGCGGCCTTCTGACCGGTGTCTGGCGCATAGAAAAACGCATGAAGCTTGCCGTTTCACTCTGCACCGTGCTGGTTCTGATCATACCGCCAAACCTGTTTGGTGTCGGGCATCTCAGTGAGCGCACCCCCCTTCTGTTGCTGACGCTTCTAGCGGCAGGCCTGTCTCTGAACCCGGGCGCAAAACCATCTTACCGACAAGCCGCGGTTGCAACGCTCGCCGGGCTGTTGCTGGTTCGGAATCTGGTGCTGACCACCGGGTGGTATCAGGATGGCAGGAATTACGCAGCATTTCTCGACGCGCTCGACAACCACGACACGCTCAGCCTTGGGGCAGGTGCATATCTGGAAGAAACCAGAGACCCTCAGATATTCAGACCCAGTTGCATCCCTCTGTCTTTTCTTATGGTATTCAACGGCACCGCTGTCCCGACATTTTCCAATCCGACACAACAACCCATCCGGCTTCTCGGATCACTGAGCGATATACAACTTGCAACGCGGCAAATCAGTAGGGGTTCCGATTACACAGTTTCGTCGGCCCTGGCTGTCTTGTCTCAGGCCAAAGCGGATACTGTCGTGATCTGTGCTGTAGATTCATTTCGGCAACAGGTCGATGGCTTCAGCATACTGGCCGCAGCTGAGCCATGGACATTGTATCAACGCATTGCGTCCCAATAATCCCGAACTGCATCAGGAGATCGTCGACCCAGAGAACCATATATGACAGAAAGCGCTGCGAGCATATCACCCAACGAGACTGTCAGGTTCATTTCGGACCGCTCGAACGGTCGCGACAATAACTTCAACTTGATCCGCATTCTTGCGGCCAGCGGTGTGCTGGTCTCGCACGCTTATCCTATCAGCTTGGGTCGAGCGGCTACCCAGCCCCTTGAAAACCTGTTGCATGGTCTGACACTGGGAACGGTCTGCGTCTGGATCTTTTTCGCGATTTCAGGATTCTTCATCACACGCAGCTTTAACCGGAAGCAATCGGTGACTTCATTCCTGATCGCCCGAGTTTTGCGGTTGTTTCCCGCCCTTGCCGTCGTGCTTGGGGTTACCATTTTTGTTGCCGGTTTTGTGCTGACCAACGTTGCCCCTTCTTTGTACTGGGCCGAGACGGGCGAATATTTCGTCCGCAACATGCTGTTGTTCGACTTGAGATACACCTTGCCCGGCGTGTTCGAATCCAACCCTGGCGGTGCGGGTATCAATGGCTCACTCTGGTCGCTGTCCTATGAAGTCACCTGTTATGTCGGCGTCTTTATTTGCGGCCTGCTTGGCCTGCTTAGAAACCGTAAGGTCTTTGCTGGAGCGGTACTTTTGTTCATGTGCATCTATGCCGCGACCATGGTTCTGGACCTGAACACGCGTATCGAACAACTCGCAAAGCTTGGGCTGACATTTCTTACCGGAATGGTGTTCTATATCTGGCGTGACAAAATTCCCCTGTCGTGGGTTGTGTTAGCAGGGGTGACAGCCGCAACAGTCGTGGCCTGGTTCACACCCCTGTTTATGCCAGTCTTCGCTGTCAGCCTATCCTATGCGGTATTCTTCGCCGGATATGCCAAAATCCCGCTGCTGCTGAACTACAACCGGCTAGGCGACTATTCCTACGGCGTTTACATATACGCCTTTCCCATCCAGCAGCTTGTGGCGCAATCGGGTGTGACGACCCCCGTCATAAACATGGCCATCTCACTTCCCTTCACGTTCATATGCGCCATTCTTTCCTGGCATCTGGTTGAAGCTCCGGCCATGAAACTGCGGCATCGGATCAAAGCCCCAAAGCGCGCCAAAGCCAAGCAAATCGCCAAATAATCAGGGCTCCCCCCAACCCTTCCAGATCCGCTTATAGGCCGCGATCAGGGCGGGCACCTGATGGGGCCAGGCCATTTCCGCCTCAACCCGCGCGCGACCGTAACGGCCCATGGTGGCGCGACGTTCCTCATCCGCCAACAGCTCGGTGATCTTGTTTGCCATATCCACAGGATCGTTGGCGCGCGCGTACAAAGACGCCTCCTGCGCCGAGAAGCGCCCTTCGGTCACGTCGAACTGAACGATCGGTTTATCGAACGCCATGTATTCGAGGATTTTGTTCATGGTGGATTTGTCGTTCATCTCGTTTACCCGGTCCGGGTTCACACAGACATCTGCGGTCGACAGAACTTCGAACAGGTCATGATCCGGTGCGCGGCCAGTGAAGGTGACATAATCCGACAGCCCCATATCCACCGATTGCTGGCGCAGTTTGTCCAGACTGGGACCACCGCCGACAAGGCAGAACTGGATATCGTCGCGCCCCTGGACCTGCACCAGATGCGCCACCGACTCCAGCAGTAGGTCGATCCCCTCCTGATCACCCATCACGCCGACATAGCCCACCATATACTTCCGCCCGTTGCACCAGTCTGGGTTCGGGGGCAGGTGCTGTAAACGGCTCAGGTCCGGACCGGAACGGACGACGAACACATCTTCGGGCGCCATGCCACCGCGTTCGATGGCGATCTTGCGATAGCTTTCATTGGTCGCAATTGACACCCGGGCCGAGGCGAAGGTCAGCCGTTCGAACGTCTTCATCAGCTTCCAGAAGAAGCCACGTTTGTCGAACTTGGCCTCGTACAGCTCGGGGTTGATATCGTGGTGATCGAACAGATAGCGCACGCCGAACAGCTTGAAGGGCAGCGCCACCAGAAAGATCAGATCGGGCGGGTTGCAGCCATGGATGACATGGAAACCGCGCGTCAGCTTGATCCGCAACGCCAGCCAGCTTTCCCAGAACAGCGCCGCGCCGTATTCCAGCAGGTAGCCCAGTGCCCCGCTGGCATCCAAAGGCAGAGGGTGGCGATAGACCTTGATCCCCTCGTCTTCCCACACGCGTTCCTCATGGCCTTTGCCGGTGGGGCAGATGACCGACACCAGCGCGCCGGCGGCCGCCAGCGTGCGCGCCTCCATCCAGACCCGGCGGTCGAAAGGCACGGGCAGGTTTTCGACCACGATCAGAGCTTTCAACCCCTTCAGGGGTTGGGTCTGGCGCAGTTCCTCAAACGAGATCGGTTGAACGGCAGGCGGCGGGCTAGTCATATTCATAGGTCCGCACCACCTCTGTATCGCCAAGGTTCAGATCATTGATAATCCGGTTCGATCCAATCACCAGATCCCAGGGCCCGGCCTCGGCCGTGGCTCGGTTCACCAGCAGGCTGCCCACATTGGGCAAATGGGTGAAGGCATAGCCCAGGTTCTGTCCCCGCAGATCAGCAGGTTCGATGGCCGGATCATAGATCGACAGTTGATAGCCTGCGTCCAGCAGCCGCCGGGCGATATCGACATTGGGACTTTCGCGCAAATCATCGGTTCCGGCCTTGAAGGCCAGCCCCGCCATCAGCACCCTGCCCCCTTCGGGCAACCGGGCCATGATGTCCTGCGCCTGATATGCCTTGTGCGCCTGATTGGTCTGCAACAGGCTGTCGATCAGATGCGTATGGGCCCCGACCTCACTGGCGATATGCTGCAGCGCGCGGACATCCTTGGGCAGGCAGGATCCCCCGAACGCGCCCCCGGGACGCGTGTAATAGGTCGAGATGTTGAGCTTGGTGTCCGAGACGAAAATCTCATGCATG
The DNA here is from genome assembly GCF_056537925.1 of Ruegeria sp. BI7. Classification (NCBI taxonomy): domain Bacteria; kingdom Pseudomonadati; phylum Pseudomonadota; class Alphaproteobacteria; order Rhodobacterales; family Roseobacteraceae; genus Ruegeria; species Ruegeria sp. BI7. Next base: position 94,574 of record NZ_JBQFSK010000013.1, read on the forward strand.
GTTTTCGCCGACACCCCCATCCGGTGGCAGATCCGTCCGATCTCATTGGCGAACGCCACCTTGGTCGCGTGCCAAGTATTGTCGACGAATTTGGTAATCTCGGCCTCTTCAAAGGCGGTGTAGAACACCGGCGCATCCAGGTTTTCGTGCAGGGCATCCATCACCGCCGAGCGGTTCCCGTCCGCAGTCCCTACCACGATCTTGGGCGGGTTGAAGTAATCGTCCACCGCCGAGACTTCACGCAGGAATTCCGGGTTATAGATGATTTCGACGGCTCGCGCCGCCTGATCCCCCAGAAAGTTCCGGAAGATCGGCTCAATCAGTTGGCGCACCGTGCCGGGCCGAAAGGTAGATCGGTACGCCACCGTCAGCGGTCGCACCCGGTCAGGCGACACGGTCTCGGCAATCTGGCGCGTCACCTCGGCCACAAAATCCATGTTATGCGACCCGTCGGTCGAGCTGGGCGTGCCGACACAGACAATGGCCAGATCCACATCGGACAGGTCCGGTATTTCCACCACTGCATGTATCAGGTTCTTGCTGAGGGCCTCGGTCAGCAGCTCGGCCACTTTCGGTTCCTTGATCGGGGGTAGGCCTGCATTGATTTCGGCGACTTTATCGGCGTTCACGTCGATGCCGATCACCTCGTGCCTTTCGCGGGTCAGACAGCACGCTGCCGTGAAGCCCACATATCCCAAACCAAAAATCGCAATTTTCATACCGCAATACCGCTCTAAAACTCAGCACTCAATTCTCTGCCTGACCGCGACCAAAGACATACAAACCGTCGCGCTTGGCTTCTTTCTGCATTTGGTGTCCAATTCATGGCACCAATTGAGATTACACTTTGAAACAGAATTCAATCTACTGGTACGAGATACGAGTATACTCTGATAAAATGAAACAAAACCGTCGCGAGGCGCATACAAAATAGCACTATGCGGGCAACTATCAATCGTCCGGACAGAAAGCCAGAATCGCGCTCCTACACGTCTCAGGACTCCTCAACGGATCGCGGATTTGGAAACATTAACGCAGAAATGCGTCGTTTGTTGTGAGTTTAGAAGGTTAATATCTTGAAGCAGCCGTCGGATCCTGCTCTGGGTAAAAGTACATCTTCCCGCACATCCGCTCTTGCGGTGGGTGCAACCACATTGCTGGCTTCCAGCCTGTTTCGACAGGTGCTCGGATTGATCACCCTGATCGTGATCGCCCGCCTGTTGTCGCCCACCGATTTTGGCATCGCTGCCTATTTCCTGATCGCAACAGCCTTTCTGGAAATGATGCAGCGACAAATTTCGATGGTCCTCATTCGGATTGACGACGTTACCCAGGATCATCTCAGCACGGTTTTCACGTTTCAGATAATCCTTGGCATTGCCGCGGCGCTGCTCTTTTACACCACTAGGCCTCTGTTTCCGCTTATCGGATTGCCTGAACTGACACAGCTTGCCCCAGTTCTTTGTGTGCTGTCCCTGGTCATCGCCCTGAGAAGTCCCCGCTTCATCCTTTTTGAACGTAAGCTACGCTTTATTTACGCCGCCGGGGAAGAGACAATAAGCCGGGTTGTCTATGCCATCATCGCTATCAGCATGGCTTTGATTTGGCGTGACTTCTGGGCAATCATCGCCGCCAATTTCTGTGCACTCACGACGCGCAGCATATGGACATTCAGCATGGCGCCAATGACCATGCGCCTGTCATTGAAACGCTGGCATGATTGTTTTTCGTTTTCTGTCTGGTCCACTGGCGCGCAGATCGCTCAGTTCTTCTCGAAGAACATGCCGCAGCTTATCATTGGCGCAACCCTGGGGCTTTCCGATGCCGGTGTGTTCCGATTGGGAAACCGGTTGAGCACTCTTGTCACAACGCAGTTGTTTGCCCCCCTGCAGCGTGTGCTTTACCCGGGGCTTGCGGATATTTCCCGCAATTCTGACCGACAAGATGAAGCGTTCAACCGGTTGAACGAACTGCTTTTGGCAATTGTATTGCCGATTTCAGTCGGAATGGCGCTGGTTGCCAACTATCTGGTGATTGTCGTGATCGGCTGGCAATGGCTGGGTGCGGCACAGGTCATATGGGTTTTGGCGCCGCTCAAAGCGCTGGAAACACTACAAGAAAATGTCCGCTCGGCCTCCTATGTTGAAGGGTCGACCAAACTTCTGTTTATCAGAAACTTTTTCCTTCTGATCCTCGTCTGCCTGCTGATGATGGTCGGTGTGCAGTTCAACTTTATGGGGGCATTGGCCGCAGCAGGCGCAGCCAGCACAGCCGCCATTTTCACGACACTGCTTATTGCCAAGCGATATGGAACGCGCACATTCTTTGGGCCGATAACCGTCGCCTGGCGATCGATTGTGTCTACACTGGTCATGATCGCCGCTGTATTTTTCGTCGACAGCGCGATTGGCAATCAGGACCAGATTGGCTGGGCGTTCAACACGCTCGATGATCTGCCGCTGCTGCGCTACCGATTTGCTGTCAAAGTGCTGATTGGCGCGTTTACATATACGGGAACACATTTTTTACTGTGGTATCTTGTCAAACGCCCCGAAGGTTTTGAAAGCCTGGTGCTTAAACTGGCAAAAAAAATACGCACCCGCGTTCTTAATCCGAACGCCAAAAAACATGGCACAATGGAATCATAACGTTGTTTTGTACCGGTAGTTCTTTGCAGCTTCGCACTTGTATGCCCACGGCAGACAGATACGCGGAGCCAGGCCCCGAAAGCATAGACGCCGCAGTGCGGGGCCTCTGCCGCAGACATTTCATCGAGTCTTGGTGGACACTGTGAAACCGGCCTCTGCACTTCGGATCGACCTCAGCGTCATCATCGTGAACTACAGGACCGCTGACGTGACATCGAAGGCTGTACAGTCGGTTCTGGACCATCCGGGCAATCTGGATCTGGAGGTGATCGTAGTCGACAACCATTCACAGGATGGCAGTGTCGAGGCGCTGCGCGCAGCGTTCCCACATATAACGGTTCTGGATGCCGGACATAATGGGGGGTACGCGTGGGGGAACAATATAGGCATCCGGCGTGCCCGGGGGCGCTATCTGCTGGTCCTCAATCCAGATGCACTGGTTTACGATGGTACGCTTGAGCGTGCAGTCTCGTATATGAAAAAAAACCCGAATATCGGCATTCTGGGCGGGCATGTGTCGCTTGAAAACGGTACGCAGCAGCCAACCCTGTTCCGCGAAGTCTCGCTAAGCAAACTGTTCTGGGGTCTCGTGATTCCAAACCGTATCCTGCGCCGCAGCCGGCTTTTCGGAGATCAGCGTTATGCCTCTCTGGCGCGCGACACGGTACAGGATGTTGAGGTTGTCGCCGGATGTTTCATGATGGTTTCACGGGAAATCATTGAGAAGGTCGGCATGATGGATGACCGCTTTTTCATGTATAGCGAAGAGTCCGAATGGTGCTGGCGGGTCCGACAAGCCGGTCTGAAAGTGCGCTACAATCCTGACGTTCGTCTTATGCATTACGGCGCTGTATCAACCGGTCAGACATCACCGTGGAAATCCGTCGAGATCGCCAAAGGGCACATCCTTTTCCTGCGCTTTACACGGGGCCCTATAATCGCGTGGCTGGGAACCGCGCTTATGGTGCTAGCAGATCTGCTGCGCGCCATCTGGTTTCTGCCCATCAGCCTGATCCGGCCCGGTCATGAGGGGGGCCAGGCCTGGCGCGCGCGGCTGGCGTTCTTGTTCAGAGCCCTGTTCAAGCAACCACAGGGACAGATCCCCCCGCAATCCGACATCGGCATGGCGACATGAAGGCTCTAGCCAAATCTGCCTTGCGCGGCACGGTGCATACTGTTCTTGCTCCGCTGGAAGCACAGATGCTGAAGCGTCAGCCCGAGGCAAAATGGCCCCACATTTTCATTCTGGGCGCGCCCCGCTCTGGCACATCGCTGTTTTATGAACTCATGGCGACACAGTTCGCGTTCGCCTGTTTCACCAATTTGGCGCACCGGTTTTATAAGACGCCTTTGGCGGCCACCAAGCTCGGCCGATCCTTCATCTCGCGACACAAACCGGCCTATCAAAGCGACTATGGCCATATTTCGGGCTGGGCCGCCCCAAACGAAGGCGGATGGATCTGGCAGCGTTGGCTCGAAGATGGTCCATGGGTGAACGAGAGCAAAATTGTGGAACTGCCGGTGGATGAAATCCGATCGACTCTCGCCGGAATGTCAAACCTGTCCGCAGCGCCTTTCATCAATAAGAACGTGATGCACTCGAACCGTGTGCGGCTGCTTGACGCCTTGTTCCCCGGCTGCCTGTTTCTGGAGGTCCAGCGCGACGCCAAAGAGACCGCCAGATCCATTGTCCGCGCGCAGCGCCGCAACAAAGGGCCCGAGGCTGATCGAGATGAATGGTGGTCCGTGCGCCCGTCAAATGCAGGGGGCGACACAGATATCGAACGGGCCTGTCGTCAGGTTGTGGGGGTAACCGAGGATATCGCCCGCGATTGTGCCCAGGTCGGAGCGGACCGGCATTTCATAATAGATTACGCAACCCTTTGCGCGACACCTGAGAGCATCCTATCCGACGTGGCCCGCTTTCTGTCCGAGCACAACGTTCCCGCTCTGGCGCTGCACCAGGACCCGGTTCCAGAACGCTTTACCCTGAGCCCGTCCAGACCCCTTGATGACAACGAAGAAACCCGCCTGGATGATATGCTCCGGGGGGCGGCAACCAAGATGATAGTCTGATGGAACAGAAAGCGCTCTCTCTGCGCCAGGTCGCGCCCGAGAAATGGTCCGGCATCAGTGGCATGTTCGATGACCTCACCTATGAGCAGAGCCTGACTTACGCGCAGGCTGCCGCCCACCGCATCGGCGCCACCGCAGAATTTGTGGTCCTATACGATGCACAGGACAAACCTGTTGCAGCGGCCTGCCTCAGGATCAAGAAGATCCCGGTCCTGAACCGCGGCATCGCCTGGATTGCGGCGGGTCCGCTGACACACAACTCATCTCAACCCGAACCTGAACCCGAGATGATTGGCGCAGTTCTGTCAAAGTTGCGCGACTATGCACGTTCCGCCGGACATGTCCTGCGCCTGCGGTTTCCCGTGCAGATCGCGCCATCAGAAGATGTAACCAAACAAGCAGGTTTCACACCAACCGAAAGGGCAGCATCCTATCGCACCGTGCTGATCGCCCCGGATCAACAGGATGACAGCCTGATGCGTGCGCTGCACGGCAAATGGCGCAATCCTCTGCGTAATGCGCTGAAGGCGGGTCTCGAACTTGAAACAGGTCCAATAACCGACCTTTCAGGGCGCTTTTCCAATCTCTACGAACAGGTGCGGGATGCCAAAGGGTTTCAGCCCGATATTCCTCCGGAATTCTACTACGCGCTGTCGGGCCCGGATTTTGACCATGACGTTCTGATTGCGCGCAAGAACGGCGAGGATATCGGCGCGATGACGATTGGGGTGTCCGGCCCAAACGCCACCTATCTGTTTGGTGCCACCAGCGAGGCCGGGCGGCGGCTCAATGCCGGGCATTACCTGATGTGGCAGGCCATGCTGTATTGCCGCGAACGAGGAGTGAAATGTTTTGATCTGGGTGGCATCGATCAGGAAGCAAACCCAAGCGTCACCCGTTTCAAGCTGCGAACGGGCGGCTCGGACACAACTGCTGCCGGTCCTTATGAAGCCCAGCCAAACGGGCTTGGGGCGGGGCTAATCAATCTTGCCGAAACTCTGCACAGAAAGCTGAAATCCTGACATGGCACGTCTGATTGGTCTCAACTTCCACGGCATTGCCCCCCCGGCACGCGACCTTGAAGACGGCGAAGCGCCGTACTGGTTGTCTGAGGCTCAGTTTATTGAAGTTCTGGATCGGGTTGCGGAAAGCTCCGATCCGTCGACCTATCTTCTGACCTTCGATGACGGCAACCTCTCGGATTACGAGATCGCCCTGCCCGCCCTGACACAACGGGGGCTAACCGCGACGTTCTTTGTTCTGACAGGACGGCTGGACGAGCCGGGGTCCCTGACCCGCGATCAAGTCAAAGTGCTGCTGTCTGCCGGAATGGATATTGGCAGCCACGGGATCGCGCATGTCGCCTGGAGCGAGTTAGAAGCCGAAACGCTTGAGCAGGAACTGACTCAATCACGCGATGTGTTGCAGGAGCTGTGCGGTGGTCCGGTGACCAAAGCGGGAATACCCTTCGGCCGCTACAACGCACGCGTCCTGCGCGCCCTGCGCCGCAATGGCTACAGGACGGCATTTTCCAGCGATACCGGGTATATGAGCGACACCGCCTTTCTGCGCCCGCGCACGTCCCTGCGCGGGGATATGACACCGGCTGAGATTGACGCGATACTTGCGGGCCAGATGCCTGCCGCCAGACGCCTGCGCCGCGCAGTTGGCATGATCAGAAAGCAGCTTCTGCCTCTGCGATAAGCAACCCTCAGAGAGCGCCCTCCGATCCTGCGGCAGATGATCGGGCATATCCAAATTTCTCCAGAATGTGCCCCAACTCCTGTTCGATATAGGCCAGATGCTCGGGTTCCAGTTCGTCTTTCCACTGCCCGCTACGACCGCTGCGGATATGGGCGCGTTCATTGATTTTCGTGGCAGAAACCTTGCTGCGCTTTCCGGCCTCGAACAAGCGCATCAAACGGACGCCCAGTTCATGTTCTTTTCCGGTCAGTCCGAGGAAACTGAATATCTCCGAATATAGCTCATCACGCTTATCCCCCATCAGATCGTCATACGAGACCTCGAGAATATCCGGGTCATCCAGATCCCAGGTCTCAAGCGTTTCGCGACTGAAAAAGATGAAATGACGGATTGTCATGAACAGACCTTCGGTCTTGTCCACCGCCTGAAGCTTTTCCTGATATGTCCGCCCACTTTCATCCGGGACATGGGCCCAAAGCTCATTCGTCCACAGGTGATAGTGATAGGAAGATACGATCATATCCCGCGGGTCTCGCATGATATGTATTCCCCGGTATGGTCCGATTTCAGACCAGGGCGTCCGGCTATGCGTCGACAGAAAAACTCTGGTCTTCGGTTGCGGCGCGTCTTTTGAAATATCTTCGAACCGGGCTTTCAACCCAAATGCCAGGAGCTTGAGCACGGCCTTGAAATAGGTGGTCATGGCCTTGTGATGCGTGCCGACAAATATTTTGGGCTGTTCTTGCTCTGATCCTCGCGCACGCATCCTGCACGCCAGTAGAAGAGGCACCACCTGCCAAAATTCAGGGTTTTTCAAAAGCCCGTAATTTTTACGGAATGAAATGGGAACCTGAGTCAGTTTTTTCTGCAACTCCGACCGCTTCGGTTTTCGGCCAATCCCGGCATCTGTCGTGATCTTGCTTTGCTGAACTGACACCTGTCGACTTCCTTGTACCCTTCTCACCGAACGTGCAGCACAATGCGCTGCCAACTCTTGTCTGCTTACGTTCCTTCAGGACCGAACCGCGTATATCTTATCCGCCGTGTGCGGCGCTGTTTCGCTTCGGCCTGCGGCTGTTCGCTTTCTTCCTTGGCATCAGCCATCCAAAGCCCCGCGCCCATCAGGAACATCAAAAGACACAGTGTGGCGTCCCAGACATGCACTGTGATGGCTGCGACACAAAATCCTGACAGAGAGAAAAGGTACCCCAGCCGGTAGCTCTGCAATTTGCTGGACAACTGAGCACGCCCCAAAATCACGTAAATCATTACAATGGCGGCGACGATGAAAATCAGCGACGGCAATCCATAGCGCAAAGCGGCGACCAGCCAGAAATTGTCGACGCTTCCAACCATCCAACGCGGGCGCGACCATTCGTTGAACCCAATCCCAAATATTGGATTGTTCAGGATGTCATCAGAGGAAAAGGTGAAAATGCGGATCCTGTTGAACGCTGTCGATTTCTTAATCGTCAAATACGCCGCAAAAATTTGAACCGGCGGCCGGTTCGCAAAAATCTCAACGAAAATATACATCCCCGCAAAGATATACAGCAACAGGTTCCACTTTCTCTGGAGGAACGCGAATACAGTCTTCCAGGTCATTAGCGCCATCTGAACGGCGACCGCCAGCCAGGCCCCTGACGACAAGGAGACAAAAACGGCGAGCAAGACGCACCCGGCCCGGCTAACCTTGTAGGTGAACCCCCTGCCATATCCCAAGACATACCAGACCAAAGAGAATGCAACACTACAGAATACACCGAACAGGATCGGGTGCGGCATCGACCCCTGCGCCCGGTAAAAGCCCAGCCTCGGTTCCTCTTGCACGACGTTATAAACGCTACCGATCTTGCCGAACCATTCGAGTATCAGAGATTTGTCAGCAACAAACTGATAGACGCTGAACGGCAGCATGAGCAGCACCGCGATAAAAATCCAACGGACGAAGGCACGAAATGCGTGCTCATCCCGTATCATCCAGCGTGCGATGAAATACGGACTGATCGTCTCAATGAACGAGATGCCGATATATTCCCACCTCCACAGGGCATGGTGATAAAAGATCGCCAACGCTGCCCACAGCGCATAGCCCAAGACAAGAAAATCCGGCGCGTAATACTTGCCCGAACCATCAAGCCAGCGGACTATGGCCGGAAAAAAGAAAACCAGCAGAACAATGCGATAACCACTGAGCTGCAGACCCGCGATTTCAAAATAGAGCGGGAGTATGAAGCCCATAAACAGCAAAGGCACGACAAACGGTCGGGATGTACGCCCGGTGCTCCCACCCGTCGTCTGTAAATCCCTTCTTGTAGCTGTCGATACCGCCAATGGAACTCACCACCACTTTGCGCGCATGTTAGCAGATATATTCCTGTCTGACTGTTATCCCGCATACAGCTCACAGAAAAAATCACTTTTGATGAATGCCATGATTATACCGGTTTTTTATATGGTCGAGTCTGGACCGGAATCGGGTGTGATTATGCAACAACACCCTCAAGCGCTTTTCGGTGCAAAGCAATGTCTGCGGCATAATAGTCCTGCACAAACCCCCGAACGTCGGGCTCATCAAAAACGGAAGGTACAGACGAGGTATTTGGTTTCATTAATATTTTCCGGGCTGAGACGCGCATCTTTTCATAGATAGGACCGGGCAAAACCCGCCTGGCAACGGCGCTTCCCGCATACATGACGCGGCTCAGACCTTGATAGCGAAATACCGTAGTGCGATTTGCATGCCCAATCTCCAGCGTATCGGTGCCGATATGACGCGCCAGGTCAGAAACGAAACAATCCATGCGTTCGACAGGGTATAGGTTCCTGACCATGCGCCTGCCGTCTGTCTCAACGAAAATGGATTGCCGGGCAAAATGGACATAATCCGGCGCGATCACCGCTGGTTCTGACTGAAGATAGGTGATGACCTTACCGATCTCATCACGGATATCTTTGTCATCGAGCTGCGCGAACTCCTTGCCCAGATACATCTTGGCCCGTTGAGCCATGGCGGACCGGAACCTTTGAAACGGATCGCGCAAAAGCGCGTAGCTTTCGTAACTCTCAAGCTTATCGAACGCTTCGTGATCCAGCTCACGCAGCAATGACAACGGCAAATGTCGAAAGTCGATCTCACCCAGTTCCGGATGATGCTCTACGGTTTTCAGAAATCGGCTATCAGCATCATGAAAGGGTAAAACGGCGTTTCGCACCGATGTCCCGGCGCATTTTGGGATGTGAATGAAAATAAAACGATAACGGTCAGATAAAATCATAAATCGAAACCATAAACACGATACAGAACCTGCATAGCGTTATGTTTAAAAAAACCGCAAAAAACCAGATGCGGAAAACAAAGGCGGGGCGCAGTTTTTGCGCCCCGTCCAAATTTGTGTCGCGTGCCCATTGTTGCACGCACTGGCATCAGGCAATCAGAGTGTCATCCAGAACCGTCGTATTGACAAACTGAACATCATCATCGATCGCAAATGCACTGACCTCGCCATCAATATCGCTACCCCACTGGGATCCAAGCGTCCAATCCCGATTGGGTGCACTGGAGAAGTCGAAATCCACGCCAGTTTCATCAATGACAATCTGATCATCAACAAGCACTTGCAAGCGATCCGCATCTTCATCCACCAGAACGGTGATCTCGTGCTTGTCGAGGTCGTTCAGGCCGATGTCCTTTGCTTTGAAGCCTTTATGGAACTTGGCATCATTATTAGCGACATTCACAACCAATCCATCATCTTTGAGAACCAGACCGATTTTCTTGTGGTTCCAGACAAGGCGTTGTGTGCTTCCATCGGCCTCATCCCGGGCGAATTCGACCGTAAACCCAAGCTGACTGGAAGATGCGAACTCTTCAAGCCGACCCATATTTACGTAATCGTCATTGCCGTCGAACTGTATAACCTGGCCAGACCCGGTGTTCGCGACGGTCGCGTCCCCTTTCAGTTGGATCCGGTCGTCGCTGAGCAATGCCGCAATATCCAGAACAAAGTCGTCGAAGATCATCCCTGAACCCAGACCACTATCAGGCTGGGTGGTCCCGCTATCAGGCTGGGTGGTCCCGCTGTCAGGCTGGGTGGTCCCGCTGTCAGGCTGGGTGGTCCCGCTGTCAGGCTGGGTGGTCCCGCTGTCGGGCTGGGTGGTCCCGCTGTCAGGCTGGGTGGTCCCGCTGT
>NZ_JBQFSK010000014.1:0-82765 GCF_056537925.1 Ruegeria sp. BI7
ACCCCGGCGACGATATTCCGATCATCGCAGGTTCGGCTCTGGCCGCGATGGAAGGCAACAACCCGGAAATCGGCGAAGAGAAAATCAAGGAACTGATGGCGGCTGTTGATGACTACATCGACACCCCTGAGCGTGAAGTTGACAAGCCGTTCCTGATGCCGGTTGAAGACGTGTTCTCGATCTCGGGCCGTGGTACCGTTGTGACCGGTCGTGTTGAGCGTGGTGTGATCAATGTTGGCGACGAGATCGAAATCGTCGGCATCCGCGACACTCAGAAAACCACCTGCACCGGCGTTGAAATGTTCCGCAAGCTGCTGGACCGCGGTGAAGCAGGCGACAACATCGGCGCCCTGCTGCGCGGTATCGACCGTGACGGCGTTGAGCGTGGCCAGGTTCTGTGTAAGCCGGGTTCGGTTACACCGCACACCAAGTTCGAAGCCGAAGCCTATATCCTGACCAAGGAAGAAGGCGGTCGTCACACTCCGTTCTTCGCGAACTACCGTCCGCAGTTCTACTTCCGTACAACAGACGTGACCGGCACCGTGACCCTGGCCGAAGGCACCGAGATGGTCATGCCCGGCGACAACGTCGGCTTCACCGTCGAGCTGATCGCCCCGATCGCGATGGAAGACGGCCTGCGTTTCGCCATCCGCGAAGGCGGCCGCACCGTCGGCGCCGGCGTTGTGTCGAAAATCATCGAGTAAGGCGCTAAAGCCAATACTCAAAGAAAGGGCGTCCCTTGGGGCGCCCTTTTTATGTTTGGACATCGGTTCCAAGGCACGCAAAATTGTGCTGCTTGTGTAAGATAGCTCCACAAGCAATATTTGAACCTATATGGAAAACTATCTTTTTCTATCTTTCATTCTTCTCGGGACGGGCATTGCTATTGTTCCGGTCGCCGTATGGCTTGGCCTTGGGTCGGTTCTGGGTTTCCTGATTGCCGGAATGCTGCTTGGCCCTGTCTTGTCGGCGCTGAGTGTTGATGTCGGCAGCCTTGAGCGGTTTGCCGAATTTGGCGTTGTCATGATGCTGTTTCTGATTGGTCTGGAACTGGCGCCAAAGAAACTTTGGGATTTGCGTAAAAGGCTTTTGGGGTTGGGCGGTTTGCAACTGGTTTGTACCTCTCTTGCCGTAATGGGGTTGGCGATGGCGCTTGGGCAGCCGTGGCAGTCGGCCTTGACCATCGGGTTGATATTTTCACTGTCGTCCACGGCTATCGTGTTGCAAACACTGCATGAAAAAGGGCTGCTGATGGGAACCGGAGGGCAATCCAGCTTTTCGGTTCTGTTGATGCAGGACATTGTGGTGATCCCAATTCTGGCGCTTCTGCCGCTACTGGCTCTGCCGGAACTTGCCGCGATGGGGGGCGGGGCCGTCAGTCACGGGCCCACGACAAGCACCGGGCTTTCACTGAATCTTGTGCAAGGCATGCCGGGATGGCTGAGGGCGCTTGTCACACTTGGTTCGATCATTCTGGTGATTGTTGGCGGTGCTTATCTGACCGGGCCAGTGTTCCGATATGTCGAATCCGCTAAATTGCCTGAGCTGTTCACAGCCATGGCCCTGACCCTTGTGGTCGGTGTGGCCGTGTTGATGATGGCCGTTGGTCTGACACCGGCTCTGGGGGCGTTCATCGCCGGGGTGGTGTTGGCCAATAGCGAATATCGCAATGCGCTGGAAAAAGAGATCACTCCGTTCAAGGGGCTGTTTCTTGGGTTGTTTTTTGTCAGCGTAGGAGCCTCGGTGAACTTCAGGTTGATGGTCGATAATGTAGGCCTGGTCGTCTCGCTGACCTTTGGAGTGATGGCTATAAAGGCGGTGATCCTCTTTGCTCTAGGCCGATTGTTCGGCGTGTCCGGTGCAAATAATTGGCTGTTTGCGCTGGGGATGGCGCAGGCCGGAGAGTTCGGGTTTGTGTTGCTGTCCTTCTCGGTCGCCACGCATGTGTTGAGCGCCGATCTGGCGAATACGTTGATCATTGTCGTTGCCTTGTCGATGGTGCTGACGCCGCTGTTCTTTCTTTTTTATGACAAGGTCATTGCGCCTCGATATGTGACGATCCGACCGCCTGAGGGTTAGCGGCTCCTCCTAGGGCGCAGCGTCAGAGAGGTGAAGCTGTCGTTGCGGCGTCCGCGCGGTGTTCTGTGTCCAAGTTTGCGCTTGCGTGTTTTCGGGGAACCACTGATTCTAAAGCCCGGTCTGAATGGTTTGACATCACGGTATTGTGCGGAAATATTGCACGCGTTCTGCCGAGGGTTTCATAGAATGACAGTACTCAGGAACCTTGTTTGCTTGGTATTCCTCGCAACATCAGTGAATGGCCAAGAATCCTCGGATTTAGTTGTTCCGACAAATCGATACATCCGTGAAAACGCGGACCTCATGACGTTGACTCATTGGCCCGATGGAATTGCATTTGAAGCAGTTGGGGACGTTCCTGCTGAGCTAGGATTCCATTCGGCATCAATGCTCAAATTTCTGGGGGAGCATGCAAAAACACAAATCTCGTTACCTGGATCTCCGGGCAACTGGTTTCTGCCTAAAGGCAGTATCGGACCGGAAACAAACTATGCGCTGTTGTTTGGTCGATTGAAAGACGAAAAGGCAAGAAATGCGACCAAAGTCTATATTGGCCGTGACATTGATATTGATATCTCAAACGCAAAACCGGAGATTCGACGGTTACTGTCTTCAGGATTGTCTGTTCAAGGTGCTGGATGCTTTGCAGCTTGGGGCGCGAACGAGAAGAATGAGGTGCGAGGGTTCGTATTGGTTGTTGATACCGAAGTTTCGCAGCTTGATCAGAGAGCATGCATTGATCGTTTTGTTCCTTCATCGCTTGGTGTTCTGCCAGTGTTCTCGAATCTTAGTTGGTCCGAGTATGAGGGAAAACGGATTCCGGAAGATGAGCCGTTCGTAGACGAAAGCGAGTTGGTTTTCCTTCTGCGTGCGTCTGCCTATTGTAGAGATGTTTTGGAAGATTTTTCTCTACAATGTCCAGCAGCAATTCTTGGTGATGTGTATCGACATCACGAAAGCACCCTGAGCAATTCAGAGACCGTAAAGTAAGTGACCTAATCTTGGACTTAGAAACGCGTAGCTCTGAGCCTTAGCTCAATTACTTTTTCAATGAGCTTTTAAATCGCCCTTGCCAAACCCCCTACACCCCTGTATTTCGCGCGAGTTCTCAACAAGAACGTTAAGGCGGGGTGATTCCCGCCTTTTGGGTTCGAAGAGGGTTGGCGATGCGCGCTTGTCCTCCTCTCAACCTCAACGCCTGATAAAAGGCTGTTATTATGCAAAGCCAAAATATCCGTATTCGGCTGAAGGCATTTGACTATCGCGTTCTGGATGCCAGCACGCAAGAGATCGTCAACACTGCCAAGCGGACCGGCGCGAACGTGCGCGGCCCGATCCCGCTGCCGAACAAGATCGAGAAGTTCACGGTTCTCCGTGGCCCTCACGTTGACAAGAAATCCCGCGACCAGTTCGAGATCCGTACGCACAAGCGTCTGCTCGACATCGTTGATCCGACCCCCCAGACCGTTGACGCGCTGATGAAGCTCGACCTCGCTGCTGGTGTGGACGTCGAGATCAAGCTGCAGTCGTAAGATCGGAGGGTATAGATTATGCGCTCTGGTATTATCGCAAAAAAAGTTGGCATGACCCGCCTGTTCATGGAAGACGGCAAGCAGATTCCTGTGACCGTTCTTCACCTGGACAACCTGCAGGTCGTTGCACAGCGTACCGCTGACAAAGACGGCTACACCGCCGTTCAGCTGGGCGCCGGTGCGGCCAAGGCAAAACGCACCTCGAAGGCCATGCGCGGTCACTATGCCGCTGCAAAGGTCGAGCCCAAGCGCAAGCTGGCCGAGTTTCGCGTCTCCGAAGATGGCCTGATTGAAGTGGGTGCTGAGATTTCGGCAGAACACTTCCTGGAAGGTCAGAAAGTTGACGTTTCGGGTACCTCGATCGGTAAAGGCTTTGCCGGTGCAATGAAGCGCCACAACTTCGGTGGTCTGCGCGCTTCGCACGGTGTTTCGATCAGCCACCGTTCGCACGGTTCGACCGGTCAGTGTCAGGACCCGGGCAAGGTGTTCAAAGGCAAGAAGATGGCCGGTCACATGGGTGCTGCCCGTGTTACCACCCAGAACCTGGAAGTTGTCAAAACCGACGCCGACCGTGGTCTGGTCTTCATCAAAGGCGCCGTTCCCGGACCGAAATCGGGCTGGGTCACCGTCAAGGACGCCGTCAAGAAGAAAGCACCGGAAGGCCTGCCTTTCCCGGCTGCTGTGAAATCGGCTGCAACCGAAGCACCTGCGGAAGAAGCACCCGCGGAAGGTGGTGAAGCATGAAACTTGATGTAATCAATCTGGACGGCGGCAAAGCCGGCAACATCGAGCTGGATGCAGACCTGTTCGGCCTAGAGCCGCGCGCGGACATCCTGCACCGTGTGGTCCGTTGGCAGCGCAACAACGCGCAGGCCGGCACCCACAAGGTGAAGACCCGCTCGGAAACCAGCTACTCGACCAAGAAGATCTATCGCCAGAAGGGCACCGGTGGCGCTCGTCACGGTGACCGCAACGCGCCGATCTTCCGCAAGGGTGGTATCTACAAAGGCCCGACCCCTCGTTCGCACGGCCACGACCTGCCGAAGAAGTTCCGCAAGCTTGGCCTGCGCCACGCTCTGTCGGCCAAAGCCAAGGCAGGTGAACTGGTTGTGATCGAGAACGCCGAAGCCGAAGGCAAGACCGCCGCTCTGGCCAAACAGGTTGCAAACCTGGGCTGGAAACGCGCTCTGGTCATCGACGGTGCGACCGTGAACGAAGGTTTCCTGAAGGCGTCGCGCAACATCGAAGGTCTGGATATCCTGCCGTCGATGGGTGCAAACGTTTATGACATCCTCAAGCGTGACACCCTGGTGCTCACCAAAGCGGCTGTCGAAGCACTGGAGGCTCGTCTGAAATGAGCGCGAAGGCAGAACACTACGACGTGATCCGCAAGCCGATCATCACCGAAAAGTCGACCATGGCGTCCGAGAACGGCGCGATTGTCTTTGAAGTGGCGATCGACAGCAACAAACCGCAGATCAAAGAAGCGGTTGAATCGCTGTTTGGTGTCAAGGTGAAGGCGGTGAACACCACCATCACCAAAGGCAAGGTCAAGCGGTTCCGCGGCCAGTTGGGCCGTCGGAAAGACGTCAAAAAAGCATATGTAACCCTGGAAGAGGGTAACACCATCGACGTGTCGACCGGTCTCTGATCCGGTTACACCAAGCGGTGAGAACATGATCAGGCTTCGCCCCCGAATGGTGGGCGGAGCCTTTTTACGTTTGGGTCAGGAAGCTGCCATGTCCAAGGCGGGAACGGGTGTCTGACGGCAAGCCGTTAGCGTTTTGTTACCGGCGTTCTTTCGCCGCTAACCCGTGACAGGGGAGCGGACTGCGTTATCTTCAGTAGTGAACGGGGCAAAAGGTTGAAGATCATTCTGTTGATTGGGCGGTGACTATGGGGTGGTACGCCCAAGCGTTTTGACTGATGCGCCGAATGCTTCGGAAATTATAGGTACGGTCAAATGAACAAACGTGGAGGAAACAAATCAATCTCTGTGAATTCGGACCGTTATGCGCGCAAGCAGGGGTCCGTTACCCAGCGCTTACTGCGGCTTTTTGCGGGGTCAGTGGATCCTGCCGGTGACGCGGTTTCAGGCTCCCAAACTGAAGCCAAACGCAATCAGGTACTGGTGCAGATGCGGGCTTTCAGCGCCGAGCCATACTTTCAGATCGCTAATGAAAATCTTGGGCTTTTGTCCGTATTCGATGATCTGAAATATGACAGGGCGGATATCGACATGGTTTCTCCGGCGATGCGGAGACATGTTTTCGGCAAGCTTGGGCCGCTGGGGTTTCGTCAGATCTCGGGCACGGTACTAGAACATCCGCAGGCTGATACGCGCGTGTACATCCCCAAGTTCCACGCCCTTGGGGCGTCACCCTTCGATATCACCCGCTATACCGACAAACGGCCACAGGATTTTTGCCTGCTAACACCGACCCAAGTGGCTTGTCAGTTTATCGACCATTACGAGTTGGATGACGCAGTGCAGAGGGTCGAAGCGCTGATTGTGAAGCATCCGATCAACCTGCTCAAGCTGGCGGATTATCTTGAGGGGAAACCCAGGCACCGCGCCTTTAGCGAGGTGTTGGGCCATATCAAACTAAAGCAGCGCATTGCGGTTGAATCTGAACCACTGTGTCGCAGGCGGTCATTGGGGTGATCGTCGATCTGGGTCTTTGATGTTTCGTTCAATCCGCCTGACGTCCCGCGGACGCAAGGAACGCCTGCCAACCCTCGGCACCGCCAAGTGCGCGCATCTTTTCATGCAGCAGCGGTCCGTAGATTTTCCACATACGTTTACGCAGCTCTTTGCCCTTGTCTGTAATCTGCAGCATTTTACCGCGCCTGTCTCCGGCATAAGATACGAACTCGATTAGCCCCTCAGAAACCATTCGTCTGCTGAGATGAGACAGGTTCGACTGCTCAAAAATGGTGTCTTGAGCAAGTTCAAAAGGGCGCAGCCTTCCTCCGTGCCGCTCAAGCGACCATAGCAAGTCATACCATTTCAGAGGCGGCAGGCCCGCATCTTTCAAGGCTGCACTGATTTCTGATTGGATAAGCCGGGTTGTCCGGTTCATGGCCACCCAGATGTCTGTTTCCAAGGGGGTTGGCAGATCGTTCTTCACAACTTTGTGTTTACTCCAAATCTTATTGCTGTTGGCTGGAAATTCAACTAGATGAAAATTCATCTAAAAACCAGCCCCATTGCAGATGAAAGGAACATCACGATGACTTTCAAATCTATGATTGCAGCCGTTGCCGTAGCTGTCGCCGTCACCCCGGCCTTTGCGCAGACTTACAAAACTGACCAGGGGCATACCGAGGTGCGCTTTGGCTGGAGCCATGCAGGCGTGTCCAACCAGCATGCCGAGTTCACCAAGGCCGAAGGCGTGCTGGACCTGAACGCGGATGATGTCGAGGCATCGACCCTGAACGTGACAATTGACACAAACAGCCTGTCGTCGGGCTTTGGCCCGCTGGACGACCACCTGAAGTCGGCGGATTTCTTTGAGGTCGAAACCTACCCCGAGATCACCTTTGTCAGCACCGGGATCGCGCGGACCGGAGACACCACGGCGGATGTGACCGGTGACCTGACCATCCACGGCGTGACCAAACCCGTGACCTTGAAGGCGACGCTGACCCATCAGGGCGAGCACCCGCTGGGCAGCGCCATCGAATATTACGCGGGCGATTGGGTGGCCTTCACGGCAGAGGGCGAGATTGACCACATGGAGTTCGGTGTGGGGCCCTTCTCGACCGGGCCGATCAGCATCATAATTGCAACCGAGATGAAGGCGGACGGCTAATACTGCGGTCGACCGAGTCGTCGGGCTGGCGTCAAAAAAAACACATATGTACGTGGAACGGATGACGCCATCGACGATTTCACCTGCCTAGATCTGACCCGACATCGGACAATTGAACAAGGCCCCCGTGACTTCGGGGGCCTTTTTTGAGCGGCAGCACCATAAATTGAACGCCAAACGTCGCGATTGGTCCAGAATCAGGTTGCTATGTCGGTGTGGTCGTCTATCCGGTGTGCTGAAAGAAAGAGATATGGCAGGCACATGACGGAACCCAATCTATCGACCTCGGCAAAGCCGGATGTGACCGCCGCGCGTGACTGGGTGACGACGCTTGCCAAATATCGCGAACCGAACCAGTTGCGCAGTTGGTTCGAGCTTGGCGTCAGCATCATCCCATTCATCGCATTGTGGGCAGTGTCGTGGATGTTCCTGTCCGTCAGCTATTGGCTTGCTTTTGCAGTCTCAGTCCTCAACGCGGCATTCCTGTTGCGCCTGTTTGCCATTCAGCACGATTGCGGGCACGGGGCTTTCTTCACGAACCGAACGGTCAGTGACTGGGTCGGGCGGGTGATCGGAGTGCTGACTCTGACGCCCTATGATGTCTGGCGTCGTACGCATTCCACGCACCACAACTCTTCGGGCAATTTGGACAAGCGGGGGATGGGTGACATCCACACTCTGACGGTGGCCGAATACCGTGCGATGACGTCGATGAACCGCTTTTGGTATCGGGTGTATCGGCACCCGATTACCCTGTTTGGCTTTGGTCCCGGGTATCTGTTCCTGTTTCAGAACCGGCTGCCGCTTGGCCTGACGGGTATTCCGAAATTCTGGGTCAGCGCAATGGTCACAAATCTTGCCATTATGATCGTGCTGGGAGGCATCTACTATTTTGGTGGCGTGATGCCGATGTTGCTGATTTTCCTGCCCTCGACCCTGATTGCCGCTGCGGCCGGCGTCTGGTTGTTCTACGTCCAGCACCAATTCGAAGAGACGCAATGGGATCCCGATAAGGATTGGCAACTGCACGAGGCCGCTCTGCACGGAAGCTCGCACTACATCCTGCCGTCGGTATTGCAGTGGTTCAGCGCCAATATCGGCATCCACCATGTGCACCACCTCTACAGCCGCATTCCGTTCTATCGCCTGACCGAAGTGCTGCGCGATCATGATGAGCTGGCAAACAGCAACCAGATGACCATCCGAGAGAGCCTCGCCAACGCGCGCCTGCATCTGTGGGATGAGAAGAGCCGTCGTTTGCTGTCCTTCGCCGAGGCCCGCGCGCTATACGGATGAAGGCACTGCCCATCACTGATCGGACCCACCCGTGCGGAGCGATGAGCAGCGCCAGCGACTGCCCGTGGGATGGCGCTGCTACGTCTGATCAATGTGCTTTATGGTGCCAGATACATCCGAATTCCTAGCGAGGCGTAAGCGTCCCCAAAGCGCCAGCCCGCCGGGACGGGCAGTCGCTGGCGCGGCGGCCTTCGGCCTTGATTCCGCGCTGGATTCATGCTGCGAATTCAAAAGCGTCCTAGATGTTGAGGCGGGATGGACAGTGCAATTGTGTTTGTACGACTTTAGCTTATTTCGTTTAGACCGACGTGAAGCAATCAATAAGTAGCTCAGAATTCAGTGGGGCAAACGTGAACTACATTGAGCAGGTGAAAGCAGCAGTTGAGGCACCGGGGAAAGCCGTGTGGACTGTACTGGCTATTAGCGGCACGATTCTCCTAGTTGATTACAATTGGCCTGAGCGATTTGTAGGGCTCCCTAAGTCGGCGCTGCCGCTGGCGAGGGTGATATTCATTGTCTGCGGGTGTCTGGCTTTCAACTCTGTGTTTAAGGCTCTCTTTCTGTTGTGCGGTTGGACCCTCAAGTTTCTCCGAAACACCTTAACAGGTGTCGCAGCCCCATTTCGAAGGCGAAAGATCAAGAAAAAGTTGTTGAACCTAGAGCTGGGCGAGGTTGTGACTCTCAGTGTGGCTCTCGCAAACGAAGACAGGGCAGTAAACATTAAACCTGACTCAGAAATAGCGATCAGCTTGCTAGACAAAGGTCTAATCAGTCAAACTTCGTTCATCGTTCCTAATCTTGATGGAACTGGAAGCTTCAACATACCGATGGAGGTGTGGAGAGTGATGATATCTTTGGTGGAGTTTCGCTTACATAACCCACGAGCGTTGTTAAGAGCCTTGGGGCAGTTTGGGAATGGACGCCATGTATTGCGTGCTCTTCCACAAGCTCACCCTGCAGTTACTCAGAAAACCGAGGCAAGTTCATAGAATAGTATGACTAGAAGTGCTAACCTTCTTGACGCCAAAAAGCTAATTATTGGTCAGCCATTTTGGATAAAACGATTTGGTTTACCCTATAGACACCCACCCCCAACACTGCTACATGCACCCAATCTTGCGGCCTCGGATTCGTTCCGGGGCCTCTGATATTTGTAACCGGGGACCTTCGGGGCCCTATACCCTTGGCACCTACGGGGGCCTATCACATAGCGGGGAAATCCCCTGCACTTGCTAAACGGAAGACAGAAAGCATGGCACTCAAGTCGTACAAGCCGACGACGCCGGGCCAGCGCGGGCTGGTGCTGATCGACCGTTCGGAGCTTTGGAAAGGACGTCCGGTCAAGTCTCTCACTGAGGGTTTGACCAAATCGGGCGGCCGGAACAACACCGGACGGATCACTTCACGCCGCCGCGGCGGTGGCGCAAAGCGTCTCTACCGGATCGTTGACTTCAAACGGAATAAATTTGATGTCGCGGCAACCGTCGAACGGATCGAATATGACCCGAACCGGACCGCATTCATCGCACTGGTAAAATACGAAGACGGCGAGCAGGCATATATCCTGGCTCCGCAGCGTCTGGCTGTTGGTGACAAAGTCATCGCGTCGGCAAAAGCTGACATCAAGCCGGGCAACGCAATGCCGTTCTCGGGCATGCCTATCGGTACCATCGTCCACAACATCGAGATGAAGCCTGGAAAAGGCGGTCAGATCGCACGTGCGGCCGGTACTTACGCTCAGTTCGTTGGTCGCGATGGCGGCTACGCTCAGATCCGTCTGAGCTCGGGTGAGCTGCGCATGGTCCGTCAGGAATGCATGGCCACCGTCGGTGCCGTGTCCAACCCCGACAACAGCAACCAGAACCTCGGTAAAGCCGGTCGTATGCGTCACAAGGGCGTTCGTCCGTCGGTTCGTGGTGTTGCAATGAACCCGATCGATCACCCGCACGGTGGTGGTGAAGGTCGTACCTCGGGTGGCCGTACACCGGTTACTCCGTGGGGTAAGGACACCAAGGGTAAGCGTACCCGCAACAAGAACAAAGCGTCCCAGAAGCTGATCATCCGCTCGCGGCACGCCAAGAAGAAGGGACGTTAATCTATGTCTCGCTCTGTTTGGAAGGGTCCTTTCGTCGATGCTTACGTGCTGAAAAAAGCCGAAGCAGCGCGCGAGTCGGGCCGCAACGAAGTCATCAAAATCTGGTCGCGTCGTTCCACCATTCTGCCCCAGTTCGTGGGTCTGACCTTTGGTGTGTACAACGGCCAGAAGCATATCCCGGTAAACGTCTCGGAAGACATGATCGGTCAGAAGTTCGGTGAATACTCGCCGACTCGCACCTATTACGGTCACGCCGCAGACAAAAAAGCGAAGCGGAAGTAAGTCATGGGCAAGGAAAAGAACCCCCGCCGCGTGGCTGAAAACGAAGCAATGGCGAAAACGCGCATGCTTCGCACCAGCCCGCAGAAACTGAACCTGGTTGCGCAAATGATCCGCGGCAAGAAAGTTGAGAAGGCTCTGACCGACCTGACTTTCTCGAACAAGCGTGTCGCGCAGGACGTCAAGAAGTGCCTGCAGTCCGCAATCGCGAATGCCGAAAACAACCACAACCTGGACGTCGACGAGTTGATCGTTGCCGAAGCATGGGTTGGCAAGAACCTGGTCATGAAGCGCGGTCGTCCGCGTGCCCGTGGCCGTTTCGGCAAGATCATGAAGCCGTTCTCGGAGATCACCATCAAGGTTCGTCAAGTTGAGGAGCAAGCCTAATGGGTCATAAAGTAAATCCGATCGGCATGCGCCTGCAGGTCAACCGCACCTGGGACAGCCGCTGGTACGCCGACACCAAGGACTACGGTGATCTTCTGCTGGAAGACCTCAAGATCCGTGAGTTCATCAACAAAGAGTGCAAGCAGGCCGGTGTTGCCCGTGTGATCATCGAACGTCCGCACAAGAAGTGCCGCGTTACGATCCACACTGCACGTCCCGGTGTCATCATCGGCAAGAAAGGTGCAGACATCGAAGTTCTGCGCAAAAAGCTTGCTCGTATGACCGACAGCGAACTGCACCTGAACATCGTCGAAGTGCGCAAGCCCGAGCTTGACGCGCAGCTGGTTGCCGAGTCCATCGCTCAGCAGCTGGAGCGCCGCGTCTCGTTCCGCCGCGCGATGAAGCGTTCGGTTCAGAACGCCATGCGCATGGGCGCCCTGGGTATCCGGGTGAACGTCGCGGGTCGTCTGGGCGGCGCCGAAATCGCACGGACCGAGTGGTACCGCGAAGGCCGCGTGCCTCTGCACACCCTGCGTGCCGACATCGATTACGCACATGCCGAAGCGATGACCCCCTACGGGATCATCGGGATCAAGGTCTGGATCTTCAAAGGTGAGATCATGGAGCACGATCCGCAGGCACGTGACCGTAAAGCACAGGAACTCCAGGACGGCCCTGCACCTCGTGGTGCTGGTGGCGGTCGTCGCTAAGGAGGGAAAGATATGCTTCAACCAAAGCGTACTAAATTCCGCAAGATGCACAAAGGCCGGATCAAGGGTCTCGCCAAGGGCGGCTCTGATCTGAACTTTGGCACCTACGGCCTGAAAGCTCTTGAGCCTGAGCGTGTAACTGCACGCCAGATCGAAGCTGCACGTCGTGCCATGACGCGTCACATGAAGCGTCAGGGTCGTGTCTGGATCCGCATCTTCCCCGACACTCCGGTCACTGCAAAGCCGATCGAAGTTCGTATGGGTAAAGGTAAAGGTTCGGTCGACCGCTGGGCATGCAAAGTCAAGCCTGGCCGCGTGATGTTCGAGATCGACGGCGTCAATGACGACATCGCCCGCGAGGCCCTGCGCCTGGCCGCGATGAAGCTGCCGATCAAGACTCGCGTCGTGGTTCGCGAAGACTGGTAAGCGATTGGGGGCTACCCCGTTCGCTAAAAGATTGACCCCCGTCGGGATACCGGCGGGGGTTTTGCGTTCTCGGTGTCAGACGCAGGTTATGGGACTTAAACTATCAATGGACACATGCCGGTCTACAGACTCGTGACTGGCAATCGGCAGACAGGCGTGGCTAAATTCGGACGAACCCTCTCTGCCATCGAGTAGGATACTGATGCCAAGTTTTATCCTCCGCCATTTCGTTCTGTTGTTTCTGATGGCAGTTGGTACCGTGGTCGCCCCCGCAAAAACCTGGGCCGCGTCGCCCGAGGTGAACCTAGGGTATTTCAACAAGCTTGCGATGAACGGATATGACGTCATGACTTATTGGCAAGACGGTGATCCGCAAAAGGGCGATCCTGAGATCATGGCTCAGCACAATGGCGCCACCTGGGTGTTTCTGAATGATGAAAACCGCCAGGCTTTTCTGTCTGACCCGGCGAAGTATGCTCCTCAATATGGCGGATATTGCGCCTATGCGGCCAGCCAGAATGCGGTGGCCGATGTCGACCCGTTCGCATGGCGCATCTGGGACGAAAAACTGTATCTGAATTACAGCCCGCAGGTGCGGCGCATCTGGGCCAGCGATATTGATGCCAATATTGAAAAAGCAAACGAGTTCTGGCCCGATTTGCTGAAGAAATAGGGCGTGTCTGGATCCGCATCTTCCAAGATACTCCGGTCACTGCAAAGCCGGTTAAAGTACGTCTGGGTAGAGTTTCAGTCGATCGCTGGGCATGCAAGCTCAAGTCGGATCACTATAAAGCTGCCGATCAAGACCTGTGTTTAGGTTCCCCAAGACTGGTAAGCGACTAGGGACCACTCGTTCGTGACAAGATTGACCCCTGTCAGGACACCGGCAGGGGGTATTGTGTTAGTCTTTTGCGACCCATCCCACTGATGAGTGAAAAAAGTCGACCTTTGCCCATAGCCCCCATAATCTGCCTAGAGTGAATGGGAGGGTTGTATGTTTCAGCTACGCAAGAAGGTTTTTGTCAAAGAGGTCATAACCACCGACCAGTTTGGGCAACCATGCGCTCCAGTCTGCAGAGTTGCAGCTTTGGCTGTCATACAAAACCCGCTGGCCGGTAAATTCTCGGAAGACTTGTCCGAGCTGTTTGAAATTGGAGGAATGCTTGGGGCAGACCTAGCGTCCGAGGCTGTTTCTCAACTCGACCGAGCGCCGATTTCCTACGGTAAAGCAGCGATTGTGGGTGCGAATGGCGATCTCGAACAAGGTGGCGCATTGATCCATCCGAAACTCGGCGCTCCAATGCGCGCATCAGCAGGTGGAGGTGAAGCCGTCATCCCGTCGAATGCCAAACTTGGGGCACCGGGATGTGCGATTGATCTGCCCCTCGGACACAAGGACAATCCGTGGTCCTTTGACCATTTCGATACCATGACGCTGAGCATTCCCGACGCGCCGAAACCGGATGAGATTGTCATGTGTCTGGCCTACGCGGATGGCGGGCGCCCGATCCCGCGCTGCGGCTCGGGGCCGATCAAAAACTAAGGGCTGGCGGGGGCTGGCCTTGGATAAGGGCTTGGGCTATGCCCCCAATCATGGCACAGATTGAATCACTCTTCGTAACCCGTCTTTATCGCGCAGCTTTGTCCGAGTTTGATCCCAAGATCGACGCGGAAGAGTTGGAAAGTTCCTGCCTTGTCATTGCCGAGGATGATGAGGCCGGGCAGAAATGGTGTGACGAGAACGGCTATCCTGGTTACACCAGCTATGCCTCGCTGACCGATCTGCCCTGGCGGTTCCCGATTTTCGCCGATCTGGTTGCAGCTCTGGATAAACACGTGGCGGCCTTTGCCAAGGATCTGGAGTTTGATCTGGGCGAGGGCGAGTTGAAGCTGGAGGACCTGTGGATTAACATCCTGCCCGAGGGCGGGATGCACTCCAGCCACCTGCACCCGCACAGTGTGATTTCGGGCACCACTTATGTGGCGATGCCCGAAGGGGCCAGCGCGTTGAAGCTGGAAGACCCCCGCTCGGGCCGCATGATGGCGGCACCTACGCGTTTAAAAGATGGACGGCGGGACTTGCAGCCGTTCATCTATATGAAACCGCAGGTGGGCGACGTTCTGCTGTGGGAAAGC
Organism: Ruegeria sp. BI7; assembly: GCF_056537925.1. NCBI lineage: Bacteria > Pseudomonadati > Pseudomonadota > Alphaproteobacteria > Rhodobacterales > Roseobacteraceae > Ruegeria > Ruegeria sp. BI7. Next base: position 14,756 of record NZ_JBQFSK010000014.1, read on the forward strand.
TGGCTGCGCCACGAGGTGCCGATGAACATGGCCGAGGAAGAGCGGATTAGTGTTAGCTTTAACTACAAGTGGGAATGAACCACGGTTCCCAGTACGAGAATTGGACCAGCAGAGCAATTGCGCGGCGAACAGGCGGTGTTCCTGCCAATCACATTTCACCTCGCGTTGTCGAAAAACCTTGCAAAGTGAGCGGCCATGAACCATGTGGGGCACGCTTACGTTTTTCTTTTTCGACCACTGTCTCCTGAATTTTGGCGTTCAGTCTCTCGATCCAGACCGACCACGCCGCGCTGTCGCAATCCCGCGGACAGCAATTTAATAGGAGAATACGGATATGGCCAATGGCACCGTAAAATGGTTCAACGCAACTAAAGGTTTTGGCTTCATCGCACCGGAGACCGGTGGCAAAGACGTGTTTGTGCACATCTCGGCTGTTGAGCGCTCGGGTCTGACTGGCCTGGCCGACGACCAGAAAGTAACATTCGACATTGAGCCCGGCCGTGACGGTCGTGAGGCAGCTGTGAACATCGCTCTGGCGTAAGTCACTCAGACTTAGACAGTTGCAGACGCGGTCTCGTGTAAACGAGGCCGCGTTTTGTGTTTCCAACCAAAATACAAAAAACTCTGGATAGTGTTACGAAACTTCTCCGGATGAATTCGTCAAACTCAATGTGAGAAAACCTGAAGCCAACTCATATACAATCCTGTATGTTCCACGGATCACAGAGGTATCCAGTATGAAAGAAACTGAACGGGTGGTTCGCCAATTCCATGAAAGTTGGGGGATGCGGGATCCTGATCGCGGGGCCGAGGTGATTGCCGAAGATTGTCAGTTCGAAGATGTTGCTCGTGAGGAAAAGCAACTTGGCAAGCTGGCCTATAAAGAGGATTACGAGCGTTGGCGAAAGGCATTCCCGGATGGAGAATGCATCGTGGATAATGTGATCGTCAGCGAGTGCGGTGAATGGGCGATCGTAGAGTTCCACAATACCGGAACCCACACTGGTGTTCTGCATTCAAGCCTCGGTGATTTCGAACCAACCGGAAAGCGATACGAAGTGCGCTATTGCTCAGTAATGCGGGTAATAGGTGGCATGGTTGTTGAAGGACGAGACTATTATGACAGCGCCACTATCGTACGACATCTAGGCTTGGTGAAGTAAGCAGCGACTAGCCTGTTAGTGTAGGCAGAGGATTCCTAAACTTTCCCTTGCCACCCACCCCTGAAACCCCTATAGAGCGGCATCTTGCGTTCCCCCGGCTGAGTCGGGGGATTCGTATGTCTATCATTCATCCACCAGGTCAAAGGTGACCCTGATACGGGGCCTTCTGGTGTTTTGAGCAAAGGAAAAAGGCGATGAACGCCCAAGAACTGCGTGACAAGACCCCGGACCAGCTCCGCGAGGAACTGGCCAACCTGAAGAAAGAAAGCTTTAACCTGCGCTTTCAACAGGCAACCGGTCAGCTGGAAAACACTGCCGGCATCAAAGCGGCCCGCCGCAATGCTGCCCGCGTCAAAACCATTCTGAACGAAAAGGCCGCTGCCGCGGCATCGGAGGAGTAATCCTATGCCCAAGCGTATCCTGTCTGGCACCGTAACCAGCGACGCCAACGAACAGACCGTAACCGTTTCCGTCGAGCGCCGCTTTACGCATCCGGTTCTGAAGAAAACCATCCGTAAGTCCAAGAAATACCGGGCTCACGATGAAAAGAACGCCTTCAAGGTCGGCGACTCTGTACGCATCATCGAATGCGCGCCGAAATCGAAGACGAAACGTTGGGAAGTTCTGGAGGCGTAAGCTTCCGGGATTTTTCCATTTGTCGAAACCCTGGGGGATCTAACGAGACCAGCCCCCACAGGTCGGGAGAAACCACATGATCCAGATGCAGACCAATCTGGATGTCGCTGACAACTCCGGCGCACGCCGAGTTCAGTGCATCAAGGTCCTGGGTGGTTCCAAGCGTAAATACGCCTCCGTCGGCGACATCATTGTCGTCTCGGTGAAGGAAGCCATCCCACGCGGCCGCGTAAAGAAAGGTGACGTCCGTAAGGCCGTCGTCGTACGCACCGCTAAAGAAGTCCGTCGCGAAGACGGCACCGCGATCCGTTTCGATCGCAACGCCGCCGTCATCCTGAACAACAACAACGAGCCCGTAGGTACCCGTATCTTTGGCCCCGTTGTTCGCGAACTGCGCGGCAAGAACTTCATGAAAATCATCTCGCTGGCTCCGGAGGTGCTGTAATCATGGCTGCTAAACTCCGCAAAGGCGACAAGGTCGTCGTGCTGGCCGGCAAGGACAAGGGCAAAGAGGGTACTATTACCTCGGTTGACCCGAAAGCCGGTAAAGCTGTTGTCGACGGCATCAACATCGCCATCCGCCACACCCGCCAGACCCAGAACAGCCAAGGCGGCCGTTTGCCCCAGGCAAACCCGATCGAGCTGTCGAACTTGGCACTGCTGGACGCAAACGGCAAAGCCACCCGCGTTGGCTTCCGCATGGAAGGTGACAAGAAGGTTCGCTTCGCCAAGACCACAGGGGACGTGATCGATGCTTGATAACGCAACCTATACTCCGCGTCTGAAGGCTCAGTACGCTGAAACCATCCGTGCCGCTTTGAAAGAAGAGTTCGGCTACAAGAACGACATGCAGCTGCCCAAGCTGGAAAAAATCGTTCTGAACATCGGCTGTGGTGCTGAGGCGGTTAAAGACTCGAAGAAAGCCAAAGCGGCTGTCGAGGATCTGACTGCGATTGCCGGTCAGCAGGCCGTTGCAACCAAGGCGAAAAAGTCGATCGCGGGTTTCCGCGTCCGTGAAGACATGCCGCTGGGTGCGAAAGTGACCCTGCGCGGTGACCGGATGTACGAATTCCTGGATCGTCTGATCACCATCGCGATGCCGCGCGTTCGTGACTTCCGCGGTGTTAAGCCGTCTTTCGATGGTCAGGGCAACTTTGCCATGGGCATGAAAGAGCACATCGTGTTCCCCGAAATCGACTTCGACAAAGTCGACGAAGTCTGGGGCATGGACATCGTAATTGCCACCACAGCGAAAACCGACGCTGAAGCAAAGGCACTGTTGAAAGCATTCAACATGCCCTTCAACGCATAAGCGCCGGGAGGATTAAGACATGGCTAAAAAAGCAATGATCGAACGCGAAAAGAAGCGCGAACGCCTGGTGGCCAAATATGCCGCAAAGCGTGCCGAGCTGAAAGAAATCGCGAATGACGAGAGCAAGCCGATGGAAGAGCGTTTCAAAGCGCGTCTGAAACTGGCGAAACTGCCGCGCAACAGCTCGGCTACTCGTTTGCACAACCGCTGTCAGCTGACCGGTCGTCCTCATGCTTACTACCGTAAGCTGAAGGTCAGCCGTATTGCGCTGCGCGAGCTGGGTTCTGCTGGTCAGATCCCCGGCATGGTGAAATCGAGCTGGTAAGGGAGACATAGATATGAATGATCCTATCGGCGATATGCTCACCCGTATCCGCAACGCGCAAATGCGCGGCAAGTCCACCGTTTCCACCCCGGCTTCCAAGCTGCGCGGTTGGGTTCTGGACGTGCTGGCGGACGAAGGTTATATCCGTGGCTACGAAGCGACGACCGGTGAAAACGGTCATCCGGCCATCGAAATCAGCCTGAAATACTACGAAGGCACCCCTGTTATTCGCGAGCTGAAGCGGGTCTCGAAACCCGGTCGCCGCGTATACATGGGCGTCAATGACATCCCACAGGTCCGTCAGGGTCTGGGCGTGTCGATTGTCAGCACTCCGAAAGGTGTGATGTCGGACGCAAACGCTCGCTCCAACAATGTTGGCGGCGAAGTGCTCTGCACCGTCTTCTAAGGAGGTCTGTCAATGTCTCGTATTGGTAAAAAACCGGTCGAGCTGCCCAGCGGCGTTACCGCCACTGTGTCCGGCCAGACCATCGAAGTGAAAGGTCCGAAAGGCACCCGCAGCTTCACCGCAACCGATGACGTAACGCTGTCGGTCGAAGACAATGTTGTGCAAATCAACCCCCGTGGCATGTCCAAGCGTGCCCGCCAGCAGTGGGGCATGAGCCGCACCATGGTTGCCAACCTGGTAACCGGTGTGACCCAGGGCTTCAAAAAAGAGCTGGAGATCCAGGGTGTTGGTTACCGGGCTCAGATGCAGGGCAACACCCTGAAGCTGAACCTGGGCTACAGCCACGACGTTGATTTCACCGCTCCGGAAGGTGTCACCATCACCGCGCCGAAGCAGACCGAGATCGTTGTGGAAGGTATCGACCAGCAGCAGGTGGGCGAAGTCGCGGCCAAAATCCGCGAATGGCGCCGTCCCGAGCCGTACAAAGGCAAGGGCATCCGCTATAAGGGCGAGTTCATCTTCCGCAAAGAAGGCAAGAAGAAGTAAGGACGCAAACCATGGCAAACAGCAAAAGAACCCTGTTTCTGAAGCGCCGCCTGCGCGTTCGGAACAAACTTCGCAAGGTCAACGCGGGTCGTCCGCGTCTGTCCGTACACCGTTCGAACAAGAACATCTCTGTTCAGCTGATCGACGACGTGCGTGGCGTGACCCTGGCCTCGGCCTCGACCCTGGAAAAAGATCTGGGTGTCGTTGGCAAGAACAACGTCGAAGCGGCCACCAAAGTGGGCGCGGTCATCGCCGAGCGTGCCAAGAAGGCAGGCGTCGAAGAGGCCTATTTCGATCGTGGCGGCTTCCTGTTCCACGGCAAAGTGAAGGCTCTGGCCGACGCTGCGCGTGAAGGCGGCCTGAAGATCTAAGACTTGCGGGCAGCTTTGCGGCTGCCCCGATGATCCGGGGGCCTCGGCAACAGTCGGGGCTCACTTGGATTGAACAAACGGCGCCGATTGCGCCATGTGAGAGAAGGGATGCCAAAATGGCAGAACGTGAAAACCGCCGGGGCCGTGGTCGTGACCGCGACGAAGCACCGGAGTTCGCCGATCGTCTGGTTGCGATCAACCGTGTGTCGAAAACCGTAAAAGGTGGTAAGCGCTTTGGCTTCGCCGCTCTGGTGGTTGTCGGCGATCAGAAAGGCCGCGTCGGCTTTGGCAAAGGTAAAGCGAAAGAAGTACCTGAAGCCATCCGTAAGGCGACCGAGCAAGCCAAGCGTCAGATGATCCGCGTGCAACTGCGCGAAGGTCGAACCCTGCACCACGACATCGAAGGCCGTCACGGCGCCGGTAAAGTGGTAATGCGCACCGCACCTGAAGGTACTGGTATCATCGCCGGTGGTCCGATGCGTGCCGTGTTCGAAATGCTGGGCGTCAAGGACGTTGTGTCCAAGTCGCTGGGCTCGCAGAACCCGTACAACATGATCCGCGCCACCATCAACGGCCTGCAGAAAGAGCAGAGCCCGCGTTCGGTTGCACAGCGTCGTGGCAAAAAGGTTGCTGACATCCTGCCCAAGCGGGACGAAGCACCGGCAGCTGCTGAAGCAGAAGCATAAGGAGAGCGACCCATGGCAAAAACCATCGTCGTCAAGCAGATCGGTTCCCCGATCCGCCGCCCCGCTGAACAGCGCGCGACCCTGATCGGTCTGGGCCTGAACAAGATGCACAAAACCCGTGAGCTGGAGGATACTCCTTCGGTCCGCGGCATGGTCAACAAGATCCCGCATCTGGTTGAGATCATCGAAGAACGCGGCTAAGCGCGACATCTTCGAAAAGTTAGAAACGCCTCCGATATTTCGGGGGCGTTTTATCATTTAAGGGTTATGACGGTCTCTTAGTTTAATCGATATGGTGTCAGTTCAATCTGAACGCATTTTTTCTATTATACGGCGCATATAGTCCATGAAGCGTGCCTGTTCAGTTTCACTCAACACCTGTAGGGCTTCGGCATTTACGCTTTGAGCAGACTCATAGGCGCTGTTTCGAATTGCTGTGGCCTTCTCAGTCAACCAAATCATTTGGGCTCTGGCGTCAGCGGGGTTCTTTGTTCTTTTGATCAAGCCGTCGCGTTCCATTCGGTTGAGCGTGTTCGCTAGGGTCGCTTGTTCGACATCTATTTTGCCCAGCAATTCTTTTTGCGTCACGCCGTCTTTGAGCCAAAGCTGCAGTAAAATTGGAAATTGCCCAACAACGATCCCCAAGGGCGCAATGCGCTGCTGCAATTCCTTCGCAAACAACCGCGCCATGTGATTGACCAGGTATCCGGCCGAGTTTTCTTTTTCAAAGTTCATGTTCAAGATTTACACTTGCATAGCAAGCTATGCAATAATATATAGCTTGCTATGGAGAAGAATTGAGAGGAATCGAAATGGCTCGTATTGAAGAGTTGGACAATATCGTCACGCTGGCAGATCAGATGCAGACCGAAGAAGGTCCGGTAGTGCTGATCAACCTGTTCACAGTGGACGCCAAAGACAAAGAGGCGCTGCTGAAGGCCTGGGCGCATGATGCAGATTTCATGAAATCTCAGCCAGGATATATTTCTACACAACTCCATCAGGGCATCGCTGGCAGTTCGACCTTTGTGAACTACGCGATCTGGCAGGACGTCCAAAGTTTCCGCGACGCATTTACCAATCCCGAATTTCAGCGACGGATCGCGGACTATCCAGATAGTGCTGTGGCGCGGCCACATCTTGTTCGAAAGCTCGCAGTTGAAAACCACTGCGTCGCCTGATGCGATAACCGGAGTAGCAACATGTTAAGAACCATCCACCCCATCGCCGGAGTATTAGGTTTTCTTACAATCCTCGTTTTCTGGACATCCACCTTGTACAGCGAGTTATTTGCAACCCATGCGACCGTCGCCGCGGTAAAATCCATGATCGTCAGCGGACTGTTTATTCTGGTGCCAGCAATGGTGATTGTCGGTGCATCCGGCATGTCTCTTGGGCGTCGCCGCAAAGATGTCCAGGCGCTCGCCAAGAAGAAACGGATGCCGATCATAGCGATGAACGGACTTCTCATCCTTGTTCCCGCCGCCATCTACCTTAGCGCAAAAGCAAACGCAGGATCATTCGACACCAGCTTTTATATTGTGCAAGTCGTTGAACTGATCGCTGGCGCCACCAATCTGACGTTGATGGGGCTTAGTATTCGGGATGGCCGGGCGATGACCGCCCGCAGAAGAAGTGCGCGAAAGCAGAGAAGCCAGTAAAGGTCCCAATTAAGCACAGCGCCCCGCATAGCTATTCAATGCACGCATAGCGGCTAGACCGAAATCTTCGTTGTTAGCGATACCGAACACTCCTATCTGAACCCTGTCCAAACAAGGAACACACAAGAAAACATCGGGGAATACGCCCCGATCAGGAAAGGAATTCAGATATGGCTTATACAGCAACAACCACTCACGGCATCACCGTTTTTGCTCGCATCGCTGACTTTGCAGCAAAGGTAAAAGAGGCTTACGCCCTGCGCGCAGAATTCAATCGCACCTATTCGGAACTACAAAGCCTGACCGACCGCGAACTGAACGATATCGGTGTGCGCCGCTGCGATATCAAAGACATCGCGCATGATCACGTTTACTGCTCGTAACACAGCAAACTGATCCACGAATTCAGGGGCGCCGTTTGGCGCCGCTTTTTTGTTTGAGAGTCTATCGCGTCACAGCGCTGAAGTTTTTTGACCGGGCGCATTGCGAGGACGCCGCATATAAGGCACACGCCAGAAAAGCGACTTTTATGCTCGGTTCAATTTGGCGGAAAGACTTAGTATGGCGCGTGAATATCAGATTGGAATGCTGTGGGTCGAAGGCCCCCTGAGTTTCCTGGAACAGCTCTGCATCAAGTCTTACCTGGACGCAGGACAAAGTGTGCGCCTCTATACTTATGACAACGTCACAAACATCCCCGATGGGGTCGAGCACCGCGATGCGCGTGAGGTACTGCCCGATTCCGAGTTTGTGACTCATGGCCGAACCGGAAGCCCGGCACCTCATTCGGACAAGTTCCGGTATCGACTGCTGGCGCAAGAAGCGGATTTGATCTGGGCAGATACCGATGCTTACTGTCTGAAGCCTTTCTCGACACCCAACGGCCATTACTATGGGCGGCTCGAAGGTGAGGTGGCCACAGGCGTGCTCGCTCTGCCTCAGGATAGTGATACACTGGGCAAATTGATTGAGCTAACCAATGATCCTTATTTCATTCCTCCGTGGTTGCCTCCGAGGCACCGAAAGCCGCTGGAAGAATCGCTGCAGAACGGAGCGCCGGTAAACGTCCCTGAGGTGTTCTGGGGGGTGTGGGGGCCACGGGCGTTTACCTGGGCACTGAAGCAGACGGGTGAGATCAAATATGCGCTGCCCGAGCACGTTTTCTATCCGCTGAACTTCACGCGCCGCCGTGCCCTGGCCCGGCCGAATGCTAGAATCGACCACTACATGAAAGAGGATACGGTTTCGATCCATCTATACGGTCGACGGATGCGAGCGATCATGCGGACCAAATATGGCGGCAGACCCGATCCGAACAGTCTGGTGGGCAAACTGGTCGAGAAGCACGGTATCGACCCACTTGCAGCCCCCATCCGGCCGCATAAAGGGTCCGCTGAAAAGGCGGGTGGAGCCGAGGACTAGCGCGGTACGCTTCCGCGGGCTTGCCAAGAGAGGTCAACGGGCCTATACGCCTGCGGTGGCCTTGCGCCATACGAATCAAAACCAAGAAATGCCGTGGTTGGCCCATCACGCTTCGGGGGTCACATCCGGCTAAGGAGAAGCGATATGAAACTGCACGAATTGCGCGACAATCCTGGCGCCACACCGAAACGCACCCGCGTTGGCCGTGGTCCCGGTTCCGGCAAAGGTAAAATGGGTGGCCGTGGTATCAAAGGCCAGAAATCCCGTTCGGGTGTGGCCATCAATGGCTATGAAGGCGGCCAGATGCCGTTGTACCAGCGCCTGCCCAAGCGTGGCTTCAACAAGCCGAACCGCAAGGAATTCGCCGTTATAAACCTGGGTTTGATCCAGAAATTCGTCGACGCCGGCAAGCTGGACGCCAAAGCTGCGATCACCGAGGACGCGCTGGTTGCGTCCGGTCTGGTTCGTCGCAAGCTGGACGGCATCCGCGTTCTGGCCAAGGGCGAAATCAGCGCCAAGCTGAACCTGGAAGTCACCGGTGCTTCGAAAGCTGCCGTTGAGGCAGTCGAAAAAGCGGGCGGTTCACTGACGGTCACAAAAGCTGCTGCGGCAGAGTAAGCGCTTGTGAGCGGGCAAAGACCCGCTTACATAGTCCTCAGAGTTTTCCCAGACGCCGCCCGAGCCGGAAAACGGTTCCGGGCGGTGTTTTCATAAGAGAGACCGATTTATGGTATCAGCAGCAGAACAAATGGCAGCCAACACAAGCTGGTCTGCCCTTGGCAAAGCCACCGATCTGCGCAACCGCATCCTGTTTACGCTGGGTTTGTTGATCGTTTATCGCCTGGGCACCTTTATTCCGGTGCCGGGGATCGACGGGCAGGCCCTGCGCGAGTTCATGGAGCAGGCGGGGCAGGGCATCGGCGGCATGGTTTCGATGTTTACTGGCGGGGCGCTGGGGCGGATGGGTATCTTTGCCCTCGGCATCATGCCCTACATTTCAGCCTCGATCATTGTGCAGCTGCTGACATCTATGGTTCCCGCGCTCGAACAGCTCAAGAAAGAGGGCGAGCAGGGCCGCAAGAAAATCAACCAGTATACCCGTTTCGGCACCGTGGCTCTGGCCACCGTTCAGGCCTATGGTCTGGCCGTGTCGCTGGAATCGGGTGATCTGGCGACCGATCCGGGCATGTTCTTCCGTATGTCGACCATGATTACGCTGGTTGGCGGCACCATGTTCCTGATGTGGCTGGGTGAGCAGATTACCGCACGTGGCATCGGTAACGGTATCTCTCTGATCATCTTCGTCGGCATCATTGCCGAGGTTCCGGCCGCATTGGCGCAGTTCTTTGCCAGCGGACGCAGCGGTGCAATCAGCCCTGCAGTGATCGTGGGTGTGATCGTGATGGTTATCGCCGTGATTACCTTTGTTGTGTTCATGGAGCGGGCCTTGCGCAAGATCCACATCCAATATCCGCGCCGTCAGGCCGGTATGAAGATCTATGAAGGTGGTTCCAGCCACCTGCCGGTCAAAGTGAACCCGGCCGGCGTTATCCCGGCGATCTTTGCAAGCTCGCTGCTTCTGTTGCCGGTGACGATCTCGACCTTCTCGTCGGGTGCGACCAACGGGCCGGTGATGTCGTGGCTGCTAGCCAACTTTGGCCCCGGACAGCCGTTGTACCTGCTGTTCTTCGCCTCGATGATCGTGTTCTTTGCCTATTTCTATACGTTCAACGTGTCGTTCAAACCGGACGATGTGGCGGACAACCTGAAAAAGCAGAACGGTTTTGTGCCAGGTATCCGTCCGGGCAAGAAAACCGCCGAGTATCTGGAATACGTGGTCAACCGCGTGCTGGTTCTGGGTTCGGCCTATCTGGCGGCGGTCTGTCTGCTACCTGAAATCCTTCGGGGCCAGTTTGCCATCCCGTTCTATTTCGGAGGCACCTCGGTTCTGATTATCGTCTCTGTGACCATGGACACGATCCAACAGGTTCAGAGCCACCTGCTTGCGCATCAATACGAAGGGCTGATCGAAAAGTCCCAGCTGCGCGGCAAGGGTAAGAAACGCGGCAGGAAGGGACCCTCTCGTCGATGAACATTATTCTTCTTGGGCCCCCGGGGGCCGGTAAAGGGACGCAAGCGCGCCACCTGGTCGAAACACGCGGCATGGTTCAGTTAAGCACGGGCGACATGCTGCGCGAGGCCAAGACCTCGGGCACCGAGATGGGGCAGAAGGTCGCGGCGATCATGGATGCGGGCAAGCTGGTCACCGATGAGATCGTGATCGGCCTGATCGAAGAGAAGCTGACCACCGAAACAGGCGCCGGTTTCATCTTTGACGGCTTCCCCCGTACGCTGGCGCAGGCCGATGCACTGGCGGCGTTGCTGACCAAGCTGGGTCAGTCGTTGCACACAGTGATCGAAATGCGCGTCGATGATGATGCGTTGGTGGGCCGTATTACGGCGCGTTCGACCTGTGGCGGGTGTGGTGAGGTTTATAACGACATCACCAAACCAATCCCTGCGGATGGTAAATGCACCAATTGCGGTAAGGAAAATGACTTCCAACGTCGTGCAGATGACAACGAAGACAGCCTGCGTACGCGCCTGATGGAATATTACAAGAAGACCTCGCCGCTTATCGGCTATTACTACGCCAAGGGCGATCTGCGCCCCGTGAACGGACTGGCGGATATCAAGGAAGTCACCGCGTCGATTGAGGCGATCCTTGGCTGATATCAATATGGGCTTGACGGCGTTGCCAAAAGCCCATATCGACCCCCATCCCTAAAGGGAATCAAGACCGCATGCGGGATTCGTCCCAATTGCCCCGACCACCTCGAATAATGCTGAACCCTCTGGCCTCACTGCCACGGTAAAGCGTTGTGAAAAAAGGTTCTGGAGTTACGGAACCGCAACGAAAAGGAAAGTGACACGTGGCACGTATTGCCGGCGTAAACATCCCGACTGCAAAGCGGGTACCTATCGCCCTCACATATATCACCGGTATCGGAAACACCTCGGCCAAAGCGATCTGCGAAGCCGTAGGTATCGACGCGACCCGTCGCGTTAACGAACTGTCCGACGCCGAAGTTCTGGCCATCCGCGAGCACATCGACGCCAACTTCACCGTCGAAGGTGACCTGCGTCGTGAAGTTCAGATGAACGTCAAACGCTTGATGGACCTGGGCTGCTATCGCGGTCTGCGTCACCGCCGCAACCTGCCGGTTCGCGGTCAGCGTACCCACACCAATGCTCGTACCCGCAAAGGCCCCGCAAAGGCCATCGCCGGTAAGAAGAAATAAGGGAGGGTCTGACTGATGGCACGTGATAAGACTCGCGTTAAGCGCAAAGAGCGTAAGAACATCGCATCGGGCGTCGCCCATGTGAATTCGACCTTCAACAACACCAAGATCCTGATCTCGGACGTACAGGGCAACGCCATCTCGTGGTCGTCTGCCGGTACCATGGGCTTCAAGGGATCGCGGAAATCGACACCCTACGCCGCTCAGATGGCTGCAGAAGACGCAGGCAAGAAGGCTCAGGAACATGGCGTCAAGACGCTGGAAGTCGAAGTTCAGGGCCCCGGTTCGGGTCGTGAATCGGCTCTGCGCGCGCTGGCTGCTGTGGGCTTCAACATCACGTCGATCCGTGACGTGACTCCGATCGCTCACAACGGCTGCCGTCCGCCGAAGCGTCGTCGCGTCTAAGCGATTTTGAATTGAGCTGGGGCTGTGTTTTTTGCACGGCCCCAGCACGTCATTTTGAACCTCGGGCGTCTGCACCTTGTTGGTCATGGGGCGCGGACAGGAATGGAGGGATTACATGATCCATAAGAATTGGGCTGAATTGATCAAGCCGACCCAGCTGGAAGGCAAGCCGGGCAACGATCCCGCACGTCAGGCGACCTTGGTTGCCGAGCCTCTGGAGCGTGGCTTTGGTCTGACTTTGGGCAACGCGCTGCGCCGCGTTCTGATGAGCTCGCTGCAAGGCGCGGCCATCACCAGCGTCCAGATCGACAACGTCCTGCACGAGTTCTCCTCGGTCGCAGGCGTTCGTGAAGACGTCACCGACATCATCCTGAACCTCAAGCAGGTTGCCCTGCGCATGGAAGTCGAAGGCCCCAAACGCCTGTCGATTAATGCCAAAGGCCCCGCCGTTGTCACCGCTGGTGACATCAGCGAAAGCGCTGGTATCGAGGTTCTGAACCGCGATCACGTCATCTGCCACCTGGACGACGGCGCTGACCTGTTCATGGAACTGACCGTCAACACCGGCAAAGGCTACGTCTCGGCTGAAAAGAACAAGCCAGAAGACGCACCTATCGGCCTGATCCCGATCGATGCGATCTATTCGCCGGTCAAAAAGGTTGCCTATGACGTTCAGCCGACCCGTGAAGGTCAGGTTCTGGACTATGACAAGCTGACCCTGAAGATCGAAACAGATGGCTCGATCACACCGGAAGACGCGCTGGCCTTTGCCGCTCGTATCCTGCAGGACCAGCTGTCGATCTTCGTCAACTTCGACGAGCCGGAATCGGCTGGCCGCCAGGACGAGGACGATGGTCTGGAGTTCAACCCGCTGCTGCTGAAGAAAGTGGACGAGCTGGAACTGTCTGTCCGTTCGGCAAACTGCCTGAAGAACGACAACATCGTTTACATCGGCGACCTGATCCAGAAAACCGAAGCCGAGATGCTGCGCACCCCGAACTTCGGCCGCAAGTCGCTGAACGAGATCAAAGAAGTGCTGTCCGGCATGGGTCTGCACCTCGGCATGGATGTCGAGGACTGGCCGCCCGACAACATCGAAGATCTGGCGAAGAAATTCGAAGACGCGTTCTAAGCGCGTCTTCTCCAATGCCCGGCCCGAAAATGGGTTGCCGGGGACAACAAGGGCACTTCCGCCCCAAGGAGAGCCGGTGACACGCATCGCCGGCCAGACAAAGCAAAACGCGAAAGAAGGAACTAGAAAATGCGTCACGCACGTGGTTACCGCCGCCTGAACCGTACACATGAGCACCGTAAGGCGCTGTTTGCGAACATGGCTGGCTCGCTCATCGAGCATGAGCAAATCAAAACGACTCTGCCGAAGGCAAAAGAACTGCGCCCGATCGTTGAAAAACTGATCACCCTGGGCAAGCGCGGAGACCTGCACGCTCGCCGCCAGGCCGCATCGCAGCTGAAAGAAGACCAATACGTCGCAAAGCTGTTCGAAGTTCTGGGCCCCCGCTATGCCGAGCGTCAGGGCGGTTACGTCCGCATTCTGAAAGCTGGCTTCCGCTATGGCGACATGGCCCCGATGGCGATCATCGAATTCGTGGATCGCGACGTCGACGCCAAAGGCGCGGCTGACAAAGCCCGCGTTGCCGCCGAAGAGGCAGCAGACGAAGAATAAGAAGGCCCTGCTTTCTGAATTCTAACCCCCGTGTCTCCGGACGCGGGGGTTATTCTTTAGTTGGCCTATTTGATCCAACCCTGTTCGCGGTAATATCGGACGGCACCCGGGTGCATGGGCGCAGGCAAGCCGTCGCGGATCATCTCAGACGGTTGCAGACCGGACAGGGCAGGGTGCTTGCGGCCCAAATCGCTTAGGTTTTCAAAAGTGGATTTGACGAAGGCATAGATATCCTCATCGGAAACCTCTGCACTGCTTAGCAATATTGCCTTGTAGCCAAGGGATTTCGTCGGCGCGGTTATACCTGTATACACGTTTGCTGGAATTGTGGTTTTACTGAGCGCGACGGAACCCGCGACCAGCTTGTCAATCTGTTGCTCAGACAGATTTACCAAGTGGATCGGGCAAGTCTCAGCTGTCTTCTGGATCACACCGGATGGGTAACCAACAACTGCGGCCACGGCATCAACCTTTCCTGCGCACAATGCGGAATATTGCGCTTTCATGTCTTTTGGTTTGGCTGTTTGGAAAGCAGATACATCCCAATTCGCCGAGCTCGGGATTTGCTTGACCAAACGCGTCGCGGACCTGCCCAATCGGACACGTTTACCGCTCAGGTCGCCAGCCGTGTGAATCCCAGTGTCTTTACGGGCAACGATGGTCAAGGGTTCGCTATGAACTGAAAACAGGGATCGTAGAGCGGGGTTCTGACCATTGGACTGAAAGAAGCCGCCGCCTTCCAGTGCCTGTTTAGCCCAGTCTGATCGCGCCACGACGATATCAAATTTTCCGTTTTGAAGCTTAGGCAAGTTTTCTGTCGGGCCGTTCGTCGCCTTAGCCTGACATTTGTAGCCGATTGTTTCTCGGGCAAAGGATTTACAGACCAGATCGCCGATGTGGAAGTAGTACCCGCCCTTTCCCCCTGTACCGACAGTCATCCTGATATCCGCAGCCAAAGAGGCAGGCGCGATCGAACCAAAAATCGCGGCGATTATCGCAAATGAAAGGCGAGGACGAGTGAGCCTGTTCTGGCAGAAAGTTTTAAACACAAAATTTCCGTTCTAAGTGGTGATTGCGGGGGCATGTTTCTTGCGCAACCGCTGGCCGTCAATGCGAATTGTTGCCAGAATCGCAATCTTGGGTGATCCTTTAAGAAATTAAAGGATCGCAATATGTTTAGGTATCTGATTTTTGTGCTCGGTATTGGCGCATCAACCGCGCTTTATGCTCAGGAAACATCCAATGATCCCGCGGCCGAAGAAACGTCAACTGATCAATCCGATCTTTTGACAGATGCCGAGCTGCAAACATTGGTTGCACCGGTCGCTCTTTATCCAGACACGTTGCTTATCCAGATATTTGTCGCCGCTACCCAGCCGTTGGAAATTGTGAAGGCCGAGCGTTTTTTGCTGGACAACGCCGACCGTGACCCCGCTGAGTTGGAGCCGGAAATCGGTGCCATGGGCTGGGATCCTTCGGTCAGTGTTCTTGCTACGGCGTTTCCCGAAGTTGTCGGGCAGATGGCCACCCATATTGACTGGACCGAAACCATGGGCACCGCGATGCTGGCCCAGTCCGACGATGTGATGGACGCTGTTCAGGTGATGCGGGACCAGGCGATCGACAGTGGCGCATTAGTTTCAGGCCCTGAACAAACAGTTGAAGTGGCCGAAGACGAAACGGTAGTCATCACGCCCACAAACACCGAGACGGTATATGTGCCGCAATACAACCCCGAAACAGTTTATACCGGTCCATCGACAGGGGATGTGGTTGGTGCGGCGTTACTGACCTTTGGAACGGTCGCACTAATTGACGAAATTTTTGACGACGATGATGATTGGTACGACTATTGGGGCTGTCGGAATTGTGGCGGATGGAATGGTCAACCCATCATCAGGAACCCCGATATCGACATTGATGTCGACCGCAACGTCAATATCGACAGGGACATTGATCTTGGGGACCGGACGGATATCGGATGGCAACCCGATCCTGACCGCAAAAAACAGGCACAGGATAAAATCTCGAACCACAAAAGGCCCGAAAGTGGCCGTGGCGATCTGCCAGTGAACCGTCCCGAAGGACGCACAGATGAGTTGCGCGCGAAACTAAGCCGCGAATCTGGTGCTGCCGATATCAGTCGGGATGGCGCTTCGCGTGAGCGGGCAGCAGCGGTTGCCGCCGGAGCGGGCGCAGGAGCCGTCGCTGGCGGTGCGCTTGCCAACCGGGACAGTGGAAAGAAAGACCTGCCACAGGTGAACCGGGGCAATGTCGACCGAGATAAGGCCGCAGCCAAGCAGCAAGCCGTCGAGCGTACCAAGCAAAGACCGGAGACTGCGAAAAAGCCTGTCCAACAAAGACCCCAAGCTGCCAAGAAGCCTCAGGCCAAGAAAGCGGCTCAGCGCAAGCCACAGGCCTCCAAGGGGCAGGCGATGAAGAAAAAGGCGTCAGGGAAAAGAACCCACAGCGCGTCCAATCGCGGCCATGCCGCCAAAGGCAAGCGGAGACGGTAAGATGCGTAATTCGGTGTTTTCCATTCTTTTTCTTGCCGCAACTGCGGGTGCCGCACTTTCAGATGGGGCTCGGTTCGACACGCCGCAAACTGCCCTTGATGCCTTTGTTGATGCCCTGAGGGCGGATGACCAAGGCAAGTTGCTGGAGATTTTTGGGCCCGAGGCGGAAGACCTGATCGGGACAGGTGATCCTGTCGAGGATCAGGAAAGGCGGCAGGAAGTACTTGCCATGTACGCCGAGGGTTACCGATTTCAACCCGACGAGGACGGCGTCGTTCTTTTGTTGGGAGAAGACAGCTGGCCATTCCCGATCCCCATTTCACGAGGCGAAGACGGCTGGCAATTCGATCTCGAAGCCGGCATCGAGGAACTCTCTGCCCGCGAGATTGGCTTGAACGAACTGGACGTGATCGAACTGCTTGAGGCTTACGTCGATCTTCAGGCTGCGTTCAGGCTGGTCGATCACAATGGTGATGGCGTTATGGAATTTGCTCAGACGATTATTGCGGATCCAGGCGTCAGAAACGGGTTGTTCTGGCCCGAAGAAGACAGCTTTGTCGGTGCAGCACTGGCCCGCGCTGCCGCTTCGGGTTGGAGTGATGGCGAGGTTGATTACGATGCCGAGCCCTTCCTGGGGTATTACTATACTATCCTGCAAGAGCAGGGTCCAAATGCACCGGGTGGCGCTTATTCCTATTATGTCGGTGATAGGTTTGTCGCCGGGCACGCCCTGTTGGCAGTTCCTGCTGAATATGGTGAAACCGGTATCCATTCTTTCCTTGTGGGCGAAAACGGAATTGTTTTCGAGGCGGATTTTGGCCCCGAAACACTGGAAATAACTGCGGATTTTACGTCCTACGATCCCGGTCAGGATTGGTCGCCGGTTGAATAATGCGTGCGCCACCTGTTTGCAGGCGGACAGTACAGGTCTATCGTCTAACTAACGTCATTTTTGGCTATTTTACGGCAATGTAAAACCATCTTTCCCGCGTTATCCTGAAAAATATGTGTGGAGTACAGATGATGACGGAAATATCCGAGATCCCCAGTGAATTCACAGGACCTTCCGCTTGGACCGGACAACAGATGAGCGCTCGCGAGCATGAATGGATTGTCGACCTGTCGCCCGAGGACATCGCCGATCTTGAACAAGCCGCCCGTCACTATCTGAGCTTGGGGCGCGACATCGGGGAAATCTCAAAAGCGGATTTTCCGTTACAACGGTTTGACGGCCATCTGCAACATCTGCGCGACAAATTGATCAATGGGATCGGATTTGAGGTAATCCGGGGCCTTCCGGTGCAATCGTACACGCAAGAGATGGCAGCGGCGATTTTCTGCGGGGCGGGGGCACATCTGGGGTCTGCCCGCTCACAGAACGCTCAGGGCCACATTCTAGGGCATGTCCGTGACATTGGCGCGGATGCCAATGACCCGAACACGCGGATTTACCAGACCCACGAGCGGCAGACCTTTCACACGGACAGCGCCGATATCGTCGGGCTGCTATGTTTGCGTGACGCCAAAGAGGGCGGGGATTCACTGTTGGTCAGTGCCGAAACCATCTATAATCGAATGCGTGCCGAGTGCCCCGACCTGCTGCAGCGTTTGTTCGACCCCATCGCGACCGATCGCCGGGGCGAAGTGCCGGAAGGCATGCAACCATTCATGACGATCCCTCCATTTTGCTGGCACGACGGCAAGCTCACCGTGTTCTACCAGCGCCAGTATATCGATAGCGCGCAAAGGTTTCCTGATGCCATGCGCCTGACACCCGACCATGTCGCGGCTTTGGACAGGTTTGATGCGTTAGCAAATGATCCAGAAATGTACCTGACCATGCGGCTGCAACCCGGAGACATGCAGTTCGTTTATAATCATTCTCAGCTGCATGACCGGACAGGGTTCACCGACTGGCCGAACCCGGACGAGCGGCGTCATCTGTTCCGACTTTGGTTATCCCCCGAGGGAGACCGCGAATTGCCTGAGGTGTTCAAGCAGCGCTACGGAACCATTGATGTTGGCAATCGCGGCGGGATCATTACCAAGGGTACGCGGTTGAACGCTCCTCTTAACTGACTGTCACCGGAAGCTTGCATTACGTTTCGCGCGGGCGCATATCCAACGCAACTCTGCAAGTTGAGGTCTATATGTTCCGCGCGACACTTATCGCTCTTTCCTTCGCATGCGCCTCGGTAGCCACTGCGGACACCCGCGTGCCGCAATCACAAGCCGAGATATCGTTGGGTTTCGCCCCGGTGGTCAAAGAGGCCTCACCGGCGGTCGTCAACATCTATGCTAAGATCGTGCGGCAGGGGCGGGCCAACCCGTTTTTCTCGGACCCGTTCTTTCGGGATTTCTTTGGCGGCGGTTCGGCCGAGCCGCGCCCGCGCGTTCAGAACTCGCTGGGGTCCGGCGTAATCCTTTCGCAGGATGGTTACGTCGTTTCGAACTACCATGTGGTTGGTACTGCTACGGAAATTCGCGTGGTGACGACGGATCGGCGGGAGTATTCGGCCCAGGTGGTACTGGGTGACAAGGAAAGCGATATCGCCATTTTGCGCCTGCAAGAGGCTGACGATCTGCCGTTCCTGGAACTGCGCGATTCCGATCAAGTCGCGGTGGGGGAACTGGCGCTGGCCATCGGCAACCCGTTCGGGGTGGGACAGACCGTGTCGTCGGGCATCATCTCAGGGCTGGCCCGGACCGGGGCTGCGACCGGCAACGCGCGCGGTTATTTCATCCAGACGGATGCGGCAATCAATCCGGGAAACTCGGGTGGGGCGCTGATTGACGTGAACGGGGATCTGATCGGGATAAATACGGCCATTCTGACCCGCTCGGGCGGATCGAACGGCATTGGATTTGCGATCCCGGCCAATTTGGTGGCCGAGTTCCTGCGGCAAGCGCAGGAGGGTAATGACCATTTCGTCAGCCCTTGGGCGGGAATGGCAGGTCAGCATATGAGCGCCGATATCGCCGAGTCGCTGGGTCTGGTGATCCCGTTGGGCGTGGTAATCTCTGACCTGCACCCCCTTAGCCCGCTTGCCGATGCAGGTCTGCGTGTCGGTGACGTGGTAACCCACGTAGACGGGGATGAAGTGAACTCTCCGGCCGAGATGAAGTTCCGCATGTCGGTGGCGGGTGTCGGCGGCACATCGGTTTTGACCCGGTTGCGCGGCGAGGAAAGCTCGGATCTGGAAGTAGCCCTTGTCCGGGCACCTGAGACCCCGTCAGCCGACGAGACCACGCTGGATGACCAGACGGTCATGCCTGGGCTGACGGTCTCACGCGTTAATCCGGCGGTCATCACGCGGCTGGGGCTGGTGCTGTCGCAAACCGGCGTTGTTGTGGTGGACGCAGACCGATACGGAGGGCGGTCTGGGCTGCGTGTAGGTGATGTGGTTAATGGCATCAACGGCGCGCAGATCGACCACCCGCAAGACATAGTCGATGCGCTGACCGATCCGGGGCGCAGGTTGAATTTTGACATCCTGCGCGGTGGCCGTTCGGTTTCCCTGCGGTTCCGGTTGTAACGCGTGAGCGATCTGTTCGACACCGGGGCCGCCGCGCCCGCACCGCCTGCGCATCGGCCGCTGGCGGATCGGTTGCGCCCGCAAACACTTGCTGAGGTGATTGGGCAGGAACAGGTTCTGGGCCCAGATGCGCCGCTGGGGGTCATGCTAGCCTCGGGCAGCTTATCCAGTCTGGTGTTCTGGGGGCCGCCGGGGGTGGGAAAAACAACCATCGCGCGGCTGCTGGCGCAGGAAACCGATCTGCATTTCGTTCAGATCAGCGCAATTTTCACTGGCGTGCCGGACCTCAAGAAAGTGTTCGAAGCCGCCAAGATCCGCCGCCAGAACGGGCAGGGCACGCTGCTGTTCGTGGATGAGATTCACCGTTTCAACAAAGCCCAGCAGGACGGGTTCCTGCCCCATATGGAGGACGGGACGATCCTGCTGGTTGGGGCCACGACCGAAAACCCGTCCTTTGAGCTGAACGCCGCTGTGCTCAGCCGGGCGCAAGTGCTGGTGCTGGAACGGCTCAGCCTGACTGATCTGGAACGGTTGACCCAAAGGGCCGAGAAAGAGCTGGACCGCGCATTGCCGCTGACCGGGCCTGCCCGTGAGGCGTTGCAGGAAATGGCCGATGGTGACGGGCGAGCGCTGTTGAATCTGATCGAACAGATCGCGGCGTGGAAGGTTGACGCGCCGCTGGACCCGGATGCGCTGTCGACCCGGTTGATGCGGCGTGCAGCAAAATACGACAAGTCGGGGGATGAGCATTACAACCTGATCTCAGCCTTGCACAAATCGGTCCGCGGGTCAGATCCGGACGCTGCCCTTTATTGGTTCGCGCGGATGCTGACGGGGGGCGAAGACCCGCGATACTTGGCGCGGCGGATCACCCGGATGGCGGTTGAGGATATCGGTCTGGCCGACCCGCAGGCACAGGCGATCTGCGTGCAGTCATGGCAGACCTATGAACGGCTGGGCAGCCCCGAGGGGGAACTGGCCTTGGCACAGGCGCTGGTCTACCTGGCCCTGGCCCCCAAATCGAACGGCGCTTACGTCGGTTACAAGGCGGCGATGCGGCTGGCCAAGCAATCGGGCAGCGAACCACCTCCCAAGCATATCCTGAATGCGCCGACCTCGTTGATGAAGGACCAGGGATATGGCGCGGGCTATGCCTATGACCACGATGCCGAGGATGGGTTTTCAGGTCAGAACTATTTCCCTGACGGTATGGACCGGCCTGAACTGTATCAGCCGGTCGAACGTGGGTTCGAACGCGAGTTGAAAAAGCGGCTGGATTATTTTGCCAAGCTGCGGGCCCAGCGCAACGGGTAAGGTCGGCTTGACTCTTGCGGTGCAGCAGGCCACAGACGCGCATGTTTTCTAGGACACGTACAGACAGGCTTAGCGCGCGGACACGTCGCGCGACGCAGGGGATATCGGCATGAGCGGCGTACAGATGATCACCGTGGCAGAAGGTGATGGCGACCAGCGGTTGGACCGGTGGCTGCGCCGCCTGTTTCCCCATGTCAGCCAGGGGCGCATCGAAAAGATGTGCCGCAAGGGCGAGCTGCGGGTTGAAGGCGGGCGGGTGAAAGCCTCGACCCGGCTTGAGGCCGGTCAGGTCGTTCGTGTACCGCCTTTGCCCGATGCCGATCACAAACCTGCCGAGGTCAAACATCGTATTTCGGACGCCGACGCCAAGATGATCCAGTCCTGCGTCATCTATCGCGATGATGACGTTCTGGCGCTGAACAAACCCCAAGGCCTGCCGGTGCAGGGCGGCAGTGGCCAGACGCGCCACGTTGACAGCCTTTCCGAGGCGCTGCGGTTTGGATATGACGAGAGCCCCCGCCTTGTGCATCGGCTGGACAAGGACACCTCGGGCGTATTGCTGATGGCGCGCACGCGCGAGGCGGCTAAAGGGCTGACTACCGCCTTCCGTCACCGCGATACGC
Source organism: Ruegeria sp. BI7 (assembly GCF_056537925.1). NCBI lineage: Bacteria > Pseudomonadati > Pseudomonadota > Alphaproteobacteria > Rhodobacterales > Roseobacteraceae > Ruegeria > Ruegeria sp. BI7. Next base: position 36,664 of record NZ_JBQFSK010000014.1, read on the forward strand.
GCAAGATTTACTGGGCCCTGGTGGCCGGGGTGCCGACGCCCTATCTGGGTGAGATCAAGACCGGGCTGGTCAAAGCCGCGGGCCACGGCAAGCACGGTGAGGGTGAAAAGATGATCCCCGTGCATCTGAACGAAATCAACGACACGCCGGGCGCGAAACGGGCGCACACGCTCTATGCCACGCTTTACCGGGTGGCTGGACGCGCTGCATGGGTGGCGATGGAGCCGATCACGGGCCGCACGCATCAGCTGCGCGCGCATATGGCCGCAATTGGGCATCCCATCATCGGCGATGGCAAATACGGCGGCTCGGGTCAGGAAAACCTTGGTGACGGGTGGGGCGCGCAACTGGGCGGTATCATCAGCAAGAAATTGCATCTGCACGCACGGCAGGCCTCGTTCCAGCATCCCACCACGCGCGAGACCATCACCATTACGGCGCCATTGCCAGATCACATGAAACACAGCTGGGACACCTTTGGCTGGACCGAGGATCTGGCCGCCGATGATCCCTTCGAGGAACTGCAATGAGCGCACCGCTGCGTTTGGTGCTGTTCGATGTGGATGGCACCCTTGTCGATAGCCAGGGCAGCATCGTCGCGGCGATGACCGCCAGTTTTCGGGCGCTGTCCCTGCCGGTGCCTGACCGCAACGCAATTCTGTCCATTGTTGGTCTGTCCCTGCCCAACGCGATGGCACAACTGGCGCCAGAACATTCGGACAGCGATCAGCAGTGCCTGGTCGAGGGGTATAAACAAGCCTATCACGCGCACCGTCTTGAAAAGGGCGCTGCAAGCTCTCCTCTCTATCCTGGCGCGCGGGATGCCATTGAAGCGCTGCACGCAGTGCCTGAAGTATTGTTGGGCGTGGCCACCGGTAAGTCCCAGCGCGGGCTGGACGCACTGATCGAGGCGCATGGGCTGGAGCGGTATTTCGTGACCCGGCAGGTTGCGGATCACCACCCGTCGAAACCGCACCCTTCGATGATCGACACCGCGCGCAGTGAAACCGGGGTGGGCGCGGCCAACACGGTCATGATTGGCGACACAAGATTCGACATGGACATGGCCCGCGCCGCCGGGGTGACGGGCATCGGTGTCAGTTGGGGTTATCACGACCGGTCCGCTCTGGATGGTGCGACCTGTGTAATTGAAACCTTTGACCAGCTGCCGCAAGCGCTGGACGATATCTGGACCTGACAACATGAGTGATTGGAAACCCAAGCGATTTTGGACCGAAAGTGCCGTGGTCGATACCGAAGGGGGATTCACTGTCGAATTGGACGGACGCCGGGTGAAAACTCCGGCTAAGGCAGCCTTGATCCTGCCCACACATGCTATGGCCGAACAGGTTGCCGCTGAATGGGACGCGCAGGAAAAAGAGATCGACCCGCGAGTCATGCCATTCACACGGTCGGCCAACGCTGCCATCGACAAGGTCCAACATCAACACGCCGAGGTTGCGGACATGTTGGCCGACTATGGGGATTCGGATATGCTGTGCTACCGCGCGGCACACCCGCAAGAGTTGCAAAAACGTCAGGCCGAGCAATGGGACCCGGCCCTGGACTGGGCGGCCGAGGTGCTATCTGCGCGGCTGTTGCCCGTGGCTGGTGTGTTGCATCAGCCGCAATCGGAAACGGCTTTGAACACCCTAAAGCTGCGTGTTCATCAGCTTAACGATTTTCAACTGGCCGCATTCCATGATCTTGTCAGCTTGTCAGGCTCGCTTGTCCTTGGTTTTGCGACTGCTCTGAACTGGCGCAATGTTGAAGAAATCTGGCAAATGTCCAGGCTGGATGAAATTTGGCAGATTGAGCAATGGGGCCACGACGATGAGGCATTTGACGTAGCGGAAACCAAAAAGGCGGCCTTTTTGCACGCAAAAAGATTTTTTGACCTCTCGATTTGATCCCTTACAGCCTGATTTTCCAACGTCGGACGAGTCATCTTTGAATTGACTCATCGTTTTCCCTGATCCGGGCCTTGACGTTTGTTTATGAATACGCCCAAACTCGTGCCCACTAAAGGGGAGACACCTTTGGGGAAACCTTTCTGGTGCCAAAGGTGCCGGACAGAGCCGTCTCTGGATAGGGACGGGAAATCAGGAAGAGGTAAAAATGAAAAAATCCGTAATCTTGGGCGTGGCAACCATCGCCGGCCTGGCTGCTGGTGCGGCTGCGGCGGGGACTGCTGATGATGTCAAGGCGCGCGGCAAACTGAACTGTGGCGTGGCGACCGGTGTTCCCGGCTTTGCCAGCCCGGACGCCAATGGCGAATGGCAGGGCTTTGACGTGGCCGTGTGCCGCGCCGTTGCAGCCGCCGTTCTGGACGATCCGACCGCTGTAGAATTCATTCCGACCACCGGTAAGACACGCTTTACCGCGCTGGCTTCGGGCGAGATCGACATGCTGGCCCGTAACACCACTTGGACCTTCAGCCGCGACGTCGACCTGAAGTTCGAATTCGTCGGTATCAACTACTACGATGGTCAGGGTTTCATGGTTCCCAAGGCTCTGGGCGTCAGCTCGGCCAAGGAACTGGACGGCGCGACGGTCTGCATCCAGACCGGCACCACGACAGAGCTCAACCTGGCGGATTTCTTCCGCATAAACAACATGAGCTATGAGCCGGTTCCGATCGAAACCAACGCCGAAGCGCAGCAGCAGTATCTGGCTGGTGCCTGTGACGTCTACACCACCGACGCATCCGGCCTGGCGGCAACTCGTGCCACCTTTGAAAATGCTGGTGATCACGTGATCCTGCCCGAAATCATCTCGAAAGAGCCGCTGGGCCCGCTGGTTCGTCATGGCGATCACGAATGGGGCGATGTGGTCCGCTGGACCCTCAACGCACTGATCGCGGCGGAAGAGCTGGGTGTAACCTCGGCCAACATCGACGAGATGTCCAGTGGTGCCACCGACAACCCAGAGGTAAACCGCCTGTTGGGTACCGAAGGTACGCTGGGTGAGATGCTGGGTCTGGACGCGAACTGGGCACAGCGCGCGATCAAAGTTGGCGGCAACTATGGTGAAGTGTTTGCCAAGAACATCGGTGAGGAAACCCCGATCGGTCTGGCACGCGGCCTGAACGCACAGTGGACCGATGGCGGCCTGCTGTACGCACCGCCGTTCCGCTAAAAGCCACGGAAAAGGGCGCAGGGCAACCTGCGCCCTTTTTCCTTCCATAAGAAACACGCCCGGAAAGTTAGGAGCAGAGAAAAACTCTGCCGGCTAAACCGGGATTGACGGGGAAATACATAGGTCATGACGACACTCACTGACCCGCCGAAGGAGCACTTCCGGCTGTCCATGCTCCTTTATGATACGCGGTACCGATCTGCGACCATTCAGGTCATAGCGATGATCGGTTTCATGCTTCTGGCAGCCTGGATTATTAACAACACTATTCAGAACCTCGAAACGCTTGGCAGAACGGTCGGGTTCGACTTTTTTGCCGAACCGGCCAGCTATGACATCAACCAACGCCTGCTGGAATACGACTCGCGCGATACCCATCTACGTGCGGCGTTTATAGGCCTGCTAAACACGCTGGTCGTTGCAGTTCTGGGCTGTATCACGGCAACGATCATCGGCGTTATGGTCGGTGTTTTGCGTCTGTCGAATAACTGGCTGATCGCGCGGATCATGACGGTTTATGTCGAAATGTTCCGCAACGTGCCAGTGCTGCTTTGGATCGTGTTCGCCATGGCCATTCTGATCGAAAGCCTGCCGGCACCGCGCGCCTTCCGGGGTGAAAACCCAGAAGCCACTATGGATCTGTTCGGCACAGTCGCTGTGACCAATCGCGGGGTCTATATCCCCGAATTCCTGTTTTCGCGCGGGTTGGGAGATATTCACCTGTTCGGCACGTCGAGCCTGCGGTTCGATGTTTCGCTGGACCTCATCGCCTTCCTGATCGTGCTTGGCGGCAGCATCTTCGCAATGCGCAAAGTGTCGGCCTGGGCCAATGCGACGCAGGAAAAGACGGGTGACCGTCCGACCATCTGGCACATCCAGCTGGGTTTACTGTTTGTCCCATCGATCATTCTGCTGACGGTGCTGGGCTTTCATCTAGGCTACCCTGAGTTGAAAGGCTTTAACTTCACCGGTGGCACCCATATGCGGAACTCGTTGATCGCGTTGTGGCTTGCCCTGTCGCTGTACACTGCGGCTTTCATCGCCGAGATCGTTCGCGCCGGTATTCTGGCCATCTCGAAGGGTCAGACCGAGGCCGCATCCGCACTGGGTCTGCGCCCTGGCCGGACCATGCGTCTGGTGATCCTGCCGCAGGCGTTGCGGGTGATTATCCCGCCGATGATCTCGAACTATCTGAACCTGACCAAGAACTCGTCGCTGGCGATCGCGGTCGGATATATGGACATCACGGGCACTTTGGGTGGCATCACCATGAACCAGACCGGCCGCGAGCTGGAATGCGTTCTGCTGCTGATGCTGGTCTATCTGTCCATCTCGCTGAGCATTTCGGCGGTGATGAACTGGTACAACAACCGTGTCAAACTGGTGGAGCGGTAATATGAGTGATGTTTCATTTGTCCGCACGGAAATGTTGCCGGAGCAGGCACCACCCGCATCCGAGGTCGGTGTGCTGGGATGGATCAGGCATAACCTGTTCTCAAGCTGGCTCAACGCCATCCTGACCATCATCTCACTGTTCTTCATCTACTATGTGCTGTCCAACATCCTGTCATGGACGTTCGAATCCGTATGGAATGCCAATTCTCTGTCGGAATGTCGCGAGATCATGATGGCGACATGGGGTGATACTCATGGCCATGCCTGCTGGGGTGTTATCAAGGACCGGTGGCTGCAATTGCTGTACGGGTTCTATCCGCCTTATCCGGCGCATCCGGACGCGACGTGGTCTAACCCACCTGAATCGGGCGGCTGGCCGGCCTATTTCCGGCCGAACCTGACCTTCATCCTGTTGCTGGTTGCTATTGCGCCGGTGTTGTTCACCAAAGTGCCGCGTAAGCTGTTGTTCGTAACGGCGGCCTATCCGTTCCTGCTGCCTTGGCTGATGTGGGGTGGAAGCATTTGGGGGCCGCTGATGGTCGCTGCTGGGTTCGCCATTGGGTACTTTGTATACAAGCTGGCGCTATCCGCCGCAGGTTCCTTGACGGCGCTGATTCTGGCGATTGTATTGCCGATACTCTGGTGGTTGTTTGCCTCTGGACCGGTTGCTGTTGCGATTGATTCAGTGATCCCCATTGGTATCGAACCGGTCGAAAGCCGCGACTTTGGTGGCTTTATGCTGGCAATCTTGTTGGGTGTTGTGGCCATTGGTGTCTCGCTGCCAATTGGCATCGTTCTGGCGCTGGGTCGGCAGTCCGATCTGATGATCGTCAAATACCTGTGCGTGGGCTTTATCGAGTTCATTCGCGGCGTGCCGCTGATCACCTTGCTGTTCGTGGCCTCGCTGCTGTTGAACCTGTTCCTGCCGCCGGGAACCAATTTTGACATCATCCTGCGAGTGATGATCATGATGACCCTATTCTCGGCCGCCTATATGGCCGAGGTGATCCGGGGTGGTCTGGCAGCCTTGCCGCGCGGTCAGTACGAAGGGGCCGACAGTCTGGGCCTTAACTACTGGCAGGCCCAACGGCTGATCATCATGCCGCAAGCGCTGAAAATCTCGATCCCGGGCATCGTGAGCACCTTCATCGGCATTTTCAAGGATACCACGCTGGTCTCGATCATCGGTCTTTTCGACGTGATTGGCCTGACCAACGGCATCCGCGCCGATACCGCCTGGAACGGCGTCTACTGGGAGCTGTTCGCCTTTATCGGCGTTCTGTTCTTCGTCGTCTGCTTCTCCATGTCCCGTTATTCCATGTATCTGGAGCGCAAGCTTCAGACTGGCCACCGCTAAGGAGTTCAACACATGTCTGAACTTGCAATTGAACGCGAAATCGACCGCTCCAAGATGCAGGTGAGCGACGAGGTCGCCATCGAAATCACCAACATGAACAAGTGGTACGGGGCCTTCCACGTGCTGCGCGACATCAATCTGACCGTCAACCAGGGCGAGCGGATCGTGATCGCGGGGCCATCGGGGTCGGGCAAGTCCACTCTGATCCGCTGCCTGAACGCGCTGGAGGAACACCAGCAGGGCAAGATCGTTGTGGACGGGACCGAGCTGTCGAATGACCTCAAGAACATCGACAAGATCCGGTCCGAGGTTGGCATGGTGTTTCAGCACTTCAACCTGTTCCCGCATCTGACCATTCTGGAAAACTGCACGCTGGCCCCGATCTGGGTGCGCAAAACGCCGAAGAAAGAGGCCGAAGAGCGCGCGATGCATTTCCTGGAAAAGGTGAAGATCCCCGAGCAGGCCGACAAATACCCCGGTCAGCTTTCGGGCGGTCAGCAGCAGCGTGTGGCGATTGCCCGCTCGCTTTGCATGATGCCGCGGATCATGTTGTTCGATGAACCGACATCGGCGCTGGACCCTGAGATGATCAAAGAGGTGCTCGACACCATGATCGAGCTGGCCGAGGAAGGCATGACCATGCTGTGCGTGACGCACGAGATGGGCTTTGCCCGTCAGGTCGCCAACCGTGTGATCTTTATGGATGCCGGTCAGATTGTGGAACAGAACGAACCGGAAGAGTTCTTCAACAACCCACAAAGCGAACGGACCAAGCTGTTCCTCAGCCAGATTCTGGGCCACTGATCCCAGAGAAACGGACGAAAAGGCGGGGTTTTGCCCCGCCTTTTTTCATTCCAGCAGCTCCCGTGGAATGACAAACCCCTGCACGGTGCCGCTGTGCCATCGGACATGCGCCCAGTCGTCGATATCAAACCGGATCACGGTGGTGGCGCAGGTCGGGTAGTCGTGGAACCGGGCGTGGTCCGGTGCCTCCCGGACAATGCGGCTGGCAAAGACGCCGATCCCGGGGTTGTGGCCCAGCATCAGCACTGTGGGTTCTGTCGCCCCTGACAATTCGGTCAGAATGTCTTCGGACTCCGCGTGATAAAGCGCGCGGTGAAACGTGATCTTGTCCGCCTGCAGCCCCATACGGTCCCAGGTTTCACGGGTGCGGGTCGATGTTGAACTTAGCACCTCATCTGGCAGCCAGCCGTTTGCGCGCAGCCAACCGGCTATCGCCGGGGCGGATTTGCGTCCGCGTTTGTTCAAAGGGCGATCATGATCCGAAAGATTCAAGTCATTCCAACTGGATTTCGCGTGGCGAGTCAGGATCAGGGTGCGGCTCATGACGGGTGAAAGGCCTTCATGTGATGGGCGGATTGGTCAGCATCGCGCCCAGCACCCTCGCTAAGGGGGCAGGACAGCCGCGCCAGACACCCACCTGTCATGCAGGTCTGCCCTGCTGCGGTGGACAGATGAGCGTGACAGGCCCCGACATCATAGAAATTCTGACTGTTCAGCGCGCCGACGGGGCAGGTTTGGGTACAGGGGGCCGGGCAGTTGATGCAAGGAGAGGTGCCGGGAACCTCGGGGATAATGAACTCTTCGGTAAAATGCAGCGCCCCACGGTATGAGATCATCATGCCGACCGTATCATGTACCAGCGCGCCCACCGGGCTGCTGAAGGTACGCCCGGATTTCAGGGCCCAGTCGATGAAGGGTGCGTAGGGCGGGCCGCCGAAGGGAAAATGTGCCTCGGCCCCCAGATCGCGGGCCAACTGCCCAACCACGCGCGTTGACCACCGATCAACCGGGTGGTCGCCTGGCCATTCGGGCGCGGATTTCAGCGTGGGCCAGAATGATTTTCCCGCGCCCAACAGGATCAGCGTGCCGCCATCCAATTGTTTGGCGTCGACCCGGTGTGGGTGCAGGGCGCCCATCACGATCAGACCCGCTTGCAGCACCGCATGTTCCACGCGGTCATAGAAGGTTGTTGAGGAGGTCGGGGGACGTCCGGTCATGTCTCCTCCGTTGGGTAATTAGTCGGGCCGGATAAGCGAGCCTGCGCCGTGTTCGGTGAACAGCTCCAACAGCACCGCATTGGGCGCACGCCCATCCAGAATGACCACGGCCCGTACGCCGCTGTGCAAGGCATCCAGAGCCGTTTCGGTCTTGGGGATCATCCCGCCCGCAATGGTGCCGTCCATGGTCATTTCGCGGATCTGACCGGCTTTCAGCTCGGTCACAACCTCGCCGCCCGCGTTCTTAACGCCCGAAACATCCGTCAGCAGCAGCAGCCGGTCCGCCTTGAGCGCCGAAGCAATGGCCCCGGCAGCAGTGTCGCCATTGATGTTGAAGGTCTCGCCGTTCTTACCTGCGCCCAGAGGCGCGATCACGGGGATCACATCATGCGCGAACAGGTTATGCAAAATCGCTGGATCCATCTGCGACGGAGAGCCGACAAACCCAAGTGACGGATCGGCCTGATCGCAGATCATCATGTTGGCATCCTTGCCCGACAGGCCCACCGCCTTGCCGCCCTGACCATTGATTGCCTGCACGATGCGTTTGTTTACCAGGCCGGACAGCACCATCTCGACCACTTCGACGGTGGCTTTGTCGGTCACACGTTTGCCGTTCACGAACTCCGACTGGATGTTCAGCTGATCCAGCATCGCGTTGATCATCGGCCCGCCGCCATGCACGACCACCGGGTTGACCCCGACCTGACGCATCAGAACGACGTCGCGGGCAAAGCTTTCCATCGCTTCGTCGCTGCCCATGGCGTGGCCGCCCAGCTTGATGACGACGATTGCACCGTCATAGCGTTGCAGATACGGCAATGCGCTGTTCAAAGTGGCGGCGGTGGCGATCCAGTCCCGGTTCATGTCTCGTGTCTTCATATCTTGGTCCTCTTCCTCACGTGTTAGGCGTTTTGGCGGCATAAGCCAAGATCGCTGTTGTGAGTGCAGTCGCCACTGTTAGTGTGCCTGCATGCCCTGAAACAGGAGACACATCCAATGGAGCAAAAAACTCTTATTCTGACGGGTGCTAGCCGGGGCATTGGGTTCGCAACAGTTCGTCGGTTCCATGCCGAAGGTTGGCGGGTTATCACGTGCTCGCGCTCTCCTGTGCCGGATGATTGTCCGTGGGAAGGAAAAGAAAATCATTTGCAGCTGGATCTGAGCGATCCTGCCGAAACGATCAATTCAGTTGGTGTCCTGCAAGAAATGGTCGGAGGCAAGCTACACGCCCTCGTCAACAACGCGGGGGTGTCGCCGAAGGGCCCAGAAGGAGAGCGATTGAATACGCTGGACACCGACCTCATGACTTGGGGGCAGGTGTTCCACGTCAATTTCTTTGCTTCCGTTGTTCTGGCGCGCGGGTTGAAAGAGGAATTGGCCGCAGCCCGTGGATCAGTCGTTAACGTGACATCCATTGCAGGGGCGCGCGTACATCCGTTTGCAGGCGCGGCCTACGCTACATCCAAGGCGGCGCTGGCAGCGCTGACGCGGGAAATGGCACATGACTTCGGCCCAATGGGCGTGCGGGTGAACGCAATCGCACCTGGTGAGGTTGAAACCGGAATCCTCAGCCCCGGTACCAATAAAATAGTGGAAAAGCTGCCACTTGGACGGTTAGGGCAGCCTGAAGAAGTCGCAGCGGCGATCTATTTCCTGTGTTCTCAGGAAAGCTCATACATCTCGGGGGCGGAAATCGAGGTGAATGGGGCACAGCACGTATAGGACATTGGTGGACGCTGCCAAACCCTGACAGCGGAAACATCGGGATTGATCGGGCCGCACCGATGCGATGCGGCCCGGATTTGTCAGCTCAAGGCTTTTTTCATCACCGGGATATTGCTGATCAGCAGCAAGTCAAAGACCAGCACCGCCAGCAATGTCAGACCCACCAGGGGGAAGGCCATCGCGGTGAACAGACCGATCACAACAGCCCCTTTCCACAGCGGCATTTCCGCAGGCATTGGCGGCGCTGCCAGACGTCCCGCACCCTGTGGTCGCCGTTTCAGCCACATCACCACGCCCGAGACGCAAGCAAAGATGACCGACAGGCAGAACACGACGTTCAGGATAAAGTTCCACATCCCCATCAGCCCCATGTGAAACGGAATGCCAACAGCCATGGACTTCCCCATCAGCGAATAATCCTGATACCGCACATCGGCCAAGATCTTGCCGGTATACTGATCCACATGAACGGTGCGGTCGTTTGCCGGATCGGTCGAGTCGCTGCTCATGCTGTCGCGGTTCAGGGTCCAGACGCCCTCCTCGCCGTTGGGATACGCGACGCGGAAGCGTCCTGACATGTCCAGCGCCACTCCCAACGCCACCAAGGCATCGATATCCACCGGCGCGCCTTGCGGTACGCCATCAATCCCGGCCTCAGAACCCGAGGCGGGCATCGGCGTTTGCTCTAGCGCCCAGGGAACGTCGTTTTGGTGCCCGTGGTTCATGCTGGCGTGGATATCTTCCGAGAGGGGCACGTTGTCCCATTTCTCGGCGGGGAAGCTGCTCCAGGGTTGTACGATCATTCCACCCCAGACACCGGCCCAGGAGAGGCCCGAGATCAGAAAGACAACCAGCAGCCCGGACATCCAGAATCCGATCACGGCATGTAGGGATTTCCACAAAGCACGGCCTCGCGTGCGCAGGTTGGGGACAAATGCAGCCATGGCGTTGCCGCGTGGCCACCACATGTAAAGACCGGTGAAGACCATCAGCAGGCTCAGACCGGCAGCGATTTCAATGATGCGATCCCCGGTTGTCCCGATCAGCAGGGTCGAGTGGATATTGTCCGCCAGATCGTACCAGCCCGCGCGACGATCCCAGATTTGCAGGACCTCTCCGGCATAGGGGTCGACGGCTACAAGGCGTTGGCCTGCCTCGGTTTTGATACGAAACACGGTGGCCAGATCGGCGGCTTTCGGGCCAATCCATTCGACGACTGTGCCGGGGAGTTCGGTTAGCGCGACCTCGGCCTGTTGCGATATTGGCAGGGCGGTACCCTGAACTTCGACCGAAATTTTTTCGCCATCGCGACCGTCATATTGGGTGATGAGCATCATCATCAACCCGGTGACGGCCAGAATGATCAGGAAGGGGATAACGAAAATCCCCGCATAGAAATGCCACCGCCAGGCGGCGAAGTAGAACTTTTGCGCAGCAGTGTTTTGCGCCGGGGTGTCCCCCAGGGTTTGGCTATCAAATGCCATAGTGTTCTCCGGATTCGAAAATTGCCCCGCGCAGCGTATGCGCGGGCTCTCAGATGTTGAGGTGAATCAGGAGAAGACGGGAGGCGCCCGCGCGTCATAACGGGCATAGAACCCGGCGCTGCGATGGGTAAAGTCGTGGTGGACCCAGCGCGGCTGGATCGTTGCCTCGAAAGGCATGGTGTCCCCGACGGTGGTCAGGGTGACATCAGCGGTCAGCCCCGCGAAGGGGCACATCGCGCGCTCGTCAGTGTCGTCGTGTATGGGATCTTCCGGGTTCAGATCGACCCATTGCTCGACCGTGCCTTCGCCGGTGCAGAGAACCAGCAACACCTTGCCGTCATTGCCCATTGTGGGCATCCAGCCCTGCGGAATCACACCGGTCAGCAACAGCGCCAGTGTGGTCAACAGGGCAAAGAGACGAAGCGGCAGAGTCATTCCAGATGCGCGATGATCGAGCGCAAGGTCGGAATGCCATCGCCTTTTTCGGACGAGGTCAGCACGATTTCAGGAAAGGCCGCAGGATGTTTCGACAATGCGCCGCGCACTTGTTCCAGCACCTTTTCGCGTTCTTTGGCTTTGACTTTGTCTGCCTTGGTCAGAACGCATTGAAAAGTCACAGCGCTGGTGTCCAACAGCTTCATGATCTCGGCATCCACCGGCTTTACCCCATGGCGCGCGTCGATCAGGACAAAGGCCCGGCGCAAGGTCTGACGACCGCTCAGGTACTGTTTCAGCAACCGCTGCCACTTTTCCACCACCTTCACCGGCGCATTGGCGTAGCCATAACCAGGCAGGTCGACCAGATATAGTTCGGGGCCTTGAGTGAAGAAGTTGATCTCTTGCGTGCGGCCCGGAGTATTCGAAGCGCGCGCCAATCCCTTGGTGCCCGTCAGCGCGTTGATCAGGCTGGATTTGCCCACATTGGAACGGCCGGCAAAGCAAACCTCAAGCCGATCTGGCGCAGGTAGGCCATCCATGGCGACCACGCCCTTGACGAATTCAGACTCGCCCGCAAACAATTTGCGTCCGCGCTCCAACGCGAATTCATCGGGGTTTTCGGCTAAAGGAAAGGGGAGGGGGCTCATAACAATTCTACCTTATCGCCAACCGAGATTGCACCGCCTTCAAGAACTTCTGCATAGACGCCGAAATCCTGGTGACCCCAGGTTTCAAGTGCGCCCAATGTATCGGTATCGCGTAAACCTGTGTCAGGGTTGGCTGTGGTCGCCAAACAGCGGGTGATGCGCTCGCGTACGCGAAGCACGGCCTCGCCGATCTGAACCTCACGACCCAGCCAGTCGAATTCTTCCCACAAGGGCAGGCCGTCGAACCAGATGTTGCCTCGCCAGCGGCGCACCGACAAATCTTGGCCCAGCTTTTGTCCGACCGCACGATGCGATGCCAGGTTGCACAGGCTGATCGAAGGGAAATCACTGTCGGTCATCCCGCGCCCTGGAACCCGAATGATCCGTGCCGAGGCCGCGCGGTTTGCGGGCATTAGGGGCCGGACCCAATCCAGAAACGCCTGTTGCTCACTATCTGGGGCAAAGGTCAGGTCCGGGCGATCCGGGTGGGACAATGTCAGTGTGTCGCCGTTTGATTGCGTTGAAATCGCCATCAACTGTGGTGCTTTTGCGCCGCGACTGAAGTTGGCGCAAGGGACCCATTTTGAACCATCCGCTTTGGATGCCTCATGCGCAACCGCCCAAACGCGATCCCCGGGCATGGTCTGCCCGGGGGTCACATTTACGGTTTCGACGGCTTCGCGACCATGGCTTTTGATCGGATGCCGCCAAAGCTGGGTCACTTCAGCTGTCATTTATCATCCGTTTTCGGCGTACGCTTGAAGCTGGACTTAATGTTGCCGAACACGTCCGGCTTAAAGCCTTGGCTGCGCATGATCAGGTACTGCTGGGTGAACGTGATCGTGTTGTTCGCGATCCAGTAGACAACCAGACCACTCGCAAAACTGCCCAGCATGAACATGAAGACCCACGGCATCCAAGCAAAGATCATCGCCTGCGTCGGATCGGTTGGCGCCGGGTTCAGCTTTTGCTGCAGCCACATCGAGATACCCAGCAACAGCGGCAGGATACCAATAAAGATCAGCGCCATGATCGTGTCGGGCTGCGGACCGGCAAACGGCAGCAGTCCAAACAGGTTCATGATCGAGGTCGGGTCCGGCGCGCTGAGATCCCGGAACGGGCCAAACCACGGCGCTTGACGCAGTTCAATGGTGACGAAGATCACTTTGTACAGCGAGAAGAAGATCGGGATTTGCATCAGGATCGGCAGACAGCCTGCGGCGGGGTTCACCTTTTCCTTCTTGTACAGCTCCATCATGCCTTGCTGCATCTTCTGACGATCATCGCCTGCTGCCTCTTTCAGGGCTTCCATCTGCGGCTGAAGCTCTTTCATCTTTGCCATCGAGACGTAGGATTTATACGCCAACGGGAACAGGATCGCCTTGATGATCAGGGTCAGGCCGATGATCGACCACCCCATATTGCCGATCAACGCGTTGATATTGTGCAGCAGCCAAAAGATCGGCTTAGTCAGGAAAAAGAACCAGCCCCAGTCGATGCTGTCGATGAATTTCTGTACGCCTTCCGACTGATATTCGCGGATGGTTTCCCATTCCTTAGCACCTGCGAACAGCTGTGTGGTGACCTCTTCGGTAGCGCCGGGGGCGACCGTCAGGGTCGGCAGCACTGTTTCGGTTTGGTATATCTTGCGGCGTTCGTCGTATTTTGCTGCGGCCTTGAACGGTGTTCCCGGTTCCGGGATCAGTGTGGTCATCCAATAGTGATCAGTAAATCCGATCCAACCGTCTTCTTTGACCTGATAGACCTCGGCTTGCGCGCGTTCGTTCGGGTCGATATCAAAATCGCGGACATCGCCATAGTCAATCTCGGCCAACGTGCCGTCGGCCATGCCGATCACGCCTTCATGCAGGATGAAAAAGTTCTTCAGACCGGGCAGATCGCCATCCTCGCCAATGCCGTGGCGAGCCAGGATGCCATAGGGGGCCATGCCAACCTCGGCCTGGGTATTGTTTTCGACCGACTGGGTGACCGTAAACATATAGTTTTCGTCCACCGAGATCATGCGGCGGAAAGTCAGACCTTTGTCGTTTTCCCATTTCAGTGTGACCGGAGCGTCTACGTCCAGCGTTTCGCCGCTTTCGACCGTCCACAACGTGTTCGGGCCGGGCACATCCGCGCCCGCCACACCGGTTCCCGGCGCCCAGCCATAGAGGGCATAATAGGCCGAGTCCGAGCCAACCGGAGACAGCAATTCGACAATTGGCGCCCCTTCTTCAATCGAGACCTTGTAGTCCTTCAGGAACAGCTCATCGATCCGTCCGCCCGACAGCGACAGACTGCCCTTCAGCCGGGGGGTGTCGATTTCAACCCGTGGGGCTTGTTCCTCGGGCAGGGTTTCTTCTGCGGCCGCCGTCGCCTCACCCACAGTACCTGCGGCGCTGGGCGTCTGAACCTCATTACCCTCGGCGGTGGCAATCTCAACCTCGTCTGGTGTGAGTGTCTGCTCCGGCGGGGGAAACAGCACGAACCAAACAAGGATCACGATAAAGCTGAGCACGGTTGCAAGGATGAGATTCTTGTTCTGATCGTCCATCGGGGACAGCCACCTTAAGCAGTGAAACACACCCGGTGGGTTCAACAGAGTGCAAGCCCAAAGGTCAAGCGGATTCGCCCGTCATTTCCTTTTGGATCGCGTTTCTGTGGCGTAAATCAGCGATTACGGTCCTGTCTTGCGCCCGATCTTCGGCATTCCGTTGACCTTGTTCTGATGTGCCGCGATCCAATTCAGCGTCTTTTCAAAGGGCATTGGCTTGCCAATTCCGAACCCTTGAACATGATCGCACCCCAATTGCGCCATCAAGGCATGCTCGCCCTGGGTCTCAACCCCTTCGGCCAGCGTTTCGACATTCAGCCGCTCGGCCATCGTCAGTATTGCGCTGACCAGTTGTTGCTGGCTGGCGTCGCGATCTGCCTTGGCGACGAAAGAGCGGTCAATTTTGATCCGCGAAACATCAAAGCGCTTGATCGAAGCAATGGATGCGTGGCCGGTGCCGAAGTCGTCCAGATCGATGCAGCACCCCAACTTGGCCATGCTGGTCACGTTGCGGGTAATCACATCGTCGGGGCGGCGCGAGAACACGGTTTCCAGAACTTCCACCGCCAACCTGTCCGGTGTCAAATCATTCTGGTCCAACTCCCATTTCAGGCGGTCGATCAACGCTGGATCGCGCAGTTCATCAGAAGAGAAATTCACGCCGATCCGAGGAACCACGACCGAGTCTCGATCCCAATCGCGCATCGCGGCGAAAGCATGGTGCCGCATCGCCTGACCGAATTTCTCCATCAACTCGGCCTGCTCAGCGAACGGCAAGAATACCTGTGGGCTTAATACACCCTTTTGCGGGTGTTCCCAGCGGGCCAGAGCCTCGAAACCCGTAACGCGACCTGTGTCGGTTGAGATTTGTGGCTGGAACCAAGGGCGTATCTCACCATTGTCGAGCGCGTCTTCAAACTCTTTGCGAAGATTGGCGCGAATGCGTGAGCGACGCTGTGTTTCGCTGGAAAACGCGCGAATGGTCGACGGCCCGTTCCGCCGCGCCTCGTCCAAGGCGGCTTTGGCGGCGTCGACCCAATCCTCGTACTGATCCTTAGGGACGCTGCTCAGCAGGCTGAATCCGATTGAACAGGAAACGTAGACACCAGCACCATTGAGTGTAAAGGGTTCTTCAACGACGGCCTGAATGCGCCCCGCCATCTGAATGCAGGCCTCCAGATCCAATTGGTGGGATGGATGCAGGCCGATTGCGATTTTGTTAGGTTCCAGGCGGGTCGCGATATCCTGTGTCCGGATAACAGAAAGAATGCGGCTGCCAAATTGATTAGTCAGATGACTTGCCGCCGAATTGCCGTGAAGATCGAGAAAGTCGGAATAATCATCCAGGGCGATTAGAAGGCAAGCCGAATCCGCACCATCGGTTACTGCCTTTTTGAACATGCCTTCCAGCTCGTTGTAAAAGCTGTCTATTGCCATCATGCCACCAGGCGGGTTGCGCCGCTGAAGCTGCCTGTTGGCGCGGGCGTCAAAGGTGGCCGCGCCTGCGAATATCAAGGGTAAAACGAGGGCGGCAACCACCAACGCCCGTTCCCCGCCGATCCAGAACGCCGCCAAACTGATGGCGGGCACAAAGGCCAGCGCGGCAGGGCCACTCAGAACAGAAGCGAGAGCATCAAGAACGCGTTCGAATTTGATATGTTTCCACATCGGTTTTCTGAGCCTCTACGTTTGGCAAAGCACTATTGGGCAACCGTAGAAAACCAATCTGAGTCAGACGTTAACGCAGTTGAGGAATTTCGTCCGAATTTTCGTCTTTTTTGCCGGGGTTTAGCGCAAGGTTGGCGAAATCGAACAGTTTTGGGTCCAACAGATGCGACGGTCGCGCATTGGTCAGTGCCCGGAACATCACCTGTCGACGACCGGGGCTGTTTCTTTCCCACTGATCCAGAATCTGTTTCACCTGCTGACGTTGCAAGCCGTCCTGGCTGCCGCATAAATCGCAGGGGATGATCGGATAGTTCATCGAGGTGGCGAATTTCTCGCAATCGGTCTCGGCCACGTGAGCCAGCGGGCGGAAAACGAACAGATCGCCTTCTTCGTTTACCAACTTCGGAGGCATCGTGGCCAGGCGCCCGCCATGGAAGAGGTTCATGAAGAACGTTTCCAGAATGTCGTCCCGGTGATGGCCCAGAACCACGGCTGAGCAACCTTCTTCGCGGGCGATCCGGTACAGGTTGCCCCGGCGCAGGCGTGAACACAGGGCGCAAAACGTACGGCCCTGCGGAACCTTATCCACAACGATGGAATAGGTGTCTTGATATTCAATGCGGTGAGGCACGCCCATGCGTTCCAGAAACTCGGGCAGGACCGTGGCGGGAAAACCAGGCTGACCCTGATCCAGATTACAGGCCAACAGATCGACCGGCAGCAACCCGCGCCACTTTAGTTCATAGAGAACCGCAAGCAGGGTATAGCTGTCCTTGCCGCCCGACAGGCAGACCAGCCAACGGGGCGGTTTGCCGTCCTTGTCATGGGCGGACGGGTCCACCATTCCGTAATGCTCAATGGCTTCACGGGTCTGGCGTACGATGCGTTTGCGCAGCTTCTTGAACTCGGTGGTCGAGGGCGCGCCAGCAAAGAGCGGGTGGATATCGTCAGTTTCGTCAAACATGCGCCGTGGTTACAGTCGATATGGCAAGCGGGCAAGCGCGATAAGCCGGATTGTAGATTTTGGGGCATTGTTGACCTGTGATAAAAGGGCGTCATTTATCGAGGAGATTATTATGGACTATGCCTTTGTTGCCCGCGGCAAAAGCGGAAACGGCTTTTCTAACGAGCCTGCAGCCAGCCATTTTCTGGAAATTCCGGAAAGCGCGGATGATATGATGCTGTCGCACAAGATCACAAAGCGAGAATGGCGCGACAAGGTCATATTGGCCGCTCAGGGCGGTACGACGAACCCTTATACCGAGGGTGACATCGTGTTCTACGTGCATGGGTTCAATAACTCTCAGGCGGAAGTTCTTGTGCGGCACCGCAAAATCAAAGCAGGGTTAAAAGAACACGGCTTCAAAGGCGTTGTTGTCAGCTTTGACTGGCCCAGTGCGGATTCGGCCTTGAATTACCTGGAGGACCGGATGGATGCCAAGCAATCGGCTTTCCGGCTGGTGAGGGACGGCGTCGCGATGTTTTCGGAGATGCAGCGACCAGAGTGTCGGATCGACTTGCATGTACTGGCACATTCGATGGGCAGCTATGTGGTGCGCGAAGCATTTGATGATGCCGATGACCGAGCCCGAATTGCCAGCAAAAGCTGGTCAGTCAGCCAGGTCATGTTGGTGGCTGGAGATCTGTCTGTCAAATCGCTTGATCCGGAGAGCTCCAAGTCTTCATCGCTTTATCGTCACTGCGTACGACTGACGAATTACTACAATACAATGGATGACGTACTGTCGATATCTGCGGTCAAACGGATCGGGGTTGCACCAAGGGTTGGGCGGAATGGTATGAACAGGCCGCTGCATAGCAAGGCCGCCAATGTGTATTGCGCGGCGCGCTTCAAACAAGGCGGTTTTGACGGCGGTATCAATTCCGGACACACGTTTTATTTTGATGACCCGGTATTTCTTGAAGACGTGTTCCACACCATTTCTGGCAAGTTGGACCGCGAGGAAATCCCGACCCGTACACACACGACGCAGGGCAACCTTGCTTTAAGGCCGAGTTAAGCCGCTATTCTTTGAAACACGTCTGCTCTAGTCTTTTGGTTTTTGCTCTGGAACCGGGTCATACCCGTCACCACCCCAAGGATGGCAGCGCCCGATCCGCCGGGCGGTCAGCCACGCGCCTTTGATGGCGCCGTGCTTTTCCAATGCTTCCAGCGCATAGGCCGAGCAAGTGGGCTGATAGCGGCAATTGAAACCAACCCAGGGACTGAACACCAGCCGATAAGCCCGAATGGGCAGGGCAAGGATATGAGACAGCAGGGTCATTTCCGCGCGCTGTGAATTTTGCGCAGGGCATAGCGCAGATCATCCAGCAGAGCCTCGAACGGGCGCGCGGCAGTGACCTCGGCGCGGCCGATCAGCACGTAGTCCCAACCATTCTGACCCTGTGCGGGCAGAACCGCGCGGGCAGCTTCGCGCAGGCGCCGCTTGGCGCGGTTACGCGCCACCGCATTCCCAACCTTCTTGGAACAAGTGAATCCGACGCGAATCCCCGTAGCTTCATCCGCAGCACGTTTGCGCGCCTGCACCATCATGGACGAGGTGCCCTGCCTGCGCGCGCGGGCGGCTTTCAGGAAATCGGATCGTTTCTTGAGAACAGTCAATGTTTCAGGCACGCAAACGGACGCCGCCGGGGGCTTGACCCTCGGCTGGTTCTTACCATCCTCAGGGGCCTCCGGCGGCGTCATGTTCATAACCTGATCGGTGAGCGGTTTATGCGCTCAGCGATTTGCGGCCGCGTGCGCGACGTGCGTTCAGGATCTTGCGGCCGGCCTTGGTGGCCATGCGCGCGCGGAAACCGTGGCGGCGTTTGCGAACCAGGTTCGAAGGCTGATAGGTGCGTTTCATCGCTCCGTCTCCAATCTATGCGGTGGGGTGCGGCGCGGATTCGCCTGGCCCTAGTGTTCGAAGCCCGTCCTCTACTGGGTAGCGGTGGGTAAGTCAAACCCCTAGGTGGGGGTTTTGACGCCTTTTGCAACAATTCTGGTACGGCGTCACGCAAAAGGTTTCAAAATAGCGGTTTTATGGCCTCAAACCCTCACATTACCCCCTATTTGCATCAACGCCGCGTGAGGTCCCTGTTGCATGGGTCCTGCGCGGCGCATGTTGGGAACAGAATGAAACGCACCAAACCGGACAGCTTGATGAGCGAAACCACCCAGACCCCGCGCAGAGGGCTTGCGCGACACGTACCTTTGCTGGTGATTCTCGCCGTGGCTGCGGTGGGGTTCTTTACGTTGGGCGATTATCTGACGTTCGAGACGTTGCGTGACAACCGCGAAGCCCTTTTGGCGTGGCGGGATGCGAATTATTGGTCCATGGCGGGTGCTTTTGTAGCGATCTACATCGTCATCGTCGCCTTTTCGCTGCCCGGCGCGGCTGTGGCGTCCATGACCGGAGGGTTTCTGTTCGGCCTTTTTGCCGGAACCGTTTTTAACGTCTTTGCAGCTACCATCGGTGCATCGGCGATCTTTCTGGCCGCGCGTTGGGGGCTGGGTGAATCCCTGACCGCACGGCTGGAGGCTTCGGAAGGCACCGTGAAAAAGCTCAAGGACGGCCTGCGCGAGAACGAAATCCCGGTGCTGTTCCTGCTGCGTCTTGTGCCAGTTGTGCCGTTTTTCGTCGCCAATCTAATGCCAGCGCTGGTGGGAGTGAAATTCCGCAATTTTCTGATCACCACGGCGCTGGGCATCATTCCGGGTGGCATCGTGTACACTTGGATCGGTGTCGGTTTGGGTGGCGTGTTCGACCGCGGTGAGACGCCGGATGTCTCGTTGCTGAGGGAACCCTTCGTTATCGGCCCCATCCTGGGCTTGTGCGTGCTGGCCGCGTTGCCGATAGTTATCAAAGCCCTGCGCGGCAAAAAGGACACCTGAACTCATGCAAGAACTGAAGACGGATATCCTGGTGATCGGGGCCGGGTCGGGTGGCTTGTCCGTTGCTGCCGGGGCTAGTCAGATGGGGGCCGACGTCATCTTGCTGGAAGGTCACAAGATGGGTGGTGACTGCCTGAATTTTGGCTGTGTACCTTCCAAGGCGCTGATCGCCAGCGGCAAGACAGCTTATGGGCAGGCCCATGCCGCAGCCATGGGTGTGGCAGACGTGATGCCGCAAGTGGATTATGCGGCTGCTAAGGATCACGTCCGTGACGTGATATCCCAGATCGAACCGATGGACAGCCAGGAACGCTTTGAAGGCTTCGGAGTCAAAGTGATACGCGAATTCGGCAGCTTTGTTTCCCCCACGCAGGTGCAGGCGGGCGATCACTTGATCACTGCGCGACGGGTGGTGATTGCCACCGGCTCGTCGCCTTTGGTGCCGCCGATCCCGGGTTTGGATCAGGTGCCATATTACACCAACGAAACCATATTCGAGCTGCGTGAAAAACCCGAGCATCTGCTGATCATTGGTGGTGGCCCTATCGGGCTTGAGATGGCACAGGCCCATATCCGTCTTGGTTGCGAGGTGACCGTGATCGAAGGCATGCAGGCGCTGGGCAAGGATGACCCTGACGCGGCGGCTGTTGTGTTGGACACTTTGCGCGCCGAAGGTGTAGCCCTGCATGAACAGGCGATGGTTGCCCAAATCAGGGACAATAACGGGCTGGTCGATGTCGTGACCGAGAATGGCGATATCTACACCGGCTCGCATCTGCTGATCGCCGCCGGGCGCAAGGCCAATACCGACCGCCTTAATCTGGAAGCCGCCGGGATCGAACCAACCCGTACCGGGATTAAGGTGGACGCCTCGCTGCGCACCACGAACCGCAAGGTCTATGCCATCGGCGACGTGGCGGGCGGGCTGCAATTCACCCATGTGGCCGGGTATCATGCCGGGATCATCATCCGCTCGGCCTTGTTTGGCCTGCCATCCAAGGCAAAATCGACACATATCCCCTGGGCCACCTATACGGACCCGGAGCTGGCGCAGGTCGGCCTGACCGAGGCGCAAGCCCGCGACCAGCATGGCGACAGGGTCGAGATCGCGCGCTTTGACTATCACCATAACGACCGCGCCATAACCGAACGCAAGACGAAAGGCTTCATTAAGGTCATGGTCGTAAAAGGCCGTCCCGTGGGCGCCACAATCGTGGGTCATCAGGCGGGCGAATTGATCAACTTGTGGTCGCTGGCGCTGGCCAATAATCTGAAGATGGGGCAGATCGCTGCGATGATTTCGCCCTATCCGACGATCGGAGAGCTTAACAAACGCGTGGCAGGTGCCTATTTCACGCCAAGGCTGTTTGAGAATCAAATGGTTAAACGAGTGGTCGGGTTCGTCCAACGCTGGATACCCTAACCGGAAAAGGAGCGTATAGTGAACTCGCTGTCGGGCCGATTTCTGATCCTGACGACGGTCTTCGTAATGTTGGCCGAGATTTTGATTTTTGTCCCCTCGATTGCGCGGTTTCGCGAAGACTTCCTGTTGAACCGGTTAGAGCGCGCGCAGATCGCTTCGCTGGCCTTGTTGGCCGATGACATGCTGGCCGAGGATCTTGAGGCCGAATTGTTGGTCAACGCTGGCGTGTATAATGTGGTGCTGCGGCGCGATGAAATTCGACAGCTGATGCTGTCCTCGCCCATTCCCGAACAGATCGCCAATACCTATGATCTGCGCGATGCCGGTCCGTGGATTTTAATCCGGGACGCCATGTCGCGCCTGTTCACACCTGAAAACGAAGTCATTCGCGTGATTGGTGAGCCGGTCAAAGATGCAGGTCTTCTGATCGAGGTCACGACAGACAGCAAGCCGCTGCGGATGGCGATGACCGATTATGGCCTGCGTATTCTGGGCCTGTCCTTTGTCATTTCAATTATCACCGCGTTTTTCCTGTTCCTTGCCGTGCGCGTTGTTCTGGTGAAGCCGATCAAGGGCGTCGTGGGGTACATGCAGCGCTATGCAAGCGCCCCCGAAGATGCCCGCGGGATCATCTCGCCCAATTCCAAAGTGACCGAGTTGCGCGAAGCTGAAGAGGCGCTGCAGCAGTTACAGACCGAACTGACGCAAGCTTTGAAACAGCGCGAACGACTGGCGCAGCTGGGTGGTGCTGTGGCCAAGGTCAGTCATGACCTGCGCAACATCCTGACGTCGGCGCAACTGTTCACTGATCGGATCGAGGCCAGCGATGATCCGCTGGTGCGGCGCATGGCGCCGAAGCTGGTCAACTCGATCACGCGGGCTGTGTCCTTGTGTGAAAACACGCTGGCGTTTGGTCGGGCGGAAGAGCCGGCACCGACCTTGACAATGGTGCCTTTGCGCGACGTGGCCGAGGATGTTGTGGCAAGTGAAAAGCTCGCCATTGCTGATGCCTGTGTCGAGATTGTGAACGAGGTTCCGAAAGACCTCGTGGCGCGCGCAGATCCCGAACAGATTTTCCGCGTGATGATGAACCTGGTGCGCAACGCGCGTCAGGCGCTGGTGGCGTCCGGAAAGCCGGGCCGAATCACGATTGCCGGCTGCGTACACGACAATGACTGGTGTGTTGAGATCAGGGATAACGGCCCTGGTTTGCCGCCGCGAGCGCGCGAAAACCTGTTCACTCCGTTTCAAGGCGGGGTGCGCAAAGGAGGCTCGGGCCTTGGGCTTGCCATCTCGCAAGAACTGGTGCGTGGACATGGTGGCGACTTGGTTCTGACCCAGACCGGACCGGAGGGAACCACCTTTGAAATAAGGCTGCCGCAGGGCGACGTGACTTTTTAAAAGTTTTTTGAAGAATCGGCTTGCACGTCCTCTGACGTGGGTCTACATACCGCCTCACCAACGCGGACCGATAGCTCAGCTGGATAGAGTACTTGACTACGAATCAAGGGGTCGGGGGTTCGAATCCTCCTCGGTCCGCCATTTATCTCTGATTTCATTAGAGAAAATGACGGTTTAATCCAGCTACCCACCAACCTACCCGCCATCCACATATCCATTGCATTGATCTAGGGAAGCGGCCTTTTCTGGAACTTTTCTTGCTGCGGATATCAATGCGTTTTTCCAAATGCAGGATTGGCGTGAGGAGAGTGCCCTAATTCGATATCTGGCGAGTTATTTTCCTGGCTCATGCATTAAAGGCACGATTTTGTGCCTAACATCAAAAGCACATCCTGAATTTGGACACTTGTGCCTTGTACGGAAGTAGAGGTTTGGTTCCACAATTTCCTCTAGAAACTCCACATCTGGAAAATTCTCAGACAATCGTTGCTTCCATGTTGCAAGCACGTTTTGGGAGTTGCCTTCACGATGGTAGATAATTAGCTCGCCTTTGTCCCGCCCAGCCATCGCTGTGCCGTAGCGAGTGGACAGCTGTAGGAAGCCATCTTTAAGCCATCCGTAGTCGCTATGAACTTTGGCTTCGCCGAGCCACATAAATCCGTTGTTTGCGTCAACTACAATGTCGCAATGACCGTTAACATGTCTGTCGTGATAGGCTGAAATGCCCGCCGACCCAAGCATGTTGGCGACTTGCATGGTGAGCTCATCTTCGCTTCGCTTCTCGTTCAATCCTCTAGTGTCAACTAGGCTGCTGTAGCAATGCTCGAGTGCCTCTTCCAACACTGAAAGTCGTTCTTCATGGTTACTGGCGATTTGCCACCTTACTGCACGTCCACCGGGTTGGTTGCCAAAAAATGCAATGTAGTCGGCAAGGCTAATGTCCTTAGGATTCATGTTGAACGTTTTCTCTGAGCGAGTAGTAGATGCGGACGTGGTGCATAGGGTCGTTGACAAGGTCGCCCGATATCGGGTGCGCAAGAAGCCCCGTAGTCACCAATTCTCTGAATTCTTCATTGGTAAGGTGCAGCTGCCCTTCCAGATCGTCCTCTAAGTATCCATGCATTTCTAGAATAGCATCTTCTCGAGACGACAAAATACTGAGCGCAGCCAACAGGTTTTCCCGATGGGCACTGTTAATGCGATCATAGAAGAAAGGCAGTCCAAGGTGTCGACCGTCTCCATACCGAAGCTTTGCCAGTATGTCGGTAACAGCTAGACAAGCGGATAGGACACTCGGTTCTATCCGAGATGCATCCAAACTTTTTTTGAACTCCCCTATGTCCATTTCAGCACTATTACACTGATTGCTCTTCCAGCTTAGCTTTTTTTCCAAGCCGATCGATTACGAACTCATAATCCGTTGCTCTAACGCAGTTTTTTACCAACGCGCCGCTAATTATTGGGTCTGGGTTGGTTCCATTTCCCCCCGGACCGGATGCGGAGAGGGAGACTGAAGGCGAGTAACCTATTTTATCCTCGACAAAACTCCACTCAACGGTAATTCGATAGATTGCGATTGCTTCGACCGCATCTTTTCCTGCAACGTGGTACGGCTCAGTTCGTTGATCGGCGTCCTTTCTACGTCTAGGCATCTTCTCATCTTTGATGCCACCCGTGGTTGTTTGAAAAGTCATTTGTGTGATCGTGCCGTCGCTGGCATCGTCATAGAATGGCCTGACTGCCGGAAACAGGTTCACAGATTTATCAAGAGGCACAACGTGCCAATTGTTTACAAAAGACTTTAGGACAGAGTGTATGCCGTGGATGTCAGCTTCTGCGATCCCTCTTGGGTGATCAACGCGAATTTCAAGAAAATCCCGATGATGAGGCATCCAAATAACGTGAAATAACTGGACTGGTTCTCGGACCAAGCCAACAATTTCATCATATCGGCCTCGCATTTTTTGTGGGTTTTCAAAATCTTGAAATGCTATCTCTTCACGTTTTTTAATCCAAAAAACAGATGACAAAACTAGGCCGACACCGTCATCGTTGCTTTCGACCCGCACGACAGACAAATCGCCAGTCTCTTGGTGTAAGTCTTCTTCGTCCATAAGATAGGGGTAGCATTGCGCAATAGGTTCGTTAGAAATGCTGGTTGCTATGATTTTCGCTTGAATTGCGTTCCTTTGCGCAGGATCGATCTGGTACAACTTTGTGAATTTTTCACCGCAGAGAATGTGTTCGACGAGCGCATCCTCTAACTTTCCGATGTCAAATTTTTGCCCGCTGTCAGATGCCTTTTTGAGAGTTGCGTCCCAACCGTGGCTGGTTGCGACTGCATTAGCTTGCAGAAGTTTGCGAGCAATTGTCCACGTCATCCGGTGACGAAGCGTTCTGAAAAGGTCTTTCATCAAATCCTACTGCATTGTTTTCGTTCTTAGTATGCCTTTTCCTATCTAAGTCAACGCGACCGCACCAGCTTAAATCCCGCGACGAATTGCTTCAGGGCATAGCGTAAAAAACTGGATGCCCGATAGTTTCAAAAGATGATTTGTGGGACATGTCTTGCATGGTCGTAGAAGCAACAGGCTTGCAAAAAGCGGTGTTTATCCGTTTCCGCTGCGAGTGCTGTCTCCATTGCTTTTATGCGCGTTGACGCGTCGGGGTTGGTTGCCGCAATCTCCACGCATTCGGTTCTTACAGCGTGATAGAAGGCGAGTGTTTCACCGACTAAAGCCATTAGGTCTGCTTGTTTTGCTTCCGCAGATAGGCGACCTGTCAGCTTGTCATAGAGGCGCTGGGCGTGCTTGGTGGATATTCCCAGCAACGCTCCAATTTGCCCAAGGGGCGCTCCCCTCAGTGACATGCGGTGTACAACAACCAATCTGAACTCGTTGATGTAGTCGGTGCCGTCCCGACCACCAGTCTCCGGTTGATCTGCGGTCTCAGTTGCCACGTAGTTTGCACCCGGGTTCAAATCCGAACACGGTGTGCAAAAGGTCTTCCGTCTGGGGTGGGCAGATACGTGCGGAAATGCATTGTCCAAACGAATTGGTCGATCTTCCCGGATGGCGGCTTCGATTTCTCTGTCTATGCCGTCTAACGCTTCCGGTGGCCGTTCGGGGTACTGCCTGACGGAACACTGTATCTGTTTGCGTACATGCTGCATTCGGCGACCTTCAGTGAAACCGCCCTTCGGTGTTTTCCTGTGAGGGATTTGACCTAACGTTAGGTCTCGATCTTGGCTTGTGTTGTCCATGTCGTCTCTCTCCGTGGCCAAGGCGCGTCAGATAGGATTTCGACTTTGAGCCGCGCTCAGAATTGCACCCGGGTTCAAATGTCGATGTCCAAACGGGCGATGATCCAGCCTAAGGCGAGGAGCGCCGGATAGAGCAACAACCAACCCCCATATGTCAGGTAATGGACCAACGATTTTTCATTCCGATGGATAAGCGACAACATCGCGTCTTCATCGCCGCCGAGAGCTTCGCGATATGTGCTTGGAATGATGATCTTGCTGTATGCGGTATGACCAGTCAGCAAATACAAAGCTGTGGCTATAGCTATCAAAACATGCATGGTTTTCTCCGGTATTAGTAGTCGCATTGATGGAACTTTGAACCCGGGTGCAATTCGGGCACTTTCTCTGACAGGTCTTCCTTATTGACCCCGACAGGCCCCAAGAAACGCACTTTGCAAAATCTCCGATTTAGGTCCTGTCGCTAGTGCTCGGGACACTTCATTTCTCGATCTGGATGCTAGTTCGCTTATGGAGATGTCGGATCAAGCGGTGCGTGCGATATGGTAATTAGATGTGCAGCAAACGTTGCAGCAGGCAGTGGGTAAAAATGGGTGTTTTTTGATGCAGACCTTGCAGCAGTCTGGCCTCCTGATTTTGGTTCTTGATGCAGAGCTTGCATCAATGCTGCCGCAGAGATTGCGTCGGGTTCTTTTATCCACTTCGAAATCTAACAACATTGTCGTTCGCTTTCGGGCCTTTCCGAAATCGACTTTCGTCACCTGATGAATGACCGGGTTTTTTGCATTTTGGGTATTCAATTATTTGATAGTCTTTTCCCTTTTCCCAGTATTTTGGCTCATATGTTGCCGACACGGATTTGGTGCCTTTCTGAGTAGGCAACATAGTTAAACGCCATTCAGGCGCGAGCGCCTTACCGCCAATCCCGAGGTGTCCGCGCTTTTCGCATATGATCCAACCTTTCGCTTGCAGATCGGCCATTGCAGACATCGCGGTTCTTGGATTTATGCCCATTTCTTCTGCCAGTTTCCTTCCGGAAAGACCGACAAACCCGTTGTTGTTGAACTTGGATTTCTTGCGATCAATTCGGCATCGGATTTTGAAGTGCATGTATGCCGCTTGGGCCGTAGCGCTTAGCGCCTTCCATGCAGGTAGCCTGACTTCATAGGGTTCCCACATTGCAAATTGACGGGTCCGATTCTCATTTTGTTTATCACGCCCCATGGTGATGATCCTGACCGAGGTATGTTGCGGGGGCGATAGATCGAAGCGCAGAATTTCCAGATCGCTGGTTTGCGTATTTGGAACATGAAATGGAGTGGTCAAACGCGACCAACGCAGCGCCTGTTTTAGCGTGCCACAGACGTGCAAGCGCCTCGCGGGTCATAAAGTACCCTATTGCCTTCCATCGTGTTCCAGCACGCTCGTTTTGGGGCTTTATGCGTCTTTGAATGATCCACTGAACTCTTTCGGAGCATTCAATGATCCGAAACTTACCTAGTCGCTCTATCTCGTAAGCATAGTGTTCACTGCTTTCGGCAAAATCATAACGTGAGGGCGCAACAACTCTTCCGGTGAACCCGGGTGCAATCTCTGTTTTCATTTGTGGGGCCTTTGGGCTTTACCCATTAGCCGGGAAGATGGTAAATTCAGTCAGCTACAATAGGACGGCCTCTTCCCGGACAACTGGGTGAGGTCGTTTTTATTTCTGATCGTCGAGTTGTTCACTCGTCGGGTTGAATACAAAAGAACAAACCTTGGTCCTCTCTATCCGACCGTCAGAATAACGCGCTTCCTGATCAAAGGTCGCGTGCTGTTCCAAATACTTCCGTATTTCTTGCGTCACGGGAACTGGTTCGCCGTTCTTGAACAGAATGGGGTTTGCCATTTCAGGGCTAATTGGCATTAGGGTGTAGGTTTTGCCGTAGCGGAGGGTTGCATTCTCGTTCATGGTCTTACTCATCGTTGAAGGAAGTGATGCGCCCGCCAAGTGCGGATGCTAGTTGATTGCGGCGCTGGGCGAGGGTTACTTCAGGCGTCAATGCGGTTTCGCTCGTAGGAAGGCCCCAGCGTTCGGACAGAGATACGGATCGTGTTTCGTCCTTGGCCTGTGCGTTTTTGACAGACCTGAATGGCCGCTGGTTTGCGCCACCCTTTACGAGGGATGCGAAACTCGGTTCCGGATCAGTCAATGCGCGTGCTGTGATTTCATTGATGCGCGGGATAAGTTTCATGTCTCAGCCACCAACAGGCTTGGTGTTTTCCCAAGCCTCGATCTCTGACAGTTTCCAGCGGGTGCACCTGGCCGAAAGTTTGACAGATCTTGGGAACTCTGGGTCATGCTTGGCCCACCTCCACCACGTAGCGCGATGAATTCCATACCTCGCGGCACCTTGCTTGTCGGAAATGAGTGTTTCGTTTGTCATGTGTCGCTCTCGCTGTTGCTTGCTATTGAGGGCAACATACCAGCGCGTATAAGGAGTGAATGCGCGCGAAATAGGAAGAAATTGAACCCGGGTGCAACTGTCTTCACGACGTTGCTGGACCTTTTTCAGTTGCCGACGTAAACAGAGAAAAAGCATAGCAACTAGAATATGTTGCACGATGCGAGCGCTCAGTCGAAACTTGTGCTTGGTTCAAAAGAGACGTCTTGACTTAGTTGTAGACGAACTTTTTTGTGGCGAGGAGAGTCATTACCTGAAACTGGTGGATTGCTAATGTCTAAATTTTCTGAACAAGTCCCTCGAAGAAACGACCAGTTTACGTTTCTACCGGCTTTTCATACTTGTGACGGTGTGGACGCGCGAAAGTACCTTCAATCTCAGGCCATCGACACCGAAGATGTCTGCGAGGTTTTTAAGGAGCGTATCTCTTATTTCTTCTATGGGAAACCGGCGTATAAATATCAACTGCCTGACATATCCTCTAGGCAACTCAGCTTATACCCAGTCTGTTTCGTATTCGATGTTGAGAAGTTGATCGATATCAAGCGCATATACCCATTCGACAGTGGGGCAAACCACCACGGACTTATGTCGGAGTTTATCAACTCGAAAATCCCGCTGGTTGATTTCGAGCTAGAGCCCGACACCGGGCGTATCAGGGACGTGATACTCAAGTTTCACGATACAAATGAGAACTACTTGGATGGAAAACTATCTGAGCCATCCTTTGATCCGTTTGATCACGAGAGTATTGAGTTTACCGACATGATTTCGACTGCAGGTCAGCACAAAGTTGATGAAAGACGCAATGCCATCGAAATTCAGTGTGGTCCACGCGTGTCATTCGGCAATGGTGCGCTGAAGGGAGTCATATTACCTGCGTCTTATCTTGAATCGCTTCTGATTGCGCCGTTCCTTGAAGACCCGAATTGCAACGTACAGGCTTACTCCATTGACGTTTGGAATCCACTTTTGAACTTTGCCAGCATCCCGCAACTAGCCAGGAGGATAGGATGATGAGCGGAGTGGGCCCATTGGAACTCATCATACCAAAAGGCAGATTGGCCCTAACTGTTGAAGGACTGCTGTGTCCAGTTCGCAATACTCCTGGTTTGGCTGTACCGGTATACCGTTCAAGTGGTGACGCTTCCTTCTACATTCGTCTGCGCCTTCCAAACTCAGTTGGGTTAAGCGAAAACCCATCCAGCGCCATGGAGCATAATACTGCAGTATCCAGTTTTGCTCAGTCAAAAAACTCAAGTTCTTCGAATAGTCAAAACGCCGAAACTTGGCAGGAAGATACAATCCAAAAGTTGTTTTATGAGGGTACTGAGTCGACTATCAAGGCGGGCCCAATTTCGTCAAAGCGGACAGCTTTTCTTCGCCTACCTGCTTTGCCATCTGATGATCTAATCCCGAACCCTATGTTTGCTTGGGAATTTGATCCCGAGAATCACCAATTGGGTGCGATCCTACCCAACGGGGGACCTTTTTTTGGGACGGCAATGCAGCTTCGCGAAACGCTTAGCGACTTTGATTTCGCACAAACAGATTTTCCATTCTTTGTCCTGAGCGCTTCCTTCGCAACCGAAGACGTTTCGTTGATGCTTGCAGCCTTGGAAATTCCAGACGTTGTTGCAGCGCTATCAACTGGAATACTTGCACCACCAAAATTTGCTTACGATATTAAGTTTGGCCGTCTAGTAGATGGCTCTGGTTGGACTGATCTCCGCGTTAATGCTCTAAAAACAATGTGGGGTGCAGGATACTCGGCCACCCATATTGCCAAAGCGTTGACCGGATTGACTAGGAACGCCGTCATCGGCAAGGTCCACCGGCTTGGGCTTTCAAATAGGATGAGATCCGCAGATGCCGCGCCGATTGGGCGTTCCATCAGTGGGGAAGCGTCGATTTCTGTAAAGCTTTCCAGCAGCGGAAAAACCAAAACAGCCGGTAGCAGTGAACCAAGATTTGTTACAGAAACCGGAATAGATGGTAGCAGCGTGTTTGACTCGATTAAATCCACTGAAAAGCGATCTGACAGTCAGAATGAGTAGTTGCTTCCTAAGTGGATGCAGGTTGCGACATAGCGCGCCAAACTTGATGAAACAGAAAAAAAGTCAGCGCCGTCTATAACTCTACCTTTGTCACCCATGACGGCGCGCTTTACTCAAAAAAGCATTACTCTTCTGCTTCCTGCAGTGTTTCTGATCATTGTACCCCTGAATTCGCAGGAAAAAGTTTCGCTGCGGTCTGACGAAATTTTTTTAGGTTTTCTACCGGTATTGAAAAGTTTGCCGACGATGACCGCCCGGTGTCTGGAGCGATGCCAGTTCCCTGAGTGCGAGTTTGTAAGCCTTGACCACGCCGTTTTCGACCAAACCACCGCCTTGGCGATCTCGTGGATCAGGCAGGTACCCGATACGCCACCGCCGATGAACCTGCATGATCTCATGAAAGATCAGGACCTGTCTCCCAACCTAGTAGGGCACATTGACAGGCTTTTGACTTTAAAAAGCAAAACCAAGGAAATGGGTCGTGGACAGCGCATAGCGGTCATTGATGAATTCATACACGATCAAATGGCGTGGGCATCCGTAGTGAAAAAGAACGAAGATCGCCACGACCTCATGACCGAGGGCAATAACTTGCTGCGGTACATCGTGAGAAAAGACGCGGGACTCGGTTCGTGATCTAACGATGGCCGCAACGGGCCAAACTGCTTCGGTCGTCTCAACGGCCACCTGAGCCAAAGTGCGCGGCGGAGTTATGGAATGCTTCCGCCGCACATACTCACCAATAATAGTGGTGGGGCTTGCGCCCATCGGGCCAGACTAGGTCGTCAGGATCAGCGCCTTTCAGGATGCCGGACGCAAGAGCCTTGGATTTGCGTCTCGTTGGACGCGTGTGATAGGTGATGTCGTGATAGCGTGGCCAATTGCCAAGCCACCGGACATCATCCGGGTCTTTTCCGAGACGACGGCTCAGACCTAGGCGTGAGTACCCGTTCCCAAGCACGGTACGGGGACGTTTGCGTTTGTAATGGGCCATGTCATTGGCCTTTCATGCAGTTTCTGAACTACATGGCACCCTCCATCGGTTGGCTCGTTGGTTTTGGGCTGGGCTCGGATAGACGGCCGAAAACGCAGCCGGTCTGAATATCGGACTGGGCGAACAAGATCAATGGGGCGGGAAAAAGCCGCTCAATGTGGTGTTAGGTGATTGGGCCGGTAGGCTGTGGACGGACGGACCACTCAACCAGAGATCGCTTCACATAACACCCGTTCAACGATGTTCGCGGTTTGTTATGACGCTGCAATTCGTGCATTGGTTGCAGAAAACTGCCATTCGAGACGCGGTTCGAAGTCGACCGCAGTGCGGACATAGGTGCCGTTTGCTGCGGCGCAGAGCTCCAAAATCAATTGAATGATTGCTCGGCATACAGAGCTGACGAACAGAGTGATCTTTCGTTGTCGCGCCTAAAAGCGAGGGGCCCCATTGTACATCTGAGCGAAAAGGCGTCTTCTAAGGCAGAATCGATACATAGCTGGCGACAAACTTCTTAATAAGGAATAATGGTCAATAGAAGAAAGTGCTGCAATATTGGACGAGCCAATCCAATGTTTCTTCCTATTTCTATTTTATAAAGCCATTTTTCGATTAACTTATCATGATTTTAACCATGATTAACAACGGGCGCAGCTCTCTCCCTTGCCTGTCGAGAGCAGATAAAACATCTTCCAATAAATTGTTTTAAAACCACTAATTATATTCTTTAACCCAAAATTAACTCACTATTATTTTCGATTAAAAATAACCACACCCAATGACCGAAGAGCCGCCACATTTTGACCGTTTTTGAGCCACACGCTTATTGGTGACGGTTGCAGCTCGCCGCTGACCTTTATTTCTACGGGTCAGAAAGTTGCTGAAATTTGTTACGGTTAAGAGTTTCCGCAATCGCACTTCCTGCGTTTGTCGAGGTGTATTCACTAAGAACAATCTTGTGGCCGGTTCCCTCGGCCAAGAGAGGATAACTCATGCCCATGGATTTCGAGAGATCAATAAGCAATTGCGTTTCCCCTTCAGTTCGCACGCGGAAAGGTGTTCGACATTTTGCCAGTGACGAGAGTGGTGCTCTTACCATTTTCGCCCTCTTTATGTTTTTGTGCATCATCGCCACGGTGGGCATGGGCATTGATTACATGCGCTTTGAGAACAAACGTGCAGACTTGCAGTACACGCTGGACAGGTCTGTTTTGGCCGCGGCGGACCTTGATCAAAAGGGAGAACCAGAATCTGTCGTTCGTTCATACCTAGAAACGGCGGGTCTTCTGGAACATGTGACCAGCATCAATGTGGTCAACGACGTTGGTTATCGTGAGGTGTCGGCGACGGCCTTGTCCGAGTTTCCGACCCAATTCATGCACCTTTCCGGCGTCGATACACTGAGTGCCCCGGCGGCAAGTACTGCCGAGGAAAGCGTCGGTTTGGCCGAAATCTCAATTGCCATGGACGTTTCGACCTCGATTGACCTTCCAGCACTGCAAAATGCTACGAAAAGCATCATTTCACAGATTGGAACGAAAAACGGGAGTTGGAGCAACGAGATTTCTTTCTCACTGATCCCATATTCCAGCCAGGTTAACGCTGGCGCGGATTTGCTGAAATACTACAACCTCGACCGTTTCCATGGTCACTCGCACTGTGTCAACTTTATCGACAACGAATTCAGCAAGCCTGATCTTTCTCTGACCAGAGTGCTGGAACAAACGGCTCATTTCGACCCTTACACCGAGACAAAAGAGCCGATTGAACATCCTGTCTGCCCAATCCGCGCTGGATCGGCGATCCTACCATTCCAAAACAATGAAACCGTGCTTCATGACTACGTCGACGGCCTCACCAAGATCGCCAATCCGGTTGTTGACGAGGACTCGGGCCTGGACAATGGCGCGAATTGGGGTCTTATCCTGCTGGATCCCGGTACACAGCCGGTCATCGAGAGCCTTGCCACCCCCGTAGCCAAAGGTGGTGACGGTATCGTTCCGGAAACATTCGACAACCGTCCTCTGCCTTACAACAGCAACGTCCTAAAGGTTCTGATCCTGGTTTCCGACGGAGACAATACTGACCAGCACATGCTCAACCCGTCGATGCGCACCACGATGTCGGATATATGGTACAATGAGGACGCCGATCGCTTCTCGGTCTATCAGTCGAATGGCACCCCCATGTACTGGTGGCCGCACGACAATAGCTGGCAAGATCACGCATACGGCGATGGAAATTCGCGTTGTACGACAAAGGGCAGCAAAACAGAATGCGTGAATGAAGACGAACCGGGAAAAGCGGTGCAATTGTCCTACGTTCAGCTGCTGAAAAACGTGTCGTTGGAATACATCGAGAACAACATTTTCACCCAGTCGCCAAGTGCCTATGGTCAATGGGAGGCCAGTGCGTTCAGCAAGAAAGAGTCAACCGCCAAGGATCAGCGCACCAAACACGTGTGCAAGGCCGCCAAGGATGAAGGCGTGATTGTCTTTAGTGTCAGCGTCAACGCCCCGGCGAACGGCAAAAAGGTACTGGAAAATTGCGCAAGCTCCGCCAGTCATTATTACGATGCGTCGGCTCCTGACCTCACAGATGCCTTTACCTCGATCGCATCCTCTGTCCGTATGTTGAGGTTGACACAATGATGCGTAGGTCGATTTCCGCTCTTGCTAGGTTCCGTCGCCATGAATATGGAAACGTGACCGTCGAGTTTGCTCTCGTCTTCCCGGCTATCTTGTTTTTGGTGCTTTCGGGGGTAGAGCTTGGCTTTGTAACCTTGAAACACGCACAACTAGAGCGCGCCGTCGATCTAACAGTGCGCGACATCCGGCTGAACACCGGCGTCAGTCCACAACACGACGAAATCAAGGCTCTCATCTGTAGTCGTGCCGGTTTTATCAGCAATTGCGAAACCAACGTGCGCCTGGAAATGATCCGGCAGGATCCGTTTGCCGCTATCACAGTACCAACTGTCCCCGACTGTACTGACCTCTCAGAAGTGGCTCGCCCTGTACGAACTTTTCAAAACGGCCTCGAGAACGAGTTGATGGTTCTTCGGGCCTGCGCCAAGATCAACCCCATTTTTCCAACATCCGCAATGAGCAAGGCATTGGTCAACGAAGAAGGCCAGTACGCCTTGACCGCTACAACCGTCTTCGTGCAGGAGCCTAGTTAGTATCATGATCAAGCGACTTCTAATGCGACGCCCGAATCAATTCCGAGCACGGGAAGACGGCTCGATTGCCCTAGAGGCAGTCATCATAACTCCAATGCTCTTTTGGACGCTCATGGCGGGGTACACATTTTTCGAAGCCTACAGGCAGAGTGCCTCAAACATCAAAGCAGCGCATACGATTGGTGACCTGATTTCTCGCGAAACCCGAGAAATCAACAATACTTACATCGACTCGATGGAAGAAATGTTCAGCTTGATGGTGGCCAATCAAACCGATCTGAAAATCCGAATTTCGTTAGTTCTTTATGATGAGGCCTCCAACAGCCACTCGGTAAACTGGTCTGCAATTCGCGGTGGCTTCACCGAAAAGCTGACGGACGCCAATATTGGTCAATACAAAGATGCCCTGCCCCCGATATCGGATCAGAACACACTCATCCTTGTCGAGACGTCCAACACGTTTGTCCCCTTTTTTAGTGTAGGCTTGGGCAACATCGAACTTGAAAACTTCATTTTCACCCGGCCGCGCTTTGCAAACAATATCAAAGGGAACGTTTAAGGCAGTTTGTCGTTGATGCAAGGCGTCGCACTGTCAAAGGAAAAGGGCTTGAAAGGTGAAATCGTTTGTCATGGAGGACAAGCCCGATCTGCTGGACTGAGTGTTAGCCTGCTAGCCACATGCTTTGTTTCTGTCTTTCGCTAATCCTACAGTTTTGTTCTTGAGGCGCGCAGGGGGGCTCTTAGGTTAGCCCCTTGAACAAGCGATCGCCATTCAAGTCCTTTTGACAAGAACCTAAGAAGGATGCGACGCGTCGATTTTCGCGCTGCGAGCGCGCAGTAAATAAAGTCAATTTAACAGGATCGATACATAGCTTGCTACGGTCGCTCTACTTAGAGAGTAGACCAATAGAAGAAAATACAACAATATTGGGACAACCAATAAAGCCTTTCTTTTCACATGCTTTAGGGAGCTATTCCTATTCAGATCAATTGATTCGATCTCGGCATTGTTTAATGGTGGGAATAGCTCCCTTTTTCTTTGCTTTACCATAGTCAACTCGTAAAAAACTAATTATTCATCTCAGACCCCACATTAACCGAGAGTTAACGTGCCAATTATTTCAGCTTTTGAGGGATTTAGAGGCTGTCGCTGGAAACAAAAAAACTTATAACACTGCAATTGTTAACGATTTTTTTCTTAAGTGATTCCTTTGGAGACAAAGGTTAAGTCGTTAATAATAAATTAAAAATATCCACTACTTAACGCCGGATGGTTGCCGTATTTTGGGCAGATTTGAGCAACACTTTCTTTGGGGGCGTCTCTATGTCGTCACTAGTTCCTATTTCTTTAAACGAAAAGGATTTCTGTCGTGTTAAACTTCCTTAAAGTGAGCGTCTCTGCACTCGTACTGTCTGCATTTGTAGTCGCGCCAATCGTAACCGTTTTCGCCGCCGATCACGCATACGCAAATAATGGTAACGGCAAAGGTGGAGGTAAGGGAGGTGGAAAAGGGGGTAATGGAGATGGCAATGGTGGCGGGAAGGGCGGCAAAAGCGGTGGTAAAAGCGCTGATGGCGGCGCCAAAAAGGGTTGGGGTTCCGAAAAATCATTGAACAGGACAAGCACCAAATCTGCCAGCAAGGGTCTTAAGGCAAAGAATGGCAGACGTTTGGGGCGAGCTGTGAAGGAAGATTTTCAGGCATTAAGCCGCAACCTGAAGCAAAACGGAGTCAAAGGTCTATTCAAAGGAAATATGACGCGGACCACATCAACGCGAACAAATATAGCGAGTGTGAACAAATCCCTGAAGCCATCAAGCAGAAAAACAAAAATTCTTGATGATGATACGGTTGCCCCTCGCAACCTTGGCAAACTGAATGGCGCTATTAACTCCAGTGTAAATGCAAAACTTGCGCATATCGCGAACGGACAGTATGCGAAAGGTACAGGGCCGGTGAGCCTGGCCGCTGGCCTTGCCGTAGCCGATACAAATTTCAATCATGTCATGGGTGAAGATTACGACTTGAGCCCTGAAGAAGTGAAGGAAATTGCTGCGGCGTATGATTATTTGGACACGGCTCCAATGACGCTGGAGGAAGCTGAACAGGTTCTTGCCGATGAGGCGTCCACTCCCGGTACGATTGCGCCTGAAGATTTGGAAACCGCACAAGCGGTGAAAGATGCGCACGACGTAACAACAGATGAGGACGGAAATACGATAGGGCAACCGACGGGCGATCAGTTGGCGGCTGCGGAGGCGGTGCATGACGCGGAGGCCAGTTTGTTGGGACATTACAAAGGCGACTTTTCTGAGGACAAAATCGTCGCGGAGGAACAGCAAGACCGCGTCCTCGGCGCGGTCCGTGCCTCCAATCCCGATGAAGAATCGGTAAAATCCACACTTGGCATTTCGGATGACGGAAGCGTTTATGCCGACGGCCAGGAGGACGATGATGTTGATGGAGAACCGGAGGAAGTAGATCAAACCCCGGGTGGAGAGGCGGAAGACGAATTTGCAAGTAACGGATAAACGTAAAGTTAGAGGCCCAAGAGCAAGGATTTAGGCGCTTTTTTCGACATTACGGCATGCTGTTGGATTGCACCAGATTTACGAAATGGGTAGCACTATCGCCGCTTTGGTGACGATCTAAAACACAACTTCCGCGAAAAAACCATGTCCGCTTTGGGCTCTTCGCTGACTTTCTCTGCAATTGGGATCGATGTCTGCAACCAGGCAGATTTAAGTAATGATGCGTTGGCTCCGCAGCGGCGCTAAACACTCAACCAGAGATCGCTTCACATTATGCCGCTTCAATGATGTTCGCGGTTCGTTATGGTGAGGCATTTCAGCCAAAAAAGTTGTCTGCGCGTGCCTCTGAACCAGAATATACGCGCAGACTTTCGAGAAACCTGCCGGGCGTCTGGCCCGGCATGATGGGCTCCAACGGGTTCGCCGTCCTCCCCATCGCCGCGCTTGATCCGCCCCACCGTGCGGCGTCTCCTGCGGTCCCCGCGCTTGATGGATCCGGGTCCCCAGATACAATGCAAATCAGCCGTGAGGGTTCAGGAAGTGAATGCCTCGTTTTCTGTGATCTTTTCAAACGCGGGTAAGAACGCGTCATGATGCAGCGACAGGTAGCGTGTGATCTGCTCGCTGCGCATCAGTTTCGCGATGTACCCGCGTGTCAGGACCAGATCGAGATGATCCGCGCCGTAGCTGTCTTCGACAAGGCGAACCTCGCGTTCCAGGTTGGCAGACTCGCGCTCCATCAGCTCCAGCTGTTCGCGCGAAATACCTTTGATCTTTTTTGGCGTTGCCGCCGACACCAACTGGTTTTCGGGCGTCGCGGCCAGAAGCGAACGGGCATAGTTGATCGTGAACTTGTTCATGGCGACCATGAGTTGCGCCGCTTCAATCTGGCGGATTGGCTTCATCTTTTTCAGAATCTGAAACCCGGTCAAAGCCACTTGTTTGTCTTTCAGTAGTTCCGCCGCCTCTTCGCAGATACCATCCAGAAGCTGGCGTTTCTGCTTCAGGGTCTTGATGTTGACATTAAGCGCGCTCGCCAAACGGGCCTCTGGTACGCCAAGTGAGAGGGCTCTCAGGATCATCTTGTGCTCTTGAATGGTCGCGAGACGAGAGATGCTTTTGTTGTAGGTGAAGGCTTCGTCGTCCGTGGACACAAGACATCGCGCATGTGTCTGACCCTGGTCTTTCAAAACCTCAAGGCGCAGATGCCCATCAAGCAAAGTATATTGACCAGCGTTGTATGGGTCGCGGGCCACAACAATAGGTTCAACAAGACCGACGTCCTGAATAGATGTGATGATCTGTTTGAACTTGATGCTGGCCTTCTTTTGCGGCGTGACAACATAGAGCGGTGCGATGTTCTCGAATGAGAGTGTTACCAGCTCCTGTTCAAAAGCTGCTGCAATCTTCTGTTCTTCCTTGGTCACCGTCATGCGGATATCTCCTCGGATTTTGCCAGGCGATCTGCAATCTGCTTTGGCAGGCTGATCAAGCCTTCGGCGCGAAGCAAAGTGACGAAGTTTTCGTCAGCCATCAGCGTCTTGAGCGCTTCTGTCAGAAAGAGCAGTTCGCTGCGCGTTGCACTTGCTTTTCTCAGCAACACCTTCTTTTTCTCGACATCGTTTTCATAAGTTTTGAGCAGACTTTCGACCGACAGGCTTTTACGCGGTCGTTCGCCAGTGGGCGCGCGGCCCTTGCCATGCTTCTGGCGCGCCTCAACCAGACGCTTGGCCGCCAGGAGTCTGCCGCCGCGCAGAAGCTTTTTCTCATAAGCTTGCCTCAGAACACGTTGCACGCCGACGTCATCCGCGTCCGCAATGTCAACGGCAACACTGACCGGAATCTTACCGCTTTCCACTGCACGCAGAAGGCGGTGTTCGTGACTTTCCAGAAGTTTAATGACGCCGTGGACATACTTCTTGGACAGCTGAGTCTTGGCGGCGATTTCAGTTTCAGAGTAACCTCTTTCTTTGAGGCGCCCAATGTCTCTGAGCAAGTCCAGCGAATGGTGGTGCCTGCGCGCCAGGTTTTCCACCAGGCTCATAACAAGGCAATCTTCGCTGCTGGCATCTATGACGATCGCCGGTATTTCAGATTGGCCAAGAACCTTGAAGGCCTCAAGACGGCCCTGGCCGCAGACCAATTCGTATGCTGGCTCACTTCCGTCCTCAGTCTCACGCGCAGCAACCGTTATGGGTCTTTTCAACCCAAGCTCCGCGATGTTCGCGGTAATCTCGTCGAACACCTTTTTGTTCCTGAGCCTTGGGTTGACGACGGTAATTGCATCGACAGGAACAAGAACAGTGTGTCCGACCGGCGCATGGTCCATCACGCTGCCTCCAGTATTGGCGTACGTGCGGCCATGTCGAAGAAATGCGCCAGGTTGTCGAAGCGGAATGCATCAAGGGACAAACCGTTGTTCTCCGCCAAGCGCAGCTTTGATTTGGTCATGTCAAAGGTAGGCAGCAAGTAGTAGTCGAGCGGCGTTCTGTTTGCCTGCCCCATCCTTACGACGATGGACATGTCGGGGAGCTGACCGGTGTTCAGTCGAATGTTCCAGCGATACGCGCCTGCGCCTGTTTGCATGCAGCGTGCGATGACAATGGAAACGGTGAACTCGTCGTTGATGATGAGAATATCTGCATTGTGGCTTTGAACGACGTCTCCGCCAACGGCTTCGACCCCGGCGATGATGTCCCGGACGATGTCGGAATGCAGGCTGCGCAATCGTCTGTTGATCTCAATGTAACGGTAATCTCTGTCAGGCTTGAAGCCAACGAGGCTGTAAGCACGCAACAGGCTACCAAATCTATTCTGGTAGGCACCGCTTGATGGAAGCTTTGGCGCTTCATTGATGACAAAGCCCGAGAGGTAGCCGTTTTCCTCCAAAACCTCCTTTAGCCGATCCAGCATTTCATCGTCGGACAGCACATGCGAGCGGGCTGCAATGATTGCTCCGGCAGCGTCGAACAGGTTGGCGTCAACGATTGCTTCAAAGGCACCAACAGCGCGAACCCAATTTTCCGGATCGTTCCGAACATGGCGTTTCTTGAGTTTGAAGGAATTGCGGTTCCAGAGATTGTTCCCGATGTATTTTTCGTTGGTCAGAATTTGACGCACAACCGCCGGTGACCAGTCCCGATCAAGATCGGTTCGAATTCCGCGCTGGTTCAGGCCTGACGCAATCTCAGCTTCAGACCAACCGTCGTTCACAAACCTCAAGAAGATCTGGTTCACTATAGCGATTTCATCGGCAGGACCCGGAACAAGTGTTACTCGGTCGGTCTGAATACTCTTGTGTTCACCTCGCGAAAGAATGCCCTTGGTA
This sequence comes from Ruegeria sp. BI7, assembly GCF_056537925.1. NCBI lineage: Bacteria > Pseudomonadati > Pseudomonadota > Alphaproteobacteria > Rhodobacterales > Roseobacteraceae > Ruegeria > Ruegeria sp. BI7. The sequence continues at coordinate 77,607 of NZ_JBQFSK010000014.1, forward strand.
CGTCCTGCTTCATCAATCAGCATCCGCCGCAACCCGAACCCAGCTGCGCCGCCTTGTCGATAGCCCAACTCGATCAGCCGCTGCTGCCCCGCAAAGACCTTTTGCGAAAGCTCGCGACTGTATTCGCCTGCCATTGCCCGCTTTAAACCTTTAACGACGGTGGACATTGGGCTGCCATCATTCTCGAACTGTTCCGCGCAATACTCGACCGAAATGCCCGCCCGTTTGCAGATATACTCGTAGTAGGCGCTTTCATCCGCGTCCTGGAAGCGCCCCCAACGGCTGACATCGTAAACGAGAACAGTTCCGAATTCGGTCTGGCCAGTTTCGATGTCGTCGATCAATTGCGATAGGCCTGCACGGCCTTGAATTCTCAATCCGCTTTTGCCTGCATCAGAATAGGTTCGGATAATTTTGTAGCCGCGTTCATCGGCATAGCGCTGGATGGCGTCGGCCTGGTTTTCGGTCGAGTAGCGCTGATGCTCTGTCGACATGCGAACGTACTGTGCAGCGTTCCGGCGGTTTTCCCTGTCTGTCTTGTTCTTCGGCCAACTCAATGCTGCGGCTCCCACCACTCAAATTTGCAAACCTGTACGGGAACTCTGCGATTCCTTTCTCAATCCTAATGGGAGAGGTCCGGAAACATGTTTCATAAAAAGGGCAACACGTTTCATCGAAAGTGCGACGAGCGCGTTTCGGCGTCAGAATACAGGGAGGCGATCAGCGACGCTCTTTCTCAAGAACTGGGTGGGGCAGGGCGAGCTACAAAATCAACGATGCGGTGGACTGGAGCAAGTGAACGAACGGCTAAGAACTGGATATCTGGCTCATACGGACCAACAGGCGAAAACTTGATCGCATTGATGAAGCATTCAGACACAGTTTTCGCGGTTGTACTCGAATTGGCGGGACGGAGTGAAGCGATATCGATAGCACGGCTAAAGCTTGTCAGAGAAGAACTGGCCGGAATTTTGAGTGATTTAGATACGATTTGCACCGATGAGGGCGATCAAAAACCAGAATAGACTCTTTTGGTTGTTCCAACGTGAAGGAAAGCCTTTGAGTTGCAAATGGCAAAACCCGTGCGCCCATGAAAAACCGAATGACTCGAAATCAATGGCTTAGCTGTCGTTGAATGGCAAAACTATGTGTCGCCCGACATTCCTGTTGAACGTCACACGAACCTGACCCAACCGTCACAGTTGGACCAGAAATGCAGTGAACGTTCGACATCAGAAGGCGCCCCCAACGTTGGACATCAGTTGAATTTGACCTTTGCGTCATCAACTAACACGCCGCCCCCATTTCATACTCCCGCAGACAGTTTGGTTTGATCTGACTTCCCTTTCGGAAAATCAGAGCTGATTTGTAGGTCAGACAGCGAAGCTGCCTGTTCCTGCTAATCTGCCACGTGGCGAACGCGGGAGGGGGCGAGGCAACGCTATTCGACAGGGGTGGTGCGGCCCGCAGGCGCAGCCGAGGACACGGCCCTGTCTAATAGGGTTGCCCGAGGGGGAGGGCCGCGCCCTCACCCTGACGGCCAGGGGCGTTTGGCTTGTCCAAATCCCGCTGACCCACGAAAGGAGTGCGGCGTGAAGGATGATAGCCACCATTGACGATCATTAGGTTCCCTTAGTAGCGAAAAGTGACATTCGGCCCATTCCCGCCGTTCACGTGCTGATCAGGATGCTGCGGTGCGGCCCGTCGAACCAGCCATTCGCTGCGACTGCAAAATCTCAGCACTGTCAAACTCACAGTCTGCGGACTTACCAGACGGTCAACTATCGCGTTGCTTCGAGGATACTTGAAACCACGTCACTTTCAAAAGACGGTGGTCTCGGTTAGCTTAAACTACAAATTTGTTTCGATTGCTGGGTTGACCGGCCACGCAAGAGCACAATGTTTTTTGAACGTCGGCAACTGGCGGAAAAAGACGCACGTGGGATTCGAATCTATGAGGCCAATCAGTCAAAAATTTCTTCATTGGATAAGCGCACTGATTGTGGCTTTGCCCTGCGGCGCAGTCGGTCAGTCTGACACAGAAACGATTCCTCGGATCGGTTTGCTAACCTGGTCGGCGTGTGAAGAGGCGTGGCTGTCGAATAGCTCCGGTCCCTTCTTGCGAGGGCTGGGCGAGCTCGGATACGAGCCAGGCGAATCTGTCTTGATTGAGTGCCGGAGTGCAGGCAAAAGTTACGAAGGACTAACATCGGCAGCGGCCGATCTCGCGCAACTTCCATTGGATGTCATTGTCGGGGACTCGGAGCCGGTGGCCCGCGCCGTGCGCACCGAAACGTCCACTATCCCGATGGTGATGATCATCAGTGGCGATCCGGTAGACGGAGGTCTGGCACAGAGTCTTGCGAATCCGGGAGGTAACGTCACGGGCGTCACCTACTATGCCACAGAACTCACCGCCAAGCGGCTGGAACTACTGGTAGAGTTGCTTCCAGAACTGACAAATGTCGGCGTCCTCGCCAATCCGAACGTGGCTTACATGCCTTTTGAAGAGGATGCGAAACGCGCCGCTTCACGGCTAGGTATCACTGCGACGATATACCAAGTTCGTGAACCTGACGATATAGTGGAGGCGTTCTCGCAGATGAAGGCCGACGGCGCCCAGGCAGTCTTCGTGCTGCCCGACTTGATGCTTGCTAATCAAGCTACAAAGATTGCCGAACTCTCTCTGGATCATGGTCTGCCATCGATGGGGTGGGGTGGTTGGTTCACGCCAGTTGGCTTTTTGATGGCCTATTCTTCGGATTATTACACGATGATCCATCGGCTCGCCTTCTACGTGGACCAAATCTTGCGCGGTGCAAATCCGGGCGACTTGCCAATTGAGCAACCAACTACTTTCAGCCTGTCGATCAACCTGAAGACGGCAGAGACCCTTGGTGTAGACGTGCCGCAAGGGTTGTTACTTCTGGCGGACGAGGTGATTGAATGAAGCTCAACTGCAGGGCATTTGCTTCGATTGGTGCAGCGTAGCCGTGGAAGGTAAGCGCGGCAAACCACGTCGGTCTCTGTTCCGGAAATACTTCTTTGTTTTGTTTGTTGCTGTCAGTGTTCCGCTTCTAACAACTGGAGTGAGCGACGCATGGTTCGGCTATCGCGACCAACGCGTCTTGCTTAACTCACTTTTGCGGACGGAGGCGAATTCAGCGGCCGCCCGGATTGATGCATTTCTCGAAACTATCGAAAACCAACTCAGTTGGACCGTTCGGCTAAACTGGTCAGCAGAAACTCTCGATCAACACAGATTCGATGCTTTGGGAGTTCTGCGCCAGGTTCCAGCTGTCGTGAGCATCACGCTCATAGATGGTAACGGTATTGAACAACTCTTCGTCTCCCGGATCGAACTGAACAGAATCGCGAGTGGGATTGATCGGTCCAGTGATCCAGCGGTATCTGGAGCGCGGTCCGCACAGTTATGGTACGGTCCGGTCATCTATCACCAAGAGTCAGAGCCGCACATGACAATCGGTCTGGCCGGCAATCGCAAGTCTGCCGGCGTCGTGATCGCCGAGATCAATCTAAAACTCATCTGGGATGTAATATCGGCCATTCAAGTTGGAAATAGCGGCCAAGCCTTTATTTTGGATGAAACCTATAAGCTTGTCGCACACCCTGACATCAGTCGTGTTCTGCGCGGCACTGATGATGTGACCTTGCTCGCCATGCGCGATTTGCAACGGAAAATTGATGAGGCGGAAGGAAATGCCGTCGTCGCAAAAGACACGTTCGATGGAACTGTCTTAATTACTATGTCGGCCGTCTCGGGAGCAGGATGGGTGGTCTTCGTCGAGCAACCACTGTCTGAAGCATTTGCACCGATCTATTCTGCCTTGTTGCGTACAGCAGGGCTGCTGCTTGCAGCCGCCGCGTTCTCCGCTTTGATTGCCTATTGGCTCGCTCGGCGCATGGCCGGTCCCATTGGCAAACTAGAAAAAGGCGCTGACCACATCGGCGCCGGCGATTTTGGCTATCGCATTGAAATCGCCACGGGCGATGAACTGGAACTGCTCGCGAACCGGTTCAATCTTATGGCCAGTGAACTCGCTGTATCTCAAGAACGATCAGAACGGATCGCTAGGCTGAAGCGCTTCCTCGCGCCGCAAGTCGCCGAGTTAGTTGAAAAGTCAGGAGATGAAAGCGTGCTTGCAGGACAGCGAGCGGAAGTTGTCGTCGTCTTTTGCGACCTTCGCGGCTTTACCGCTTTCTCAGCCGGATCAGAACCTGACGAGATAATGCGGGTGTTATCTGATTACCATGAGACACTCGGCTCCATAATCACACGCTATGAGGCCACGTTGACGAATTTTTCGGGAGACGGGCTGATGATACTTTTAAATGCGCCGGTACGATGTGCAGAGCCAGCAATACGTGCGGTGGACATGGCAATCGACATGCAGACGGAAGTTCAAAGGCTCGTCTCCCAGTGGCGTTCCTGCGGTTATGAACTCGGGTTCGGAGTTGGACTTGCGACCGGCCAGGCAACGGTCGGTCGAATTGGGTATGAGGGACGCGTCGAATACACTGCCATCGGCAACGTCGTGAATTTGGCTTCGAGACTGTGTTCATCTGCTGAAAATGATCAAATCCTCCTCGATCCAGTTTTGGCGGAGGCTGCGCGTGAAAAGTTTTCGTTGGTCTCACTCGGTAGCCGCAGATTTAAAGGCTACGAGAAACAACTCGTCGTATTCAGCGTTTCTCACAGTTAGTTTAGCATCCCATCGGACTAGGAACTGGATTGCCAGACGCTGCAATTCGATACTTGCCGCTTGTAGCTCTAGCGGAAGCAATTGGAACCAATTCAATCTGTCCAAATGATTTGTTGGTGGCGGGTTTACACGCCTAAAACTGGACCTTCACCGGAAGTTGAACAACGGCAGGTTTGGGTGTAACTCATTGCCAGAACGGGCTTGGGCCGGACGGTACCAACTATATCGCTGCGCTGGAAGAGTGGCTGGACACTGGCGTAGCACCAGAGCTTTTGGATGCAGCTTATGTCCATCCAGTCACCCGCGAGCCAACCGGTCAAGGCGGGCAGATTATCTGCGCGCACCCGACCGTTGTGACGTATGACGGCTCTGGCGATCCGAGTTCCCCAGACAGTTTCAGTTGCGAGATACCGGAGTGAGATAATTGAGCTGAAC
>NZ_JBQFSK010000015.1:0-76068 GCF_056537925.1 Ruegeria sp. BI7
CGCTCCTTTTGGACAGGACGCCAATATCAAGAAGTTTCATGGTTGACCTCAAGTCGACTTAAAGTGGCAGGATAGCTCCTCACTGGCACATGAGACAAGAGAGCCTACGATGACTGATACAGTGCAGACGCAATCTTCCATTCCCATCCTGATCACTCTCGCTGCAGCGACATTGCGCGACAACCATAATGTGCAGATAGCCTGAAATGAGGTTATCCCCTTGGAATTGGCACATGAAAAGAGCTTGTCGGAGCGATCAAGTACCGAGAACAAAAGCGAATTCCGAGACTTCACCATGGCGTTCGCCAATGTTCTGATGAGATCAATCCGGCTCGGCCGTGCGCCTATAGACCTCTTTTCTAGTGTCGCGTACCCGGCACAACAAAACCCTCGCAGCATCACCTCAATGGAACGGCCTTACCGCGCTTCTTCGATCGCCGTACGCCGAAAAACTCACGGTTTGATCGCAACCATTCTAAATCGCCGAACAAACCTGTTTTCTATCAAAGGCGTATACGAGAAGCGTTAGGGCAGGGCACCTTTGATGCAAGAACTAAGATCCGAGCTCGAGCCGGAGCAGAACAATGAAATTGATCGGCTATTACTGCGGTTCCCGGCAAAGTGGTTTTGAAAACACAGGGCGGAAAACGGACTTTCGCAACGAGTGCTAACCAATGAGGGTGCTTTCAAGAAAGCCGACATTCAAATGGTGAACATTTCAGAATCTAAGCTGCACCATCGTAAGTCGGATCTTAACCCAAATGCGTACTAAAACTAGCGAATGACTGACTTGCAGGTTGTTTGCGGAGGAGATCATCAACACTAAACCTTTTAGGTTTGCAGCATGGAAATGGCTCTCGAAAACAAACGAAATGACTCTTTGATTGCTAGGCATTCGATTAGCTTGCAATGTTGCGTGGCAGCTCTTTTATCGGAAAAGGACCTCCCATGTCTCGACTTTCAAAACGCAAAGATTTTGCCATCGAAGTTTGTGAGGAGGCTGGGGCAATTGCCGAAGAGTATTTCGCGGATAGGGGTAATCTTGTCGTTGATCAAAAAGGCGCTCAGGACTGGGTTAGCGAGGCGGACAAGAATGTTGAAACCTTTATTCGTAAGAGGATTGCAGAGGCGTGGCCCAACGATGGAATTTTTGGTGAAGAGCACGGCGCTACCGTTGGTAAGAGCGGTTTTGACTGGGTGATTGACCCAATTGATGGGACAACAAATTTCGTCAACGGCATACCTGCATGGACTATTGTTCTGGCTGGCGTAACGGAAGGGCATACTGAGATCGGTGTGATACGTGATCCAAATGTGGATGAGACCTTTGTAGCGATGCGCGGAGAAGGTGCGACGCTTAACGGATCACCAATGCGCGTCGCGTCAGGGGTGGCGCTGCGGGACGGAACAGTCGCCGTGGGATATTCGAACCGGATTGAGACCCGGCATATTTTACCTATTGTCGAGAACCTAATCGAGTACGGGGCTATGTTTCACAGAAACGCCAGCGGAGCGCTATCATTGGCCTACGTCGCTGCTGGGCGACTCTTGGGATACATGGAAGAACACATGAATGCCTGGGATTGTCTGGCTGGGCAATTGCTGGTCTCGGAAGCGGGTGGCGTTGTTGAGGATCAGAACGCCGATGTGATGATCCGCGAAGGTGGGCGCGTAATCGTGGGTACACCAGATGTGTTTGAGACCTTGGTTGAAATCGCTGAGAACGCTTGGAACGACTAGGGTTTATGCCAACGAAACCCAGCCCGAATAGGGTTTGAGTGTCAATAGATCTGCCTGCCAGAAATGGCCTTGTGAGGGCTGATCGTACTTGCGGTCTATCGAACAATCCGAGAGTGCGCACCACAGCAATGTGCCGACCGCGCCGTGTGTCACGATTGCAATATCTCCCGCGCCATGCATCTGGACAATCTCGGTGACTGTCCGATGAATACGACTCTGCGCCTCGACAGCTGTTTCCCAACCGCGATAGCTAACTTCCGGCTGAGCAAAGAAAGCATCAGCTGCTGCCTCGAATTCGTCCCGAGGCAAATAACCGGTGCCGCTGCGGTCGTTCTCACCAAGACCCAAGTGGTAATTTACAGGTAGCGTTCGGGATGCAGCAAGAATCTCGCCTGTTTCGCGGGCCTTTCGCTCACCACTGGTCCAAATTTGTGTGACTTTCGATAAGACTTCATTGGATGCAAATTCAGCAGCGCGTTTGCGGCCCGTCGCACTCAAGCACCACTCTGTTATCGGAATGACCGGATCGATAGAGACCTCGGGGTGTGTGATGATCGTAAGATTCGGCATTTAGTCAGGCAAAAGCACGGGCCCTTTGTCAGCAAAACCCATCATGATTTCAGTGCCGGGTTCTAGCGGTGCATCGACATCATCTTGAACGGCAAAAACCTGACCGAATGCACCTTTCAATGTGTATTCCATCCGAACGCCAACATAGGTCGCCTTGGCCACTGAGGCTGGAATACCTTGATCTGAACCGATCACCAAACGTGAGGGTCGTACGGCGATCGTTGCCGGTCCTTCGGACAGACCGCGGCGTGGCAGCGTGTGGCGATAGCCTTCGACTTCGATGGTTGCCATATCGCCATCAATATTTACGATTTGGCAGCTCAGAAGGTTTGCCTCACCTATGAAATCGGCGACAAACCGGTCATTCGGCGCATCGTAAAGCTGGCGCGGAGTGCCTATTTGAGCGATCGCTGCGTTACGCATAACAACTATCTCGTCCGAGACTGCCAGTGCCTCTTCCTGATCATGGGTAACGTAAACAACTGTTAAGCCAAGGTCTTGCTGAATTGCCCGAATATCTTCACGAACTTGACGGCGAAGCTTGGCGTCGAGGTTGGATAGCGGCTCGTCGAACAACAGCACTTGCGGCTCAAGAACCAGTGCGCGCGCGACGGCGACACGCTGCTGCTGGCCGCCCGATAACTCTGAGGGAAGGCGGTTGTCGAACCCCTGCAGGCCAACCAGTTCCAAACCATGCAAGGCGCGACTGCGGGCCTCGTCCTTCGCAAAGCCCGAGAATGTGAGGCCATACTTCACATTCTCCAACACGCTCATATGAGGGAACAACGCGTATGACTGAAACACCATAGATACATCACGGTCGGTAGCTGGCAGTTTGGTCACGTCCCGATCACCGATCAGGATCTTGCCCGAACTTGCCATCTCCAACCCTGCAATCATGCGCAGTGTCGTTGTTTTTCCGCAGCCTGACGGGCCAAGCAGCGTAACGAGCTTTCCTGCGTCTACGTGAAGGTTGATGTTATCGACGGCGACCACATCCTTGCCGAACACTTTCGACACGTTCTCAAACCGTACCGGGGCGGCCTTGGAACCGATTTTGGTGTCGGTCATGGCGATGTCTCCGTTCCGTGCTGGGTGCGTCGACCAATCTGAACCCGGCCAACGAGAAGTTGCAATAAGCCGACCGTCGCGAGCATCACGAAGATCAGCGTCGTCGAATAGGCGATAGCAAGGCCATAGTCGTTATTCTCGACCCGGCCGATGATATAGCTGGTTGCCATGTCATACTCTGCGCTGACCAGAAAGATGACGGCTGAGATTGCCGTCATGGCACGAACAAAACTGTAGACAAGTGCAGCAAGTATCGCAGGGCGCAACAGCGGCAGGATGACATTCCGGAACGTCTGCCACGAGTTTGCGCCAAGAGTAAGCGAGGATTCATCAAGGCTGCGGTCAAGCTGTGACATGCTCGCGATGCCAGCGCGAACACCAACTGGCATATTGCGGAAGATGAAGCTGACAACGAGGATGACACCTGTGCCGGTGATTTCGATTGGCGGAACGTTGAAGGCAAGGATGTAACTAACGCCGATGACCGTGCCGGGGATGGCGAAGGACAACATTGTTCCAAATTCGAAAGCGTTCTTGCCTGCAAAGCTTTGCCTGGTCAGCAGATAGGCAGTTACTAGCCCAACAGCGGCAGTCAATGGCGCTGCTATGGCCGCGATGGTTATTGTGGTCCAGAAACTGTCCCAAGCGGCCCCAGTCCAGCGTATACCCTCTTCTTCGAAGCGGACTGAGAATGCAGTGATGTAGTGCTTGATCGTCAGCGAATTATCGACTCCCCACAGCTCAACCACACTGCCGTAGATGATCATTGCATAGACAACAATGGTGAACAGCGCCCACCCCAAAGCGATGAGCAGAACGGGAACCGATAGGCCCGTTGGCATTAGAGGATGCACCCCCGCATCACCCTTGCCGGTGACGGTAGTGTAGCTCTTCTTTCCCAGCCAGACACGCTGCGCGTAAAAGGCGGAAAGGGTAAAGAACAGCAGCACCATTGCCAGAACCGCAGCACGGCCTTGATCGTATTGAGCGCCGACAATTGCGAAGAAAATCTCAGTCGACAGCACGTCGAAATTTCCACCCAATACAAGCGGGTTCCCAAAGTCGGCCATGCTTTCGATGAAGCCCAGAAGAAATGCATTTGCAAGACCGGGCCGCATCAGGGGCAGAGAAACCGTTTTGAACGTCTGCCACTTGCTGGCCCGCAGGGTCTGGGCCGCTTCCTCCATCGAAGGTGAAACACCTTCCACCACGCCTATTAGTACGAGAAATGCAATGGGAGTGAACGCGAGTGTCTGCGCGATCAGAATGCCTGGCATTCCGTAAAGCCAGCGTGTCGGTTGTGTGCCAAATAGCTCGGCAAAGAACCGGGTTACAGAACCGGACAAGCCAAAAAGTAGGATAAGCGCCAAGCCGATCACGAATGGCGGGGTGATTATTGGAAGAACAGTCAATGCTCGCAGCGCCCGCTTATAGCGAAAGCCTGAGCGCGTCACGACCAACGCGAAGCACAGACCCAGACCCGTGGTGATGACGCCTACAAGGATGGCTAGGAACAGTGAATTCCACGCAGCACCGCATCGCGCACCTTGTAAACACCCCAATCCCCACAACCGGTCGTCGAAGAACTTCGAGAAGAAAACCGCAATGGAATAAGCGCCGTCTTCGGTGATGAAAGCAGCAAAAAGCATCTTGGCGATGGGGAAAAAGACAAAAGCGGTAACGATGGTAATCACACCGCCAATAGCGCTTACGACGAAGACATCACCATTAATAGCACCCCTCGCCGCGATGCCTTGAGTGAGCAGGAACAGAAAGCTTGATGCGCAGATCATCGCGCCATAGCCCATTCCGAACTGACGGTCGCCAAGCTCACCAAACAACGCGTCCAACCAATCGAAGTTGAAGCCTCTGATACCGATGCTGAACCCCTGAGCGATCAGCCAGCCGAACCCCAGCGCTCCGGACAGTATCAGCATACGGGCGTAAAGCGGATCAGATTTGGTACGCTTCAACACCAAAAGCGGCAGGGCGAGGGCGATAAGGAGCGGAGCGAGCCACAGCTTCTCACCTTGTCCAATCAAAAACGCAGCGGGGGCATAATCCTCATCGAACGGGTAGCCGTCCACGAGCCACCCGAACGACCACAGGCCGCCGTCGACCATGTACCAGGGCAGCAGGCAGAATCCGACCCACCCGGCGATGATCCAGAAGATCAGGACCGGATGGGTCGTTTTTGATGTAGTGTCAGCCATTTACTGCGGCAGAACCGAAACCTCTTCGTCCCATTTCTGCAACAGACGCTTCCGTTCGTCTGAGGAGCCATATTTTTTGAAGTCATAATCGATCAGCTTGATCTGACTCATGTCAGGCGCGCTATCCGAAGTTTCCGCGCCCTTGTTCGATGGCACCTGAAACGCGTTTACCTGAAGAGCAAGGTTCTGAGCTTCGGGCGACAGGGCCCAGTCATAGAACTTCTTCGCTTCTTCTTCGTTACGAGCCCCGTCTATAATCGACATTGAGCCAATTTCGTAACCGGTGCCTTCGCATGGCGCGACGACTTTGATCGGGAACCCCGAAACGGCCTGCTTTACGGCGTCATGCATAAAGACGATACCAATCGTGTTCTCGCCACGACCGGCGGCCTTGATCGGCGCCGAGCCAGACTTGGTGTACTGGTTGATATTCGAGTGCAGGCCCTTCATGAACTCAAAGCCTTCATCCTCGCCGAAGATCTGCACCATTGAGGCCAGCGTCGTATAGGCCGTACCCGACGAGTTCGGGTTCGCCATCTGAACGTGTCCTTTGTATTCGGGCTTCAAAAGATCCTTCCAGCAGGCAGGTTCGGGCAGGTTGTTTGCAGCGACAAGGTCGGCATTGTAGCCATACCCAAGCGCGCCTGAATAAATGCCGATCGTCTTGTTGCCAGCACTTTCAGCCTGAGATATCGCCCAATCATGAAGCTGGTCGCGCATTGGGGACATGTATTCCATCGTCAGGCCTTCTTCGGCGGCCTGCAGATGCGGGTCGCCCGTACCACCCCACCAAACGTCACCTTTCGGGTTCGAGCTTTCGGCACGGATTTGCGCAAATGTCTCGCCCGAGGACTTTCGGGTCATGTTAACGTCGATGCCAGTTGCATCTTCGAAGCTACGTGCCATCAGTTGACACCAATCCTCTTGAGCTGAGCAATAGAAAGTCAGCTTATCGGCATGCGCTGCGGACAATGACGCGGTCAAGGCAATCAGTGATCCCACGGCAGTGGATGTCAATTTCTTCATTATTTTTCCTCCCTTAGGGTTTAATTCGTCCGGGTTTCCCGGATCTATTTTGCCCTTCCTCATGCAGCCTTACGAAATTTTTCTTAGAGTGTTGAGGCTTCCTAATTATCTGTCAAAACCTTTGGAAAATGCGTCCGGATACTTTTACAACCACCAACTTCACCAAGAGAAAACCAACGATGCGCCCAGCCTTTCTTTTTGAAATTGATCAGCCTGCGTATATTGCTCTGTCCCTTGAAATCTTTGATGTCATGTGAATTTTCACAACGGAATGAGGATTATGCAACAAAAAATATTGCAAAATGCCCGAAACCCCACAAAATTAAATTCTGAAAATATTCGAGTCGTTGAATGTCCAAAACCAAAACGCGCGGCAAGAAATCTGAAAAGAGTCCGGGTCGGGTAAAAAAATCCGACAGACGCCAGCAAATCCTGCTGGAATTGAAACTGCGCCCGCACGTTCGCATCAACGAGTTGGCACAGCGTTTCAACGTTTCGAATGAGACCGTGCGCCGGGATTTCGAAGCCCTGTCCAATGAAGGCCTGATCGCGCGTGCGCACGGTGGGGCATCAGCCCCAGTGCAAGGGCATTACCCAAGTCTGGAAGAAAGGACCAGCGCGAAGATCGAGGAGCGCGAGCGTATAGGTATCAGCGCGGCGGGACTTGTTCAGGACGGCGAAACGGTCATGGTCGATTCCGGCTCGACGACTGTCGAGATGGCACGCGCGCTGGCATTTCTCGATATCCATTGCACGGTGATCACGAATTCAATCCCCGTAGCGATGACCCTTGGCCATGGTACTGCCCAGGTCTTGCTGTGCCCCGGAGAATACCTGGCAGCTGAATCTGCAACGATCGGAACCGAGACACTGGAATTCCTGTCTCGTTTCAACGTTGACAGGTGCATGATCGGTTCTTCGGGTTTCTCAGTAGAAGGCCCGTCAGAGACGGTAAGGGGCTTTGCGGCGATCAAGAGGATGATGCTGACGCGTGCTGCGAAACGCCACCTTCTTATCGATTCCGGGAAATTTGGTCGCAAGGGTCTGGCTCAGGTAGGTGATCTTGCCGAGTTGGATTCCATTGTCACCGACACAAAACCAACCGGGGAACTGCTCAATGTAATAGATGGTGCCGAGGTCGATATTCTCGTCGCCGGTTAAGAACGAAAAGGAATGACTAACAGCGGCTGATAAAAGCCGCACATAACTGGGAGGAAAACATGAAGATTGACATCAAACTATTGGTTGGGGCTTCCGCAATTGCGCTACTGTCGCTGTCGGGGACAGCCTCGGCGCAGGATTGTCCACGCGGTGACCTAGACGAGCGTTTTTGTGACGCCGATGGGGATTTGATCGCGGATATTCCAACAGATGCCTCCGAGCAAATTGATCCAGACACCTTGATTTTTGCATATACACCAGTCGAAGACCCGGCCGTTTACAAAACCGCATGGTCAGACTTTCTTGAGCATTTGAAGGCGGAAACCGGCAAGGACGTCGTCTTTTTTCCGGTTCAGAACAACGCAGCTCAGATCGAAGCGATGCGTTCGGGGCGTCTGCATATTGCGGGCTTCAACACCGGTTCCAACCCACTGGCTGTAAACTGCGCCGGGTTCCGGCCATTCACGATCATGGCTTCGAAAGACGGTAATTTTGGCTATGAGATGGAGATTATTACCTTTCCTGGTTCGGGCATCGAAAAGGTTGAGGACATCAAAGGCAAGCAACTGGCCTTTACGTCCCCCACATCCAACTCAGGTTTCAAAGCGCCATCAGCAATTTTGAAGAGCGACTTTGATCTTCTGCCGGAACGCGATTTCGAACCTGTCTATTCGGGCAAGCATGACAACTCGATCTTGGGCGTGGCCAACAAGGATTACCTGGCGGCTTCGATTGCAAATTCGGTAAAATCACGGATGATCTTGCGTGATGTCATCAACGAAGACGACGTTGTTACGATCTATAAATCGCAGACTTTCCCGACCACAGGATTTGGCACCGTTTACAACCTGAAGCCCGAGCTGCAGGAGAAAATCCGCAATGCTTTCTTCAATTTTGACTGGGAGGGCACGACACTTGAAGCTGAATTCTCGAAGTCGAACGAAGGCCAGTTTCTTGAAATGACCTATCAGGAATTCTGGGATGTCATTCGTAAAATTGACGCAGCAAATGGCGTCTCCTACGCCTGCCAGTGACCCTTGGCCAATACTGCGGGCCCGAAAGGGCCCGTTATTCAACCTAATCTGGGGCATTTTATGCTGCGTCTTCAAAAGCTGACGAAAACATACAAGACCGGAGATCAGGCGCTAAAGGCCATCGATCTTGAGGTGCCCAAAGGACAGGTGCTTGCGTTGATCGGACCCTCGGGTGCAGGCAAGTCGACCATGATCCGCTGTATTAACCGCTTGGTCGAACCCACAAGCGGTGGTGTCCTTTTGGATGATGTGGACCTGACCAAACTCGGATCGGGCGCTCTACGTAAAGCGCGCCGCGAAATGGGCATGATCTTTCAGGAATATGCCTTGGTAGAACGCCTCACAGTGATGGAAAACGTATTGTCGGGACGGCTGGGATATGTGGGATTCTGGCGCAGTTTCCTACGGCGATATCCGCAGTCGGACGTTGACGAGGCTTTCCGCCTGCTTGATCGGGTGGGGTTGTTACACATGGCTGACAAACGCGCCGACGAGTTGTCAGGGGGGCAACGCCAAAGAGTCGGCATCTGCCGCGCCCTGATTCAAAACCCAAAATTGCTGCTGGTCGACGAGCCAACAGCATCGCTCGACCCGAAAACCAGCCGTCAGATCATGCGACTAATAACCGAGCTGTGTCAGGAGCGCGGATTGGCGGCGATCATCAATATCCATGACGTGGCGCTTGCCCAGATGTTCGTTCCTCGCGTCGTGGGCCTCCGCTTTGGCGAAATCGTTTATGATGGTCTTCCAACAGGCCTTACCCCCGAAAAGCTGACTGAAATCTATGGCGAGGAAGACTGGGAAGCGACCATCGAAAAAGTGGACGAAGATGAAGATATCGAGGCTGCAGAATGAGCCATCGAGAGTTAGACGACATGCTGGGAAAAGGCTGGCGTAAACCTGCCTTTGTAAAAAAGCCGTTGCTCCGCTGGGCATTGATCTTGGGCTTTTTCGCCTACCTGATCGCGGCTTTCATGACCATCGATGTTGATTGGGGCCGTGTCTATGAAGGGCTGGATCGGGGGTGGGCATTTGTACTTGCGTTTACCAGCCCGGACTTCGTTTCGCGGTGGTCAGACATTTGGAGCGGTCTTCTGGAGAGTATCATTATGACCGTGGCTGCGTCGGTCGTGGGTATCTTGATCTCGATCCCAATAGGGTTGGGCGCGGCACGAAATATCGCCCCTTTGCCAGTCTACATGATTTGCCGGGGCATTGTTGCCATCAGTCGAGCCTTGCAAGAAATCATCGTCGCCATTTTGCTGGTGGCTATCTTCGGTTTTGGTCCGCTGGCCGGATTTCTAACCCTTTCCTTCGCCACTATCGGATTTCTCTCAAAACTTTTGGCCGAAGACATCGAAGCGATGGACAAGGTTCAGGCCGAGGCGATCAAGGCCTCTGGTGCGCGTTGGCCGCAATGGATCAACTATGGCGTTCAGCCACAGGTTATGCCGCGACTTGTGGGCCTTTCCATGTACAGGATCGACATCAATTTCCGAGAAAGTGCAATTCTTGGTCTGGTCGGTGCCGGCGGGATTGGCGCGACGTTGAACACTGCGTTCGATCGATATGAGTACGACACAGCGGCGGCCATTCTCATCCTGATCATCGGGATCGTCATGGCACTTGAATACCTTTCGGGAATTATCCGCGCGAGGGTTCAGTAATGCCTGTTCTTGAACAAAACGATACGCAAATCTGGCGCAGACGGACGACGGGTCAAAGTCTTGTTCGCTGGTTTGGCTGGCTTTTGGGTGTGGCTGTCTTTGTTTATTGCTGGCAGTTCATCTCGGAATCGACGACCTGGTTTTTCGTTTGGGATGCCCCCCGCATTGCCAACGATATCTGGACCCGCGCAACGCCTCCCAAATGGGATTACATCACACAACTGGGCCGCCCGATTTGGGATACGCTGAACATCGCCACCCTAGGTACAATCATCGCCTTGTGCATGGCAGTGCCTGTTGCCTTCTTGGCCGCGCGCAACACCACACCGTCGACATTAGTCATTCGACCCATAGCTTTGTTGATCATTGTCTCGACCCGCTCTATCAACTCGCTGATCTGGGCGCTTCTATTGATCGCAATTATTGGCCCAGGCGTCTTTGCTGGTGTAATTGCAATTGCCATCCGTTCAATCGGGTTCTGCGCAAAGCTTCTGTATGAAGCCATAGAGGAAATTGATCACACTCAGGTCGAAGCGATCACGGCGACCGGTGCGTCGCGCTGGCAGGTCATGGCTTACGGGATTGTTCCACAGATCCTGCCCGCTTTTGCAGGCATTGCCGTTTTTCGTTGGGACATAAATATCCGCGAGTCCACGGTTCTGGGCCTGGTTGGCGCCGGAGGTATTGGATTGCAACTGTCAGCTTCGCTCAACGTTCTGGCTTGGCCACAGGTCAGCCTTATCCTGATTGTAATTCTCGTCGCGGTTTTGATCAGCGAATGGGTCTCGGCAAAAGTTCGAGGGGCGATCATTTGACCGGGTTCTCTGCGCAGGAGGCTTTTGATGCCTATGAAGCTGTACGACATCGCCTTCCGGAAGCCAGACCTACTGAAGTGACATATCGTCAGGTTGAAACGCTCGATGACATAGCTCATGAGTTCGATGTATTCCTCCTCGACGCCTTCGGGGTTCTTAATATAGGTGACACGGCAATCCCGGATACACCGGATCGGGTCAGGTCGCTGAAAGCCGCCGGCAAACGTGTTTTGGTCGTTTCAAATGCTGCTGGGTTTCCTCACACAACTCTGTTGGAAAAATATTCTAGGCTTGGTTATGACTTCGCGCCCCGAGACGTGATCACCAGCCGGGCCACGTTGCTATCAGAAATAAACGGTCAAAGTGGGTTGCATTGGGGCTTGATGGCGACCCCCAGCGCCGGTCTTCGCGATTTGGAAGAGCTGAAACTATCCTACCTCGAGGATGACCCGGAGCCCTACGAAACCGTTGACGGGTTTCTAATGATAGGATCAGCGGTTTGGACTGAATCGCGTCAAGCTATGCTAGAGACTGCCTTGCTTGAACGGCCTCGTCCGGTAATGGTCGGCAACCCTGATATCGTCGCGCCCCGCGAATACGGGTTTTCAAAAGAGCCCGGTCTTTTCGCGCACAGGCTGGCAGACCGGACAGGTGTTGTTCCTCAGTTCTTTGGAAAGCCTTTCGCCAACATCTATGATCTTGCTTTCCAACGTCTCGGGCACATCGACAGGTCCCGGGTTCTGATGGTTGGCGACAGCCTGCACACCGACATTCTGGGCGCATCCAGCGCTGGCATAGATTCGGCACTCATTTCAGGATATGGATTCTTCGCAGGGCATGATGTTGAAGCAGCGATCAAGAAGGCGGGGATAGTGCCAAACTTTGTAGTAGGCCGGCCTTGAGTCTAGAGCATTCGTTTTCGATAAGTATCCCGTTCAAATCGAATGTCCTGCAAGCCCGCATTTCGAACATGCTGACCATGGAAATACTGCGCTGTGGACCAACGGCAGCTTTGCCCCCCTCGCGGCAATGCGACCCCCGGTCTAAAGTCTGGATTGGGCTGTGATGCGACGTGTCGGCTCAGCCGTTGAACCAAATCGGAGCATCGCCTTCTGACCAAGTTGTGTACTTTCGCATCACTAGCAAAAATACTTCACTGTCCAGGAATTGATCTAGCCACGCCACTAAATTCGGCCACTCCTGTGCGTCAAACCGCGCCCGGTCTATATGCGCAAACTGGCGAACAAATGGTAGAATCGCCAAATCGGCGAGAGTGGGGCGATCTCCAAAAAGCCAGGCCCTCCCGACTAACCGCTCGTCGAGGTTGAGCAAGTAGCTCGCCGCTTTCCTGCGCTCCTTTTGGACGTCTAAGTCCGGATACCGCACGACGTATTTTGTGTGATCTAATGCATCCTTGAATGGGCCATCATTTGCCGCGATTAGGCCCCAACCTTCTTGAGGCATATCCAAAAGTCGCTGCGGATCATTTTGTTGAAGCGCCCAAATCATGATTTCCAGGCTTTCATCTATTACTTTGTCTGGAAGTCGAAGCGCGGGCACTGTTCCGGACGGGGATGTTTGTAAGAAAGCCTCAGGTTTGTCCTGCAAAAGAATCTCGCGCAGCTCGACTGTGACTCGTGAACTCGCCAATGCGAGACGGGCCCTTATGGCGTATGGGCAGCGACGGAACGACCATAAGATAGGGTATTGAGCCATACGAAGATATATCTCCAATCTACCAGCGTGGTTAAACCTCCCGTCGTTTCCCAACTGGTACTTCTGCTTGAACGCTGTCTGATACTATCGGATGGGCCATTGCTTCACAAACATCGGCCTCAGTAGCCGTCTGGTTTGGAGATTCAGAACGAGAAAATGCGGAATTGAGTACAAGTGACTTGTCTTGCGAAGTTGCAACGCGAAAGTCCCCGAGATCTTAGAAATTGGCCCTGGGCCGGTCGCGGTGGTTATGGATTGATCGAAGAATTAGTCTATCATAGCTTGCAGCATATGCCCAAGTTTCTCCATCTTGTCGTCTTAGAGCGCCACAGCGCTCATCGCCGAAAACGTTTTGCCGGATAGCTGGTCTTCCATTTGTGACTTAGCCAATAAAACAATTTTGGAGACCTCAGATGACTGAATTCACTGAAATCCCGGTGCTTGATCTTGCACCGCTGATCAATGGAGAGGATACGTCCAACCTCGCCTTGGAATTCGCCGAAGCCTATGGAAAAACCGGATTTGGCTATGTTGTTAATCACGGCGTTGATCCTGACTTGCGCGCTGCCGTGTTTGCCGCCTCGACGGAATTTCATGCACTGCCGGAGATCGAAAAACAGGCAATTGCACTAAATAAATGTCATCGTGGCTACATCGCGATCAACACCTCCACGGACGTGAACTCTGACCTGGCCAAGGTGACTAAACCCAATCAGTCCGCATCGTTCATGATGATGCGCGAGGATGCAGAGGTCGACCCTGCCGTCTATCTGTCCGGACCAAATCAATGGCCTGCTCTGGAAGGTTTCCGAGAGGCCTGCGAGGCTTATGCCGACGCGATGACAAACCTGGGTTACAAACTCATGGGTCTTGCCCTTGACGCTATTGGCGCCGCGGATCGTTCGATCCTCAGTGCATTCCAGACGCCAACGATTTGGCTGCGCCTACTCCACTATCCACCACAACCGCCACAGGCTTTGGGTGATCTTTACGGATCTGCACCCCACAAGGACTTTGGATGTCTGACATTGCTCGCACAGGACAATGTTGGTGGTTTGCAAGTCCAGACGCCTGAGGGTCATTGGGTGGATGCACCGCCTATCGACAATGCCTTCGTGGTCAATGTAGGCGATATGCTGCACCGACTCTCCAACGGAAAGTTGTTGTCCACCCCGCACCGGGTTATCAATGCGACTGGACAACAGCGCTATTCCGTACCGTTCTTCTTCGACCCACATGTCTCTGCTGAAATCGCGCCGCTCCCTGGGACAGGGACTGCGAGATTCGATCCCCTGAAGTTTGGACAGTTTCTGAGAGGAGAACTGGAAGCAAGCTACGACGCACATCAGGTTGGCCATTCGGATACCTAAAAGCACGCTGCGTTGGCAGTGACAATTCACTGACCGATATGAAACGAACGTCCGCATTGCAGTTGCTGCGACGCAGCTGTGCGGCTTCAGATCAAAATCCTCAATGGGCCGTTTCGGTACATGTGAGTAACGTCTGCCGTCCGGATGCTGCGTTCGGTCCGAGGTCCGTATTGAGCCCAAAGCAGAAATCGCGGTTTGCTCCATCGTTGCGACAATTTATTGTTTTTGCGCAAGGACGTCGATTATCGCAGTGAGAGCCTTGTCTTCAAGCCCTTGATCCATACCCAATTGTGCCATCTCAACAAACAGTCGGGGCAATTCATCCCGGGCGCCTAGAGCCTCAAAACTTGCGAGAACATCTTCCAAAGCTGCGGCGTAAGTACTCATCGAGGCTGGTGGGTTGTCATAGGTGGCTTGAGGCGCTGTCGCGGCAAAGTAGTCGTAATAGGGTTTCATCATTCCCATAGATATGGGCACAAGATCAGAGAAGGTTTGCATCGGGATACCTGCTTTCTTCGCTGCCAGCGCTCCGTAAATCATTCCCCACATGAAACCTTGGCGAACTGTAAAAAGTCCCGCAAAGAGTGCAGCCAGCATTCCGGCTTGGTCACCCACATGGACAGAGCTTCCGCCCAAATCCCTAATGATTGGACCGTGGATCTTCCACTGTTCTTCGGTTCCAACGACCGACAGGACGGTATCCTTATCTCCGATCATATGCGGATAAGCATTGATGATGCCAACCATCCACGAGGCGCCAGCGTTTTCCACGAGTTGCGCTAAGTCTTCAGCATCCTCTGCGCCTCCAGTTGAGAGTTCGATTATGGTCTTGTTGGGCAGCGAATTAGCCGCATTGGACAAGATTTCTATTGTCTGCGGGTGCGATTTTACGCAGGTAATCGTTACAGGACTGGCAGATATCGCCTCAGAAACAGTGGCCGCCACAGTTGCTCCTTCGGAACCAAGAGCGGTCGCTTTCTCAGGTGTCCTATTCCAAACAGTTACAGATCGGCCTGCTTTCATTTGAGCTCGGGCAAGCGCTGTACCCATGGACCCAAGACCTATTACTGAAATGTCCGTCATGCTGAACTCCTCCCTAATAACCAATTGCAAACAACGGCGCGGTTTTGTCTCGCCGAAGTGCCAACGGGGCGACCAATCAGATCACCGTACTTGGAAAACGGTTCGCTATACTAAGGTTTTCTGAACAGGTCTTTAGGGAAACGGGTGCTTCACAGTCGCATCACCATTGACCGATGGTCAGGCACTAACTACCGCATTCTCGACGAGTGGTGAAAACTCGGCGCGGCATTTTAGACAATTCTACTGGCCTGACTGACACTGATTGCAACTTGCATGGCAACGCCTTCAGTTAGAAAATGCTCCGATATTTAATCTGGCTGCCACAATACTAAAAAAAGGAATTTGAAGTGGCCCCTGTCAGAGGCCACTTCTAAGCGTATCACTCAAAGTTGTACGGCGCACCGGCTTGGTTGATCACACTGTTGTATTCTCGGAAAATTCCAACGATTTTCTCATGCACTTCGCCTTCCTGGGCAATTTCTTCCCAGAACTCTTTGGCTGCATTCTCAACCTCGGCCCATTCGGACGCTGGCACTGATCGCAATTCCAGCTTATCGCCATTTGCGCGCAGTGCCGCTTCTCCGCCCCAATACCATTGATTGCGATAGGTGTGACCTGCTTCGATACCCGCCATCACGATGGATTTGAGGTGATCCGGTAGCTCTGCCCAACGCTCCTGGTTTGCAAACCAAGATCCGATCCACGCGCCCGAGATGTTGTTGGTCAGGAAATAGTCCGTCACATCAGCCCAACCAACCGTGTAATCCTCGGTAATGCCGGACCACGCCATGCCGTCAAGCTCTCCGGTCTGTACGGCGACTTCCGCGTCTTCGTAGGGAATGTTCACCGGCACGACGCCAAACTTGGCGAGGAACCGACCAGCGGTTGGGAAGGTGTATAGTTTTAGCCCATCCAGATCAGCAACCGATGTAATTTCCTTCTTTGTGTTGAAGTTGCACGGGTCTTGCCCAGCTGCAGACAACCACTGAACGCCAACTTTGGCATACTCGTCGCGCCAAATGTCCGCCAACCCGTATTGATTGAACAAAACCGGCACGTCGAGAATGTGCTTTGTCGCGAAGGGGAAGTACCCGCCAAAGACGCGAAGCGGTGTCGGTGACGCCATCGAGTCATCGTCCGAATGAACCCCGTCGATTGTTCCGCGCTGAAGCGCTTGGAACAGCTCGCCCGTGGGTACAATCTGATCTGCGAAGAACAGCTCGATTTCCAGCTCGCCGTTGGCATTGGCGTTGATGTAGTCAATTGCAGGCTTGGTCACATGCTCGCCCAACGCGCCTCCGGCATAGGTCTGGAACCGCCATTTGATGGGGGCCTGCGCCTTTACTATAGCCGGTGCAGCAAGCGTCGCGGGCGCGGCCAAAGCGGCGGTCCGCAAAAATCTACGTCTTGTAGTCATGGTCTTCCTCTCCTGTGCTTTTCATTGAACTTGATCCGGTTAACCCGGTTTCTCGTTCTTTACGTGCTCAGTTTCCGTAGACGATGCCCGGAAGCCACAATGCGATGTCTGGGAAGGCCATCACCAATCCCAAAGCCAATGCCATCACTGCCACAAACGGTATGATGGACCTGTAAATATCTCCAATCGTCACCTCTGGCGGGGCCATGGCCCGCATCAAAAACAGGTTGTACCCAAAAGGCGGGGTCATATAGGCGATCTGACATGTGATCGTGTAGAGGACACCGTACCATATCAGATCAAACCCCAGCGCACCGACCAGCGGCACGTATAACGGAGCGACGATGACCAGCATGGCGGTGTCATCCAGAAACGTACCCATCACCAGAAAGCTGAGCTGCATCAGGATCAGGATGATCCACGGGTTCAGACCAAGCTGCACCGTAAACAGGTTTTCGATCGCCTTGACCGCGCCCAGCCCGTCAAAAACCGCGCCGAAGGCAAGGGCAGCAAGGATGATCCACATGAACATGCAGGTAATTCCAAGCGTCTGTTTGATCGAGGTCTCAAAGACCTGCCACGTCATGCGGCGTTTCAGAACCGCCGCCATCAAGGCCGCGATTGCCCCCAAGGCTGAGCTTTCGACCAGTGAGGTCCAGCCATTCACGAAGGGCACCATCATCACCGCAAAGATGCCTATGGGCAGCAGACCAGCCCCCAGCAGGCGGAGTTTTTCGCTCCAGGTGACCTGCGCGCGTTCTTCGGCGCTCATCACAGGGCCGAGCGATGGGTTCAGGCGACAGCGGATAGCGATGTAGATTATGAACAACGTGGCCATCATCAAACCGGGAATAACGCCTGCCAGCCAAAGCTGCCCGACCGGTTGACGGGCAATCATTGCGTAAAGGACCAACACAACGGAAGGCGGCACGAGAATTCCCAAGGATGAACCGGCCTGTATGACCCCCGTCACCATACGCTTGTCATAGTTCCGACGCAGCAATTCGGGCAAAGCAATTGTCGCTCCAATCGCCATACCTGCAACGGACAATCCGTTCATGGCTGAGATCAGAACCATCAGACCGATTGTGCCTATAGCCAGCCCGCCGGAAAGACCGCCCATCCAGACATGGAACATACGATACAGGTCATCCGCGATCCGGGATTCCGACAAAACGTATCCCATGAAAATGAACATCGGCAGCGTAAGCAGGGGGTACCAGCGCATGACCTTGATCGCTGCCGCAAACCCCAGATCATAGCCCCCCCTGTCGCCCCACAGGAAAAAGGCGGCAATCACTGCTACGAACCCGATAGCCCCGAATACACGCTGCCCGGTTAACAGCATCAGCATCATGGTCGAGAACATGAGCGCGGCTATCAATTCATAGCTCACCCGCGGTGTCCCCCTTCAAGGTCTTCGGGGGCCATATGCACCGGCTCATCATCTTTCGGACCCATATCATGTCCTCGCAACCGCAAGATGTCTTTGAACAGTTCCGAGATTGACTGCAACAGCATCAGCAGAATGCCAACCACCATGATCGTTTTGATGGGCCAGATATAGGGGCGCCACGCGGACGAGGACCTCTCGCCGCCATATTGGAACGAGTACATCAAACTGTCCCAACCTCCCCACAATAAAAAGGCCAGATACACGATCAGAAAAAGCACCGTCAGCACGTCAACCTGGCTTTTTCGGCGGTCTGTCCATTCTCCATACAGCAGGTCCATCCGGACATTCGCACCCATCTGCATCGCATAAGGACCGCCAAGGATGTAGTAAGCGACCATGGCAAACTGTGCCATTTCAAGGGTCCAGAGCGAGGGGACAAAGAAGGTCTTGGACACAGAGGAATACAGCAGGATCGCCATCATAAGAAAAATGCCATACATGATGACCCGCCCAATCGTCCTGTTGGCACGGTCCACAAATCTGACATAGGCCTTCATCACACCTGTCACGAAGCCGCCTTTACATAATGTGATTTGTCATGTGAGCCAGCGTAGAGCGAAAATTTCTCCGAGCGACTAAGAACTAACATCCCGCATTCGCGCGGAAAACCGCTATAAAATTCACGCATGTTGAGCTCTACCCCAATACTTTCCCTCTTCATCAGAGCGACATGTCGGATAGCTGTCAAGTTGGTACCAGGCATAATTGGCTGATTAAGGTGATGGTTCTAGAGCTTCATGGCAAACCTATTGTTGCAAGTCGCCCTTACTTGCTACTTTTTCATTTCGATGGATGCACTTTTTTGTGTGAGAACAAACCTTTCAGAGGGACAAAAACAGAGAATTAGGCGCGAAGTAGCGTAACTTAACATTTCATTCAAATACGACCTTTATTTGAGATCGAAACCGAACCTGGGGAGGCTAACAATCTTCCCGATGAGATGCCTAAGGTCCTTAGTGATTTTGTGACGTCCTAGGGGCGCCTGCAATTGAAGTTGTA
Organism: Ruegeria sp. BI7; assembly: GCF_056537925.1. Classification (NCBI taxonomy): domain Bacteria; kingdom Pseudomonadati; phylum Pseudomonadota; class Alphaproteobacteria; order Rhodobacterales; family Roseobacteraceae; genus Ruegeria; species Ruegeria sp. BI7. The sequence goes on from NZ_JBQFSK010000015.1 coordinate 19,339, forward strand.
TCTTCTTGCCGAGTAACAGTTATAGCTATCGACAAATCGCTGCGCGGCCCATCCTTACCTAAATGAATGTTCATCAGATAATACCAGTTGCAGCAGTGCCTGCAGTTCGAGAGTTCGACAGGCCTCCTTTTTCGCTAGTGCAGCGAATGGCGGTAAAGCGAGCTGCGACCGCAGCATCTCGGTTGGCGGCTGGAGGTCGGCTTTGGGCCGAACGCTGAGGCAGGATATTCTGCTGATCAATCACGCCCAAGTAACACACACTGCGCCGGTTTCCAGGTTGCGAAGAGGCTCATTGGCTTACTATTTTACGTCGAATTGAAGCGCTTGAACCGTCGAAACACTCTCAAAGCGCAAAAATCTCAAGGTGTTGAATTCAATGGCAGGCGAGTCTCACTAATTCAGTCCCATTATTTACGTACTCCGACAATTCTTGTCGGATCACCTTAATGGTGAGACTGCGGTTGCAATAAAATCAATTACTTATAGGTTTGAATTTTTGAGACTCTAGAATCCACGATTTTCTAACCGAACAATTAGGAAGCCGCCTTTGATCACGCTTCGGTATATCGCGAATGCAGCAAGTCGCGAACCGCAGATTCCGGACGTTCAAAACCAAGTTTCAGATGGCCGGTGAGCGGGACAAGGCGTGAATTCGCTATGGGTGCTCGCACGGCAGCTGCTGGCGGATCGCGACGGCGACCCCTTGCAAGTCGGGCGGGAAACTGACGTTCTCTGCGGGCTCAAGTTGAGGGGTCTTATTTTAGCTGAGCGGACATTCGGATTAAACGCAGAACTGTATGCCGGTTCTAACCCAACCGCCACCTGATCCTATGCGTTGTCGCAAGAAACCCGAAGGCCGCAAAGCCAACTATCAAGAGAACTTCCCCCGTAGTTCATAAAGCGGAACGCCGCTCAACACACCGTCCAGATCATGTTCATCTTTTGGCATAGAGAACGTTCGGCGACCTTAGTCAGCCAAATATTCTTTGCTTGATATATAATAGATGAAAGAATGCACCGACCGAATAGGTTTGCATGGCCTGCAGCAGACTGCGCTTTTGAACATTTGTCGCGATGCGGACTGAACTATTCGACAATCAAAACACGCGAAGGTGCAAGGGGGAATTTTGACTAAGGTTCTGTTGATAGAAGACAACGAAATGAATCGCGATATGCTTTCGCGAAGATTGGCGCGCAAAGGGTTTCATGTCATTACCGCAAAGGACGGTTTGGAGGGCGTTTCCATGGCGGGAAGCGAAATTCCGGACATCATTTTGATGGACATGAGCTTACCTGAAATTGATGGGTGGGAGGCTACACGGCGTATCAAGGGAGCGCCCGAGACTGCGACGATCCCAGTGGTTGCCCTCACCGCGCATGCGATGGCCAGTGATCGGGAGAAAGCCCTGGATGCAGGTTGCGACGACTTCGATACCAAACCTGTTGAGCTTAGCCGTTTGCTGGAAAAAATGGAAAAATTGCTACCTGCGACGTGACGAAGAACCGCTCAGTCCACAGCAGTTTTGCGTTGCGTGACATAATAGGTTCTGACTTGACCCTTGCCTTTTATCCTTGTGTCGACGGGTTCAGAAACTTCAAAGCGATGCTCAACCCGTTTGGCAGTGGCGTCGGATATCTGTACCCGGCCCGGCGCGCCGGTTGATTCAAGTCGGCTGGCAAAATTAACCGTGTCCCCCCAGACATCGTACAGGAAACGGTGCGATCCAATTATTCCTGCAACCACCGGCCCGCTATGCACTCCAACCCTGATGTGCATTGGGTAATCCGTTTCAAGGTTCAGCGCCTCGACCTTATCGAGCATCCTTAGAGCCATTTCGACGATCACTTCGGCATGGTCTTCACGACCGTTTGGCACCCCAGCGGCGACCATGTACGCATCGCCAATTGTCTTTATCTTTTCGACGCCCAGTTCCCTCGCTGCCCTGTCAAAATCCGAGAAAATCCGATTTAGATAATACACCACGTGCGACGGTGGGAGATTGGCCGACATCTGTGTAAATCCAACGATATCGGAAAAGAGGACCGTAACGTCGTTGTAGCGATCGGCGATTGTGGTCTCACCGCCATTCAGGCGTGTCACGATCTGTTGTGGCAGAATACTGTGCAGAAGGTCTTTGTACTTTTGTTTCTCCGTTTCCACCTGCTCAAGAAAATGGCGTTCGCGTTCCCGCCAGCGTTTTTTCTCCAGCGCCGCGCTGATCCGGGCTTGCAACAGAATGGGGTTGAATGGCTTGGGCAGGTAGTCCTCGGCTCCGGCCTCAATACACCGTGCGACGCTTTCGATCTCATCCAGAGCTGAGATCATAATGACGGGGATATCACGTAGGGTGTCATCTGCTTTCAATCGGGCCAAAACGTCAAAACCATTGATATCCGGCATCATCAGATCAAGCAGAACCAGATCGAATGGATGACGGGACATTATTTCCAAGGCGGTATACCCGCCGTCGGCGGACCAGACGCGATGTCCATCCCGTTCTAATCGACGGGCAAGTAAATCCCGGTTGGCCTCGACATCATCAACGACAAGGATGTTGCCGGTGAGTGCAGCGGTATCGGTGATTGGGGCCAGAGGTTGCATACTCTGTACCAGATTTGCGAACATTGCGACGGTTTCGATCGGTGCATCAGGGACTTCAAATGCTGCGCTCGCCGGGTCGTCGGACAAAGCCGCAAGCTGGTCGATTTGTTGTAGAAGAGCGTCGGAATGTTCGAGAAGCCCAAGCAAATCTGCTTTCAAATGCCCTGCATTCAGGTCATCCAGATCCTCCAGCAACATCTCGCTGTAGCCTTTGATCGCGTTCATCGGGGTTCGCAGATCATGGCGCAACCGATTCATGCCCTCATCGCCACTGGCCGTCAGCCTCAGGGCCATGTCCGGGTGCAAAAGTTGGTCGACCAAAGCGTTCAATTCGGTCGTTGCCTGGGAAATCCGAGACAGATCCGAAGCAGACTCAACCAGCTTTAGATTCCCGGCTTCGCTTTGAAGCAGTTCGCTTATACCGACGATGGCACTGACCGGAGAGATCAGGTTCTGGCGCAAATTCGCCAGCCACACGGCCTGCGCGTGTTGTGCTTCGGTTTCCGGCCCGCCATTCACAGTTTATGTTTCCTTTGTGGGCGCAGGCCGGGACGCAACCAGGACATCGTTCAACTGGTTCAAGATTGTTTCGATTTCATCCCCGTCCTTGCTAATCAGTGTCTCGACCGATCCACTCAACCGCGCGCGGTCCTTGTTTGACAGGATTTTCGCGGTGACGACGATGACGGGTATGTCCTTCCAGTTCGGGTTTTTTCTCATCCCCGCCAGAAATTCGAACCCGTCCATCTCAGGCATCATGAGATCCAACAGAATGACGTCCGGAACGGATTTGGAAAGATTTTGAAGGGCGTCCAACCCGTTGATTGCCTGCTCAACTTTCCAGCCCTCCTTGCTCAGGACGCGACAGATCAATTCGCGCGTTGTGGCCTCGTCCTCCACGACCAAGGCTCGAGGGGTTGGCAGGGCCGGACAATGCTCCTTCAGCGCGTTCAGGAGTTCGACGGTATCGATGGGTTTGCTCAGGTATTCACTGGCCCCCAGGGATAATCCGCGGGTGCGGTCCTCTGCGAATGTCAGCATGATGACCGGTATGTCTGCCAGCTCCGGATCGTCTTTCAGTTTAGACAATACAGCCCAGCCATCAATCTCAGGCATGAACACATCCAACGTGATGGCGTCTGGTTTGGTCTTTCGGGCAAGTTCCAACGCATTATCGCCCCTTGTCGAGGCAAGTACACGGTATCCCTCTCTGCGCAGCCGACGCCCCAAAAGGTCATGCACCGTCGGGTCGTCATCCACCAGCAGAACCAGTGGAGCGTTTGGATCGCCGTTTGGATCGTCCTCGGAATACCCCGCGTCCCGTGACAGATCTGTTGATGGGTCGCAGCAGATACGCGGCAGACGAATGGTGAAAGTCGACCCTTTGCCTAGAGAACTAGTACAGTGAATATCACCGCCCAGCTGCTCACAGAAGACTTTGGTGATCGACAGTCCCAAGCCGGTACCACCATAGTTACGCGTCGTGGACGAATCCGCCTGTGTAAATGCGTCAAAGACTTTGTCGACTTGTTCAGGCGACATGCCGATGCCCTGATCGATCACCGTAAAATCCAGTTGATCTGGTTCATTCGATCGACGAACCGACAGAGTGATCGTCGCGTTTTCTGTGAACTTGCAAGCATTGGAAAGCAGGTTGAGCAGTGCCTGACGCACCTTTGTCAGATCGCAGACCATTTCGCCAACGTCCTCGGGGCACGCTATCTCAAGGATATTACTATTCTTCTCGGCCAAGGGTCGCACCGTGGTATCGACGTCCTTGACCATCTGGAAAACGTCGAACGTTTCCAGATTGAACTCCATCTTGCCGGCTTCGATTTTGGACAGGTCCAGAATGTCGTTGATCAGCGCCAGCAGGTGTTTCCCAGCAGATTGAATTTTTCGGAGATCGCTCAGGTTTGCCTCATCATTTTGGTCGATAGCCTCCTCGAGCATCAACTCACTGTATCCGATGATCGCGTTCAAAGGCGTGCGAAGTTCGTGGCTCATGTTAGCAAGGAACGTGCTCTTGGTCTTATTGGCAGATTCAGCGATATCTTTTGCCACACGCAGTTCGCTTTCCACTTGCTTTTGGGTGGTAATATCGCGGCCGTAGATATTAGCATAACCGCCCTCTGGAACCGGCCACAGCAGAAGCGCATAGATGAGGCCACCGGCCTCATATTCGAAATCTTGCCGTTGATCCTCGTGCAAACCTTTGGCAACACGCTTGCGCCAACCTGTTCCTACACGGTCGCCAACCTTAAGCTGCAATGCTTCGATCAATGGAGCGCTTGCCTTATTGGCATAAACCAGTTTGCCTTCATCGGTGATGCGCATGACCGGGTTGGGGTTCTCTTCGGGAATTCGCGCTAATTCGCGCATCCGCTTTTCGGCTTGCTTAAGTTGCGTGACGTCCCGCCCGTAGAGGTTGACGTGCTTGGCGTCCGGTACCGGCCAGAGAAGCAACGCGTAGACCATGCCATCGGCGTGACATTCAAAGTCATGTCGCTCGTCTTCCTGCAGCCCCTTCTTGACGCGGGCTAACCAGTCCTCAGTAACGTCCGCCCCGACTTTTAGACCCAAAGCTTCCAGCAAGGGATCGCTGGCCTTGTTCGCAAAGAGCAACTTGCCGTCACTGCCGATACACATTACCGGATTGGGGTTTTCCTCTGGAATCTGGGCAAGCTCGGCATTGCGGGCTTCGACCTTCTTCAGTTCCGAGACATCGCTGTAGATAGCGACCGTTCCGTTGTGACGGGTCTTGCGCTCGCTGATCTTGATCCAACCGCCGGATGTCCGGCTTTGCATTTGGGTGCCTTCCGGATTGTCGTGACGTTTCAGGCGTTGCGCCAGCCATTCTTCTTCTCGACCGATGGCATCCGAGATCACGTTGAGAGACAGGGCTTTTCGAACGACCTGTTCGAATGTCATGCCCGGTTTCACCAGATCTTCATGTCCCGGATACAGCATCTTTCGATAGGTCTCGTTCGCCAACACCAAACGATCATCGGAATCGTATAGGGCAAAGCCTTCGGGAATGGTGTCTATGGCATCGACGATCCGGTCCAGTGCCCGTTTCGTACCATCCGGTTCTGACACACTGTGATCGTCGGATTGGTTCATATTTGCGCTCTCCATTGGGCGAGACCAGCACATCGGTAAAACACTGTTTTCAGTTTTCCCGACGTCTTTGCAGTTGAATAGAAATGCAGAAGCAAAACAAGGCTGTTTCGGCCTCCATGTCCGCGTCGGGGGGCTGAGGCAATTATCGTAGCAGGGTTTTCGTCGGCTTCGAGGCTTCTCAGAAATTCAGGATATTACCTCGGAATGCAGCCAAAACGACGGCAAGCCAGGAAAGACATCAATGAAAATCGTCGGGGAACTTTGTGGATGGCTCCTGCATTGCACGAGGTTTTTGTGATGACGGCGGCCTGTCAATACAGTTGTGTGCGCCTCTAACCTAAAGGGCACTCGTGTCACCACCAATATTCTTTTTGCCGTGCACTTTCTCTCTGAACCGCTGCGCAATGATGTAAAGGGACGGGATGACAAATATTCCTACAAGAGCTGCTGCGATCATCCCGCTGAACACTGGTGTGCCCACACCTCGGCGAGCGAGCATGGAGGCGCCGTCGGCCACAACCAGCGGGTAGAGCCCGGCGATGAATGCAAAGCTGGTCATCATGACCGCGCGGAAACGCGCGCGAGCACCCTGAATGGCGGCATCAACAGCGCTCAGACCCTGCCGGTATCGATCCATTGCGAACTCGACAATCAAAATTGCATTCTTGGCGGCAAGCGCGATCAGAACCACCAGCCCGATCTGGGCATAGAGATTGTTCTGTAGACCCAATAACAGCAGTGCGCCCAATGCGCCGCAGATCGCAAAGGAGACAGAGAATAGAACAGCAAGTGGTATCGTCCAGCTCTCGTAGAGTGCGACAAGAAAGAGATATGCGAAAAGCAAAGCAAGCCCCAGAACAATGGGTGTCTTTCCGGCGGCCTCAATCTCTTGCTGTGCGGTTCCCGTCCAATCGTAGCTGTAGCCTTCTGGCAGGGTCTGTGTTGCAATTTCCTCCATCGCTGCGATGGCCTCGCCCATAGACACGCCCGGAGACGGTCCACCGTTAATGGTGACGGCCTGGAAATTATTGTAACGGGTCAGCAACTGCGGACCCAGAATGAGCTCTACCTTCGCCACAGCGCGCACAGGCACCATGTCTCCGTCGCGGTTTCGGACATGAATGCGCGCAATATCTCCGACATTGGCCCGGTATTTCTCATCTGCTTGTAAATTGACCTGCCATGTCCGACCGAACAGGTTCATGTCGTTCACATGATACCCACCCAATGTGACCTGCATGGCCCGGAACAGGTCGTCGACGTTCACGCCAAGCGTCTGCAGCCTTTTGCGATCGAGGTCCAGGTTCAGCTTTGGAGACTGAGCGGAAAATGTTGTGTAAACGCCCGACAATCTGGGATCGGTGTTGGCGGTTGTGACCAACCCCGCCGCAGTAGCGCCAAGATCCAGAACATTGGCACCATGCAGGTCCAGAAGTTCGAATTCAAACCCAGCGCCCGTACCCAATCCAAGGATCGGCGGAAGATTGAAGGGAAAGGCAATGGCATCTTCCAATCCGGCAAATTCGTGCCGGACGTGCCGGATCGAGGATCTTACGGACAACGCTGGGTCGATCCGATCTTCGAACGGCTGCATGATTGCTATGCCAAACCCGCTGTTCGACTTGTTCAGGCCATCGACAAAGCTGAAGCCCGTGACTGTCATGACATCCTGCACTCCCGGCGCGGATTTTATGATGGTCGATACGGTCTCCATCACTTTGGACGTGCGATTGATCGAGGAGCCATCGGGCAGTGCGACCTCTACAAAGTAAGCCCCTTGGTCTTCGACCGGCAGGAAGCCAGACGGCGTGATCTTGAACAGCCAGCCTGTGCCAAAAAGGGCAAAACCCAGCAGTAGAACAGCCAGGATTACCCGTCGGGCAAGAATTGAGACCGCATAGGTATAGCCATCGCGCGCGTTGTCTATACGGCGCGATATCCAGGCAAGTGGCCCGCGTCTGGGGGTGCTCCCACGGCGCAGCAGCACCGCGCACAGGGCCGGGCTGAGCGTTAAAGCATTCAGCGCAGAAATCAGCATTGAAAAGGAAACAGCTACGGCGAATTGTTGGAACATTGTTCCCGTAATGCCGGGAATGAACGCAACCGGTACAAACACGGACAGAAGCACACAGGTTATGGCCAGAATGGGGGCCGTGATCTGTTTCATGGCCTCGCCGGTGGCCTCGGGCACGGACATCTCCGGATTTTCACCCATGACCTTTTCGACGTTTTCGATCACCACAATCGCGTCATCCACGACGATGCCGATTGCAAGTACCAGCGCCAACAGCGAAACGGTATTGAGCGAAAACCCCAAAGCGAGAATGAAAGTAAGCGCACCAACGAGCGACACCGGGACCGCGATGAGAGGGATCAAAGCCATCCGAAGATTGCCCAGAAATAAAAAGACGACAATCACCACCAGAACAAATGCCTGTATCAGCGTTTTCACGACCTCTTGGATACTGGCTCGGACAAAGGTCACGGAGTTGTAGGGTACACTCCAATGGACCCCGGCAGGAAAGGCACTCTGCAATCCAGTTAGCGCTTTGTTTATGCCATTTGAGGTATCAAGGGCATTGGCCCCAGGCTCAAGATATATGCCAATCATCGCGGCAGGTTTGTCGTCAAAAGAGGCAAAGGAATCTTGAGTTTTTGCACCTAGTTCCACCCGCGCGATATCGCTGATAAGAACAAATGAACCGTCGGGAAGGGCGCGCACGACAACTTCTTCGAATTCGGCGATGCTGCTCAACCGGCCCTGGGTCTGGATGTTCAGCTGAAAAGTTGGATCGTTTGCCATCGGCTGCGCGCCGACACGCCCCACTGCTGCCTGAACATTCTGTGCATTGAGCGCAGCGATCACATCGTCAACAGTCACAGAAAGATTGGTCATCTTGTCGATGTCCAGCCATATGCGCATCGAGTAGTCCAATTCCCCGAAAAGGGTGGCATCACCCACGCCGGGGGATCTTTTGATGCTGTCCAGAACGTTGATTGTTGCGAAATTCGACAGGAACAAATCGTCATTCTTCGGATCGTCAGACGTAATGGCCACGACCTGCAGCAGCGCTGACGACTTTTTTTTGGTATTGACGCCAGCACGCGTGACTTCTTCGGGTAGGGCGGACATGGCCAGGCTGACGCGGTTTTGCACGTTGACGGCGTTTATATCCGGATCGGTCCCGGGCGCGAACGTGACCTGTAAGTTATAGCTGCCATCCGAACCGCTCGTTGACTTCATATAGAGCATGTCACTGACGCCGATCACCTGTTCTTCGATGATCTGGGCAACGGTTGACTCGACCACTTCGGCCCCGGCTCCGGGGTACTTTGTCGAAACCTGGACCTGCGGTGGCACGATGTCTGGAAGTTGTTCTACTGGTAACTGCGTGATCGAGATCAGACCGGCCAGTGTGATCACTACCGAAATGACAATGGCAAATCTGGGGCGGCGAATGAACAATTGCGAGATCATGGGATCAGTTCCCGCTGGCGCTTGCGGGGACATTTTGTGGTGTCGAAATGCTGACCTCAACACCGGCATGGACCTTTTGCAGGCCATCGGTGATAACCTGATCGCCTTCGCTCAGACCGTCTGAAATGACGGCTTCGGTACCTTCGGTCCGGTCGAGTTGGATTTGCTTTTTTTCAACTTTGCCGTCGCTTCCGACTGTGAAAACAAAGAAGCCAGACTGATCTCTCTGCAAGGCCTTGGCGGGGATCACCAGAGATTTGTCTTGCGTGGGATCGGTAACAATGACCCGCACCAACTGATTGTCGATTAGCGATCCATCAGGATTGGGAAAGGAACCGCGGACCAGAACGGAATCTGTTCCGGATTGCACCTGTGTATCAATCACTTCGATGCTGCCCATTGCACCGTATGTCGTGCCATCGGCGAGGATCAACTGCAGTTTCAGCGGTTCGGTGCCGGACGCCTTTGCCCGGCGCGCGCGAAATTCAAGCAGTTCGGCTTCGGTTACCGGAAAGGTCACGTGGATGGGGTCGATACTAGACAGCGACAGCAGGGTTCCGCCCTCCGGGCTGACAAATGCGCCAACGGACAGGTCCGTCAGTCCAATCCTGCCGTCAAATGGCGCAGTTATTTTTGTATAAGACAGATCAAGTTGTGCGTTTTGGAGGCTGCCCTGCAGCTCTAGCACATGTCCATCGGCCTCACCTTGCTGTGCCTGTGCTTTCTGAACGACAGCTTCAGGCGTATCACCTGTTGAGTAGAGTTTTTGCTGTCGATCAAGCTCGATATCGGCAAGTTTTTTTGCCGCTTGTGCGGCTTGGATTTGTCCCTGAATTTCGGTGACGGTCGCCTCGTAGGAATCCGGTTCGATCTCGATCAGGACATCCGCCGCTTTAACGCTTGAGCCGTCCTTGAAGTTGATGGACTTCACAAATCCCGGTACGCGCGCAATCAGGTCGACACGATTCAACGCCTCGATCCGGCCGGTGAACACTTCGGTCAAAGATACCGCCTTCATTTCTGCTGTCGTCACGGTCACTTTGGGCTTCGTTTGGCTGTCCTGCGCAATGACAAGGGAGGGATTCAGGCCTAAGTGCAGAATCATTGCGGCGATTAACAGCCTTACTAACAAGGTTCATCCTCCAGAAGAGTTTGGTCTGTGTTCTCGTTGAAACCACGGTAAAGTAATACAGTAGAAAATCCAGCAATTGACATTAAGCGCCTTTTCCAGCAACTCAACCAATTGAAAGTATTTGCTAATTAAGCAAAGCGGCTTGATCTCATACAGCCGTCACTGATACGTCGAGACTGTTGCGCAACCTATGAGTTCGACAGGTCTACAATACCGTGGGTGCAGCGAATGTCAGCGGAGAGGGTCGCAACCGCAGCATTTGAGACATAGGTCGCGTGACCGCTATGGGCCACGTTCACCTTTTCAAGCCCGCTGCGCGCAAACCCCGTTGATAGCGCTTATGATCCTCCGATCGAGCGAATGGGTGTGTGCGCTCTGCCAATTTAAGTGAGGCACCAGGGTCAAGACCCTTTAGGTCGAGAACTGCTTGCCTCGCCTCATCTAACTTGCCGCTAATGGCATTGTTCACGGCGAGATCAAGATAAGAACTGCTGCGGTTTGGCTGGACCCGGATTGACGCCTCGGCCATACGATGGCTTCTTCATACCGGCCTGCAACAAACCCGCACAGCGAGCGAATGGAGTACCACAAAGCCATCAAAGGATCGCGCGGGCTGAGCCTGATCGCGGCCTTGATGTTGGTGAGTGCTTCTTTGCTGTCGCCCAAATAAACTTGGGATCTGGCAAGCAAAGCGTAGGCATGGGGGTCGTTGGGGTTGAGGGCTATAGCGACCCGCAACTTCTTTACGGCGTCCTGATGATGGCCTGAAAACAAATCCGCCGCACCAAGTAGGGCTAACGCATACGCGTCGCGGTCGTTCATCGAAACCGCCCGTTGCGCCAGTCTTACCGCCTCGGAATTGGAAGCTTCAGGGTCATCACTCCAGCCGTTCACGCATTGCATCAGATGCGTAAATGACAAGTCCGCCAGCCCGAATGAGCTGTGCGGGTCCAACTCGACGGCTTTTATTAGCAGGTTCTGGGCTTCGGCTACGTCTGCTTTTGAGAACTGCGAGATATGCCAATGGGCGCGCGCAGACAATTCCCAGGCATCCATCCGCGGAACCTCATTACGTAGTGCGCGTTGCATTTCTGCAGTCAGGTATTCAGGTGCGACTGCGCCAACAATTTTTCGCGTGATATCGTCCTGCAGATCGAAGATATCTTCAATCACGCCGTCAAATCGCTCGGTCCAGACGTAATGGTTTGCAACGGCGTCGATCAATTGTGCTGAGACGCGAACCCTGTTGCCGACCCTTCGAACGCTGCCCTCAAGAACGTATTGCACACCCAGATCGCGGGCGATTTGCTCTGTCCCGACAGCGCGATTTTGGTAGGAAAAGCTTGAATTTCGAGAGATCACGAAGAACCAGTGAAACCTTGAGAGCGCAGAAATGACATCTTCAGCTATGCCTTCGGCAAAGAATGTTTGATCAGCTTCGCTGGACAAATTGTCGAAGGCCAAAACCGCAATCGAAGGTCGTTCCGGTAACTCAAAAAGGTACCTTTGGATGGCTGATGCCGACATGTCCCAACTATATGCAACCAAAGGTTCCGCGATGTTTTTGAGCTTCTGAGAACCAAGGCAGATGAAATGTTCTGAAAGCTTAGTATCAAGGCTCCGTCGCGCAGTTTCGGAAATCACGAGCGATCCGGGTTCGGCCAGGTCCTGGAGACGTGCGGCCACGTTGACGCCATCACCAAAAACGTCCTCATCGGCAAATCTAACATCGCCGCTGTGCAACCCCATCCTCAACTTGAACCGAGGACTATCGTTCAGTTCGTTTTGAACAGCCATTGCACACTCGATGCCACCGACCACGCTGGGAAACTCAACCAACCAGCCGTCTCCCATGCTTTTTATTACCTTACCGTCATGCTCACTAATTGTTGGTGTAAGAATGTCTTTTCGAAAATGACGCAGCGCGGTCAATGTGGCAGCTTCATCCTCCCCCATGAGTTTGGAATAGTTTGCCACATCCGCTGCCAGAATTGCGGCCAGCCGTCGTTCAGAGGTGTTTGACATGGATAAAGCATAGCCGAGGGCAGGCGTAGAAGAAACTTCGGTGGTATTGGCAGCTGAGTACCAATGTATTTGGGCGTTTATTAAGCTTGGCCGAGCTTCAGTGTTGGTTCGGCGAGTTGTCGCTGGTCGAAGGCTTGACCCGCGCGGAGGTTGAGAACATCATCGCCTGGGTAGAAGAGTTGAAACAAGACAACGGGATGTGCTGAGCGGTGCTTTTGGACAGTCGCAGATGGATCGGGCTGATGTTCGTCGCGGCAGGCGTTTTCGTCGCTGCTTTGCTTTTGTCCTGCGGTGTCGCTGAGGCCCATGGAAAACATGAGCCCTCGGTCGTTTCCGTCGAGGTTCAAACGCACACTGAACCTTCCGCGAAGGACCATCAGGGCCATTGTCACGGTGGGGCGTTTTGCAGTGGACCTGCGATCGTCCAACTGTCAAATCTGAACGCGGATTTATTGGGATGCAGTGAACGGTATAGTCTTCCGTGCGCGACGAATGGCATCCCGGTGGTTTCGAATTTTGATCCGCCCCCACCCAAAATCCTGATCTGATCCGTATCCGCACACGTCCTTTGGCGTGATGAGATAACTCAGACAGGGAAATCCGATGAAAACTGAAAAACTGTTGCTGGGCGTGGTGTTTGCGTCCCTTCTGGCTGTGGCAAGCCAATCGGTGTTTGCGCATGGCGGAGCTACCGGCGTTGTCAAAGAACGCATGGACGGCATGGGCGTGATGAAAGAGGCGATGAAAGTGCTGACCCCGATGATGCGGGGACAGGTCGACTATGATACCGCTGTGGTGCGCGATCGGTCTGAGGATATCAGCCGCCATGCCGGTGAGGCGCTGACCAAATTGTTCCCCAAAGGCAGCCTTGATGCACCCTCCGAGGCGAAGCCAGAAATTTGGCAGGACTGGGAGGCGTTTTCGACCTTGGCCGATCAGCTGCGTGTGATGGCAGACGGATTGGCAGAAGCTTCCGAAAACGGGTTGATGATGGCGGGCGAAGCACCTGCAGTCGGCGATATGATGGGCGGTCAGGGTGGCTCAATGATGGGTGGCAGCACGATAGGAACCGGTGTTGGTGCCAATATGATGGACCTGTCGCAGATGCCGGTCGACGGGGTTTTCACCATGATGGGACAGGTCTGCTCGGCCTGCCATACACGCTTTCGGGTCGAGAAATAGGCCAGGACGATGCGTATGTTCTATCGTCTGGGGCTGGCTGGCGCTGTTATCGTCGCAGTTAGTCTTGCAAGCCTGATGGCCTGGCCGATCGGCCAGCCTCTTGCGCCCATCACCCTGGAGGGGGATGTCGACCGCGGTGCTTATCTGGCCCGCGCTTCCGGCTGCATCGCGTGTCATACCGATTTTGCGAAAGGCGGAGCGCCACTGGCGGGTGGCATGGCGTTGGAAACCCCGTTTGGCACGTTGTATTCGCCGAACCTCACCACCGACCCTGACCACGGGATCGGAGGCTGGAGCCAGGCACAGTTCGCCCGCGCCGTCCGCGAGGGGGTTTCGCCCGAAGGGCACGCCTACTATCCAGCCTTCCCTTATCCTTTCTATGCCAACTTCTCGGATCAGGAGGTTGCCGATCTCTGGGCCGCCTTCCAAACCGTGCCACCGGTCGCAGAATCATCGCGCGCGAGCCAGATGAGCTTTCCGTTCAACCAACGGTGGGGGCTGAAACTCTGGCGCGCCGCCTATCTTGAGCCTCCAAGGACAGAGCCGGTGGTAGGTAAGGACGAGATATGGAACCGGGGTCGCGAACTGGTCGAGGGGGCCAGCCATTGCGCGGCCTGCCATACGGGACGCAACTTCGCCGGCGCGCGGAAATCGGACACGGAGCACTTCAGGGGCAGCGATGCGCTGCCAGGCGATGAGAAAGCACCAGCCATCGATCACCTGACTTTAGCTGAAAGGGGATGGGATGTGGCCAGCCTGACCTATGCTCTGCGCACCGGCATCACACCCGAAGGGGACGTCTTTGGCGGTTCCATGGGCGAGGTCGTGCTTTACGGCACAAGTTTCCTGACCGAGGCCGACCGGACGGCTATCGCGACCTATCTGATGGACGAACATGAAGGGGGATGAGTCAATGAAAACCGGAACCATCTTTGCATTTGTCCTGGCCGGGATAGTCGTCACCGGTGCTGCGGTCGTATGGCTCGCACCATCAGGCACGCAGGCGGGTCCGCCAGTGCAGCCGAGAACGACCAATGTTGAGGAAGGTGCAGTGCTTTATGCTGAGTTCTGTGCTTCCTGCCACGGAGCTGAACTGGAAGGGCAGCCCAACTGGCGTGTTCCTAATGAGGACGGCACCTTGCCTGCTCCGCCGCATGACGAGACCGGCCACACCTGGCACCACGGAGATGCGCTGCTGTTTGACTACACCAAACAGGGTGGTGAAGCAGCGCTGGAAGCTCGTGGCGTGTCTGACTTTGCCAGCGGCATGCCGGGATTTGGCGACAGCCTGAGCGATCAGCAGATCTGGGACATTCTGGCCTATATCAAATCCACTTGGCCCGAGCGCATCCGCGAGATGCAGGCGGTGCGCACCGAAAGCGAACAAATGCAGGGCGGCTCATGACCGCCCACTTGACACATATCATGACACTTGCCCGCGGTTTCGGTCACAAGAACCATCGTCACACCGCAGGCGTGAAAAGGAAAGGAAATGACATGACCACCCTGACAATCGACCGCCGCCTCTTCCTGGCTGGCCTCGGTGCCTCCGGCGTCGCTCTGGCCACGCCGGCCCTGGCAATCACCAAACCACTGGTGCAGGTCCTCAAGGACCCGAACTGCGGGTGTTGCGGCTCCTGGATTGACATCATGCAACGCGACGGGTTCGAAATGGAGGTGCAGAACGCCTCGTGGGAGATATTGTCGCAATATAAAGCCACCAAGGGTGTCCCGGAGGAGATGGCCTCCTGTCACACCGGCATGGTCGAGGGCTACGTCATAGAAGGTCATGTACCGCCAAAAGATATCCGGCGCCTTCTGACCGAGCGCCCCGATGCGGTGGGGCTGTCTGTTCCCGGTATGCCCTTCGGCTCACCCGGTATGGGGCCAGAGAGCGAACGCGAGGCCTATTCAGTCTTTCTGATCCTAAAGGACGGCACCCACGAAGTGTTCAACCGCTACGAGGCGGCCTGATCGGCGGCCTCCATACTAAATGTATCGCGGCAGCGGTGCTTGCCCCTTTTGGGGATTGCAGAGCGTCAGCAGTTATACCTGTTGTCGCTCGGTACTTTCTTGCTTTGGAGTCTCCGGCGAAACCGAGGAGTTTCGCCGGGGTGACTTCGCCCAAAGAACTATCGAGGGTCTTGTGCAGTTTGTAGTTGAGACAGCATAGGGCAGGAAACATTTCCGCTGTCATGTCTGACGTCAGCGCCCATAGGACAGTTTAGGTCGATTTGATAAGAGAGGGTTTCTGGCAGTCGACCTTAGCGGGAAGAGCAGAGAACGGCGTCTCTTAAGCCCTAATTGCAAGACTTCTGCGCTGCAGCGAATGACGGCTTTGTTGTAGTAGGTGAATCAAAATAACTGCTGCGTCAACGAGCTAAAAGAAGAACTCTTACTGAAAAAATGGATGGCCAGCGAAGTACAACGCTCCACCGGCCAAGCCATTGTCAGACCTTCACATGGTCCTTGGCGATGGCGTTGTAAACTGCACCGCCAAGGAGCGCGCCAATCACCCAGTTGAAGCCGGACAGGACCGAGAACCATGGAACCCAGACTGTCGCAACGGAGAAGACCGCAGCAATACCGAAGGCTTTGACCGCGGCGTTGTTCCAGCCGTTGTCATAGTGATAGATACCGCCGCTCATGTTGTAGAGATCGGCTTCACTAAGTTGTTCCTTTCGGTGGGCATAGTAGTCAACAATCATGATGCCAAAAATCGGGGCGAGTACCGCGCCAAGCGTGTTTACGAAACCGCTGATCCCGAACTGGCTGATGAAGCTGTTCCAGAACCCGCCAATCACCAAGGCAAAGATCGATGTAATCAAGCCGGCTTTACGGAAGCTGATCTTCTCAGGCGACAAGTTGGCGATGCCGTTGACCGCCGGGATGAAGTTAGCCACTAGGTTGATCCCAACAGTTGCGGCAAAAAAGGTCATCGCCGCTATGACTCCCAGAAGTACGCTGTCGGTACGTTCGACAATCTCGGTCGGGTTGATAATTGCCTCGCCATAGACCACTGCAGCACCGCCAGTTGTCAGAAGCGCCAGTGCCGAAAACAGGATCATGTTGAAAGGCAGGCCGGCAAGGTTACCCAATTTCATCGCCCGCTTGTCTTTGGCATAGCGAGAGAAGTCGCTGAAATTAATCATCACGGCCGCGAAATACGCAACCATTGTACCGACGATGGCGACGAACCCTTTGAATTCGGTCCAAGCAGTACCTTCGGGATTGGCGAAGATCGTCGCTGTGGCCGAGAGAAGCTGACCATCAGAACGCTGCCAAAGCACTATCACAAGGCCGATCATCACCAAATAGACGAAGGGACCAGCAATGTTCAGGAAAGTTTCAACCCAGTTCATGCCCCGCCAGAAGATAACGATGTGGAAGCCCCAGACAATAAGGAAGGAAATCCAGTCAATGCCAGTCAGGCCGAGAATTTCTTCCCCGCCACTCACACCCGTGATCGAACGGATCAGCAGGGCTACAGCCGTTGAGGCAAAATAGACCTGCACCCCGTACCAGAACACCGCGACTATCGCGCGTAGAACGGCCGGAAGCTTGGCGCCCTGGGTTCCCAGGCTGGCGCGAGCCAAGACCGGATAGGGGATGCCGTATTTTTCACCTGGGGCCCCAGACAGGTTGACCATCCACATTACAAAAAGCCCGGCCGTGATCAAAGCCGCGAAAGCAGTCCAGCCTCCGACACCAAACGAAATGAACAGCGATGCCACAAGGGAATACCCAAAGAGAGACTGTACGTCATTTGCCCAAATATTGAAGATCGCGAACGGCCCCCAGGATTTTTCATCGGCACCGACTGGGTTGAGAGTGTTTCCTTCCGGATCCATCGTGCCGCCATGCACGACGGGTGTGTTGTCAATTGAAGCCATTTTTTCCTCCCTGTGCCCGAGATCCGAGCGAAAATTTGAATCTCGGCGAATCTTCGCGCGAAATTGAACTTGCAAGTAACATTTTAGAAGATATATCATGTAGTCGACTATCAAATACTTCAGCCAACACTTTACTGTTCTGGTTGACAATAGCGCAGACGAGGAAATCGATGAGCCATTTTACCGAAGGCACATTGTCAGCGGATAAAGCCCAGCGCGCCCTTTGGTCCGCACTTCGATCCGGGGAGTTGCGGGACGGTCAGTTCGTCTCAATGTCGCAACTTGTCGGCATACTTGATTGCCCGATTGCAGCCATCCGCGAAGCGGTGAAACAGGCCAGCGCACTTGGATTGGTGTCCACATTGCCAAAGCGCGGTGTAAAAGTTATGGAAGCGCGGCCTGAAACCATCCGGGAGTGTCTTGATTTTCGCATGGTACTGGACCAGGAAGGCGCGCGGCGGAGAATTGCTGGCGGCGCGATCTCGGAATTGAAAGCCTTGCGGAAGCAGCACGATGAGATGCGTCTCGCGGCCCGCAGCGGTGCGGGAAATAATCTTTCGCCAAAAGCCGTCGAAGTCGACTTGACGTTGCACGATTTTCTGGCCGAGGGGCTGAACAATCCTCAACTAGCGGCCGCTTATGACGCCAACCGGATGCGGATCGCAATTATCCAGAATGTGCGCCCGTTTATTCAGGACCGGATCGTCTCTGCGATGAAAGAGCATATTTCGATCATTGACGCCCTGGAAAGCCGTGACGTTGAAGCCGCTGTGCAAGCTATCCGGTATCACTGCGAACAAACCCTACGGTGGTGGGGCGTTGCCTGACATCCGTATTTGTTGAGCCATTCGACCCCGCGAAGCGGTTTGATCGTGGAATAATCCTCCATGACCTGACCGCAGGATTGTTAAAGCAGACCTTTATGGCTGAACTTGCAAAGGGCGCTTTGTCCGCAAAGCCGTCATCCGACATTTTTTGTCAGATGACCGCGTTGAGCCCTGAGCAGACATTTCCGTCGAATTGGGATGCTGCCCATGCGCTAGGCAGCTTGCGGCGCAATGCAGCCATTCAGAGTACCATTTTCCGGGGTTTAGAATTGTCCTTTCGCCGCACTTAGGTTCGGCATTCGAGAATGCGCAACTTTCCCTTTATTCCCAATACAGCCCGAACTGATGTCAACGACCCATAGCTGCCGGGGAGCCGGTGATTGCAGTGCTGCAGCGCGGTCCGTCGGGCCGGTCATTCGCGGCAACAGCGGAATCAAGGAATGCTCGAACTTTAGCTTCGCGGTTTAGTGAAGACCTGAACTTCAAGTTAATCAACCTCCGATCCGGGCTATTGTAGCTTGAACCGCGTAGTATCTTTGAGCGTTAGGTGGATGCGTCCCTAGAAAGCGATCACCAGGATCGGGAACTCGTGCGAAGTAGAGCGCACCTTTGATGGGATCATATCCCGCTTTGTAAGCTATCACCGTGCCTAGCCGATCAGCTTCCAGCTCAAAGTCCTTTGAGTAGCTGCGCCCACCAACAAAGGCTCCAAGATCCTGTGCTGCGGCAATGTCATTCGTTCCAGTTCCGGCGATTGTTGCCAGACCGGCAAAAATGATCGCACCAGCGGCCGCGTTTTGAGCACGGCGCGCTAAATGCCCTTGAATGTGGTGAGCAGCTTCATGCGACATAACAAATGCGAGTTCATCGTTATTGTTCACATCTTTTATGAGAGCCCGGGTCATTGTTATTACCGGGCGCCCCGACTTGCTTAGACTCTGATAGGCGTTAGAGGGTGCTTGCGTGTTTGAATGAATGCGGATCAGGAAATCGCAATTCACGCCCTGAGTGCGGCGGCGACATTCTCGCTCTGCCGCGGGCTCAACTCGAGAGGCTACTTGACGAAATCTCACTTGTGCCTGCTGTGAATTGACCGGGGTGCTTACGTGATCTGGTTTTGGGATGGGTGCTGAGGGAGGAGGCGCAGTTGACACGCATCCTGCCAGCATCAAAATAGCCAACACCAATACAGTTCGCTTCATTAACACGCCTTTCCAACAAATTAGAGCACTGAAACAGAGTCGGTAATCTTCGATACACCAACATCCAACTTCGAGATTAGGGCCTGTGTGAATTGATATTCAATAACAGAGGAGATTGTCCGTAGTGGCACCCCGATTCAGCTGTCGCCAAAATTGAAAGCACCGCAATTGGCCTTCAAACGAACGGGCCAATTGATCCGCGAACCTGTCACCAGCGACCTGAGCCGCGTTGAACAACGCATCAACCGCCGCTATTCCCGCTGCCCCACGGCTTGAAACCTGTCTGCCTCGCGGCAAAGGGAATGCTCAGGTCGGCGACCGCATCCAACCAAAAACGATCGTTAGAAGTGGCTGCAAAAATAGGAAACTGACCTGAGTTTCATAATTGCACCCTTGTTTACTTGATCTGGCGAACACGATCTTCAGCCCAACAATTTTGCATGTGCCAGTCTTCAAAAAGTTTGGGTTCTGCGCAGAAGCGTTGGGTTGGTTCATTTGGTGGATACCGGCATCGAGGCAAAAAACCTCACAACATGAGTGTCGGCGTTGCGCAAGCCAACGGCGAATAATGCTGCAAAATTAACGTGTTTCTGATACGCCTGTTTTGATTGTTACTAATTTGTTTTTGGTAGGCTGGCACAGCCGAAATCGTAGTGGGGAGAATTCTATGTCTGCAACTGCCCGACGCGCCAACGCAGCCGCGCGATCAATCCGGAAAGTCGAATCCTTCTTTACAGCTTACCATGCAGCGGTGAGAGAAACACCTGCGGTCGCTGATTTCACATTTGGCAACCCGCACGAAATGCCTTTACCCAAACTCATCGATGCGCTGAAGACACACGCCGAACCTCAGAGCGTCGATTGGTTCGCGTACAAGACCAATGAAGCAGACCCGTGTGCGTTTCTGGCGGCCGCGTTATCTGAGGAGTTGGGTCTACCTTTCCAGACGGAAGACATTGCGCTGACCAAAGGCGCCTTTGGGGCGATCAAGATGTGTTTCACCATGCTTCTTGAGCCCGAAGACGAATGCATCGTGCCATTGCCGGGCTGGTTCTGTTATGGGCCGATGCTGGCCGCTGCCGATGCCAAAGAGGTACAGGTGCCTCTGGACCCAGGCAATTTTGACCTCGACCTTGAGGCGATTGCCAGTGCCATTACCCCACGTACCAGGATCGTGGTTGTCAATACGCCGCACAATCCGACAGGTCGCATTTATTCGCGTTCTGATCTGCAACAGCTGGCCGACCTACTCGAGATCAAGTCTGCCGAGATCGGTCATCGAATTTGGATGCTATCCGACGAACCTTATCGCCGCATTCGGTTTGACGGTATGGACTTTACAACTCCTGCTGCTGTCTACCCGCACACGCTGATCGACTATTCTTACGGGAAGATTCTCCTCGCACCGGGGCTGCGCCTTGGGTACCTTGCGATCTCTCCAACCTTACCTGAAGCGGAACGAAAAGAGCTTCAAGCTCTGCGGTTTGCCGTACAGATGGCGGATGGATGGAATGTTCCAGACGCTCCATTGATCTATGCGCTGCCGGATCTTGAAAACGTCTCAATCGACATTGCTGCGCTAGCTCGTCGCCGCGAGCGAATGCTTGGTGCATTGGGTCAATGGGGATACAGGATGACGCAGCCAGAGGGTACCTTCTATCTGTGGGGGCAGGCCCCGGGTGGAGACAGCGATGCTTTCGCCGAATTTCTTCAAAAAAGTGGAATCTACGTGATGCCCGGAACAGTCTTTGACCGACCAACGGACTTTCGTATTTGTCTTACTGCTACTGACGAAATGATAGAAAACGCATTGCCCGCATTTCAGGTGGCCGTAACTCAAATGCAGGAATGAGAATTGGTGTCAGCTCGAGTTTTTGGCGTATCCATTGAATGACAGCATAATTGAGCATTGCTGTCGTTGGATAAGATCAACAATGCAACCGCAGCGAATGGCGGCTGCGTGGCCACGCGCGTTGCTCCGAGCCCCAACCGGTCATTGCTGCAAATTCTCGCATTTGCAGGTGCGGCATAATCGTCCGGCCCCAACCGGACATCCATTATAACCAAGATTGCTGCATCGCGGCGGCACATGGCAGCCTTTCGGGCAAGATGCAGCATTTGGGAGGTATGGGCTCGAAGCAGTCGTTCGCCTTTTCGCTGTTATTGCGTCGCGGCAAAGTTAGAGTGGGCAACTACGTACCATGCGCCTCCGATTTCACGGAAGACGGTAAGCCGTGGTGCACGCCGTTGCATGGTCTGGCCGTCGACACTGGCTTCAATCTCAAGGATGTAGGTGACAACCATCACACCGTTGTTTTCGGTTGCTTCCAGGAGCTCAAAATCGGGGGCTTTTGCGATGATGGGAAGTTCGCTTGTAACATAGTCCTCATGGTTCATCTGGGCGCCCGATCCGCGCAGGATCTGAAACTCTGGGGCCAGGATTTCGTCAACGCGCGCGGGGTTTCCGCTAACCACCGCATCGCTCCAGGCGGCCACAATATCAGCAGGATCATTTGCATTTATTCCTTCGGCCGCTAGCGGTGTAGCAAGCATTAATGAGGCAAGTACTAGCAGTCTTTTCATGGGGTAGTCCTTTGCTTAGGGCTCACAGGGGTCGTCCGTCCGTCTAAACTGTCTTTATCGGTATAGTACGGCTTCTTCGCGGGACTAACCGGTCCTTCAGTGGATGAAAATAACAGCCTGCTTTGCGTGTTTAGCGACTGTCGGCACTATCAAGTATGGAAGTTGCGTTTCCGCTGGGTCATCAGAACGATTGGGCAAGCCATAGGTAGAGTGGCAGGCCAACCGTGATGTTGAAGGGAAAGGTCACGCCCATAGAAAGTGTTAGATATATGCCTGACTCGGCTTGTGGCAGTGCAATCTTCATCGCTGCGGGCACTGCGATGTAAGAAGCTGAGGCCGCCAAAACCATCATCAAGAATAGGCTGCCGGTCTGCAACCCAATAGCCAAGCCAAGGCCCATGGCAAGCATCGCGCTGATCATTGGCATTATGATTCCAAAGGCAAACAGCCCCACGCTCAAAAGGTGCCAGTTGCGCAGCAGGCTGCGGCCCGCAGACAGGCCCATGTCCAGCAAAAACAGGCAAAGAATGCCGGTAAAGGGCGTCACTACAAATGGAGCGATCATCTCCATACCCTTGTCCTGCGTCAGAGCGCCGATCACGAATGCACCGGTCAGAAGCACGATAGAGCCATTGGCAAAAAGCTCCCGCATAGACACGCATCTTGTTGACCCATCACGTCCAAAGCGATGTGCGATCCACAAGGCCGAAAGGATCGCTGGAACTTCCATCGTTGCAGCTATGGCCACCATGTACCCATCCCAAGCAATGCCGGAAAGGTCCAGAAGGCTTGTGGCAGCGACAAAAGTTACGATCGAGATGGATCCGTAGTGCCCTGCCACGGCGGCGGCGTTCAGCGCGTCTAATCGAGTCATGCCGCGCAGCAGGGCGTAGGCGATAATTGGGATCAGGAAGGATAGTGCCAGCCCTGCACCAAGGGCGGTGAAGACCTCTGTATTCAACCCATTTTCTGTTAAGCTGTGCCCACCTTTAAAGCCAATCGCCAACAGCAAGTAGAGCGACATGAACTTTGCGGCGCCTTCGGGGATCGACAGGTCGCTACGTACGATTGCGGCCAGAAGACCAAGGACAAAGAATAAGATCGTAGGCACAATCAGGTTGCCCACAAGGCTATCAAAAATCAGCATTATTTGCGTCTCCGGGACATGTTTTCAGCCTGTTGCCCGGATTTATTGAATAGTTTAAATACATTCTAACATCGCAAAAAATAGTCTGAGGTTATGAATGCGCCCTACGTTGCGTCAGATGGAGTACATCGTCGCCGTCCATCAATTGGGCAGTTTTGGTCTTGCAGCAGAAACGCTGCATGTCAGCCAGCCCAGTCTGTCGAGCCAGGTGGCAACAGTGGAAACAGATCTTGGTGTTCGTCTTTTTGAACGTGGCCGGGCTGGGGCGCGCACGACGGCACGGGGCCTGGAGTTTGTAACCCGTGCCCGCCATATTCTTTCCGAGGCCGAAGCATTGCGCGGCTCGATGCTCTCGGACCTGCCTTTTGGCGGAAGGCTGCGGTTAGGTGTGCTGCCTTCAATTGGACCATATCTTTTGCCGCAAGCGATTAAGTCACTACACGAAGCTGAGCCTGACTTGCGTGTTATCGTTCGCGAGGAAAACACATTGAGCCTGGACGAAGGGATAAGAAACGGTCGCTTCGACGCGATCATCTCGACGCCCGAGGATCACCCGAACACGTTCCAGCATCAGCTGTTCATCGAACCACTCTGGGTCGCGGTCGCGCAGGATCATCCGCTAGCAGGCAGCGCACAAGTCGCGGCAGAGGACCTTGAAGGACAACGGCTGTTGACGCTTGATACAGGCCACCGCCTCGCCCGAATTGTCTATGGTATTGCCGGAGCGAGCGGGGCCACAGTTTCCAACGACTACGAGGGCACAAGCCTGGACTCTATCGTGCTAATGGCGGCAACCGGAGCTGGGATAGGTATCCTTCCCGACCTTTTTGCGCGACGCCAGGGCATCCACCGCAGTGAAGTCTGCGTGATGCCGCTAGTTATGCCGGACGCCGATCGAACGATTAGCATCCTTGTACCGTCCGATCGTCCGGAGCATTTTTCTGGTGTTCTCGCGACGATCCTGCGGAGTGCCGCTAAAGTGCTCGAGCTGGAAGTGACGCAGGCTTGAAGAAACCCTCGGAGATTGCGGACACTCATAGTGGGGAGCAGCAAACGACTCGTTTTTCACTGAAGAGACAAAAAAATCATGTTAATACAATTGGAGGGCTACATGGATGTGCGATTTCACCCAGAGCAATAGAGCCAAGTTCCAAATGGAGAGACATGTGCCCTTTCGTAGTTATGCTCTCATTCTAGTACAGACATTCGTGCGCAGTGCAACATCTGTCAAATTGGGCTCGCAGCCAACATCCGATCATTTCACTCAGACAATGACGGGCATCTAGGCGACCAAGGTCGACAATGCGCGGAGAGCAGACAAATGCACCCGCAGCACTCAGTTCTCATAGCAATGGCGGCTCCGGGCTCAATCTGCTTGTCCAAACTCGCCATAGAGAAAGTCGGCAACGAGACCAAAGCTACCTCTCAGGCTCCTTGCTGATCACGGTCGTCACAGTTCGAGTTGAGCGACTTTGAGTGAGAGCTATCGCGCCCAAAACCAGCGCGCAGGCCAGCGCCTGTGTACCCGTGATTACTTCACCGAATGCAAGAACGCCAACAGCAAACATCGTGGGTAGTTCAATACTTCCGACTACAGCAGTGCGCGCTGCCCCAATAATAGGCGAACAGATCGTGTAAATCAGTTGCGGAATTAGCGCCGTCACAAGGCCCAACCCGACAACTAGAACCCAGTCGTCCCCACCTTCTGGTAGAATTTCGCCGACCTCGGATGAAAGAATGAGAGGGGCAAGGCCAATGACCGACCCAAGCGAGACTGACGCCATTCTGGCTAAAGGCGCAATACGTGACAGGCGGTGCACGAGAACACATATGCCGAAGCCAAAACCGAAAGGTGCCGCTAATGAGACGAGAAGGATTGGAATTTGGTCCGGTGGCACAGATGCCGGAGAACCTGCGAATATCGCAGCAGCGACGATCAATCCAGCCGCAACAAAGCTGCGCCGCGTTGGTTGATCACCAAAAAGCGCCCATGCGATGGCAATCGTAAACACCGGATAGGTCATGTAGAGTACGCCAACCGTCGATGCAGGAACAGTCTCAAGAGCAGTAACATAGCCGACCCATCCAAGACCCATCACTGCGCCCGCAACCATACCCCAGACGATTTCTCGCCACTTTGAGTGATGCATTACAAGTGCGGGCAAAAGGACAACCGCTGCCAAGATGTACCGATAAAAGGCAACCGCATAGGGAGCGAGACCCTGATCGGTGAGCCCACGGCTAAAATAGGGTACAAGGCCAAAACAGATGGATGCAAAAAGCACACCAACGACCGCAAGGGCATAGGGTATGGCGTTCCGCTTGGCTGAGGTTAGTTGGTTCATTGCTGACAACTAACACGCTATGCTGCGGTTGACATCGTCAAGACAAATGAACGGCAACTTTGTACGCGTTCGCGACCTGTTGCATGAGCGAAAGACCGAGGTGTGATCAAGGTCTGGTAAGGGGATTCTGCAACGCTGCATTGACTTGGATTGCAAACGGCAGCAAGGGGCCGTGTGCTGGGACAGCGCATTCTGCTGATCAACCAAACTCAAGTAAGACACACTGCGCCGGTTTCCAGGTTGCGAAGAGGCTCACTGGCGTTCGTTTGACGTAGACTTGAAGCGCTTGAACCATCGAAACATTAAATACGCGCAAAAATCCTAAGTTGTTGAATTCAATGGGAGGTGAGTCTCAATAATTCGGTCCCATTATTTACGTACTCCGACAATTCTTGTCGGATCGCTTTATTAGAGAGACTGCGTTCGCAATATTTTCAACCACTTAGGTGATTGAGTTTCTGAGACACGTAAACCCACCAGTTTTAAACCATCGACAACCTGCCGATAGCCCATCATGCGGCTAAGGCGTCAAAAGTGCCCGCGCTGGCCGGTCCACATTTGGGTCTGTCACAATAGAACAATCAAGGTAAGGGCTGCGAGTAAGAGTGTTCATTAACCCGCGCAGCAGGAAAGCTTGCCGACATCCTTCTCAAACGTCTGCGCGGCTAGTTTTAGCCCCTCGACGGTCGTGAGGTAGGGAAAGATCATATCGCCCAATTCATCATATGTCATGCCCATTTTCAGTGCCATTGCCGCGGTCTGGATTGTGTCTGATCCCTCGGGCGCGATGATATGAGCCCCAAGCAGCTTCTTGCTCTGTTTGTCCGCCACAAGCTTGATGAGACCACGTGTGTCGCGGGCCGCAAGCGCGCGCGGGACGTGTTCCAAGCCCAATACGGACGTGATAACTTCATGGCCCTGCGCGGCGGCCTGCGCCTCTGTTACACCGACGCTGGCGATTTGAGGATCGGAAAAGACCACAGAAGGCATGACGCTATTGTCATAGCTCAGCGAGTTGCCATTCATGGCATTCTTTGCGGCTAGCTTCGCCCCATAGGCCGCCATGTAGACGAACTGGTCAGTGCCGGTCACGTCACCAGCGGCGTACACGCCGTCGCGGGAGCTGTTCATCGCAGGATCAACAACAACCCCGCCCTTTGCATCGGTGGCGATCCCGGCGACATCGAGCGCCAGTGATCCCGTGTTCGGTACACGCCCGGTTGCCAGCATCAGTTTTTCCGCATCAACGGTCACGGCCTGACCGTTTCGGGTAGCGTGTAGCCGAACTCCCCCATCTGTGGTATCCAACCGGTCATAGGACAGGCCATCGAGAACCGTAATGCCTTCCGCTGCGAAGGCTTCGGTGAGTGCAGCACTGATCTCTGGTTCGGCTTCGGGCAGCAGTCCCCTGCGCGTTACAATCGTGACTTCCGCCCCGGCCCGCGCAAAGACCTGTGCAATTTCGACGCCGATGTAGCCTCCGCCCATAACCATGAGGGACGCAGGCCGTGCGTCGAGCTGCAAGGCAGACGTGCTGTCCAGCCATTCAATCTCGGCTAGTCCGGGAATGTCAGGCACATGCTGAGATGATCCAGTTGCAATGATGACTTTCTCGGTTTTCAGGTTGCGGTCGCCAACCTGTATAGAACCGTCATTCTGAAATACTGCCTGACCTTCAATATAGGTTACGGCATCGTAGTTTGGCAGCACATCGATGTATTTTGCAGCCCGAAGATCATCTACCAGGGCTTGTTTTTGAGCGATCATCGCTTTCCAATCAGTGATTTGACCGGATGCCTCAACCCCGTCAAAGCGACTGGCCGCTTTTGCCGTGTGCAGCGTTTCAACAGCGCGGATCATGGCCTTGGACGGGACACAGCCGACGTTCACGCATGTGCCGCCAATCGTGCCATATCCGACCAACGCGACACGCGCGCCTTCATCCGCAGCCGTGATGGCGGCGGAGAAACCGGCAGACCCCGCGCCGATGACAACAAGGTCAAAGCCGTTAGGCTCAGGTTTTTCGGGTTTGCAACAGTCAGACATTGGACGGCCTTTCAGGAAGTCGTGTTTCGTGCGCGACGGATCAGCGCGTAGATTGTAATCAGGATAAACACCGCGAGGGCAGGCATGAGAACGTAGTCAAGATAGCCAACTACAGCGGATAGACCGACGATGCTGAGAAGACCAACCAGCAGGGGTGTGAAGCAGCAAAGTGCGGCGATGACGGTGCCGATAATACCTGTTTTGAGAAGTTTGTTATTCACGAGGTTTCCTTAGTATCTCGATTTTCCGTGTCGCGATCCCGGCGACTTCGAAGGAAGGTCCGAATGGAAAGAATGGCCACACCGGTTCCAACGGCAATCAACAGGGTGGTGAGAACATCTAGGCCGGTCGCTGTGCTGATTGCTCCGCTCAGCATCGACGCCAGCACAGCGGCGTGCCCGCCGCAGCAGATCACGACCACCGGGGCCGCAACGATGAATGCTAGAATGCCGCCTGCCGATCTGTCATTCATGGGCTGCGTTCAGGAATCGGACGGTGCGGTGACAAGATCAGCTTTGTACCCGGCTGCGGCTGATGCGAGGGCAATATCCTCGGCACTCACAACGGCGTCATCAAAGACAACTTCTGCCGTCAAACTGTCAGAATCCGCCGTGACTTGCGTGACACCTTCGACGCCGCCCATCGCTGATTCAACGATAAATGGGCAGCTCGGGCAGTGCATTCCAGGCACCGAGAATGTCACGGTTTGTTCGGCTGCGAGTACAGGAGCAGCGCCCAACAGGCCGATGAGGGTCAAGAGGGGGGTGTAAAATTTCATTTTGGTTCCTTTCACAGACCAAGAAGAATGGGGGCGACGACCGGCGCGATCCAGTTCCAGAACAACGCAATCATGATGAGAACTGTCGACACCCAAAGCGCGGATTTCACCAGCCGGTTGGGAAGTGGTCGCGCGCAGGTTTCACCTTCGGCGCAGGCCTTGGGCTTGCGATAAACCATCCAGAAGCCGTAGCCGAGGAATCCAAGTGTGACTGCAATAAAGATAGGCTTGTAGGGCTCAAGTGCAGTCAAGTTGCCAATCCAGGCACCGGAAATGCCAAGACTGAAAAGGATCAACGGAACAACGCAGCAGGTTGATGCTGCAAGAGCACCAAGGACACCACCAGCCGCAATCATGCGGGCTTTTTTAGTTTCGGGGCCGACCTGTTCGAGATCGACTTCAATTACGTCAGTCATTCAAGAACCCGCTTTTCAAGTTTCGAGATGCAAGATACGATCTGTAGTAACTACAGAAGCAAGGGGGTTTTCGATGGCTGAGTTCACGAACGCGCGAGGCTATCCAATAGGTGCAATGTCGAAGCATACGGGCGTCAACATTGAAACGATCAGATATTACGAACGAATTGGGATCATGCCAAAACCCGACAGAACAGCGGGCGGCAACCGGCAATACAACCACGACCAACTCAAGCGTCTTTCCTTCATCAAGCGTTCACGGGAAATTGGATTTGGTATCGAAGAAATCCGGGCATTGCTGGAAATGGTGGATCGACGAGACTTCACCTGCGGCGAGGTTCACAGCATGACGGTCAATCACCTCGCGTCGGTCAGGGAGAAGATACTGGCGCTACATCGGTTAGAGAATGCGCTGGAAGCGATGGTGGCAGAATGCAGTCGTGGTGATGTTCCCGACTGCCCGATACTGGATACACTATTTGAAGTATCCGAAACAGGATGAATTCACCGAAGAGGGCATTGAACGAACGACGGTTTAGTCCCGCGTCTCGATTGTTGATGACATGTGCGGCGAACGCCCGCTCGCCGACAAACTGCCGCAAAAAGGACCCTTTTTGCGGCGCTTTTTGTGTTCCTGATAAGTCATTGAATTCAATTGCGCTGGACTGCTGCAAAAACCTTGTGCAAAAAGATTGCATGAAAATCGGCTATGCACGGGTATCCACAACCGAACAGAACCTCGATCTACAGATCGAGGCGCTGACCGAGGCTGGGTGTGACCGGATCATAACCGACCTGGCGCAGAGCGGTGCGACGGCGGCCGAGGGTCGCGAAGGTTTTGCCGAGGCCATGGAGTTATTGGGCAAAGGCGATCTTCTCGTTGTGTGGAAACTTGATAGGGTAGGGCGCTCCATTGCCGACCTCATACACCTTCTAAAGCTCTTCGGAGAACGAGGGATCGAGTTCCGTAGCCTGACAGACGGAATTGACACGACGACCGCGGGCGGGCGGTTGGTTTTCCACATTATGGGGGCTTTGGCTGAGTTCGAGCGGGATTTGATACAAGAGCGTACGAAGGCAGGGCTTCAAGCCGCGAAGAAACGTGGCAAGCGGCTTGGCCGACCGCCAGCGCTATCGCCCGCGCAGGTCGCTCATGCGAAGAGGGCAATCGAGGCAAAACGCGAGACCGTTTCCGGCATGGCGGAGATCCTTGGCGTGAACCGCAGCACACTTCAGCGTGCCATAAATCGGTACGTTTCGAGCTAGAACTGCGAGACCTGTTTTCTCTGTGGTCCTTCCCAGAGAAGTATTCCAGCAAAACATAACGATGTTTAGGATAGTTTTAAGTGTTGTTGCGCCTCGGATGTTTAGCTATTTTAGCTATACTATCCAGCGCTCTATTTTACGGGCCAGGTTAACTCGAATGGGAAGAAGCAGTGCCATGCGACAGTTTTCCGCTACAGATCTTGCCAATAAGACCGGAGATGTTCTGGCCTTTGCCGCGCGACACCCTGTTGCCATCACGCGCCATGGCAAACCGCGCTTCGTAGTCCTGTCCACGGAAGAGTTTCAAGCCTTGCGTCAATGCAAAGATATCCAATCTGCGCATCATGTAGATGATCTGGATGATGTCGAAGCCACCCGCCTTGCGAATGAATTGCAGGCCAGCATCGAAAACGACTGAAAGCAAATTTGTATTTCGCGCGCTAACGGCGATGGGCCTTGGGGTGACCTCATCCTCTCTTCTGGTTCGTAAATTGTAGCCTGTACGTGGAACCCATGATGCACTTTCCTACTGGTAATTCTTCTTCGCTGAACAAATGAAGGTAACTTCTAACGGTGTTACAATGCGAGCCACGACATTGTAATATTGTTTAATAACAAAGTCTTGACTCGAATCCATTGGAAGCTTTCACTCCGCAGAGAAGCTGCGAGAGTTCAAGATGACCAACACATATTCAGAGCTGAAAGCGGACTTAAAGTCCGCCGGAGTGACGCTCAGATCCATTGCACGCGATGAGGGAGTGTCGCACACGGCTGTGACGGATGTTGCGCGAGGGGCCCGTCGTTCAAGACGAATAGAACAGGCCATCGCTGATCGCCTGAACACGACACCCGAATTGCTTTGGCCTGATCGCTATGGGCAAGAGGGAGGTGCAACATGACCTGGCCCTAAAAAAGCAAAAACCTATGTGCGCCAACACATAGGCTTCGCATGATCGAGTGACTATTCGTTCCAGTCATATCGATCATCTCCAATCAAATCTCAAAGTCAAGGCTGCCACTCGATTTTTCGGGCCTGTTGATGTGCCTTGCTGTCAAGGAGACGATCATGTCGACCAACGACATTGCGCGCGATGAGCGCGAGTGGGCAAGGGCGTTTGCGCTTCGCAAAGACCTGGCTCCATACATTCATACCGGTTTTCAGTCGAGCGCGATTGTGAAGGATATTTGTAGAGCACACGAAATCTCGAGAGCGTCCGCTTATAGATTATTAGATCAGTTGCGGGTCGATGACCGTGCAACAGCCCTAAGACGTTCTAAACCCGGTCCGAAGAAGATGAGTATCAGGCTCTGCGATGAGACCGAGAAAGTCGTCTATGACTACCTTCGCAAGGAATTTCTTGCTCGAAACCAAATCTCCGTTGCAAAGGCTCTCAAGCAGATCAACGGTGAACTATCAGATTTGGGCCTCCCTGGGATTTCAAAGACAGCTTTAATGAACCGGATTGAAACAATCCCAGACCGAGTGCTTAAGCTAAAGCGTCATGGCGGGAAGGCAGCTCGGCAAGCATACCAGATCATCCGAGGCAGATATGTTGTGAAAGACCCGCTTGCTGTTGTTCAGATTGATCACACTGTGCTGGACGTAATGGTTGTCGACCCAGACACATGTGAATGCATAGGACGACCATATCTAACGGTTCTGCTTGATATCGCGACGAGGATGCCGACCGGAATATTCCTATCGATGGAAGCGCCATCGGCTATCAACCTCATGCAAGCCTTTCATCGCTCTGTTTTTCCCAAGGCGGAATACCTCGCTGAACTGGGAATACCGTATGAATGGCCTGTCTATGGGCTGCCACTTGTAATCAGCAGCGACAACGGGACCGATCTCAAATCAAAAGCCTTTAACGGGGGGCTGGAACAGTACGGCGTTGAGCACATATTTCGCCCTGTGGCACAACCTCACCTAGGTGGACATGTTGAACGTTTCATCGGAACGATTCAAACCTTCGTTCACACGCTTCCAGGAACCACATTCTCAAACATCAAAACAAAGGGAACATATCAGCCTGAAAAGCAGGCGACGCTCACCTTGCGTGACGTTGAAAGACTCCTGCTCGAATTTATTCTTCGGGATTACGTTCACGATAGAAAGCGCCGGTTGCTGACTTCGCCAATGAACGCCTGGAACGTCAGATGGCGGGAGAGCAAGTCACGGCCGCATCTACCATCTGATCCGGATCGTTTCCGGCTTGACTTTTTGCCATTCGAAAACCGCAATATCCAACGGGAAGGGCTGGAACTATTCGGGATGTTTTATCGCTCAGAACACCTTCAGAAGATGAAAAACTGCGGCGTTCAAAACATCACTGTCAAATATGATCCAACTGACATCCGCACAGTTCAATTCAGCGCAGATAATGAAACATACTACGAAGCGCGAGGCGAGCACTTTCCGCGCAACCCGTTGTCGGTTGATGACTTCCAAGAACTGCGCAAAGCACGCGAAGAACGACTAAACGCCTCTCTGAGCGCTCCAGATCCTGCAGAAGCGCATGACTTCCGAAAACAAATCCTGGCTGACGCGCGCAAACGCAAGAAAGCTACAACCCCATCTAAATTGGGCTCCTTGCCGCAAGGTCGAGATATTCGCGATCTTGATGGATTTCGGCATTACTCTGAGCGGGGGAAATTGTCGTGAGCAGGGTCCCAACGCAGCAGTTTCCCGATATGTCAAAGGCATCGGTCCCGGAGCGCATTCACTACATTCGTGAGGGTGCCTATTTCGATACGTCGGCAAGGCGTGCGCTTCGAAACCGTCTCGACGAATTGGTTCAAGCGCCGTCTGATTGCGACAACAAGCTTGTGTTCATAACCGCGCCAGCGGGGATGGGTCTCACACGCATTCTAGAGGAGTTTGCAACACAGCACCCTCAGGTGACCAACGGGCGAAGCGGAAGACAGATAGTCCCCGTCGTGAATGAGCTTATCCATCCGAGTGGTGACATCATCGACTATTGCGACGCGCTTCGCGCCAATCTTGATATCCCGGGATATGGCCCGCTCGTTCGCCAAACGTCATATTCAAAAACCCTCGAGCTTCTCGGCCATTTGGGCACACGTCTTGTTATCCTGGAGGATTTTCACCGTATCTACAGCTTCCAGAAAAGACAGAGGATTTCGTATCAAAACTACGTCCACTATCTGATGTCCAAATATGACATCCGGGTTGTCCTGACGGGAGCACCACGCATTTGGCGATGGGCCATGGAAGACGAGCAAATTCTTGGGCGATCTCTCCAGCTTAAGTATCGAGCGTGGACACCCGCAGAAGATGACTTCATTGAATTTCTAGAAGGGTTCGAACGATGGTGCCCTGTTAAGGAGGAGGGGGGATTATCCAGTGACCCCAAGCTGAGAAAGGCCATCATCACCAAAACGCATGGCATCTGCAAAACCGTTATGCAGGTTCTTACCGGCTTTGCGATTTACGCAATCGTGTCTGACAATGAGCGTTTGGATCTCGACACCTGGTTAAAATATCGCGACCAGGACCTGCCTGTATGAAGGTCACGCCCTATGACATGGAAAGCCTGACATCATTCGTAAGTCGTGCCGCCGCCATGAACTCAATGGATGTCCGTTCATATCTTCGCAGCCTTTTCCAGTCTGATGACTACATGAACCCGATTGCGCTGCCTGAGGATCTGGATGCGTTGGATCACGGTGTTGTTCTAGCCGGCCTCAATGATGCGCTGGACCCCATCAAACGCAGGCTGGAGCTGCTCACGCTACCGTCTGCCAAGCCCGGCGTTCATACAAAGTGGCTGAGGCGGGCAGGGGGCATCAATATGGGTGGTGACCGCTTCAGCGGGATACCGGCCTTCGCTTGGTGCCCACGCTGCCTGCTTGTGGATCAGCTCTACGGTCACGATCAGTTTCTGCGTTTGTCTTGGCGTCTAATCACTCGGACGTTCTGCTGGAGGCATAGAAGGCCACTCACAACGCATTGTTTGGCCTGCAATGATCGCGAAGCAGGAACGGCATTCGTGTTTAACGGAAGCAATGTCGCGCTCACATGCCGTGCGTGCGGTTCCCCTTATGCGACACAGCTTGGACTACCTGACATGTCTGCATCAACGACAATACAATTGCGCGACAACCATCGTGTGCAAGTTGCTTGGGATGGTGCAATCCAATTGGAGGCTGCACTCGAGCGGAGCTTGCCTGAACGGTCGAAGCACAAGAACAAGCGAGAATTTCAAAACTTTGCGCTGGCATTTGCGAACATCCTTATGAAATCCAACCCACATAGTCGCGCACCGATCGACCTCTTTTCGAGTGTCGCTTTCCCGGCGCGACCAAATCCACGTAATATTACATCGATGGATCGACCATACCGCGCATCTTCCGTGGCCGTACGCCGTAAGACACATGGCTTCATGGCAGCATTACTGAAGCGGCGCGTGAACCTGTTTTCAATCACAGGCGTGCATGAGAAGCGATGGGGCAGGGACCCTACTATGCAGGAGCTCCGTTCCCAACTCGAACCTGAGCAAAACGATGAACTCGATCAGCTATTGCTAATGTTCCCGGCTAAGTGGTTTTGAGGGTGCGGGCGGGAAAGCTGACCTTCGCTGCAACCATTAATTGCTATCCCGATTTCCTTTAACTGGACATCTACCCGACATGTTCCAGTGGCCGTCTTATGCAAGTATTCACAAGCTATGCGAGACCAGCTCCTCTAATGAAGCGCGACGGTACGTTTCGATAATGCGTTTGGTCGGAAAAAACCATGAGGTGCCTCTTGGCACGCGTGATGCCGACATAGAATAGTCGGCGCGCTTCATCGAACTCAGACTGCGTTTTTGCAGCAAAATGCGGAATGTTGCCTTCATTGGCGTGTATGATTGCGACCGCTTCAAACTCACGTCCTTTAGAGTTATGAAGCGTAATCAATTTCAAGGCGTTGTCAGGATTGGCAAACAGGCCGAGGTCGGCGATCTGTAAGTTTTCAACATCGACATCGTTCCTCGCCATGTCCGCAGCAATTTCTTCAACCGAGTGTGTAAGCGCGGTTGCTGTTACGTGATCGATCCATTCATCGCGCACAAGGATATCACCTACGATCTGTGCAGAGGCGCGAAGCCAGTCCAATCCGCCGGGGTTATCAATGGCACTTTGCTGCGCTGCGTATACCAACGCCAACGCCGAACACCGACCGGAATAGGAAAAGATATCGAAACGAGTCTGCCCCATTGCTTCGCTAACTAACCGAAAGATAGCTTTTTCCACACCCGGTAGCTGTGACAGATTTTGTGCTTCGACGGCAGCTCCTAGTTGCTCGGCTAGTACAGCGTAAAGCCGTCTCCTTTGATACGGGCGGGCACCCGGTCCAAAGACCGGCACATCGAACTCGCGCAGCCTCCTCGCGACAGGTATCAAATGCCTCCACCAAGGAGCGACGATAGCCGCCTGACCAAGTGGGATTCCTTGTGCTTCGAGCAACGGCAAGAAGTAGTCAGTAATCCCTACAATGGGAGACTGGACGTGGCGGTATTCGACGGTTCCGGCAACATTTGCAGCCGCGCCTGCCGAGTGCATTGCAGGCATGCGCGGTGTAAGTGTTTCGGCGGGATTAACGATCTGAGGCGCGCAACGGAAATTGCCCGTGAGAACAAAGTTCTGCTCAGCTTGCACACCGATTGCGAACGCTTGACCCAAGTCTGGACGAGCGCCCGCGAAGCCATTGATCGATTGGTTTTCGTCACCAACAAGAAAAAACCTGCTTCGAAGATGCCGCTCTAACTCGCCCAGAATTGCAATCTGAACATCGGTTGTGTCTTGAAACTCATCGACAAGGAGCCAAGCAAACCTGCATGAGAGACCATGCCCAACAAAGGAGTGCTCGCGTAGAATTCGAAGCGAGTAGAAAAGGATCATTGCAAAGTCGATGTAGCCATTGCGACGCATCAACTCCCAATATCTTGCGGCATTGGCCTCGCTGACAATTCCCCCATCAATACCAACGCCTGCGGCTCGGCCCTCTGAGTCCATCCGCAAAGAAGCGTAATCCTCAAAGGTTCGAAACTGTATTGCCCTGCCAATCTCATCTTCGACCGTTCTAACAAGGCGGTCGAAGAGGCTCATCTCACGTGTCAAAACCTTGAAACCATCGGGCAGTTCGGGAATGAGCCAGCAGTAGGGCTTTAAGATAAATCGTAGGCAGAATGCATGGATGGTTGCGATCTCGCAGCGCTCTAGTAGCGATTGAGAGCCGTTTTGCTTTATCCTGCTTTCAATCTCCTCCACGGCGGCATTGGTATAGGTGATACAACCAACCGAGCGCGGAGTGTCTTCCAATTGTTCGGCGAGCAACAGTAACTTCGCCATAATGACCCGCGTTTTTCCACTGCCGGGACATGCTGTAAGGAGTAAGTTTCCATTGTGCTCAACTGCTTGCCGTTGTTGCGGCGTCAAAGTAGTCATTCTTGAAGCCAATCAATCGCTTGCTGAATGTACTGAGGCAAGCCTGAACATAGGTGCGCATGACGCGCTGCGACCTGCGCGAACCGGCCTTTACCAAATCGTTTGGCAGTATTGAGGACAGATGTTCCTAGGTCTTCAATAACCTGACTTTCAATCTCTGGTCCCAGATTGTCGTTTTGAAGAGAAGCGAGACCGGTCTCGAGTTGCACTGTGATCTGAGGCGCTCCAAGCTGCCTACAAGCTTCGATGAGCATTGGCAGTGTTTCAACTGTCACCAGCTCACGCTCGAACGTCGTTGCGCCAGCAAATACCCGGACGAACTCTCCTTGGAGGGCAGCAAGGTTCGGCTTTTCTACAACCAAATCAAATTCATCGCTTGCGTCCGACGGCCTTAAATCCGCGTCAGTCACAACTGCGCATTTTTTCTCCAGGTTTCCTGTGCGGAACAAACGAGTAAATACATCGAAGTGCACCCCGTGAATAGCAACAACAGAAATTCCTTCCCGCTCAAGGTTCCCGCCATGTACTGCCTCATAAAGCGCTGGGAGAAGAAAGAGCTCAGCGGCCCCTTCAACAAGCATTACTTTTCGTGCAAACAGCAAGTCGCTTTTTGTGGAGTCCAGATACCGCTCAAGATCGGCGATGGCATTTGCATCCAATTGATCGTTAGCGGCCAATGTGCACGATACGACAGAAGCGTCGGCGCGTTTGGTAAGAGATATAAGCGTATTGAAGGGTGCAAGCGAGGTTATCTGTGTACTGTGGCTCGTGAGAAGAGTTTGTACGTCCTTTGATCGCAGTGCAACAAGCAAGGAAGCTTGAAGTTGAGGGTGCAAGTGCGCCTCCGGTTCCTCGACAAGTACGAGTTGTCCTGCTGAGTTCCCGCGAGCACGCCGTCTTTCCAGGTACTCCATCAAAATGGCAATATACAGAATGTTGTTCATACCCAGACCATTTCGGCCAGGTTCAAAAGACGTCATAGCCAAGTCGGAAAGCAGTATTTTTAGGTTGCGAACAATTGCCTGAAATGTTGCAGCGGAAAGTCCGAGCGTCGCATCCATCTCAAATGCTGGCCCTGACACATCCTTGAAAGATGCGTCGATAGAGTTTGCAATGTCTGCAACTGCAGCTGATGCCTCTATTTGTTGATTAGCGTTGTCAAGAATTGCAATCAGCGCATCCTGCTCCCCTTGGTCAATCTCGCATGCTTCGATCAACCGGACCAATGGGGACGTTCTGAAGTTACGCAGCTCATTTTCGACATCGCGCAATGCCGGCAAGCTCACCACCAAATACGATTGTAAATCCGAGAAGCGGACAGCTTCACCGATTTCATCGTCCCAATCGATTTCCGTGAGATCGATTGCAGGGTTGCCTCCGCCTTTTAGTTCCCACTGATAGTCCTCCAAAGTCAGATCACCGGCAACGATTTCCTCTGTCCCTAGCGCCTCTCGCACGCTCAGCCTCGGGCGAAACCGATAGAAAATGCGCGCCTTGTTAGCCTCTGTTTTCCAAGTTGCAACCAATGCTTCCTGGTTCACGATTCCTTCAAAACCACTCAATTCAACACCGATAAGAACTTGATTTGGATGAGCGATGTCGACGCTGGTATGGATGTCTTCCCTAACAAGGGAGCGGAACATGGAAGGAAAGGATACATCGAGGCATATTTGCACAGCACGAAGTAAAGCCGTCTTGCCAGTGTTGTTTTCGCCAATAATGCAGGAGAGATCGTTGTCGATGCTAACATCAGCACTCTTTAAACCACGATAATTTTTAACAACAATTCTAGAAATTCGCATCCGAAACTTGCCTCTTGGGTTGTTCTGTAGAGAACCAATGCACCATTGGCGATACTATGCAATTGCATTTTGGCCTACCAAGCAGCTTCGATGAAATAGTCTCAAACAGAAGTTCAATAGTTTTCCAATGTCCGCTCATGGAATGCCGCAAAGCAGCGTTTCGGATTTTGACCAAAGGCAGCTTTGGGCCGCAAGCGATCAGGGCAGGGCACATTGTCGCTCAACATTGTTCAGCGCAAAACCTTACGCTGTGAAGCTGTCGGTCTGGGAGTTGTGTCTGCTCTCGGAGGTTCTCGATGCGCGTCGCAGTCGACGATCGTATTTCTGCAGTCTGAGACAAGCTTGTTAAGTCTAAATCAGCGAAATCCACCAAAATGCATGAAAATCTTAAGTCGTTGAATTATTGGGAAGACGAGTCCCATTAATTCGGTCTCATTAATTACGTACTCCGACAATTCTCCCTCAAAAGAGGGAATTACCCAATAAGACGTCTTATGTTAAATAACTGCGTTTAACTTACCGTCGATATGCGGAGTATCTGTCGAATAGGTCGGCATGCGCATCAGATAGGACCGTATTTCTGGTGACACACTGCACCGAATGGAAGGTCCCGGCCGTTCGAGAAAATCTGAAACAAATGAATTTTGGTGCTTGTTTAAGCCGTGAACCTCAAGCTAAATCACCTGTACGCAGGGGAGTCCCACCAAGGGGACTGAGAGGCTGACGGGGCAATGCCCGGCGACGCGACCCTTTGAACCTGACCCAGTTGATACTGGCGTAGGAAGCTAGGGCGCGCAGGCCACATTACCGGGCAAGCGCACTCCGAACAGGGGGCTGTCTGCCTTCTCGTTTCCCCAAGCCAAAACTCATCTGGTGTCTTTTTAAGTTGAACTGCTTGAGGAGCACCAACATGAACGTCCCCAACCCCAAAATCACCGCCGGTGAACTGCCCGCATCGCGCAAGATCTATGTAAACGGCACATTGCACCCGGATGTGCGCGTGCCAATGCGTGAAATTTCGGTCCACCCCACGGCGGGGGAGCCACCCTTGCCTGTGTATGACAGTTCAGGGCCGTATACCGATCCGCAGGTGATGACGGACATTCGGCAAGGTCTGGCGCCGCTGCGTCGCAAGTGGATTGAGGCTCGAGCAGATGTCGAAGAATATGATGGACGTAAGATCAAACCGGAAGACAACGGCTTTGTCGAAGGTGATCGGTTGACGCCCGAGTTCCCTGTGCGCCCGCGCCCTCTGCGCGCCAAGGATGGAAAAGCTGTGACGCAGCTGGCCTATGCCCGCGCCGGCATCGTCACCCCGGAAATGGAATTCATCGCCATCCGCGAAAACCAATTGCGCGAAGGTGTCGTTGAACAGCGCGAAGGCAATGATTGGGGTGCAAACATCCCTGATTATGTGACCCCGGAATTCGTGCGGGACGAGGTCGCCGCTGGTCGCGCCATTATCCCTGCGAATATCAACCACCCTGAAAGCGAACCGATGATCATCGGGCGTAATTTCCAGGTCAAGATCAACGCCAATATGGGTACCTCGGCTGTGACCTCTTCGATGGAAGAAGAGGTCGATAAAATGGTCTGGTCGATCCGTTGGGGTGCTGATACCGTCATGGACCTGTCGACCGGCCGCAACATCCACAACACTCGTGAATGGATCATCCGCAACAGCCCGGTGCCGATTGGCACCGTGCCGTTGTATCAAGCGCTGGAAAAGGTCAACGGCATTGCCGAAGACCTGACATGGGAAGTGTTCCGTGACACGCTGATCGAACAGGCCGAACAAGGCGTCGACTATTTCACCATCCACGCAGGCGTGCGCCTGCATATGGTACCGATGACGGTAAAACGGGTTACCGGTATTGTGTCGCGCGGTGGGTCGATCATGGCCAAGTGGTGCTTGCATCACCACAAGGAAAGCTTCCTCTATGAGCATTTCGACGAAATCTGCGACATCTGCCGGGCCTATGATGTGTCGTTCAGCCTAGGCGACGGTCTGCGTCCCGGCTCTATCGCCGACGCCAATGACGAGGCACAATTTGCCGAGCTTGAGACGCTGGGTGAGCTGACCAAAATCGCGTGGGCCAAAGATTGTCAGGTGATGATCGAAGGCCCCGGACACGTAGCCATGCACAAGATCAAAGAAAACATGGACAAGCAATTGGAGTGTTGCCACGAGGCGCCCTTTTACACGCTTGGCCCCCTGACCACCGATATCGCGCCGGGCTATGACCACATCACCAGCGGCATTGGTGCTGCGATGATTGGCTGGTTTGGTTGTGCGATGCTCTGCTATGTCACGCCGAAGGAACATCTGGGGCTGCCGGACCGGGATGATGTGAAAACTGGGGTTATCACCTATAAGATAGCGGCTCATGCCGCTGATCTGGCAAAGGGTTTGCCGGGCGCACAACGTCGTGACGATGCGCTGTCCCGCGCCAGGTTCGAGTTCCGCTGGGAAGATCAGTTCAACCTGTCGCTGGACCCGGAAACGGCGCGGGAATTCCACGACCAAACCTTGCCCAAACAAGCGCATAAGGTGGCGCATTTCTGTTCCATGTGCGGGCCGAAATTCTGCTCGATGCGGATCAGCCACGACATTCGAACTGAAGCGCAGAAAGAGGGGATGGAGGCCATGGCCGCCAAATTCCGTGAAGGCGGCGACCTTTACATGCCCGTGAAAGACTAAACACCGAGGCGGAGCCGATCCTTTCGGCTCCGCACGCTCTTGCATTGAAGGGAAACTACTCTCAGGGCAATAGATCGGATACTTTGCTGAACCCAGTCAAATCGAAGCCAAATGAAATTGGCTCTCCGACCCTGTTTTTAGCGTCGATCTGCAATTGATTACCTGCCCGCATCGCAGACATCCATTCCTGGGAAACTGGCGAACGGGCAAAACAACCTTGTGCCTCGCATGTCAGGAACTCCAGACGGGCGACCTCGGCATCATCCACCTTTGCAACCAGCCCTTCCGAGAACAAAAGACCGAATGGCAGGGTCAGCACGGTCTCAGTCTCGTCCTTACCTGCAGCCTTTATAAATGCGATGGACGTAAGCCTTTG
The DNA here is from genome assembly GCF_056537925.1 of Ruegeria sp. BI7. Lineage (NCBI taxonomy): Bacteria > Pseudomonadati > Pseudomonadota > Alphaproteobacteria > Rhodobacterales > Roseobacteraceae > Ruegeria > Ruegeria sp. BI7. The sequence continues at coordinate 60,716 of NZ_JBQFSK010000015.1, forward strand.
GTTGTTTTCGGTCAAAACGATGCTTTGGGTCATTTCGCAGATCAACTCGGACCCAACGGCCCGATTGCTGCAATTGACCGACCATGGCGGCGCTGCGCCTTCCTGCGCAGCAAGGGGAGTTGCCAATCCCAATGTGACCCCCAAAGCGCTTATCCAAGTTTTCATCCTGCTGTCCCTCATCGATTAGAATTGTAGTCCAAGGCCAAGACCTACCTGTAGGGCCCTGGTTGAGTCTCCGAACAAATGATCGAGGCTCAGATTGACAAAGCTGCTGTCATCCAGCGCAAACAGCCCCAACCGGGCCGAGACCAAGCCATGCGCGTCGCCGACAAAGCTGGTGTTTGAAAACCCACCGTCAGCGGTGCTCGCTCCGTTGAACCCGGCGGTGACCGATACGGTATCATCCGACGAGAGAATGGCACCAACCTGAAAACTTGCGCGAAGCTTCTGCGAGGCACTCAGGGTTTGCTCGGTTCCGATTTCCAGCGAAGGCGTGAACGAATAGATCATCTCGCTATCGTCTTGCAGAACGACCCCCGCTAGGGTTGCATCGCCATTGCTTTCGGTTGCCAGACGTGTGGCATCAACGGCTACCTCAGGGCGCAGATAGGAACTGCCGCCCGCGAACCTGTGGTCATAAGCAAGGCTGAGACGCAGGTTCTGATGGTTCATCTTGTGCTTGATCTCGCTGACACCAACGGTGCTTACGATTTGACCGTTGGGCAACACGCCACTGATCCCGCCCGCGCTGAGCGTATCATAGTCTGACCAACCGGCCGACAGCTGGGCTGCAAACTCCCACGCGCCGGTGTATTTGGTCAGCGAGGCACCCAGATTGAACCGATCACCCGTTGCATTGTAATTCGACCCGTTCCGTAGGCTCATCTCGTCATAGCCTACCGCGAACCCAGCGAATAGCTCATCCCCAACCGGCAGACGGACACCAGCCGACAGGTTGGTGTCGTTGATGTCCAGCTCTTCGTACATGCCGGTCTGATCGCGGTCATAAAAAGACCGCCCGCCTGAGAACCAGACACAATTGCGCGGGTCATCCCCGAACTGGTAATCGGTAAACCGTTCGCAATTGTGCAGTGTATCCGCAAATACCCGGGTGCCATAAAGCGCATCCACGGCATCGGCGGCATAGTCGGCAGTCGACAGGCTTTCGATTGCGGCGATGACATCGGCCTCGGACTGCATGTTGCCGATCAAGGCGAACAGTTGGCCTTGGGCAGCCGATCCCTGCCCGTTCAGAACTTGGTTGATGTAATCCCCGATGGCCGCCTGATTGGCGTTCATGCCGGGGGTCGAATAATCCGGCGTGATCACCAGGTCGACCGAACTGCCGTCAGAGGTGGAGCCGTTCAGGCCGATGGAATAATCCAGCACCACAGTGTCTTCGATCAGCGTGCCCGCGTCTGCGGCGGTTCCATCAAGATTGATGATGACAAGCGGCAAGGCCCTTTCCAGCGTATTCAGCAGTGGCACCAGCGTACCGCCCATGGTGGCATTACCGGTGGCATTAACCAGGTCGCTGTTGCCACCCGATGCCCCAGAGGTCAGGAAATACACGTCGAAGGTTGACGTTGCCGTTGCTCCAAAGGCCAGGCTTCCGGTCAGGTTCAATGTCTGGCTGACATTGCCGCTGAAGGTAAAGTCACTGGCCGCAACCGTCGCCGTCAAATCTCCGTCCAGACCCAGATTGGCCCCCAGTACAAAATCACCGTTCACCTGCATGAAGCCGTCAGCACCCAGATTGACCGTATCCAACGCATAGAAGGCCGCGCCGTCTTCGACGGTAAAGCCGTTGGTGCCTGCGCCAAGATCCATGTTGCCAAGGGCCGTACCCGCAAGCGAGATTTGTTCGTTGCCGTCGCCTCCATTCACCAATTGATCGTTGCCGGCGATCAACAGGGTATCTTTAGACAGGGTCAGCACATTGTCGGTGCCGCCGTCCACAACGATTGATGCGCCTGACCCCGCGTCGCCGGTGCCGCCCATGACGACGCCGTCAAAGCCAAGTGTGATCGCGTCTGCGCCATCGCGCCCCTCGGATTGTGCCAAGACGCCGATGCCGCCCTCGCCCACCGACAGGATGTTACCATCAAGCGTCATGTCGATGGCGCCACCAGAGCCCGCACCACCAGCAGCCCCGCGATAGACCGAGTCCACCATGCCACCGCCGCCGCCAAGCGACTGCGCCACAACACCAATCGCATTTTCGCCCGTCGTGACGATGTTGCCGGATTGCGAGAATCCGATATCACCGCCATCACCGCTATTTGCAGCAGACAGGTTTACCGTGATCCGGCTGGCCTCCATATCGGTTGAAACGAGACCGCCGCCGCCACCGATACTTTGGATAACGAACCCGTGCGATCCAGTTCCACTGGTAGTCATGTCCCCGATATTTGCAAAGCCGACATCACCACCGTCACCGGTTGAGTCGTCTTGCGCGCCCAGCGTTACATCCGCACGCCCAAGACCCGAGATGACAACTTCGCCCCCACCGGCACCGATACTCTGAACGCTTTGGCCAAAGGATCGGTCACCACTTGTGAACACGTTGCCGTCCAGCGAAAGGTCGATATCGCCGCCATCGTTGTTGAAGCTGGGATCAGAGCCCAGGATCACAGACGCGGCCTTTTCGATCCCGGCTTCGCCATTCGTATTGCTGTTCAGCACAAGTTTGCCGCCACCGCCGCCGATGGATTGCGCCGCACCGGCGGACGAGAACGCGCCATCGGTGCCAACATCACCGATCCGGCTTCCGTCCACGTCACCACCACCGGCGTCATCCGTGTCAATCGCACCCAGACGTGCGGTGATATCGATAGTGTCACCGTCTTGAACATCCACCGTGGTCGCGGATGTTCCACCGCCGCCACCGACACTCTGCAACATCAGGCCGGTCGAGCGATCGCTTGTGGTGGCAATGTTGCCGTTATGGGCCTGTGTGATCTGGTTGCCCGCCATACCCGACACGTCATCGCCACCAAGGGCGATATCGCTGCTGACGACCGAGCCGGTCGCGCCAGCGGTCGTGGTGGTGAAATCGACAGAGGTATCAGTATTGCCGCCGCCGCCATTCACCGATTGGACAAAGACCGCCTCGCTGCCCGCGCCATTGACCAGAATATCTCCGGTCGAGTTGACAGTTACAGTGCCCACCGAACCGGTGGATCCCTCCCGAGCCCCCAGCGCCTGCGAGATTGTGTAATCCAGCACCGAGACCAGCGGGGACGACACCGAATAACCCGCGTTGCCGCCGCCGCCGCCAACGGATTGGGCATAGATGCCAAACCCGTTTTCGGCATTCACAACAATTGTGCCAGTGTGGTTGACCGTGACGTCTCCTCCATCAGAACCCGATCCGCCTGATCCGCCAATGGCGATCTTCGAATAGGATTTGCCCGTCATTGTGTTCTTAAGGTCGTTCACGTCCATCGCAACGGCCAGACCGCCATTGCCGCCGCCGCCACCGACAGATTGTGCAAAGATGCCGTAGGCGCCTGTGCCATCCACTTGAACGTCTCCGGTGTTGGTGACGACCACGTTGCCGGCAACATTGCCGCTGCCGCCCGATCCGCCGATATTCAGCTGCGCGGTCGGAGAGCTGCTGTCCCCGGTCTTTAGCCGCAATGTCCCCGTGATTGAGCTGCCGCCATTGCCACCGCCGCCGCCGACGGATTGGGCAAAGATACCATGCGCACCGGCACCCGTTGTCACGATCGTACCGGCATTGGTCACCGCGACATTGCCGCCCGTGCCACCCGTACCGCCTGATCCGCCCAGACCAAATTGCAGCGCCCGCCGCGTAGTGGCCTCGGCCCCGCCATAGCGCCCGTCAACCGAGATGGTCGAGCCGCCATTGCCGCCGCCGCCACCGATGGACTGGGCAAAGATCCCGTGACTTTCCGTACCATCGGTCAGGATCGTGGCATCGGCTTCGTTGACGACGGTTACCGTGCTGCCCGCGCCGCCAGTGCCACCAGTTCCGCCGATCAGAATGGCGTTTGTCGTTGATCCTTCCGAGGATCGGCCCAAGATGATGTTGCGCACCTGTTGCGCGTCGCCTCCGCCACCGCCAACGGATTGCGCATAAATACCGATAGACTTGTCACCTGTTGTTGCGATGACATCGCGGTTAGTAACCGACACTGCCGCAGACATCGCACCGGTGCCGCCATTGCCGCCAATCGAAATTGTCGCTGTGTTGCCGATCTCTTTGCGCAGGTTGATGATGCGGTTTTCCACCAGGCCACCCATGCCGCCTCCGCCGCCGACGGATTGCGCATAGATGCCGTGCGCCATCGTGCCCGCCGTGGTGATCATGCCGTCATTCACAACGGTCACAATGTCCGACGTCATGCCGTCCCCGCCAGTGCCTCCGATGTTGATCGAGGCTGCCGTCCCCACGGTTGATGGGTTAACGAAGGATTTGATCGTATCCAGGTTTCCCTGACCCGCCTGCACCATACCGCCAGTGCCACCTGCACCGCCCACCGATTGCGCCAGCAACCCGATCGAGCGTTCCCCCAGCGTTGCGATCCGTGCGGTACTGGTCACATCGACCGTGCCACCTACGCCGCCAGAGCCTCCGGTGCCACCGATGGACAGTGATGCCGAAATGCCGCCACCGGCCGAGTTGCTGGCCTTGCCGCCATTGCCGCCACCGCCGCCCACGGATTGCGCGAACACCGCATGGGCATCGTCGCCCTGGGTGACCACGGTGCCCGCGACCACAGAAGTCACGTTACCGGCCGCGCCACCAGTGCCACCCGCCAAACCGACCGACACACTGGCCTTGTTGCCCTTGCTGTCGCCGGTCTTTGGCGTGCCAATGCTGACCGAGGTAGACGAAGAATTGCCGCCGCCGTTGCCAATAGATTGGGCAAAGAACCCGTAAGAGCGGTCACCCGCAGTGCTGATGATACCGTCCGAGCTGGCAAAAACATCGCCGCCACTGCCGCCGGTGCCACCGGCTCGGCCGATCTGAATGTTGACGTTGCCGCCATCCACCGAGGTCGAGGCCGAGTTATAGCCCGCATTGCCACCACCGCCACCAACGGATTGCGCGAACAGCCCATGGGAATCCGCACCGAGCGTTGTGATGTCGCCGGTATTGCGCACATCGACTGTCCCACCGATGCCGCCCTGACCTGTCCCGCCGCCAACAGCCAGGCCAAAACCCTTGTTGGTTTGGTCCGAGGCAAGTTCATAGGCAAAGGCCAGGTTCAGGGCTGCGTTACCCCCGCCGCCACCAATGGATTGGCCGAATACCCCGTGGCTACTGTCTTGTTTCGTAAGAATATCGCCGTAATGGTCAATATCGACCGTCCCACCATCCCCAGCGGTTCCGGCATCGCCGCCAATGGCAACCACAGCCGACATGCCGGTTTTGTTGCCAGAAGAATCCGCTGGATTCACTTTGCCTTCAAGCTCATCCAGCACGTTGTTGTAATTGGCAATTACCGAGTCATCCACGCCCGTATTGGTCGGTGTCTTTCGGTCGGTTGAATCGCCGGTGCCGCCGTTACTCTGGTTGCCCGTTGTTTTGCTGATACCCACAACCGCGTTGACCCCGGCGTCACCGCCACCCCCGCCAATGCTGGACGCCTCGATCCCGTGCGCGCCGACACCGTCTGTCGTGATAGTGCCTGCTGCCGCTAGGGCGGTTCCACTCATGACGGTCACGTCGCCAGCGTCACCACCGCCGCCACCAAAGCCGCCGATGCCCATGGCGATGGGTGAACTGTCCTTGGTGCCGACAAAGGTCGCGTTGATCCCGCCAGTACCGCCACCGCCGCCGATGCTTTGGGCAAAGATGCCACGCGCGTGATAGCCATTGGTCGATATATTGCCGGTTTGCGTAACAACGACGTTGCCCGCATCTGCGCCGGTGCCGCCATGACCGCCCAGACCACCAACGATGCTCAGGTCGGTTTTGCCGTCGGAATTGTTGGAATCGCCATAGTTCAGCTGCCCGGTCACATTCAGCGCGCCGTTACCGCCGCCGCCCGCGATGGACTGGGCCAGAACGCCGTGCTTCCAATTGCCCGCAACGGCAACCGATCCGGCATGATCCACGCTCACATCGCCCGAGACATTGCCATTGCCGCCGAAACCACCGACACCAAATGTGACCGAGGGGATCTTGCCATCCTTGCTCAGCGCAATCCCGCCCGACACGTTCAGGCCACCATTGCCACCGCCGCCGCCGATGGATTGCGCCATCAAACCGGCCGAGCCATCGGTATCCGGCTTTTCTTCGTTGAAGACCCCCATGTCGATGAACAGACGCTCCAACCCATAGGTCGAGGCCAGCTCTTCGGTCTGATCCACGATGGTATCGCCCAGGAAATCGCGCAACTTGTCTTCAAAAGTTGTGGTGTCAGGGATCGAAATATCGTCCGGGTCCGTCGTGACCGTGATATCCGCCTGCGACGTGACTGTGACATCGCCCGCCTGACCACCGTTTCCTGCGAACCCCCCAACACCCACGATCAGCGAGCTGTCGGACACGATCCCGCCCGACACGTTCAAACCGCCATTGCCACCGCCACCGCCAACGGATTGCGCCAGCAGACCGGATTGGCCGGTGCCATGCGCCATGATCGTGCTGCCGGAGCCAATGTTTACGTCGACGTTCCCGGCATTGCCGCCACCGCCGCCAAAGCCGCCGACCCCGACAACGACTGCATAGGATTTGCTGCTATCCGTTTGCCCCGCCCCTGGTTTGCCGCTGATCGCGATTCCGCCAGAGACATTGGTGCCGCCATGACCACCGCCGCCGCCCAGCGATTGCGCGATAATTCCGCTGGCGCCTTTGCTTTCATCTACGGCGAAAGTGCCGTCGGATTGCAGCACCATCGGCACCGCCTGCACGTTGCCGGTGTAATCCAGGTCGACATCACTTGCATCGCCGCCTGATCCACCAAATCCACCCACGCCCGCTGCAACGGAAAAGATCGTGTCAGACCCCGACGGTTTGGTCAGCGCCAATGAGCCCGAGATATTCACACCGCCGGTGCCGCCACCGCCGCCAAGGCTTTGGGCGAAGATACCATGCGCCCCGTCGCCTGCGGTCACTACGTCGCTTTGAACGTCCAGCGTTACCGTACCGGCATCACCGCCACCGCCACCAAAGCCACCAAGGCCCAATGCGACCGCTGCACCGGATTTGCCCGTCAGGTTCACCGCGCCCGAAACATTCAGACCGCCATTACCGCCGCCGCCACCAACGGATTGCGCCATCACACCGATGCTGTCGACGCCCGTCGTGACCACCGAAGTTGTGCCACTACTGTCCGTACTGGAACGCAGGGTGCTGATAACGTCGCCAGCATTGCCAGCCCCGCCGCCAAAGCCGCCCACGCCCAGGCTGACCGAACCGCCGTTTTGCTGGGTGATACCCAGCGTGGCCGAGATGTTCGTGCCGCCATTGCCACCACCGCCGCCAAGGCTTTGTGTCAGAATGGCCGTGCTGCGATCGCCAGCGGTCAGAACCCCGCCTGTAACAGTCGATTGAACCAGCGCACCGGCATCCGCGCCGCCACCGCCGAACCCGCCGACGCCAATGCCTACGGCCGCATTGGTCGAGCGGGACAAGGACAAGGCCGCCGAGATGTTGGTGCCGCCGTTACCACCGCCCCCGCCAAGGCTTTGTGTCAGAATACCGACTGAGTCATCGCCAGCCGTGGTGACATTGCCGGTGACTTGCTGGGTGACGTTGTCCGCTGTGCCGCCGTCTCCGCCGAATCCGCCAACGCCGATCCCAAGACCGCCCGAGAAATTGCTGGCTAGAGAAATCGCGCCGGAAATATTCGTGGCCCCATTACCACCGCCACCGCCCAAACTTTGCGCCATGACGCCAGCCGAGCGCGTGCCCGAGGTGCTGACATTGCCAACAAAGGTGTTGTCGACCACGCCGCTGGTGCCTCCGCTGCCGCCGAAACCACCAACACCGATCCCCGCCGCGCCGGAACCTGTCCGCGCAATGCTAAGCGCGCCCGAGATGTTGACACCGCCATTGCCACCGCCGCCACCGACGGATTGCACCAGAACACCAGTTGCGTTTTCGCCGCCCGTGGTGACATCACCGGTGACCGAGCCGGTGGCTGAACTTGCATTGCCGCCATCCCCACCAGACCCGCCAATGCCAACGCCAACAGCACCGCCGCCAGTACCCGAAAGGTTCACGGCAGCCGAAACATTCAGTCCTCCGTTACCGCCGCCGCCTGCTGCGGATTGCACCAGAACGCCGCCTGAATTGTCACCAGCCGTAGTGACGTTTCCAACAACCGTCCCGCTCGCCGTGTTGGCGTTGCCACCATCGCCACCGCTGCCGCCAAGCCCGACCGAGGCACCACCGCTGCCGGTTCCGGCAACCGTGACTGTGGCGGAGACATTCATACCGCCATTACCACCGCCGCCGCCAAGGCTTTGGACGATAACGCCGCCGGACTCGCTCCCTTGGGTCGATACATCGCCGGTTAGCGAGGCTTCGGCGGTGCCGCCGTCACCGCCCGTACCGGACGCGCCGCCGAGACCCACCGAGGCACCGCCCGATCCCGTGCCTGCCGCAGCAACCGCGACCGAGACGTTCAGGCCCCCATTACCGCCGCCGCCGCCGACGGACTGCGCTAGCAATCCTGTCGAAGTGTCACCCAACGTAACCAGATTGCCCGTGACATTTGCCGTAACAGCCGAGGCATCGCCGCCACCTGTCCCGCGGCCACCCAGACCTACAGCCGCCGCGCCGGAGCCTGTACCTGCACCGCCCACGGATGCCGAGACATTGAACCCGCCATTGCCGCCGCCGCCGCCAATGGATTGCGCAACAACTGCGCTGGACTGCGCGCCTTCCGTCTGTACATCGTTAGCGACGGTCAGACCCACGATGCCGCCCGTGCCACCGCTGCCACCCGATCCGCCCAAACCAACGCTGATCGCTCCTGACCCGGTGCCTGCGCCCGCCAAAGCTGGCGATACATTAAAACCACCGTTGCCACCGCCGCCGCCGACAGATTGTGCCAGAATACCAACCGAGGCGTCGCCCTTGGTGACCACATTTGCCGTTGTGCTGGCGGTAACCTGGCTACCGTCACCCCCGCCCGCACCAGAACCGCCCAGCCCAACCGAGACTGAGCCCGCGCCCGTGCCTGCACCCGAAACAGTGGGGGACACGTTGAACCCACCATTGCCGCCGCCACCGCCGATGGACTGCGCGACGAATCCGCTTGAGGCAAACCCGTCTGTCAGAATGGTTCCGTTCGAGGTCAAGGTGACGTCGCCGCCCTGCCCGCCGGTATCACCCGACCCGCCAAGCCCGACGCTGACCGCGCCGCTGGCCGTGCCCGCGCCCGACAGGACCGGAGCAACATTGAACCCGCCATTGCCGCCGCCACCGCCAATCGATTGCGCCACAACGCCCGAGGACTGGTCACCGCGTGTTTCCACTGCATTGTTGGATGTGGCGATGACGGTGTTGCCATCTCCGCCACCTGCGCCGTCGCCGCCCAGGCCAACGGATACTCCGCCCCCCGCTGTGCCCGATCCCTGAACCGCCGCACTGACGTTAAAGCCGCCGTTGCCGCCGCCGCCGCCAATCGATTGCGCCAGAAAGGCTGTGGCTGAATCGCCCTGCGTCAGGATCGTTCCGTTTGAGGTCAACGTGACTGCACCACCATCACCGCCACCATCGCCCGTGCCACCCAGCCCAACGCTAACCGCGCCAGAGCCGACACCCGCGCCCGCGCCAGTACCAGAGATATTGAAGCCCCCATTGCCGCCACCGCCGCCAATGGATTGTGCAACCACGCCAGACGACCGGTCTCCGGCGGTCACAATGGAATTCGTCGTGGTCAGGTTGACCGTTCCTCCCACTGCGCCACTGCCGCCATCGCCGCCCAGGCCGACGCTGACAGCGCCGCTGCCAACCCCTGCACCTGCGAGCGAGGCGCTGACGTTGAACCCGCCGTTGCCACCGCCGCCGCCGACGGACTGTGCCAGAACCGCAGTCGAGTCCGCGCCGCCTGTGCTGACTGTGCCGGAGACTGTGCCAGTGACCGATTTTCCAATCCCGCCGCCCGAGCCACCGCCGCCAAGGCCAACTGTGACAGCACCGCCACCCGCGCCAGCCCCCGCGATCCCGGCCGTGACGTTGAACCCGCCATTACCGCCGCCACCGCCAATGGATTGGAACACAACACCACTTGAATTGTCGGACAGAGTTGTGACGTTCCCAGCAACCTGAGCCTCGACCACGCCGCCGTCGCCGCCGGTCGCACCGTTTCCGCCCAGCCCGACGCCAATTGACCCGGCACCAGCACCCGCAGCGGCGACTCCTGCGGTGACGTTAAAGCCACCATTGCCACCGCCACCACCAATGGATTGAACCACTACACCTGTGGACCGCAAGCCTTCGGTTCGAACGTCCCCATTGACGCGAACGCCCGTGACAGTTCCTCCACCGCCACCACTGCCGCCGTCACCGCCAAGGCCCACACCGATGGTTCCGGCACCGGCACCCCCGGCGGCCAGACCCGCCGCGACGCTGAAACCACCATTGCCGCCGCCGCCACCGATGGATTGCACGACTACTGCACCGGAATCGTCTCCGCGTGTGGTGACATTGGCGTCGACAGTGGCCGTTACGTTCCCCCCTGCCCCGCCACCGCCGGATTTACCACCAAGACCAACGCTGACCGACCCCGCCGCAGCGCCGCCGATATCGGCGCTCGCACCGATGGCATAGCCGCCATTGCCGCCACCGCCACCGACGGATTGCGCCACAACGCCGCTGGAAAACGCGCCGCTGGTCTCAATCGACGTGCCGCCTGAAACCAGAGTCACATCACCTCCGGTTCCGGCACCGCCACCATCACCGCCGACGCCGACATTGATGCCAATCGCAGCAACACCACTGGCACTGACCCCGGCGGCGATGCTGCCGCCGCCATTGCCACCGCCGCCGCCGACGGATTGCGCGATGATCGCGCTGGAGTTCGTGCCCGTCGTGGTAACGTCCGCATTGGTATAGACTTGAACGGTCCCACCATTGCCAGCGCTGCCCGCCTGCCCGCCGATCCCGACGGAAACATTGCCGGAAAACAGTGCCGAAGCCCCGCCGGTTGCTGCAACCGCCAGACCACCATTGCCGCCACCGCCACCAACGGATTGGAAAAGCATCCCGGTCGAACGATTTCCTGTGGTGACAACTGTGCCCTCGAACCCTGCGACCGTCGCAACCCCGCTGCCATTGAACTGGCCGACCGTTACGTCTCCGCCCTTGCCACCCGTGCCGCCATTACCGCCGACACCAACTGCCAAAGATCCAGAAACCGGGCCGCCGGACACCGCAACCGAGACAGCATAGCCACCGTTGCCGCCGCCACCGCCAACCGATTGCAGCATGACACCGACGGAATCTTCTCCTCCGGTTTGCACCGAAGCTGAGCCGCTGCCGCTTAGCGTGACGTCGCCACCGTCACCACCATTACCTGCCGATCCGCCGACCGAAACTGATGCCGCACCAAAGGCCCCGACGGCCACCGAAACAGCACCGCCGCCATTACCGCCACCGCCACCTACGGATTGGGCAAAAACTCCTGACGAGCGGTCGCCAGAGGTTTGGATCGCCGAAGGCTGGCTACCGTCGGTGTTGGACAGGGTCACATCAACGTCTCCGCCGGTGCCACCGGCCCCGCCATCACCACCGATGGCCACGCCGACAAATGCACCAACAGACCCGGACGAGCCACCGTTGCCGCCACCGCCGCCGATGGATTGGGCCAGAATGCCCATCGCGTCGTCTCCGGTCGTGGTAATGATGCCGTCGTTCACGATCGTCACGGTCGAACCGCTGCCACCGCCATTACCATTGCCGCCGACCGAAACCATGCCGCCAGACGATCCGCCGTCCCCGCCGCCACCGCCGATGGATTGCGCGATGATGCCGCGCGCGCCGTCGCCGCCCGTTACGATGCTCCCGTAATTGCTGACGCTGACTGCTGCGCCCGTGCCACCCCGCGACCCGGTGCCACCAATGGCTACCAAACCATAGGAATTCGCGCCCGTGCCACCGCTGCCACCGATGGACTGAGCCATAACCCCGTCAGAGCCTTCGCCTGACGTCAGAATGCTGCCGCTGCCCTGGACTGTGACGCTCACAGTGTCTCCGCTACCGCCGTTTGATCCGACCCCGCCCAAAGACAATGCAACCAGCCCCCCTGCAGTGCCCCCCGAACCGCCACCGCCGCCAATGGATTGGGCGACGATTCCGCGCGCGAAATCCCCTTGCGTCTCAATCGCCCCGCCATGCGAGACCGAAACCGCGCCGCCATTGCCGCCATTATCTGCGCCACCGATCAATGATACCAGCAAGTTGCCACTGGTACCGGCCGAGCCACCGGACCCGCCGATGGACTGGGCATAAATCCCGTTGGCGTAATCTCCTGTCGTCAAAATGCTGCCGCTTGATGTTGTGTTGACTGTGACCGTGCCACCACTGCCACCATAGCCGCCGTCACCTGATGCGCCGACCAACCCCCATTGCGAGCCACCATTGCCACCATTGTTCGATACACTCAGAGCATAGATGCCATCGGCCGAGTCTCCGGTCGTTGAAATCGACCCGCTCTGGTTGACTGTGACATTGCCCCCATCGGCTGAATGCCCGCCGGTACCACCGCCCGGTGCCGCGAAACCGCTGCCGCCATTACCCGCTTCACCGCTACGGCTAAATGCAAATATGCCGTCGTTATCGGAGCCTGATGTTTGGATTGTGCTGCTGGAGTTTTGCGTTGCGGTGACTGTGCCACCTTTGCCGCCATCACCGCCGTCGCGTCCGTCCCAGAAACTCAGATACGAGTCGCCCCCGTTGCCGCCGTCGCCCCCGACGCTGCCGATCTCCCAGCCGACGTTGCTGGTGGCGTTGACATCGCTGGACAGAGATTTTGTCTGCGTTGGGCCATCATCACCATCACCGCCCGATCTTGGCGGAACGACCAAGGCGCCGTCCCGTCCGTTGCTGCCATTCTGTCCGTATACAACTTGATTTACTCCGTTGGGCCCAGAGACATTCACTGGCGGTGTGACGGTACCCGGAGTGCCCGAGCTGTTGAAGTTGCTGTTGTACTGGGACAGCGTCAATTGCGTCGACAGGCTGGATGTACCGGTCGCCCCGGAATTGCTGATCTGCGCCGTTGTTCCGCTAATGGAGACAATATCAAATGCAAGCGGTGGATTGTCCGAATTATAGATTGTGTCGCCCGCACTTTTAACGAGAAAAACATATCCGTCAGCCGTTTCCACAAAAGCGGTTGTACCCGCTGTTGGCGTCGAGGCCGGATCCACAATTAGCGCGCTTACGGTCGTATCCAGACCAGTCACAGGGTTGGTGACTGTGTCGCCAACTTTGGAAGCGGCTGTTGGCGCAGCAAGCAATGGATTTGAAATCAAAACAAAAAATGAAATCGCGAGCAGCAGATTTGATTTCATTGTCACCCTCGAACCTCGCAACCGGCATAGTCAGAACACATGGCAATCGGGTACAGTTCCGAAAAACAGTTACCTGCAATTCGGCATTTCCCCATCACCATTTCGGGCAGAATACGCGCAAGCTAAAGGAGATTAATTTCCTAAAATTCACCTATTAACAGTTTCGTGAACCGTATTGCCTAAATGCAACATTTTTAATGCGCCAATAGGCTGTCACACGGTTTGAACAGGTAAACCACCTAAGGTGAGACAGCAGCCCTATTAAAACGTGAAATGTGCCAAGGCGACATGACGGGCGCCTTCCGGACGAAGAGTGGATTCGTATAGGGTAAAGCCGGTCACAAGCATCTCTGGCAACGTATTCACCGTCCAATCGTGGGGAATGTGAGTCGCCTGATGACGATCGTGTTTAAGCCGCGCGATCGTTACATGTGGGCGAAAACGTCGGCGGGGCAACACAATTCCGGCACGCCGTGTTGCGATCTGTATCTTGCGATGCAGCGCAACAAGTGGCGCGTTGTCCTTAACCCCAATTGCCAATGCACGCCCGAAACACTCGATGCCCAAAAACGTGATGTGAAAAGGTGCAGAGGAAAGCGCCAAAAGCTCGTCATGCAAAGCCTCCAATACCTGTTCGGGCTGATCATCCAGAAATGCCAGCGTCAGATGCAGGTTCTCAGGTGGCACCGGTCTGCCCGCGGGTAACGCGCGTTGTAGCGGCGCAAGAGCCACCTTCGCCTCATGGTTGAGTGATATAGCGACGAAGGAGCGCAATTGACCCTCTTGCTGTGTCTATTGTTGAACGCACGTAAAGTTAACCGTTCATGCCCGCGATGTCAGGTCTTTGCGCGATCTGCATGAAAGCCCGGAATTGATGAATGACTGGCCCGAGCCGACTTATTCTCGGGCGATCCGGGATAAATAGAACTGAGTAATGGCTTGTGTCCTGTTTTTCACCTTAAGTTTTTCATAGATATTCGACAGGTGAAAATTGACGGTGTTGGTCGAAATCTGCAGCTCTTTTGACAAATCCCGGTGCGACATTCCTTGTGCCAATGCCTCAAGAATGGCGCGCTCTTTGCGGGACAATCTTTGAAGCGGGTCCTGCTGCATTTTTCGTACGTCGATAAACGGAAATACCATCTTACCTGCCGCCACATTGGCACAGGTTTCCAGCAGGCCTTCGACCTGGCCGGACCGGGCGGCAAACCCTGCGGCCCTGGCCTGCATCGTCAGACGCGGTCTATCACCCGTCGCATCGCTATAGACCACAAGCCGCGGGGCGTTGGCCTGTTCGCGCAGCAGTTCGATCAGTTTGGCTGCCCCCAGCACAGGCAGATTCCAGTCGATCACGCCGACCTAAACGGGAATCCGCATAACAGTCCCAAGAAACCCTTCTGCCGTGGCAGATGTCGCCACCAGCGAGAATCGGGGGTCGCGTTCGGAAACTTCGGACATGGCGGGCAGGACCAGCGGATTGCTATCCGCCAGCATGACATCAATCGGTACTCCTGGGGCATCAACCATCTGTTTCTGCCTTATTTTTGCTAAATACCACCCGGTTGGGTAGGAAGAAATTTGGTATACTGCGGTATTTTTACCAATATGGGTGGGTTTCTTCCCATACCTTTAGCCATCCTAAAGCAGTAGTAAGTTACGTTGTGTAGTAAGACAAGGCAGCGTTTTCTATTCGGCAATGAAACACGACGGGCCGCAGCGCCCGGTCAACAGCCGAGAGTGTCAGACGATGACTTTTCAGATTTATCCCCCGCTTGAGATCCCCGAGACACTGGCTGCTGGTCCGGGGCCGGGCAATACGGACGCCCGCGTTTTGCAGGCCTTCGCCAATG
>NZ_JBQFSK010000016.1:0-42626 GCF_056537925.1 Ruegeria sp. BI7
GCGAGGTCGAATTCCGCCAGATCGCCGACTGGATCATCGAAGTGGTCGACGGGCTGGCCGCCAATGGCGAAGACGGCAACAGCGCCGTCGAAGCCAAGGTCAAAGCCGAGGTCGCAGACCTCTGCGCGCGCTTCCCTCTCTATCCGAACCTGTAAGACGAAGGACCCTTACCCATGAGCTTTCATAACATCGACCAAGCCCCTGCCCGCCTGAACCGCAGCGAACTGGCCGTTCCGGGCAGCCAACCCGGAATGTTCGAAAAGGCCGCACAATCAGATGTAGATGTGATCTTCCTCGATCTGGAAGACGCGGTCGCGCCTGATGAAAAGGAACAGGCCCGCAAGAACATCATCGAGGCGCTGAACGATATCGACTGGGGCAATAAAACCATGTCGGTGCGGATCAACGGGCTGGATACGCATTATATGTATCGCGATGTGGTGGATGTGGTCGAACAGGCTGGCGAACGGCTGGACCTGATCATGATCCCCAAGGTTGGCACCGCTGCGGACGTCTATGCGGTCGATATGCTGGTAACGCAGATTGAGGACGCCAAAGGCTACAAGAAACGGATCGGGTTCGAACACATCATCGAAACCGCGCTTGGGATGCAGAATGTCAGCGAGATTGCGGCAGCTTCCAAACGCAATGAAAGCCTGCATTTCGGAGTGGCTGACTATGCGGCCTCGACCCGCGCACGAACCACGATCATCGGCGGCGTGAACCCCGATTATTCCGTGTTGACCGACGCAGATGCCGATGGTGGCCGTCTGACCCATTGGGGTGACATGTGGCACTATGCGCTGGCGCGCATGGTGGTTGCGGCACGCGCCAACGGACTGCGTCCAATCGATGGGCCATTTGGCGACTTTCAGGATCCCGACGGCTATCGAGCGGCTGCCAAACGCGCAGCGGTTCTGGGATGTGAAGGCAAATGGGCCATCCACCCCAGCCAAATTGCCCTGGCCAATGAGGTCATGTCACCATCCGAGGCCGAAGTCACCAAGGCACAGCGCATTCTTGTCGCCATGGCCGAGGCTGAATCGGCGGGCAAAGGCGCTGTGTCTCTGGATGGCCGTCTGATCGATTATGCCTCAATCCGTCAGGCCGAAGTGCTGGTCGAAAAAGCAGGCCAGATCGCAGCGGCTTGATCCGAAGGGCTTAGGCTACCTAAATAGGACAGCGCCAAACGGTTTTGTGGATCGGCCACTGGTACAGTTTGGCGCTGCGTTTTTCTGGTCACTCAGCGAGAAGACTTGAAAGTTTGTCCGCGCCCTGCCGCAGTGTTTCCAGAAACGACATCAGGCTGCCGACATCATGGCGTTGGGTCGGGGCGTGAACCGATAGCGTCCCTACCAACCTGCCCTGCCCGTCTTGAACAGGCACCGCAAGTGCGGACATTCCGGTCATGAATTCCTCATCATCGGTAGAATACTGATTGTCGGAAATGCGTTGGACTTCGGCCTTTACTGCATTGGGGTCCGTTAGCGAACGCTCGGTCTGCGGTTGCAATTTTCCGGCCGAAAGAAACCCGTCCAGCGTTTTCTGACGCAGCGTGGACAGGTACATTTTGCCACTGGCCGTACAGTGAAACGGAACCTGCGTGCCCACGGGCAACTGAATGCGCAGGGGCCATTTGGTTTCGACCCGGTCCAGATAGATCATCCCCTCGCGGTCGGGAATGGCGAGGTTGCAGGTCTCTCCCACCTCCTCGGCCACGCTGCGCAATATGGCCAGGCGTGCAGTCCGCAAATGTTCGGCAGACATGGTGTTGACGGACAGCAGCCGCAAACGACGGCCAGGGCCATAAGATCGACCGTCCAGATCGCGTTGCAAAAACCCCTCGGCCTCGGCCGTTTGCAGCAATCGGTGAACGGTGGGTTTTGCCAGACCCAATGCATCGATCAGGTCTGACGGTTTAACAGCTACCCCGCGCCGAGCCACCTCTTCAAGGATCAGCAACAGGCGCAGGTTCGTTGGGATCTGAGTTTCTTTTTCTTGTGTTTCCGTCTCGGCCATCCCGCAACATTCTAGTTATTTGGCAGCAGGATCAAGGCCAGATCGGGCACCAGCGACACCAAAATCCAGACCGACAACAGAGCCACCAGATAAGGCACCGTATACCGCAGCAGCCGGAAATAAGGCACGCCCGTCACACCCGACGCCACATACAGGTTCAGCCCGTAAGGTGGCGTGATGAACCCGATAGAAGCACCCACAAGGAAAATCACCGAGAAGTGGATCGGATCAATGCCAACCGAGGCGGCAATAGGCGCCAAGATCGGGGCGAGAATAATCGTGACCGGAAGGCTTTCCAGTACCATGCCCGAGAAAAAGACGATCACCATCGAGGTGAACAGCACCGCATGATAACCACCCATCGAGGTCACGAAGTTCCCGATGGTCTCTTGCGCGCCGAGCAGCGACAAGATTTGCTGCATCACAACCGAAATTGCGATCAGCGGTGCAAGAATGCCAGTGATCTGGGCAGAGCGGATCACGATCGAGGGGATCTCGGGGATCGTGAAGCCTTCGACCACGAACATCTCGGCATAGCTTTTCTCGGTCGGTGGAATATCGTTCCGGGCACCCATGATCCGGTTGATCGGATAACTAAGCAAACCGGCGATGACGCAGAAGCCCACGGTCACACCCGCCGCCTCGGTCGGGGAAAACTTGCCCGTGTAGATGCCCCACAGCACCAACCCGATGGCGAAAAAGCCCAGCCATGCACCAAACGCGGTTTTCAACACCCGGTTCAGCTGCAACGGGATCAAATATCCCCAGCCGTTGATCCGGCAGATGATCCAGCAGGCAAATTGCATACCAAACACCATCAATGCGCCGGGCAGGATACCCGCCACAAACAGCTCGGAAATCGGCAGGTTCATCAGGAACCCGTAAACGATGAAGATGATCGACGGTGGGATGATGATCCCAACTGTACCACCCGCCGCTGCTGTTGCGGCGCTGAAGCGTTCATCGTAACCGCCCTTGACCATCTCAGGGTGCAGCATCGACCCGATTGTCGCGGTTGTTGCCGAGTTTGACCCCGAGATCGCTGCAAAAAGCCCGCAGGCACCCAGCGATGCCATTGCCAGCCCGCCGCGTATCCAGCCCAGACAGGCATATGCAAAATCACTAAGCCGCCGCGCGATGCCGGATTTGTTGATCAGGTCGCCAGTCAGGATGAACAGCGGCATCGCCAGCAGGGCGAAACCTTTGTTGAACACATTCAGCAGCTCGGCCCCCATATTGTCCAGCGTCAGGCCCAGCACAAACGAGCAGCCAATAACCCAATAGCCGATGACCAGAAGCACTGGCACGCCCAGCATGAACAGAAAGGTGACCCCAAGCGAGATCAGTGTGACCATGGTTCCGTCTGTCATCAGTCTGCTCCAATCACGGCCTGCTTGATCAGCGGCTCACCTGTTTTCCAGTTGTGCAGATCGTCGGCGAGGTTCTGAAACACCCGCCCGACCATCAAAAAGAACGACAGCGGCGCGGCCAACAGGAACCACCACTGCATGATGTTGTCAGTACCCAGAACGATCTGAAAGTTTGATGCCGACAGCGCCACCAACCGAGTGGTGGTCACAATGACGATCACTGCGAAGATGAACCAAAGGACAGCATCTAGGAACAGGCAAGCCAGTTGCCCGCCGCGTGGCATAGAGGTGCGAAATTCGCTAAAGCTTAGATGCGTGCGTAGCCGCACGTTATAAGACGCGCCGAACCACGCCATCACCATGAACAGCAGTGGCGGGATCGTTGTTGACCAAGGCTCCTGATCGTTGAACACGAACCGGTCAATCACGCCCCAAAAGATGATGAAGGCAATCGCAAGGTAGGAATAAACCATCACTGCACGTTCAAAGTGGCGTTCTACAAACGGCACTTTTTGGTAAATCCACATGATGAGGAGCCCACCCAGGGCCGAGACGATTGCGCCTACGACCCATGTTGCGTCGGATTCCAGCGCGGATTGAATCTCGAATGAATCGAAGGTGAGTAAAGCACTGAATATCGCGCCGACATCTGCCCAAAATGACATGAACCCCGTCCTCCCAGTCGGTGTTTAGTGGAACCGGCCCACCCGGGCCGGTTCGTATTAAGCTTAGGTTAGGCTTCGCCTCTCCACCAACGGCGTGGCTCGACGTTTTCCGCAATTGTATCGGCGGGAATCTCACGCGCGATGTCGTAGATCTCCTGATATGTGTCGATACCACCGGCCCATTTGTTAATGCGCTCGCGCCATTGCGCCCAGGGCTCGGGGTTGTAATTGGGGGCACACATTTCTTCGGCCAGTTTAATTTGGTCGTCCGCCAGGAAGGCCGGGCGTACGCCGTTTTCGGCGAAGATCGTATGCGGCAGTTGCGGTTCCGAGAAACCAACGGTGTTCAACAGCGCGGCTTCGTTCGCACCTTGGATCAGCGCCTGAGTGAAGTAGGACGATTCCATCACCGCATCCTGCAACTCACCGCCCAGACCATCAAAGACTTTAGCCGACATCGAGGTATGTTCAGTACCGCAGAAGAATTTCAGGTTCACCGATTGTGACACCACAGGCGCCATGTTGGCGTAGGCCACAGCCGATGCCCAAGTTTCGGCGCCGTCGATCAGGCCGGTTTTCAGCGCGTCCAGCGTTTCCTCCCACGCGACAGGTACCGGATTCAGGTTCAGCAGTTGCATGGCGATACGGCCAAGTTGCGTACCCGTCACACGGTTCTTGGTGCCAAATAGTTCTTCCAGCTTTGTGACGGTTGGCTTGTCGGCAAAGTTCGCGCCCATTTGCAGACCGCGCAGTTCACAATGGGTGAACAGGAATTTCAGACCGTGCCGTTTTTCCAGCGGATCGCGCAGGATGCGCTGGCTCGCCGGGCTGTAGAAGAAGTGGTACTGCGCCGCGCGGCTGGGGAACATATAGGCATAGTCCAGCACGTTCAGATAAGGCGCACCCCCCGCCGAGTTCTGGGTCGAGGCCGCATAGATATCGACAATGCCCTGCTGGGTTTTCTCTACACAGCTCAACTGACCGCAGATCTGGTTGTCGCCGATGAACTCGATGCGAATCTCACCATCGGTGCGCTCTTCCAGATCACGCGCAAATTCGATTGCGCCCGCACGTTCGATCAGCAGGTTGCGGGTATTAAAGCCCGAAGCTCCGAATTTCAGCGTGTGTTTGGGTTCTTTCGAAAAGCGCTTTTCGTAGGTTGATTCGGCAGCCTGCGCCAGATTCGCAAGGCTCATCGCCCCACCGAACCCACCTGCAGCCAGCAGAGTCGAGCTCATACCGTAACGGCCTGCCACGCGGAAAAAATCCCGCCGTGAAATACCACTTAGTTTCCGTCCGATCTCCATTGCTTACCTCCCTGATCGCAAATAATGAGACGTTTTGTATCAAAAAAGGCTAGTATATTTCTCATCGTTTGGCTAGAACTTTTTGAAACCAGTTTCAGGGAGGTGATCATGGAAGTAGACTATGCAGTTGTCGGGGCCGGGTCTTCGGGCTGTGTCATCGCCAATCGCCTGAGCGCCGACCCAAACGTGACCGTTGCTTTGCTCGAGGCCGGCGGTCGCGACACCAATCCGTGGATTCACATCCCGGTGGGCTATTTCAAAACCATGCATAACCCTTCGGTCGATTGGTGTTATCGTACTGAACCTGATCCAGGGCTGAATGGGCGCTCTATTGACTGGCCGCGTGGCAAGGTGCTGGGCGGGTCTTCGTCGCTGAATGGGTTGCTGTACGTGCGCGGCCAGAAAGAGGATTACGACCGCTGGCGTCAGATGGGCAACGAAGGTTGGGGGTGGGACGACGTACTACCCTTGTTCAAGCGCTGCGAGGATCAGGAGCGTGGCGAGGATGAATTCCACGGCGTCGGTGGGCCATTGTCGGTGTCAAACATGCGCATCCAACGGCCAATCTGTGACGCCTGGGTCGCAGCCGCGCAGGCCGCAGGGTATCCGTTTAATCCAGACTACAATGGGGCTGAGCAAGAAGGTGTAGGGTATTTCCAGCTAACCACGCGCAATGGCCGCCGCTGTAGCGCTGCCGTGGCGTATCTGAAACCCATCCGCGATCGACAGAACCTAAACATCATCACAAAGGCCCTGGTGACACGGATCACGCTGGAGGGCAAAAAGGCGACCGGATTGGTCTATCGGGATCGTTCGGGCGCCGAGCAAACCCTGAAAGTTCGGCGCGAAATCATCCTGTCCGGTGGTGCGATTAACTCGCCCCAAATCTTGATGCTGTCGGGGATCGGCGACCCGGACCACCTGAAGGAAAACGGCATCGAACCGCTGCACGCCCTTCCCGGTGTCGGCAAGGGATTGCAGGACCATTTGCAGGCAAGACTGGTGTTCAAATGCAATGAACCCACGTTGAATGATGAGGTCCGCAGCTTGTTCAATCAGGCGCGTATCGCTCTGAAGTACGCCCTGTTCCGTGCCGGTCCGATGACCATGGCGGCCAGCCTGGCGACGGGGTTCATGAAGACCCGCCCCGACGTTGAAACTCCGGACATTCAGTTCCACGTCCAACCATGGTCCGCCGACAGCCCCGGCGAGGGTGTGCATCCGTTTTCGGCCTTTACCATGTCGGTCTGTCAGCTGCGCCCGGAAAGCCGGGGTGAGCTGCGCCTGAACGGGCCAGACCCTTCAAAATACGTCAAAATAATCCCGAATTACCTGTCGACCGAAACGGATTGTCGAACCATCGTCGACGGCGTGAACATCGCCCGCGGGATTGCTAAGCAGAACCCGTTGCATTCGAAGATATCCGAGGAATTCAGGCCCTCGGCGGATCTGAGCTGTGACGATTACGAAGGCACGCTGGATTGGGCCCGGTCAAATTCGACCTCGATCTATCACCCGACCGGCACCTGCGCGATGGGCAACTCTGAGGCATCGGTTGTCGACGCAAAGCTAAGAGTCCACGGAATTGCCAATCTGCGGGTGGCGGATTGTTCGATTATGCCCGAGATCGTCAGCGGTAATACGAACGCTCCTGCGATCATGATTGGAGAAAAGGCCAGCGATTTGTTGGCAGCGGATGCCTAGACGGCAGCGCGAACTGCTTTGTAAAGCGAGCGAAACCGGCCAAGCCGGTCCGACAATGCGCCCATTTCCGCAGGATCGAACCTGACAGATCCTGCGGGCTGGATGGCAAGGTCCTCAATAGTCAGCGCTTTGTCACCGCAAGCCGCCAAACGTGCCGCGCCATAGGCGGGCCCGGAATCCGCCCCCTCAGATCGAAGGATGGGTTTGCCTGTCACCGTTGCAATCAACCCAAGCAGCAGGTCGGACCGGCTGCCGCCGCCGATAGCGGCCAAATCCGACAGGCCGTCTATCGAGTCGCCAAAACTCTGGGCGGCGTCGGCGAAACAAAACGCGATGGCCTCAACCACCGAGCGACAAATTTCTGCACGCGTTGTCGCGTCTTCCAGTCCAAAGAAACAGGCGCGTATATGCGGATCGCCGTGGGGGCTGCGTTCGCCTGTCAGATAAGGCAAGAAAATCGGCACACGGTCTTGCGGTGCTGTTTCTGCCATTGCGATGACTTCCGCCGCGGACAATCCAAGCTGCCCGCCGATCCACGCGATTGGCCTGGCGCCGTTTAGCATTGCCGCCATCTGGAACCAGCGATCAGGGAGTGTATGCGCAAACGCATGCACATATCGTTCAGGGTTTGGCTTATATACGCTATCCGCAACGAATAACTGACCGGAGGTGCCCAGCGAAATAAACCCTCGCCCCGGTTCAGTTGCTCCCAGCGACACTGCGCCGGTGGCCGCATCCCCACCTCCTGCTACAACAGGTACGCCGGGCTTCAGTCCGGTCTGGTTGGCCGCATCTGCCGAAATTGTGCCCACAACTTCGTGCCCATCGGAAATTTGCGGCAGCCAGTGGGTCGCAGCATGGGTCGCCTCGGCGATCCCGCTGTGCCACTGCCGCGCGGCTTGATCCAGCCAAAGGGTGCCCGCCGCATCACAGGGATCCGTCGCGAGGACCCCGTGCAGGCGCAGCCCGATATAATCCTTCGGCAACAGGATATGAGCGATGCGGTCATAGTTTTCAGGCTCATGCCGCTTCAGCCATGTAATCTTGGGCGCAGTGAATCCCGGCAGGGGCAGAACGCCCGCGATCTGACCGATCTGCGGCAACGCATCGCGAAGTTCACCGCATTCCTGCGCCGAACGGCTGTCATTCCACAAAATGGCCGGACGGATTGGGTACAAGTCCTGGTCAAGCAGTACGGCTCCATGCATTTGACCCGACAGACCGACGGCCCGAACTTCCGCCAACGCGATCTGTTCCCCCAGCTTGCGCAGCGCATCGCAGGTGGCGCGCCACCACAGGTCAGGATGCTGTTCCGACCATCCAGGCTGTGGCGAAGAGGTTTGCATTTCAACCGATGCCGTCGCCATTATCCGCGCCGTGCCGGCGCAGACAACCTTGACCGCTGATGTGCCGATGTCGATCCCGAGATACATTTACATCCCTTGCCCTGCGTCCGAGGTGCGGCACATGTCCGGCTATTGATTTTTTAGCGCGCGCAAAGAATATGTAAAGCTATGATAAGATCAAAGCGGCAAAGATCCGCAGGTAGATTGGCATGACCAAGATTAAAAACATGGAAGAGTTCGCGACCCTCAGCGGGATATCCCGGCCGACGGTTTCGAAATATTTCCACGACCCGGACAGCGTGCGGCCCACAACGCGGGCGCGCATCGAAGAGGCGTTAGAGCGTTTTGACTATCGCCCTAATATTTACGCCATAAATCAGAACCGGAAGCTGACCAAGAATATTGGTATCGTCGTGCCCTATCTGGCTGATCCCTTTTTTGCCGAGATCGCGCGCTATCTGGAGCAATCCTGTATCGCGGCGGGGTATCGCCCGTCTCTGTTCAGCTCCCATGGCGAGCAAAAACTGGAGAATGAGATACTCGACAGCTTACGGTCGCTGAAACCAGCAGGTGTTCTGTTAGCACCGCTGGGCCGCGCGTCGGATCAGTCAGCGATTGAAAAATTCTGCGCCGATGTTCCAACGGTTCTGTTCGACAGTAACCTTGATGGTATGGGGGCTGCTTTCATCGGTTCGGACAATTTCAGCTTTGTGTCACAAACCGTGGAATACATGACCCGCACCGGGGAACCACCATCGTTCTTTGAAATGCGCACCCCAGCCAACCCAAATGCCAACAAACGGCGCATAGCCTATGTCGACGTTATGGAGCGTTTGGGGTTTGAACCGCATATCATCAAGATTGACGGCACAGGATGGGCCTTTGAAGAGATCGGTCGGCAAGGTGCGCGAAAAGTGCTGGAAGAACGTAGCCTGCGGACCGACTCGGTGCTGTGCAGTAATGACCGTCTCGCCATCGGATTCCTGGCGGCCTGCTACGAACAGGGGATTCGGGTTGGGCGCAAGGAAGATTGCACATTACGATTGGCCTCAAATGACGATCATCCCTTCGCAAAATTCACATGTCCGTCCCTGACAACGGCGGCGCATGACTATGACAATGTGGCGGCCCGCAGTGTCGAAACACTGTTCGAACTTATTGAAAGCGGTGGGAAATTTGAAAAACGAACAGAAACTTTGTTTCCCGCAAGACTTGTTTTACGCGAGTCCGCCTGAACACTAAATTTAACGCGCGTAAAGTTTTTATTGACGCCGCGACAATTTATGAACTAGGCTTCCTGCACAGCATCCAAGCTCAGGGAGGACAAGGATGTATCTGAAAAACGCACTTCGTGCGGCGACGGCGTTGACATTCGTCGCCACGGCAGCGGCCCACGCGCAATCCATCACCATAGCGACCGTGAACAACGGCGACATGATCCGGATGCAGGGCTATACCGACAAATTCACCGAGGCGACCGGCATCGATGTCGAATGGGTGACGCTAGAAGAAAACGTGTTGCGCCAGCGCGTGACCACCGACATCACCACCAAAGGTGGCCAGTTCGACATCATGACCATCGGTATGTACGAAACCCCGATCTGGGGCGCCAATGGTTGGCTGGTGCCGCTGGAAGGAATGTCCGCTGAATATGATGTGGATGACATCCTGCCCGCGATGCGCAACGGGTTGAGCCATGAGGGGACGCTGTTCGCGGCTCCGTTCTATGGCGAAAGCTCGATGATCATGTATCGCACTGATCTGATGGAGAAAGCCGGTCTGGAAATGCCTGATGCGCCGACCTGGCAGTTCATCCGAGAGGCGGCTGCGGCGATGACGGATCGAGACAACGACATCAACGGTATTTGCCTGCGTGGCAAAGCCGGTTGGGGTGAAGGTGGCGCGTTCATTACCGTGACCGGAAATTCTTTTGGTGCCCGCTGGTTCGACGAAGACTGGAAGCCCCAGTTTGATCAGCCGGAATGGAACGAAGCGCTGACTTTCTTCGTCGACATGATGAGTGAATCCGGCCCCGCGGGTTACGCTACTAACGGGTTCAACGAAAACCTGTCGCTGTTCCAGCAGGGCAAGTGCGGCATGTGGATCGACGCCACTGTCGCGGCATCGTTTGTAACCAATCCTGACGACTCGACTGTGGCCGACAAAGTCGGCTTCGCCTTAGCTCCGAATTCGGAAGGCGTTGACAAGCGCTCCAACTGGCTTTGGGCATGGGCGCTGGCCATCCCTGCAGGCACCGAACAGGCGGATGCTGCCAAGCAGTTCATCGAATGGGCAACCTCGAAAGACTACATTGAGCTGGTGGCCGAAAACGAAGGCTGGGCCAACGTCCCGCCGGGTGCGCGTACATCACTGTACGAGAACCCCGAGTATCAGAAGGTTCCGTTCGCCCAGATGACACTGGATTCGATCCTGTCGGCTGATCCAAATGATCCGACGGTGAAACCGGTGCCCTATGTCGGCATCCAGTTTGCTGCTATCCCTGAATTTGCAGGCATTGCTACGCAAGTGAGCCAGGAATTCTCGGCCGTTTACGCCGGACAGCAATCGGTGGAAGAGGCGCTGGAAAAAGCGCAGGCCTTCACCGCAGAAGAGATGGAAGCCGCAGGTTACTGACGTCTTCTAATTGCGGGTGGGCAGAGGTTTGCCCCCCGCCCTAGCCTTCCACAATCCACGTTTTTCTCGCAGGCTGGTATGCGCCTGAACAGAGAGGTCTTGCGCCATGGCAACCCAACATTCCCGATCAGTGGCCCGCCTAATGATGGCACCCGCCGTGATCCTGCTGCTTGGCTGGATGCTCGTGCCGCTGACAATGACGCTGTATTTTTCCTTCAAGAAATACCTGCCCCTACGCGGTGGTGATCTGGGCTGGGTCGGCTTTGACAACTACGTCCGGTTTGTGTCCTCCAGCTCGTTTTGGCCTGCCGTGCAGGCGACGCTGATGATCGTTGGTGGTGTACTGGTGATCACCGTGATTTTGGGCATCCTGCTTGCCATTCTACTGGATCAACCAATGTGGGGTCAGGGTGTTGTCCGCATCCTTGTGATTGCACCTTTCTTTGTGATGCCTACGGTCTCTGCGCTGGTCTGGAAGAACATGTTCATGGACCCGGTGAACGGTCTTCTGGCGCATCTGTGGCGCTTTTTTGGGGCCGAGCCGATTTCATGGCTGTCCGAGGCCTCGATGACGTCTATCATCATGATCGTGTCGTGGCAGTGGCTACCCTTCGCCACGCTGATCCTGCTGACTGCCATCCAGTCGCTGGACAGCGAACAGCTGGAAGCAGCTGAGATGGACGGCGCGCCAGTTCTGAAGCGCTTTTACCATATCGTCTTGCCGCATCTGAGCCGCGCAATCACGATTGTGATCCTGATCCAGACGATTTTTCTATTGTCGATCTTCGCCGAGATCTTCGTGACCACCGGCGGTGCATTCGGCACCCGCACACTTACCTACCTGATCTTCCAGCGCGTGTTGGAAAGCCAAAACGTCGGCCTTGGATCAGCCGGAGGTGTCTACGCCATCATCCTTGCCAATATCGTTGCCATCTTCCTGATGCGCATCGTCGGCAAAAACCTGGACGCGTGAGGAGATAAGACCCATGGCCCGCACCGTCACACCCCGCCGCAAATCGCTGAACACCGCCCTTGCCTGGGCCGTTGGACTGCTGATCTTTTTCCCGATCCTCTGGACCATTCTGACCAGTTTCAAGACCGAGGCACAGGCGATTGCCAGCCCGCCCCTGTTCCTGAATTTCGATTGGACACTTGAGAACTATGCCATCGTGCAAGAACGGTCAGACTATATGCGGTTCCTGTGGAATTCCGTCATCATCGCAGGCGGATCGACCATTCTTGGTGTAATCATCGCGGTCCCCGCCGCATGGGCGATGGCCTTTGTACCGTCCAAGCGCACAAAGGACATCCTGTTGTGGATGCTCTCCACCAAAATGCTACCTGCCGTTGGCGTATTGTATCCGATCTACCTGCTGTTCATTCGTCTGGGACTGCTAGACACACGCGGTGGACTGGTCGTGGTGCTGATGCTGATCAACCTGCCGATTATCGTCTGGATGCTCTACACATATTTCCGCGAAATCCCCGGTGAAATTCTGGAAGCCGCACGGATGGACGGGGCGACACTGAAAGAAGAAATCCTTTACGTATTGACGCCCATGGCCATCCCCGGCATCGCCTCGACAGTTCTCCTGAACTTCATTCTGGCGTGGAACGAAGCGTTCTGGACCCTCAACCTGACCGCCGTCGACGCGGCACCGCTAACTGCCTTCATTGCCAGCTACTCCAGCCCCGAGGGCCTGTTCTTTGCCAAGCTTAGCGCGGCCTCGACCATGGCGATTGCTCCAATCCTCATCCTCGGCTGGTTCAGCCAGAAACAACTTGTCCGCGGCCTGACCTTCGGCGCTGTGAAATAAGGAAGACGACGTATGGGACGTATTCAACTTAAATCCGTGACCAAAAGCTTCGGCGACGTGCAGGTCATTCCACCGCTGGATCTGACCATCGAAGATGGCGAGTTCACTGTCTTCGTCGGCCCTTCGGGGTGTGGCAAATCCACCTTACTGCGCCTGATCGCGGGGTTAGAGGATATCACCTCGGGCTCTGTCGACATCGACGGGGCGGATGCCACCGATGTGCCGCCTGCCAAGCGTGGCTTGGCGATGGTGTTCCAGTCTTACGCTCTGTACCCGCATATGACGGTGCGCAAGAACATCGCATTTCCACTGCGCATGGCCAAACTTGATCAGGCTGAAATCGACAAACGCGTCGAGGGGGCGGCAGGTGTACTGAACCTGGCTGACTATCTTGATCGTCGACCCGGACAATTGTCGGGCGGGCAGCGCCAGCGTGTTGCCATTGGCCGCGCCATTGTGCGCGAACCTGCGGCGTTTCTGTTCGACGAACCGCTGTCCAATCTCGATGCCGCGTTACGGGTGGGCATGCGGCTTGAGATCAGCGAGTTGCACGAGCGTCTGGCCACAACAATGATCTACGTGACACATGATCAGGTCGAGGCGATGACCATGGCCGATAAGATCGTGGTGCTTCAGGCCGGTGTCATCGAACAGGTCGGCAGCCCACTAGAGCTGTACCGCAGCCCGCGCAATTTGTTTGTTGCAGGCTTCATCGGCTCGCCCAAAATGAACTTTATCGAAGGTGAAGAGGCTGCGAAACACGGGGCCCACACCATTGGTGTGCGCCCTGAACATATCACGGTATCCGAAAGCGACGGGCCATGGTCTGGTGTCGTTGGCGTATCCGAACATCTGGGGTCGGACACCTTCTTTCATATCCACGAAACCGGGTTGGCCGAAACCATCACCGTGCGCGCGGATGGAGAGGTCGGATTCCGTCATGGAGATCGTGTCCATCTGGCCCCACGAGCAGATGTCATTCATCGGTTTGACGCACAGGGATTGCGCTTCGAATGACGCGTTTGGCCGGCAAAACAACTCTAATTACGGGGGCCGCGCGTGGTATCGGCCTAGCCTTTGCCAAAGCCTATGTTGCCGAGGGCGCGCGTGTTGCGATTGCCGATATCGACATCACCCGTGCGCGAAAGGTCGCAGCCGAAATTGGTGATCCCGCGCTGGCCATCGAGATGGACATAACCAACCAGTCCAGCATCGATCAAGCAGTTGCGCAAACACTCGCGCATTTCGGACCCATCGAAATTCTGGTCAACAACGCCGCGATTTTCACTGCCGCCCCGATCACCGAGATCGAGCGCGCCGATTTCAACCGTGTTTTTGACATCAACGTCGCCGGAACCCTGTTCACCATGCAGGCGGTTGCACGACACATGATCGCGCACGGGGTCAAAGGCCGCATCATAAATATGGCCTCTCAGGCCGGACGGCGTGGTGAACCTCTGGTTGCGGTCTATTGCGCCAGCAAGGCGGCGATTATCTCGCTGACGCAATCGGCAGGGCTGAACCTGATCCAACACGGGATTAACGTGAACGCCATCGCACCGGGCGTTGTTGACGGCGAACACTGGGACGGTGTTGATGCGTTCTTTGCCAAACACGAAGGCAAAGCCCCCGGGCAAAAAAAGCGCGAAGTGGCGGCGGCTGTTCCCTATGGCCGTATGGGCCGCGCCGAAGATTTGACCGGAATGGCCGTTTTTCTGGCTTCGGACGAGGCCAAATACATCGTTGCGCAAACCTATAATGTCGATGGCGGAAACTGGATGAGCTGATGGATCCTCTGGCGAACGCAAAACCTCCGGTACCGCTGGGTCGTAATGCCCTTACGGACTTGCCTGCAGCAGTCAGAAGGCCATCGTATAGCCACGCTGAATTGCGACCGGGTATCGTGCATATCGGTCTTGGCAATTTCCACCGCGCACATCAGGCCTGGTACATCCACCGTTTGATGCAGCAGGGCCTGGCCAAGGATTGGGCGATTATCGGCGCAGGTGTTCGGGCTTATGATGCCGGGATGCGGGAAAAGCTGGTCAGTCAGGATTGTCTGACAACGCTGATCGAACTTGACCCGTCCGGCATGTCCGCTGAAATCATTGCCCCGATGATTGACTATCTGCCGATCGAACCCGGGAACGCGCCGTTGATCCAACAAATGTCCGATCCAGCGATCCGCATCGTGTCCCTGACCATCACCGAAGGGGGGTATTTCCTGGACGCCAATACCGGGGCGCTAGACACTACCCACCAAGATATCCGCCACGATGCGCAAAACCCTGACCAACCTTTTACGGCTTTCGGCGCCATCGTTGCGGCGCTTGGGCAGCGTCGAGCGCATGGCTTGAAACCTTTTACCGCGCTCAGCTGCGATAATCTGCAAGGCAACGGAACGATCCTGCGTAACTGTATCGTCGGATTGGCGCGGTTGTCTGACCCTGATCTGGCCGACTGGATCGAACAGAACGGGGCATTTCCGAATTCGATGGTGGATTGCATCGTGCCGGCCACAACACATCAGGTGATCTCGCAATGCCGCGCCCTGGGTATCGAAGACCGCGCCCCGGTTTCGCATGAGAATTTTCGCCAATGGGTGATCGAGGATGATTTCTGCGCTGATCGTCCCGCGCTTGAAAAGGTTGGTGTGACACTGACCCGCAATGTACATACGTACGAGGCCATGAAGCTGCGTGTTCTGAATGGCGGCCATCAACTGCTTGCGAATGTTGGGGAAATACTGAATGTCCCGACGATTGCCGACTGTATGCAGGATGACGATATCACGGCCTTTTTCAAAAAGGTTCAGGCTGAGGGTATATTACCCCATGTCGCGCCGGTGCCTGGAACACCACCTGCTGACTATCTTGAACTGGTCGCGAGACGTTTTGCGAATACTGCCATTCACGACACGACACGCCGGGTTGCCTTTGACGGCTCGTCCCGCCATCCCGGATTTTTGCTGCCGTCGCTGCGTGACGCACTGGCGTTAGGATCGCCAGTGAACGGGCTCGCCCTGGCCGAGGCGTTCTGGTGCCGGATGTGCGCGGGCCTTCGCGAAGACGGAAGCGAAATCGCGGATAATGACCCCTTTTGGACCGAATTGCATGACGCTGCTCTAGCCGCGAAAGCGGACCCCTTGATCTGGATCGCACAAAGCAAATTCTACGGAGATATCGGCCGGGAAGAACGTTTTGCAACAGCGTTTTCCCAATGGCTCAGGACCATCTGCCAACGGGGAAGCCGGGCGGCAATTGCGCAATACCTCGGATAATCCGGTGGCTGGCCTTCGGCTTTCGAGGTCAAATATTCGCGATAAATTTTGAATATCGTGCAAATTCGGGCAAAAATACTGGCAATGTCTGCAAATAGGTTTCATCGCGTAACCTATGTTGCGCTCGGAGGTTGGCTTGAAACCCACAATTTCGCAGGAAACCATCGCCAAATGGCAGCGGATCGTCGATCTGATTGCCCGGGTTGCCGATGTCCCTGCAAGTCTCGTGATGCGGACACATGCGCCTCATCATTCTGTTTTTGTCACAAGCAGAAGTAACAACAACCCCTATGAGGTAGGATGCGGTTTTACCCTGAGTGAGAAGCTTTATTGCTATGGCGTTTTGAAACGCGATGGCGAACTGACGGTCGAAAATGCAACCCAAGACCCGGAATGGTGTGACAATGACGACCTAGAACACGGGATGAGTTTCTATATCGGCTATCCGCTCAAATGGCCCGACGGTACGATTTTTGGAACAATTTGCGTTTTGGATTTGCGCCGTAACCAACGCGCATTGCTGTTCCGCGAGGGCCTGCAGGAATTCGCCAGGGTCATAGAATCCGATCTTTCGTTGCTGGTTGAGATTGACCGCCGCACCGCGCTTGAGGCCGAATTGCAAGCCACGCTGGATCAACTGGAACAGCGCGTGGCCAACCGGACCGCAGATCTGGAAGAGGCAAATGCCGCGTTGCGGGTATTGCTGAGCAGTGTCGAAACTTCGCGGCAGGAATATGATGCCAAGATTCTAAGTCAGATAAAGGGGTTGGTGGTTCCGCATCTGGCAAAGCTGCGTGGCCGAATGGACAGCGACCCTGCCGGTCGGATTTATCTGGACCTTGCTGAAGAAAGCTTGAAATCCATCACCTCTGAGATGAGTGGGCAACTGACCACGATCTTTGAATCCCTGACACCAACCGAACAGGAAATCGCACAGTTGATCATGCGGGGACAGACGACCAAAGATATTGCGAGAACGCTGTCACGCGAACCCAGCACGATCGAGTTTCACCGCAACAACATACGCGCAAAGCTTGGATTGAAACGCAGCGGTAAGAACCTGCGCAGCCTGCTGTTGTCGATCCAGTGAACATGGGGAATCCCCCCATGTTTCCCCCGTATATTTTCGATGCACTGTTTAATAAACGAGGTTGGTACCCTGTTTCTGTTCCGGCAAAGACCGGAACGAGAGACAACAGGGAATACCAAAAATGGAAAGAGATGACCTGAACCTTAAGCCGACGCTATTGCGTGGTGACAAGGATGAGTTGACGCCGGGCCTGTCGCGGCGGTCCTTTTTTATGGCGGCGGGTGCTGCCGGTGTTGGTGGGGCGGCCTCGCTGCTGACCACGACATCTGCCAAGGCGCAATCCACCGACTGGACACAACCCGGCAACAATAACGGCGTGATCGAATTGCAGAAAACCACGGGACAATCCGTGGATGGGACCGTCGGGATCGACTATTACGGTCACTGCGCCATCAAGATCACATCACCCGGTGGTGCCACCGTTCTGTTCGACCCCTGGCGCGACGACCCTTCGGGTGCGTGGGGTCTGTGGTTCAAGAATGAATTCCCGGAAACGCCGGTCGATATCTGCATGTCCACGCATACGCATTTCGACCATGACGCCATTCACCGCCCGGTTTCGACCATGGTTCTGGACCGGATGGTCGGGAACTTTGAATTCGCCGACATCAAGATCACCGGTTTTGCGGACAAACACGTGTGCCGCGCGCCGGGCTGGTACGACTGGACCAACGCACTGGGCGAGTTCGGAGTGCAAGCCTGCCCGCCGGACAATGTCAGCCACATGGACATGGTGGTTTATCTGATTGAAACCGGCGGCATCCGCACACTGATCTGGGGCGACAACCGGCACGATCCGCCACAGGAATTCTGGGATGCGATTGGCCAGGTTGATGTTCTGACATTGCCCGTCGACGGGTCGCAGCACATTCTGGACTATAAACAAGGCAACGACATCGTCGAAAAGCTGAAGCCCAAGATCATCATTCCAACGCATTACCTGAGCGAGACCACAAGCTATACGCTGACCACGCTTCAGAATGCGGATGAATGGGTGAAATCGCAGAAAAGCTACAAGATGCTGGATTCGGCCAGCCTGTCTCTCGAATCGGGTGATGTGGCAGGAATGGATCGCGAGTTCCTGTATTTTGGGCACAACGCACACACAGCCTGACCTAGGCAGGCCGGTAGGGCGGTTACCTTCGCGCGGGCCGCCCTGCCACAAACTCACGTAAAGCTGACGTAGCCTCAGGGCGAATTCACCTTCAGCCGTTTAGCCGCCGCTGAACATCTTCGTCGTATTCACCCGCCGCCATTCGCTTGAACGCCCTTTTCCAACCATCCGCCAATTCCGGCATCACCGCCAATTCCTCGGCCTCGGCACGGGTCGCTTTTCTGAGCAACCGGGACGACACGTTGCGCGGTGAAAACCCAATTTCGTTGTCCAGGGGCGTTTTCTTATCGAAAACAAAGATGCTCTGTTGTCAGAGCTTCGACCGTTTCAATGATGTCCTTCTCCAATTTGCGCGCGGCGGGTGACAGCGCCGATCCCGCTTTGCGCAACAGATGAATGTGGCGCTTTAAGGTCTCATCGGCTAGTGGACGGAACACAAGGTCGCTCGGACCTGAAGAGATTGCGGCCATTTCAGGCAGGATAGTCACGCCAATACCGGCCCTGACCATCCCCAGAATGGAGGTCAGGTTATGGGCCGATAAACGCGATCTGGCGTGTATCTTTTCGGATTCTGGACCCGGAATGCCGTCGGATAAGCTATTGGCGATCAGACGTTCATTCTCCAGCGCTTTCCAGTTGACGGGGCCGGTGCCCCTGGCCAACGGATGATTTGGGGCAACCAGAACGCCGAACCGGTCGGTCAGCAAAAGCTGGCTGTGCAGACTAGACCCGTTGACGCCCAGTGTTGCGATACCGATATCAATTCGACCGCGTGACAATTCATGCAAAACCGATTTTGAATCCATATCGCGCAGGTCGATCCGGACTTTGTCATATGTGTCTATTTTACGGGCAAAAACCTGCGGAATGATTGTGCCAGCCACTGACGGTACTGTGGCAATTCGAACATGTCCCAAACTGGCGTCAGCGAAATTTTCGATGGCCCGTACAGTATTGTCGAAATGCTGAACTTCCTGCTCTGATTGTTCGAGAACAAATTCTCCTAGTGCAGTGAGCTTGTTTTTCCGGTCCGTTTCGAACAGCGGTTCCCCAAGATGGGTTTCCAGCTGTTTCATCATCATCGACACCGCAGAAGGTGTTCGTTTCAGGACCAAAGCCGCGTCCGTCAGGTTGCCGCAACGCGCGACGGCGACAAAGCCACGAAGCAATTCGATTTTGAGTGTCATCCGATCATTTCAATTTAGTTGAAGTAATGTTCAATAATTTTAGTTTGATTGATTACCCCAAAGAGGTCCATACCTGATCGATACTTTCTGAATGAGGCGACACAGCTATGGCTGACATCCAAAAGAACCTGATCGCTGGCGAGTGGCTGGCAGGTGAAAGCGAAATCGAAAACCGCAACCCATCTGATCTGAGCGACTTGGTTGGTTTGTTTGCTCAGGCCAGCGCCGATCAGCTAGTGACAACGCTGGATCAGGCGCGTGTCGCACAAGCCGAATGGGCGGCTTATGGGCTTGAGCGCAAACAGGCGGTTCTGAACGCCATCGGCAACGAATTGATGTCCCGTGCCGAAGAGCTGGGCACCCTGCTCAGCCGGGAAGAGGGCAAGCCTCTGGCCGAGGGCAAGGGCGAAGTCTATCGCGCCGGTCAGTTCTTTACCTATTACGCTGCCGAATGTCTGCGCCAGATTGGTGAGAACGCTGATTCAGTACGTCCCGACATCGAGGTTGATGTGCGCCGCGAGGCCGTAGGCATTGTCGCCATCATCAGCCCGTGGAACTTCCCCACGGCAACCGCTTCGTGGAAAATCGCTCCGGCGTTGTGTTATGGCAACGCCGTTGTGTGGAAACCTGCCAACATTACGCCCGCCTCGGCGGTGGCCCTGACCGAGATCATCAATCGTCAGGATATCCCTAAGGGTCTGTTCAGTCTTGTGATGGGATCGGGCCGATCAATCGGTCAGCGTCTTGTCGAAAGCCCTAAGGTCAACGCGATTTCTTTCACCGGCTCGGTTCCGGTCGGCAAGGGTATCGCGACGGCGGCCATCCAGAACCTAACCAAAGTTCAGATGGAAATGGGGTCGAAAAACGCTCTGGCCGTTATGGACGACGCCGATCTGGATCTGGCGGTAACGCTGGCCCTTGGCGGGGCGTTCGGTGGCACAGGGCAAAAATGCACGGCCTCCTCTCGCCTCGTGGTACACGCAGGCATTCACGACGCGTTTGTAGAAAAGCTGGTTGCGGGTGCGCAGGCGATGAAAGTCGGCCACGCGCTGGAGGAAGGGGTTCAGATGGGTCCGGTCGTCAGCCAGCAGCAGTTGGCTGAAAATCTGGCCTATGTCGATCTGGGCAAATCCGAAGGCGCGGAACTGGCTTGTGGCGGGCAGCGTTTGGATATGCCGCATGACGGCTTTTACATGTCGCCCGGCGTGTTCCTGAACACGCGCAACGATATGCGCATCAACCGCGAAGAAATGTTCGCGCCACTGACCAGCGTCATCAAGGTTGGCAGCTATGATGAAGCGCTGAGCGTCGTCAATGACACTAATTTCGGCCTGACCTCGGGCATCGTGACCAAATCGCTGGCTCGGGCCACGCATTTCCGCCGCAACGCGCGCACCGGCGTTGTCACGGTGAACCTGCCCACCGCAGGCACTGATTATCATGTGCCGTTCGGTGGCCGCGGCGACAGTTCGTACGGCCCGCGCGAACAAGGCAAAGCCGCGGCTGAGTTCTACACAACGGTCAAGACCGCCTATATCAGCGCCGGAAAGCCGGATTGATGCTGATCGATTGCCTGCAATACGCCAACTGGTCGGAGAAAATATTCCGTCAATTGCGCGAAGGGGGCGTGGACGCGATCCACGTCACCATCGCCTATCACGAAAACTTCCGCGAAACGGTTCTGAATTTTGAGAAATGGAACCGTTGGTTCGAGAAATACCCCGACCTCATCATGAAGGGCCGCTGGGCCAGCGACATTGACGTGGCCCGAGAAACGGGGCGGACGGCGGTGTTCTTTGGCTTCCAGAACCCCTCGCCCATCGAAGACGATATTGGTCTGGTCGAAATCCTGCACGATCTGGGCGCGCGGTTCATGCAGCTGACCTATAATAACCAGTCGTTGCTGGCGACGGGCTGTTACGAGGCCGAAGACACCGGCATCACCCGCATGGGCAAGCAGGTCATCAAAGAGATGAACCGCGTTGGTCTTGTGGTGGACATGAGCCATTCGGCAGATCGTTCAACCATCGAGGCGGTTGAGATTTCCGAACGTCCCATCGCCATCACCCATGCCAATCCGCATGAGTGGTCGCCTGCCCTTCGCAACAAGCGGGACATGGTTATTCGGGCCGTAACAGAAAACGGTGGGATGCTGGGCTTTTCGGTCTACCCTCATCACCTCAAGGACAAATCCGACTGCACGCTTGAGAGTTTCTGCGAAATGATCGCGCGGACTGCGGACAAATACGGCGCTCAGCATTTGGGGATCGGCACCGACCTGTGCCAGGATCAACCCGACAGCATCGTGGAATGGATGCGCGTCGGTCGCTGGACCAAAGAGATTGACTATGGTGAGGGCTCTGCCTCAGCCCCCGGTTTCCCGCCCATGCCAGATTGGTTCCGGGACAATCGCGACTTTGGAAATATCAGGAATGGCTTGGGCAAGACCGGCCTGAACGCCGACGAAATCGCCGGAATAATGGGAGGCAACTGGTATCGCTTCTTTAATGACAACTTCGGGCCGCCGGAAAACTGAGGAGGCATGGCCGAATGACTGACGTTTCCCAACGCGACCCAAAGCTGGTGATGCGCCTTGCGCGCCTTGGATCGATGCACCAGTCGCGCCTATCCTTCATGCGTGTTTTGACACGGCGTCTGGCCCGAGAGAACTGGCGGTTCGAGCAGACTGCTTTCGAGATTGATGAAAACGGCGTCGGCCATGCTGTCTATACAGCGCACGGGCCTGATGCGTCATATTCGTTGATCGCCTATGCCCATGACCTGCCGCCTGAAAAACGGTCTGATCGAGTGATTGCCGAAGCCTGGGACGCCACATTTACATTGTTCGATGGTGTGCCGACTGCGGATGACATCGAACGCCTTTCGCATAACATCCCGGTTCAGGAAGCCGGGCGCGTGACCGGCACAGAACTATCGGTCTCGCGCGCGAACCGGTCGGTGCGCCTGTGGGAGCATGTCGTCAGCGAACTGGCTGGCGGACGCCAGCCGTCCGTCGCGAAAATTGAGGACGTCGGTTACCTGATGCGCACGACAGCCGTTTACGGCTCGGGCAAACTGGGTGCTGCGGATCGTGAGATGATCGCCGACCGCCCCGAATTTCGTGCGCCTTTCCAGGTTGAGATGTTGTCGGTCTATCTGACGCGCTGGTTTGTGACCGATCTGGTGCAATACATGGCAGACCTGCGAGCGGCAAAAGACGGAACCCGCGCGGCGCGCCT
Organism: Ruegeria sp. BI7; assembly: GCF_056537925.1. Classification (NCBI taxonomy): domain Bacteria; kingdom Pseudomonadati; phylum Pseudomonadota; class Alphaproteobacteria; order Rhodobacterales; family Roseobacteraceae; genus Ruegeria; species Ruegeria sp. BI7. Next base: position 22,773 of record NZ_JBQFSK010000016.1, read on the forward strand.
GGACCCAGGGATTGCCCGTTCGATTGGCATCGGCAACTCGACAGGTCTGGGCATGGCGCCGTTTCTGTTAAACCACCCGGTGCTGTTCAACAATTGGATGGCAGCACGCGAACGGGCTATTCAGGCCGTCCGTGCGGTTCAAAAGGCAACCGAGGCTGAAATCACCCTGTTCCGGGAAATGCTGACGCGCAACACGCAGATCGTCGAAACCTGGCATTCGGAACACCCGATCCAGATTGAGAAACTGGCGGCCCTTCGTGGGGATGTCGCCAAGGTTACCGACTATCTGGCCAGTGCCAATCTTGATGCGGATTATCCCTGGGATACGCTTTACACATGGGCCGAGACGAACCTGACCCTGGAAGGGCAGGAATGGATTGCCTCGCTTATTCTAGAACCTTACGGGGACCTGGTAGACGGGTTTGCCGAAAGTATGGCGGCAGATAACACCGCGACTTTCCGGATAGCGGGTGCGATGAAGATCGGCGATTTGCGGACGCTGCTGAAGGACATTTATGGCTGGGCGATCGAGACAGATTGGACCACTCCGGCCAGCAAGGCTCGCGCTTGGTATGTTTCCGAGGAAAAGCTGGAACCGCGCCTAGGTGAACGCTTTGAAGAACCTATAGAGGAATATGAACAGCCTCTGGCCCCCGGGCGGGATGCCGCACTGTTGTATCAGGCTCTGGCTCATTGGTCGGACGAGGCACAGGTTGCGGATTTTCTTCTGCGCCACCCTGAACACCGCCACGTCCTGCGTCGGGCCCAGATCGTAGGTCGCGCACCCTATGCTGAAATTCGGGACAATACGATCTCGGATCGAGTACTTCCGATCGACATGTTGCGCTGCAAGCTGTCCTTCTTTGGCGCGACCAAGTTTGATCCTCGATCGGACCGCTGGGTTCGGATCTGCATGTATGGGAATGCTCCCCTGCCCTACGAATTGAATTCTGAAAACGCCGATTTCTGGGTATTCCCCGAACTTGAAGAGGCCGTGGCATGAGCCATTCGTTGAATGAAATCGAAGCTATGAGCAAACGCGCCGCGCGCGGTGCCGGCCTGTCATGGGGGCTGGCCGAAGAGGCGGCCAAAGGCACGCGCTGGCTGTCGGCTTTCGGGTTCTCGGGGGCTGGGATGTTGGCCGATCTGCTGGAAATGAACGACCGCATTCCGTCGATTGACGTGTCGCCCGTCTCTCTTAGCGCCGAAGTATGGCATGCTCCCACACGGCGTATGAGTCCGCTGATCGCCGGGGCATCGCTGAGCGATTGTGCCGTGCGGCTGATGAATCGGGGATCGATCACCATGGAGAACGTCAGCCTGCCCCTGTTGGCAGTGCCGTTCATGGGCGGTGCCGCGTTGCGTCTGGGCGTGCCAGTTTCTGCCGAATGGCAGGGGGCCCGCTTGGCCACCGACGGACGGCAGGTTTGCGTACAAGCCACGCCCGATGCGCTTGAGGCGCGCCACGCAAACAAGCTGGTCTTTTCCGCGCCCGCCGACATGACCGGGCGTCGTGAACCGGTGCTGCGCGCCGATGTGTCAGAGGAAAACTGGAACAGGCTCAGCGCCTTTGCCCATCGCACGTTCGCCCCCGCAACCGAGGAAAGCCGCTTGCGCGGCGCCGGTGCGGGATTGAGCGACAACGACTGAAATGCGGCTCCTGCACCGGGGCGCTTACAACTCTTACGAACGGGAATATATGATGATCGCCACTGAAACCCTGTCACTGTCCGAGATTGAAGACCTGGCCTTTCGCGCGCTTGTCAAAGCCGGAACATCCGAGGAAAACGCGCGTCCTTTGGCGGTCGCCACTGCAATGACCGAAGCGGATGGGGTGGCGTCACACGGGTTGGCTTATATTCCGATCTACGCTCAGCATGTCGAATGTGGCAAGGTGGACGGCACTGCAAAACCGGTGGTCACACAGCCTCGCCCTGCCGTTGTCACAGTGGATGCCGCCACTGGCTTTGCCCATAGTGCTATTGATTTGGGGTTCGAGAAACTGATCCCGCTAGCGCGTGAACAAGGCGTTGCAGTTCTGGCTGTCAACAACTCGTATAATTGCGGTGTTCTGGGCGTGCATACACAGCGGTTGGCGCAGGCCGGGCTGCTTGGGATCGGATTTACCAATGCCCCTGCCTCGATTGCCCCGTCGGGTGGCGCGAAACCCGTTGTCGGCACCAATCCCTTTTCGATTTCCGCCCCCGATGCCGATGGCAATGCCGCGCTGCTAATCGATCAATCCGCCAGCACAATTGCCAAGAGCGAGGTGATGAAGCACGCCCGCGAAGGCAAATCTGTGCCCGAAGGCTGGGTGCTGGACGCCAATGGCCAACCCACCACCGACCCCGAGGCTGGCCTGAAAGGTTCGATGGTGCCATCGGGCGGTTACAAGGGTGTCGGCATTGCCCTGACCGTCGAACTGATGGCTGCCGCGATGGCGGGTGCGACGTTGGGTTCCGTGGCCAGCCCATTCTCGGGTACGGCTGGTGGCCCGCCGAAAACCGGTCAATTCTTTATTGCCATTGACCCGCAGGCGACTTCGGGCGGGCTGTTTCAGGCCAAGCTGGCCGCTCTTATCGAGTCGGTCCGCTCGCAAGACGGTGCCCGCCTGCCAGGCGATGGTCGCAAGACATACAGAGAAGGGGCTGCAAAGGAAGGTGTCGCAGTGAACGCTGCCCTTCTTGAAAAGATCCGTGCGCTTTTGTGACGCGAAAGGGCAATAAACGGACGGAGAATAACAAACTGATATGCGCACCCCCTATAGATTTGGCGGGAATGGCGCACTTCAAAAAATAAAAAGGCCATTTACCGACAAGGGAGAACAGAGATGTCGATAAAGGAACCGTTTACGGACTTAGAAATAAAGACCGCGGATGATGGTTTTTATGAGAACTACAGCGTCCCGATTGCGCTGATAAGCAAGGCGATCATGGTTGCTCTGGTGCTTTGGGCTTTGGTCTTTCCGGCCAATGCCAACGGCACCCTGGGCAGCTGGAACGGCAAATTGCTGGAGAGCTTCAACGGCTTTTACGTCATCATCGTGGGCTTTTTCTTTTTGTTTCTGGCGGTGGTGGCCATCCTTCCGGGCACCGGTAAGCGTGTCATGGGCACACCCGGAGAAAAGCCCGAGTTTTCGAACTTTTCGTGGTTCTCGATGATGTTCGGGGCCGGTCTTGGCGTGGGCCTGATGGTGTTTGCAACGGCCGAGCCGTTGGGGTTGTGGGGCTCAAACCCCGTTGTGGTTGCCGGGGATGTTCCGGGCAATGAACCCGAGGCGATCCAATCGGCCTATCGCTATACGTTCCTGCACTATGGTTTTCACGCCTGGGCGATCTATGTGGTGACGGGCCTGTCTTTGGCCTACTACGCCTATACGCGTAACATGCCACTGACGATCCGCGCGGCGCTGACGCCGCTGTTCGGCAAGCTGATGAACGGTTTTCTTGGTCATGTGGTTGACGTTTTGGGCGTGGTTGCGACCATCCTGGGTGTTTCGGTCACCATTGGTTTTGGTGTCAGCCAGTTTATCGACGGGGTCTATGCGATCACCGGTATGCAATGGGTAATGGACCTGAGCGGAGACGTTCCGGCACCATCCAAGGTGGGCTTGATCGCGGGTCTGGTCGTTATCATGGCACTTTCGATCATTTCGGCGGTTTCGGGTGTCGGCCGCGGGGTTAAGTATCTATCAAACCTGAACCTTGTGTTGTCGATTATCCTGCTGGGAACTTTTGTGGTGTTCGGCTCGTTTGTCTTTGCAATGACCACCTATGGGTCGGCGATGGTCGACTATATCTTCCACTTCATCTCGCTGAGCTTTGGCGCCTATGGGCCGCTGTCGGCAGAAGCTTTTGCTGCAGCACTGCCCGCAGAAGCACAGGCCCATGCGGCAGACCTGATGGGGGGTGCTACCAACGCCTGGGGCAGCTTTGATGGCTTCAAGAGCGGTCTGGAAGGTGCAGCAGCTGAACTGGACGAAGCAACTCTGGCCGCAGCTTATGCCGCCGGTGAACAGGGCCGTCAGTTTGGTTGGCAGTCGGGCTGGACCACGTTCTATTGGGCTTGGTGGATCGCGTTCTCGCCGTTCGTTGGCTTGTTCCTGGCACGCATCTCAAAGGGTCGTACCGTGCGTGAGTTCATCCTGGGTTGCGTGTTCGCACCGGCATTGGTGTGCTTTGCCTGGATGACAGTCCTGGGCGGCACCGCGATCGATCTGGAACTGGCAGGCGCGGCCGAGGGCGCGATCATTGGGGCGTCGAACACCAACAAGCTGTTCGTGACTTTGTCCTACATGATCGACGGTGGGTTGTTGTCAATGCTGAACGTCATGTGCGTGATCCTAATCATGACCTTCCTGGTTACCTCTGCGGACTCCGGGATTTTGGTGATGAACACAATCATGTCGGGCGGCAGCCAAGAGACCGGCGTCAAACATCGCATCATCTGGGGTGTGATCCTGACCGCCGTAATCGGTGCGCTGATCTTGGCAGCGGGTGAGAACAACCCGATGGACGCATTGCGCAATGCGATGATCATCGGCGCGCTGCCGTTCACTATGGTGATGGGTTTGATGTGTATTTCTCTGGCCAAGGCGCTTTATCGCGACGGGCAGCGGGACAGGCACGAAGACGCCGGAACACAGGCAGCTGAATAACTGAAGCCAATAAACCAATCAGCAACGCCGCCCCCTCGGGCGGCGTTTTTTTGCGTCTGTCCAGCTCTTATAATGGGTCTGGAAACTATCGTAAATTTGCGGTGGGTTCAGTATCGACAGGGCTGCGTAGGTCGCCCGCGTGGACCTAGACGTGGTCAACCAAATCACTTTGCCCGCCCCGAAGCATGAGCTGTGCAAGCCTAGTTTGATCTCAGCTTATTCATAAATAGCTGCGGCACCTTCCGCGCGTTTTTCATGATCAGAGTAGGCGCACCGCCAACCTGATTGCGCCGGATTGCCTTATAATCTTCCGTCGATTTCCTGAGAATTCGACGGACGCTGCCGTTACTGGCCCCGCCAAGGCGCATCTTGGCCAATACTTCCGGAAGATAGGCTGCTGAAATGCAGCCCTGGCCGAAATAACGCAGTATGCTGTCATAATCTGCTGAGATCTGGAAGCTGTCATCATAGCCACCCCACCGCGTGATGACATCGCGTTTGATAAATAAGCTCGGATGTGGTGGCATCCATCCACGTTTCAGATTGTGCGGGCCATAGGGTCCAGAAACCCAATGGCGCACCACCTTGTTGGTATCCCGCGCGGACACATATTCCAGATCACCATAGACCGCGTCTGCGCCGGTTTCCTCAAAGACCTGTGCAACACGAGTCAAAACCTCAGCATGTGCAAAAAAGTCATCAGAATGCAGCAACCCGACCACATCACCGGTTGCTCGATCAGTGGCGCGGTTCAGTGCGTCATAGAGCCCCCGATCTGTTTCACTGACCAGCCGCATGCGGGGATCGTTTCGGGCATTAAGCAGCTCTAGCGTGCCATCACTAGAGCCTCCGTCCTGAACCACGTGTTCGTAGTCGTCGTAGGTTTGTGCATCCAGGCTTTGCAAGGCATCTGGAAGGGTGGCCGCACGGTTCCAAACTGCTGTAACGATAGAAAATTTCATGCATAGTTCCAAAGAAAAACAAACGTGAATATCAATTTTTTACAACGTTCTTAGCCTTGCTGAGGCTCGACCAGAAAGCGAGGCTGTTTACCTTTTTGTATCCCCGCAATGATCCGTCCTGCCAGCAACGACTGAAACGTCAATCGCACGTTAAACCAAGACGTTTTGACAGCCTTAATCGCTGTAATATTTGGACGCATATCTTCCGTAGGAATATCCGTAATGCTTGGCGCTTTGGACATTGATCTGACCCAGAATAAGACCGGTTAAGTGCTGATTATCGGTGTGGAACAGGCGCATTGCCTCGGTGATGTCTTGCGCGGATGTGTCATTCCACTTGATGGTCAACAGCACCGCATCCGCATTGCGTGCAATCAGGCGTGCGTCGGATACCAGCAATGTTGGCGGTGTGTCGATCAGTATGACGTCATAGAGTTTGCGCATGTCGTCCAGAAAAACCTTGAACCGTTCTGATGCAAATAGGTCCGCCGCATTTGCCGAGGTCTCTTCACCAGCCAGAATATCGCAGTTCAGCAACGGGTCGTGAAAGATGACCTCTTGTGGCGTGGCGTCCCCGGACAGAACCGACACGATCCCTTTTTGGGGTGCGCCCTTGAGCTGCGCTGTCATGGTCAGGCGTCGGATATCGCCTTCGACCAGCAAGACCTTTTTGCCGATACCGACAAAGTTCTGGGCCAACGCCAGTGAGTTTGTCGTCTTCCCCTCGCCTGGCAGCGATGAGGTCATAACCACAACTTGTGGTGGGCGGTCCACGTTGGACAGCATAAGCGAAGTTCTCAGGTTGCGCACCGCCTCGGCCGTGGCAGAGGACGGCTTGTCGGCCAGATATTCCAAAACCTTGCGGCGCCCGCGTGCAGGAAAGATCGGGATCTGACCCAAAACGCTGTAGCCGGTCTTGCGTTCCAAATCCTGCGCAGAGCGATAGCCTTTGCGTCGCGCTTCAGCCAACAAGACGAACCCGCCGCCCAGCATGAAGCCCAGTATGGCCGAGAGCATTAGAATTCGGGATTTTCGGGGCGAAGTCGGGATGCTGGGAATAACGGCGCGTGACAATTGCCGACTGTCCGCCTTTTGAATCCCTTCCTGCGCCGATGTCTCTTTCAGCCGCGCCAGGAAATATTCATAGAGCAGCCGAACCGCTTCGGCCTCACGCACCAATTGCTGCAACGTAATCAGGTCCGCATTCTGCTGCGCGATCTTTTGCCCAAGGTCTTCTGCCGATTGTGTCAGGGCCTGAACCTGCTGCGTTGACCGTCGCACCTCAAGCGCTGTGCGCGCGAGAAGACGTTGAAAAGCGGTGTCAAAGACTGTCTCCCCCGTACCGGAATCCTCGATTTGCGTGAAAAGGCGTTGCAACTGCGAGTCCTGGCTGGCTTCAGCCTGAGCCGCGCGGTTGTCTGCGGAAGACAGTGCGTCATACCGAGACTGTGCCGTGACACGGGTTGCCTCGGCAGATACACGACGTTCACGAAGATCTTTCAATCGCACTTCCTGCAACTGTAGAGCTTCGGGTGAGATCAGCGCAGTCGTCCCATTGAAGTCGCTGACTTTTGCCTCAGCCGTTTCCAATTCGACTTGCAGCTCGGCCACACGATCGGTCAGCCACGCCGTCGCCTGTTCGGTGGCCTCAAATTTTACCTCGATCTGGTTCAGTACGTATAGTTCGACGATCGTGTCGGCTATCAGAGCTGACTTGCGTGCCGATTCCGTCTCGACCGTAATTTCGAACACCAAGCTTTGCGGCACGATTTTGACCGAGAGCTTCTTGAGCAGGGCCGTAATCACGCTGTCCCGGGTTTTCTGCTGGGTCAGTTCCTCGGCCACCTGCTCGGGGTCGCTTCCGGTGCCAAGAACTGATTTGACGAACTGTTTGACCCCATCGAATGCCGAGTCTGGCAGAAGATCAGAATTGAACTCGGGATCAGAAACGAGGTCCAGCTTGTCCACGACCTTGCCCATCAGACCGCGGGACTGCAGCACTTCCAATTCGGAATTGACTTCAGCGGTGTCTCCGGCCAGACCGCCAACTACGCTTTGAAGGTCAACCACGCTGGCTTGATCGGTTTCCAGCATGACCACCGCAGTCGACCTGTACAGTGGCACGGCGACGACAAAGGCGTAATACCCTCCGATCAAAATGGCTATGGCGGTGGCTAGGGCAATGATCCACTTTCCACGCCATAATGTGCCTATCAAAACTCCTAAATCGACCACGTCATCTTCTGGCGCGTCACCCATTGGTGAGCGGCTCGAATTGAACTGTGCTTCGTGTATTGGAGATTGCTTCATATCAAATAAATTATCCCAAATGCCGGATACACGCGAAACGCGTTTGAAGCCGCTCTCTACAAGGTTCCAGGGCATAAATAAAGGCCCGCCCGTATGCCAAACTGCCGGTTCAAAAAGCCGCGGTGAAAACCACCTTGCCCCTGCATTTCATGCCTGCTGTTTGGGTCGGTTCAAACCAGGCTTCCAGCCACTTCCCCCTTATCTGACTATGGGCGCATGACTTCCGATCAACCCGTACGGTCGCCTAATTTAAAATCAATAATCTTAGAAAATTATTCCGGGTGAAGAACGATCAAATCTCAACCCATGACTGAATGCTAACGTCATGCATCAAGTTAGAATGAGTACCCGCAAAGCCCGGGTTTCTGAACACGCAGCTACGGAAATCTGAGGGCAAATTGGCATCTCATCCAATGAAGTCGCACCAATCCAATAAGTTGGAGATCAACAGAATGTCCCGCGCAGTAATTGCCAGCAAGGCTGAACCAGCCTTTGTCAATCAACCCAGGCATCAAACAACCGATGAAGTGAAAGGGGTTGTTAATAATGATTAATCTTGGCCTTTCCATCACATCATTGGCGACGCGCAATGGTCCTGGCGGTATTAAAAACTTGAACCCGTCGCTTTGGCTCGACCCCGCCGATATGCGCTCACTGTTTCAGAACTGGGCAGGGACGATGCCCATACTGGGTCCGGGTCAACCGGTGGGGTTGATGCTGGATAAATCGAACGATCTTAGACCTGGCCCTGACGCTGTCACGGACGGGGGGTTAAACGATGGTGAGGCTCATTGGAATACGAACGGTGATGCAACCATTTCAAACGGACAAGTGCGCATCCACTCACCCGATGGGTCGTATTCAAACGTCGTGCAGACTGATATTTTAACGGTCGGAGAATGGTACCGACTAGAATATACAGTGACCGCATATGGCTTTGGAGGCCTGTCTATCAGCGGTGTGACGGGCAACCCGCCCTTGCCTACCACAATAGGTCGGCACAGTGTTATTATACAATCTAAGGTAGAATACCTTAGCATCAAGCGGCGATCGGGACCGACGGATATAACCATTGCTGATATAGCGGCCCGTAGCATTCCCGGATACCACGCCGCGCAGAAATTTAATGACGACCGGCGCCCTTTTCTTGCCCGGCACCCGATGAGTGGGATCAGGAACTTGATGGACAACTCTGCGAGTTTTGCAGGGTGGAACGATAATGCTGGATCTCTTACTGCGACTGCACTGGGAACGCCAGAAATAGAGATGGTGAAACTGGCGGCGAGGGTCGGCCAGAGTGGTCTGACATTTGTTGCCCTGCCTTCGGCTGTCCAAGCCACACAGACTGTTACATTCTCTGTTGTTGCCTCGGCGGCGGAATATCCAATCCTGCACTTTACTGGTGGCGACGGGTTTGCTGCGTCGCGCGGGGCCTTCGAAGTCGATTTGACGACGGGCGCAATCCTGTCCGGTTCAGCTTATGTTGAAAGCCTTGGCAGCGGTCTTTTCCGGGTATCCACACAATTGGACTACAGCGGCACGGGCAATCAAAACCTCTATCTTCGACCCCGAGAGGAAATGGGGGTCGATGTTCTGGGGGATGGTGTGAAGGGCATTCTGCTTGCACAGGCTCAGCTTGAAATCGGATCCGCACCGACACCGTACCAGAACCGTATCAATCAGTATGACGTCACTGAATCTGGGCAGCGCGCTTTCTGGTATCTTTCGAATGATCAAATTGACGACGAACTTGTCGTTGAGTTCCCTGACCTGGGATCGGACGTCACTGAATTTTGGGCAGATGAGAACGGGGTCACGATCCGTGGCGGCCAGCTTATCGGGGCGGGTAACAGGGTGGTGCCGGGTGGTGCGTCTCTTTTTGCCTATGGCGCAATTGGGCGCGCGTTGTCAGGACCGGAAACCGAGCAATTGCGGAAATTCCTTGAGCTGAGGGCGGCGGTCAGGAGTTAAAGCGCAAACTGGTACTCTTCGATGAGTGGTTTTGCTTAGAAATCGCCTCTTGCGGTTGACCGCAGGAGGTATTCCGCCAAACCGAAACCAATGCGCGGGTTTAAGCTCAGGCCATGGTTGGGCGAATTGCTGTCCGCTGATTGGCCAGGTCTGGGATCGGTCACCGCTCTTGTTTGTCGGCCGAAACAAGACAGGTGCACCCGAATGTCAGACGGCCGCGCCACCTGTCTATGTAATCGAATGACCAGCCCAGAAATTCTGGACAAGTTAAATTTCGGATTTCCCATTTTTTTCAAACTGTTTTTTAATACTCTAGAGCCTACGTTTCGAACGACCCGTTTCCCATGTCGCCACGGCTCATGCAGGAAAGTGAACTCAATGACCGAAGCCTATATCTGCGATTATATTCGAACGCCGATCGGCCGTTTTGGTGGTACTCTGGCCCCGGTACGCCCTGACGATTTGGGCGCGATTCCTATACGTGCCTTGATGGCGCGCAATCCACGCGTTGACTGGGATGCTGTCGATGACGTGATATTCGGTTGCGCCAACCAGGCCGGTGAAGACAATCGCAACGTGGCGCGCATGTCATTGCTGCTTGCGGGCATGCCTGTGGCTGTCCCTGGTACGACCATTAACCGCCTGTGTGGGTCCGGTATGGATGCTGTGATCAACGCCGCGCGGGCGATCCGCTGTGGTGATGCCAACCTGGTGGTCGCTGGCGGGGTTGAGAGCATGTCGCGCGCACCCTTTGTTATGCCCAAGGCCGAAAGCGCCTTTTCACGAGCGAATGCTGTTTATGACACCACCATTGGCTGGCGCTTTATCAACCCGGTGATCAAGTCACAGTACGGTGTCGACTCCATGCCGGAAACTGCTGAGAACGTCGCCGAGGATTTCAATGTGACGCGTGACGCGCAGGACGCATTCGCGCTTCGCAGTCAAGAGCGCGCGGCCAAAGCTATCGCGTCGGGTCGGCTGGCACAGGAAATTACTCCGGTCGAACTGCCGCAGCGAAAAGGCGATCCAGTTCTGTTTGCAACCGATGAGCATCCCCGCAGCACGACGCTGGAAAAATTGACCAACCTGCCCGCGCCTTTCCGTAATGGTGGAACAGTCACGGCTGGCAACGCCTCGGGCGTCAATGACGGGGCTGCCGCGCTGATCATCGCCTCGGCTGAGGCCGCCAGGACATACGGACTGACCCCGATGGCCCGCATCGTTGGCGGGGCGTCGGCGGGTGTGGCCCCTCGGATTATGGGTATCGGTCCGATCCCGGCCACGCAAAAGCTGTGCGCCCGTTTGGGTCTGAAACCCGAAGACTTCGACGTGGTTGAACTGAATGAGGCTTTTGCCGCGCAAGGTATTGCAGTTCTGCGCGCCCTAAGTCTGGCCGAGGATAGCGCGCATGTGAATCCTAATGGCGGAGCCATTGCTCTAGGGCACCCGCTGGGCATGACCGGGGCCCGGATCGCTGGAACGGCGGCACTGGAGCTGTCGTTGGACGGCCACAAACGCGCGCTGGCCACCATGTGCGTTGGTGTTGGTCAGGGTATCGCCATCGCGCTGGAAGCCGTCTGATCGATTTACGAAAGCTCGGTAGAGCTGAGGACGCAGGAAAAACTGGCCGATAGATGTTTCAAAATAAAACTGCGCCGGGGCCTTTCGACTCCGGCGCAACCATGCTTCCAGATTATTGCGTCACTATTGGATGCCCATGAGCATCTTCGGGAGGAACAGTGACAATTCCGGAAGGAAGGTAACCAAAAGCACCATGGGCAAGTGACCAAGGCACAGGAACTTCAGCGTAATGCCGATGTAACGGTCCAGTGTGATTTTGCTGACACCAGCTGCCATATAAAGCATCGGCGCGCAGGGCGGAGACACGTTGCCCAGGCCAAGATTGGTTCCGACAATCGCCGCAAAATGGATTGGGTGAACGCCCAGTTCAGATACCACCGGCAAAAGCACAACCGCCGCCAGAACGCTGCCCGAAATGTCGTCCACGATCATTCCCATCAGCAGGAGAACAAGGTTGATCAGAAGCAAAAGCAGGATCTTGTTGTCAGACAGGTTCAGCAACAGATCGGCAATCTGGCCAGGAACTTGCTGAAGCACCATCGAGCGGCTCATCATGAACAGGAAGAACAGCACGGTGATGATCGAGCCTGTTGTGATCGCGGCCTGAATAGTGCCTTTCCAGAAACTGGCAGGTGTTAAACCACGGTAGATAAAGAACCCAACAACGGCCGCATAGACCAATGCAATTGCAGCAGCTTCGGTCGGGGTTGCGATCCCGCCATAGATCGTGCCGAGAATGATCAGCGGCATGAGCAGGGCCCAGAAAGCCTCTTTACCGGATTTGGCGATCTTGACCTGTACTTCCTTCATCGGCAGCTTCGGTTCGACCTTGATGTCGTCGTTTTTGCGCAGGAAGACGAAGTTCAGAACGATGTATAACAGCGCCAGCATGATACCAGGAATTACGGTCGACAGGAACGCGGCACCCACCGACAGGCCACCGGTCACCGCGAAAACGATCATCGGAATCGACGGCGGGATCATCAGTGCCAGAACCGAAGAACAAGCAACCAGAGCGGTTGCGTGACCCACCGGGTAGCCTTCCTTCACCATACGCGGGATCATGATCTGACCGATGGCTGCAATCGCCGCCGAGGACGACCCCGAGATGGCGCCAAACAGCGCGCAAGTGACGATGGTTACAGCGCCCAATCCGCCCTTGATCCGCCCGACAAAGGCGTTGACGAAATCCAGCAAGCGGTTCGAGATACCGCCTTCGGCCATGATCGTTCCTGCAAGAACAAAGAGCGGCAAAGCCAAAAGCGCAAAGCTTGTTGTGGTTTGATAGGCATAAGGAATCAGGAATGAGATATTCGAACCCGTTCCAATACCGAACACCAAGGCCCCAATGCCAAAGGCAAAGGCGATGGGCATTTCGAGCAAAAGCAGGATAACGATGATTGCAATAGCAATAGCGAAGATCAGCATCAGTTTGCCCCTTCCGGATTTATCATCTTAATGGCGACAAATTGATTTACTGCCTGCATCAGCAGCGCCAGGATGGTGCCGGCAAAACCGATGACCAGCGAAAAGGACCAGATGCCCTTGGGCCAACGCAGATATGAGCTGAGACGCCCCTTCTCGATTTCGAAGAAGGCATATTTGATTGCAAAGTAACCGAAAACCACGCACGCAATGATGCTGAGCAAGGTCATGACCAGTCGCACCGATTGCACGACCTTCGGGGATTTAACAACCAAGGTCAGAATGCCGCCGTGGATATGTTCCCCTTGCCGCGTGACATAGGCCATCGCGGGAAAGTAAATCCAAGCCCCAAACAACAGGGCCATTTCTTCGATCCCGACAAAGGGCGAATTCAAACCGTATCGCAGAACGACCTGTGCGAACATCAAAACAGCGAGGCTGATGCTGAACAAAGCAAGGCCGTTCGCCTGTATCCCAGCGTAGATTTTTTCGATTTTCAGAAATAATGCGTAGCCATTCGACACGTCCCACTCGGGGATCGCGGTGACATGTTCGGGCGGTTCGGCGACGGTCACTTCAGGGTCATAGATATAGGACGCACCGGGCTCGACCGGGTCCCGAGGATGCTGCCTAGATTCTCGTTCCATTTTGTCCTCCCAATTTAAAGCAGTGGGCCCGCCGGATGGCAGGCCCAACAAAGTCTTGTCACTCGATTCCGGCGGCTTTTTTCAGCTTGCCCATGATTTCCGGGCCAACCAGTTTTTCCATTTCCGGCCATTCCGTCTCGTGAACGATCTTGGCTGCCGCTGCGATTTGCTCGGGGCTCAGCTCGATCACTTCGATGCCTTCGTCGCGAGCCTTTTGCAGGAACTCGTTGCTCTTGCTTTCAGCCTCATCCCACGACCACAGAACGGTTTCGTCTGCAGCAGCCTGCAGGGTTGCACGATCTTCGTCCGACAGACCTTCCCACCAGCTTTTGCTGACCAACCAGAAGGCGGTCTCGAAATAGTCGTTGGTCAGGATGTTGGTTTCCAGAACGTCACGCAGGTTGTAGGTCTCAACCGCGGTCGAGAATGCGCGCGCGTCAACCGTGCCCAGCTGCAGCGAGGTGTAGACTTCGGCCAGCGGGATCGGCACAGCGCCGAAGCCCAGGTTGTTGAAGCGGTCAACCGCAATCGAAACCGGGGGAACGCGGATCTTCAGGTTTCCACCGTCGGCAGGCAGGTTCAGCGGCTTGGCGCCAACGCCTTTGCGGATCACAACCGAACCGAAGTCGGTCGGAATGATGCCAATCGCGTGCAGGTCCAGATCATGCAGGATGTCATTGTAGATTTCCAGCATGTCACCGCCGGGGCCGTAGACCGTGCGGGCATCTTCCCAGTTTGATACAACGTAACCCAGCCAGGACAGGTCCAGACGCTGGTCGAATTCAGATGCGCCCCAGGTCAGGGTCATCGGAACAACGCCCTGCATCGACTGTTCGAACAGCGACGTCCAGTCGCCCAGGTCGCCACCCGGGTGGTAAGCGATACCAAAGTTCGAGTCGTCCCCTAGGGTGTCCTGGAATTTTTCGGACATCGCGTGGAAGATATGGTCGGTTGTCATTGCGTGCGCCAGGATGAACCTTTCCTCAGCGCTGGCCTGTGTTGTGAAGGCGGATGCGGCAAGCAAAGCTGCGCCACCCATCGCACCAAGGGTGCGGCGGTTAATCTTCGAAAACATTCAGGTCTCCTCCTCAGTTAAAAATAACCCCCCGTCGATCGGCAGGGATTTGTCTTTGCTCTTGCTCAGCAAAGCTCCGGGGCGACGAACTCATACCCGAGATCATCGACCACAGCCTTGTATGTCACCTTCCCATGGGCCACGTTCAGGCCTGCCATCAGGTGACGATTATCCGCGAGCGCTTGCTTCCAGCCGTTATTCGCAATGGCCAGAGCATGCGGCAGTGTGACGTTGTTCAGCGCGTAGGTAGAAGTGCGCGCCACAGCACCAGGCATGTTGGCAACGCAATAATGAACCACATCGTCGACAACGTAGGTGGGATCGGCGTGCGTGGTGGCTTGGGACGTTTCAAAGCAGCCGCCCTGATCAATGGCCACGTCCACGACAACCGCACCGGGTTTCATCTTCGAGAT
The DNA here is from genome assembly GCF_056537925.1 of Ruegeria sp. BI7. Classification (NCBI taxonomy): domain Bacteria; kingdom Pseudomonadati; phylum Pseudomonadota; class Alphaproteobacteria; order Rhodobacterales; family Roseobacteraceae; genus Ruegeria; species Ruegeria sp. BI7. The sequence continues at coordinate 37,814 of NZ_JBQFSK010000016.1, forward strand.
CAACTCGCGGGTGACCAGCTTTGGTGCTGCGGCACCCGGGATCAGAACTGCGCCGATGACAACGACCTTGCCGGGTTTCACACCGGGTACGCCGCCCAGCAAAACGCCGCGACCGCCTTTGGCTTTTTCCAGCGCACCAGCGCCGGCATGGATAGACATGCGGCCGGCAACCCGGCTCATCGGTTTCAACAGCGGCAGGCCGCCATTTTCGTCGGTGACGGTTTCATAAGCAATGCAAACGGCGCCGGATTTGACCAGGTCTTCGGTTTGTTCCGGATCAGGGGCTAAGTGCAGATAGGTGTACAGGATCTGACCTTCACGCAGCATGGCGCGCTCGACCGCCTGAGGCTCTATCACCTTTACGACCATTTCCCCATTGGCAAAAATCTCGGCTGCGGTTTCGGCAATTTCCGCACCTGCTGCACGATTTGCATCGTCGTCAGAACCGATCCCGGCGCCAGCGTTGGTCTCTACAATCACGTTGTGACCATTCGCCACCAATTCGGCGACGCTTTCAGGGGTCAATCCAACACGGTACTCGTGGTTCTTAATTTCCTTGGGAACACCAATGAACATTTTCATTGCTCCATTTTTCGGATGATTGCCTGAGGGCTGGCATGAGTTTGACGTCGTCATGTGCAAGCCGGGTGTCAGGAATTCTGTCGTGCGCTAGCGGTTACCTTTCATCCATGGGGGCGAGTGAATTTACGGGTGGTCGCGCAGGATATCGGTGAGGGTGTCGAACAGCGTGTCGATTTCCTGTTCAGAGATGATCAGCGGGGGCGAGAGCGCAATGATGTCTCCGGTGACGCGGATCATGATTCCCGCGTTCCAGGCCTTTTTCATCACTTCCATGGCCCGCGCACCCGGGGCGCCCTCACGGGGGGCCAGTTCGATGGCTCCCACAAGGCCAAGGTTGCGCAGGTCAACGATATTGGGCAGTCCGGCAAGGCTGTGCAGACGCTTTTCCCAATGCGGTGCAAGTTGAGCCGCACGGGCGAAAAGGCCGTTTGTTTCGTAGCTTTCCATCGCGGCCAACGCAGCGGCGCAGGCAATCGGGTTGGCTGAATAAGTATAGCCGTGGAACAGTTCAATCGGCGCATCCGCATTTTCCATGGCGCTTTCATAGATGCGGTTATGGACAAAGACCGCTCCCATCGGGATGACGCCATTGGTCAGGCCCTTTGCCGTGGTGATGATATCCGGGGTGACGCCAAAGTAATCCGCTGCAGTGGCCTCGCCCAACCGTCCAAAGGCGGTGATGACCTCATCAAAGATCAGCAGGATGCCGTATTTGTCACAGATCTCGCGCAGCTTCTTCAGGTAACCAATGGGCGGCATCAGAACACCTGTTGAACCGGCCATCGGTTCGACAATTACTGCGGCGATGGTTGAGGCATCGTGCAATGCGACAATGCGTTCTAAATCTAAAGCAAGCTCGGCCCCGTATTCAGGACAGCCTCTAGAAAACGCATTCTTTTCGATGTCGTGCGTGTGGCGCAAATGGTCGACGCCCGTCAGAAGCGTCCCGAAATGCTTGCGGTTGCCGACGATCCCGCCAACCGAAATTCCACCAAACCCTGTGCCGTGATAGCCGCGCTCACGACCGATCAGACGTGTACGGGCCCCGCCGCCGCGCATCCGGTGATAATGCAGGGCGATTTTCAGGGCTGTGTCCACCGATTCAGAACCTGAATTGGTGTAAAAGACATTGTCGATGCCTTCGGGCATCATCGAAGTCAATTTTGACGAGAGTTCAAAGGCTTGCGGATGCGAGAACTGAAAGCTGGGCGCATAGTCAAGCTCGTGCGCCTGCTTTTGAATGGCTGCCGTGATCAGTGGATCACGGTGACCGGCATTGACACACCACAAGCCTGCGGTCGCATCCATGATCTGGCGGTCATCGACGCTGGTATAGTACATTCCTTGCGCCGATTTGATCATGCGGGGATTATTCAAGAAGTCCCGATTGGCCGTGAACGGCATCCAAAAGGCAGATGTATTATTCGTCTTTTGGACCACTTCGATTCCTCCCCAAGGTGCCTGCGAGTTCCGGTTGGCTTTCTCGCACGGCGACTGGAAGGTGGTCATTCCGGATTCTTTAGGATTTCTAACCTATTGATTCATCGCAGAATTCATGCCAAAGTGCTTTGGATATGAAGCAGAAAAGCACTGGCCCCGATTTTGAAACGGCAAAACGCCTTCGTGTGATTCGAACCGCCAAGGGGCTAAGTCAGAGGAAATTGGCTAAGCTGGCGGGCGTTGGCAGCGGAACAATCTCACTCATAGAAGCGGGCGCCACCCAACCTTCTGTCGCCTTGTTGAAGAAAATACTACAGGGGGCGGATATCAGCCTTGGCTATTTTTTCAGCTTTGATTTGAAAGATGCGGATAAGGTTTTCTTCCGGCAAAACGAACACAGGGATGTTGGCGCATCTGGCGTTTCCTACTTTCTTATCGCAGGAGAGCGGCAAAATCGCAAAATTCAAATGCTTCTGGAAGAGTATGGTCCGGGCACGGATTCCGGTCGATCAGAACTTTCCCACAACGGCGAGGAATGTGCCGTGGTGATTTCGGGGCAGCTGGAGGTGACCGTAAATGGCGAAACCGCTGTATTAGGTCCGGGGGACGCTTACTACTTTGACAGCGAATTGCCCCATCGTTTTCGCAATACAGGCGATACACAATGTGTTGTTGTCAGCGCCTGTACACCCTCTACTTTTTAAACCTGCCTTGTACCTCTCGCCAACGTGATTTGGCACAGAAGGCCTGGGGCAAGACTTTGGGGCTATGAAAAACCTGTATATCATACTCGCCCTTGCGCTTTCAGCTACAGCAGCCGTTGCACAGGATTTGCATGGGCGGGATACGGCCAGCAATTGGCGGGTCACACACCAAAGCAAGTTCGGTATCTGGAGCTCCATCTGCGATGAGCGAGAGGAATACGGTAAACTGGTGCAGCGGTGCTACCTGCGCTGGGTCGATGTTTTTTCCGGTCGACCGAATTTCGGAGGTCAATTCATATTCATTACGCCCGAAGATGATGGGTTCCAGGTTGAATTCGGGATCGAGCCGGGGACGGTCTTTCATCCAAACGGGTTTCGTATCGAACGCGAAGGTACACCGGTGTGGCGTACACGTTGGCCCGGATGCCTGACGGGTGTGGGATGCCGCTTCGATGGGGTCGATGCTGACGAGTTGATCGAACAGATGACCCAAGGCGGTGCGTTTCTTTTTGACTTCCGCGATCGGCACGGTATTTCCAGATCGCTCAACTGGCCCCTTGAGGAGTTTAGCACGGCTTGGGAGGATTTCTTGGATCAATTCCGAAAGCGCCCCCTTATCGAATAAGGTGATCTTTCGCAGCCCAAGTGAACATCGGGTTATGGCTCGCTACGTCCGGGAGAGCTTTATGTGTGAAAAAGAACGCGATGACCAATAGGGCTGTAATGCTCGACTGCGTTATATTGAAGAGCGCGGCGATTGGGTTGATTACCCCTGCCCTATTCCTTGGCTTGGCAATTGAATCCGACGCCTTGCATCGCTGTACGACGCAGACAATTACACGTCACGAAAACCGCGCGTAGATGGGTTCGCTAGACTGGGCTCCTTCGGGCCCTCTCCAACCTGCTTAGGACCCTTTAAACAGATCTAAAGTGGTCCGGTAAGACGGTGAACCAGACGCCTTAAAATCCGATTCATTTAAGGCTTGAGGCAAATTTAACTCAAAAATATTGACACTCTCGTGAAGTGATTGATAAACGGTTAACAAGAGAAGTGCTCTCTTAAAACGAGTATAAAAATAATTATTTTAAGGCTCTTGAGCAGTTATGTTTGATTTTAATTTACCCGAGCACGATCTCGGGGAATCCACCGCCTTTGCGCGGGCTCCAGACTCTGCACCAGGTGTCTTTTTTACCTTCGCAAAACGTGCGTTTGATCTTGTCCTGAGCGTATTTGTTCTGTTGCCTCTCGCGGTGATTTTTGGAATCGTCCTTCTCGTCTTGAACCCAATTTGGAACAAAGGGCCTCTGTTTTTCTCTCAGGTGCGTATGGGGAAAAACTGCGAACCATTCACAGCATACAAGTTTCGCAGCATGCGCCCGGCCAAGAAAATTGAACGGGGTGCTGATTGCCCGTTGGAAGAGGGCAGAATTACCCAGCTTGGTCGCATCTTGCGCAAGTCCCGTATTGATGAATTGCCGCAAATTATCAATGTTTTTAAGGGTGAAATGAGCTTGATAGGCCCTCGGCCTGATTACATCGAGCATGCCCGAGAATATATGTCGCTTATACCCGGATACCAGGCGCGTCACCTTGTGCGCCCAGGAATCAGTGGTTGGGCGCAGGTTGAACTTGGGTATATCGAAGGTACAGATGCGACACGCCGAAAAGTACAGGCAGATCTGTACTACATCGCAAATACCGGGCTGATCATGGAAGCTTGGATCGTGTGGCGCACCATTTCGATCATGCTACGCCGAAGCGGAGCTTGAGCAATCTCCGTCGGTAGAGGCTTTCGGAAGATCCAGAGTTTCCCAGCGATCAAGATCTGAGGCGCCTGCCGCAGGTCAGGCAAGCTGATCAAGCTTGAAGAAAGTCAGGAAACTATGGCCTTCCGCCCTTTTTCGAAGGGGAGAAGACTTGAGGATGACTCTACTTTACCGTGTTTTACAATACGCAAAAAATGGATATCAAATTGTCTTTTTACAGAATTGCCACATGGTGTTTTGAGGATATTTTTTTGGCGGTTTGTTTCGGGACGTTTGTTTTGAAAGTTGTTAGTGAGGCGCCGATCGAAAAAGCGATAGAT
>NZ_JBQFSK010000017.1:0-32546 GCF_056537925.1 Ruegeria sp. BI7
GCGAGGTCGAATTCCGCCAGATCGCCGACTGGATCATCGAAGTGGTCGACGGGCTGGCCGCCAATGGCGAAGACGGCAACAGCGCCGTCGAAGCCAAGGTCAAGGCCGAGGTCGCGGACCTCTGCGCGCGCTTCCCTCTCTATCCGAACCTGTAATCAGGTCGAAAATCAAAGACTTGAACGGCGCCTTTGAGGCGCCGTTTTTCATACGAATCAGATAAAACCCTGCCACCACAAGAAGACAAGCAACAGAATCGTTAAAGCGATCAGGTTGAACGCCAGTCCCCCCAGCATCCCCAGGAACCAGCCCAGCCGTCGGTCGGCGCGATTGATACCGCTGAGATGCGCCTGAACCTCTTCTGACGCACGAGCAAGTTTCGGGGTATCCAGAACCAGCCGCAGCTTTGGATGTGCCGCCATCGGCTCAGCACTGGCCAACAGCAAGGCCTGTTTGTAAATCCGCCGGGGCAGTTGTCGCTTGGCCTTGCGGATCGAAGCCGTCAGCGTCTTGTCCCGCACTCCCAGCTTTTTGCGCAGCAACTGAACCGTCTGCGCGATCTGGGTTTGGATATCTGTTTTTTCCGACATGACGAGGCCTCCAAGCCCGCCAATCTAGCCGCCTCTTGCGAAGGCGACAATGGGGCTGGTCGTTTCTATTCACGGCGGGTATCACGACTTCATGCTGAACACGATCATACATGGTGAACCGACCGCGAACCCCCCTTTGCTGATTGCGCATGGGCTGTACGGCTCGGCCCGGAACTGGGGCGTAATTGCCAGACGGCTGGCTGATGAGCGGCAGGTTGTGGCCGTCGATATGCGCAACCACGCGTACAGCATGTGGACCGAGCAGCACAGCTATGGCGACCTTGCCAATGATCTGGCCGAAGTGATCACGCATTTTGGCGGCAAAGCCGACGTGGTGGGCCATTCGATGGGCGGCAAGGCGGCGATGATGCTGGCGCTGCAACACGGCGAACTGCTGCGCAAACTGGTGGTCGCCGACATCGCGCCAGTCACCTATTCTCATAGCCAGATCCAGTTCATCGAGGCGATGCGCGCCGTTGACCTGTCAAAAGTCGAGCGGCGCTCGGACGCGTCAGAGCAGTTGGCCGAACTGGGTGTAGAAAAAGCGCTTCAAAGCTTTTTCACGCAGTCGCTGGATGTTCAGGGGCAACGCTGGCTACTGAACCTGGATGTTCTGGCCGCCGAGATGCCCAAAATCATGGGTTTTCCGCAGCTGGACGCAACCTGGGATGGTCCGACCCTGTTTCTTTCGGGCGGCGATTCTGACTATGTCCTGCCTGAACACCGTGACCTGATCCGCACGCTATTCCCGGCCGCCAGGTTTGCCAAAATCCCCGGTGCAGGCCACTGGCTGCACGCCGAAAAACCGCGCGAATTCGAAGCCGCCGTAAGGGCGTTTCTGAACGCCTGATCCTTTAGGACGACACCTCACCCCCACCATTAATCCAATCGGGCAATCCGCCAAGATTGTAGACCTGCTCATATCCCATGTCTTTCAGCAGCTTACCGGCCAAAGCAGCGCGGCCACCAGCGGCGCAATAAAGAACGATAGGGCGGTCTTTCCGAAGCTCGGGGTCGTGAGATTGCAAGCTTTCATCGGCGCGAAATTCCAACATGCTGCGCGGAATGTGATGAGCGCCATTGGCCCGGCCCGTCTGCTGCAATTCGACGGCATCGCGCACATCCAGAAGCAACCCGCCCTGTTCCATGACCTGTTGGGCAAAATCGGTGTCTACACGTTCGACGACCGCATTTGCGGCCTCCATCATGGCTTTTACTGTCAATGGCATCAGTAATCCTCCGGTAAATATCACCGAAGGCTAACATGCGAAAAATGGAAGGTGTAGACCGCCCCTGTTATTGTTCGCGGAATGCGCGCGACATGCTGTCCGTCACAGGTTTCGCGATATAGGCCGCAAAGGTCCGCTCTTCGGTCTGGATCATGATCTCGGCGGGCATACCTGGTGTTGGGATAAAGCCGCGCACGCGTTCAATCTCTTCTGGTTCCAGTGAAATGCGGGCCAGATAGACCTCTTGCGGGGCTCCGGTTGAATCCTCGATCACCGAGTCCGCAGACAGATAGAACACCTGCCCTTGCAGCACCGGTGTTGTCCTCTGATTCAGGGCGACCAGACGCACGGTGGCGTCCTGCCCTGTCACGACACTGTCGATCTCGGTGCGCGGAATCTGTGCTTCGATGATCAGCGGAGCGTCTGCGGGTAGAATCTCGGCAATGGGTTCACCGGTTTCGATCACACCACCCGGCGTATGATAGTGCAGTCGCACCACTGTGCCGGATACCGGAGCCCGCACAACGGCGCGGTCCAGAACGCTGCGGGCCTGGCGAGCTTTTTCACGGACACTTTCCAGATCGGCTTCGATCACGCCCAACTCATCCAGCGCGGCCTCACGATAGGCAGCACGGGTGCGGGTAATCTGCTCTTCGTATTTCAACAGCATCTGGCTGATCTCAGCCGCTTCGGCCTGCAGCCGTGCTTGTTGCCCTTCCGCTTCGGCCTGAACCCGACGGATCGTGTTCAGCTCACCTTTGCGCACCAGGCCTTTTTCGAACAGCGCCTGCTTGGTTTCGAGTTCTTCCTGCAGGATTTCTGAGCGCCGCACCATGCTGTCCAACTGTGCATTGAACCCGCTGGAGCGAATTCTCAGAGCTTCCATGTTGCGTTCGAGCAGAGCGATGTCGTTCAACAGCGTCTTGCGGGACAGATCAAAAGTGATCTTTTGCCCATCGAGAATGGACAGAACTTCTGTATCTTCTGAATTGGCAATAAGGTCAGGCGAGAACTCCAGCCGCTGCAGTTCATTGTACTCGGCATTCAGACGATCTGACATGGCCTGCAGGCGGATTTTACGGATGAACAATTCACGCTCATTGGCTTCGGCCGAGGTCTGATCCAGCGTCATCATCACTTGCCCGGCTTTGATGGCCTGACCTTCAACAACCTGGATTTCCTCGATGATACCGCCTTCAAGGTGCTGCACGATCTTGTTGCGACCTGTCGCGACAAAACTACCTTGTGCAATCACAGCAGCGGCCAGCGGTGCACTGAACGACCAGACGCCAAAACCGCCAAAGCAAACAACCAGCATGGTAAGCCCAATTACAACCAGACGATTGATCGAGCGTGGAACTTCGGCGTACCAGACGGTCGGATCATTAGGATCGTTGTTCACGGGTACCAGTTCATTCATGTCGCACCCCCCTTATTTGTTTTGAATGCCGGGCTGATTATTACGCGGCCCGTTCAGTTGTTGCAGAACCTGTTCGCGATGACCAAACAGCGCCACACGGCCATCCGTCAGCAGCATGATCTTGTCGACCACGTTCAGCAGCGTTGGTTTCTGCGTGATCACTACGACGGTAATCTTGCTTTCCCGTGCCTGTTCGATGGCCCGGGCAAGGGCCCTGTCACCAGCAACGTCCAGGTTCGAGTTCGGCTCGTCCAGAACCACCATGCGCGGATTGCCAAAGAAAGCCCGCGCCAGTGCGATGCGCTGTTTCTGACCACCCGACAAGGGTGACCCATCCGCAGCCACCACAGTTTCATAGCCTTGCGGCAACGTGGCAATCATGTTGTGTACATCGGCCAGAACGGCGGCGTCGTGGATTTGTTCGTCGGTCGCATCGTCCCGCATCCGGCCGATATTGTCTTTGATCGTACCGGGGAACAATTGCACGTCCTGCGGAAGATAGCCGATGCTTTCGCCAAACTGACGCGGATCCCAGTTGCGGATATCCATCAGGTCCAGCCGAACACTGCCGGATGTAGGCAGGATTGACCCAACCAGCGTTTTGCCCAGCGTGGTCTTACCCGCACCCGAGTTGCCGATGATGGCCAGAGTTTCACCCGGGTTCAGCGAGAAACTGATCCCGTTCAGCACAACACGCTTGGTGCCGCCAGGCACATAGAGAAGGCGTTCCACGTCCAGCCGACCCTCGGGGCGCGGCAAGCGCAGCTTTTCGAATTGCAGGGCCGAGTTGGATAGCAATTGATTGATCCGGCCATAGGCTCCGCGTGTCAGAAGGAAGCCGTTCCAGCCTTCGATCGAACCCTCGATCGGCGCGAAAGCGCGGCCCGCGATAATTGAGGCCGCAATGACCATGCCGCCGGTGATCTCACCCTGCAAAGCCAGAAACGCGCCCCAACCCAGAATGCCGATCTGCGTCAGCAAACGCACCGCCCGCGAAATGGCCGCGAAAATCACATTCCGGTCCTGCGCGCGGACCTGCCAAGTCAGGGATTGTGCGGTGTCGCGTCCCCAGATGCGCACGGCCTCGGGGATCATTGCCAGAGCGTTGATGATCTGACTATTTCGCGACATCGAATCCAGATGCATGTTGGCCATGGACTGCGCCTTGTTGGCTTCGGCAAAGGGTTTGGCCGTCATACGCTGGTTGATGAATGCAATTGTCATCAGCAAAACCGCCGTAACGATAACGATCATCCCAAGCTGCGGGTGAACCAAAAAGATCATCAGGATGAACAATGGTGCAAAGGGCACGTCCAGGAAGGAAATCAGTGTCCCCGAGACCAAAAAGCTGCGCACTTGCTGCAAATCACCCAGTGTTTGGTATTCCCGCCCAGAGCCATGCAGCGACGCATGCGCCGCAGCGCTGAGAACCGGGGCACCCAGACGGGCTGCCACCTCAACCGCGGTGCGCATCAGCATGAACCGCCGCACCGCATCGAAGGCGGATTGGAAAATCACTGCCCCGGCGACAATGGCGGTCAACATGATCAGCGTGTCCAACGACCGGCTAGTCAGGACGCGGTCACTGATCTGGAACAGATAGATCGGGATCGCCAAAATCAGAACATTCGTTGCACAGGTCAGAACCAGCACAAAAGCCAGATTGCGATAGATCGCGCGTAACGAAGTGCGCAACGTCGCCTGAAAATCTTCAGGCGGCGTTCGCTTGTGAAATGTTTGGGGTGGCCCCTTGCCATCGCCGCCGCCAGAATTACTGCGCAGCATTGGCTCGTTCGCTTTGGCCTCGATAGTGGTGCCCATGCGATCACCGCCACTCGAGCGCGACGCGGGGGGTGTACGGTCGCTCGTTTTATTGACGGGTTCAGGATCGGGGCCCTCGACATCGGCCACCCCATCACCGCTGCCCTGTTGGTCATTGTCTTCGGCAGGCTGCGGCTGCTTGCGCCGGGGGGAAGGTCCGGCGCGCAGGTGCGGTTCCTCTTTCACTTCGTGATGTTCAGGATCAGCTTTCACGGTTTTGCCGGCGCTCGCATCGCTTTTGGCGACTGCCTCCCGTTCACCGTCTGGCGGATTACTAACGCGTAAATCTTCGCTCAAGCGCAATCCGAGAACTTTTTTCCGTTTCAAATCTGATTTGCTCGCACTTGGCGGCTTGGAAACGGCACCAGCGTTACGATCCAACGGACTGGCGTATCGTCTCGGGCGCGACGGAAAAACAATCGACATGTTAAAACTTTCAAAACACTCGTAACAAACAGGGTTACTACGCTAGCATAGATTGCAGGCCGTCGTCGATGGCAGCCGCTTCTGAGGACGTCAGATTGCTCTGGCCTGGGGCGTTTTCCGAATTGCCCGGCCCGTCTACATCCTCCAACAACATCGCGATTGCTTCGTTGACAAGCTCGGCATTTTCCTCTTCTGGGCTGTCGATAAGGCTGGCCTGATGCAACATCACATCCGAGTATTCGCCCTCTTGCGCCATCACGACAGAGTCGATTCCCATTTTGGTCACGTTGGCCGAATTCAAGAGCGCGTTGCCCGCACCCAGCGCGGAAACCCCTTCTCCGCTTGAGTTTTCGACGTAAACATCGTCGTCATCCTGCAACATGGTGACCTGATCAATGACGTTGATCTGCAGCAGGTCACCTTCGATCTTGAGAACCCGCACCACTTCTGTTCCGGCAAACATCGGATCGTTCAACAACGCGTCTTCCAGTGCATCGGTATCCACCTCTTGCAAAGATACCGTGCTGGCCAGATTGTCGCTTAACTCTTCGTGGGTGTCTTCCCCTTCGGTCGTCAACGATACCTGGTTCATTACAAGATTGTCTTCGGCATCCGTCGGGCTTGCGCCGTGAATCACATCATTGTCCAACAAAACGATGGTCTGGTTCACAACGTCGATCGAGACCATATCGCCGCCAATAATGATCACATCATAGTAGCTGCCCAGCTGAATGATGTTGGTCACATTAGCCATATCATTATCGCCCAGCGTATAGGCTGTGGACGAAGCTGAGATTTCCGTATTGATGTGGTCAATATCCGTGGCGTCGATAAGCTGCTCAATGAAATTGGTCACCAGCAGATCACCGGAAATCCAGTCGATCATGACAATCGGGTCCTGATCGGGATTATCCGAGACATTGTGTTCCACCCATGATGCCTCGTTGGCTTCGGTCGCGATGTTTGAAGACTGGACAACATGCGTGTCGCTTTGCGCACCCGGCGCACCTTGGTCGACATCAGAGACGACGGCGACCTGGCTGACAGCCGTCAGATTGATCGCCTGCCCACCGACCACGATGTTGGGCGCATCGACCCAGCCAACCGATACCGCGACCTCGTTGACGGCATAGTTACTACCCGCGACCACCGAATGACCGTCTTCAAATTCGGGGTCTTCGGATTGATCCCATTCGGCAGGCAATGCCTCGGCCAACTCGTCCTCGGCGTCTTCGTCCTCCAAATCTTCCTTGTGATGTTCCGGCAGCAGCTCCAAAAAGTCCGGAATTTCATCGACATACTCGCCATTCACGATAATGCCCGAGGCATCCTCGCCGTGGAACTGATGTACCGTTACGCCTTCAATCTCAAGATTAATGGGCGATTGCATTTGTTCGATGAGTTGTTCGACAGCCTCACCGGACTGATAGTCCTGGATGTGGATCGATGGGGTCGATATGGCATGCAAGGACAGTGCCGCGCTTTGCAGCGCGTCGGCTTGCGCCATCAGGGCCTCGACATCGCGGAAGTCACCTTCGCCCACGACATCGTTGTCGATCAGATGGATTTTCTGCACCGTGTAGGTGACCGCTGATCCAATCAACTCGGTGATGTATTCGGGCTCCAGAATGATGTTCATCTGCACAAACGAGCTGAATCCCGGCGCATCTTCGGGCAAGATGGCATCCGGGCCGATCGCAGGGCCGGGTGCCCCATCAGCACCATCAATCAGACCAGAATTTTCCGTTGGTGGGGGGACATCATCTTGTGCGGGTCCAAACTTGTAAGGCACCGGGCCGTAATCGCCCGGATCCATTTTCAGATTGGCTTTGACATTGATGCGGGCCGGATCTTCGAGACCCTCAAGTTCTGCTTTCTTACGCAGAGCAGTAAATTCTTCATAAAAATCACGCCAACGGGCCTGTTCGGTCGTAAGTTCAAAAGTGCCAACAAAATGTGCAATTTGTTCCGTAATACTGTCGAGTGCCATTTTAGTTTCCTTTCCCCGCCCCGGCCTGAAATTTCCGGTTTAGGTTAAGTTGGGCCGAGGCCGCATAATGCGCCCCCGGCAGTTTTTAAGAGGTCAGAGCCCGCCAAAGCGAGCTCTGCTTCCGATTAAACGTCGGTGTCGTCGCTGGAGTAGCTGGACGACATGTTGCCGCCAACCATGGTCGTATCGACCGAGTTACCAAGAACGTTGGCACCCATGACGATCGACTGGTTGAACGCCGAAGTATCGACGACCGCTGCGGCCGATGCGTGCGACTCACCGTTGACGATGCCATCGCCACCGTTGCCCGAGCCCCAGTCACCAGCGTTGCCACCGGCACCACCTGCGCCCGAGTTCGCACCCGATGCGTCGCCGCCTTGCTGCATGCCACCTTTGGTGTCACCAATATCGACGAAGCCGTGCGAGTTACCGCCTTGGCCACCCATGGCTTGTGCAGCACCGCCGCCGCCACCGATGCCCGACGTGGACGTACCGTCCGATGTACCGTATCCGGTAGCCGTTGCATCGTTGTCGGAGCTGCCTGCGCCGCCATAGCCAGAGATTGCGTCAGCCATCGCGTCAGCGGATCCGTCAGTGTCCGCAACCGCCCAAAGGCTGGAAGCTGCGCCATCACCGGCGTCGTTGTCAGCGTCTACAGACCCAGAACCGCTGGCATCCGAATTTGCATCCAGATCCAGTGCTCCGCCGCCGCCACCGACACCGTCGGCCATCGCGTCAGCGGATCCGCTAGCATCTGCCGAACCATCGGAATTGTTGGACCCACCGGCACCGCCCGCGGAATCCGCATCCTGGTTACCGACACCTTGAGCATCCGCAGTCGCATCTGCGTCCGCATCCGCGTCACCACCGTCACCTGAACCACCGGCTCCATTACCGCCAGTTCCGCCACCGGTGATGTTCTCGTTCAACGCGTTGCCGCCAGTTCCAGGTCCACCGGCACCGCCACCATTTGACGGAGCTTCGAAGTCGTCGTCAGGGCTGCCAGCACCACCGGCACCACCGGTACCCGCGCCGCCAGTTGCGTCGTTATTGCTACCGTCGCCGCCATTGGCATTGCCACCGTCACTGTTGCCACCGTCGCCGCTGGCGTCGCTACCGGCAAGGCTGCCCGCAAGACTACCTGCAAGGCCCAGACCCAAGTTGCCAGCACCGCTGTCGCCGCCGTCTGCGTCTCCAGTCGAGGAATCGACGTCTGCATCGCTGTCTTGGTCAGCGTCAGCATCGGAGTCATTGTCACCGCCGGTTGAGTCGCCGTCATTGCCAGCGCCTGAAAGACCAACACCCAGACCCAGACCGATCGATCCGGCATTACCACCGTCACCACCGTCACTGTCCGCATCCGACGCGTCCGAGTCACCTTGATTGTCGGCGCTCGAGTCGGCACTTGCATCGCCGCTGTCGCCACCGTCACCGGAACCGTCAGCGCTTGCGTAGCCTTTACCAACGTTCAGACCCAAGGTCGTTGCATCACCCGAGTCGCCGCCGTTTCCGGCATCTGCGTCGGCGTCAGCATCACCCGCATCGCCACCACCGGCATAGGCAGATGCGCCTTTGGTGTACGACATTGCATTGCCGCCGTCAGTTGATCCACCGTCACCGGAGTCACCGCCGTCTGCGTGCGATGCAATACCTTCAGCAGCGTTGGCTTCGCCACCATGGGCATCACCGTGCTGTTCGAAGGTACCACCGTCATTCGACACACGTGCCGCGCCCAGGTGGTCATCGTCATTCAGTTCGGCCAACTGGTTGTTGATGGCCAGCATGTCGTTGCCTTGACCGTCCAACGAAATATCCAGGTTCATGTCGTCGCCCGGATCGTAGTTAAAGTCGTTTCCGACCGTGATGATGTCCTCGACCGAGCCACCTTCATACACATCGACATCAACCAGATCATCGTCATTGGGGCGGAGACCTTCCTCACCAAAGTCGATGTTTACAGAGTTGGAGTTATCGTTGGTGTTGTCACCGTTGGTTTGAGTTTGGTCCTGATCCTGACCTTGGTCCTGACCTTGTTGCTGGTCCGCGTCTGCAGTCTGTTCCTGACCCTGTTCCTGACCCTGATCCTGCCCCTGGTCTTGATCCTGACCCTGATCCTGGTCCTGGCCTTGGTCCTGACCCTGACTTTGCTCATTATTGTTCGCGTCAATTTCTGCTTCTTCAACGGTCACGTCTGCTTCGACATGAACATATGCTTCATCGACTTCTACTTCGCCGATGGCTGTAATATCATTGACGGGTTGTTGATGGTTGCGTCTCATTTCAAAATTCCACTTTTTAAGCGCCCGACCGTCATTCATCTACAAAACGGCTACTGGCGCAGTTGAAACAAAAATTTGAGCATTCAGGCGCAATACGCGCATGAAGCGGTTTCATTTGGTTGATTCGTTCACCACCTTCCTTTCCCGGCTAAGCCGATGCGCTGTCCGCGATAATCAAGATTCGTGCAAATTCACGAATCGCGGACACGTCAGGAACCAAGCTTCTCAAATTGAAGCAGGGACATGGTTGCAGCGGGAAGGCTGCCTGAATAGCTGCCCTAAAGCATTAGATATGGCAAGATGCTGATTTAATTTAAAATTTTAAAAATTAACCCAAAATTAACGCGCAAATACACGAAAATGCGGCGGAAATTCGACCACTCGGTTAAATCCATAATTTTTCTCTACTTTTACGAGAACGGCCATGGCGAACTTAATCAATAGTTCTAGTCCCAATTGGCAGGGCGATACGAATTATTGAAGAAAATTAGACTTTCAGGTATAGTCGGTCAGGACTGTCGGCTAATTTGCCGTTAATTTGTGTTCCGATTGTTGTTTACGATTTCGTCACCGATTTTGTGGCGTGGGTTTATAGGGGGAAATAATGAGCAATCCGTTACAGGATAATATTGCCCAACTTGATGTTAGTACCGAAGATTTCTCGATTAATTTCATCGGCAAGGAACTCTTCTTTTCCAACCAGACACTGCGAAGCGTTCAATCCGAATTCGGTGTGGCCGCTCATCGGTATGACGACATCGCCGACTTGAAAACTTCCGGCGCCCCGGTTGCCGCGGCTGGCAAAGTTGTTGTTGTCGATCAGATTATGTTAGACGATTTGCTGGCCCGCCCGCAGGTCTATACCGAAGCAACCGGATCAGGTTGTTTGGCCTTTGCGTACCGCAAAGAGGACTCGGCCCGTTTTCTGTTCGAAAACTGGGATCGGGGGCAGTTCGGGGATGTCGGCTATCTTCCCATGAATGTTGCACCGGATGTGTGGCGGTCCATTCTGCGCCTGCTGATGCATGAGGAATTGTATCTGCCGTGCTTTATGGCTGATTGCGTGTCAAATCTGCAAAATCAGAACAAACCCCGCTTGCTGCGTGAAACACCCGCAAAGCCAGAGCAAAATCCAAAGAAACCTAATCCGATCTATTCCCGGCTGACGCGGCGGGAAAAACAGGTTCTGCACCTTGTCTCGAAAGGGCAAAGCAACAAGATCATCGCGTCGAACCTCGGCATCACTGAGCACACGGTAAAGCTGCACATGCACAATGTTGTCGGCAAGATCGGTGTAAGCAACCGGACCGCGGCAGCACAGTTCTATTTCGAAGTGGCGTCCGATGAAGCGCACGGACAAACCATTGACTGAGACGCTGGAAACCCGCTTTGACCGCTTAATCTTGCTGGTCGGCAAACTGAACTACATGTGGACCAACACAGAAAGCCTGTTGATCCACCTGATTGCCGGGCTGAGCGGCACCAACAAGGACGTCGCCGTTATCATCTTCTTGACGCTCAACACGACGCGCGCCCGGATCGATCTGGTTGAACGTCTTGCCAAGATGGAAGGCCGCCCTGCCGAAATTCGCGATCCGATCCTGGCCCACACGCAACGGCTGGCCAAACTGTCGTCCATTCGGAACAGGTATAACCATTGCATCTATTCCTTTGATGCTGACAGCGGGAACCCCAAGACCATCCTGATGCGCATTGCGGACCGAAAGACCGATATTAAGCTGGGGCGTGAAGACACGGTTGATGAAAAGGCCATTCAGGAAATCGAAAGCATCGTAGCGCAATTGTCGAATGCAAACCGTGATATCTGGCGCCTGATCAACCAACTTGGTTTCCCGGTCTGATCACACATCAATAGAACCGTACTCAAAAGCCCGCTTCAGCTTCCATCCATCTTACTGAACAGTCGCCGCATTGCCTGCCAAGCCGGCTGTAATCTCGGGCAAAGGCAATCTGGCACCATCTCATTTCAGTAAAAATTGGTGCGGATGGCGGGGATCGAACCCGCAAGCCCTAGGGCGAGGGATTTTAAGTCCCTTGCGTTTACCAGTTTCGCCACATCCGCGCGCCACCAAAGCTGTAAAGCGGGTGACCTCCGAAACTCATACTGCCAACCAAAGTGATTGAAAAGCCGCAAGTTGCTTGCCGCCAAGAGAACCGGCAAACATCCCGGCTGCAAATGCTTGCGTGGGTCAAGAAGCACGCAGCTTGTTGCCGACCCACACGCTTGCTACGCAACCTCATGTGATTTCCCAAAATGATGCGCAAGCTCTACTCAGAACAGGATCACACGCGCCTGGGTTGCACGCTCATTACAGCTTCGCTACTCCGAGGGGTGTTTGATTGAGATGATTCATCAAGGTCCCTGAGTATTATTATGCAGAAAGAACAAAAGTCCTTTCAGGACCGCGTTTCAAGCATCAATCAGCGCGCCGAAGTTGCCGCCAGCAAAGCCACTCCTGGCAGAACAGACAGCATCTGGGTACGATTGGCATACCCAGGTTCTTTCATCGGAGCCTTTTTCCTAGGTGCCTTTGCAGTTTTTCTGACACGCTATTTTCAGTCTCAGCTGGTTAACGTGCCCGGAAGTGGGCAACCCGGCGCGCAAGACATTGTCGGAATTGGTCTTGCAAGCATGGCTGGTCTGTTTGTTTCGATGCTTTTCAAAGGTAAGCAAAAGGAATTTGCCAGCGCCTGCACGCTAGGTGTTTTGCTGACCACATTTACCTACCACAATGCAGTCTGGGCCTACCCGGAATCTTTCGAGCAGGTTTACGGAGAAGATTGGGTGGAGTTCATACAAAGTATAACGAAACCTTCCAGCATCTATTTTTTCGGCAATACCATCGAGTTGAGCTGAACCGCCCGTAGCGCCTGCCCCTATCGAAACGTCACTGGGTGCAACAATAAAGAAACTGTTCTGAATATTTTGGCGGCCCGTGCCAGAAGCTGCTGGAAATTGGCTTGGACGGCGATGGTCGATCATTTCGGATTAAATAGTCGATGGCAGCTGTTGCACGCAGACATCCAAAAAGAGGTTCACCTCGTTCTCACGACCGTGATCGTTTAGGACTTGGTTAACACCACCCTCTTTCTTCTGGGTTACGTGCTTTGCTAAGATCATGATCGCTCCAAGTTCAGCGATGACTGGAGGCATAACGTCACCTCTTGTGTCACCTTCGAAGCCAGAGAATGCGCTTTAACGCGTTGATATTTAAGCAATTTCATGAGCTTCATGGTGCCCCACACGGAATGCATAAAATATGGTAAGTGTATACTTCTAAAGTAAAAAATTTATGCACAAACCGCGTGATACCCCTAATGGTACCCCCAGTGGCGAAATTGCCTCGCCTGCATTTGCAGTGTACTTACCGTGACCATTCACCAAGTAGAGGCCAATTTTGACCTCGAGCACAACTACGCCCTCAAAAACCATTCGTTCGTATGATACGAGCTTTGCGATCAATCTGGCAGCGAACCAGCATCAGCAGTTTGAACATTGAAGGCAGCAACCTGATCATTCGCTTATGCATGCTTTAGTGACCGCTAAGCGGACAAAGCCGTCGTTCGCCAAGAATGCACAAATGTCCGCTTTCTGTCTCAGTGAACAAAGCAGAGAGTGTTGAAGTTTCGCCTCCAGGACGCCACCTCTTCTCCAACACTTTCTCCGTTGAGACCGCGTTTAATTAGCGCGGCAAGTTGACCTGCATCGGCCGTCGTCATGCCCCAACGGACCAGTTCTGGCGTGCCAATGCGCAATCCGTTCATATCGCCGTCAACCACGGCCAAAGGCAGTCCGATGCCGCAAGCAAGGATTCCATTCGGGCGCAGCTTTTTCGACGCCGACTGACCGCCTCCAAAGGGTTCGGCCAATACGGCGAACTGGTGGGAGTTCGTAAAGCCTTCGGCCCCAGCAAAGACCGGAACGCCCTCTGTGTCCAATGCGGTCGCCAATGCTTGCGACATTGCGATCATCCCCCTGGCATAGGCTTCCCCAAAGTCCCTCCAATCCAGCATGGTCACTGCTAAAGCGGCCGTCTTCGCAGCATCGAAGTTGGCAGTCATCCCGGGGAACGCGATGGCATCCAGCGCCTTTGCGATCTCGGCATCGTTGGTGACGATCAGTCCCCCGGCCGGTCCCCCAAGGCTTTTGTAGGTGCTCATCGTCATGAAATGCGCGCCTTCCTTCAACGGGTTCGACCACGCCCGCCCGGCTATGATCCCGCATTGGTGGGCAGCGTCGAACATGACCTTAGCGCCGACTTCGTCCGCGATGGTACGAATGTCGGCCACAGGGTGCTCAAACAGGTTCAGACTGCCGCCGATGGTGATCAGCTTGGGTCGTTCGGCCAGGGCCAATGCGCGAAGCTGATCCAGATCGACCGTGTAGCCATCCTTGTTTACTGGAGCCTCGACCGTGCGCAGGCCATAAAGCCCCGCACAGCCCGCGATATGGTGCGTCACATGCCCGCCAATCGACGCGGGCGGAGCGATAATCGTGTCACCCGGTTTGCAGGTCGCCATGAAGCCATACAGGTTGGCAATCGCGCCAGAGGGCACGCGGACCTCTGCGAAACTGGCATCGAACACCTCTGCGCAAAGCTGGGCGGTGATAACCTCAATTTCTTCGATCGCCTCCAATCCCATTTCATACTTGTCACCGGGATAGCCCAAGGACGGACGCGATCCGATACCTGACGACAAGAGCGCCTCTGCCTTGGGGTTCATAACATTGGTCGCCGGATTGAGGTTGAAGCATTCTTCCTCGTGGATCACACGGTTCCGCTCAGCGAGTGTCTGAACCCGGGCCAGAAGATCGGCCGAGGACGTGGACGCAGCCTTGTTGGCAATGTCCTGAACCAGAGTTTCACTCGTTATGGGAACCCAGTTTCGTTGTGCAAGTGTCATACTCCATCCTCCTGTTTGCACCAATCTGGCGCCTTGAGCGTGACAGCGCAAAGCAGATTTGCTATTTCTGGGCGTAGAAAATCTAAGGCTAGGAAATGAGCGTCGTCCCCAAACGTCCGAAGGGCCCACCGCTGAACGCCATGCGGGCATTTGAAGCTGCTGCGCGACATGTGAGTTTTGTTGCGGCTGCGGATGAGCTTTGCGTCACTCCCGGCGCGATCTCTCAGCATATCAAGACGTTGGAAGATTGGGCAGGCATGTCACTCTTTCGCCGTAACGCCCAAGGGGTGGAGTTGACGAAGGCCGGAGCATCGCTGGTCTCAAGGTTCACATCTGCCTTTGACGCGTTGGCGGATGCAACGCGCGCCTTGCGCAACCTTGGTCCGGACGTGGATTTTCACATCGCAGCCCTTCCTTCCGTCGCTCAGCTTTGGTTGCCGAAAAGACTGAGCAAGGTCAGAGCGCAATTGCCCATGATCAACTTCTCGGTCACCGCCATGGAAACCCCGCCGAGCCTGTCGAGAGAACTGTTCGATTTGGCGATTTTCTTTGATGTGCCCGATGGATCCCCCGATCAGGTCCCAATTTGTGCCGATGAGATTGTACCGGTGTGCGCGCCCGCGCTTCTTGAACGGGTCGTAGACTTCGAGACAACGACGCTTCTGCACGACCAGACATGGGCAGATGACTGGGCCGTTTGGTCAAAGGCGACATCCACACCCACAAGCGATCCGATACACGGTCCGAAGTTTTCCCTCTACAGCCTTGCCGTGGAAGAGGCCAAAGCCGGTGCCGGCGTCTTGATCGGGCATCTGTGCCTGATCGAAGAAGCGCTCGCGAACGGTTCGCTGAAACGTACCAGCGAGCGTACCTGCCATACGGGGCGTCATTTGTGCGCTCGACTGCCCGAAGATTCGAGGCGAAGACCCGAAACTGATCAAGTCGTTTCGCTGCTTTACTAGAAGTTCCCAAGGCCCCCATTCGAGCGTGGTGCAGCATATCGTAGGTTTGGGCTCGGTGCAGACGTTCGGCAGAATTCAGTGAATGTCTGGTGCGCGGGACAGTAAGGATTTTGAATGTTGCAAAAGGTCAAAAGCCTTTACTGTGGGGATTCAGTTTTCTTGGTTTCACATTTCTGAGGTTTCGCTAACTTCGGGTGGAGTGGCGTCAATCTATGTTCACCAACTTTACTAGTCACCTATTTAGGTAACCCTGCTTTTAACCAACCTTCACGCCAATTGTTTGCACAAGATGGAACAGTAAATATTGGTAATTGAGTCTGTGCCGAGGTTACTGTCAGCCCTGGGCGCAACGCCTGAAGATCTGCAACCGCTTCGCGAGCCGCATCACCATCGGTGAGGTGTCCTAGAGCAGCAATCAGCATGAGATGACTCATTACAAAGCTTGAACGCACAGATAAGGCATCTCGGCAAGCCTTAACCGATTCCTCGTAGCGCCCAAGATGAAAGAGTGCGCTTGCCTGAGCAATGTAAGCAGCATGGCGCAACGGATCGTGCGGGCTCAGGTCGACAGACTGAATCGCGTGACTTAGTGCCTCCTCTGGCCGATTAAGAAGAAAAAGGTTGATGGATGCCAGCATGTGAACTGTTGCTGCGTTTGGGTTTTGCTCGAGAGCTTGTTTGAAAGCAACCCGCGCGCGTGGCAAGTCCCGCGCCAGCATTGAGATTGAATGCGCAGCATACGCCAGCGCGATCCCGTCTGCACGATCACTCAGCAGTACCCGCTCGGCTGCCTTTACGGCCTCTTTCGGCCCTTCGCCAATAGGCTCAAGCCCTTGAACCATTCGTTGAATATGCAACCAAGCCAACAAACCTGATGCGGACGCATAGTCTGGGTCACGACCCAATGCGAGGGTCGTTAAACGTATGGCCTCTCGGTTGTCTTCATCTGTCAAAAGATGGAAATGCGATTGCGCTCGAAGGTAAAGTTCATAAGCTTCCAAATTATCCGTAGGTTTCGCACGCGCACGGTTGGTTTCGGCGTGCCTTAGAGATGGCTCTATCGCCGTTACAACCTCCAGTGTGACTTTGTCTTGAAGGTCGAAAATATCATCAAGCACGCCGTCGAAGCGATCTGCCCAGAGATGACTGCCGTCTTCCGCATCAATCAACTGTCCTGTAATGCGGACGCGTTGACCTGCTCGTCTGACTGAACCCTCGAGAACATAGCGCACTCCCAGTATGCGACCTACTTCGCGGATATCCGTGCTTTTACCTTTGAATGTAAAAGATGAATTTCGGGCCACAACCATCAGCCATCGGAAACGAGACAACTCTGTGATGATGTCTTCGGTAATGCCGTCTGCAAAGAACTCCTGTTCGGGATCACCAGACATATTGTCGAATGGAAGCACTGCAATCCCAGGTCTGATATCTGTCATTGGTGACAGATTGGCTGAAGTGCCCTTGGGCCAGCACCAAACGCCAATGCGGCGCGTGATGTTTTTGAGTTCTGTCTGCTCGCCGCCTTCGAATTTGGAAGCGTCGCCTCGGTCAAGACTGTTGTGAGACGTGTCCGATATCAAAACCTGATCCGGCTCGGCCATAGCTTCGAGACGAGCAGCGACATTTATTCCATCACCAAAAATGTCATCACCTTCGGTGACAACCTCGCCGGTATGGATGCCAATTCGAAGCTTGATATTGTCTGGTTTCTGCGCTGACTGTATTGCAATGGCGCAATCTGCAGCATCTGATGTGGACTTAAACTCGGCGATCCAACCATCGCCCAAACTTTTGATCATTGTCCCGCCATGGGCTTTTAGCAGCAATTGGAGCGTATTTTCACGGAATGATCTGAGCGCACTAATCGTACCTTCACGGTCATGATCCATCAGTGCTGAGTAGCCGACAATGTCCGCCGCAAGCACTGTGGTAAGACGTCTGTCCATTCGTTGCCTCCCGTTTCAGGGAACTTAACGTGACACTCAGGTTCTGTCAGCCCAACAAGATCACCTTTCAAGGTCACCTTCGGGCTCGCTGCAGACGTCCGGGAGAATTCATTCAACGTCTGCTGCGCGGGACTTTTCTGCCCTTCGCCTGTTCGGAATCAAGAACCGCAGGCAGCCCAAACCGGACATTCACAACTAGACTTTGCAAATCCCAAACAAACGGACGAAGCCGAATTTCGCCGTCAGGGCCGAACGCCCGCAAACTAAACTTTTAACGGACTTCAAGCCATGTCTGCCAGTTGTTGTATTCCAGATCAGACAGAAAGACGTTGCCACAATTGTACTTATTCTGTGTGAGAGTGCATCAACCTACCCGGAGTTCCAACGCGAACCCTTAGAATATTGCCGGTGTCGGATTCCGCAATGAAGAGTTCCGAATTACCATCTCCGCCAAAAGCCAGATTGGTGGTGGTCATTCCGGTGGAGCTTTTCAGGCGATATTGAGGTTCGCCGGTTTCTGAAAACCCCCAGACACACCCGTTTCCAGCATGTGCTACCCAAAGGCCACCTGCCTGATCCAAAGCCATGCCGTCCGGCCCGGAAAGCCCCCCAGAAAGTTGCAAGAAGACGCCAACTTTCGAAACTCCACCGTCAGACATCAACGGCAAGCGCCACACGCTGTTACCGCGTGTCATAGCCACGTATAGAACATCCTCGTGCTCATTCAGGACCAAGCCGTTGGGGCTTTGCCCGGTATCAATTAATAGATCGAGGCGCTCGGCCTCAAAGTCATACCGGAATACACGACCATTGGGCATATGCATTCCACTTTGGCCTTGGTCGGTAAAGTAAAGGCGCCCCTGAGTATCGAATACCAGATCATTGCAGCCTCGGAAATGTTCGGAATGCCGGTGCCAGATGACAGGCTCAACTTGGCCTGTTTCGGGATTGAGACACATGATCCCGTTCTTGTAATCAGCCAGAAAGACGCGGCCATCTTTGTGGATTTTGAGCCCGTTTGGCCAACCGTCATATTGGGTCACGAGTGTCCATTCACCGTTTGGTGCTATCCTAAAGATGCGGCCATAAGGGATATCTGTAACCCAGAGATTGCCCTCACGGTCAAAACTTGGGCCTTCCAAAAAGCTGTCAATCTGCCGGCCGGGCTTGTTGGCGGAGGCCCACTCTGGCGAGTTGTCTTTGATGCGGAACTCATCCGGCAAACTGGTCCATACTTTTGCTTCAATGATTTTTGGTGGTGGATAGAGCGACATGACTATTCCTTTAAGTTGAAATTTTTTCCGAAAGGCGCTGTTTACTTTCCTTCAGTGCAGAGACCAACGCTTCGTGACGCTCCTCGCCAAATCGAGTGATCAGTCCAGATACGGACAAAGCACCGACGAGACGGCCTGATTTCGCAATGAGCGGGACCGACACAGCTGCGACTTCCGGGTCCCGCTCACCACGCGAGACAGCGTAACCTTTCTCTTTGACGTCGGAATGCGGCTCACCCACGCCGTCGGAGAACGCCAACAGGACTCTACCACTGGCACCGCGGTCCAATGGCATACTCTTACCCTCAACTATCGAGTGCCGGATCGCTCTTTCGGGCTCAACCCGGTATAGACAAATTCGGCTGTTGCCTTCGCGGATGTAGAAGGAAGCGGTTTCATTGGTAGCTTCGCAAAGTGTCTTCAGTTCTGGTCGCAGAACTTCGGCAAGATCAAAGCTTTGCCGGTAACACGATCCCAACCTCCAGGTGGCTGGCCCGAGGCGGTATCTCCCCGTCTCTCCGCGAACGAGATACCCGAATCGCTCCAATGAAGCGACCAGGCGAAGAATTGTGCTCTTATAGAATTCAGTGCGACGAGAGAGTTCAGCAAGACTGATTTCCGGCGGTGCTGCCAACCGAACCCGCGGCCATGAATCCGGCAAGCAGCATTGCGACGGCGGTGGAACTTTGCAGCAGGATCGCGGTCAGCGTTCCGGTTCCCGTCGCGGCCAACCGGTTTCCCGTCGACCGACGCAACCAAAGCCGCAACTGGCTTCCAAAGGCTCTCTCAAAACCGGTGCGCACAAGGCGAACAGCCCAGATCAGAAGTGCCGCAGCAGCAGCCAAATTCAAAACAATAATTATGGGTGAGCTATCCATCATCACCGGGTCTTTTGTTTCCGGGCCAATCCGGCCACTTCAGAATGAATACGGTCCCTCGGCAGCGTCTAGCGAAACAACGCTCCATATACCGCTCTTTCCGGTTTCGAGAACTGCACAGCCCGTAGGACCAGAAAAAAAACCAGCAGGAGCCACCGCACGCCGGTCCAGTGAAAAACCGCTGCAAAGGCCCGGCGCTGTCATGGCAACGTGACCGCCAACGCGACCAATGTGAACGCCGTGGACATGCCCAGCCAACACCGTGATGTCCCCAGAGTGCACTGCAAGAATTTCTTCCAGATCGGAATGGTTCTCCAATCCGATAACATCCATGAAATCAATCCCGGTGTTAAATGGCGGATGATGTAACATAACGACAACCGGCCCGTCAGAGCCAGAAAGCTCCCGCTCCAAAAGATCAAGACTTTCCACGCGCAGCCTGCCACCACCCTGTCCTTCAACCAGCGTATCAAGCCCGATAACACGGGTATCGCCCACCGTGTCCGCCCAATCGATAA
The DNA here is from genome assembly GCF_056537925.1 of Ruegeria sp. BI7. NCBI lineage: Bacteria > Pseudomonadati > Pseudomonadota > Alphaproteobacteria > Rhodobacterales > Roseobacteraceae > Ruegeria > Ruegeria sp. BI7. The sequence goes on from NZ_JBQFSK010000017.1 coordinate 20,260, forward strand.
GCCCGTCTGCCGGCATGATGTCCAAACCTGAAAAGGCCTTTTGCATTGGCTTGCGCGCATCATGATTTCCAGGAACAACATAAATCGGCAGGTCAAACCGCTCCAGTTGCGCGCGCGCGAAATCGTAACTGTCCGGGCTGCCATCTTCGCTAACGTCACCAGTGATTAGAACCGCGTCGAGCGGGCCAAGAGCTTCGCCTTTTTCGATCAATCGGTCGATGACCCCAATCAGGATCGCGCGGGTATCAAGCACGCCTGAACACAAATCGCCGCGCGATACCGCGTGCAAGTCACTTAGATGAAGAAATGTCGCCATGACTATTTGATCCCCGCGCGCAGGAAGGCCTGAACGAATTGACGCTGGAACACGAGGAATGCGACCAACAAGGGCGCAACGGACATCATCGTTGCCGCCGAAATGACGCTTATATCCACACCATTTTCCGGTGCGCCAAAGATCGACAGGCCAACCGTCAGCGGTCGTGTGTCGGGCGAGTTGGTTACGATGAGCGGCCAGAGGAAGTTGTTCCAGTGGGTCGATACCGACACCAACGCATAAGCAAGATATGTCGGGCGCGCCAAGGGCACGTAGACTCGCCAAAGAATTCCGAACCAGCCGCAGCCTTCGACGCGCGCTGCCTCATGCAGTTCTATAGGAACGCCCTTAAACGCCTGCCGCATCAGGAAAATGCCAAAGGCAGAGGCCATATAGGGCATTCCGACGCCAAGAATCGTGTCAAACAATCCGAGGCGTGAAACCATTGCATAGTTTTCCACGATCAACACTTCGGGCAGGATGAAAAGTTGCATCAGCACGAGGATGAACACGAAATCCCGACCCGGAAACTGGACCTGGGCAAAGGCAAATCCTGCCAGCGTCGTGACGAAGAACTGACCAATAAGGATCACCGTCACTAAAAGGAAGGTGTTGAGGAAATAGCGTAGCCACGGCGCCCCCTCCCAAGCGGTGCGAAAATTGTCGAGCGTCCATGACGACGTGATGTTAAAGTTGACCGCGTCAGAGGTGCTGTGGAAAGCCGCCCAAAAGGCAAAGACCAGCGGGGAAATCCAGATCACGGCCAACAACAGTGCGCCAAAGGATTCGATATGCCTGGAAAATCCGCTCATTGGTAGTGGGTCCGCTTGTCGAGAATGGTGAACTTGACGCCGGCAACCACGCCAAGCACGACAAGCACCAGAATGGTCATTGCCGCTGCGTGGGGCGCATCAAAGAAGGCAAAGGCCATTTCCCAGATGTAATAAAGGATAAGCTTGGAGGCGTCGTTTGGCCCGCCCTTGGTCAGGATGAACAAATGATCGATCAATTTCACAGAATTGATCAACGCATTGACCATGATAAACAGCGTCGTCGGCATCAACAACGGCAGCACGATCCGGCGCGTATAGGTCCAGCGGCTGGCGCCTTCAATGTCGGCAGCTTCCTTGAGGTCCTCAGGGATCGTCTGCAAGGCCGCCAGATAGAAGATCATGAAAAACCCAGCCTCTTTCCAGATCGTCACGATGATTACAGCCCACAGCGCAGTTTCAGGCTGTCCCAGCCAGTTGATTGAGGGAAGGCCAAACAGACCGCCGATCTGGTCGAGCACACCCAACCCGGGAGTATAAAAAAACAGCCAAAGGTTTGCCGCTGCGATCATTGGCAGGACCGTGGGCGTGAAATAGGCGGTGCGTACAAACCCGCGAGCCGGGATCTTGGAGTTCGCCCAAAGCGCCATCGAAAGCGCAATTGCAATAGAAATAGGGATGGTCGCGCCCGCATAGATCAAGTTGTTCACGACAACTTTCCAAAAGGTTGGGTCGGCGAACAGGTCGGCATAGTTCTCGCCGCCGACAAATTCGCTGGGGCGTCTTCTGGTTTCTCGGCTGAACAAGCTCGACCACAAGGTCGCAAGCGAAGGATAAAACGCAAAGGTCGTCAGTAGAATTGCCGCTGGTGACAACAGGATCCAACCGTAGATGGCCTGTCGACGACGCTCGATATTCACATGCTCTGCCATATAGCGACCCTCAAGGTTGGGTGCGTCGGGCATCTCTGCCCGACGCCAGGGAGTTGAGGTTACTGGTAATCACGCAGCAGGCGCACAGCCGCTGTCTGGGCTTCCCCTAGCGCGTCTTCAGCCGATTTTGTGCCGGTCAAAGCCGCCTGAATTGCGTTGTTCAGACCCTCACGCACGCGTGCGGTTTCAAAGGTCGAGAACTCAGCAACCGCGTTTTCCAGCTGGTTCCGGGCAACGAGAGCGGGTGGGAACTCTTCTGTGTAGGATTTCAGCGCATCGGTTTCATACGCTGCCGGAGACACGCCCATATAGCCGGTCGCGATGGACCACGCTGCCGCTTGCTCGGGCGAGGTCATGAATTCGATCAGCTTCATGGCCGCAGCGCGCTCTTCGTCCGATGTCTCTTTGAAAACATAGAAGTTGCCGCCGCCGGTAGGCGAACCCAGCCGCACATTGGCCGGAAGCTCGGCGACGCCAAAGTCAAAACTGGCGTTGTTCTTCACAGCCGTAAGGTTGCCGGTCGAATGCCACATCATCGAGGTCTGACCTTCGAGGAACGCCTGCCTCAGTGTACCCCATTCAACGGTGCCAGTGGGCATGATGCCATGCTCCTGCGACAGCGACTGCCAGAATTCCAACGTATCGACAACGGTTTCGTCATCGAAATAGGTGGTCAGGCCGTCATCGGACATCACCTCCTTGCCGTTCTGGATCGCCAACGCCTGGAACATCCAATAGGGATAGCCTGTCGATGGGATCATCAGGCCATAGGTGTCGTCGTTGGTCAGTGCCTTGCCCATGCTAATCAGCTCGTCCCAGGTCTTGGGCGGTGCCTCAGGGTCAAGACCTGCCGCACGAAACTGGTCCTTGTTGTAATAGGCAACGATAGTTGAACGCTGGAACGGAATGCCCCAAGTTTTACCCTCGATCCGGCCATTAGCCATCAATGCAGGATAAAAGCTCTCTAGCCAGTCCGGGTTAACCCCGTCGATATCTTCGTAGGCCACGATCAGATCCTGCTCGATCAGATCATAGGCATCGATTGAGAACATCACCGCCAGCTGAGCCGGTTCACCCGATGCAAGTGCGGACAAGGCACGAACGCGCGTGTCGTCATAGTTGCCTGAATAGATCGCGTTGACCTTGATGTCAGGGTTGGCGGCTTCAAAATCGGCAACGATGCCATCCACTACTTCGGTCAGCGCGCCGCCAACCGCGATAGGATAATACATTGTTAGTTCCGTCTCAGCCGCCGCCGCCGATGTCAGCGCGGTGGCCGAGACGGCAGCCAAACTTATCTTCTTAATGACGTTCATTTTTTCCTCCCAGTGATGACAGTTATTCTTGTCTTTCCAAAGTTCAGTTGCTCGACCTACCCGGCCAGTCGCTTGCCCATGTCGTCAAAGAAATGCAGGTCTTCATCGGCAAAGCTGATCTCCAGATCTTCTCCTGCCGGAATATGTTTCAGTCCGGGCATGGATACGGTCAGACCATTGGCAGCAGGATGTGACAGGCCAATGAATGTTTCGGAACCCAGGAATTCGCATTCCGATACTTTACAAGTCAGCCTGCCCTTGCCCGATTCCACCACCTTCACCGCTTCGGCGCGAAGGCCAATTGTCGTTGCGCGCTCAAATCCCGGCACGCCTTCTGACTTGATCAGCGCCATTGGCGGGGCACCGACAAACTCGGCGACAAAAGTGTTAGCAGGCTTGTAGTAAAGCTCTTCCGGGGACCCTGTCTGCTGGATATGGCCGTCTTTCATCAGTACGACCATGTCGGCCATGCTCATCGCTTCGGTTTGGTCATGCGTGACGTAAACTACGGTGATGCCCAAATCGACCTGAAGTTTTTTGATGTCCTTGCGCACAGAGGCGCGCAGCTTGGCATCAAGGTTCGAAAGCGGCTCATCCATCAGGCACAGCGGCTGGTTTGCCACGATCGCACGTGCAAGCGCCACACGCTGGCGCTGACCACCCGACAATTCCCCCGGCTTACGCTGCTCATAGCCCAGCAAGCCAGTGATCTCGAGCGCCCGGGTCAGTTTCTCGCGCCGTTCCGCCGCGACGACTTTTCGCACCTTGAGGCCAAAAACAACGTTTTCCGCGACACTCAGATGCGGGAACAATGCATAAGACTGGAACACCATCGACAGATTGCGTTCTGCAGGGGCAGAAGTAGTGATGTCACGCCCGTCAATGACGATCCGCCCCTCATCCGGCAATTCTAGTCCCGACAGCAATCTCAGCGTCGTTGACTTGCCGCAGCCCGACGGGCCAAGCAGCGCTACGAACGAACCACGCGGGATCGAAAGATTAATATTCTCGACGCCAAGCTGCCCATTCCAGCGCTTAGCAATATTGTCGACGTGAACAAACGGTTCTGCCATATTCAGCGCTCTCCTTGTGAGTAAGTAATGGCTTCGCCCAAACTGTCTGCGAGATCGGAAAATTCAGGGCCCGGAGGACGGTCGCACACGACAACGTCGACATCCGAGATGTTGCCGCCCAATGCTGGCGCAATGCGACCAAATTTACTGCTGTCTATTACGAGGATCGATTTGGCTGCGTGCTGTTGCATTTTCATTCTCACCCTAACCTCAGCTGGATGAAATTCTAACAACCCACCATCATGCGCCACACCGGCAACGCCAAATATTGCGAACTCGGCACGAAACCTGTCAAAGAAATCGGTTGCTTCTTCGCCGATAAAATCACGATCGGGCAGGCGCAGCTCGCCTCCTGGCAAAAGGATACGGTTTGAGATTTCATTACTCAGCGCCATCGCGGCACTCAGGTTGTTCGTAATGACCGTTAACTCCTGGTGGCCGGACAGTGCCTTAGCAACTTCGAGCGGAGTCGACCCAATTGAAAGGAACACGTTCGCCCCATTGGGGATCATGCTCGCAACAAGTTCGGAAACCGACCGTTTGCCACGTAAGTTCGTTCCGGCTCTCTGATCAAACGGGGTATTCAAACGGCTTTCAGCCAGCTCGATCCGCCCGTGCGCGCGTCGCAGGTTTTCACCGTCGCACAAAATGTCCAGATCACGGCGGATGGTTTGCGTCGAGACCCCTAGCATTTCCGCTAAGGCCCCCACACTGACACCGCCACGCTCTTGCACGACCTGCTGGATTAAATCCCTCCGTCTGATCTTCTTTGACGCCATTTATCCCCCTTCAAGTTGCCAGAACCATATCACCAAAAAACAACAAAACAACATTTTTCAATCAAAGCCACATATAACGTTCAAGGGTGACTTGATCGCAAGTGTCGAAAAATTATATTTTTCAAGGCTTTGCGCGCAAAGCTTCAAAACTCGCTAGTGGCGACTTGCTAAGAATGTTGTTTTTTCTTCCATTTTGTTTTGTTGATGTTACATTCCGAATTGCGTCAATCCTGTCGGGGGCGCCCATCAAAAAAGGACATTTGGACACATGCTTGACGCCAACTCGATATTTTCGCGTTATCAGTCCATACGTCCCAGACTCCCAAAAGCAACATTCAACGCGGCCACTCTGGATATTGAGTCACTTCTGGATATTGGCAACGAAGTAGACGCCTTTGTTTTTGATGCTTTTGGCGTTCTAAATGTTGGCGAAACTCCGATTCCCGGCGCGGCAGCTCGTTTGAAAGAGCTCAGGGAGGGCGGACACCAGATTCGCATTCTTTCCAATGCTGCCAGCTATAATCACCAGGGCGCGACTGCCAAGTTTCAAAAACTCGGAATGCAAGTTGACGCAGATGAGATTGTAACCAGCCGCGACGCAGCCTTGGCAAACCTGAACGACGGTCTGTGGGGCTGCATCGCCTCTCCGTCTGACGACCTGACGGACATCTTATCCGAGACGATCAGGCTTGAGGCAGACCAGACAGACTTTGACCGCGCTGACGGTTTCTTGTTTCTCTCGACCGAAATCTGGCAACAATCTCAACAATCCATGCTTTGCGACAGCTTGTTGGCGAACCCGCGCCCAGTTGTGATCGCAAATGCTGATCTGGCAGCGCCACGAGACTTCGGATTCTCACTGGAGCCCGGTCACTACGGGCATTTGCTGGCAGATGAGGGCCTTCAAGACATCAAGTTCTTTGGCAAGCCATTTCCGGAAGTATTTGAAATGGTCGAAGCCACGCTTCCAGGAATTCCGCCCGAACGCATCGCGATGTGCGGTGACACTCTTCACACCGATATCCTCGGTGCAGCAGCACGGGGTTGGCGCACAGTCCTTGTCGCGCAAGATGGAGTGTTTTCGGGGCTGGATACTCGCACTTTTTGCGAGCAATCGAGCTTGACACCGAGCTGGCGCCTACTTCGCATATAGAAAACATCGTGATGCTCCCACTTTCGGCGAAGTATTAGACCGAAAATTAGCCTTGGTTTGAACGGTGACTAAGAGCCTATCCTCGAGATTTTGCAAAGCTGGTTTACTGCGCGTTGCCGTCGTTAGCACGGACTGCAGCACCCAGTAGCGGTTGTGAGGGATGGCAAGGACGCCATCAAGGAACGGGAACGCCTGAACCGCGAAGCCGAACGCAATCTGAACATTCTGGCCGATATCGCCAAGGACGCCTTTGAAAGCCGCAAGGCCGAACTGAAAGGCGACGGGAAGGCTGGCCGGTGGTTCAGTCCCTTGGAACTGCACGTCTTGCCGAAGCTGGGCAAAATGCCGGTTTCACGGATCGACCAGCGCGATATCCGCGACACCCTTGCGCCGATCTGGCACACCAAAGCCGACACGGCGCGTAAGGCGATGAACCGTTTGTCCATCTGTTTGCGCCATGCGGCGGCGCTGGGCTTGGATGTGGATCTGCAGGCCACAGAGAAAGCCAAAGCCTTGTTGGGCAAACAACGACACACGGCAACCCAAATCCGACCTTGGTATCGAAATACGGGGAACGGCCACGAACCATAATGTCACGCTGGACCATGAGCAGGCATTGCAGCAAGCGTTTGGCACCGACTTTCCCGAGATGGCTGAATCCCTTTTAAGGCATTGCCTCAAAATGCTGAAAGCAAATGAGTCCAGCGAAGATTACGCCGGGAATGACGAACGGGAATTCATGCTGGCAGCGGTGGCCGAACTGAAACCGCGCGACACAGTTGAACGTATGTTGGCAGTCCAAATGGCGGCAACCCACGTCGCGATGGTTAGATCCGCGCGATGGCTGGCAAATTCGGAACGGATTGACCAAGTGAATGTCCATTATAACGGATACAACAAGCTGGCCCGCACCTACGCCGCCCAGGTAGAAGCCCTGCGCAAGCATCGCAATGGCGGCAAGCAAACCGTGACCGTGCAACACGTCAACGTGTCGGATGGTGGACAGGCGATTGTCGGCAATGTCGGCACTGGAGGGAGGGCTAGCGATGGAAAGTGACGCCAACCCCATGAGCAAGGCCCATGCGGCCCCCAGATGCACGGCAAAATCCAAAAGAACCGGCAAACGGTGCAAAGGGCCAGCGGTTCGTGGTTGGGCCGTGTGTAGGTTTCACGGGGCAGGTGGCGGTCAGCCAGCCGGAAAGGCAAAGAGGCGTTGAACCAGAATGAAGTGCAAAAGTTGGGTACCTAGTTGGGCACTAAGTGGCGAGGGCTTCGCAACACGCATCGCGAGATCCGCTGCAAGGGCACGATCCTGGCAAATCCAACCCCGGCTCTCAAGCTAGACCGTATGACTAATGACAACTTTGATGTTGAATTGATAGGATCGGCCAAATGCGCGCGTTTGAAATTCTTTGGATCGTCCTTTTCAGGTTCAACCCGGTTGCGAGAGTTTGGGTAGTCTGCCTAATTCTCGTAAATTTGGCCTCCCTGCTGTTCCTCAATACCTTCTATGCCTGGTTCAACCTGTTGTCGGTCGGGGTCGGCATTTCCATAATGATAGCAATTTACCTGAAGCTAGGGTTTGTGAGGCTGCTTGGTATAGGCCACATTCTGTGGATTCCAATGATAGCCTATTTCCTGACGAACCTTCCGAACGTAGACACCGAACCTGCGCTTTACTGGTGGGTTATTCTTCTCATCGGCTTCAATACGACTTCGCTGGTCATTGATACGGTGGACGTTGCGCGGTTTTGGAATGGCGAGCGGGGTCCGCACTACAAATGGTAATTTGAAAGAGGTGACAATTCGCAGCAAAAGGTAAAGATGCAACGCGCCGAACTCATACCCCCTCGTCGAAATCGTTAACCCCCTCAAGACGCGCCGCACCTCATTGCTACACGCCTGCCCTGTTTGAATTGTGTCTGAAAGATTAATTCGACCGGCTACGGGTAATCCCCAATATCGAGGCTGAAGTTCTTTCGCTAGGTTTGAGTTAACGGAGCAACCACACATACAACTCCGAGACCCCGAGATTGAGGGGCTGGCTTTTACCCCCTCGTCCAGCCCCTCGCTCCACCCATCACCTCAATGTTGAAATGACAGGCAACTCCGGTTGTCGGTAGCAGCTTGGTTTAAGTGCAACCCGTTAACACATTTGGGTACACTCGCTATTTTTGGGGAGGCAATTGGCACACTAAGTCAAAAACCCTAAGCGATATTCAATACCGCTTAGGGATAAAATTTCTTAGACGAACAAGAACTGATCTTCGATCAGTGCCGCGACGGCGACGCCTTCAAGCTCAACCGAGCCATTGTCCCATTCGACGCGCGTACCGGATCCAGTGTCGACGAAGGTCAGGTCAGTATAAGTGCTTCCGGCAAGTTCAAGCGTGTCGGTGCCCAACTCGAAGTCAGTGATGGTGTCAGCGCCTTCAGATACCAAGGTATTGAAGACAAAGACATCGGCTCCGGAACCACCGGACAGCTTGTCATCGCCTTCCAGGCCGATAATGCGGTCATTGCCCGCTCCGCCGTCGATTACATTGGCGACGTCAGACCCATTGATGAGATTACTGCCAGAGCTACCAATGACGTTCTCGATGTTCGTCATGATTTCCTGGGCACCGCTTGTAAAGGTCGCGATTCCAGCCGTCAGATCCAACGTCACACCGTTAGATGTGTAGGAGAAGTCGATAGTATCGTTACCTGCACCGCCGTCGAAGCTGTCAAGGCCAGAGTTTGCAATCAGTATGTCGTCTCCATCTCCGCCATTGTGGGCATCATCACCTCTACCACCGTCGATGTAGTCGTTTCCGTAACCGCCAGTGATATGATCGTTGCCACTAAAACCAATAAGAACGTCGTCACCCGACCCACCGATCACGGCTTTGTCCTTGATCTCCTGCAATCCTAGTACTGTTCCATCCGCAAACTCGATCAGTTCCATGTCATAGTACGAGCTGGCAAAGTGATCAGTGATGGTGATTGCCTCGCCATTGCTCAACGTGATCACCAAGTCCCCGTTTCCATTGTGCGAGAAAGTTACGTCATCTGCATTCACATCAGTGAGCACCAGTCGGTCTTTAAGGTAGTCGCCTGCGCTGCTGACATCCGTAATCGTGTAAGAGCCGTCGCCCAGGCTGTGGTAGTAATTCTCGACGTAGTAAGACCCCTTCACCGTGCCAGAGAACTTCTGATCCGCGACAGATTTGTCCCGAATTTCCTGTGCGTTTAGGACGGTTCCATCCGAAAATTCGATCAGTTCTGTATCATAGTAGTCACTGTCGAAATGGTTGCTGATCGTAACTGTTTCACCATTACTTAGGGTGATCACCAGATCTCCACCTGCATTCTGTGAGAACGTCACGTCTTCTGCGTTCACATCAGTAAACACTAACCGGTCATTGATCCATCCAGCGCTACTAACATCTGTGATCGTGTACGACCCGTCGCCAAGAGCATGGAAATAGTTTTCAGTGTTATAGGAGCCCTTGACCGAACCCGTGGCTTTTTGATCCGCCACCGTCTTGTCACGAATATCCTGCAAGTCGAGAACGGTACCATCTGCGAATTCGATCAGCTCCATATCATAGCTGTCGCTGTCGAAGTGGTTCTTGATTGTTACAGTCCCACCATCGCTTAGGGTAATCACAAGGTCCCCGTCGGCGTTGTGAGAGAAAACGACATCATCGGCATTCACATCGGTGAACAGCAGTTTGTCGTTCACAGTTGCATAGCCGCTTGTATCAAGAATAACGTCCGAACCGTCACCAAGCGAATAGATATAGGTCGCCGCGCCATCGCCGCCGTTGAGAGTGTCGTTTCCTTTGCCGCCGACAAATATGACGCCGTCGGCTGTGCTGGTAATCACGTCTTCACCCGTACCGCCAATGACGTAGCTCGCTTCGGTAACAGTGATAGTGTCGTTTCCTGTGGTGCCTTCGACGATTTGCAGATCACCTGCGTATGTCAAGGCACGGGCCAGATCCGAAGATGGGTCCAATCCAGCGTCGGATATGGCGGTCTGAACCAGCTGCTCAAAGTCCGTATCACCAGAACTCAGATCAGATTTAAAAATTAAAATGGCAGTCGCTGCATTGCCAACCGAAATCGATCCCTTGTCGATCTCCTGCTGCATGCCTGCAATGACTTGCGACACATCGCCATAAAGGGACGGGCTTTCAGGCGTGAATCCGTTTAGGAATGTTGAAAACGAAGCTAAAGGGTGCGACGCCGCAGCAGATGCTGCTGCTTCCGCACTTGTCCCATTTAGCAACGCAGTTGAGATAGCGGCTTGCGCCAAAAAGCGCGCAGCAAGCTGTTCAAGAAATTCTTCGTACAACTCTTCAAAAGCAGGACCGGCAAAAATACCAGGGTCTGTAGACGCGGGTACACCGATATATCCGGTACCGTACACTGCTTCCAAAAACTCTAAGTGCCGGGCGTCAACATATTCTCCACGACTACCCGGATCCACATCGCTGACACCTGCCCAGTCCAAGATAAACGCTTCGAAGCTTATTAAGAAACTCTCGATGTTACCGGATTCCAGTTGTTCCAAAAGAGCATGCGCTTGATCTCTCAGGTCGTCGTCAAGCGACAAAGCAACCCACGTTGAAGCCAATGTGCCAGAACCCAGCAGAACAGGTAGCTTGAAAACATCTGGATGATAAGTGAAATCATCGGGAACAAGTGCAACAGTGTTGAGCGTGTCGGTTTCAAAGTATGCATCGGCAACGACACCTTGACTACCATCGCTCCACTCGAATGTGCTCTCCCAAAGAACACTGTTGCCAGCAACTTCATAGTTGGTGACCGTGGCAGATACGGAGATGGACGCTACCCCGACATCAGCCAATCCGCGCATTTCCTGTGCCTGACTGATCCCATCCGAGTTTGAATCCTGCCAGACAACGAGATCGCTATAAATAGGATCGTTCTCATCGATCACGCCGTCGCTGTTGCTGTCATGCTGTGCCAGAGCAAGAAAGCCGTGATCATAACCGGTCTGATCCCCAAAGAGTTCTGATCCATCATCGATATATCCGTCGCCATCAATATCCAGTGCCAAAAGACCATCGTCAGGTGCGGCCCAGCCCGTGGCCTCAGCAAAACCATTAATATCGACGTCAAAGAAGGTTGTGCTGCCTGCCAACGAAGTAAGCTCGATACCATCTCCATCAAGATCCAGAACCAACGGCGAAACTGGTGGTTTTTGAAATAGTTCTTCCAGTCTACCGCGATCATTAACTTGAATCATGTCATTGCTAATTGCGTTGGAAATTATATTCCGAATGCCTGATTCTGCCTGTTCAATTGCTTGGCCAATTTCGTTCGTCAGATTTTCGCTTACGGCTTTGGCAACGTCAGGATCCACTCCAAGCCTTTCTAGTTCTTGCTGAAGTGAGTCCCCTACATCATCAATACTTGTGGAAATTTCGTTATTGCCGATTTCTATTGTAATGGAGTCGCCGTCGATCGTAATAGATGCGCCAATTTGCACTTCGCCGAAACCAATAGTTACACTTCCGGTTCCCGATATATCGGCATCGAAAGCGTTGCCGTGTTGATCAAAACTTACACTTACGTCGCCACTCACACCTACATCGACGTCAACGTCACCAATTTCAATTGAGACCCCTGGAGTGGACACGCCAATGGTACCCACCAAGGTGTTCCCCAAATTAGAAGTGGTCTCAATACCCACGGATGCTTCTGCGCCGCTCGGAAGCGTGCCGGTAACCTGTCCAGAATCGCCAACTGTACTACCGATACCCTGGTAAGGACCTCCAGTAGTGTTGCCAGAAATAGGATCCATTTCATTTCCTTTTACAAATTTACTTGGTCATTTGGCGAACAACGCGAAAACCGGAATACTGGCTACGATGAGTTTCAGATCCTGAGCCTCGAGACGCCACGCGGACTGAGTCCATTCCTGTGTTGAATGC
>NZ_JBQFSK010000018.1:0-16146 GCF_056537925.1 Ruegeria sp. BI7
GCAAAGGCGCTGTGTCTCTGGATGGCCGTCTGATCGATTATGCCTCAATCCGTCAGGCCGAAGTGCTGGTCGAAAAAGCAGGCCAGATCGCAGCGGCTTGATCGCATCATGACTGTGCAATCGTCCATATCGCTGCGCGATAGAGCCGCCGCCATCTTTGCCGAAGCCGTCGCCGCGGCGGACCCGGCGAAGTGCCTGCGCCAACGGTTGCAATCAGCCCCATTGCCATCACCAGAACATGGCGGGCGCAGCATCCTGATTGCAATTGGGAAGGCTGCCCCTGCCATGATGGAGGAGGCATTGCAGCATGTTCAGGGCGATCATGTCGCCCTGATCGTAACCCATAGCGACAACCGGAGCGAAGTCCCCAGTGCGACGGTTTTGACCAGCGGGCACCCCATCCCGGATGAACGCGGTTTGAAAGCCGGGCGACAGATCATCGCATTGCTCAGCGCAGCACGTAAACAGGATCAAATCATTGCACTGATCTCCGGCGGGGGGTCGGCCTTGGTTCCTGCGCCTGTTGATGGTTTGACCCTTTTGGACAAAATTGCGGTCAATGAGGTTTTGTTGTCTTCCGGGCTGGACATCGTTCAGATGAACCTTGTGCGCCAGCACCTGAGCCAGCTCAAAGGCGGCGGGTTTTTGCTGCACGGCGCACCTGCCCCGATCACGGCGTATATCCTGTCGGATGTCATCGGTGATGATCTTCGGGCCGTAGCCAGCGGACCAACCGCCTTACCAATCGGCAGCCACGCGGACGCCCGCAGAACCTGCATCGAGGCCGGGATCTGGCACCGGCTACCAAAAGCCGTCCGTGCCCATCTGGAGAAGAGTATTCCTGAACATTCCATAGCAGTTGAGGCAACAAATAGCCTGATTGGGTCGAACACATTTAGTTTGGAAGCCGCGTTTCGCTATGCGGCGCAGAAATACCGTACTGAAATTGTGTCCGACGCGTTGATTGGAGATGTGTCCGACGCGGCTGAACGGATTTTCCAAGCAGCCTTGTCCGCCACTTCGAACCGCCCAACCGCCCTGCTGTTTGGTGGTGAAACGACTGTACGTCTGCAAGGAACGGGTTGCGGCGGGCGCAACCAGGAATTGGCACTGCGCGTCGCCCAACTGACGCAAGACCGCACGATACCCGGAAATTGGGTTTTTCTTAGCGGTGGTACGGATGGCCGCGACGGCCCAACATCGGCGGCTGGCGCGATAGTGGATGCAGGGACGCTCACCCGAATCCGCGCGTCGGGACATGACCCTACCGCTCTGTTGGCGAGCAACGACAGTCATAAGGCTTTGACGCTGTCTGGTGATCTTCTGATGACCGGAGCGACCGGGACCAATGTAGCCGACATTCAGGTAATGCTGCTTGGGTCTAACGTTTGAAAGCCCGCGAATAGATCGGCAGATACTTAGATCCGTATTAAGCGATCTTCAGGTTTCAAACTCATCAAAGAGACACACACCGACCACAATTGTTAGATGCTAGCAGGGAACGATTTCGAACCCAAGCCGAACTATGGCAAAGTTATCAAGGGTGTCGGGGAGTCGTCACACCAACTTATAGTCGACAAAGAAATTCTGATGTTCGAATTTCGAGCGGCCCCTGTTTGTCTCACTCTCGGAGTTAGAGATGGTTGTTTTCAATGCGAACGTTCAGGCCTTAGTACAACCAATTATCCAGATTCGGTACAATCTCGTTTGCTACCCACGGCGGTTCTATCACAGAGGTCAGGCATGCTATCGGCAATACCGTCTAGCCATAGAAATTTGAGTTCTAGAATTTTTCTGTCAGCATCATTATTTTACTAGCAGGAAAAAATGGTGCTATGGTAGACCGAGTTGGATTGGGTAATGCACGTCGTCTTCTTGCAGAACCCGTTTGGACAAGTGTAGCAAGACATTGAAAGAACGAAATTGAAAAAAAACGAAAAAGAAATGGCGACAAATCTGACACAGGATCCACATTCTGTTCGCTCGGGTGACAGAGAAAAAGTTCTTGAAGTTGCCATTGGTCGCGAGGTTCGCGCTTTTCGCAAAAAGCAGAATACTACGGTCGCGGAATTGGCTCAGCTGACCGGATTGTCGATTGGTATGCTGTCCAAGATCGAAAACGGGAACACATCGCCTTCCCTGACGACTTTGCAATCGCTTGCTGATGCACTTTCAGTTCCTCTGACAAGCTTTTTCAGACAATTTGAAGAGCGCCGCGAGGCGGTTCATACCAAAGCGGGTGAGGGCGTCGAGTTAGAGCGCGAAGGAACACGCGCCAATCATCAATATAATTTGTTGGGGCATATTGGTGCCAACGGTTCTGGCGTAATCGTAGAGCCCTACCTGATCACACTGACCGTTGAATCCGACGTGTTCCCAACATTTCAACATGATGGAATCGAGACGATCTACATGCTGGAAGGCGAGGTAGATTACCGCCACGGAGACAAGATTTACCCCCTGAAACCGGGTGACACCTTGTTCTTTGACGCCGACGCACCGCATGGTCCGGAACGGTTGGTGAATCTGCCGGCACGCTACATTTCAGTGATCAGCTATCCGCAGACAAATTGACCGGCTTGCGCAACAAGAAATCCGTGGGTCTGTCATAGCCGACGTGGCTGCCGGCACTTACGATTGTAAATCCAAGCCTTGAAAACACACGGTGGTTTTCAGTGAGTTCCACGCGCGTTTCCAGTTCCAACGCTGATAGACCAAGGTCTGCTGCACGACTTGCAGCGTGATCTACCAAAGTGCGGCAGATACCCCGCCCCCGCATTCCTTCCTTCACCGCCAGCTTTCCTAGGTACAAGCTGTTGGCTTTGGGCGTCAAAAACATGCAAGCGAATAGCGGTTGGCCCATGGCCCAGATTTCACCACCACCCCTACAATGCGCCTGCATTCCTTCCACTGTTAAATTATGGATAGACGAAGGAGGATTAATTCGGGCATCCATATACCGAAATGACGCGCGAAGCAGTGCAAGCGCGTCATACAATGCGAAGTCATCGGGCTGAATGAGCCAAGGTGTTTTGCCTGCATCAGTCATATGAGCCAAAACACGGCAAGGTGATCGCTTACTTTGACAAAGGCGGCTCTGTTTCCAGATCCGGCCATATACCGGGAGAGGTCGGTAATCCGTCGTCAAACTGACTAAGGTAGTCCAACATCATTGGGCGGTTGTCGATAAACCCCTTGTAGGTGGCGAGTTCAACCGGAAGGTCGCGAACAACACGGTGCAGCCGGCGACCCCATTTCGGCACCGTCATCAGATCTTGAAAACTGCAAAGATAACAACGGATTGGGAATACTAGCGCGTTTGATCGCGGCAATCGGAAGAATGTTTGCAATTCGACCCGAAGATGCTGCTTATGGGCTATGTTTTCGGGCGTCAGTGTGGTCTTTTGGATGCCCCACTTGTGATAGTTTTCCGGGCTGGTATCCAACAGCGGGTTCACCGTCATGGTCCAGTTCAGCCGCCGTGCTGGCGCGCCCTGTTGAATGTTCAGCAGAAACTTCAGCGCGCGCTTGAAAATCCCCATCTCATGGGCTTTTGGAACCGGCGCGTGCCATTCAAAAAAATTCATGCCGATGTCGAAATCCAGGCTCCAATCGGCCTGGGTCGTGACCATACCAGCGTCCATCCACAACATCTCGTCCCGCTGGTCCAGCACTGCGAAATCGCCTTGCGCCTGCCGGGTAATGTACTCCATCGGCCCGTAAGGCAGCGTGGTTTCATCCATGAAGGTAAAGCTGTGATCGATCCCCAGTGGCTTGTTGATCCAGCGCCACTGATTGCCGTTGCGGTGCAGTTCGAACAGGTCCGGGTAGTCCTCGGATTTGCTGACCATGATCAGTTCCAGCAGGTCCCAGCCCGCCAATGTCATATGCGGCAGAGACTGACAGCGCAGCGGGTCCTGATCAAGAACGATGGCGCGGTCTTTCATTTCCGAGACATAGTGTTCATCCACGTCGAACCGCATCTCATAGACCGAGCCCTCGGGCCCGCCCCGGTGCTGTTCCATGTTGACAGAATACATGTAGCTGTCTTCGTGGAACGGAAACGGAAAGCGTTTGATCGCCCATTCCGAGTTGTGGAACGTATAGTCGTCGCGGAAGGACTCGTCGTTGAATTGAATGGTCATGGTGGGCCTCCTCTCAGCGGTCCAGCACGAGGGACTTGCCCTCGAAACGCGATACGCAGGGCATGATTTTCTTGCCTGCTGCCTTTTCTTCGTCAGTCAGCCAGTGATCGCGGTGAACAAAGTTGCCGTCGTGATCCAACACAACGGTTTCGCATTGGCCACAGGCCCCGCCACGGCACAGATACGGGGCGTCGACACCTTCGCGCTCGATAGCCTCCAGAAGGCTTTCGTTTTCACCCACATGAATGACCTTGTCGGAAGACGCCAGACGCACTTCGAACGGTTTGCCGGGCTGAGGCGCCAAGAACTCTTCGTAATGCACGCAATCTTCGGGCCAGCCTTCGGCGGCGGCAGTATTGCGCACCCAATCGATCATGCCCTTTGGTCCGCAGACATAGACATGGGTGCCCAGGGGTTGCCCGCTGAGAAGGTTTTCCAGATCAATCGCCTGATTCTGATCGTCGTAATACAGATGCGTTTCGTTTGGATGCCTGTCTGTCAGTTGGTCCGCATAAGATGCCAGCGCCTGATTGCGACAGGCATAGTGCAGCTCCCAATGACCGTGCAGCAGTTCGAGCTGTTTGATCTGCGCCAGAAACGGGGTGATTCCGATACCACCGGCCAGAAACAGATGTTTGCGGGCCCGCAAATCAAGCGAGAACAGGTTGACCGGGTAGCTGATGGTCATCTCGTCGCCCAGCTTGACCTGACGGTGCATGAACAACGACCCTCCCCTGCCCTGATCATCGCGGCGAACCGAGATCGTATAGGATGATTGATCGAACGGATCGGACATCAGGGAATAAGGGTTGAGCCGCGTGATGCCGCCATCCTGCATTTCGACCACGGTATGTGCACCGCCCGAAAAGGTTGGCAACTGTCTGCCGTCAACGCGTTCGAACCGGAACCGTGTTACCAATTCGTTCAGCGGGGTAATTTCTGTAACTTTGACCTGAATTTTCTCTGCGCCACTCATTCGTAGATTCCCTTCGGCTCGGGCACGTTCCCATGATCCTCGGCGTCAACGCGGACGCCCTGATAGGCGGCAAGGCGGCGGGAATAGTGGTCGCGCACAAAAAGGTTTAAACCACAGTGCGAGCAGACAAACGGATCGACCTCGACATCATCGGTAATGCCCTTGCAGTGCACACATTGCATACGGCGCGCAGTCGAGCCCCGATGCTCAGTCTGGATCGCGGTATGTGGCAAGCCAACGGCCATCACCTCATTCACAGCCTGACCCATCATGCCCTCTGTGCCGGTCAGATAAACCTGCAACCCCATATGCGCATCCTCCAGCACACGGCGAATGCGCTGTAGCGCGGCCTCATAGGACGGGCCTTCGTAGAATTGCGCGGGATTCAGCGCTTGCAGTTTTGTCGTGAAATCCGTCCCTTTGGGAATATAGATCAAGTGGGTTTTGGCCATCAGGTCAGGTGTCGCGATGTCAAGAACGGCTTCGGCCCCTTCGGCCTCGGCGATCATGAGATGATGTTCACCTGAGCGAACCTCTAGCGTACCCCAGACCGGGCGGCTTGCGATTGACTTGGGAAATTCGAACTTTGACATTTTGCCCTCAAATAGGAAAAGGGCGCCTCGGTGTGTCCGTTGCGCCCCCTTAAACTCAGCCCTTTGCGGTTCTGATAGATTTGTCCTGGTCGTAAAACGGCATCTCTTCCGCAGTCGCTGCTATTTCTGTCCCGTCGCCGTTTCGTACCGTCAGCTGGGTGCCGGGTGAGGCACAGGCGACTGGCATCCGCGCGATACCTACGTTGTGGCCATTGATCTCGGAATACATGCCGAAGGTGACAACGCCGACCTTTTCGCCGTTTTGCAGCAGATCCGCACCCTCATCCGCCGGAATTGTACCGTCCAGTTTGACACCGTAGATCTTGAACCGCTCTTTACCTTTCGAGGCGTAGTGGTTCTCGGCACCGATAAAACCTGTTTTGCCCGGTGAGACTGTAAATTCCAGGCCCAACTCCCAAAGCGTATCGCCGCATGTTTCATCGTCGAACGGATAGGTTTCCGAATTGTCGCCTGGATAGAACAGAAGGTAGCTTTCGGTTCGCAGCAGATCGAGTGTCGAGAACTGGACCGGAACGATGCCCATATCCTTGCCCTCGGCCAGGATGTTGTCCCAAAGGTGCACGGCATGCTTGGCCTGACAGAAAATCTCGTACCCGCGTTCACCGGTGTAGCCGGTCCGCGAAATCATCACCGGGCAGCCATAGAGCTTGGTTTGCATGATACCGAAGTAGGCCAGATCACGAATTCCGGGAACATGCTTGGCCAGGAAGTCCACCGCAACCGGTCCCTGCAAAGACATGTCGTGCATGTCGTCGTCAAAGATGACCGAACAATTCTTGCCAGCCGCCACTGATGCCAGCTGCTCCATACCCGTTCCTGTGCCGTGCACGACAAGCCACGTGTTCACTGACAGGCGGTAGATGATGCAATCGTCAGCGAACTTGCCTTCGGGATTCAGGATCGACGCATAAGTCGACCGACCCGGCATGATCTTTTCCACGTTCCGCGTGGTAACGCGGTCAATAACATAAGCCGCATCTTCGCCGACCACGTGAACCTTTTTCAGACCCGACACATCCATCAGACCGGCCTTTGTACGGATGGCTTCGTAATCCGCCTTGGCGCGTTCCGGGCTATGGTCATAGAACCATGCGGTTCCCATACCGTTCCAGTCTTCTAACTCGCCGCCGATCTCGGCATGGCGCTGCGCAAGGGCGGACGTCCTCCAAAGAATGGCCATTGTTCAGCTCTCCCGTTGATTGCTTTTTTGTTGACCATATTGAGGCCGATGTCAGATTGAAAATCAACACCCATGTGCAGATTTTTTTCCTGTTGGGAATATTAGGCTGCAATTTGTGCACCCTAATACAAATTACCGAGAATGACATAAGTGGTTATTTATCAATGCCATGGGTTGAATTTCGATGGGCCTAAAAGTGCATGAACCAAATGCCTAAAAGATGTTTGCCCCACATATCTATTGACAGGTCGCCAATGAAATTGTCCCCTGAGTAGATAAATATTCCCAGCAGGAAATTCTTCGCAGAAAGACCTCCTGCTGCAACAACAGGGAGACTACGAAGTGGATGGTAATCTAAATGCACTAACGACGGTCTTTACCGAGTTCTACTACTGGGTAACGGTCGTTTTCATGTTCCTGATCCATGTGGGCTTTTGCATGTACGAGGTCGGTGCCAGTCGTGCCCGCAACCATATGCACACATTGATGAAAAACATCATGATCATCCCGCTGGTAACGGTCACATTCTTCTTCTTTGGATGGTGGATTTACTGGGCCTTTCCGAACTTTCCGTTCTGGGGCGGTCTGGACACCGAAGCGGGCGCTGCCAATCTGCCCTGGGCAGATACGATGGCGACCAATTTAAGTGACAGAATCACCGGCGTCTTCTGGGCCGCGTTCTTGCTGTTCTCATGGACTGCCGCCTCGATCGTTTCAGGTTCTGTAATCGAGCGGATCAGATCCTCTGCCCTGTGGGTCCATGCTGTGATGATTGGTTCTGTTTGGTGGATCATAGACGCTGCGTGGGGCTGGCACTATGGCGGCTGGATGGTACGCCTTCTTGGATACCACGACGCCTATGCTTCAGGCGTTATCCACGCGATTGCAGGTGGTTACGCGCTTGGCGTGATTATGGTTCTGGGTCCACGCCTGGGTAAATTTGCCAAGGACGGTACGCCGCGGGATATTCCGCCGCACAACCCCTGGATGCTAACCATCGGGATATTCCTTATCTACACTGGTTTCTGGGGCTTCTACGCCGCGTGTAACGTTCCAGCGATCTCGCCTGAGGCAATCGACGGTCAAATCACAGGTGTGACTTGGACCGCAACCAACATCTATCTAGCCCCAACTACGCTCTCCGCGATTACCTTCAACTTCCTGATGTCGCTGTCCGGCGGGTTGATGGCAGCGTATGTGGTTTCCAAAGGCGACGCCTTCTGGACATTCTCGGGCGGTCTGGCCGGAATTATCACTGCCTCGGCAGGTAACGATCTGTATCACCCGATCCAGGCAATGATCATTGCCGCCATCGGTGTCGTGATCGTTTACAAACTGCACTATTGGGTTGAGCGTCGGTTCAAGCTGGATGATGCCGTTGGGGCTGTCGCCGTGCATGGCTACGCAGGGTTCGTTGGCTTGGTGATTTCGGGCTTTGTCCTCTGGGGTGTGCCTTCTTCTCCATATGAAGGCTACGCGACGATTAACCCGGTCGGTCAAATCACTGGTGCTGTCATCATGTTCTTTGTTCTTGGCTTCTTGCCAGGTTGGATTCTGGCGAAAATTCAATCGGCCGCTGGTGTTCTGCGCATCCCGGAAGAAGTTGAACTTCAGGGTCTCGATTACGCTGAACACCATGCCTACGAAGACGCCAAAGCCGCGATTATTGCAGCCGACAAGGAAGAACTGGCTGCCCGTGGCGTAGCAGCTAAGTAAGGGAGAAAAATATGTCTACCAATGGATATACAAATTGGGCCGTGGATCTGGCCGAAGTCGGACCAATCTATCCCTTCCAAGGTTACGAAGTTCTGATGGTCATTGTGGGCGTCATATTCTGGATCGGATGGCATCGCATCCAATTTGTCCGGGAAGGCGAGCACCTTGAGAAAGCCCGTCACACCGGCGACGAAGAAAAAGTGAAAGCACAGCTGGAACGATACTGATCCTGCTTTGAAAGCTGGCAATGGGCATAAATTAAAATTCTTGCCCATTGCCTCTCAGGAAAATTTATTTCCTATGATTATTGATGTCCGTTTGAATTGTTGGTACCGTAGAATCATAACGAAACACACAAGGAGATCTGCCAGCCATGTGCGGAATTGTTGGATTATTCCTCAAAGACCAGTCTCTTGCGCCCCAACTGGGCAATATGCTGACAGACATGCTGATCACGATGACGGATCGCGGCCCCGACAGCGCGGGGATTGCGATTTATGGTGAGGAATCAGGTGGCAAGACTAAGATGACGCTGCAGTCGCCCAATCCCAAGGACGACTTTGCCGGTCTAGCCGAAGAGCTGGGGCAGCATTTGGGCCTGGTGGTAAGCCAGACTGATAATGACACGCACACTGTGCTAGACGTTCCGGCCGGGCAGTTTGAAGCGGCACGGGCCGCGTTGGCAGAGATCCGGCCTTCGGTCCGGATCATGAGCCGGGGCGAGATGCTGGAGATCTACAAGGAAGTTGGCCTACCCAAAGACGTGGCCGCGCGCTTTGACATCAGCAGCATGAGCGGCACGCATGGCATTGGTCATACACGCATGGCAACGGAATCTGCGGTCACGACGATGGGTGCGCACCCGTTCAACACCGGACCCGATCAGTGTCTGGTTCACAACGGCTCGCTGTCAAACCACAACTCGCTGCGCCGCAAGCTGCGTCGCGAAGGAGTGGTAATCCAAACCGAAAACGATACCGAGGTCGGTGCCGCCTATCTGACCTGGAAGATGATGAACGGGGCCACCTTGGGTGAGGCGCTGGAAAGCAGCCTTGAGGATCTGGATGGCTTCTTCACCTTTGTTGTCGGCACCAAGGATGGGTTCGGCGTGGTCCGCGATCCGATCGCCTGCAAACCGGCAGTAATGGCCGAGACCGATCAATACGTGGCCTTTGGCAGCGAATATCGGGCGCTTGTGAACCTGCCCGGCATTGAAGACGCCCGCGTCTGGGAGCCGGAACCGGCAACGGTTTACTTCTGGTCCCACAACGACAGCCCGACAACGACGGAAAAGGCCGCCTGACATGCAGACCTATGATCTTGAAGCAAACGGCCTGCGCGGGCTGAACGCAACGCTGCAATCGCAATCCACCGAGACGAACCAAACCAGCTGGGAGGTTGTGAACCCCAAGGGCAGCCACGCGATTGCCGTCGGGCTGGACGCGCCCATCGAAGTGACAGTCAAGGGGTCCACCGGCTACTACTGCGCTGGCATGAACCAGCAGGCGACGGTCAAGGTTGAAGGTTCGGTCGGGCCTGGCGTGGCCGAGAACATGATGTCCGGTCAGGTGATCGTCGATGGCGATGCCAGCCAGTATGCTGGGGCCACGGGTCATGGCGGGTTGCTTGTGATCAAGGGCAATGCAAGCTCGCGTTGCGGAATTTCGATGAAAGGCATCGACATCGTTGTGCATGGCAGTATCGGCCACATGTCGGCCTTTATGGCACAGGCCGGTAACCTTGTGGTCTGTGGCGATGCAGGCGACGCGCTTGGCGACTCGCTGTATGAAGCGCGACTGTTCGTGCGCGGCTCGGTCAAAAGTCTCGGCGCTGACTGCATCGAGAAAGAAATGCGCCCCGAGCACCTGGAGATTCTGAAGGAACTGCTGGATCGCGCAGGCGCGGACGCCAGTCCGGAAGAGTTCAAACGCTACGGCTCAGCTCGCGAACTGTACAACTTCGACATCGACAATTCCGCCGCTTACTGAGGAAGAAGGGTATGAAAGATATGGACGATCAGATCCCCCGCACCCTGCCGATCCAGTCGGCGACATTTTCCAACCCGATCAATGCCGAGATCCGTCGCGCCGCGGCCACTGGAATCTATGACATTCGCGGCGGTGGCGCCAAACGCAAGGTGCCGCATTTCGACGACTTGCTGTTTCTGGGCGCGTCGGTGTCACGCTATCCGTTGGAGGGCTATCGGGAACGCTGCGACACCTCGGTAACGCTGGGCACCCGCTTTGCCAAGAAACCGATCGAACTGGACATTCCGATCACCATTGCGGGCATGAGCTTTGGCGCGCTCTCTGGCCCGGCGAAAGAAGCTCTGGGCCGGGGCGCATCGGCAGCTGGCACGTCAACCACCACCGGTGACGGCGGTATGACACCCGAGGAACGCGGTCACTCCAGCAAGCTGGTCTACCAGTATCTGCCCTCGCGCTATGGCATGAACCCAAACGACCTGAGGAAGGCCGACGCGATCGAGATCGTGGTCGGTCAGGGTGCCAAACCCGGTGGCGGCGGTATGCTGCTGGGACAGAAGATTAGCGACCGTGTAGCCGAAATGCGCACCCTGCCCAAGGGTATCGACCAGCGCTCGGCCTGTCGCCATCCTGACTGGACCGGCCCGGATGATCTGGAAATCAAGATCCTCGAATTGCGTGAGATTACAGACTGGCAAGTGCCGATCTATGTCAAGGTTGGCGCGACCCGCCCCTATTATGATACGGCATTGGCGGTAAAGGCCGGTGCCGATGTGGTGGTGATGGACGGGATGCAGGGCGGTACGGCCGCGACGCAGGACGTTTTTATCGAACATGTGGGCCTACCGACGCTTTCGTGCATTCGCCCTGCCGTGCAGGCGCTGCAGGATCTGGGTGTGCATCGCGAGGTTCAGTTGGTGATCTCGGGCGGAATCCGCACCGGAGCCGACGTTGCCAAAGCCTTGGCGCTTGGCGCGGATGCGGTGGCCATTGGCACCGCCGCGCTGGTGGCGCTTGGCGACAACGATCCGAAATGGGAAGCCGAGTATCAGAAGCTGGGCACTACCACCGGAGCCTATGACGACTGGCACGAAGGTCAGGATCCAGCAGGCATTACTACACAGGATCCCGATCTTGCCGCCCGTCTAAACCCGGTCGAGGCCGGACGCCGTCTGCGCAACTATCTCAAGGTGATGACGCTTGAGGCACAGACCATCGCGCGGGCCTGTGGTCACAACCACTTGCACAACCTCGAACCCGAAGACCTATGCGCCCTGACCATGGAGGCAGCCGCGATGGCCCGAGTGCCATTGGCCGGTACCAGCTGGTACCCGGGCAAAGAAGGGTTCTGAAAAATAATTGCGCGGCTCTCTGACAAGGGCCGCGTTTTGCATTTGAACAACGAAAAACAACAGGGAAAGGAAAGCCATCGTGACGACAGATCTCGCAGCTTTCGCAAAAGAAAAAGGCGTCAAATACTTCATGATCTCTTTCACCGACCTGTTCGGTGGGCAGCGGGCTAAGCTAGTGCCCGCACAGGCGATAGCCGACATGCAAGAAGATGGCGCGGGTTTTGCCGGGTTTGCTACCTGGTTGGACATGACCCCGGCGCATCCTGACATGTTGGCAGTGCCGGACCCCTCCTCAGTCATTCAATTGCCGTGGAAGCCCGAGGTGGCTTGGGTTGCTGGCAACTGTGTGATGGAAGGCAAGGACGTCGCTCAGGCACCACGCAACGTGTTGAGACGCCTGATCGGCGAGGCCGCCGAAATGGGCATGCATGTCAAGACCGGCATCGAGGCCGAGTTTTTCCTGTTGACCCCTGATGGCGAGCAAATCAGCGACCCGTTCGATACCGCCGAAAAACCTTGCTATGATCAGCAGGCGGTGATGCGCCGCTATGACGTGGTGCGCGAGATCTGCGACTACATGCTGGAATTGGGTTGGGGACCCTATCAGAACGACCACGAAGACGCCAATGGCCAGTTCGAAATGAACTGGGAGTTCGACGATGTCCTGCGCACCGCGGACAAGCACTCCTTCTTCAAGTTCATGACGAAGTCGGTGGCCGAAAAACACGGCTTCCGCGCTACTTTCATGCCCAAGCCCGTTGAAGGGCTGACTGGTAATGGTTGCCACGCCCATATCTCGGTCTGGGATGCGCCTGGGGCAGAGTCCAAAACGAACGTCTTTGCCGGTGAAGGCGAAGGCCCGACTGGCGAGGTTGGGCTGGGTGAACAGGGTAAGTATTTCCTGGGCGGGATCATGAAACATGCAAGTGCTCTGGCCGCGATCACCAACCCGACCGTGAACAGCTACAAGCGCATCAACGCGCCGCGCACCATGTCGGGCGCGACCTGGGCTCCCAATACCGTGACCTGGACTGGCAACAACCGCACCCATATGGTCCGAGTTCCCGGCCCGGGCCGTTTCGAGTTGCGTCTGGCCGACGGGGCCACCAACCCCTATCTGCTGCAGGCGGTCATCATCGCCGCGGGCCTGTCCGGCATCCGATCCAAGGCTGATCCGGGACGGCGTTGGGACATCGACATGTATGCCGAAGGACACACGGTCACCGACGCCCCTAAACTGCCGCTGAACATGCTCGACGGATTACGCGAATACGACAACGATACAGAGCTGAAAGCCATGATGGGTCAGGAATTCTCAAGCGCATTCCTCAAAATGAAACACCAGGAGTGGAACTCCTTCGTCAGTCATTTCTCACGCTGGGAAAAAGACCACACACTCGACATCTAAACAAATAAGGGGCTGCAGAAATTCTGCTGCCCCACCCCTTCGGTTAGGCAGAGACCCGCACCTCGTGAACATACTGATTTTCCAGCATACGCCGGGCGAAAACCCCGGAGCATTTCTGGAGCACATTTCGTCATGCGGTGATACGGCCAGCATTGTGCATCTTTATGATGGTCAACCGATCCCGCAGCTCGACGAATTTGATTTGCTTCTTGTTCTGGGCGGTCCGATGGACGTCTGGGAAATCGAAGCTAACCCATGGCTTGTGCGTGAGAAGCAAGCAATCAGGACTTGGGTTCAAGACTTCAAACGTCCTTACTTTGGTATTTGTCTGGGCCACCAACTTTTGGTTGACGCGCTGGGTGGGAAATGCGCACGCATGCAAAAGCCCGAGATCGGTGTGCATTCCATCAATCTGACTGATAACACGCGGGGTGATTCGCTGTTCGAGCTCTTGCCTCATCAATTCCGGGTGTTTCAATGGCATGGGGTTGAAGCTATTGATCTACCGGCCAATTCAGTAGTCCTGGCACAATCTGATGCCTCTGCTGTTCAGGCATTGCGGGTTTCAGGCTGTGCGTGGAGCGTACAATTTCACCCCGAGCTTGTTCAGGGCACGATCCAATCGTGGATGGGCGACCCCGCCAACCATCAATGCGCCGTTGATTGGCTTGGCTCTGCAGATGCAGCGTGGGAAATGGTTTCTGACAGCGACAAAATAGTTGAAGAACAATTCAAGATAACATCCAGTATCTATAACAGATTACGACAGATCTGATCACACGCGATCAACCCGGAACCTCAAGGTTCTTTTCGCTGTCTGCTTCAACCCTCCAATCGGGGACATCGTTGACAAGCATCAGCGCAGCGCGGCGCAATGTTGTGCGCATTTTGTCCACCACTGGACCGTCCATTTCGCAATCTGCCAACGCGGCGTCAAAAGTTTCCAGCCAAAGCTCGGCATCCGCTTCACGTATCGGCACATGCGCGTGGATTTCTCGCAAGTCCATATGACCAAATCGCTCACGATAAAATGCACGACCGCCCAAAAACCCGCTCAGGAATTCGAACTGCGCCTGTCTTGTATGAGATAACCCATGACCGCGAAAATGTAGCCTGTGCAGCGAATGCACCGCCGGGTCGGTCTCCATTCGGTCGTAGAACCGCTCGACAAGAGTCCGCAGCTTTTCTTCGCCACCCAGTTGATCCAAAGCCGATGACATAGGTCTCTTCTCCGAGCTGCCGCTGTCAATAAATATTGCATATCAGGAAAATAAGTTTATCACCAGTGACATGTTGGCGCGGTTGATATCGAGAGAAGAATACGAGTTTTCCGGGTATTCCCAGTTACGCGAGGCGACCGGATGAGTGCCCTTGCATTGGGACTGCTGGCAGCATTGTGCTGGGGTTTTCACGATCTTGCCGTGCGATATGTCAGCCAGACCGTCAGTGTCATTGCCGCATTGATGGCCGTGCTGGTTGCAGGGGCGCTGTTACAGTTCGGTCTTGTGGCAATCTGGGTTGGGTTCGCCACCATGTCCGCCAAGGCCGTGTCATACGCGGTTATAGCGGGCGGCTTCTACTTACTGGCTGGCCTCAGTATGTATGCGGCGTTTCAGCGCGGGCCTGTACGTCTGGTCGCTCCGCTTGTCGCCAGCTATCCGGTCTTGTCTGTCTCACTTGCGATATGGCGCGGTTCCGAGGTCAGCATCTGGCATTGGCTGGCGATCATTGCCATTGGTGTCGGCGTGTCCATTGTATCGACCCAATCGGACGACAGTACGGAATACCCTGCCGCCGGGCCGACGATTGCCTTTTCCATACTTGCTGCAATCGGGTTCGCTGCAACGTTCGCTTTGGGTCAATATGCAGCCGAACTGGGCGACGAATTCACTGTTTCACTGATTGGCCGTCTAACCGCTATCCCTGTGCTGGCGACTATCGCCGTTGCATCTCGCAAGTCGCTTTGGCCGGGCACACGCGCCCTGCCCCTATTGTGCCTAATGGGTGCGCTCGATGCGGTGGCGATTCTATGCGTCGTGTCTGCCGGTGGGTTGCCTAATGCCCAATACGCGTCCGTTACAGCGTCGATCTTCGGGTTGTTGACCGTTGTTTTGGCCTGGGCAATTTTGCGAGAGGAAATGGCTTTCGTTCAATGGCTTGGATGCATCATCGCTTTTGCGGGAATCGGCTACCTCGCGATCTGAGCATCTCCCTTATCCAACGCAACCCTATGGGCCTGATGGGCTGCAATCGCACTGTTCAGTATGCAATCAACTTCGCCCGGACGAACGGGTCCGGGATAGTGCCATGCCCCGGGGCGAATGAGGTCTTTGTGTACCTGTAATTCACTTCGCAGGTTGAGTACGTCAATATGCGCAGGTACATCAGGTAAAAGCAGGACAGCATAGACATCCGCCGCCCCGTTCAGTTGCTTGATCTGAGTTCGACATTCGTCCTGCGACATATCTTTGCCCCAGAATTGCTGATCCAGTGCCATGTCCGTTTGTGCCGCGCGAGTTATCAAAGTGCGGACGCGTGCAACATTCGTCGAAGAGTGGCCAATTGATACAATCACCATACGCGTGGCGCGGCCCGCCAAACGCCAATATTGTAGCACTTTGGAACTGGCCGACTTGCTACCGCCTGAACGAAGAACGGCAGCAAATCTCAAGCTGTCAGGCCTTCGGGCTCTGGCAAGGCATTGGCGCGGCAGCAGGCGGTCAGCGTGTTGGCCAGCAGGCAGGCGATGGTCATTGGTCCGACGCCACCG
>NZ_JBQFSK010000019.1:0-6901 GCF_056537925.1 Ruegeria sp. BI7
AAAGGGTTCATGCTCATCAGCCCAACCTCACTCAGTCATCTCAATCAGAAACACCATAAACAAAACACAACTAACACAACCAAAACACACCGAACGGAACGGCTGCACCAAGCTTTCCGGGCAACAAAAAAGGCCCCCGTCCGGGGGCCTGATCAATGCGCCATACCTGGCTGCGTGGCGTCAGATGGGGCTGGAACGTCAGCCCTTTGCGCCCTGACCGCGTGCATAAACATCCTCGTACCGGACGATATCGTCCTCACCGAGATAGGTTCCGGTTTGAACTTCAATCAGAACCATCGGCACCTTGCCAGGGTTCTGCATCCGATGCACCGCCCCCAACGGGATGTAGACCGATTGGTTCTCGGTCACCAACTGTTCCTTGTCGTCGATCGTCACAAGGGCCGTGCCTTCGACAACGATCCAGTGTTCCGAGCGGTGGACATGGCTTTGCAGGCTCAGCGACGCGCCGGGGTGGACGTGAATACGCTTAACCTGGAACCGGTCGCCAACCACAAGGCTTTCGAACCAGCCCCAAGGGCGGTGATCCTTGGGGAAGGTTGTGGCCTGTGCAGCGCCTTTTTCCTTTAGCGCGCTCACCGCTTTCTTAACGTCCTGGGCCCGCGAGGCATCCGCAACCAGAACCGCATCATTCATCGCCACGGCGATGATGTTTTCAAGCCCGATGCCCACCAGCTCCAACTGGTCACTGTCCGAGCGCAACAGCGCGTTGTGGCAATCAATGGCTGTGGCTCCGCCGCTGGTCACCACGCCGTCAGAATCCGGCCCGCTTTCTCGCCAGACTGCATCCCAGCCACCCAGATCGGACCAAGCCGCGTCAAACGGGACAACCGACAGGTTCGTCGCCTTCTCCATCACCGCGTAATCGATTGAGATATCTTCGGCCTTGCCCCAGGGTTCAGGGTTCAGGCGCAGAAAGCCCAGATCCGGCGTTGCCGTATCGACGGCTGCCTCGACGGGCGATATCAGTTCGGGCGCATGAGCCCGGAAGGCCGCAATCATATCCGATGCACGGAAAAGAAAGATCCCGGCATTCCATTTGAAATTGCCCGCTTCGAGCATTTCAGTTGCGCGAGCCAGATTTGGTTTTTCCACGAACTTTTTCAGCGGAACGGGTGATCCGCCGCTGTTCGATGCGCTCGCCAATTCGAGATAACCATAAGCCGTTTCCGGATGCGTTGGGGTGATCCCGAATGTTACCAGTTGCCCTTGCTCGACAGCCTCCAACCCGCGGGCAACCGCATTCTGGAACGCCGCCACATCAGGCACTACGTGGTCGGACGGCGCAACCAACAGCACCGCGTCCGGATCCTCGGCATGGGCGCGCAGCGCGGCAGCGAGGACCGCTGGGGCCGTATTTCGCCCTTCGGGCTCAATCAAAATGGCACCGGGATCAATGCCGACGGCCTGCAATTGCTCGGCCACGATGAAGCGGAAATCCGAATTGGTCAGAACCACCGGAGCAGCGAATTCCAACCCCGCCGCCGCGCCGGACAAACGCCGAGCTGAGGCCTGGAAAAGTGTCTCATCCCCAACAAGCGGCACAAATTGTTTGGGGTAACTCTGCCGCGACAACGGCCAAAGACGCGTCCCGGACCCGCCGCAAAGAAGAATAGGGGTGATCAACATGATAAGCTCGAAACCTGATTTAATTTAAACAGGTCCTATTAGATGTGAATTAGCGTGACAAGATTTTGCTCAGCTTCAACAGGAAAAAGCAAGTGCAACCGCGGATTTGCGCTTGTACGGGCTCAGTCTTCAGCCTTGTGCCGTCAAAAATCTGGGCTCCCCACCATCCAGGCAAACTGCACTTAACACACCAGTTGCAAAAGCGCCGGTATCAATGGAAATTCGTCCCTTTTGCGCGCCAGCCTCACCGACAATCGTATGCCCGTGTACAACCCAAACACCGTCGCGCCTGATTGTTTTTAGAAATGACGGATGACCCCAGATAAGGGTCTTTTCCGACTGGTCGGTGGGCGGAACATTGGGGTCAGCACCGGCATGCACCACAAGGACGTTGCCCGACATTTCCCAGGTCTTCAGCCCGATCACCCATTGATACAACGTGTCGCCCATCGCCTCTTGAAACCTGTCCCGGCACTCTGTCAGCTCATCACCGGTCATCTCAGCCCGGACCCCGCGCACATCGAACGAGGCCAAGGTCTGCAACCCGCCATAACGCAGCCACCGCGGACCCTGTTCCAAAGGGTCTTTCAGGAACCGCAGCATCATCTCTTCATGATTGCCTTTCAGGCAGGTTATATTGGGGCGCGCACTGATCAGGCGCAAGACCTCGGCGCTGCATTCTCCGCGGTCGACATAATCGCCCACCAGAATGATCCGATGGTCCTGCGGCACCTTGTTCAGTAGCTTTTCCAACTGCACGACACAGCCATGCACGTCACCGATTACGCATATTGGAGTATCTGGGGTTGGTGGCAGAAACGGGGCACGCCGCCTGAATCGTCCGAAAAGGGATGACAGCACGATGAACTTTTCTCCTGCCCGGTTAGCCGTGAAAGGAGCCGATACAGGAAATCCGGCACCGGCCTTAGATCCACACGTGATACCCGGTGACCTGACTGCGGGCAAGACCGGGTTCAGGCGGTTCGGCAAGCGGGTACGCCCATTTGAATGATCTCGCGGCCTTTGACCTTATAAAGCCCGTTGATCCGGTTTCGGGCTTTGGTCATGAACCAGGATTTCAGCGGTTCCGGATAGTAGGCGGCCATGATCTGGCTGAAATAGTCGAAATCATCTTGCGCAAGCCGGCGACCGTTTCGGGAAGGGCCGTGAAACCCAAAGGTGGTATCAGGATCAACGCAAGTTCCGGGCAACCCCAGAAACATCGTGCATGTCGAATAGCAGATACGGCCCCTGATCTCGACCAGAACTCCGTTGCGCTTGAGGTTTTCCAACTCGATCAAACGGTCATGCAGATAGCCGCCGCGATCGCTTCCCACCACAAGTAACTGCTGTGCCTGAGCGCGTGTTGGCGCAAGGGTCACCGGTATCAATGTCGCGACACTCAGCAAGACGGTAAAAAACCGGACAATGCTACAAGCAGAGCGCTGTCCTGTTTGCGTTGACGCTTTGAAACAACAGTCGAGGAAACCCGGCATGGTTCTATCTCCGATTCCAGTAATGATCTGGATCAGGGCTAGAGAACCGCGATGCCTCAGCTGTGCGCTGCCTGTGGCGAAACTTGGCCTTAAATCAATGTTTTAATAGGTTTTTTACGTAAACTTTCCATGTCCAATACGCACGCAGCGTTGCGCGAATGACGCTTAGAGTCATGGGACGGTCTTAGATTCGGTGTCGCCGGGCGATACAGCGACAGATGCGTCTGCCCGATAGAACAAGCGCACAGAGATCAATACTCTCAGTCACTTGTAAACAAAACGCAGTATATCAGATCAAACACCCTTTACCAAACTGCCCACAAGTTTTGGACGCAACCAAGCGTGCGGGCGCGGATGTTTTTTGTTGTTTACCAGAGACTTGAAGCCAAACAGGGCTTTTCACCCGCATGTTTGTTCAGCAGCTTTGGAATAAAGCGGGCAAGTTCTAATTCGACCAGCGCTTGGTACGCCGCTGGAGACGCCAAAGATCACACCAGTAAGAAATCCGCCAAGGTGAGCAAAGGGCGACCTTCCACCACTTCCGACTTTCCTGAAAAAGCTTTTGTTCATATTCCTTTTTGGAATAACGTTTGGGCAGCGCGATGTGAATCTTAGAACTGAATTCCTGAGACGTCGCAGACGTATCGGGTGCGTTCAGCATCGCACTGGTTTGCAATGCCAGCTGACGCCTAAGCCCGACTTCAAAACTCGAGGGATGCACATAATCCACAACCATGTTGGCGCCGTCACCATCGCTATCTGCCCAACTGTCACCCAGCGCAGTATTGGCGAACACAACCGTGCTTTGCAGGTTGTCCCAATCGCTGTAGAAACTGTCCCATACCGCCGGGCGCACGATGTCCTGCAAAACGAACCCTTCGGCAAGAAACAGCAAAGCCCAAAAGCTGGGCCATGAAATCAGCAGGTCCTGAACCTGTTGTTCAGCTACAGGAACCGGTGAGAATACTACAATATCAGCGTAACTCGTTAGCAGGTTTACGCTGTGTTCCGCTTCACTCAGGCTTGCCGCAGGAACGCCCTTAGTGACGTGAATGATACGAAGGCCACCATCAGTGGCCTTCTGAGGAGAAACGGTCTTAGACAGCGCGCTAAAGGAAGATTGAGTGACACGTGGAACACCGCTCTGCTCATAGGCCGCGCACCATTCCGTGTGCTTTCGGCCTTCCAGAACGATAATTTCACTTACATGTTGCTTGCACGCTGAAACAACCTTCTCAACGGCTAAGCTCCTTGTTTCACTGTCATTCATTCAGATTTACACTCTGGCGGGTTTAGTAGGTATTCATAAAGATTTGGACCGCTGTCCGGAATTTCGAGCCACATTAAAAATGCTGCCCAGATATCTCTAACCTCTGATTTTGAGACATTGAATGGGCGATTTCCGTAAACGAACTCCAGTTGCTTCCCAGCAAAAGCGGCGCACGCGATAGCAGGATTACATCTGCCAGCGCATATTTAAGCTGCACTTCAGATCGGTCATATACCGTTCTTGGCAGGCTGGTCACGCGATCTTGGTATTTCGCAGCGAAAGCACCATAGGATTCAGAGTTATCCGACGCCAGAAAAATCGTGGAATCGGCCTTGGCCTCCAGCAGTTGATCCAGACGTTTGAAGAAGAACGCATAGTGGGATCTGCTGCGGGCACGTCTGGAAATCTCGTCTTCTGACCGCGACCAGGCTCCGGGAACGTCCCCATGAGGGTCCGTAGCCGCGCCGCCATTCATACGCACATGTACGGCGATGTCGTTTTGGCTGCGTACGGACTCGATCATCTCTTGCACATCCGCACTCGGTTTCAGCTCACGCAGGAATTTCCGTTCAATGGGGTCGTAGGGTTTGCCGAATGTAAACCTGTAGGCCGATTGGATAACGATATCCCGCTGCGCCTTAACCAATGAGGCGGTGTCAAAGGCCTCCCGGAATGCCTTGCTCATCAGGTCGACCGTTAACGCGTTCTCCGGGTCGTTCTCTTTGGTATCCTCGACAGCCCCGTCAAAGTCGAACAATGACGCAAAAGTGCAATCGCAATGTTCGTCAGGCACCCAGCGAATGATCAGTTCGCGATCGTGGATTTGTGAAAATGAAAACCCCGAAGCAATTGCGCGCAATCGGTTGCCCAAACCATGTTGCGCATCGACGACAAGTTTCGGCTTTTGCAGGCTATGCCCCAGCGGAACGGTAACTTCGCCTGTATTCTCTTCCGGTTGCAGCGACGTGTTGCTGATGGCCACAATGGCGTCTTCCAACGAGCGGGTCATCAACGCATAATCCACAGCTTCGCAGGAAACAGAGACCGCAACACCTTTGAACACATCATGTATTGCACTAACCGCTGCTTCGGCGCGTTCCATCCTCGTGCCAATAAGGTTTGTATCTACGCCGTAGGGGTGGCTGCGTCTTAACTGCACTATGTTCCCGGTTTCACTAAGCACCTGGAAACCCGTCATTGGGCAACTCACATCCCATGGGGCGCAGGACGACGCAGTTTGCCGGTTCAGCGCGATCCAGAACTGCGGATAAGATTGCACTTCATCCCATCCGGTGACCGGTGTGCTTTTGGGGCGCTCAACGCGTCTTACGTCGGAATGATCAATATGGCTGATGGTGTCGGGATCGACATCTTCTCTTTGCACGCCTGCGTCGGTTAGACGTCCATACAGATCGTCATCATCCCAGCCATAGGTGACAATCCGTTCGTTGAAACCATTTACAGCCAACAGATTTTCTCGCCCAACGACAAAAAAGCCGTTTACATGGCTTTGTCCGGATTTCGCCTGGCGCCAGTTCCCTGCAGTCAGTTGGTCAACACCTGTTGTGTTGCGGCTAAAGAACTCTGAATCGAGGATAATGTCACTGTCGACTTTGATAATCTTGTCTTTGGTCGCAGCGCGGAATCCCAGATTATACGCGTGGGACAAAATCCAGGATCCTTCATCCTCGACCCGAAGAATGCGTATACGTGGATCAGTTATCCCCGCTTTCCGAAGAGTGATCTCAACCGGAATTTCCGAACTCCAGTCCACGATGATAACTTCGCCAATTTCCTGATGCACAAGCCACGTTGGCAATGTCTGCGCCAGGTGGTCATTTCGGTTCATGCAGCATGTGACAGCAGCAAAACCGGGTTCTATGGCTGCATCGGGTTCATATTCTGCGCCAGCTTCTTCAAATTTTGGAAGGTTGCGCCAAACGTCAGGTTGCGTTCGTATCTCATTGTAGAGGGCAGAAACCGAAGTTGGTGATTTAGCGTTCCGCACCGAAAGCTGTGCTCGAATCAAACTGCGAAATGTGTCCCTGGCGTCAACTGTTGTGACGGTGTCATCAGATGCGTTCGCATCGCAGAGGCTTGCAACTATATCTTTAGAAGATTGCATTTTCTCAGTTTGAACCCTTGGTATGCCAATGCCTTCGGTATTTTAATATTTTGGTCGTTCAGTACATTCCACCTGGGATTGCGTACAAACAACTTGAGCACCGAGTACCTGTTTGTTCAGGCGTGTCAATCACCAAAGACGGTATCTTTGAAGCAAGCCTCCAAGATTTCAACCTGGATGAGCGGTGATACGCCGGAAACATTGTTTTGACGCCCTTGTCAGGTCAGCTTGCTGTCTTGGTTGTGTTCCAGTTATCTGGAGTTTTAGGTTATTGGCCTCGCATCGCTGAGGTCAATTTGGTTTTCCGGCATTGAAGCTTTGTTTTGGATGGGGTTATTGCCTCTCACCCCATTGTTTTATGGT
>NZ_JBQFSK010000020.1:0-5993 GCF_056537925.1 Ruegeria sp. BI7
CCCCTTCACCGGCGCTGCTGAGGCGGTGTTGGGACGCTGGAGACGGCGGAGACGCTCAGGAGAGACTGGGGGCATCTTGAGGGATTTGTTAGGCGGGCGCGCTGATGTTATTGGCGCAACGGTCTGGTTTTTGGCTCTGGGTGTTATGTTCTTTGACATTGATGGATAACTGAAGAGATATGTGGGCGGTTTGGTTCGTTTCGACGGATTGAATGTCTGTATATCGCGCTGGTAGGGCTTCTGCTCGATGATCCAGTGTCAGCTTCACTGTTTGAGTGGTTCACTGATTTCTTAGGAAGTCTGTGTACATCAAACAGAAGACTTCATCAGGATTAGCCTCCTGATGAGATGTGCAGAGGTTCGAACGTCAAGGATAGCGCAGCAATGTGCTTTCAACTTGAGAGTTTGATCCTGGCTCAGAACGAACGCTGGCGGCAGGCCTAACACATGCAAGTCGAGCGCGCCCTTCGGGGTGAGCGGCGGACGGGTTAGTAACGCGTGGGAATATGCCCAATGGTACGGAATAGCCTCTGGAAACGGAGAGTAATACCGTATGAGCCCTTCGGGGGAAAGATTTATCGCCATTGGATTAGCCCGCGTTAGATTAGGTAGTTGGTGGGGTAATGGCCTACCAAGCCTACGATCTATAGCTGGTTTTAGAGGATGATCAGCAACACTGGGACTGAGACACGGCCCAGACTCCTACGGGAGGCAGCAGTGGGGAATCTTGGACAATGGGGGCAACCCTGATCCAGCCATGCCGCGTGAGTGATGAAGGCCTTAGGGTCGTAAAGCTCTTTCGCCTGTGAAGATAATGACGGTAGCAGGTAAAGAAACCCCGGCTAACTCCGTGCCAGCAGCCGCGGTAATACGGAGGGGGTTAGCGTTGTTCGGAATTACTGGGCGTAAAGCGCACGTAGGCGGATCGGAAAGTTGGGGGTGAAATCCCGGGGCTCAACCCCGGAACTGCCTCCAAAACTATCGGTCTAGAGTTCGAGAGAGGTGAGTGGAATTCCAAGTGTAGAGGTGAAATTCGTAGATATTTGGAGGAACACCAGTGGCGAAGGCGGCTCACTGGCTCGATACTGACGCTGAGGTGCGAAAGTGTGGGGAGCAAACAGGATTAGATACCCTGGTAGTCCACACCGTAAACGATGAATGCCAGTCGTCGGGTAGCATGCTATTCGGTGACACACCTAACGGATTAAGCATTCCGCCTGGGGAGTACGGTCGCAAGATTAAAACTCAAAGGAATTGACGGGGGCCCGCACAAGCGGTGGAGCATGTGGTTTAATTCGAAGCAACGCGCAGAACCTTACCAACCCTTGACATCCTAGGACCGGCCCAGAGATGGGTCTTTCACTTCGGTGACCTAGTGACAGGTGCTGCATGGCTGTCGTCAGCTCGTGTCGTGAGATGTTCGGTTAAGTCCGGCAACGAGCGCAACCCACATCCTTAGTTGCCAGCAGTTCGGCTGGGCACTCTAGGGAAACTGCCCGTGATAAGCGGGAGGAAGGTGTGGATGACGTCAAGTCCTCATGGCCCTTACGGGTTGGGCTACACACGTGCTACAATGGCAGTGACAATGGGTTAATCCCAAAAAACTGTCTCAGTTCGGATTGGGGTCTGCAACTCGACCCCATGAAGTCGGAATCGCTAGTAATCGCGTAACAGCATGACGCGGTGAATACGTTCCCGGGCCTTGTACACACCGCCCGTCACACCATGGGAGTTGGTTCTACCCGACGGCCGTGCGCTAACCTTTTGGGGGCAGCGGACCACGGTAGGATCAGCGACTGGGGTGAAGTCGTAACAAGGTAGCCGTAGGGGAACCTGCGGCTGGATCACCTCCTTTCTAAGGATGTATCTAGTTAGATTTGTTCGCAAATCTCGTGATACACTTAGCAGAAGATCAACAAACAAAGTTGATCAAACTCATGGACCGAGCCGTCCTCATATCTCTTCAGAACACATCAGGCCTGCACGCTGTGAGGTCTGGCCCTCTCGGCAGCTTTTGCGAGCAAAAGCGCCTGTCGGGCAACGTCGATTTTGCAGCTTTTAAAAAGAGCCGAGCAAAATCAACTGGGTCGGTAGCTCAGGTGGTTAGAGCGCACGCCTGATAAGCGTGAGGTCGGAGGTTCAAGTCCTCCTCGACCCACCAAGCCATTTGCGGAGCAAAGGGCGGTTTTTATGGGGCCTTAGCTCAGCTGGGAGAGCGCCTGATTTGCATTCAGGAGGTCAGGAGTTCGATCCTCCTAGGCTCCACCATTTACCTTTCGATCAGATCGTTAAGCACCTTTGGGTTCTTAACCGTCCGATTGGACGCAGCTTCTTCGGAGGCTTTGACATCGTATAGAGAGAAATCAATCAACACTGTTTGATCGCGCCGAGTGTGGCGTTGATCTCAGTTGGTCCTCTTCGGAGGAGGTTTGATTAGGGATGTTTCCTCGTCCCTCTTTGAATATCCCGGCTGAAACGAACAGAGTTGTCCAAGTCAAGTACACTAACCCGCATGATCTGACGATCATGCATTGTCTTCCATTCTCCATGTGGGGCCGACCGACATCGGCAGCATGGGTTCCAGGATGGAAGGCGGGAAAGTATGCTTTTGGTTCAGAAACAGAGGCGGCCTTTAGTTACCAGCTGGGCCTGCCGTGAAGGACTTCGTGTCTTTCTCTTTCTGGATCAAATCAAGCGCGAGAAGGGCGTTTGGTGAATGCCTTGGCAGCAAGAGGCGATGAAAGACGTGATACTCTGCGATAAGCCATGGGGAGCTGAGAATAAGCTTTGATCCATGGATTTCTGAATGGGGCAACCCACCTGAAAGCTTCATATTGTTATCTCTGATAATCAATATGTTGCTTAAACAGGTACTTAAGACCTGAATACATAGGGTTTTAAGAGCAAACCCGGGGAACTGAAACATCTAAGTACCCGGAGGAAAGGAAATCAATTGATACTCCCCTAGTAGCGGCGAGCGAACGGGGACCAGCCGAGCCAGATAAGTGACTAGAACATGTTGGGAAGCATGGCCATAGCGGGTGACAGCCCCGTATAGGAAGCTTTGATGGACGTATTAAGTAGGGCGGAACACGTGAAATTCTGTCTGAAGATCGGAGGACCACCTTCGAAGGCTAAGTACTCCTTGCTGACCGATAGCGAACCAGTACCGTGAGGGAAAGGTGAAAAGCACCCCGACGAGGGGAGTGAAACAGTACCTGAAACCGAACGCCTACAATCAGTCGGAGGCTCCTTGCGAGCTGACGGCGTACCTTTTGTATAATGGGTCATCGACTTGGTCTCACGAGCAAGCTTAAGCCGTTAGGTGTAGGCGTAGCGAAAGCGAGTCTTAATAGGGCGCATGAGTTCGTGGGATCAGACCCGAAACCGAGTGATCTAGGCATGGCCAGGTTGAAGGTAAGGTAACACTTACTGGAGGACCGAACCCACATCCGTTGAAAAGGATCGGGATGAGCTGTGCCTAGGGGTGAAAGGCCAATCAAACTCGGAGATAGCTGGTTCTCTGCGAAATCTATTTAGGTAGAGCGTCATCCGAATACCCCGGGGGGTAGAGCACTGGATGGGTAATGGGGCCCCACAGGCTTACTGATCCTAACCAAACTCCGAATACCCGGGAGTACTAGATGGCAGACACACTGCGGATGCTAACGTCCGTAGTGGAGAGGGAAACAACCCTGACCTACAGCTAAGGCCCCCAATTCATGGCTAAGTGGGAAAGCAGGTGGGACGACCAAAACAACCAGGAGGTTGGCTTAGAAGCAGCCATCCTTTAAAGATAGCGTAACAGCTCACTGGTCTAAATAAGTTGTCCTGCGGCGAAGATGTAACGGGGCTCAAGCCATGAGCCGAAGCTTAGGATGCCGTAAGGCATGGTAGCAGAGCGTAGTGTGACATAGTTCCTATCCTCTTTAGCGTCCTTCGGGGCGCCTTGGAGGATATTTGGAGCTTTCGATGAAGCCGGCCTGTGAGGGATCCGGTGGAGAGATCACTAGTGAGAATGATGACATGAGTAGCGACAAAGAGTGTGAGAGACACTCTCGCCGAAAGTCCAAGGGTTCCTGCTTAAAGCTAATCTGAGCAGGGTAAGCCGGCCCCTAAGCCGAGGCCGAAAGGCGTAGGCGATGGGAACCAGGTTAATATTCCTGGGCCGTGGAGTGGTGACGGATCTCAGGTGTAGTTCAATCTTATCGGATTGATTGGGCTGCTGAGAGGTTCCTGGAAATAGCCCTCCTATCAGACCGTACCCTAAACCGACACAGGTGGACTGGTAGAGAATACCAAGGCGCTTGAGAGAACGATGTTGAAGGAACTCGGCAAAATACCTCCGTAAGTTCGCGAGAAGGAGGCCCGGTTCCTAGGCAACTAGGGGCTGGGGGCACAAACCAGGGGGTGGCGACTGTTTATTAAAAACACAGGGCTCTGCGAAGTCGCAAGACGACGTATAGGGTCTGACGCCTGCCCGGTGCCTGAAGGTTAAAAGGAGAGGTGAGAGCCTTGAATTGAAGCCCAGGTAAACGGCGGCCGTAACTATAACGGTCCTAAGGTAGCGAAATTCCTTGTCGGGTAAGTTCCGACCTGCACGAATGGCGTAACGACTTCCCCGCTGTCTCCAACATCGACTCAGCGAAATTGAATTGCCTGTCAAGATGCAGGCTTCCCGCGGTTAGACGGAAAGACCCCGTGCACCTTTACTACAGCTTCGCACTGGCATCAGGATTGTGATGTGCAGGATAGGTGGTAGGCTTTGAAGCGGAAACGCAAGTATCCGTGGAGCCTCCCTTGAGATACCACCCTTCGCACTCTTGATGTCTAACCGCGGTCCGTTATCCGGATCCGGGACCCTGCGTGGCGGGTAGTTTGACTGGGGCGGTCGCCTCCTAAAGCGTAACGGAGGCGCGCGAAGGTTGGCTCAGAGCGGTCGGAAATCGCTCGTTGAGTGCAATGGCAGAAGCCAGCCTGACTGCGAGACTGACAAGTCGAGCAGAGTCGAAAGACGGCCATAGTGATCCGGTGGTCCCGAGTGGAAGGGCCATCGCTCAACGGATAAAAGGTACGCCGGGGATAACAGGCTGATACTGCCCAAGAGTCCATATCGACGGCAGTGTTTGGCACCTCGATGTCGGCTCATCTCATCCTGGGGCTGGAGCAGGTCCCAAGGGTACGGCTGTTCGCCGTTTAAAGAGGTACGTGAGCTGGGTTTAGAACGTCGTGAGACAGTTCGGTCCCTATCTGCCGTGGGTGTAGGAGACTTGAGAGGAGTTGCCCCTAGTACGAGAGGACCGGGGTGAACGATCCACTGGTGGACCAGTTGTCGTGCCAACGGCAGTGCTGGGTAGCTATGATCGGACAGGATAACCGCTGAAGGCATCTAAGCGGGAAGCCCCCCTCAAAACAAGGTCTCCCTGAGGGCCGTGGAAGACCACCACGTCAATAGGCCGGAGATGTAAGCGCAGTAATGCGTTCAGTTGACCGGTACTAATCGCCCGATAGGCTTGATTTGATCCAGTAACAGAAAGACAAAGCTCACCGCCTCAAGTAGCGAAGCGGTAGGCGATCAAACAAGACCAAAAGCATACACCGACCTTGAGTTGGACAACGTTGATTGATGTGAAACCCCGTAAAGGGGTGACATAACAACCGAGTGGCAACGCGCCTTTGCACGCAAAGACGCTGCCTGCCACCCGTCGCTTTCTTGCTCAGCAAGAAAGTCGACA
Source organism: Ruegeria sp. BI7 (assembly GCF_056537925.1). Classification (NCBI taxonomy): domain Bacteria; kingdom Pseudomonadati; phylum Pseudomonadota; class Alphaproteobacteria; order Rhodobacterales; family Roseobacteraceae; genus Ruegeria; species Ruegeria sp. BI7. The sequence goes on from NZ_JBQFSK010000020.1 coordinate 5,736, forward strand.
TGGGCTTTTCCTCGGTTTGGTGGTCATAGCGCAAGTGAAACACCCGGTCCCATCCCGAACCCGGAAGTTAAGCACTGCCGCGCCAATGGTACTTGGGCTTAAGCCCCGGGAGAGTAGGTCACCGCCAAACCTAGTAAAAGCCCAAAACACCTCTCTAACGATGATACAAATCTGACACTGACGCGGGATGGAGCAGCCCGGTAGCTCGTCAGGCTCATAACCTGAAGGTCGTAGGTTCAAATCCTACTCCCGCAACCA
>NZ_JBQFSK010000021.1:0-4466 GCF_056537925.1 Ruegeria sp. BI7
TTTATTCTGCGGCTTCTTCGTATGCGTCCATTGGTGGGCATGTGCAGACGAGGTTTCGGTCGCCATATGCGTTGTCGACGCGGTTGACGGGGGACCAGTATTTGTCGACGCCCATGGAGCCCGGCGGGAAGCAGGCCTGTTCTCGGGTGTAGGGGCGGTCCCAGTCGCCGACCAGATCGCGCACCGTGTGGGGGGCGTTTTTCAGCGGGTTGTTGTCCGCGTCGATCTTGCCGTCGATGATGTCCTGTGCCTCGGCCCGGATGGACAGCATGGCGTCGCAGAAACGGTCGAGTTCCGCCATGGGTTCCGATTCCGTGGGCTCGACCATCAGGGTGCCGGCCACCGGCCAGGACATGGTGGGCGCGTGGAAGCCTGAATCGACCAGACGCTTGGCGATGTCGTCGACGCTGACATGGGCCGCCTCGTCCAAGGGACGGGTGTCGAGGATGCATTCATGCGCCACCCGGCCCGTTTCCGAGGTGTAGAGGATCGGATAGGCCTCGCTCAGACGCGCCGCGATGTAGTTGGCGTTCAGGATCGCCACTTTCGTGGCCTGGGTCAGACCCGCGCCACCCATCAGCAGCACATAGGCCCAGCTGACCGGCAGAATGGACGGCGAGCCGAAGGGCGCGGCCGAGACCGGGCCGATGGCACTGCCGTATTCCGGGTGGCCGGGCAGATGCTCTTCCAGATGCGCCTTGACGCCGATCGGGCCCATGCCGGGGCCGCCGCCGCCATGCGGGATGCAGAAGGTCTTGTGCAGGTTCAGGTGGCTGACGTCGCCGCCAATGTCACCGGGACGCGACAGGCCGACCATGGCGTTCATGTTGGCACCGTCGATATAGACCTGACCGCCGTGATCATGGGTGATCTGGCAGACCTCCTGCACGGTGGTCTCGAACACGCCATGGGTGGACGGATAGGTGATCATGCAGGCAGCCAGATGATCGCTGTGCTTTTCCGCCTTGGCGCGGAAATCGGCGACATCGATGTTGCCGTTCTCATCCGCCTGCACCGGCACAACCTGATAGCCCACCATCTGCGCCGAGGCCGGGTTGGTGCCATGCGCCGAGGTCGGGATCAGGCAGACATTGCGGTGCGCCTCACCCCGCGATGCGTGATAGTTGCGGATGGTCAGCAGGCCCGCATATTCGCCCTGCGCGCCCGAGTTGGGCTGCTGGGAGATCGCGTCATACCCGGTGATCTGGCACAGCTTGTCGTTCAGATCCGCAATCATCTCGTGATAGCCCTGCGCCTGATCTTCGGGGCAGAACGGGTGCAGGTTACCAAACTCGGGCCAGGTGACCGGGATCATCTCGATCGTGGCGTTCAGCTTCATGGTGCAGGACCCCAGCGGGATCATCGCCCGGTCCAGCGCCAGGTCGCGGTCGGCCAGACGGCGCATATAGCGCGTGATCTCGGCCTCGGCCCGGTTCTGGTGGAAGATCGGATGGGTCAGATAGGCGCTTTCGCGCAGCGCGTAATCCGGCAGGCGGTAGGCCACGTTCGAGCTGTCATCCTTGCGGTCGATGCCGAAGGCGCCCCAGACGGCCTCGATGGTCTCGGGGCGGGTCTGTTCGTCCAGGCTGATGCCTACTTTGCTGTCGCCCACCTTGCGCAGGTTGACGCCACGGGCCACGGCGGCCTCCATCACGACGTTCTGCAGGTGGCCGACCTCAACCGTGATGGTGTCGAAGAACACTTCCGGTTCCACGGCAAAGCCCGCCTCTTCCAGACCCGCGGCCATGCGCGAGGTCTTGCGATGCACCGATTGCGCGATGGCCTTGATGCCGTCGGGGCCGTGGTACACGGCATACATCGAGGCGATGACCGCCAGCAGCGCCTGCGCTGTGCAGACGTTCGAGTTGGCTTTCTCGCGGCGAATGTGTTGCTCGCGGGTTTGCAGCGACAGGCGGTAGGCCTTGTTGCCGCGGCTGTCGATGCTGACACCGATGATCCGGCCGGGCATCGACCGCTTCAGCTTGTCGGTGGTCGCCATATAAGCGGCGTGCGGGCCACCATAGCCCATTGGCACGCCAAAGCGCTGGGTCGAGCCAATGGCGATATCCGCGCCCATCTCGCCCGGTGACTTCAGCAGCGCCAGCGACAGGATGTCGGCGGCGACGATGGCAATCGCCTTGTGTTCGTGCAGCGCCGCAATCTCGGCGGTAAAGTCGCGCACATGGCCGTGGGTGCCGGGATACTGGAAGATCGCGCCAAAGACGGCACCTGCATCCAGCGCATCGGGGTCGCCGACCTGCACGTCGATGCCCAGCGGCTCAGCCCGGGTTTTGATCACCGCGATGGTCTGCGGGTGGCAGTTGCGGTCGACAAAGAAGGCCGCGTTGTTGGCCTTGGAGCGACCGCCGCGCTTGGCCATCGCCATCGCTTCGGCAGCGGCTGTGGCTTCGTCCAGCAGCGAGGCGTTGGCCACGTCCAGCCCGGTCAGATCGCTGACCATGGTTTGGAAGTTCAACAGCGCCTCAAGACGGCCCTGACTGATCTCGGGCTGATACGGCGTATAGGCGGTGTACCAGGCCGGGTTTTCCAGGATGTTGCGCAGGATCGGTGCCGGCGTGGTGGTGCCGTAATAGCCCTGACCGATCAGCGAGGTCAGAACCTTGTTCTTGCTCGCCACCTCTTTCATGTGAAAGAGCGCATCGCGTTCCGTCATCGCCGGACCCCAGTCCAGCGGCTCTTTCTGCCGGATCGCAGGCGGCACCGTGGCGTCGATCAGCTGGTCCAGCGTCTTGAAGCCGATCACCTTGAGCATGTCGCGCATCTCGGTGGGCGACGGGCCGATGTGGCGGCGGTTGGCGAAGTCATAGGCTTCGTAATCGGTCAGTTTGAAGGCCATTGCAGCGCTCCTGTCGAAAAGGTCAGGTCCGGCGGAGACTGCGGGAGCCTCCGGCGGAGAGTGAGGGCCGTCCCGGAATCTGTCCGGTGGACAGATTCAGGCCCGAACGGGCGGAGCCCCAGGGACAGGGCTCCGACATAGATTTACCCGATGAAGGACTTGTAGCCGGCTTCGTCCATCAGATCCTCAAGCTGCGCGGCATCCGCGATCTTGATCTTGTAGATCCAGGCCTCGCCCTCGGGGTCTTCGTTCAGCGCGCCGGGGTTGTCGGCCAGCGCCTCGTTGACCTCGGTGATCTCACCATCGACCGGCGCATAAAGCTCGGACGCGGCCTTGACGGATTCGATCACGCCGATCTCGCCGCCTTTTTCGAACTCGTCGCCCGCTTCCTGCTGCTCGACAAACACCACTTCACCCAGCTGCTCAGCCGCGTGTTTGGTGATGCCCAGAGTGGCCGTGTCCCCTTCGACGGTCAGCCATTCATGCTCTTCGGAATAATAGGTTGCCATGTCTCTCTCTCCTGACTTCAACGCTTGTAATTCTGTTTGACGAAGGGCAGCGCCACGATCTGCGCTGGTTGCGCCTTGCCCCGGATGATCAGATTGACCTTCTCGCCCGGCTCACCATGACCCTTGCTCACATAGCCCATCGCAACGGGACCGCCGACCGTGGGGCCAAAGCTGCCCGAGGTGATCTGGCCGATGGTATTGCCTTCGGCACACTGGATTTCCACACCCTGACGCGCGGGGGCGCGGCCGTCGGGCTTGATGCCCACCAGCTTGCGCGCCGGACCCTCGGCCAGTTCCTTTTGTACGCGGTCCGCACCCGGAAAACCGCCTTCTTCCTTGCGGCGCTTTTGAATGGCCCAGCCAAGGGACGCCTCAATCGGCGAGGTCGTCTGGTCGATGTCATTGCCATAGAGGCACAGACCCGCCTCCAGCCGCAGGCTGTCGCGCGCGCCCAGACCCGCAGGTTCGCAATCCTCATGCGCCAGGAAGGCCTTGGTGACCTCGATTGCCTTATCCTCGGGGATCGAGATCTCATACCCGTCCTCGCCGGTATAGCCCAGCCGCGAGATGCGGCATTCGACACCGTTGATATCGGCAACGGTGGTTTCCATGAACTTCAGGTCCCGCGCCACCGGGCACAGTTCGCCCACGACATCTTCGGCCTTGGGGCCCTGAACCGCCACCAGCGCGCGGTCGAAGATCTCGGTCACTTCAACGCCTTCAAGGTTCGCTTTCATATGCGGAATGTCCTGATGCCGCAGCGCCGCGTTCACCACCACAAAGAAATGATCCCCCGCATTCGACACGATCAAATCGTCCATGATCCCGCCTTCGGCATTGGTGAAAAACCCGTACCGCGCCTTGCCTTCCTTCAGCGTCGCATAGGCCTGCGGGCAGATCGCCTCAAGCTTCGCGCCCACATCCTCACCGCGCAGGATCACCTGACCCATATGCGACACATCAAACACCGCCGCCTTCTCACGACACTGCTTATGCTCACCCATAATCCCCAGCGGATACTGAACAGGCATCTCCCACCCAGCAAAATCAACCAGCTTGCCTCCCAACTCAACATGGAGATCGTAGAGAGGAGTGCGTTT
>NZ_JBQFSK010000022.1:0-4325 GCF_056537925.1 Ruegeria sp. BI7
ATGACTTTTCAGATTTATCCCCCGCTTGAGATCCCCGAGACACTGGCTGCTGGTCCGGGGCCGGGCAATACGGACGCCCGCGTTTTGCAGGCCTTCGCCAATGCCGGGGTTGCGGATCACATGCAGGGCGACGTTTTGCGCGGGATGGTCGAATGCAAGCACATGCTGCGCAATATCTGGGGAACCGATAACACCTATACCTTTGCTGTGGCCGGTACCGGCTGGAGCGCATTGGACACCATGTTCTCCGCCGTGATGCCCGGTGATAAAGTCGTGGCCTTTGCCAACGGCACCTTTTCCGGCATTGATGCGCTGACCCTAAGCATCAAGGCGGCCACGCCCGAGGAGCATGCCGCCAGCCCGCTTGATCCACAGGCCGCCAGCGTAACGGTCGTTGATGTTCCGCACGGACAGCCGGTCACTGGTGAACTGGTTGAAGCCGCGCTGGAACAGCACAAACCGAAATGGGCCTTTATGGCGCATTGGGAAACGGGTTCGGGTCGCGTCAATGATCTGCGTGGCTTCTCGGACGCATGCGAGCGTCATGGGGTGATGGGCCTGGTCGATGCGGTCTCGTCGTTGGGCGTCGATGACTTTTCGATCGATGACTATCCGGGGATCGCCGGTTGGGCCTCCTGCCCTCAGAAGGGCCTGTGCTGCCTGCCGCTGACCTATGCGCCGGTCAGCTTTACAGATGCCTTTGTTGAATCCCTCAGAGCGACGGGTGCCTACAGTTATGTCCACAATCCTCTATTTGAGGCGCGTCACTGGGGTATTGTCGACGGTCAGGACGTCGAAAAGGGGACCTATCACAGAACCCATTCCGGTTATGCCGTTGCAGCGTTCCATGAGTCCCTGCGTCTGACACTTCAGGAAGGTCTGACCAGACGGTCGGCATCCTACAAGACCCATGAACGCGTGCTGCGCGATGCTGTTACGGCCATGGGATGCGAGGTGACTTCGGACATGCCCAGCCTGGTCGTGCTGAATCTGCCGCCGGAACTGGCCGGGAGAGAGATGGAGCTGGTGCAGAACTGTCGGGCAAGGGGTTTTGGGATCTGGCCGACGCTCAGCGCGCCGGTTCAGGTACGCATCGGAATCCTCAATCAGCTCAACCGCCAGGCCGTCAGCCGGATCGTCCGCCTGTTTGCCGAAGCCATGAGGGAACTGGGCGGCAATGTCGATTTCGAAGAGATCGAGGCATTGCTCGAAAGCCGTTACGGCACATCGATCGCTGCTTGAACGCACTGCATGAACGGGAGGAATGCAGATGGATATCCATGAATACCAGGCGAAAGAAGTTCTTTCGAATTTTGGCGTCGCCGTACCGTCAGGTGCCTTGGCCTATAGCCCGGAACAGGCGGCCTATCGCGCCCGCGAACTGGGCGGAGACAAGTGGATTGTCAAAGCCCAGGTCCATGCGGGTGGCCGCGGCAAAGCGGGTGGCGTCAAACTGTGTAACAGTGAAAACGAGATCCACGAGGCCTGTGACGAGATGTTCGGCCGCAAGCTGGTGACCCATCAGACCGGACCGGAAGGTAAAGGCATCTATCGTGTCTATGTCGAGTCCGCTGTGCCGATTGATCGCGAGATCTATCTTGGTTTTGTTCTGGACCGCTCCAGCCAGCGGGTGATGATCGTGGCTTCGTCTGAAGGTGGGATGGAGATTGAGGAGATCTCGGCGGAACGCCCGGACAGCATCGTGCGCTCAATCGTGGAACCCGCAGTTGGACTGCAGGAATTCCAGGCCCGCGAGATAGCCTTCAATCTGGGCCTTGAGGCTCGTCTGGTTCAGCAAATGGTACGGACGTTGCAGGGCTGTTACGCCGCCTTCAGCGATCTGGACGCCACGATGGTTGAAATCAATCCACTGGTTATCACTGGCGACGACCGTGTGCTGGCATTGGACGCAAAGATGAGCTTTGACGACAACGCTCTGTTCCGTCATCCGCAGATCGCTGAACTGCGCGACAAAAGCCAGGAAGATCCCCGTGAAAGCCGCGCGGCGGACCGTGGGCTGTCTTATGTGGGTTTGGACGGCAATATCGGCTGCATCGTGAACGGTGCTGGTCTGGCCATGGCCACGATGGACACGATCAAACTGGCCGGGGGCGAGCCCGCGAACTTCCTCGATATCGGTGGTGGTGCCTCACCCGAGCGCGTGGCCAAGGCCTTTCGACTGGTTCTGTCCGACAAGAACGTTCAGGCGGTTTTGGTCAATATCTTTGCTGGTATTAACCGCTGCGACTGGGTCGCCGAGGGCGTTGTGCAGGCGCTGCGTGAGTTGGATATCGACATCCCGGTCATCGTGCGACTTGCCGGTACGAATGTCGAAGAAGGTCAAAAGATTCTCGCCAAATCCGGCCTACCGATCATCCGCGCCACCACTTTGATGGAAGCCGCTGAACGGGCGGTGGGCGCATGGCAGAACGATCTGTCCCAAAACACCAAGATGAGGGCCGTGTAATGAGCATACTTCTCGACCGCGACACCCGCGTCATCGTTCAGGGCATCACCGGACGCATGGCGCGCTTTCACACAAAGGATATGCTGGCCTACGGCACCAATGTTGTCGGCGGAGTTGTTCCCGGCAAGGGTGGTGAAACCGTTGAAGGTGTACCGGTGTTTGACACCGTGAAACAGGCCGTTGAGGCAACTGGCGCGGATGCCAGTCTGGTCTTTGTTCCGCCTCCGTTTGCTGCAGACTCCATCATGGAAGCTGCTGATGCGGGCATTCGCTACTGTGTCTGTATCACCGACGGTATCCCGGCGCAGGATATGATCCGGGTCAAGCGGTACATGTACCGTTATCCCAGAGAAAAACGTATGGTTCTGACTGGACCGAACTGCGCCGGTACAATCAGCCCCGGTAAGGCTCTGCTGGGTATCATGCCGGGCCATATCTACCTGCCTGGCAATGTCGGCATCATTGGTCGCTCGGGCACACTGGGGTACGAGGCGGCAGCACAGCTCAAAGAACGTGGCATTGGCGTTTCGACCAGTGTTGGTATCGGTGGCGATCCGATCAACGGGTCCTCGTTCAAAGATATCCTGCAACGGTTTGAAGAGGACGAGGATACCCACATCATTGCGATGATCGGCGAAATCGGCGGTCCGCAGGAAGCTGAAGCCGCGGAATACATCCGCAATCACATTACAAAACCGGTCATTGCTTATGTTGCCGGATTGACCGCCCCCAAAGGTCGAACCATGGGGCACGCCGGTGCGATCATCTCGGCTTTTGGCGAAAGCGCCAGCGAAAAGGTTGAAATCCTGTCCGCTGCTGGTGTGACCGTGGCCGAAAACCCCGCCGTGATTGGTGAGACAATCGCACGAGTGATGGAGGCTGCGTGATGGTTAAACCTTCGGTCTTAGTCACCCGTCGCTGGCCTGCCGCCGTCGAGGCGCAACTGGCCGAAAACTACAACGCCGTGCTGAATACCGGGGACAAGCCAATGTCCCCGGCAGACATCCGGCGGGCGTTGAAAACCTATGATGCTGTCCTACCCACGGTCACCGACACGCTCAGCGCCGAGGCATTGGATGTGCCTGGCGCGCAGACCAAGATCATTGCCAATTATGGGGTCGGCTATAGCCATATCTGCGAACCTTCGGCGCGTGAGCTAGGCATGACGGTAACAAATACACCGGATGTCCTGTCCGAGTGTACGGCCGATCTGGCCATGACGTTGCTGCTGATGGTTGCGCGCCGGGCAGGTGAGGGCGAACGCGAATTGCGCTCCGGCAAGTGGACCGGCTGGCGGCCGACGCATCTTGTGGGCACAAAGGTCAGCGGCAAGACGCTGGGCATCATCGGTTATGGCCGGATCGGCCAGGAAATGGCTCGCCGTGCCCATCACGGGTTCGGTATGAACGTCCTCGTCTATAACCGCAGCGAGGTGGCCGCGGACGTATTGGGCCAGTGCGACGCAACACAGGTGGACACGATCGATGATCTCTTGCCCCAGTGCGATTTTGTGTCACTGCACTGCCCCGGCGGCTCCGCGAACCGGCACCTGATCAACTCGCGCCGACTGAGCCTGATGAAGCCTGACGCATTCCTGATCAACACTGCGCGCGGCGAGGTGGTTGATGAATGGGCTCTGATTCAGGCGCTGATGTTCGACATGATCGGTGGTGCGGCCTTGGACGTCTTCGACGGCGAGCCCCGCATCAGCCCGGATCTGCTGCAATGTGACAACCTCGTGATGCTGCCGCATCTGGGCAGCGCAACGCGCGAGGCCCGCGAAGCGATGGGCTTCCGCGTTCTAGATAATCTGAGTGACTTTTTCCAAGGCCGTGAACCACGTGACCGGGTGATCTGA
>NZ_JBQFSK010000023.1:0-3897 GCF_056537925.1 Ruegeria sp. BI7
CTGCGGGGTTGCGCAATAGCGGGCGGGGGACGATGACGTTCCAGATGCTGCCCTGGGTGCATGGCAGCTTCCGCTATGCGGTGATCGACAGGCTGGATGGGCCAGACACCACCCGGTATGACCGCAGCTTTGACATCCATTTCCGGTTGCGCGAGGAAAGTCGGCACAGCCCGGCCATCGTGATGGGGTTGCGCGATTTTGGCGGTACCGGCGTCTATGCGGCCGAGTATTTTGTGGCCACCAAGACCATTCAGGACCGGCTCAAGCTGACCGGTGGCATCGGCTGGGGCCGCATGGCGGGGCGGGGCGCGTTTTCGAACCCGCTGGGTGTGTTTGGCAGCCGGTTCGACACCCGGCCGCCGCCAAATTCGAACGGTCAGGGCGGTGAGCTGGAATTCGGCAACTGGTTCCGTGGCGATGCGGCGCTGTTTGGGGGCGCCAGCTGGCAATATAATGACCGGCTGACCTTTCTGGCCGAGTATTCCCCCGATCTGTACAGCCAGGAAGCGGTCAACGACAGTTTCCGGGTCAGATCCCCGATCAATGTCGGGGTCCAGTACCGGTTCGACAATGGCACGCAGCTGACCACATCTTATCTATATGGCTCCACACTGGGGCTGACGCTGAGCTATTTCGTCGACCCGCGCAAATCGGTGGCGCCGGGCGGACAAGGTGCCGCGCCACCGCCGTTGCAGCCCAGATCCCAGACCGCTGCCGCAACAGCGGACCGCGCGACCGGCGACATCCGGTCCCGGATGCAGGCCGCGCTGGCGCAGGAAGGGTTGCGGCTGGTCTATCTGTCGGAGACCGGCGATACGGTTCAGGTCGGGGTCGAGAACACCACCTATGGTCAGGCCGCCCAGGCGTTGGGGCGCACCGCCCGCGTGCTGACCAATGAGGAACCCGCCCAGACCGAGCATTTCGACATCGCTCTGATGTCGAACGGCGTGCCGCTGAGCGCGGTGCGGGTCAATCGCGACGACCTGTATGAGCTGGAACACGACCCCGACAATGCCTGGCGCAGCTTTGCCCGGGCCGAGGTGTCGGACACGCTGCCGCTGGTACAGGGCGGCATTCTTACGGATGCTTACCCGCATTTTTCCTATCGGTTTGGGCCGTATCTGAACTTTTCCTTCTTCGACCCCGACGACCCGCTGCGATACGAGGTGGGCGCCGCGCTGGGGCTGGATTACACGCTTTCGCCGGGCTTCACCCTGTCAACCGGGCTGCGGTTGCCGATCCTCAGCACGCTGGATGACAGCACCCGGGTCTCGGATTCGCCGCTGCCGCATGTGCGCTCAGACTGGGCGATCTATGCCCGCGAATCCAACCTGCGGATCGAACATATGACCGGCGAGTATCTGTGGCGGCCGGGCACGAACCTTTATGCCCGCACCACGCTGGGCTATCTCGAGACCATGTTCGGCGGGCTGTCGGCGGAACTGCTGTGGTATCCCACCAACAGCCGTCTGGCGTTGGGGGCCGAGGCCAATTATGCGGTGCAACGCGATTTCGACGTGCTGTTCGGCTTTCAGGATTATTCCGTCGCCACCGGGCATGTCTCGGCCTATTACGATCTGCCGGGCGAGTATCACGCGCAGGTCGATGTCGGGCGTTACCTGGCGGGCGATTATGGCGCCACCTTCACGCTGGATCGCGAGTTCAACAACGGCTTCAAGGTGGGGGCCTTCTTTACCCTGACCAATGTCAGCTCGGAAGAGTTCGGCGAAGGCTCGTTCGACAAGGGTATCCGGCTGGAAATCCCGGTCTCATGGCTGACCGGGCGTCCGTCGCGCAACAAGATCGCTCAGACCATCCGCCCCGTTCTGCGCGATGGCGGCGCGCGACTGCATGTGCGCAACCGGCTCTATGGCGTCACCCGCGAGGCCCGCGCGCAGAACCTGTCGCGCGGCTGGGGGAGGTTCTGGCGATGACAGCCCTGCGCCGCCCTGCCCTGTTGGCCCTGCTGGCCCTGATGCTGATCTCCTGCGGCGACGCGCAGGAAGATGTCGATCTGCTGAAGGGGGCGCTGTTTCCCAATGCGCCCCGGTTCCATCCGCGCGCGCAGGCGCTGGCCGCGCGCCGCCCGATCCCGCCGCGGCTTGAAGTCGGCTTTCCCGCCCGCGATCTGGCCGGGGTCATGCTGCTGGAGACCGAGCGCGCCGGGGTTCAGACCTGGCTGAGTGCGGATGGCGCCACCATCACGCTGGATCAGGGGCTGCTGACCTCGGCCAAGGGGTTCGGCGGCGGTCTGGCCGGATCGGATGTCAGCCAAAGCGCGGCGCTGATCCTGAGCGGCGGTTCGGGCCGGGCCGAGCGGTTCCACAGCTTTCTCAACGGCAATGACGAGATCGAGCTGCACGCCTATCGCTGCCGGATCACCCCGTTGGGGTCTGACCCGGTGGTGTTGCAGGGCACGCCCGTTGCCGCGCAAAAGCGGCAAGAGGAGTGCTATGGGGTGGCCGAGACCTTCAGCAACATTTACTGGGTGCAGGACAGCACCGGCCGCATCGTCCAGTCCTCGCAATGGACCGGCGATTTCCTGGGCAACATGGTCATAAAGGTGGTGCCCGATGAGAGTTGAGATTTTGAACAGCAAAGGACAGCGCGTGCGCCATTTCCCCCTTCTTCTCAGTGCGCTGGCCCTGAGCGGCCTGATCGCCGGATGTTCAACCATCTACCGCAGCCCCGCGGTGACCGCAGGCGTGTCGGATGCCGGCAAGGTCCGTGTCGTGCCGGTCACGCCCGAGACCGTGCTGGTGGCCAACCGCTCGCCTTATGCGCCCAAAACCCTGCCTTCGGTGTTTGGTCTGTCAACCGGATCGGGCTCCTCCACCAGCTTGCGCGGCACCGGCCCCCTGCCCGAGGCGCCCTCGACCCAGGACGGATCACGCGCCGGGCTGCAGCTGGACCCGCCACCGCAAGTGAACCCCGGCCCCTACACCATTGGCATCGGCGACGTGCTGGTGCTGTCCACGCCATCCACCCAAGGCACCGCCGGAGAGCTGTCGGGCCTGCTGGCCGCGCAGAACAGCCGCAACGGCTATACCGTGCAGGATGACGGCTCGATCAACATCCCCGATGTCGGCCGCGTGCGGCTGGTTGGCCTGACCGTGGACGAGGCCGAGGCGCTGCTGTTCCAGCGTCTGGTGGAGAACCAGATCGACCCCACCTTCAGCCTGGAAATTGCCGAGTTCAATTCCCGCCGCGTCTCGGTCGGCGGTGCCGTCGGCCAGCCCGGCATCCAACCCATCACCCTGACCCAGCTGACCCTGGGCGAGGCGCTGTCGGCCGCCGGGTCGGTCTCGGTCAGCGATATCGACAATTCCTCGGTGCGCATCTACCGCGACGGGCAGATGTATCAGATCCCGCTGGAAGATCTGTATGCGCGCACCGCCTTGCAGAACCTCAACCTGATCGCCGATGACTCGGTCTTTGTCGATACCGACTATGACCTGGACCGGGCCGAGCGCTACTTTGCCCAGCAGATCGCCCTGCGCGAGACCGTGCTGGAAGGCCGCCAGACCGCCCTGCAAGAGCTGAACGTGGCCGTCAATCTGCGCCGTGCCGATCTGGATGAGCGCCGCAACAACTTTGTTCAGTCCATCGAACTGGATGCGGTCGATCGCGATTATGTCTACCTGTCCGGCGAGGTCCGCACCCAGGGCCGCTATGCCCTGCCGTTCAACCACGCGGCCACCCTGGCCGATGCGCTGTTCGACACCGGCGGTGGCATCGCCAAGGAAACCGGCGACGCATCGGAGGTTTATGTGCTGCGCGCCGCAACCGACGCCCGCGAGTTCGGCGCCGTCACCGCCTGGCACCTTGATATCCGCAACGCCGCACAGCTGACCCTGGCCGCGCAATTCCAGCTGCGCTCAAACGACATCATTTTCA
>NZ_JBQFSK010000024.1:0-2988 GCF_056537925.1 Ruegeria sp. BI7
CCCAATGAGCTACAAATCCGACATCGAAATCGCCCGTGAGGCGAACAAGAAGCCGATTCAGGAAATCGGTGCGAAAATTGGCATCTCCAGTGACGATCTGCTGCCTTACGGCCACGACAAGGCGAAGGTCAGCCAGGACTTCATCAACTCGGTTCAAGGTCGTGAAGACGGCAAACTGATTCTGGTGACCGCGATCAACCCGACCCCTGCGGGTGAGGGTAAGACCACCACCACCGTCGGTCTGGGCGATGGCCTGAACCGCATCGGCAAAAACGCGATGATCTGTATCCGCGAAGCCTCGCTTGGCCCGAACTTCGGGATGAAGGGTGGTGCTGCGGGTGGCGGTTACGCGCAGGTTGTTCCCATGGAAGAGATGAACCTGCACTTCACAGGTGACTTCCACGCCATCACCTCGGCCCACTCGCTGCTGTCGGCGATGATCGACAACCACATCTACTGGGGCAATGAGTGCGAGATCGACATTCGTCGCGTTGCGTGGCGTCGTGTGGTCGACATGAACGACCGTGCGCTGCGTCAGATCACCGCCAGCTTGGGTGGCGTGTCGAACGGTTTCCCGCGTGAAACCGGCTTTGACATCACCGTGGCGTCCGAGGTCATGGCGATCCTCTGTCTGGCCACCGACCTTAAAGATCTGGAAAAGCGTCTGGGTGACATCATTGTGGCCTATCGCCGCGATAAGACCCCGGTTTACTGCCGCGACATCAAGGCCGAAGGCGCAATGACCGTTCTGCTGAAAGACGCGATGCAGCCGAATCTGGTGCAAACGCTGGAAAACAACCCGGCCTTTGTCCATGGTGGTCCTTTCGCGAACATCGCACACGGCTGTAACTCGGTCATCGCGACCAAAACCGCTCTGAAAGTGGCCGATTATGTTGTCACCGAAGCGGGTTTCGGTGCTGATCTGGGTGCCGAGAAATTCATGAACATCAAGTGCCGTAAGGCGGGTATTGCTCCGTCGGCAGTTGTTCTGGTCGCAACCGTGCGCGCGATGAAGATGAACGGCGGTGTTGCCAAAGCCGATCTGGGTGCCGAAAACGTCGACGCGGTTCAGTCGGGCTGTGCCAACCTGGGCCGTCACATCGAGAACGTGAAATCCTTCGGCGTGCCCGTTGTTGTCGCCATCAACCACTTTGTCACCGACACCGATGACGAAGTGCAGGCCGTCAAGGATTACTGCGCCGAACATGGTGTCGAAGCAGTTCTGTCGCGTCACTGGGAGCTCGGTTCAGACGGTTCTGCGCCTCTGGCTGAGAAAGTTGTGGAAATCGTCGAAAACGGTGCTGCGAACTTTGCACCGATCTACCCCGACGAAATGCCGTTGTTCGAAAAGATCGAAACCATCGCCAAGCGCATCTACCGCGCTGACGAGGTTCTGGCCGACAACAAGATTCGCAACCAGTTGCGCGAATGGGAAGAGGCCGGATACGGCAATCTGCCGGTCTGCATGGCCAAGACGCAATACAGCTTCTCGACCGACCCGACACTGCGCGGCGCGCCCACCGGCCATTCGGTTCCGGTGCGTGAGGTTCGCCTGTCGGCAGGTGCCGGGTTCATCGTGGTTGTCTGCGGCGAGATCATGACCATGCCCGGCCTGCCACGCAAACCGGCTGCGGAATCCATCTGCCTCAATGACGCAGGTGAGATCGAGGGCTTGTTCTAAGCGCCCGAATGATACATCTCGTGGTCCGGGGGTATCCCCGGACCGCAGGAGATTGAAATGCCCACTCTGATACCGCCGCAGGACTGCCACTCGATGCGGGAATTGCGGGTTCAGATCGACAAGCTGGATCGCCAATTGATTGAAATGTTGGTGGCGCGCGCAACTTACATAGATCGTGCGTCTCAGTTGAAACCCGGCGAGGGGCTACCCGCCCGCATCCCGGATCGTGTCGAAGATGTGGTGCAGCGCGTGCGCACAAGTTCCGACGAGTTGGGCATGGACCCCGATCTTGCCGAGAAGCTTTGGCGCATCTTGATTGACTGGTCGATTGCCCGCGAAGAACGCGTGCTCGGCCCCGAATGAAGAACCGGGCGCTTTGTGCGCCCGATCCGTTTTTGAAAAGAAGGGATCAAAGGATGGTAGCGCAGGTTATCGACGGTAAGGCCTTTGCCGCAAAAGTACGCGGCCAGGTGGCCGACCAGGTCGCAAAGCTGAAAGAAGAAAACGGCATCACCCCCGGCCTGGCCGTGGTTCTGGTAGGCGAAGACCCAGCAAGCCAGGTTTATGTGCGGTCCAAGGGAAAGATGACCGTCGAGGTCGGCATGAACTCGTACGAGCACAAGCTGGACATCGACACGTCCGAAGAAGATCTGCTGGCGTTGATCGACAAGCTGAACAACGACCCAGCCGTGCATGGTATTTTGGTGCAGTTGCCCCTGCCCAAACACCTGAACGAAGATCTGGTGATCAACTCGATTGACCCGGCCAAGGACGTTGATGGTTTCCACATCTCGAACGTGGGACTGCTGGGTACCGGGCAGAAGTCGATGGTGCCTTGCACGCCGCTGGGGTGTTTGATGATGCTGCGCGACTACCATGGCTCGCTCTCGGGTATGGATGCGGTTGTTGTGGGCCGATCGAATATCGTGGGCAAGCCGATGGCGCAGTTGTTGCTGGGTGACAGCTGCACCGTGACCATCGCACACAGTCGCACCAAGGACCTGCCGGAAGTTGTGCGCCGCGCAGATATCGTCGTTGCTGCCGTTGGCCGCCCCGAGATGATTCCGGGCGATTGGATCAAGGAAGGTGCAACAGTGATTGACGTGGGCATCAACCGAATTGAACGGGACGGCAAGAACAAGCTGGTTGGTGACGTAGATTACGCCAGCGCGGCCGAACGCGCCGGAGCGATCACACCCGTGCCCGGTGGCGTCGGACCAATGACCATCGCCTGCCTGCTGGCCAACACGCTGACCGCCTGCTGCCGCGCCAATGCCTTGCCAGAGCCCGAAGGCCTGACAGCTTGA
>NZ_JBQFSK010000025.1:0-2973 GCF_056537925.1 Ruegeria sp. BI7
GGGCAGCGCAACGCGCGAGGCCCGCGAAGCGATGGGCTTCCGCGTTCTAGATAATCTGAGTGACTTTTTCCAAGGCCGTGAACCACGTGACCGGGTGATCTGATGCAAGCGCTGGCCCAAAATATTCAGTCCCCCCTGAACCGTTCAAGCTATGCTGATGGGTTGCGCTCGGAACTGCGGGCGTTGTGGCGGAACATTTTGATGAAACGGGCGCCGCATGTAGCGACATGGGCCGGGGCCTCACCGCTGCAATCCATCCCCACCGGGCCCGAGGCGACGCCCTATTTGCAGGCCCTGTCGATCTGGTTCCAATTGTTGCGTATCATTGATGAAAACGCCGAAGTCAGAGATCGTCGACTGACCGAGACCAATAGCGGGCCCGAAGCGGTCGAAGGCGGGTTTGCCGAGGTGTTGTCTGACCTGTCCCTGGCAGACAGCCCAATGGAAAAACTGACCGCTAATCTGTGTGCCGGACCCACCCTAACCGCGCATCCAACCGAGGCCAAACGGGTCACCGTACTGGAAATCCACCGGCGGATTTATCGCAACCTTGTCAGTCTTGAAACGCAACGCTGGACCCCAACTGAGCGCGCCGAATTGCTTAAAAACCTGGAAGGTGAAATTGACCTCCTGTGGCTGACCGGTGAACTTCGCCTGACGCGACCAAGCCTGCACGATGAGATCGAGTGGGGTTTGCAATTCTTCAGGGACGCAATCTTTGACGCTGTCCCGCAAGTCATGGATCGGTTCGATCAAGCCTGCCTGCACATGCTGGGAAAGACCTTGAGCAAAACGCCCAGTATTCGCTTTCACAGCTGGATCGGAGGCGACCGGGACGGCAATCCGAATGTCACGACAGAGATGACCGCGCTGGCCTTACAACGTGGGCGCAAAACGGTTCTGGACCTCTACGGTCAAGCCCTTAAACAAGCCGCAAGCAAGCTGAGTATCAGTGCGCTCATATTGCCTCTGCCCGAACCACACAGGACACGTGTACAAGAAATTGTCGACCGGGCTCCGGACGCTGGCCGCAATCAGAACGAACCGTTCCGGAAGGCTCTGGATGCCATACGCCTTCGGCTGATAAAAGACGGCTATAACCACATTTCGCAATTCGTGAACGATCTAAACGCGCTTGATGCCGCTTTATGCGCGGTCAAAGCCGAAAATCTGGCGCGAAGACATATCCGCCCACTGAGCCGGGCCGCAGCGGTTTTTGGGTTCCGTACCGCAACGCTGGACATACGCCAGAATTCCACCGTCACAACCGATGTTCTGGCCGAAATTTGGTCACAATCCGGGCAGGCATTGGAATATGGTACGCCCGAATGGTCTGCCCGTTTGCGGGCCGAATTGGCGGATCAGAACTTGCCCTATCAAAATCGGGAAGCGCTGAGTGATCAGGCCCAAGAGCTCCTTGCCCTCCTGACACTTGTCTACAGCGTTCGATCGGGACCAGACCCCAAGGCTATCGGACCATTCATCCTGTCAATGACCCGTTCCGCCGACGACATTCTCGGTGTCTATCTTCTGGCCCGATACGCAGGATTCGGGTCCGAAACTCTGGATTTATCAGTGGTCCCACTGTTCGAGACGATTGCCGACCTGCGCAATGCCCCAGCGATATTGCTGGACGTTCTTGATGTTCCGCTTTCCCGCCGCAGCCTTAAAACCGAAGGTAACGTGATCGAGGTGATGCTGGGTTACTCAGATAGTGGCAAGGATGGCGGCTATTTCTGTTCAACTTGGGAATTGGAACGCGCGCAACGCAGGATTGTCACGGCACTGGCCTCGCAAGGTTTCAAGGCTACATTTTTTCATGGGCGCGGCGGCTCAGTCAGCCGGGGCGGAGCACCTACCGGGCGCGCAATCGCCGCACAACCCAGCGGAACCATAGCCGGACGCTTGCGTGTTACGGAACAGGGTGAGGTTGTTTCGACCAAGTATGCTAACCGCGGCACAGCTGCAGCGCATCTGGAATTACTGCTCTCAAGCACGCTTCGACATACGGCTAACCCCAGCGAAACCCCGTCCCGGCCCGAATTTGACGATGCGCTGGATGCCCTATCGGAACTGTCGCAAACAGCCTATGTATCGCTTCTGCAGATGCCGGGTTTTCTGGACTACTTCCAGCAGGCCAGCCCCGTCGAGGAACTTGCTCGCCTAAAAATCGGCTCCCGCCCGACCCGTCGGTTCGGCGCAGCTAGTCTCGATGATCTGCGGGCTATTCCATGGGTTTTTGCGTGGTCGCAGAACCGCCACCTGATTACCGGTTGGTACGGGTTTGGTGCAGCAATGGCCAGCTTTCGCAAGTTCCGAGGTTCGCGCGGTGACGAAGTTTTGCAAGAAATGTTTCAGAAATCTCGCCTGTTCCGCCTCGCTGTCGATGAGATGGAGAAATCGCTCTATCAGGCTGATATGGGCATCGCCACGCAATACGGCGAACTGGTGCGCGATAAGTATATCCGCCAAAGCATCTCTCAGGCGATCAAAACAGAATTCGATAACGCTTGCAGCGCTGTGCAGTTTCTGACTGGCGGTCAGACAATAGGTCACCGTTTTCCCCGGCTGTGCGAACGATTTGATCGCAAACGGGCGGAGCTGGCTCGCATTCACGCCCTGCAAGTCGAACTGCTGCAACAAGCCCGAAACAAATCGCAAGCAGGATCAGTCCCTGTGCCGCTACTGCAATCCATGAACGCTATTTCCGCTGGCCTTGGCTGGACCGGCTAACCAATTTCAGGAGATATGCCCCGTGAATGTCCCGCATCGTCTAGACGGTTTTTTCACCCAATCCCTATCTGATCGTGACCCTGAGCTTTTTGGTTCGATCACATCTGAGCTGGGCCGCCAGCGCGACGAGATCGAGCTGATCGCGTCCGAGAACATCGTCTCAGCCGCCGTGATGGAGGCGCAGGGCTCGGTGATGACCAACAAATACGCCGAAGGCTATCCCGGGCGGCGCTATTATGG
>NZ_JBQFSK010000026.1:0-1964 GCF_056537925.1 Ruegeria sp. BI7
CGCGAGTTCGGCGCCGTCACCGCCTGGCACCTTGATATCCGCAACGCCGCACAGCTGACCCTGGCCGCGCAATTCCAGCTGCGCTCAAACGACATCATTTTCATCGCGGAAAACCCTGTCACAAAATGGGGCCGCACCATCAGCCAGATCACCCCATCCCTTGTCACGACGCCAATCAATGCCGCGGTAAATTAAGTCACCCACCCGGGCATCGCCATCGCGCCCAATCAGCACAAGCGCGCTGGCCGCCCGGGTCGGTTCATTGCCTTCACGTCTTTCAAAAGCTTATCACACACCAAAAACACGATTATGATCGCACCGGGCGTGCCGACCCTGGGTACACAAGGAACCAAGATATGAAGATCGCGATTGCCGGGATTGGCTATGTTGGCTTGTCCAACGCCGTGCTGCTGGCGCAAAACCACGACGTTGTTGCCCTGGATGTGTCCGCCGCGCGCGTGGACATGCTCAACCAGCGCGAAAGCCCGATCCAGGATGCCGATATCACCGACTTCCTGACCAACCGAACGCTGAACCTGACCGCCACCACCGATCCCGAAGCCGCGTTTGGCGGGGCAGATTTTGTCGTTGTGGCCACCCCGACCAATTATGATCCGCGCAGCAACTATTTCGACACCAGCTCGGTCGATACGGTGATCGACCAGGTCACCAGAGTGAACCCCGATGCCGTCATCGTGATCAAATCCACCATCCCCGTGGGCTTTGTCACCGATGCCCGCGCGCGGTTTGGCACCGACAATGTGATCTTCTCGCCAGAGTTTCTGCGCGAGGGGCAGGCGCTGCACGACAACCTGCATCCCAGCCGGATCATCGTCGGCGAACGCTCGGACCGGGCCAAGACCTTTGCCGAGCTGCTGCTGGAAGGAGCAGTCTCAAAAGATGCGCCGGTGTTGTTCACCGACCCCGACGAGGCCGAGGCGATCAAGCTGTTCGCCAATACCTACCTTGCCATGCGCGTGGCCTTTTTCAACGAGCTCGACAGCTATTCCCTGGCCGGCGGCATGGACCCGCGCCAGATCATCGAAGGCGTCAGCCTCGACCCGCGCATCGGCGCGCATTACAATAACCCCTCGTTCGGATATGGCGGCTATTGCCTGCCCAAAGATACCAAACAGCTGTTGGCCAATTACAACCATGTGCCGCAGAACCTGATCCGCGCCATCGTCGATGCCAACCGCACCCGCAAGGATTTCCTCAGCGATCAGATTCTGATGAAAGGGCCCAAAACCGTCGGCATCTACCGGCTGGTGATGAAAGAAGGCAGCGACAATTTCCGCCAAAGCTCGGTTCAGGGCATCATGAAGCGGATCAAGGCCAAGGGCATCCAGGTCATCGTCTATGAACCGGTTTTGAGCGAGGATCATTTCTTCCACTCACCGGTGATCCGCGATCTTGACGCCTTCAAGCAGCAGGCCGACCTGATCCTCGCCAACCGCATCTCGGACGAGATCCGCGATGTCAGCGACAAGGTCTTCACACGCGATCTGTTTGGCGCGGACTGATCCCGACAGAGGGGTTTTGAGAATACAAAAAACCCGCCGCCGGAAGTCCGGTGGCAGGGCTGTGCGCCGTGAACGGCGGATACTTTTACGTCAGCACAAGCGCATGAATGCCCGACGCCGTCGTGCCGGTCGCATGCACACGCGTAACCCCCACCGGCAGGATCGAAAAATCCGTCACCTGAACGGTGCGCGTCTCCCCTCGCACCGTGGTCATCACCACGGCCCCGCCCGCCTCAACATAAAGACCAATCGCCACATCCGACAAATCCGCTACATCCGACGGCGCAACAGGCAAAACATCACGCGCAGGCCCCGAAAGGCTGGAAACGCGATTGATAAAAGGGTTCATGCTCATCAGCCCAACCTCACTCAGTCATCTCAATCAGAAACACCATAAACAAAACACAACTAACACAACCAAAACACACCGAACGGAACGGC
>NZ_JBQFSK010000027.1:0-1439 GCF_056537925.1 Ruegeria sp. BI7
CCGTCGCCACTCGCCAGTGATCCAAGTGCCTGCGTAGCCTGATAGCAGGCAGGTCTTTTAATGCAATTCGACGAATTGAACAGACGGGCTCGGAGTAATCATGTGCACAATTTCGATCTCGTCCAAGCTTGCCTTGGCTGATGCGAAGGCCTTAACCCCAAGCATCGGTCTTGTTCGCCTCTTAATGAACAGGTGGTCCTGTTCGACGATATTATTCAGGTACTTCCGCCTGACCATCTCTATTGGTATCGGGCAACCAAAACCCTTGAGCATTCTGTTGGTTGCTTTGATACCCGTAGTGTTTGTGCTGCTTTTGCCGATGACAACCTTTCGTGGGAGGCCGTTGACCTCCAGCATCTTGGCGAAGAACTTTGTGGCGACCTGTTTGCTGCGACGTTCTGAAAGCTTAAATTCGAGCGTTTTGGCCTGCTTGGGCTTCCACATATTGCGTGATAGCTAATAAATGCTCGGCCATAGGAGCAAATCTGTTAATCTGAGGCTGCGCCAGAAGAATAGTAGAATGCAATCGCTTGCGCCCTGTTTTTAACCGAGAGCTTTTCATAGATGTTGCTCAGGTGAAATTTGACGGTATTTGTCGAGATTTGCAGGTCCTTCGAAAGTTCGCGATTGGATAGGCCCTTGGCCAACGCTTCAAGGATGACGCGCTCTTTACGAGACAGGCTGTGAATTGGATCCTGCTGCATTTTCCGAACATCGATGAACGGAAAAACCATCTTGCCTCGGGCAACATCCGAACAAGTTTCCAGCAAAACATCGACCTCACCTGACCGGGATGCGAACCCCGCAGCTCCTGCCTGCATAGCAAGGCGCGGCACGTCTCCGGCATCGTCTCCATATACGACGAAACGGGGCGCGTTCTCCTGTTCACGCAGAACCTCGATCAATTTGGCGGCGCCCAAGACCGGCAAATTCCAGGCGATCACGCAGACCTTGACCGGAACTCTCATAACCGCGCCCAAGAAGCCTTCGGCGGTTGCTGATGTTGCCACCAGAGAGAATCGTGGATCACGCTCGAAAATCTCGGACATAGCCGACAATACCAGTGGATTGTTGTCGGCAAGCATAACGTTAATCGGTTGCTGTGAAGGCTCTGCCATTGATTTTACATCCAAAAACCCAAAAACCTACCCGTAAGAATAGGTACTAATTTGGTATACCGCGGTATTTCTGCCAAAACGGGTAGTTTTTTTCTAATCCTATTAGAAGTCCCAAAGCAGTAGTAAGTTACGTTGCGCAATGATGCAAGCAACGCTTTCCTGATCCACAACGCGATACTTGGGCGTGATTGACCACGCCGACGATCAAGGAGGATCGAATGACTTTTCAGATTTATCCCCCGCTTGAGATCCCCGAGACACTGGCTGCTGGTCCGGGGCCGGGCAATACGGACGCCCGCGTTTTGCAGGCCTTCGCCAATG
>NZ_JBQFSK010000028.1:0-1028 GCF_056537925.1 Ruegeria sp. BI7
GGCGGCTGCCAATTCGTTGATATCGCTGAAAACCTGGCCATCGACCGCGCCAAGCAGCTGTTTGGGTGTGACTTCGCCAACGTGCAGCCGAACTCGGGCAGCCAGGCCAACCAGGGCGTGTTCCAGGCGCTGATCCAACCCGGCGACACCATTCTGGGCATGAGCCTGGATGCCGGTGGTCACCTGACCCACGGCGCGCGCCCGAACCAGTCGGGCAAGTGGTTCAACGCGGTGCAATACGGCGTCCGCAAGGAAGACAACATGCTGGATTATGATCAGGTCGAGGCGCTGGCGAAAGAACATAGCCCCAAGTTGATCATCGCAGGTGGCTCGGCCATCCCGCGCGTGATCGACTTTGCCCGCATGCGCGAGATCGCCGACATGGTCGGTGCCTATCTGCACGTGGACATGGCGCATTTCGCCGGTCTGGTTGCGGCAGGCGAACACCCCAGCCCCTTCCCGCACGCGCATGTGGCGACGACGACCACGCACAAGACCCTGCGCGGTCCGCGTGGTGGCATGATCCTGACCAATGATGAAGATATCGCTAAGAAAGTGAATTCGGCGATCTTCCCCGGCATTCAGGGCGGCCCGCTGATGCATGTGATCGCGGCCAAGGCCGTGGCCTTCGGCGAGGCTCTGCAGCCTGCGTTCAAGGACTATATCAAGCAGGTCGTCGTCAATTCGCAGGCATTGTCGGATCAACTGATCAAGGGCGGTCTGGACACGGTGACCCACGGCACCGACACCCATGTGGTGCTGGTCGACCTGCGCCCCAAAGGCGTGAAGGGCAACGCGACCGAAAAGGCCCTGGGCCGCGCGCATATCACCTGCAACAAGAACGGCGTGCCGTTTGACCCGGAAAAACCGACCGTCACCAGCGGCATCCGCCTGGGCTCGCCCGCCGGCACCACCCGCGGCTTTGGCGAGGTCGAATTCCGCCAGATCGCCGACTGGATCATCGAAGTGGTCGACGGGCTGGCCGCCAATGGCGAAGACGGCAACAGCGCCGTCGAAGCCAAGGTCAA
>NZ_JBQFSK010000029.1:0-722 GCF_056537925.1 Ruegeria sp. BI7
TCATTTGGCGAACAACGCGAAAACCGGAATACTGGCTACGATGAGTTTCAGATCCTGAGCCTCGAGACGCCACGCGGACTGAGTCCATTCCTGTGTTGAATGCACCCCCTCGAGATACGCGCTTACAACTCTCAACTTCGCTTTGGTGCAACCATTCACTTGAGGTGGACCAGCCAGCATATTCATTGGTGTAGCAGGACCGCGTCTGTTCGTTGACGTTCCCAGACATATGCCGTAGCCCCCATTCGTTGGCCGCATCCAATTCGTCCACCGGAACTGGAAGCATCCGAGAGAGCAAATCCGGCCGCGGAACGCCGCTTAGTCGTTCCGTTCCGCGCCCATAGAAATTCGCTTGCTCAGATGTCAGCTCATCCCCTTGCGCAAAACGTGTCTGCGTTCCTGCTCGGGCTGCATATTCCCACTCTGCCTCGGTGGGTAACCTGTAAGCTTGAACGCCAACCTTTTCGTTGAGCCATTCGACATAGGCCTGCGCATCAAGATAGGACACGTTGACAACGGGATGGTCGTCGTACACTGGGATTCTGACGTGCTTCCGGTTCTCATTTAGTTTTAAGATCACATTGTTTGGAGAATACCCGCCGCACCCGCCATCGTGGACACAAGCCATCCATTGATCATAGGTGATTTCGTTGCGCGCCATGGCGATGGGAATATCGATTTCAACGCGATGCAACGGTCGTTCATCTTTACCAATGGCCGGA
>NZ_JBQFSK010000030.1:0-554 GCF_056537925.1 Ruegeria sp. BI7
CTCTCTTGTCTCATGTGCCAGTGAGGAGCTATCCTGCCACTTTAAGTCGACTTGAGGTCAACCATGAAACTTCTTGATATTGGCGTCCTGTCCAAAAGGAGCGGCGTCCCACCCTCAACACTGCGCTATTATGAGGAGATCGGGCTGATCCAGTCCGCCGCTAGGAATGGGCTTCGACGGCAATTCGAGATACGCGTCGCGACGCAACTTGCTTTGATCTCTTTAGGAAAAATGGCGGGATTCTCACTTGCTGAGATCAAGGACATGTTCGCCAATGATGGCACTCCGCAATTGCCACGCCCTGAATTGCACCTGCGCGCAGATACTCTTGATGAACAAATCCGTGGTCTCACCCGGCTACGCGATGCGTTGCGTCACGTGGCGGATTGTCCGGCAGAGACCCATATGGATTGCCCAAAGTTCTGGCGCCTCATGGAGTTTGCGTCGCGTTCCGTCGCCACTCGCCAGTGATCCAAGTGCCTGCGTAGCCTGATAGCAGGCAGGTCTTTTAATGCAATTCGACGAATTGAACAGACGGGCTCGGAGTAATCATG
>NZ_JBQFSK010000031.1:0-501 GCF_056537925.1 Ruegeria sp. BI7
GGCTGCCCGAGTTCGGCTGCACGTTGGCGAAGTCACACCCAAACAGCTGCTTGGCGCGGTCGATGGCCAGGTTTTCAGCGATATCAACGAATTGGCAGCCGCCGTAATACCGCCGACCAGGATAGCCTTCGGCGTATTTGTTGGTCATCACCGAGCCCTGCGCCTCCATCACGGCGGCAGAGACGATGTTCTCGGACGCGATCAACTCGATCTCGTCGCGCTGGCGGCCCAGCTCAGATGTGATCGAGCCAAAAAGCTCAGGGTCACGGTCGGATAGGGATTGGGTGAAAAAACCGTCTAGACGATGCGGGACATTCACGGGGCATATCTCCTGTGGAAGAGGGTCGATGCAGCGGTTAAGGCCGCATCAGCAGTCATTGTTCGGGGTGAACAGGGTGTCAGATCACCCGGTCACGTGGTTCACGGCCTTGGAAAAAGTCACTCAGATTATCTAGAACGCGGAAGCCCATCGCTTCGCGGGCCTCGCGCGTTGCGCTGCCC